>NZ_CP059322.2:5482374-6701061 GCF_013694245.2 Micromonospora ferruginea
GTGCTCGCTGAGCAACTCGGCATCCAGCCCGGCGCCGAACTGCTTCGCCTGCGGCAGTCATTGCGCGACGGCATCCCGGCGCAGACGTCGTCCGTCGCACGTCCGGGCACGCCCGAACCCGACCGTTCGAGATCTCTCGGACCAGGCGCACGAGGGGACCGCCGTCACCTTCCGCGGGCGGTCGTCGCCTTCGTCGGTCGCCGTGAGCTCGTCGAACGGACGCTCACCGAGATCGCGCTCACCGTCGCCGGCACATCGGCGGTCAGGGTCGTCAACGGCATGGCGGGAAGCGGGAAGACCGCCTTCGCGCTCCACCTGGCGCGCAGGCTGGCCGACCGGCACCGGGACGGACAGCTCTTCATCGACCTCCGCGGGCACGACGAGAGTGATCCAGTCGACCCGGCCGACGCGACGACCGTGCTGCTTCGGCAGATGGGCGTACCGGCCGGCCGGATCCCGACTGATCATGACGAGCGCGCCGAGCTGTGGCAGCACGAGCTGCGGCGTCACCGCGTGGTCGTGGTGTTGGACAACGCGGCGAGCGGGCCCCAGATCCGTCCGCTCCTGCCGACCGGTGGGGGAACGGTGTTCCTGGTGACCAGCCGTCGCCGGTTGTCCGTCGGCGACATCGGACCGGCCGTGTCGCTTCCCGTGCTGACCTCCGGCGAGGCGGTGGAACTCCTGTCCTCAACCGCCGGCGAGGACCGGATCCGCGCCGAACCGGACGCGGCGGTGGAGGTGGTGCGCCGATGCGGCCACTTACCCCTGGCCGTCCGGCTGGCCGGCGGCTGGCTGGCCCACCGGTCCACCTGGCGGGTCGCCGACCTCGCCCGGCGGTTGGGCGCCGGGGGCACCGTGCTCCGACGGCTCGCGGTGGACCAGCAGACCGTCGCCGGAGCCTTCTCCGCCTCGTACGAGCAGTTGGCCGAGCCGGTGCGGAGACTGTTCCGGCTCGTCAGCCTCCACCCGGGGGATTCTCTCGACGCGCGGATGATCGCCGCCCTGGTCGACCTACCGGCGGAGCACACCGAACGGATGTTGGACGATCTCCTCGACCAGCACCTGCTCGAGGAGACGGCCCCGGGGCGATACCGGTTGCACGACCTCATGCGCCAGTACGCCGCCGAACTCTTCCACGAGTCGGCGGACCTGGTGGAACGCCGGGAGCCGGGCGCCCGTCTGCTCGACCATGTGCTCCACCAGGTGGTGGTCCGAGCCAGCGAACTGGACCAGCGGGTGCTGCACGCCCACCTGCGCCTCGATCCGCCTCGCCGACCCGACCTGACCGATGAGGCCGACGCGTCGGACGTCGAGTGGTTGGAGCGGGAACGGGCCAATCTGGTCGCCCTGATCGGATTCGCCGCGCGGGAAGGGCACTCCGGCTACGCCTGGCGGCTCGCGCGAGCCATGTGGCGGTTCTGCTACATGCGGGGGTACTTCGACGACATCATCGTCATCCACCGTGCCGGCCTGAGCGCGGCGGAGTTGGGCGGTGATCTGGTCGCCCAGGGGGTCATGCACAACTATCTCGCCTCCGCGTACACCCGTACGGGCAGCTACCTGGACTCGCTGCGGCACCTCGAGACAGCCGTCTCCATCTCCCGGAAGCTCGACGACCGGGGCAACGAGCATCGCTATCGGGCGAATCTCGTGGTGGTGCACTGGCTGACCGGGGATCCGGAGAGATCGGTCGCCCTTGGTCGGCAACTGCTCCGCGAGGACTCGCGGGGCGATGTCGACCCCATCCCGTCCCTGCCGAACCTCGGTTACGCGCTGACCGCAGTTGGGCGGTACGCCGAGGCGTTGGAAGCCCATCGCCAGCACCTCTTCCTCGCGAGATGCCAGGGCAGCGACTATCACATGTCGAACGCACTGGGACACATCGCGTCGGTGGAGAACCGCCTCGGGCACCATGCGAAGGCGATCCGCCTGCTCCGGGCCTCGATCCGGCTCCGGGACCGCACCGGGCACCGGTTCGGCGAGGCGGAGGTGCGCAACGATCTCGGCATCGCGTACCGACATCTGAGCCGGTTCGGCGACGCACTCGGGCAGCACGACCTCGCGCTCGACCTGTCGAGGGACTCGGGCGAGCGACACGTCCAGGCGGCGGTGCTCAACGACCTCGGACTGACCCTGACTGCCGCCGGTCGGACCGACGAGGCGGCGCCGGCGCACCAGCGTGCACTCGCCCTCGCCACCCGTATCGCTCACCCCTACGAGCAGGCCCGAGCGCTGATCGCACTCGCCGGCCACCTCGGCGGAGCCGGCAGCGAGCAGGCTGAGCGGTTCCGGCAGCGGGCCCAGGCGATCTTCGAGCGGATGGGTGCCCCCGAGCGCCATCAGTTCCACCCTGATCCCTGAACCGGTTTATCGATTTCTTATCGCGGTGCCCGCTAACGTCCCGTCGTCGGCCAACGGGGATGGTCCGCCACACGTGGTGGACCAGGCCGGAGAGGCCCCCACACGTCGAGTCTCCCCAGCGGCTCGACGGTGGGACGGTGTGGGAGGGGCGTCATGCCGATCATCGGCACCCGGCACGGCGCCCTTCCCCATCGACGGTGCGGGCCGCTCCCGTCGTACCCGGCGGATAGGGTCGGGCGGTGACCGAACCCGCGCAGCTCACCCACGTCGATTCCGCCGGCGCGGCCCGCATGGTCGACGTCTCCGCCAAGCCGGTCTCCGGCCGGTTGGCGGTCGCCGCCGGCCGGCTCCGCACCACCACTGAGGTGATCGAGCTGTTGCGCCGCGACGGCCTGCCCAAGGGCGACGCGCTCGCGGTCGGGCGGCTCGCCGGGATCATGGGGGCCAAGCGCACCCCCGACCTGATCCCGCTGTGCCACCCGATCGCCCTGCACGGCGTCGCCGTCGACCTCAGTCTCACCGCCGACACCGTGGAGATCACCGCGACCGCGCGGACGGCCGACCGCACCGGCGTGGAGATGGAGGCGCTCACCGCGGTGGCCGTCGCCGGGCTGGCCCTGGTCGACATGGTGAAGGCCGTTGACCCGGCCGCGTCGGTGGACGCCGTGCGGGTGCTCCACAAGTCCGGCGGCAAGACCGGCGAGTGGGTGCGGCCGGAGGACCGGCCGTGATCCGCGCCCGGGTGATCGTGGCCTCCAACCGGGCCGCCGCCGGGGTCTACGAGGACACCAGCGGCCCGCTGCTCGTCGCCGGTCTGCGGGAGCTGGGCTGCACGGTCGACGCGCCGGTGGTGGTGCCCGACGGCGACCCGGTCGGCGCCGCCCTGCGGACCGCCCGCGAGGAGGGCGTCGACGTGGTGCTGACCAGCGGCGGCACCGGCATCACCCCGACCGATCGCACCCCCGACGTGACCCGCGCGCTCCTCGACTACGAGATTCCCGGGATCGCCGAGGCGATCCGCGCGCACAGCCGCGACGCGGTGCCCACGGCCGCGTTGTCCCGTGGCCTGGCCGGGGTGGCCGGCCGGATGCTCGTGGTCAACCTGCCCGGCTCGCGCGGCGGGGCCCGGGACGGCCTGGCCGTGCTGGGGCCGATCCTGCGGCACGCGGTCGACCAGCTCCGCGGCGGCGACCACTGAGCCCGCGGGTCGCGTGCGCCGGCGTTAGGCTCGCCGGATGAGCACGGAAACCGAAGCCGCCGGGGCCGAGGTGGGCGCGCCGCCGCCGGCCGGCTGGGAAGAGGCCCGCGCCCGGGTGTACGCGGTCGGTCTCTCCGCCGCGCTCCCCGCGGTCGCCCGCCCGCTGGCCGACACCGACGGGCAGACGCTGGCCGAGCCGCTGACCACGCGCACCGACCTGCCGGCGTTCCCCACCTCCAGCGTGGACGGCTGGGCGGTGCGTGGACCGGGGCCGTGGCAGGTGGTCGGCCGGGTGCTCGCCGGGCACACCGCGCCTCCGCTGGCGGACGACGGCACCACGGTGGAGATCGCCACCGGCGCGATGGTCCCCGTCGGCACGAGCGCGATCCTGCGGATCGAGGAGTCGACCCGGGCGGCGGACGGCCTGGTGGCCGGCACGCCCCGGCCGCAGGCGGAATGGCGCGAGCCGGGTGAGGAGGCGCACCTCGGCGAGGAGTTGCTGCCCGCCGGCACGCCGGTGGATCCGTCGGTGATCGGCCTGGCCGCCTCGTGCGGTCACGACACGCTGCGGGTCCGCCGGGCGCCCCGGGCCGCGCTGCTGGTCTTCGGCGACGAACTGCTCACCTCGGGCGCGCCGGGTGCCGGCCGGGTGCGCGACGCGCTCGGCCCGTCGGTGCCGGCGTGGCTGCGCCGCTACGGCTGCCAGGTGCGGGGCGGCGACGTGGTCGGGCCGGTCGCCGACACCCTGCCCGCGCACGTCGCGGCGCTGCGTGGCGCGCTCGCCAACGCCGATCTGGTCTGCACCACCGGCGGCACCATGCACGGCCCGGTCGACCACCTGCATCCGACGCTGGAGGCGCTCGGCGCCGACTACGTGGTCAACACCGTGGCGGTGCGCCCCGGCTTCCCGATGCTGCTCGCCCGCCTGGTCGACGGCGACGGGCGGGTGCGCTTCGTGGCCGGCCTGCCGGGCAACCCGCAGTCCGCGGTGGTGGCCCTGGTCTCCCTCGTCGTTCCCCTGCTCGCCGGGCTCACCGGCCGGCCGATGCCGGTGCTGCCGCAGGTCACCCTGGCCGAGGCGGTCCCCGGGCGCGGTGACCACACCCACCTCGCGCTGGTCCGCTGGGACCGGGTCGCCGGCACCGCCCACCCGGTGCGGCACGTCGGTTCGGCGATGCTGCGCGGGCTGGCCGGCGCGGACGGCTTCGCGGTGATCCGCCCCGGCGCCAGCGGCGCGGTGGGCGACCGCGTGCCGCTCGTGCCCCTGCCCCTGACCCCGGGAGAGCGTTCATGACCGTGGAGACGCGAGTGCTGCTGGGCGCGGTCACCGACCGGCCGCTCGACCTGGCCGCGCACGAGGCGGCGGTCGCCGACCGCCGGGCCGGCGCGGTGGTGTCCTTCCAGGGCGTGGTCCGCGACCACGACCACGGGCGGGCGGTGACCAGCCTGGAATACGAGGGCCACCCCACCGCCGAGGCGGTGCTGCGTGAGGTGGCGGCCGAGATCGCCGCCGACCCGGCGGTCCACGCGGTGGCGGTGTCGCACCGGATCGGCCCGCTGGAGATCGGGGACGTGGCGCTGGTCGCGGCGGTCAGCACCGCGCACCGGGCGGCGGCGTTCGCGGCCTGCGCCCGGCTGGTCGACGAGGTCAAGGCGCGGCTGCCGATCTGGAAGCGGCAGGTCTTCGACGACGGCACCGAGGAGTGGGTGAACTGCCCCTGAGTCGGGCCGCCGGTCAGCGCCGGGCGGCGAGCGGAGCGGTGCGGGCCAGCCGGTCGGGATAGAACGCCGGTTCGGCGCCGGGCCGCCAGGGCAGCGCCGCGACCAGCACGATCAGCGCGATGGCCAGGGAGTTCTCCATCAGCGCGCCGAACAGGCCGTCCTGGTAGTGGGACACCTCGGGGAGCTGGTGCTCGTACGGCCAGATCGGTGAGATCAGGAACAGCAGGTAGAGCCCGAGCGCGCCGGCCGCGTGCCGGAGCCCGGTCAGCGTGGGATACCAGATCGGCGGGCGCAACGTGGGTACGCCGTTCGTGGCGGGCAGCGTGCTGCCGCGCAGCGGCAGGCCCCGGCTCGCGTCGCGGCGGCGCACCGCGGCGTCGGCCAGCACCACGATCGCCGGGATCACCCAGACCAGGTGGTGCGACCAGGAGATCGGGCTGATCACGTTGGCGGTGAGCCCGACCAGCGTGAACGCGGTCAGCTCGTCGCCGTCCGCGCGGGCGTTGATCGCCCGGGACAGGCCCAGCGCCAGCACCAGCACCGAGAAGGCGAGCCAGAGCAGCCCGGGGGTCTCGATCGAGTCGTACAGCCGCGCCAGCAGGCCGGCGAGGGACTGGTTGGCGGTCATGTCGGCGGCGCCGACCCGCTCGGTCTGCCACAGCACGTCGGTGAAGTAGGTGCGGGACTCCGCGCCGACCACGCCGAACGTCGCGAGCGTCACGCCGACCGCGGTGCCGACCGCGATCCACGCGGCGCGCCACTGCCGGGTGAGCATCAGGTAGCCCACGAACAGCGCCGGGGTGAGCTTGACCGCGGTGGCGAGCCCGATGCCGACCCCGGCCCAGGCGCCGCTGTAGACGAAGCGGGCCAGCGGCGTCTCGGCGGTCTCGTGGTGGGTGCCGCGCCGGGCCCGCCAGCGCAGACCCACCAGGTCCGCCATGATCAACGCGAAGAGCAGCAGGTTGACCTGGCCGTAGCCGAGGGTCTCCCGGGACGGCTCGATGGCCACGGCGAGCGGGGTGGCGATGCCGACGGTGAACCAGAGCGGCCAGCCGAGCCGGTCCACGATCGGGCGCAGCAACGCGGCCAGCACGACGGCGAGCGCGGCGATGCTGGCCAGCGCGTTGACGAACCCGGCGCCGTCCACCGGCAGCCAGGACATGGGCAGCATGACCAGGGCGGCGAAGGGTGGATAGGTGAAGCCGAGGGTCGTCGAGGGCGCGACGAAGTCGTACAGCTCGTTGCCGTTCGCCCACCACAGCACCGCACCGTGGTAGATCTTCATGTCGAAGAAGTTGTACGGCCGGCCGAAGGCGCCGATGGCGAGCCACGCCGCGTACGACACGGCGGCCACGACGCCGATGCGTGTCGCGAGCCGTTGGTCGACCCCGAGGACGACGCGGGGGGCCGGGGTGGGGCGGTTGGTCCGTCTACCGACTGTCGTCGGCATGGCGTGGCCACCCCCGTACCAAGGTCGTCGTGCCCGTCCAGGTCCAGAACGGAGCCTAGAACGGCGCCTCACGATGCTGCCTCCCGCGTTACGTGACCGTGTCCGATCCCACACGTGTTCGCGACATTTCCGCCGCGTTAACGGGTCTCGGACGGTTCAGGTGATTGGTGGCCTTGCGGGGGGTGGTGGCCGTACGGGTCTGGGTCAGCCGGGCATCCGGCGCGCGGTCGCGGCGGAGCGTACGGCGATCTTCGCCTCCCGGCGGGCGGTGCGGACCGCGCGCTTGACCGACCGGCGGGAGTGGTCGATCCGGTGGCCGGCGCGCCAGCGCAGCCCCGGCTTGCCCTCGGTGTCGGCGGCGGCGAGGAGGAGGCCGCCGAGCAGCCCGAGGTTCTTCAGGAAGTGGATCTGGTTGTTGTTGCGCGCGGCCGGGTCGTCGTTGTTCCAGAAGGGATGCCCGGCGGCGGTCGTCGGCACCAGGGTGCCGGCGAGCACGAGCGCGGCCGGGCGGCTGAACCGGCCGGTGGCCAGCATCAGGCCGCCGACCAGTTGCGTCGCGGCGTTGGCCCGGATCAGCGTCTCGGTGTCGGTCGGGATGCGCGGGTGCAGGTTCTGGATCAGCGGGGCGACCTTGTCGGTGACCGGCTTCGCGGCGGGCACCAGCCGTTCCGGGTTGCGCAGGTTGCGGGCGCCGCTGACCACGAAGATGCCGCTCAACATGACTCGGGCGAGGGAGCGCACGGGCTTCATGCTTCCAGTCATACCCCGTCGGAGACCCCATCACCCCTGCAACACACGAAAGGTATCGACGTCCGTCCGGTATCGATTTCAGCGACCGTCGCGGATGGACCGGCCGTTTTCGGTAAGGTCGCGCGGGTGACGACGCTGCGACTTCGCCCGGAGGACCCGGCCGACGAGGCACCGGTGGCCCGGGTGCTCGCCGCCGCGTTCGCCCGACCCGACGTGGCCGCCCCGCCCGAGGTGGGTCTGGTCGAGGAGTTGCGGCACAGCGCCGCGTGGATCCCGGAGCTGGCCATGGTCGCCGAGTATGGCGGCGAGGTGGTGGGCTTCGCGCTGCTCACCCGGGTCCGGGTCCGCACCGACGGCGGCGGCTGGCCGGCGCTGGTGCTCGGGCCGGTGGCGGTGGCCCCGCACCGGCAGCGCGTCGGGCACGGCGCCGCCGTGGTGCAGGCGGCGCTCGACGCGGCCACGGAGTTGGACGAGCGGCTGGTGGTGGTGCTCGGCGACCCGGCGTACTACCGGCGGTTCGGCTTCGGGCCGGCGGACCGGTTGGGGCTGACCAGCCCGTGGTCCGGGCTGGGGGAGCCGTGGCAGGCGCTGGTGCTGCCGCCGTCCACCGGCGAGGAGCCGCCGCCCCCGGCCGGCGAGGTGGTCTTCCCGCCGCCCTGGTCGCGGGTCTGACCCCCGGCGTCCCGGTCGGGCCGGTTGTCGCTCAGGTCGGCTGGGTGCGCAGGTAGCGGCCGAAGTGCGGCACGGTGAACGCGACCGTCCCCCGCTCGCCGGAATAGATCAGGCCCTTCTTGATCAGCGCGTCCCGGGCCGGGGAGAGGCTGGCCGGCTTGCGGCCGAGCGCCCGCGCGATCTCGGCGGTGGGCACCGCGGCGTCCATGTCGTCGCGCGCGCCCTCCTCGCCGTCCACCAGCGCCAACGTGGCCATGGCCCGCATGTATTCGCGTTCGGCCGGGGTGGCCCGCTCGAACCGGGAGCCGAAGAAACCCACCGCCAGTTCCGCCTCCGCCTCCGGCGCGGCGACCCGGACGTCCGCCGCGGTGATCGGCGAGCGGGGCGCGTGGTCCCAGGTCGCCTTCCCGTACGCCTGGACGAAGTAGGGGTAGCCGCCGGACTTCTCGTAGAGCAGGTCGAGCGCCTTCTGCTCGTACTCGACCTCCTCCCGCTCGGCCGGCGCGCAGAGTGCCTGGTCGGCGGCGATCCGGTCCAGCCGGTCGATCCGCTGGTAGCGGTAGAGCCGTTCGGAGTACGACTTGGCGGCGCTGAGCACCGCCGGCAGGTGCGGCAGGCCGGCGCCCACCACGATCAGCGGCGCGCCGAGTTGGGACAGCTCGTGGCAGGCGGCGCAGAGCGCGGACACGTCCTCGGCGCCGACGTCCTGCATCTCGTCGATGAAGATCGCGATGCCGGTGCCCACGTCGGTGGCGACCGCCGCCGCGTCGCTGAGCAGCTCGACCAGGTCGATCTCGATGTCACCGGAGTCGGCCCGGCCGCTGCTGGCCGGCACGTCGATGCCGGGCTGCCAGCGGTCGCGCAGCTTCGGCGCGGCGCCACCCCGTCCGGTCGGCGCGGAGCGCTGCGCGAACGCCTTGAGCACGCCGAGGAAGCCGTCGATCCGGTCCGGCGCGCGGTGGCGCGGGGCCAACTCCCGGACCGCCATGTGCAGCGCGGCGGCGACCGGCCGGCGCAACGACTGGTCCGGCCGGGCCTCGATCTTGCCGGTGCCCCAGAGGTGGTTGATCGCCTCCGAGCGCAGCGTGTTGAGCAGGACCGTCTTGCCCACCCCGCGCAGCCCGGTGAGCATCAGGCTGCGTTCCGGCCGGCCGCGGGCGATGCGTTCCAGCACCACGTCGAACACGTCCAGCTCCCGCCCCCGCCCGGCGAGTTCGGGCGGGCGCTGACCGGCGCCGGGGGCGTACGGGTTGCGGACGGGATCCACGGATCGCAGAGTATCGGCTTCTCTAGCGGCCAGGCTAGACGTGCGTAGAGGCGGCTACCGCGTGTCGGCGTCGACAAGAAACTAGGGCTGTCTAGCGTGGATGCTAGACAGCCCTAGTTTTGCCTACCGCCGTCTCACCGCCGCTTCAGGCAGAGCAC
This sequence comes from Micromonospora ferruginea, assembly GCF_013694245.2. NCBI lineage: Bacteria > Bacillati > Actinomycetota > Actinomycetes > Micromonosporales > Micromonosporaceae > Micromonospora > Micromonospora robiginosa. The sequence continues at coordinate 5,491,953 of NZ_CP059322.2, forward strand.
GAAGTCCAGCGTGTCCAGCTCACTGTCGAAGAAGTACCAGTCGGTGTAGCCGGTCACCTTCCCGCACTTCGCCTCGGCGTCCTTCTTGCCGCCGGTCGCGCCGTCGATCCGGCGCAGCACCTCGTACGTCTTCGGGGCGCAGTCGGCGATCACCAGCTTCGGCTGGCCGCTGCCGCCCTCGTTGGCCACGCACTGACCCGCCTTGACGAAACGCGGATCGGTCGACGAGGCCGGCGCCGCCGCCGTGGGCGTCACCTCCGCCGCGTCGCTCGGCGCCGCCGCCGTCGGCTCCGCGGCCGGCGCGGTGGCGGCCGTCGTCCCGGCCGTCGGGCTCTCCTCGTCCCGGCCGAGCAGCCAGTACGCCCCGGCGCCGCCCAGCAGCAGCACCGCCAGCACGATCACCACCACGAGCAGCGGTCCCCGACCCCGCTTGGGCGGCGTCGGCTGGTCGTAGGGCGCCGGCCCGGCGAGGTACGGCGGCGGGCCGCCCGCGTACGGCGGCTGACCCCCGCCGGCGTACGGGCCCGGCCCGGCCGGGTAGGGCGACTGCCCGGTGTCGTAGGCCGGCGGCCCGGCCTGGTAGGGCGGTTGTCCGGCGTCGTAGGCCGGCTGCCCGGTCGGGTAGCCGGGGTCGGCCGGGTAGCCCTGGTGCGGCGGGGCGCCGGTCCACTCCGGCGCCGGCCCGTACTGCTGGGGCGGGCCGTACTGCGGGCCGCCCCGGTGCGGATCGGGGGCGTAGCCGTCGTCGGGGCGTCGTGCGCCCCACGGCTCGGGTGCGCCGCCGCCCGGTGGTCCGAAGTTCGACATGAACGCCTCCTGCGTACGCCAGTGCTGAGAGGCCGGCCACCAAGGGGCGACGCCGACGCCGTGGTCACCGTAGCGTGGTCCACCGATGAGCTCACGCCCCACGACTGCGACGGACGCCACCGGAACCGCGGCGCCGCCGGCCCGGACCGCCCTGATCTGGACCGCACTGGCCCTGGTCTACGTCTTCTGGGGATCGACCTACCTGGGCATCCGGGTCGCCGTCGAATCCCTGCCGCCGCTCACCTCCGCCGCGATGCGGTTCGCCGCCGCCGCCGCCGTCGTGCTCGCGCTGGTGCTCCGGCTCCGACGCGGTCCGGGATCGCTGCGCGTGCCGCCCCGCCACCTCGGCTCGGCCGCGCTGGTCGGCGTGCTGCTGCTGGCTGGCGGCAACGGGCTGGTGGTGCTCGCCGAGTCGGGCCCGCCCGGCGACGCGGTGCCCTCCGGCGTCGCCGCGCTGCTGGTCGCCACCGTCCCGCTCCTCGTGGTGGTGCTCCGCACCGTCGGCGGGGACCGCCCCCGCCCGTGGACCTTCGTCGGCGTGGCGCTCGGCTTCGCCGGGCTCGTCCTGCTCGTGCTGCCCCGCGACGGCGTGGACGGCGTGCCGCTGGCCGGCGCGCTGACCGTCGTCGCTGGCGCGGTGAGCTGGTCGGTCGGCTCCTACCTGTCCGGCCGGATCCGGATGCCCGCCGACCCGTTCGTGGCCACCGTCTACGAGATGGTGGCCGGCGCGGTGGCGCTCACCGTGATCGCGGCCGTGCGGGGAGAGCTGCGCGACTTCGACCCGGCCCAGGTGACCGGCCGGTCCTGGGTGGCGCTGGCGTACCTGATGGTGGCCGGCTCGCTGGTCGCCTTCACCGCGTACGTCTGGTTGCTCGCCCACGCGCCGATCTCCCTGGTCTCCACGTACGCGTACGTCAACCCGGCGGTCGCGGTGGCGCTCGGCGCGCTGCTCGTCGCCGAGCCGGTCACCGCGCAGGTGCTGCTCGGCGGCGCGGTGATCGTGGCCGGCGTGGCGGTGGTGGTGAGCACCGAACGTCCGCGCCGGAGGACGCCGGCAGCCGTCGACGGGGCGGCCCCGACGCCGGACGGGCGGTAGCGTCCCGGCCCGTGTCGACGGCGTCGGTGGTGGGGATCGCGGCGCTCGGAGGGCTGGTCGGCCGGCTCGCGGTGCCGCTCGGCCGCCACGTCCTCGGCGTACCTCCCGGCGGGCCTGCCGACGGCGGGGCGGTTGTCGGCGTGGCGGTCGCCGGGGCGGTGGTGTTCGGCGGCCTGGCCGCCCGGCGCGGCGCCGACCCCGCGCTGCCGGTGCTCCTGCTGATCGCGGCGGCCGGGCTGGTGCTCGCGGTGACCGACCTGATCGCGCTGCGACTGCCCGACCCGCTGGTGGGCGCGGTGGCGTTCGGCGGGCTCGGGCTGGCCGGGACGGCGCTGGTCGTCGGCGAACCGGGCCGCGCGGCGACCGCGCTGACCGGCGCCGGCCTGTCCCTGTGCGCATACCTGCTGCTCGCGCTGCTGCCGGGTGCCCGGCTCGGCTTCGGTGACGTGAAGCTCGCCGCCGCCCTCGGGCTCCCGCTGGGCTGGCTCGGCTGGCCGACGCTCCGGCTCGGGCTGCTTCTCCCGCACGTGCTCGCCGGGACGCTGGTGCTCGTGCTGCTCGTCGCCGGCCGGATCCGCCGGGACACCCCGCTGCCGTTCGGCCCGGCGATCCTCACCGGCGCCTGGCTCGCCGCCGTGCTCACCTGAACGTAGCGGTGAGAAGGGGCCCCTTCTCTACCGTAGGCGTTAAGAAGGGGCCCCGCCTTTCACATCAAGCGGAGCTGGTGATCGCGCGGGCGGCGGGGCTCGGCGAAGCCGAGCCGGTCGAACAACGCCGGGTCGATCACGTCGAGGAACGGCGTCGGGCGGGTCTGGCGTTCCGAGCCGTGCCGGCTGCGCCGGGCGGTGTGGCTGACGTAGAGCCGGTCCTGCGCCCGGGTCAACCCGACGAAGAACAGCCGCCGCTCCTCGGCCACCGCGTCGTCGTCCGGCTCGCTGCCCGGCCAGCGCAGCGGCAACAGCCCGTCCTCGGCCCCGACCAGGAACACCACCGGGAACTCCAGGCCCTTGGCCGCGTGCAGGGTGAGCAGCGTGACCGCCTCGGCGCGCGGGTCCAGCGCGTCCACCTCGGCGCCGGTGGCGAGCTGGTTGAGGAACGACCCCAGGTCGTCGCCGCAGCGCCGGGCCAGCGGCGTGAGCAGGTCCACGGCCGTGCGGACGTCCTCGGGGCGTACCGCGCCGGTGCCGTCGAGCGTCGGCACGGCGAAGCGTTCCGCCAGGATCCGGCCGGCCTCGCGCACCCGGGCGGTCAGGGAGCCGTCGAGGCCGGCGTGGCGCAGCTCGCGGGCGATCGCGGTGACGCCCGGCCGGTCGCGCAGCCGGTCGTGCGACCGCTTCTGCACCGGGATGTTCGCCCGGGCCAGCGCGTCCACGATCGGCGCGGCCTGGGAGTCGGTGCGGTAGAGCACGGCGATGTCGGAGAAGGACAACGAGGTCGCCCGCCCGTCGATCCGGCCCGAGTCGAGCGACCGGTGGGACAGGCCGCCGACCAGCTCGTCGACGGTACGCGCGACGAAGTCGGCCTCGTCGGAGACGGTGGTCGCGGCGTACCGGCCGACCAGCGGGGCCTCCGGGTCGAGCCGGGCCGGGTCGAGGCGGCGACCCCGGACCAGCGACGACGGCGCGATCGCCTGCACGGCGGCGGCCAGGATCGGCGCGGAGGAGCGGTAGTTGCGGTTCAGCCGGACCAGCCGGGCGTCGGTGAAGTCCTGCGAGAAACGCAGGAAGTAGCCGACGTCGGCGCCCCGGAACGAGTAGATCGCCTGGTCCGGGTCGCCGATCGCGCACAGGTTGCCGTTGGGTGGGCTGAGCAGTCGCAGCAGGTCGTACTGGACCGCGTCGACGTCCTGGTACTCGTCGACGAAGATCCATTTCCACCGCTCCCGGTAGTCGCGGACCAGCTTCCAGTCGCCCTTCAACAGCGCCACCGGCAGGGTGAGCAGCTCGTCCAGGTCCACCAGGTCCCGCTTGCGCAGCAACGCCACGTACCGCTCGTCGTCGTCGCCGGCCTCCGCGCGGGCCGCCGCCCGGTCGGTGTCGTCGGCGATCCGGAAGTCCGCCGGCAGCCCGGCCGCCGCCGCGTTCTCCCGCAGCACGGTCAGGCCGAGCGCGTGGAAGGTGCCCACCGTGACGTCCTCGGCGACCGGCCCGAGCAGCCCGTCCAGGCGGTGCCGCAGCTCCTCGGCCGCCCGCCGGGTGAACGTGATCGCCAGGCACTGGTCCGGGAAGACGTTCAGCTCCGCGCACAGGTAGGCGATCCGGTGCGTCAGCGTCCGGGTCTTGCCGGTGCCCGGGCCGGCCACGATGAGCAGCGGGCCACCCGGTGCCGACGCGGCCACCCGCTGCATCGCGTCCAGCCGGTCCAGCAGGCCGGTGCCGACCTCCTCCATGCCGGCCAGCATCGGCTCGAACGGCTCGTGCGGGGAGGGCGGCGGCGCGAGCGGGGGCGCGGCCGGCTTCCGCTTCGGCTCCGGCCGCGCCTCCGCCGGGCGCTTGGCCTTCGGCTTCGGCGCCGGCTCCGCGGGCCGCCGCTGCGCCGGCACGGGTACGTCGAAGAGCGCGTCCTGCCCACCGCCACCCGAGGCGCCCAGTTCCGCCGGATCGAACAGCGTGATCACCCCGTACTCACCGTCGTAACCCGGCACCCGGCGCACCTCGCCGCGGCGCAGCCGGCCGATGCCCTCCGCGAGCAGTTCGCCGCCGACGCGACCGATCTCCTCCACCGGGGTACGGGTCAGGATCTCCAACTCCGGGCCGAGCGCCGCGACCAACTCGTTGAGCTTGCCCTCGACCTTCTTCGACCGCGCGCCCACCCGGTTCAGCTCACCCAGGATCTCGGCCAGCGGCACCAGGTGGGCCACCTCGCGGGCGTGCGCCGGACGGTGCCCCGCCGGCCGGTCGGCCAGCGCCTCGACCCGGCTGAGCACGCCGACGGTCAGCGGCTTGCCGCACTCCGGGCAGCGACCGCCCGCCTCGCGGGTCCGCTCCGGCGACCAGTTCACCCCGCACAGCCGGTGCCCGTCGGCGTGGTACTTGCCCTCCTCCGGGAAGAACTCGACGGTGCCGGCCAGCCCGTCGCCGGTGCGCAGCGCCTCGCGGATGGAGAAGTAGTCGCGCGGCGCGGTGAGCACGGTCGCCTCCCGGCCCAGCGCCGGCGGCGAGTGGGCGTCCGAGTTCGACACCAACCGGTAGCGGTCCAGGCTGCCGACCCGCCAGTTCATCTCCGGGTCGGAGGAGAGCCCGGTCTCCACCGCGAAGATGTGCTCGGCCAGGTCGGCGTAGCAGTCGGCGATCGCGTCGAAGCCGGACTTCGAGCCGAGCGCGGAGAACCAGGGCGTCCAGATGTGCGCCGGCACCAGGTAGCCGTCCTCGCTGGCCTGCAGCGTGATCTCCAGCAGGTCGCGGGAGTCCAGCCCGAGGATCGGCCGGCCGTCCGAACCGAGGTTGCCGATCCGGCCCAGCGCGGCGTTGAACCGGCCCACCGCGTCCAGGTCCGGCAGGTAGATCAGGTGGTGCACCTTGCGGGTCCGGTCGTCCCGCTTGTAGATGGTGGAGATCTCCACGCTGAGCATGAACCGGACCGGGTCCGCCTCCGCCTCGCTGGCCAGCCGGGGCGGCAGCCGCCGGGCGATGTCCCGTTCCGCCTCCGGTGACAGCCGGTAGAGACCGGGCTCGGCCGGGTGCAGCGTCTCGCGCAGGTGGTCGTACCAGGCGGGGTGGGTGAAGTCGCCGGTGCCGAGCACCCCGATGCCCTTGCGCCGGGCCCACCAGCCGAGGTTCGGCAGGGTCAGGTCACGGCTGCACGCCCGCGAGTATTTCGAGTGGATGTGCAGATCCGCGACGTAGGGCGGGGAGCCACCGGGGGGTGCGGCACTGAACGGAGGCACGCCGCATCCTGTCACGTCCGGTTGCCTACCCGCCCGCCGCCACGCGTACGCGTGACCTGAGCAATGCGGTGCTGGACGCGGCGGCCCTGGCGCGCTATGGGGCGCGCAACTCCACCAGCGTCACCTGCGGCGGAGCGCCGACCCGCACCGGCGGGCCCCAGAAGCCGGCGCCGTTGGTGACGTAGACCTTGGTGCCGTCCACCTCGCCCAGACCGGAGACCACCGGCTGCTGGAGCTTCACCGCCAGGTTGAACGGCACCATCTGGCCGCCGTGGGTGTGCCCGGACAGTTGGAGGTCGACGCCGAACTTCGCCGCCTCGTGCGCGGCCACCGGCTGGTGGGCCAACAGCACCACCGGGCGGCTCGGGTCGCGGTCGGCGAGCGCGGCGGCGTAGTCGGCCGGCCCGGCCAGCCCGGTGCCGGCGGCGGTCACGTCGTTGACGCCGGCCAGGTCGAGCACCCCGCCCCGGGCCCGGATCTCCTGCCGCTCGTTCTGCAGCACCCGCAGGCCGAGCCGATCCACCTCGCGGACCCACTCCTCGACGCCGGAATAGTATTCGTGGTTGCCGGTGACGAAGAAGCTGCCGTAGCGGGAGCGCAGGTCGCGCAGCGGCTCCGCCGCCGCGCCCAACTCGGCCACCGAGCCGTCCACCAGGTCGCCGACGACCGCCACCAGGTCGGCGTCCAGCCGATTGATCATCGCGACGATCCGCTCGGTGTGCGCCCGGCCGCGCAGCGGCCCGAGGTGGATGTCGGAGACGGTGGCGATCCGCAGCCCGTCCATGCTCCGGGGCAGCTTGGCCAGCGGGATGCGGACCCGGTCCAGCCGGGGCGGCCCCATCGCGGTGCGGACGCCGTAGCCGGTCACGCCGGCGGCCGTCAGCCCGGCGAAGATCGCCGCGCCGCGTGCGAGCAGCAGCCGGCGGGACGGGTCGTGGTCCGTCGGCCCGGCTGGCGGCGTGGTGGCGGTGTGGCGCACCGCGGGCGCGTCAGCGGCGTCGCCGACCGGTCGGGTGTCGTCCGCGTCGCCGGTCGACGGCGGGTCGGTGGCGTCCGTCGGCGGGGACGCGGTGCCGGCGGAGGTGCCGGCGCCGACCAGCGCCGGTTCGGGCTCCGGCCCGGTGGTCGTGGCCGACCGGGCCCGCCGGCGCAGCACCAGCCGGGCCACCGCGAGCGGCACCTCCAGCACCAGCAGCAACACCAGCAGGTAGAACATCAGGGCCAGCCAGAGGTAGCCCGGCCAGGCCAGCCAGTAGAAGCCGTTCTGCGTGCCGGCCATGGTGGCCGGCACGAGCAACGCGAGCAGGACCGCCACCACCGCGCCGGCCCGGCGCCGACGCCCGGGGCGGGTGGTGTCCCGGACCATCCGCTTCCACAGGTAGAAGTGGATCAGGCCGATGACGAGCACGACGAAACCCACGAATGTCGCCATCGCCAGCACGTCGGCCTCCCTCAGCCGCCCGCGAAGGGTGGCAGCACGTCCACCGTCACCCCGGCCGGCAACGGTGTCCGACGATCATGACAAGCCACGCCGTCGACCAGGAAACTCGCCGCCTTGAGCACCACGGCCAGTCGCTCCCCGTGCCGCGCGGCGAGGTCGTCCAGGAGTTCGTCGAGCGACCGGCCGGCGGATGCGGTCTCCTCGGCGCGACCGGCGGCGGCCCGCGCCCCGGCGAAGTAGCGGACGGTCAGCTCCACCGTCATCCTCCGATCGCCGACATCGGCCGGACGGGCTGCAGGAAGGTCGGGTCGTCGATGCCGTGCCCGGCGCGCTTGCCCCACATCGCGGCGCGCCAGCGACGGGCCAGCTCCTCGTCGTCGGCGCCGGCCCGCAACGCGGCCCGCAGGTCGGACTCGTCGGTCGCGAAGAGGCAGTTGCGCACCTGGCCGTCGGCGGTGAGCCGGGTGCGGTCGCAGTCGCCGCAGAACGGCCGGGTCACGCTGCCGATCACCCCGACCCGGGCCGGCCCGCCGTCCACCAGCCAGGTCTCGGCCGGCGCGGCGCCCCGCTCGGTCGGGTCCGCCCGCAACGCGAACTCGGCGCGCAGGGCGGCCAGGATCTCGTCGGCGGTGACCATCGTCGACCGGTCCCAGCCGTGCTGGGCGTCCAGCGGCATCTGCTCGATGAACCGCAGCTCGTAGCCGTGGGCCAGGGCGAACCGCAGCAGCTCCGGCGCCTCGTCGTCGTTGACGCCGCGCATCAGCACCGCGTTGATCTTCACCGGGGTGAGCCCGGCGGACGCCGCGCCGGCCAACCCGGCGAGCACGTCGTCGTGCCGGTCCCGCCGGGTCAGGGCGGCGAACCGGTCCCGGTCGAGCGTGTCCAGCGAGACGTTCACCCGGTCCAGCCCGGCCGCGCGCAGCGCGGGCGCGAGGCGGGCCAGGCCGATGCCATTGGTGGTCAGCGAGATGCGCGGCCGGGGCGACAGCGCGGCCACGGCCGCCACGATGCCGGGCAGGCCGGGCCGGATCAGCGGCTCGCCGCCGGTGAAACGCACCTCGGTGATGCCGAGCCGGCGCACCGCGACGCCGACCAGGCGGACGATCTCGTCGTCGGTGAGCAGTTGCGGCCCGGCCAGCCAGGGCAGGCCCTCGGCCGGCATGCAGTAGGTGCAGCGCAGGTTGCACTTGTCGGTCAGCGAGACCCGCAGGTCCCGGGCGACGCGACCGTAGCGGTCGGCGAGGGGCCCGTCGGCCGTCGTCCGGGAGGCGGTCATTGCTCGACCGTAGCGCGTCCGGGGGCCCGGAGCGCGGCCCGTGCGGCGGAGGACACCGCCTCCGCGTACGCCTCGCCGAAGAGCGCGGTGTGCACCAGCAGCAGGTGCAGTTGGTGCAGCGGCACCCGCTCGCGCCAACCGTCGGCCAACGGCCACGCCTCCCGGTAGGCGGCGAGGATCCGGTCCAGGTGCGGCGGGCCGCCGAAGAGCGCGAGCTGGGCCAGGTCGGTCTCGCGGTGGCCGCCGTGTGCCGCCGGGTCGACCAGCCAGACCCGGCCGTCGGCGCCCCAGAGCAGGTTGCCGGACCAGAGGTCGCCGTGCACCCGGGACGGCGGCTCGTCGCCGCCGAACTCGCCGACCCGGTTGACCACCTGCTCGACCAGCGCCGCGGTGGCCCCGGTGAGCGCGCCGCGGTCGACCGACGCCCGCAGGTGCGGCAGCAGCCGTCGCCTGGCGAACCAGCTCGACCACGGCCCCTCCTCGGGCGTGTTGTCCTGCGGGAGCGCGCCGATGAACCCGGTCCACTCCGCGCCGAACGCCTGCGCGCCGGCCCGGTGCAGCCCGGCCAGCCCGCGACCGAACGCCTCGGCCGCCTCCGGCCCCGGCTCGCCCGGCTCCACCCAGGCGAGCGCCAGCAGCTCCGGCAGCGCGACGAGCACCTCGGGCACCGGCACCACGTCGGCGTCGCGCAGCCACCGCAGGCCGGCCGCCTCGGTGGTGAAGAAGCCGTCGGGCGCGGGCCGCGCCGCCCGTTCCGGCCAGCTCTTGGTGAAGACGGAGTGCCCGTCGTCCAGGGTGAGCCGGGACGCGGTGCAGATGTCACCACCGGAGACCGGTGTCTCCCGGATCCGCTGGTGGGTCAGGAAGGTCGGCAGGTGCTCCGGGTGTGCCCGCAGGTACGCCAGGTCCATGTCCGCAAGGTAGTCGGTGGCTGGGACATCCGGGGCCCGGCTCGTACCGCGATCGTCGCCGATCGTCGCCCACCTGGACCGATACGCTGCGTGCTTGTGGACAGACCGCGTGTCGTCCACAGGGCCCCCCGGCGCGGCCGGCCGCCCCGCAGGCTCCCGGCATGAACTCGACCGAGCCGCCCCGCCTCTCCGTCCGCTCGCCGGCCGACCTCGTCGCCGCCGTGCCCTACCTGCTCGGCTTCCACCCCGCCGACAGTGTCGTGGTGGTGGCGGTGCGGGGTCGGCGCGTGGTCTTCGCCGCCCGGGGCGACCTGCCCGAACCGGGCACCGACCCCGGCCCGGCGGCCCGGCACCTGGCCCAGGTGGTGGCGCGGCAGGACGCGGACGCCGCGACGGTCGTCGGCTACGGGCCGGCCGCCCGGGTCACCGGCGCGGTGGACGCGGTCGGCGGCGCGCTGGACGCGGCCGGGCTGGTCGTCCTCGACGCGCTCCGGGTGACCGACGGTCGCTGGTGGTCCTACCTCTGCGACGAGCCGGCGTGCTGTCCGGCCGACGGCACCCCGTACGACCCGGCGGCCAGCCAGGTCAGCGCGGCGGCCGTCTTCGCCGGTCAGGTCGCCCTGCCCGACCGCGCCGCGCTGGCCGCCCAGGTGTCGCCGCTCGACGGCCCGGTCCGGCTCGCGATGCGGCGGGCCACCGGGCGGGCGCGACACCGACTGGCCGCCCTCACCGGCGCGCCGCCCGACGCCGTCCCGTCCGGGCACCCGGGCGAGGAGGGCCGGACCGTGCGTTCGGCCGGCACCGCTGCGGTGCGGGCCGCGTTCCGCCGGCAGCGGCGCGGCGAACGGCTGGACGACGACGAGGTGGCCTGGCTGACCGTGCTTCTGACCCGGGTCGCGGTCCGAGACCACGCCTGGTCCCGGACCGACGGCCGGGACGTCGACATCAGTCTCTGGACCGACGTCTTCCGCCGGGCCGAGCCGGACCTGACCGCGGCGCCCGGCACGCTGCTCTCGTTCGCCGCCTGGCGGGCCGGGCACGGCGCGCTGGCCGCCGTCGCCCTGGAGCGGGTGCTCGCGGCCCATCCGGAATACCCGCTCGCGGTGCTCCTCGACGACGCGCTCCGCCGAGGCGTGCCCCCGGCCGAGCTGGACGGCTGGCCCGGGAGCGCCGGTGGAAGCGTGCTGCGCCGGCGGCGACGTCGCCCGCCCCGCTGAGCAGCGCTCGCGCACCGCCGGGCCGTGCACCGCCGGGCCGAGCCGGCCCGTGCACCGCCGGGCCGCGGATGGGTCAGCCGGGCACGCGCTGCGTGCCGGTGTAGACGTTCATGGTCGGGCCGCGCAGGAAGCCGACGAGCGTCATCCCGGCCTCCTCGGCCAGTTCGGCGGCGAGCGTGCTGGGCGCGGAGACGGCGGCCAGCAGCGGCACCCCGGCCATCCACGCCTTCTGGGTGAGTTCGAAACTGGCCCGGCCGGAGACCAGCAGCACGTGACCGGCCAGCGGCAGCCGGTCGGCGCGGGCGGCCCAGCCGATCACCTTGTCCACCGCGTTGTGCCGGCCGACGTCCTCCCGCAGCACCAGCAGCTCGCCGTCCGCGTCGAACAGTCCGGCCGCGTGCAGGCCGCCGGTGCGGTCGAAGGCACGCTGCGCGGCGCGCAGCCGGTCCGGCAGCGCGGCCAGCAGTTCGGCGGTGACCTCCAGCGGGTCCTCCCGCACGGCGAACCGGGAGCGGGTGCGCACCGATTCGATGCTCGCCTTGCCGCACACCCCGCACGAGCTGGTGGTGTAGAAGTTCCGGGCCGGGTCGGTCGTCGGCTCCGGCACGCCGGGGGAGAGCACCACGTCGACCACGTTGTAGGTGTTGGGGGTGTCCGCCCCGGCGCAGAGCTGCGCGGTGTGCACGTCCTCGGCCGACCGGATCAGTCCCTCGGTGAGCAGGAAGCCGATCGCCAGGTCCAGGTCGTCGCCCGGGGTCCGCATGGTCACCGCGAGCGGCCGGCGCCGGCCGGGGCCGGCCGGTCCGACCCGGATCTCCAGGGGCTCCTCCACGGCCAGGGTGTCCTGCCGGCGGACCCGGGTCCGCCGGTCGCCGGTCGCCCCCAGGTCGATCCGGAGCACGCTTCGCCGGTCTGTCGCCCGTCCCATGCCGTCATCCTCTCCCGCACCCGCCCCACCCGCACTCCCACCTCCACTCACCGACCGGCGAACCGGCGGGGGCGGTCCGGTGGGCGGGGGCCTGGGTAGGGTGAGGCGGTGACCGGGTACGCGGCGGTGCTGCTCGCCGGCGGCGCGGCCCGGCGAATGGGTGGGGTGGACAAGCCCGCCCGTCCGGTCGGTGGCCGACCGATGCTGCACCGGGTGCTGGTGGCGGTGGCCGACGCGGACGAGCGGGTGGTGGTCGGTCCGTCCGGGCCGGTGCCCGCGGGGGTGCGGGTGACCCGGGAGGACCCGCCCGGTGGTGGCCCGGTGGCCGCCACGGCGGCCGGACTGGCCCTGCTGCGCTCCGGCGCGCCCACGGTCGCCCTGCTCGCCGCCGATCTGCCCCTGCTCACCGCCGAGGCGGTGGCCGTGCTGCGGCGGGCGCTCGACGGGTCGGCCGACGGGCTGGCCTGTTACGTGGACGGCGACGGCCGCCGGCAGCAACTCTGCGGCGTGTGGCGGCTGCCGGCGCTGCGGGCCGCCCTCGACCGGCTGGCGGCCCAGCGGGGCGGGACGGTCGACGGCGCACCGGTACGCGGCCTGCTGGCCGGCACCACGGTCCGGGAGGTGGCCTGGTCCGGTGCCGGCGCGCCGCCCTGGTTCGACTGCGACACTGACGAGGACGTACGCCGGGCCGAGGAGTGGACGACATGACGGTGCTGGACGACTGGGTCACCGCGGCCTGCGCCGAGCTGGATCTGGACCCGGCGCAGGTGCCGGTGTCGGCGGTGCTCGACGTGGCCCGGGACGTGGCGCACCAGGTGGTCCGGCCGGGTGCGCCGGTCAGCGCGTACCTCCTGGGTCTGGCCGTGGGGCGCGGCGCGGATCCGGCCGCGGCGGCCGCCCGGCTCAGCGCGTTGGCGGGCTCGTGGCCGGTGGAGTTGGACGGGACGACCGGGGCGTAGTAGCCGGGTCGGGTGGGATCCGGTCCGCGGCGCCCGTGGGTAGGGTGGCGGGAACGGACGGAGGCGATCATGACGGCAGACCACCCCTCGGCGCCGGTCGACCAGCCCCCCGGCGACGCGCCGGAGCAGCACGAGTCGATCCTGCTCGACGAGCCGACCACGGCCGATCTGCGGGCCAAGGTGACCGAGGCCTGGCGGGAGTTCGCCCGGGCGCTGGCCGACCGGCTGCGCGGGCTGCCGGCCGGTGGGCATCTGGAGGTCACGCTCGACCCGACCGCCTCCGGGACCGGGGACGCCGTCTACTCGGTCAGCGCGGACGCCGGGGAGGACGGTGGCCTGTCGGCCCGGGCGGTCGGCAACGCGACGCTCCCGACGGGTTACCGGCTGGACCGCTCGGCGGTGGCCGACATGGTGGCGCTGGGCTGGTCGCCGCCGGGTGTGGTGCCGGGCTCCGGTGAGCAGTTCGGTCTGGACTGCGGCGTCGACGAGGCGACCCGCCTGTCCGCCGTGCTCTCCCGGACGCTGCGGGACGTCTACGGCGCCCCGCATCCGGCGTTCCTGGTCTATCTGGTGCACGACGCCGACGGTGAGTCGTTGCCGGTGGAGCCGCTCGGCACCGCCCGCGCCGAGTTCGGCCCGGACCGGGACGTGGAGGCCGACCTGGACGAGGCGTTGGCCGCCGCGGCGGCGGCCCAGGCGGGCGAGAACGACGTGCTGGCGCTGGAGGAGCGGGTGCGCACGGTGGTCTCGACGATGTTGAAGTCCGACGCCGACCAGGTGCAGGTCGACTCCGACGGCGACATCAACATCCGGGCCGGTTCGGCGATGGTCTTCGTGCGGGTCCGGGACAATCCGCCGCTCGTGGACGTCTTCTCGCCGGTGCTGACGGAGGTGGAGCCGACCGAGCGGCTCTACGTGAAGCTCTCCGAGTTGACCAACCGGATGCCGATCGGCCGGCTCTACTGCGCCGACGACACGGTCTGGGCCTCGATCCCGGTCTTCGGCCGCAACTTCCAGGCCACCCACCTGATGCTGGCCGTGCAGGTGATGACCGGTCTCGCCGACGAGCTGGACGACCGGCTGCACGGCGAGTTCGGCGGCAAGCGGTTCTTCGGCGAGGGGGACAAGCCGTCGCGGGCGCAGGAGCACCGCACCGGCATGTACCTCTAGGCCGTGTCTTCAAAGAGTTACAACCATTGCAGTAGCGCGGCGATGGTGACGGTGGCCTGGTACGACGTCGCGGTCTTGTCGTAGCGGGTGGCGACGCTGCGGCACTGCTTGAGCCGGTTGAAGCAGCGTTCGACGACGTTGCGCCGTTTGTAGAGCTGCTTGTCGAACATTGGTGGCCGGCCGCCCCGACTGCCTCGTCGGCGGCGGTTGGCCTGCTGGTCAGCGCGCTCGGGAATGGTGTGCCCGATGCCTCGTCGGCGCAGGTCGGACCGGATGGCCTTGGAGCTGTAGCCCTTGTCGGCGATGACGTGGTCCGGGCGGACTCGAGGCCGGCCGGTTCCTACCCGCTGGACACGGATGGCGGCCATGACGTGGGTGAAGCGGGTGCAGTCGTTGACGTTGCCACCGGAGAGCACGAACGCCAGGGTCCGACCCCAGCCGTCGCAGGCGAGGTGAATCTTGGTGGTCAGTCCACCTCGACTTCGACCGAGGGCGTGATCTTGTGGTTCGTCCGATTCCCGCCGCCCCCTTTAGCGCCGGCTGCGTGCTGGTGAGCGCGCACGATCGTGGAGTCGACCGACACCAGCCAGTCGATGTCACCAGCCGCGTCCGCGTCGGCCTGGACCCCGGCGAGCATCCGCTCGAACGTGCCATCAAGGGCCCACCTGCGGAAACGGGTGTAGATCGACTGCCACGAGCCGTAACGGGCGGGCACGTCCCGCCACGCTGCTCCAGCCCGGATCTTCCACACGATCCCGTTGAGCACCCGCCGGTCATCCGCCCGCGGCCGACCACCGGTCACCGCCGACGGCAGATACCTCGACAGCGCTTCCCACTCGACGTCAGACAACTCGTAGCGACGACCCACGCGCTACATCATCCGACACCAAGATCCTTTGAAGACACCGCCTAGGCCACGTCGAGCAGGGTCTTGCCGACGGTGGCGCGGGCCGCCATGGCGGCGTGCGCGTCGGCGGCCCGTTCCAGCGGGAAGCGCTGGGCGATCAGTGGTCGGAGCCGTCCGGCCGCGGCCAGGGCGAGGGCCTCCTCGGTCAGCGCGCGCAGCTCGTCCGGCCGGGGGTGGGGCCGCAGCAGGGTCACCCGACGGGCGGCGGCGAGGTCCGCCGGCACGTCCGCCCAGGTGCCGCCGGCCAACCCGAAGCTGAGCATCCGGCCGCCGGGGTCGAGCAGGTCGAACGCCTCCCGGGCGATCGTGCCGCCGACGCCGTCGAAGACCACGTCGACGGCGCCGACGGCGGCCCGGACCCGATCGGTCCAGTCGGGCTCCCGGTAGTCGACCACCACGTCGAGCGTCGCGGCGCGGAGCACGGCGACCTTGGCGGGGCCGCCGGCGGCGGCCACCACGGTGGCGCCGGCCCGCGCGACGAGCTGCGTCAGCAGGGTGCCGACGCCGCCGGCCGCGGCCTCCACCAGGACCCGGTCGCCGGGCCGCGGGTCCGCCGCCCGGGCGAGCATCAGCGCGGTCCGGCCGTCGGCCATCACCGCCACCGCCTGATCGAGCGGCAACCCCTGGGGTACGGGGACCGGCGCGTCCCGGTCGACGACGACGCGCTCGGCGTAGCCGCCGGTGCCGCCGGTGGCGGTGACGACGAGCCGGCCGACCAGGGCCGGGTCGACGCCGGGGCCGACCGCCGCGATCGTTCCGCCGACGCCGTTGCCGGGGATCAGCGGCGGGTCGCCGGTGAACGGGCCGAAGCCGGTGGCCCGGAACATCGTCTCGACGAACGTGATGTTGGCGTGTGCCACCGCCACGAGGATTTGGCCCGGCCCGGGTTCCGGGTCGGGCGCCGCCCCCGGGACCAGCACCTCCGGTCCGCCGAACTCCCGCAGCCACACCGCACGCATCACGCCTCCCCGGATTTCCTCGCCGCTGCCGAGTCAACGACGTGAAGCCGGGTTCAGGTCAAGCCGTCGTGGACGGCCCGACGCCGGGGGACTCGACCAGTCGGGACAGCACGATGGTGCTGCGGGACGAGGTGACGAACGGTTCGGCGCGCAGCCGTTCCAGCGCCTCCTCCAGGTGGGCGATGTCGGCGGCGCGCAGGTGTACCAGCGCGTCGGCCTCGCCGGAGACGGTGTACGCGCCGACCACCTCGGGGTGCCGGCGGGCGGCGACGCCGATCTGCGCGGGGGTGGTCCGGCCGGCGCAGAACAGCTCCACGAACGCCTCGGTGGTCCAGCCGACGGCGGCCGGGTCGACGACCGCGGTGAAGCCGCGGATCACCCCGGCCGCGCGCAGCCGGTCCACCCGGCGCTTGACCGCGGGGGCGGAGAGTGACACCCGGGTGCCGATGTCCGCGTAGGAGGCGCGAGCGTCCGCCACGAGCAACGCAATGATTCGCTGGTCGACCGCGTCTATCTGCAACGTTCCGCCTCTGGGAAGCAATGGTTGTGGCTGTTACCAAAGTTCTACCGTACCTACTCTTGGTGACCGTGAACCAGCAGCGAGTCCCGCGAAAGCGGACATATCTCATGTGCTCGCCCGAGCACTTCGCCGTCGAGTACGCGATCAACCCGTGGATGGACGTGACCACGGCGGTCGACGTCGACCTGGCGGTCAAGCAGTGGGACGGGCTGCGCGAGACGCTGCTCGGGCTCGGCCACGAGGTGCACACGCTCACCCCCGAGGCGGGCCTGCCGGACATGGTCTTCGCGGCCAACGGCGCCTTCGTGGTCGACGGCACGGTCTACGGCGCCCGGTTCAAGCACGAGCAGCGGACCGGCGAGGCCGCCGCGCACCGGGCGTTCTACGAGGAGCAGGGCTGGCACTTCATCGCGCCGAGCGAGACGAACGAGGGTGAGGGCGACTTCGCGTACCTGCCGGACGCGCACGGCGGGCTGATCCTGGCCGGCCACGGCTTCCGCACCGAGCTGGCCGCGCACGGGGAGGCGCAGGAGGCGCTCGGCCGGCCGGTGGTCTCGCTGCGCCTGGTCGACCCCCGCTTCTACCACCTGGACGTGGCGCTCGCCTCGATCGACGACGGGAACGTCGTCTACTACCCGGGGGCGTTCTCCGCGGCCAGCCAGCGGGTGCTGCACCAGCTCTTCCCGGACGCGGTGGTGGCGGACGACGAGGACGCCCTGACCTTCGGTCTCAACCTGGTCAGCGACGGCCTCAACGTGGTGCTGAACAGCGAGGCCACCCGGCTGGCCGGCACCCTGAAGGCGGCCGGCTACCACCCGGTGCCGGTGGAGTTGGCCGAGCTGAAGAAGGGCGGCGGCAGCGTGAAGTGCTGCATCGCCGAGCTGCGGCGCTGACGCTCGACACGTCCGAGGGGCGGTCTCCCGGCGGGGAGGCCGCCCCTCGTCGCGTCAGCCGAGCGTGGCCAGCTCGTTGATCACCACGTTGGAGAGCATCCGGCCGTCGAGCTGCACCTTGCGCAGGTACCACTTCTGCTGCGGGGTACGCGGCTGGTTGAACTGCCAGGAGCCGCGCGGGCTGTCGACCTGGCCGATCTTGCCGAGCGCCAGGTTGACCTGTGACGGGGTCGGCTCGCCGCCGACCAGCCGGATCGCCTTGTCCAGCACCTGCGCGGCGTCGTACGAGGCCATCGCGTAGGTGGTCGGCGAGGTGTTGAACGTCTTGCGGTACGCCGAGGCGAAGACCCGGTTCGGGGTGTTGTTGAGGTCGGCCGAGTAGTTCAGCGCGGTCTCGATGCCGTTCTGCTCGATCAGCCTCCGGTCGCGGCCCTTCTCGCCGTCGTCGAGCTGTTCGAGCACGGTGCCCTCGGTGAGGAACCCGGGCGCGTAGATCGGGCCCCGGTAGCCCTCGTCGTAGAGCTGCTTGACGAACTGCACCGCCTGCGCGCCGGTGTAGTGGCAAAAGACCGCGTCCGGCTTGCGGGCCAGCGCCTTGCGGATCGGACCGGCGTAGGCGCTCTTGCCCGGGTTGGGGTAGTCGGGCGTGTAGATCGGGTCCTCGGTGAGCCGGCGGCCCTGCTCGTAGCCGCGCCGCAGGCCGGCGACGACGTCCTGGCTGCCCTGCCCCTGGGCGCCGAAGATGGCGATCCGGCTGGACGGGTCCAGGTTCTGGCGCAGGTATTCGCCGAGCGCGAAGCCCGGCTCGTCCAGCACGTACGAGGTGCGCCAGATGTAGACGACGCCCTGGAGCGTGGCGGGCGAGGCGTTGGACCCGATCAGCGGCACCCGGGCCTGCTCCACGGAGTCCCGGATGCCGGTCATGACGGTCGGGCTGACCACGCCGGTGAGCGCGAGCACGCCCTCCTTGAGCAGCCGGTCGACGGCGGCCTTGCCGGTGGCCGCGCTGTCGCCCTCCTCGGCCGGCACCACCGTCACCGGGTGCCCGCCGAGCTGCTGGCCGTGGGTGCTGAGGAAGAGCTGGAAGCCGTTGGTGATCTCGTCACCGATGGCTTTGTTCGGGCCGCTGCCGGGCGCGATCAAACCGATCTTGATCGGGCTGCCGGACGGCGCCTCGTCCGCGTCGTCCCCGGAGCCGCAGCCGGCCACGAGTCCGGTGGTGCCGAGCGCGGCCAGCAGTTGCAGGGCCCGCCTGCGGTTCATCTGTGCCACCGAACTTCCTTCCCGCCGGGGTGGCCATGGTGCACACCCCTTCGGCGTTCTACCTGGTCGGCGACGCTGCGTCAATGCCCGGAAGATCATCGTGAAAGGACCGCAACGCCTCGACAACCCGGGGCCAGGCGGCCGAATCCGGCGCGATCAACCCGAAGTGCTCGCATTCCGGCAGCTCAACCAGCGTGGCGTCGCCTCCGGCGGCCCGGTCGGCGGCCACCCAGGAGCGGCTGGTCGACACCGGAACCTGCTGGTCACGGGCACCGTGCACGACTACGGTGCGTACCGGAACGGGTACCAACGACGATGGATCCGCAACGGCGTACCGGTCCGGCACGTCGGCCGGGCCGCCGCCGAGCAGCGCCGCCACCGCCCCGCCGTCCAGGTCCAGCCGGTGCGCCTCGGCGAGGTCCGCCACCGGCGCGAGCGCGAGCACGCCGCCGACGGTGTGCGGGGCGTGCGCGGCGGCGTACAGCGCCAGGTGCCCGCCGGCCGAGTGACCGACCAGCACCGGCGGGGTGGGCGCCACCCGGCCGGGCAGCGCGGCGGCGCCCAGCGCGGGCAGCGCGGCGACCCCGGCGAGCACGTCGGTGAGCGTGCCCGGCCAGCCGGTCCGGCGGTATTCGAGCTGCGCCACCGGATGCCCGAGCGCGGCCAGCGCCGCCGCCATCGGGCCGGTGTGGGTGCGGTCGTACTCCGCCCGCCAGAATCCGCCGTGCACCACCACGACCAGCGGCCGGGCGGGCCCGTCGCCGGCCGGGCGGCGCAGGTCGGCGCACTGGTCCGGGTGGTCGCCGTAGGCGACGGTGGCGTCCGGCGGCGGGGCCGGCCGGGTCAGCACGTCACGGGGGTCGGGGGGCATGCGGGGACGGTAGCCTGCCCGGTCCTGGGCGCGTGCGCCCGGCCGGCGTGGGTAAAGATGGGTGCCATGACCGAAGCACACTCCGGCGGACACGACGGCGAACAGAGCGACGACGGCATCCCGGGCACCGTGGTGGTGGTCGGGCCGGACGGCCGACCGGTCGGCACGGTGCAGACCGAGGAGGGCAAGGGTGAGGACCCGACCCGCCTGGTCGAACAGCCGGCCAAGGTGATGCGGATCGGCAGCATGATCAAGCAGTTGCTGGAGGAGGTGAAGTCCGCCCCGCTGGACGACGCCAGCCGGCACCGGATGCGCGAGATCCACGAACGCTCGATCGTCGAGCTGAAGGAGGGCCTCGCCCCCGAGCTGCGCGAGGAGCTGGAGCGGATCTCGCTGCCGTTCACCGAGCAGCAGGCGCCCAGCGAGGGCGAGCTGCGCATCGCGCACGCCCAGTTGGTCGGCTGGCTGGAGGGGTTGTTCCACGGCATCCAGGCCGCGCTGGTCGCCCAGCAGATGGCCGCCCGCGTCCAGTTGGAGCAGATGCGCTCCGGCCGCCAGGCGCTGCCCAGCGGCCCGGCCGGGATGGTCCCGGGCATGCCGGGGATGCCCGGCGGCGGCGAGGGCCACGCCCCCGGCCAGTACCTGTGAGCGTGCCGGCCGGGGCGCGACGCGCCCCGGCCGGTCAGTCCAGCCCGAAGACCTTCTCCAGGTAGGCGGCGACGCCGTCCTCGGTGTTCGCGCCGGTGACCTCGTCCGCGATCTCCCGCACCGCCGGGTGGGCGTTCGCCACCGCCACCGCCCGGCCCGCCCAGGTCAGCATCGGCACGTCGTTCGGCATGTCACCGAAGGCCAGCACGTCCCGCTCGTCGACGCCCAGTCGGGCCGCGAACCAGGCCAGGCCGGCCGCCTTCGTCACACCGGCGGCCGAGATCTCGATCAACCCGCTGTACGACGAGTGGGTCGCCTCGGCCAGCCCCTCGAGTGCGCCGGCCACCACCCGCACGAACACGTCCGGGTCCTGCTCCCCGGCGCGGACCAGCAGTTTCACCGCCGGTGCGGCGAGCAACTCCTCCGGCGACTCGACGGCCCGGATCGCCTCCGCGTCGGCGTCCCAGCGCAGCGGGTAGTGCGCCTCGTGCCGCATCTGCCGGCTGTCCACGATCTCCACCGCGAAGCTCACCCCGGGCACCTCGGCGCGCAGCCGGCGGGCCACCTCGGCCAGCAGCTCCGGGGCGAGCGGGTCGGCGCGCAGCACCTCGTCGGCCACCGGGTCGTACACCACCGCGCCGTTGGCACAGATCGCCGGCAGCGGCGCGTCGAGCTGGTCGTACACGAGTTGGAGCCAGCGGATCGGACGGCCGGTGACCAGCACGACCGGGGTGCCCCCGGCGGTGATCCGGGCCAGCACCCCGGCGGTACGCGCGCTGAGCGCCCGGTCGTCCGACAGCAACGTGCCGTCGATGTCGGTCGCGACGAGTCGAGGTGGCTCTCCCATCACCGGGAGAGTAGTCGGTCCAGGTAGACCGCGACGCCGTCGTCGTCGTTGCGCAGGGTGATCTCGTCGGCGGCGGTGCGGACCTCCGGGTGGGCGTTCGCCACCGCCACCCGGGACCAGCCCGCCCAGCCGAACATCGGCAGGTCGTTGGGTTGGTCGCCGAAGACCAGCACGTCCGCCGGGTCCACCCCCAGCCGCTCGGCGACCACGCTCAGCCCGGTCGCCTTGTCGACCCCCGGCGGGCAGATCTCGACGAAGCCGAGGCCGGCCTGGGTGAGCGTGGCCACCTCCGGCGACACGATCCGGCGGGCCGCCGCGAGCAGCTCGTCGACGTGGTGGTCCTCGGTCCGGGCGAACGCCTTGACCACGTCGCAGGAGAGGCACTCGGCCCGGCTGCGCGCCTCGAAGCGGTCCGGGTAGGGCCAGCTCGGGTGGTAGTCGCCCCAGAGCGGCGCGTCGTGCTCGCCGGACGCCTCCACCATCACGGTGAGCGGGCCGACGGCGGCCTCCAGGTCGGCGAGGAGGCGGGCGAGCACCTCGCCGCGGAGGCGTTCGTCGCGCAGCACCAGCGGGCCGGCCGGGTCGCTCTGGTCGACCACCCAGCCGCCGCCGGCCATCACCAGGAAGTCGGCGGCGCGGATGTCGTTGCGGCTCAGCTCGGCCAGTCGCGGCCCGCGCCCGGTCGCGCCGACGACCGGGATGCCGGCCGCCCGCACCCGGTCCAGCACCCCGTGGGTGTACGCGGAGACGGTGTCGTCGCTGCGGACGAGCGTGCCGTCGAGGTCGGTGGCGATCAGCTTGGGCAGGCCCGGGCGGGTCATGGTTCCTCCTTCGCCCGCCACCGTCACGCCGGCCGACCAGGTCCTCGATGCCGCGGCCACCGGACGGTGGGCAGGCAACCGTATCTCGCGGGACCGGGGGCGACCACGGCATTCCGGCGAATCGGTCGCGAATGCCCGGCGGCGATCAGGTGGCCGGCGGGCGGGCGCGGGCCGGCCCGCTCAGCGGGGGCGTTCGGGGCCGGCGAACGGTCGGGTCGGTTCCACCGTCAGGTCGGCCGGCGCCGGCGGCGCGTCGTCGTCCCGGCCCCGGCCCCACCGCCGGGCCCGCCGGTCCCCGGGCGTCCCGTCGTCGTCCGCCGCCGGGGTCTCCGCCCGGTCGGTGACCCGGTCCCCGACCCGCCCGCTCAGGTGCAGCGCGGCCGCCAGCAGCGCGACCGCGAGGAACGCGGTGACCAGGCCCCGGCCGTGCTCCACCTGGAGGCGCTGCTCGGTCGGGAAGAACAGCACGCGCCGGGCGAGCTGTTGGAGGGAGGCGGCGGCCGCGACCAGCACCCCCGACAGGGTCGCCGCGAGGCCCAGCCCGGCGATCCGGGCATGCTGCCGCACCGCCGGGGCGCCGCGCAGGGCCAGCGCCACCGCGACCGACAGGCCGAGCAGACCCACGAGGTACGCCGCGCCGAAGCCGCCGACCTCCGCGACGCCGCTGGGCAGCCGGAACGTGGTGTTGCCGTCCTCACCCTCGTTCGGCACCGTGATCACCAACCACTCGCCGATCAGCGAGGCGAGCACGGCGACCGCGCCGAGCCCGGCCAGCACCGGCGGCAGGCGGTGGTCGCGCCCCAGGCCGGCCAGAGACCGGCCCACCCGGCCGGACGAGGTCGCCTCGGCGTCGGTGTCGCCCCACTCGACCACGGTGGTGCCGTCGGAGCGGTTGTCCTGCCTGGGAATCGGGAGATCCTGCGACATCGGCCACCCTTCGGCGTCGGCGGGCCTGCGTCGAATCATGGCACAACCGGCACCCGGTCACCGGTGGCGCGATCCGGGCGGGCGGTGCGGGGCGGCCCGCTTTCGGTTAGCGTCGGTGCCATGCCTATCCGTACCGCTTCCGCTCGTTGGCAGGGCGACCTCGCCGAGGGGTCGGGCACCGTCCGCACCGGCAAGGGCGGCCTGTCCGGCAACTACTCCTTCAAGTCGCGCTTCGAGGAGGGTGAGGGCACGAACCCCGAGGAGCTGATCGGCGCCGCGCACGCGAGCTGCTTCTCGATGGCCCTCTCCAAGCAGCTCGCCGACTCGGGCGCCACCGGCACCTCGGTGGAGACGACCGCCAAGGTGCACTTCGACAAGACCGACGCGGGCATGACCGTGACCCGCATCGACCTGGAGACCGTCGGCCAGGCCCCGGGCCTGGACGAGGCCGGGTTCACCAAGCTGGCCGAGGCGGCCAAGGAGAACTGCCCGATCTCGCGGCTGCTCTCCCCGGGCGCGCAGATCACGCTGACCGCCCGCCTGGCCTGACCACACGGCGACGCGGCGGGGGCGCCCTGCGCGGGCGTCCCCGCCGTGCCGCGTGCCGATCGTGAGGGAGTGACCGGGCGGCGTGGCCGTGGAGATGAGCCGGGACCGGTTCGAGGAACTGGTCGGCGAGGCCCTCGACGAGGTGCCCGAGGAGCTGCTCGGGCTGATGAGCAACGTGGTCATCCTGGTGGAGGACGACCCGCCGCCCGGCGAGAACCTGCTCGGGCTCTACGAGGGGCACGCGCTCACC
Organism: Micromonospora ferruginea; assembly: GCF_013694245.2. Lineage (NCBI taxonomy): Bacteria > Bacillati > Actinomycetota > Actinomycetes > Micromonosporales > Micromonosporaceae > Micromonospora > Micromonospora robiginosa. Next base: position 5,515,099 of record NZ_CP059322.2, read on the forward strand.
ACGCGCGGCTGGGACTACGCCGGCGTGCTGCCCGACCGCATCCTGATCTACCGGAACCCGATCCTGGCGATCTGCGACACCGACGACGACGTCGTCGACGAGGTCGCGGTGACCGTGGTGCACGAGATCGCCCACCACTTCGGCATCGACGACGAGCGCCTGCACGCGCTCGGCTGGGGCTGACCGGTCCCGGCCCGCCTCCGCTCGGCCGATCCCCGCGCTTGCGCGCGTCCCCTAACCTCCGGTGCAGGCACATCCCGATGCAGGAGGAAGAACCCATGCGCAGCGAGCTGTTCTCCGCGGCGAATCTCGAGAAGGAGTCCCAGCAGCCGGGCATGCGGCTGCAGAACTCCAAGATGCTGAAGATCGAGCTGAACGGCGAGGCGATGGCCCGCGTCGGGTCGATGGTCGCCTACCAGGGCCAGGTGCAGTTCCAGGCCCTCGGCTCGGGCGGCATCGGCAAGTTCATCAAGCAGCGGCTCACCGGCGAGGGCGTACCGCTGATGAAGCTCTCCGGGCGCGGCGACGTATTCCTCGCCGAGGCCGCCAAGGACGTGCACGTCATCGACCTGGAGCCCGGCGACGCCCTGTCCATCAACGGCTCCAGCGTGCTGGCGTTCGACGCCAGCCTCCAGTACGACATCAAGATGGTCAGCGGCATGGGCATGGCGTCCTCCGCCGGCCTGTTCAACTGCGTCTTCACCGGGCACGGCCGGATCGCGGTCACCACCAAGGGCACCCCGGTGGTGCTGAACGTGGACGCGCCGACCTACGTCGACCCGCAGGCGGCGGTCTGCTGGTCGGCCAACCTGCAGACCGGCTACCACCGGGCCGAGCAGCTCGGCCTCGGCACGCTGCTCGGGCGCAGCACCGGTGAGGCGTTCACGATGAGCTTCGCCGGCCAGGGCTTCGTCGTGGTCCAGCCCTCCGAGGAGCCGCCGGTGGCCGGCAGCGGCGCTCAGCAGCAGCAGGGCGGCCTGCTCGGCGGCCTGCTCCAGTGACCGTCCGGGTCGGGTGCGCCGCTGGGGGGCGCACCCGACCCGGTCAGCTCAGCTCGCCGGCGCGCAGCCGGGCCAGCCAGGCCGCCGCGTCGGCCCAGTCGGCGTCGGAGAGGCCGGCCGGCGCGGGCGTCGGCCGGTCACCCGCCGCCGTGCTCCAGCGGTGCCGGGGGTACGACCCGAGGAAGCGCACGTCGGCGCAGACCCGGCGCAGTCCGCGCAGCGCCTCGCCGAGGCGTACGTCGGCGACGTGGCCAGTGCAGTCCAGGAAGAACACGTAACGCCCGAGCGCCTCGCCGGTCGGGCGGGACTCGATCCGGGTCAGGTTGACCCCGCGCACGGCCAGCTCCATGAGCACGGACAGCAACGCGCCCACCCGGTCGTGCGCGATGTAGACCGCCAGCGAGGTGAGGTCGTCGCCGGTCGACGGCGGAGGCGGCCCGGGGCGGGACACCAGCGCGAAGCGGGTCACCGCGTCGGGATGGTCGGCGATCTTGTCCGCGAAGACGGTCAGCCGGTGCCGGGTGGCGCCGATCGGGGCGCAGACGGCGGCGTCGTACTCGCCGCTCGCCGCGCCGGCCGCGGCGGCGCCGTTGGAGAGCACGTCGACCACGGTGGCGTCGGGCAGGTGGTCGCGGAGCCAGCCGCGGCACTGGGTGGATGCCTGCGGGTGGGCCGCCACGCTGCGCACCGCGCCCGGCGTGACGCCGGACCGGCCGGCGAGCACGAACTCCACCGGCAGGACCACCTCCCGCGTGATCACCAGCGGGTCGCCCTCGGCCAGTTCGTCCAGGGTCACCCCGACCGCGCCGCCGATGGAGTTCTCCAGCGGCACCAGCGCGGCGTCGGCCTCCCCGGCCCGTACCGCGTCGAGCGCCTCGCCGACGCTGCGGGCCGGCGTGCGGTCGCCGTGTTCGGCCGCGGGCACGGTGCGCAGCGCCTGTTCGGCGAAGGTGCCCTCGGGTCCGAGGTAGACGAAGCGGGTGGGCGGTGTTCCCGGCATGGCGACCAGCCTACGCACCCGGGACGCCGTCGCAGGCCAGGGTGCGGATGCCCGGTGGCGCGGTGGCCCGCACCTCGACGCCGCAGACGTCCGTCCCGGCGGTCACCAGGGTGAGCTTGCCGCGGCCCCGGGTGACCGCCTGGAGTTCCTCGTGCCCGGCGACCGCCAGCACCGTGTAGTGCCAGCCCTCGGCGCAGAGCGGCCCGGTCCGCACCGTGACGCGCACGTTCCGCGGGAGCACGCCGGCGGAGCCCCGCAGCAGCGCGACGATCCGGTCCCCGGACGGGGTGCCCCGGCAGGGCGTGGCGGCCGGGTCGGGTGCCGGCGCGGTCGGCGCGGCGGGCGCGCTCGGGGTGGCCGTGGCCGGTGCGGTCGGGGTCGCGTTCGAGGGCGTGGCCGACGCCGAGGGGCGCGGGGCGCCGGTCGTGGCGGGCGGTTCGCGCAGCTCGGGCGGCCGGCCGCAGGCGGTGAGCGCGAGCAGCGCGAGCAGCGTCGCCGTCAGGGGCGGGGTGCGGGGCACGATGCAGTCCTCGACATCGACGGGCGTCGTCACGGCCCGGGGGCCGAGCCCATCGTAGGAGGCTCACCCGCCGGGGTGAAGCCCGGTGCTCGACCCGATGCCCGGCGGGGTCAGAGCACGGAGAAGAACGTGAGCGAGCCGGCCACCGCGGAGCCGCTGAGCACCGGGGTGGAGATCGCGTCCACGGTGGTCCCGGCGTCGGCGCCCGGCCCCTGGACCCGCAGCAGCCCGCGGGCGAGCCGGCCGGAGAGGAGCGCCAGCAGCGGGGGGATCTTGTCGGTTTCCTGCTCGGTCAGCTCGCTCGGGCTGGCGGTGAAGTCGACCAGGCGCAGCCCACCCTCCAGCAGCGGCAGGCCGATCACGTCATCCGGGGCGCCGAGGCAGAGCAGGTCGCAGCCGGACGAGGAGATGGCCACCACCGTGGTGTCGGCGTCGATCAACAGGCACGGCTCGGCGGCCCGGGAGACCGTCCCGGACCACTGGGCGAAGTTGTCGGACTCCTGCTCGGTGGGTGTCGTCGTCGGGGACGGGAACACTTCCGAGAGTGAGAGCTCGACGTGGGCCACCGCGCCTCCTATGTACACCGACGGTCCGTCCACGCTAGCCGGTCGGCACGGCGACCTTCCGGCCGCGCTGCGCTTCCCGGTCTCCGTCGCCGCCCGAGGGGCCGAGCGGCTCGGTGACCGGGGGACATGCGTCGGTGCGGCGGTAGCCCCGGGGGTCGGGCGGCCAGCGACGACGCGGACCGACGAACCGGTCGGGGGCGGTGCCGCGGACCGCGTGGCGTCGTCGGAGACGTTACCGCCGGGCGGCCCGCTTGTCAGCGGCCGTTCGGCCCTCGTCATACCACCGGTAGTCGGCAGATGGACGGTACGTGCCGTTCAGCCACGTCGAGGGCGCCTGGGCGACCCGGGACAGCTTCTCGGCGGTGGCCGGGGTGATCCGGTTGCCGGCGGCCACGAGCAGGCGGTCCAGCTCCCGGTGGGTGGCCATGAGGCAGTCCTTGGGCAGCCCGTAGACGCTGATGACGCCGGAGCCGACGAAGGTCAGCACCGGCGTCACCGGGATCGGCAGCCCGACCGCGTCGGAGAGGGCCTTGCTGGCCCGCTTCGCGTCGCGGCGCGCCTCGGCCACATAGGGCGGGCGCTTGCCGTTGATCTGCACGACGTCGCCCGCGACGAGCACCCGGGCCCGGCCGTGGTCGGCGATGGTGACCGCGAAGAGCCCGCTCGGCCCGATCGCGAGGAACCCGGCCCGGTCTTCGTCGCCGTGGTCGAACAGCGCGTCGGCTGGGTCCGTCCGGGGCCACTCGATGACGTGCCAGGCGGGACCGAGGTGGTCGAGCTGCCCCAGGGCGCGGGCCCCGGCGGCCTCCAGCCGGCGGGCACCCCGCTCGGCCCGACGGCGGCGGGCCCACTCCAGCGGAGTGGGCCGGGCCGGTTCGAGCACCGACGTGGCCTCGACCCGGGGCGGCACCGCACGGGGCGGCAGTGCCCGGCTCGGTACGGCTCGACGAGCGGGAAAGACAGTCATCGCGACCTCCGGCAAAAGGTCTCTCGAAGTTATGTCTCCACTACCCTACGTTGCACACCCGGGGTCTAAGCAAGTTGGACCGCCGGAATGAGTGTGGATGAATGCCATATTCATTCACACTTCTTTTCCGGATGGTGCGGAAGCCTGCCCTAGGCTGCGAGGGTGACGCACTACGTGGACAGCGAAGTGGCCCGACTCGGCACGGTGCTGCTGCACCGCCCGGGGCCGGAACTCGCCCGCCTCACCCCACGCAACAACGACTCCCTCCTCTTCGACGCTATCCCATGGGTGGGACGGGCGCAGGAGGAGCACGACGCGTTCGCGGCCGCGCTGCGTTCGCGCGGCGTGGAGGTGCTCTACCTGGCCGACCTGCTGGCCGAGACGCTCGCCGTGCCGGACGCCCGCAGCGAGCTGACCGAACAGGTGCTGCGTTCGCCCCGGCTCGGCGACACGCTGCGCGCCCGGGTCGCCGACCACCTGGCGTACCTCGATCCGGCCGCCCTGGCCGACGTGTTCACGGCCGGGCTCGCGCACGAGGAGCTGCGGATCGGCGCGGAGCGGCCGGGCGGCCTGGTCTGGACGCTGATGGACCGGCACGACTTCGTCATCGACCCGTTACCCAATCTTCTCTTCACCCGCGACTCGTCGGTGTGGATCGGCGACCGGGTCGGCGTGACCAGCCTGGCCATGCCGGCCCGGCGGCGGGAGACCACGCTGACCGACGCGATCTACCGCTACCACCCGCGCTTCGTCGGCACCGAGTTCGTCTACCACCCCGGGCTGGAGCACCTGGAGGGCGGCGACGTGCTGCTGCTCGCGCCGGGCGTGCTCGCCGTCGGCGTCGGGGAACGCACCACCCCGGCCGGCGCCGAGCGGCTGGCCCGGCAGGTCTTCGCCGCCGGGCTGGCGCACACCATCCTGGTGGTGCCGATCGCCCAGGAACGCGCCACCATGCACCTGGACACGGTCTGCACCATGGTCGACGTGGACGCCGTGCTGATGTACCCGAACATCGCCAGCGAGCTGTCCGCGTACACCGTCGTGGCCGGCGCGGACGGCGAGCCGCGGGTCGACGGCCCGGCGCCGTTCCTGCGGGCCGCCGCCGACGCGATGGACCTCGACCAGCTCCGGGTGATCGACACCGGCCTGGACCCGGTCACCGCCGAACGCGAGCAGTGGGACGACGGCAACAACACGCTGGCCCTCGCCCCGCGTCTCTGCGTGGGCTACGAACGCAACGTGGAGACCAACGCGCAGTTGGAGCGGGCCGGCATCGAGGTGATCGCCATCGCCGGCTCCGAGCTGGGCTCCGGCCGTGGCGGCCCCCGCTGCATGTCCTGCCCCCTGGTCCGGGAGAAAGGCGGGGGCCCCGCTTAACGCTTTCGGTAGAGGCGGGGGCCCTTTTTAACACTCGTGCGTTAAGAAGGGCCCCCGCCTAACACGAAGGCGGTCAGCGGAGGGTGAGCTGGCGGCCGAGCAGGCCCTGGCGGGCGCGCCGGCCGGCCGCGTCCAGCGGCTCCCGCTCACCCAGCGCCTCGGCGTAACGCTTGGCGAACTCGGCGACCGGGCCCTCCCACTCGGCGGCCGGCGTGTCCTCCGGCAGGTCCCAGACCGGCGTCAGGCGGCCGTGCGCCCGGAACATGCCGGCGAACTTCGTGCCCTCGCCCAGGGTCAGCTCCCCGGCCGCGCCCAGCCGGGACAGGGCGTCCAGCGCGGCGTCCTCGTCGTCCGGCAGCACCCACCGCACGTGGGCCTTCTCCGGCACCTGGCACCAGTACGCCGCCCGCGCCGCGTCCAACTTCACCGTCGGGTAGATCGCCGCGTTGGCGCGTTCCAGGGACGCCTGCACGGTCGGGTCGTCGGCGGCGCCCGGTTCGAGCCAGAACTCGAACCCGTCGTGCATGGTGATCTCCAGCGGACCGTCCACCAGGATGTCCTGGAGGCGGGGGCCGGGGCCGGGCAACGGCGGCACGCTCACCTGCTTGCCCGGCTCGGTACGCAGCGCGCAGAGCAACGCGTCGGCCAGGTCCCGGGAGACGTCGCCGGACTGCTGGTGCCGCTGCAGGCCGATCAGGACCCGCCCGTCCGGCTGGGCGACCGCCGGAGCGGCCATCGGCAGGACGGTGGCCAGGACGACCGGCCGGTCGCCGTACTCCTCGACCAGCTCCGGGGTCAGCCGCAGCGGCGCGGACGCGGCCGGCACCAGCTCGCGCAGGGCGATCCACTCCGGCTCGTCGGCCAGGCCCTCGAACGGTCGGGGCACGAAGACGTCACGCACCTTCTCCCGCTTCGGGGTGGCTTCGGCCCGCTGGTTCTTTCGACGCTTGCTCACGGCGAGACAGCCTAGAGGCCCGGCGGGGCCGCCGGGGGCAGGACCCGCCTGCCCGCCCGGGTCAGCCGGCCGCGACCAGGTCCGGCCGGTGCGACGGGGCCGGGTCGAACTCCGCCCAGACGCTCTGGCCCAGGCCGTCCCGCTCGACGCCCCACCGGCTGGAGAGCCCGGCGACGATGTGCAGCCCGCGCCCGTCGACCGCGTCCGGGGAGGCGACCCGCATCCGCGGGCCGGCGCCGGCGCCGCCGTCGGTGACCCGGAGCTGGACGGTCGGCCCCCGGTCGCCGGCGCGGAGCCGCCAGGCCACCCGGACCACGCCGCCGGGCAGCGCCTCGGCGTGCCGGACCGCGTTGCCGACCAGCTCGGCGAGGACCGCCACCAGGTCGGCGAGCAGAGCCGGGGGTACGACGCCGGTCAGCTCGTCGGCGAGCCGGTGCCGCGCCAGGCGCGCGCCGGTCGCGTGGTGGGGCACCACCACGCACCACGACCGTTCGGCCCGTCGCGTCGACACGTCGTCCCTCCACCTTCGTGGACACCCGGTTCACCCCCGGGGCAGCCGCACCTCCGCGACCGTACCCCCGCCGGTCCTCGGTCGGAGGGATACCCACCCGTTCTGCTGTTCAACGATCTGCCGGACGAGATAGAGACCCAACCCGGCGCCGGGATAGCGCCGGCGGTCGCCGGACTCGCCCTGCCAGAACCGGTCGAAGGCCCGTTCCACGTGCTCCGGCCGGATGCCGATGCCCCGGTCGGCGACCCGGAACGAGACGGTGCGCTCGTTCGCGTCGGCGCCGACCTCGATCGGCGTGTCCGGCAGCGAGTATTTCCCGGCGTTGGTGCCCAGCTCGGTCAGCACGGTGGCCAGGCTGTGCCGGTCGCCGAGCGCCTTGGGCAGGTCGGCCGGCAGGTCGAGCACGATCCGGTGCCGGAGGTCGGCGGGCAGGTCGACCACGGCCGCGCGCAGCGCGTCGACCAGGTCGAACGGGGCGGCCGGCTCCCCGCCGGGCCGGCTCTCGGTGGCGGCGGTGAGCAGCCGGTCGACCAGCCGGGCCAGCTCGTTGGCGCGCTGCCCGATGATCCGGGCGGCCTGTCGCCGGTCGCCGTCGCTCAGCGACTCCCAGTGGTCGGTGAGGGTGTCCGCGTACCCCTTGATGACGGTGACCGGGGTGCGCAGCTCGTGGCTGGTCACCGCGACGAAGAGGTCCCGGTCGTGGTCGCGGCGCTGCTGGTCGGTGATGTCGCGGAAGGTCACCACCCGCAGCGCGGTCGGGCCGGGCAGCTCGCCGGAGGTGATCCGCAGCCAGCGACCGTCCGGCAGCCGGTGGTCGAGCACCTGCCCGGGCGGGGGCAGCGGGAACGGCAGCGGGCGGCTCAGCGCCTCGTCGGTCGTCCGGCCGGTCACCTGGGCGGCGGCCGGGTTCCAGAGCCGGACCCGCTGGTCGCGGTCCACCACCGCCAGGCCGTCGGCGAGCGCCGCCACGACCGGGCCGTCGCCGTGCACCGGCAGGCCGGTCTGGTCGCCGTACATGTGCGCGATGCAGGCGGCCACGTACCCGACGACGGCGCGCTGCGAGGCGTCCAGCGGCTCACCGGTCGGATAGAGGGCGTGCAGGCTGCCGACGGTGAGCCCGGCGATCTCGGCGCGCGCCACGATCATCCGGCGCAGCCCCCGGCCGGCGACCTCGTCGGCGAGCGCGCCCGGGATCGCGTCGACCCGGACCTCCCGCACCGTCGGGCCGGCCAGCAGGCAGACGGTCGCCGGGTCGGTGGCGGGCAGCGGCCGGCCGATCACGAACTCGGCGCTGCCGGTCGCCGCGATCACCCGCCCGCCGGCCGGGGTGAACTCGACGAAGACCAGGCCGGCCGCGCCGACCGCCGGTTCGACCTCGCGGAGCAGGCGGTTGAGCACGGAGAGGCCGGACTCGCCCGAGTTGATCATTTTGATCACGCTGGTGTGGCCGGCGATGAGGGTGGGGTAGTCGGTTCGCTCCGGCATGTCCCGAGTGTGCCGCGCCGTCCGCCCCGGTGACACCCCCGGCCGGTCGACCGCCCACCCGGCGGATCGACCGGACTCACCGGCCCAACCGGCTCAACATGCGGGCGGGTCGGTCCGTGATGACCCCGTCCACCCCAGCGGCCAGCACGAGTTCCATGTCCGCGGGTTCGTTCACCGTCCAGACGTAGACCGCGTGACCGGCGGCCCGCAGCGCGGGCACCAGCCGTGGGCGGGCCCGGACCAGGTCCACGCCGGGGCCGGCGATCCGGCAGCCGAACGGCAGCCGGCCCAGCTTCAGCCAGCGCGGCAGCACCTCCAGCAGCAGCACCGTGGGCAGCGTCGGCGCGAGTTCGTGGATCCGGCGTACGGCCAGCGGCGAGAAGGACATCACGGTCACCCGGACCGGGTCGTCCGGACCGGGCGCGGCGAGGCCGTACCGGCGCAGCAGGTCGACCAGCCGGCGCTCGACGTCGCCCCGGTAGCGCGACGGGTGCTTCGTCTCGATCAGCAGCCGGACCGGCCGCCCGGCGGCCAGCACCGCGTCGAGCAGCCGTTCCAGCGTGAGCAGCCGGGTGTGCGACTCGTCGAGCCGCGACGCCCCGGCGACCGGGTGCCAGGAGCCGAAGTCGAGTGCCTCCAGCTCGGCGAGCGTCCGCGCGCTGACCAGGCCGTGACCGTTGCTGGTGCGGTCCAGCCGGCGGTCGTGCACGCACACCAGGTGCCCGTCGCGGGTCAGCCGGACGTCGCACTCCAGCCCGTCCGCGCCCTCGTCCAGGGCGCGCAGGTAGGCGGCGAGGGTGTGCTCCGGCAGGTCGTACGACGAGCCGCGGTGGGCGAAGACCAGGGGATCGGTCATGGCCGGGAGGTGCCTCAGACGACCCGACCCGGCTGCCCGTCGTCGGTGACCACGGGCCGGCCGGCGGCGGCCCAGTCGCCCATCCCGCCCTCGACGTTGCGCACCTGGTCCCACCCGTTGCGCAGCAGGTAGCCGACCACCTGGCCGGAGCGCCCGCCGGAACGGCAGATCACCGCGACCTCGCGGTCGTCGGGCACCTCGGCGAGCCGAGCCGGCAGCTCGGTCATCGGCAGGTGATGGGCGGCCGGCGCGTGGCCGGCGGCCCACTCGTCGTCCTCCCGGACGTCGAGCAGGTAGACGTCGTCGGGCACGGCCGACGCGGGCACGCTGGGAAGTTGGGCTCCGAACACGGGGAAAGCCTAGTCGCCCGTCCGGCTCACAGCCGGTTGACCCAGCGGGGATTGGCGCCGGCCCACTCCGGCACCCGGGCGTCGCGCAGGGCGGTGAAGAGGTCGTCGCCGCCGGTGTCCAGCACCACGTACGAGACCTGGTCGATGGTCTGCGGGTAGGAGGGCAGCCGCACGCCGCGCAGGGCGTCCGCCGGCAGCGCGCGCAGCGCGAAGACCAGTTCGTCCAGGGGTACGCCGTTGGTGTCGACGGTCAACGCCCCGCCGACCGCGCGCAGCACCCGGTCCAGCTTCACCGGGTCGCCGCGCAGGTGCGTCTCCCCGGCCCGGTCCAGCACCGCCCGCAGCATCTGCTGCTGGTGCCGCTGCCGGTCGTAGTCGCCGTTCGGCAGGCCGTAGCGCTGCCGCACGTAGTCGAGCGTCCGGGCCCCGTCCATCTGCTGGCAGCCGGTGTCGAACTGGGTCTTCGTGTGGATCGAGCGGACCGGCGTGTCGACGCACATCCGGATGCCGCCGAGCTGGTCGATCACCTGGGTGAAGCCGGAGAAGTCGACGAGCGCGGCCCCGTCGAAACGGATCCCGGTGAGCCGGGTGAGCGTGGCGCTGAGCAGCCGGGCACCGCCGGATCCGCCGCCGCCGTGCTCGTACGCGGCGTTGACCTTGTCCTGACCACCGGGGAAGCCGGGCGCCGCCGGGATGGCCACCAGCAGGTCACGCGGGACGGAGATCAGGTACGCCTGCCGCATCCCGGCCGGCACGTGCACGATGAGGATGGTGTCCGAGCGCTGGTCCTCGGGGTTCGCGCCGGGGCGGTGGTCGGAGCCGATCAGCAGGTAGTTGAGCGGCTGATCCAGGTTCGTCCGCTTCTTCCGGGCGCCCGTGTCGAGCAGTTGCTCCTTGGTCACCGTGCGGTCGTACCGGTGGGTGATCCAGTGCAGCCCGGCGACACCGAGCGTGGCCAGCAGCACCAGGGCGAGCCCGGCGCCGAGCAGGAACCGGGGCCAGCGGGCCCGTCGACCGCGCCCGCGTCGGTTCCGTGCTGGCCTGGACGTGACGATCCCCCCGTGGCGTCGACATGAGACCCGCTCACGTCAGGCTACGGGGGGACCGGCCGGCCGGTGCCGGCTTCCGCTATTTCCGGGTGGAGAGCACGCTCGGGTTGTTGACGACGAACTCGGCGAGCTTGTCGTCCTTGACCGCCTGGAACATGTCCATGCTGAGCTGGTTGAGAGCTTCGCGGTTGTTCCCGTTGCCGTTGAAGGTGCCGCCGTTGGTGCGCAGCGCGACGAGGTCGTTGCCGGTCACGCCCTTCATGGTGAAGATGAAGTCCTCGATCGAGGTGCCGCCGGTGTCCAGGACGAAGGCCTTGCCGGCGGCCTTGATCAGCGCGTTCAGCTTGAGCGGGTTGCTCAGCGTCCCGTTCTGGGACGCCTTCTTCGCCATCGCCTTGATGAGCTGCTGCTGGTTCTGCTGCCGGTCGTAGTCACCGTTGCGGAGGGTCTTGCGCTGCCGGGAGTAGTCCAGCGCCTGCCAGCCCTCCATCTCCTGGCAGCCCTTCTTGTAGGTCACGGGCTTCATGGCCTTGCCGGTCTTCTTGGCGTCCGCGTTCCACATCGGCTTGCCGTCGACCATCGACATGTGCAGCGAGGAGACCTCTTCGGTCACGCAGATCCGCACCGTGCCGATCGCGTCGATGACGTTCTTGAAGCCGCCGAAGTTGATGATCGCGGCGCCGTCGAAGCTGATGCCGGTCATCCCCTTGATGGTCTTGGCCATCATCTGGGCGCCGCCCTCCCAGCCGCCGCCGTTGCGGGCGCCGACCTGGAAGGCCGCGTTGATCTTGTCGGTGCCGCCCTTCCAGCCGGCCTTCTCGGACGGCGGGATGTGCGCCTCGGTATCCCGGGGGATCGAGATCAGGTAGGCCTGGTCGTGGCTGGCCGGAATGTGCAGGATGATGATCGTGTCCGACCGGACGTCGTCGGCGGCCCAGCGGGCCCGCGCGTCCACCCCGAGCAGCAGCATGTCGATCGGGCCCTCGAGGCTGGCGCCACCCTCGGCGTCCGTCTTGCCCGCGTCGCCGAGCAGGTTCCGCTGGGCGATGTTGCTCGTCGCCTGCCCGATCACGGCTTTGCTGCCGACGATCGCCACGCCGCTGGTCACCATCAGCATGGCGCCGAACACCAGGGTGAGCTTCGCCCAGAGCGGGTCCTTGCGCTTGGTGCGCTTCTTCTTCCCGCCGCCCCCGGGGCCACGGCCACCGGGGCCGGGCTGTGTGGGGATGACCGGAGGAACCCGCCCGGACGAACCGGGTGCCGGTGAGTGCGGGCGACGACTGGTCTGGACCGACATTCGTGCTCCAGCTCGGTGATCGGGGGCGGGACCACTCTACGTACCTGTTCCCGTTCTCGCGACCTCCTGAGACGGGTAATCCCGTCAATCCCGGCCGATGTTCCCGAGATGTGTCCGAACGGGCGAGGGCGGGGCCGCCGCTCGGCGGCAGCCCCCGGTGCCGTCAGCCGCCGGCGTTGTCGCCCGAACTCTTCTGGTTGGCCTTGACCCAGTCGGCCATCTTGTCCCCGACGATCGCCTGGTACATCGCCAGCGCCTTCTCCCGGTCGGAGACCACCACCGACTGGCCGTCGACGGTCTGGCCGCCCAGGTTCGGGCTGGTGACGAACGTCAGGTTCTCGCCGCGCAGGCTGCGGAACTGCACTGCCATGTCGGTCAACGAGAATCCCTGGTCGACCGTGACGGCGGCGGTCACCGACTTGAGGAAGTCGTTCAGCTTCTTGGGGTTGGTCAGCGTCCCGGTGCTCGCCGCCTTGTCCATCAGCGCCTTCAGGAAGTCCTGCTGGTGGCGCATCCGGGCGAAGTCGCCGTCCGGGAACTGCTTGCGCTGTCGGACCCAGTCCAGCGCCTCGGCGCCGTTCATGTGGTTCACGCCCTTGGTGAACGTCCGGTACGGCTTGTGGATCGAGGTGACGGTCCGCTCCACCTTGAGGTCGACCCCGCCCAGCGCGTCGGTGACGTCCTTGAAGCCGGCGAAGTCGATGGCCATGACGTGGTCGATCCGTACGTCGGTGAAGCACTCCACGGTCTTGACCGCGAGCGGCAGCCCGCCGAACGCGAACGCCGCGTTGATCTTGTTGCGGGAGCCGGAGTCGCAGGACGCGCCCGCGTTCTCCGGGATCGGCACGTACAGGTCACGCGGGACGGAGACCAGGTAGGCGCTCTTGTGGTCGGCCGGGATGTGCATGACGATCAGCGTGTCCGCCCGCCACTTGCCGGCGCCGTCGACAGGCGCGTCCGGGTCCCGCGAGTCGCTGCCCACGAGCAGGATGTTGAACGCGCCGTCGACCTGCTTGGCCGGCCGGCCCCCGGTGATCTCCGAGAACGGGTCGGTGCGCGCCAGGTCGTCGTTGAGGTTGCGGGCGTAGAACCAGGCGCCGACGCCGCCGAGCAACGCCAGCACCAGCACCGTCACGCCGGCCACCAGGCCGATCCGCCCCCAGCGGGGACGGGGGCGTCGCCCCGGCCCGCCGGAACCGCCACCCGGCCCACCGGGGCTGCCCGGTCCGCCCGGCCCGCCGGGTCCGCCCGAGCGGGGCGCCTCGTCGTACGACGGGTACCAGCGGGTTTCGGTGTTCCGGGCGCGCGCGGTGGCACCGCGGCCGGAGCCGGGAACCTGGGCGCGGCCCGCGCCCCGGTTCAGGGGGCGGGGGAGGGGTGCGCCGGCAGACGAGGTCGCTGACATGTAACCGAGGGTAGGTCGGTCGGTCCACCGCCGCCCTCAGGCGCGCGCGGCTACCAGCCGGCTGACAGCCGGGCTCAGTACCCTAGCCGCTCGCGGAAGTACGCGATCGTGCGTCCGAGGCCGTCTTCGGGCGTCACGGTGGGCTCGTATCCCAGCAGTTCACGGGCGAGCGTCAGGTCGGGGCGGCGCATCTCCGGGTCGTCCGAGGCCCGGGTGATGTAGCTCACCTCGGAGCTGCTTCCGGTGAGTGACACGATCGTCTCGGCCAGTTGCCGCATCGACATCTCGTGCTCGGTGCCGCAGTTGATCGGGCCGGTTTGCGTCGAGTCGAGCAGCAGCAGGATGCCCCGCACCAGATCGTCGACGTAGCAGATGGACCGGGTCTGGTTGCCGGTGCCGTGCACGGTGATCGGCTCGCCGCGCAGCGCCTGGGAGATGAAGGTCGGGATGGCCCGGCCGTCGTCCGGGCGCATCCGCGGCCCGTACGTGTTGAAGATCCGCACGATCGCGGTGTCGGTGCCCCGGCTGCGGTGGTAGGCCATGGTGGCCGCCTCGGAGAAGCGCTTCGCCTCGTCGTAGACGCTCCGGATGCCGATCGGGTTGACGTTGCCCCAGTACGTCTCCCGCTGCGGGTGCTCCTTCGGGTCCCCGTACGCCTCGGAGGTGGAGGCCATCAGGAACCGCGCGCCGTCGGCGGTGGCCCGCTCCAGCAGGGCCAGCGTGGCCACCGAGCCGACCCGGAGGATCTCCACCGGAAGCTTCTCGAAGTCGGTCGGGCTGGCCGGGGACGCCATGTGCAGGATCGCGTCGAACCGCTCGGCCATGGCCGGATGGTCGGTGGGCAGGCCGTCGGAGATGTCCGCCTCGACGAGCGCGAAGGTCGGCTTCTCCAGCAGGTGGGCCACGTTGTCCTTGGACCCGGTGACGAAGTTGTCCAGCACCACCACGGTGCAGCCGCGCTCGACGAGCCGGTCGACCAGGTGGGACGGGACGAAGCCGGCGCCGCCGGTGACGAGAATGCGGTGACCGGCACCAAACCGGTTAGCGACCTTCATGCTCAGCACCCTATACAGGTAAGGCGGGGCCCCCGCTTAACGCCTCCGGTAGAGGCGGGGGCCCCGCTTAACAACTACCTGTCAGTGCGCGCCCGCACCGGTGAGGGAGCGCACCTCCAGCTCCGCGTACTTGTCGTCGTCGCGCTCCTTGGACAGGATCGTGCCGAGCCAGCCGCACAGGAAGCCGAACGGGATCGAGATGATGCCCGGGTTCGACAGCGGGAACCAGTGCCAGTCGTGGTCCGGGAACATCGCCGTCGGCGCGCCGGAGACGACCGGCGAGAAGAACACCAGCAGCACCGCGGCGAGCAGGCCGCCGTAGATCGCCCAGACCGCGCCCGAGGTGTTGAACCGCTTCCAGAACAGGCTGTAGAGGATTGCCGGCAGGTTGCCGGAGGCCGCGACCGCGAACGCCAACGCGACCAGGAACGCCACGTTGAGGTTCTGCGCGAAGATCGACAGTACGATCGAGACCGCGCCGATCACCAGCGCGGAGATCCGGGCGACGTTCACCTCCTGCCGTTCCGACGTCTCCCCCCGCTTGACCACGTTGGCGTAGAAGTCGTGCGCCAGGCTCGACGACGACGCCAACGTCAACCCGGCGACCACCGCGAGGATCGTGGCGAACGCGACCGCCGCGATGATCGCCAACAGTGTCGCGCCGCCCAGGTTGCCGCCGAAGAAGTCCGCGCCGAGCGCCTCGGCGAGCTGCGGGGCGGCCGTGTTGCCGGCCTTGTCCTGCGCGGTGATCGCCTGTCCGCCGACGATCGCCGCCGCGCCGAAGCCCAGGGCCAGGGTGAGCAGGTAGAACGCGCCGATGATGCCGATCGCCCAGAGCACGCTCTTGCGGGCCGCCCGCGCGGTCGGCACGGTGTAGAAGCGGATCAGGATGTGGGGCAGGCCGGCGGTGCCGAGCACCAGCGCGATGCCGAGCGAGAGCAGGTCCATCTTGCTGTAGAACGTCTTCAGCGCGTCCCCGGGTGTCTCCACGCCGTAGCGCAGCCCGGGTTCGAGGAAGGCCGCTCCCTTGCCGGAGGCGTCGGCCGCGTCACCGAGCAGCGAGGACAGGTTGAACTTGTACTTCGCGAGCACCAGCAGCGTCATCACCAGCGCGCCGCTCATCAGCAGGAACGCCTTGACGATCTGGACGTACGTGGTGCCCTTCATGCCGCCGACCGTCACGTAGATGATCATCAGAGCGCCGACCAGGATGATGGTGGCGACCTTGGCGGTGTCGGCGTCCATGCCCAGGAACGTGGTGCCGGGCTTGATGCCGAGCAGCAGCGCCACCAGCGCGCCGGCGCCGACCATCTGGGCCAGCAGGTAGAAGATCGAGACGGTGATGGTGGAGACCGCCGCCGCGGTCCGGACCGGCCGCTGCCGCATCCGGAAGGCCAGCACGTCCGCCATCGTGTACCGGCCGGAGTTGCGCAGCAGTTCGGCGACGAGCAGCAGCGCCACCAGCCAGGCGACCAGGAACCCGATCGAGTAGAGGAAGCCGTCGTACCCGTAGAGGGCGATGATGCCGGCGATGCCCAGGAAGGACGCCGCGGACATGTAGTCGCCGCCGATCGCCATGCCGTTCTGGAAGCCGGAGAACGAGCGCCCACCGGCGTAGAAGTCGGTGGCGGTCTTGGTCTGCCGGCTGGCCCACACCGTGATCGCCAGCGTGATCGCCACGAAGATCAGGAACAGCGTGATGGTGAGGTTCCGGGCGGTGGTGCTGCCCGCCTCAGCCGCGAGGACCGTGTTCATGGTGCACCTCCCCCATCTCGGCGCGGATCCGGTCGGCCACCGGGTCGATCCGCCGGTTGGCGAACCGCGAGTAGAGCCAGGCGATGACGAACGTCGAGACGAACTGGAGCAGGCCGAAGACCAGGGCGACGTTGATGTTGCCGACCAGCTTCGTCCCCATGAATCCCCGCGCGTACGCGGAGAGGATGACGTAGAGCGCGTACCACAGGAAGAACGCGACGGTCATCGGGAAGACGAAGCCGCGCAGTGCGCGCCGCAACCCGGCGAACTCGTCCGACCGCTGGACGGCTAGGTACCGTTCCGCCGTCGACTCGGAGGGTGCGGACGCGGGTGTGTCCGTGGACATCTGTGGATCACCACCTTCGCAGGCGTGGGGAATTTCCGCGCACGCTAGAGAGCGCGCTTCGCGCTGCGAAAGGCTCAGCCGGGTCCCGGGCGACGGCTGCGCCGAACGGCACTCCCGCTGCGCCCAGTGACCCAGATCACTCCGCTAACCGGTGCCGAGGTCGCGGTAGCGCCCGCGGTAGTGCAGAAGCGGAGGAGTGTCCTCGGTCAGGTCGACCGTCTCCACGGTTGCCTCGACCAGCAGGCCCCAGCCGTACTCCCGGGCCGCGTCGAGCCGGCAGCCGGCCCACCCGCCGGCGTCCGCCGGCACCGGGCCGTACGGCGTCTCGGTCCAGGCGTCGATGGCGAACAACCCGCCGGGCGACGGGAACAGCCCGGCGAAGCGGTCGGCGAGCTGCCGATGAGCCGGGCCGAGCGGCGCCACCGCGAACCGCCCGGCGTCCTCGACCGCTGCCCACAGCTCCGACTCCGGGTCGAGAAGGCCGAGCAGCCGGTCCGGCTCCCCCTCGGCGACCAGCGTGGACGAGACCGTGAGCCCGGCCGGTCCGGGCGCGGTCCAGAGCGTCACCGGGGCGGCCAGCCGGCCCCGCAGCCGGCGTACCGGCGAGCGCTGCCCGGCCGGCACCGCGAACGGATCGGTGTGGTGGATCTCGGCTCCCGGCTCATGATTCACGTGAAACATTGTGCCGCCCGGGGACCGGACCCAGCCGAGGAAGCGCCCGTGCAGGTTCGTGGCGTCGCTGAGCTGCGTGTTCGCCTCGGCCAGCAGTCCGCCGAGGTGGAACAGCAGCGCCGTCCGATCGCCCCGGAACTCCCGCAGCAGCCCGAGCCGGGCCGGCTGACACGGCCACGGAGCGCCGCACGCCCGACACCGCCACGCCGGCCGCATCGGCAGGTGCGCCCGTCCCGTCGAGATCTTGGAAGCTCCAGGCCCCTCCGGGGGCACCTTCTTTCCAAGATCTCCATGCTGTCGCCGCACTCGCGCCTCCTCGGGAGAGGGGTCGCCCCGGCGCGGAACGGCCGGGGCGACCCGTCGCAGGACCGGCCGCCGGGTCGTCGCCTCCACCAGCCGGGCCGCGTTCCTTCACCCTGGACGCGGTCGGGTCGACAGGGGAGGATGCCAGGGGTTACTACGGAGCGCGGTCGCGTACTTACCGGCGAGGTGAGGATGGACATCGAGGTGTGGATCCGGGCGTTGAAGGCCGCCCGGGCCGGGGCCGAGGTCTCCCAGGAGGCGCTGGCCGCCACGATCCGGTGGAGTCCGTCGACGGTCGCCGCCATCGAGACCGGCCGCCGCCGGCCCACCATGGAGTTCGCCATCGCCGCCGACCAGGCCCTCGGCACCGGCGGCCTCCTGGCAAGCCTGCTCAGCGAGCACGACGGCGACCGCTCGCCGTCGTGGTTCCGGCCCTGGCAGGGCTACGAGGAGCAGGCGGTGCTGCTTCGCAACGTCGAGCCCTGTGCGATACCCGGTCTGCTCCAGACCGAGGAGTACGCCCGAGCCATCTTCGAGGCTGGTCGCCTGTACCAGCAGGAGCGGGTGGAGGAGTTGCTGGCGCTGCGCATGGAACGTCAGCAGGTGCTGGTCAAGGCTGATCCGCCGGAGTGCGTCTTCATCGTCGATGAGAGCGCGTTGCAGCGGTCCATCGGTGGGCCGGCGGTGATGAACGGTCAGTTCGACCGGCTGCTCGACGTAGCAGCACAAACGCGGGTGCGGCTGCACGTCCTGCCGCTCGACGTGGGCGCGCACCTGTCGCTGGGCGGCGGGTTCGCCATCGCCGAATTGCCGAACGGGGAGCACATGCTCTGCCTGGATAATCCGGCCCGGGGCCAGATCGCCGACCACCCGGAGTGGATCCGCGTGATGTTGCGTAAGTGGGAGATCCTGCTCGGGGAGTCGTTGCCGGAGCGTGCCTCGATCGATCTCATCCGCAAGATGAAGGTGACGTCATGAACCAGCCCGAGTGGCGTAAGTCGACGCGGTCGGACAATGCCGGCAACTGTGTCGAGGTGGCGGGAAACCTGCCCGGGGTGGTGCTGGTCCGGGACAGCAAGGACCCGTCCGGCCCGGCCCTCGCCTTCACCCCCGACGCCTGGCGCTCCCTGGTCGCGCACCTCCACCGGGCGCCGCTCGACTGACGCGCCTACCCTGCGGGCATGGCTCTCGTACCCCCGCAGAAGCTCGCCCAGGAGCGCGTCATCACCGCCGACGCGATCCTCGGCGGCCAGGTCGACCTGCGTGCCTACCCACACCGGCACCTCATGATCATCGCGCGCCACAAGTGGGGCAGCAGTGGCTTCCCGCCGCTCATGGAGGCCGTCGAGCACCTGTCGAACTACGGCTGGGAACTGGTGAACGTGCTGAGCGTGGGCGAGGGTCACCACGTCTACGCCGCGATGCGCCGCACCGCTTAGGCCCTGTCCTGGTGATCATGATCGGGCTGCCCGAGTAGCTGCCTCGACCCT
Organism: Micromonospora ferruginea; assembly: GCF_013694245.2. Lineage (NCBI taxonomy): Bacteria > Bacillati > Actinomycetota > Actinomycetes > Micromonosporales > Micromonosporaceae > Micromonospora > Micromonospora robiginosa. The sequence goes on from NZ_CP059322.2 coordinate 5,534,059, forward strand.
AGGATCGGGATGATGCAGGAGAAACGGCTGACGGTTCGGCCAGCGAGCTTGGCGGATGTCGCTTCACTGGTGGAGTTGCGCCTAGCCAACGCTGCGGCCCACATTGCCCTCGACGCTGCCACCTACCGCGTTCCCACGCGTGACGCCGTGACGCGCCATTTCGCGGCCATGGTGGCCGACGAGGCCGGGCGGGATGGCGTCCTCGTCGCCGAGGGGCGTGACGGCCAGGTGGTCGGAATGGTCGAAGTGCTGCGGCACTCCGATCCGCCGGACCATCAGATTCTGCGTCCTGAACCGTCGGCCCAGGTCCACACGGTTGTACTGCTCGATGCCAGAGGGCTCGGGGTGGGATCCGCGTTGCTGACGGCGGCCGAACAGTGGGCAGGCGACCGGGGGATCACGTACCTGTCGGCTGGCATCCACCACCGCAATGTCGACGCGGTCCGCTTCTACAGCCGGCACGGCTACACCGACGCCGGTCGGTCCCTCGGGAAGAGCGTGGGTTAGCGGCCGCAGCGCCGTCATCGGCGCCAGCGTCCCAGGGGGACCTCGCCCAGGGGCACCGGCCGGCCCGACCATCGGCCACACTGGCGGCGTGACGACCGTCGTGCCCGTAGTTCCGGACCACCCGGCGTTCGACCAGGTGGCTGGCCTGTTCGACGCCTATCGGGTGCACTACGGTCAGCCGTCGTCCCCGGCGCGCACCGCCTCCTGGCTACGCGACCAGCTCGCACAGCACCGGCTCGCTGCCGCCGCAGCCATCCGAGGTGACCAGGTCTGCGGCTTCATCACCGTGGCGACCATGCCGGCATCGCTCAGGCTGGGCACCGCATGGTCGATCCGCGACCTCTACGTGGCCGCGGACCATCGCCGCACCGGCGTCGCGCGCGCCCTCCTGCACCACGCCATTCTCGGTGCGCGTGTCGCCGGCGCTCGCCGCGTGTCACTTCAGACCGAGACGGACAACAGTCCGGCCCTGAAGCTCTACACCGCCATCGGCTTCACGCCCGTCGCAGGCCTGGATCTACTCAACCTCACCCTTGATCCACTGCCCCGAGACCCACGAGACACGGCCTAGCCGGACAGTGCGCGGCGGGCGGCGGCCAGCACCTCCGGGTCGGCGCAGCCGGCCGCGTACCCGGCGATGCGGCGGCGGATGTCCCGCCCCAGCAGCCAGACGCCGACCCGCTCGGCCACCGGCCGCAGGAAGGCCGGGCGGCACCGGAAGTTGTAGCGCCAGGTCGCGACCGTGGTGTCCGGCTCCGGGCCGGGCGCGAAGCGCCACCCGCCGCCGAACCGCTCGAAGAACCACGGCCCGCGGACCATCTTCATGCCCACGTTCGTCGGGGGCGCCCAGGAGACGTACTCGCTGACCATGGTCAGGCCGTGCCGGGAGCGGGTGAAGGTGCGCACGCCCCGGCCCGGCCGGGTCGCGCCGTCGGTGAAGTGCTGCTCCCGGACGAACGGGTCCCACCGGTAGCGCACCGGCGCGACGGTCTGGGAGACGGCGAACGCCACCTCCGGCGGGACCGGCACGGTGACGACCGCCTCGACGACCGGCATCAGCGTCTCGGGGTGACCGCGGCCAGCAGCTCCGGCTGCCGGCGGTCCAGCGCGTCCCCGGCCAGGTACGCGCCGAGCAGTGCCGCGCCCGCCCCGTACGCCAGGCCGACCGGCAGCGCCAGCCACAGCCAGACGTCGCCGAGCAGGCCGGCGGCCACCACGAACGGCACCGCCGCCACCGCCGAGGACAGCATGGACAGCAGCGTGAACATGCTCTTCGCGATCCCCGCGCCGGTGTTCATGGCGAACGGGTTGCTCGTCTCGGGCAGCGAATAGGCGCCCAGCACCGAGATGAAGCTGTTGATCGCCAGCCCGCAGCCGTACGCGGCGAACAGCCCCCCGGCCATCACGCCGAGCCATTCGGGGCGGCCCAGCACGGTGCCGAGCACCACCACGACCACCAGCAGGATCGGCACCACGTAGAGCGAGAACGCCGCCATCCGGGCGCGCAGCTCCACCCGCCCGGGCACGCCGGCGACCACGTTCGCGGCGTACGCGCTGCCGTCGAAACCGAACTGGTTGGCCAGCGTCACCGAGGCGAGCACCCCGACGAAGACCATCGAGATGCTGACCAGCACCGGGGACGGATCGGCTGCGGAATCACCGAACGACGTCCCGGCTTCGGTGCTGAACGAGGCGCCACCGAGGTTGACCATCACCGGCACGAACACCCCGACCACCGCGACGGTGATCAGGTTGGCCCGTCGCCGGGCGTCCCGCCACCAGTAGCGGCACTCCCGGGCCACCAGCGCGCCGAACCGGTCCCGCCGCGCCCAGCCGACCGCGCGGGGGAAGAGCTGCGCGACCGCGCCGCCGACCGCGCCGCGCGGGGCCTTCGCCGGCCCGGCGCTCACCGCGCCGACCATCGCCGACTCCAGCGACCGAGACCACCACAGCAGGAGTACGCCGAGCGTGGCGACACCGATCAGCAGCTTCACCACCGCCGCGCCGGCCCGGCCCTCGGCCACGTCCACGCCGACCGTCCAGGGCGCGCCGAACGGCGTCCAGCCGACCACCCGGGCCACCCCGGCCAGCCGGTCCCAGTCGGCGTTCCGCACGGCGGCCAGCACGAGCAGTTGCAGCGGCCCGAGCAGGGCGGCCAGCACCGCGAGCAGGACGGCGGCCAGGTCGCGTACCCGTCGGGACCGCAGCATGGTGGCGAACGCGCTGGTCACCGCGCGGGCCCCGGCCACGCAGACCAGCACCCCGACGACCACCCCGAGCGTGCCGAGCAGCGCGGCCACCCACCCGCCCAACGCGGCGGCGGTGACCACCAGCCCGGCCACGGTGAGCATCGTCGCCACCGCGGGAACGCTGACCAGGGCGGCGGCGAACAGCCCGGTGACCAGGGTGCGGCGGGAGAGCGGGAGCAGCGCGAACCGGGCCGGGTCCAGCGTCTCGTCCACGCCGAAGAAGACCAGCGGCAGCAGCAGCCAACCGAGCGTCAGCACGCCGCCGCCGAACGCGGCGGTCATCAGCGCGTACCGGGGCTCGTCGGCCAGGCCGGGCGAGGCCAGCAGCAGGAAACCGCCGGCGGCGAACCAGAGCCCGACCAGCACACCCACCACGAACAACGCGATCCGCCACGCCTGGCCGCGGAAGTTGTTGCCGAGCACCCGCAGCTTCAGCCGGACGAAGTGGCGGGGCGAGACGGCCCGCGCCGGCGGATCGACGGCGGTCACCGGGACAGCCACGACAGCTCCTCGCCGGTCGCGGTCCGGCCGCCGACGACCTCGACGAACACGTCCTCCAGCGAGCGCTCGCCGCGCACCTCGGCCAGCGTGCCCACCCGCTTGATGGTGCCCTCGGCCAGGATCGCCACGTGCGAGCAGAGCCGCTCGACCACCTCCATCACGTGACTGGAGAAGACCACCGTGCCGCCACCTGTCACGTACCGGTGCAGGATGTCCCGGATCAGCGCCGCCGAGACCGGGTCGACCGCCTCGAACGGCTCGTCGAGCACCAGCAGGCGCGGGCCGTGCAGCAGCGCGCAGGCCAGGCCGATCTTCTTCTTCATGCCGGCCGAGTAGTCGACCACCAGCGTGCGACCCGCGTCGGTGAGCGCCAGCACGTCGAGCAGCTCCGCCGCCCGCTGGTCGACCACCGCCGGGTCCATGCCGCGCAACAGACCGTGGTACGCCAGCAGCTCCGCCCCGCTCAGCCGGTCGAAGAGGCGTACCCCGTCCGGCATCACGCCGAGCAGGCTCTTCGCGCGCACCGGGTCGGCCCAGACGTCGTACCCCAGCACCCGGGCCTCACCGGCGTCGGGCCGCAGCAGGCCGACGGCCATGGAGAGGGTCGTGGTCTTGCCGGCCCCGTTCGGGCCGAGCAGGCCGTAGAACGAGCCGGTCGGCACGGCCAGGTCGACGCCGGCCACCGCGACCTTGGTGTCGAAGCGCTTGGCCAGGCCACGGAGGTGCAGGGCCGGGTGCTGATCGGTCATGCACCGACGGTAGCCCGCCCCGGCCAGCCCGCACTCCGGCCGCAGGACGATCTTCCCGTCATACCTGAGGGGTACCCGCGGCGGCGCACCCACTGGTGACCATGGATGCGCACTGTCAGGATGAGGTCACCTCACGTGTCGTGGGAGGCGCCGTGGACTTCCGACAACCATCCGACGAGCCGGCCGACGACGACGTCGAGGGCGACGAGGAGGGCGGAACCCGGTCGGCCGACGTCGGGGCCGCACTCGGGGCCGATCTCGGGGTCGATCTCGGGGCCGAGGCGAGGCCGGCTTCGCCGCCGGTCGAGGTCACCCGGGTCGGCGGTGCACCGAACCTCGCCGACCCGGCCGAGATCCCGAAACCCTCACCGCCGGGCAGGGCTGTCCCGAGGCGTACGCCGGGCGCGGGCGCCCCCGCCGCCGCGCTGCGTACCGGGGCCGGCCCGTTACCGATCCGGCAGCGCTGGCTGGCGGTGGACCTGATCGTCGCGACGGCGTCGCACGCCGAGGTGCGGGTGGCCGGTGCGGCCCGACTGTTCCCGGCCGGCGCGGTGCACCTGGAACGGTCGACCGCCGTCATCGGGCGCGACTGCGTGCTCCAGCACCAGGAGCACTACCACCTGCACCACCTGGAGGTCTCGTTCGACCTGCTCACCTCCTCCACGGCGGTGATGGACCGACTCCGGGAGGCGATCGCCGCCCAGGGCGACCGCGGCCACGTCGATCGGTTCCGGCATGCGGTGCGGTCGCTGCGCGACCCGGAGCCGCGGTCGGCCGGGGCCGGCGAGTACCGCACCAGGGTGCGGGACGGGTGTGCCGTCACCGCCATGGCCTCGACGCTTGTCCTTGAGGACCGCGCGCGGGTGAAGCACACGATGCGGTTCGTCAGCGAACTGACCACCATCGACGCGGTGACGCTGCTCGCGGATCACCCTGCGCTCGCGACCGAGTTCGTGCGCCGTCTCGCGTCGGGGAAGGGCGCGTCCCACGCGGAACTGACGCGGCTGTTCGCCCGTGCTGCCGGCGGTCTCGGCGATGTCGACCTGATCCGGGGCGCGACCGACCTGCGCGACCCGGACACGCACGTCTTCCGAGCCAGGGGTCGTGAGGTCGTCGAGGACGCACCCGTCGTACTGATCGGCGACGGCAACGAGATCGATCACCGGGTGAGGGTGCGGCGCCCGGGTGGTGCGCTCCGCCTGTCCCCCGGCTTCGACGTGATCAGCGTCGTGGCGAGGGAGGAACTGGTCGCCCGCCGGGAGGCCGAGGTGGCGGCGCGGGAACAGAAGCTGGCCGACGAGCACGAGCGACTGGCCGAGGTGCGGCGTGGGCTCACCAAGAAGGCGGCTTTCCTGGCTGAACTGGGGCGGGAGTTGGACGCCCGCACGCCGAAGCCCGACCGGGGTCAGCGCCCGCCTGGCGAGGGACGGCCGAAGCCGCCGCAGGACCGGTGGCAGTGGGGACCAGGTGACCACGGTCTCGGCCCGGCCGCGGGGCTGTGAGAGAAGTCGGATCCGAACAGGGGGAGCAGATGACGAAGTGGGTGTTGCCGCTGGTGATGGGGGCGGCGTCGGTGGGCGTCGTGGTGTTCCTGGCCAATCGCGAGCTCATGGCCGCCAGCCAGTACGCCGCGATCGGCGGTTTCCTCGTGACGTTCGCTACGTTCGGCCGGAACCTGTGGCGGGAGTGGCGAGGCGCGGACGCCGAGAAGCCGGAGGGGCCACGCCCGGCCCCGTCCACCCGCACCAGTTGGACGATCGGCGGCACCGGCAACAACGTGATCGTGAAGCCGAAGAAGAAGGTCAACATTCACACCGCGTACGGGCCGGACCCCGACCGGAAGCCCGACCGCTAGAGGCGCAGCGACTCCGGGGTGTGCAGCCGGAGCATGGTGGTGCCGACGTCGCGGGGCAGGCGACGGCGGCTGGCCATCGACACCACCACCATCACGGTGAACGCCAGCGGCACCGTCCACGCGGCCGGCTGGGTGGTCAGCGTCGCCGGCCACCCGCTCAGCGGCGGCCCGAGCACGGTGAGCAGTACCGCGCCGATCGCCGCGCCGCCGCCGACCAGCACCCCGGCGGCAGCGCCCAGGTCGGTCAGGCCGCGCCACCAGATGCCGAGCACCAGCAGCGGGCAGAAGCTCGACGCGGCGACCGCGAACGCCAGCCCCACCACCTGCGACACGTCCAGCCCGGAGACGTTCAACGCGAGCACCGCCGGCACCGCGCCGGCGATCACCGTGGCGAGCCGGAAGCCGCGCACCGAGCCGCGGCCCAGCACATCCGTGGAGATCACCCCGGCCACGCTGGTGAGCAGGCCGGACGAGGTGGAGAGGAAGGCCGCGAACGCCCCGGCGGCGACCAGCGCGGCGAGCAGCCGGCCGGTCACGCCGTCGCCGAGCGCCGCGCCGGGCAGCAGCACCACCACCGCGTCGGTCTGGCCGGTGACCAGCAGTTGCGGGGTGTAGATGCGGCCCAGCACGCCGTAGATCGTGGGCAGCAGGTAGAAGACGCCGACCAGGGCCAGCACCACGAGCGTGGTGCGCCGGGCGGCGGCGCCGTCGGGGTTGGTGTAGAAGCGCACCAGCACGTGCGGCAACCCCATGGTGCCCAGGAACGTGGCCAGGATCAGCGAGTACGTCGCGAACAGGCTCCGGTCGTCGTCGCCGGCGGTGTCCGGCAGCAGCCAGTCGGTGGCGGCGATGGCCGCGCCGGACACCTCCGGCACCGGGTCGCCGGCGGCGAAGTCGAGGCGATCGCCGGGGCGTACCTCCCGGACGTCGCCGTCGGGCAGGGTGAGCGTGGCACGGTGCTCGACCACCACGGTGGTGGCGGTCCGGAACGCCGGCCCGTCGGGCGGCGTCACCGCCGGGCGGGCGTCGGCCTGCCACTGCAGGGCCAGGAAGATCGCGGGTACGGCGAGCGCGGTGAGCTTCAACCAGTATTGGAACGCCTGCACGAAGGTGATCGCCCGCATCCCGCCCAGCGCCACGTTGGCGGTCACCACCACGGCCACCAGCAGCGCACCGACCGGGTAGGGCGAGCCGGTCAGCGTGGCCAGCGTCAGGCCGGCGCCCTGCAACTGCGGCACCAGGTAGAGCCAGCCGATGAAGATCACGAAGACGGTGGCGAGCGTGCGCAGCCGGCGCGAGCCGAGCCGCACCTCGCAGAAGTCGGGCAGGGTGAACGCGCCGGAGCGGCGCAGCGGCGCGGCCACGAACAGCAGCAACGCCAGGTAGCCGGCGGCGAAGCCGACCGGGTACCAGAGCACGTCCACGCCGTACTTGAGGATCAGACCGGCCACGCCGAGGAAGCTCGCCGCGGACAGGTATTCCCCGCCGATCGCGGCCGCGTTCCAGGTCGGGCTGACCGCCCGGGACGCCACCAGGAAGTCGGAGGTGGTGCGGGCCAGGCGCAGCCCGTAGAAGCCGATGCCGACGGTGACCAGGGTGACCGCGACGATCGCCGGGACCACGTAGCCGTTGCCCATCAGCGCTCCGGCCGCTGGACCAGGTCGACGAAGTCCTGCTCGTTGCGTTCCGCGAGCCGCACGTAGGCCCAGCCGACGACGATCAGGAACGGGAAGGCGGCCACTCCGAGCAGCAGCCACGGCAGGTTGACCCCGAACATGGTGACCCGGCCGACCGTGGGCGCGATGGCGAACAGCCACGGCAGCCCGCCCAGCCCGATCAGCACCAGCAGGCTGAGCCGCAGGGCGAGCGAGAGCTGGGCGCGCATCAGTCCCTGCACCAGCGTCTCGCCGACCCGGGTCTGCTGGGCCAGCTCGGAACGGGTGCGGTCGGCCCGGTTGCCGGTGCGGGAGACCTCGGCCAGCACGATCCGGGTCCGCTGCGGGGGCGTGCGCGGGCCGGGGGCCGCCTCCACGGGCCGACCCGCCGCCTGCGACTCCTCGGCTGCGGTCATCCCCGGCAGTCTCGCCTGCCCGGCGCGAATGTCAAGCGCAGCGCGGACGCCCTGTGCACAACCTGTGGATAACCGGCCACACCTGTGGACAACCCGGTGGATGAGCGTGGAGTCGTTGTGGACGACCGCACGTCGGGTTTCAGCGACCCCAGTCCTGCTTGGCGGCGCGCACCAGTTTGTCCTTCAGCTCCCGGGTGTGCCGGCGGCTCACCGGCAGCTCGGTCCCGTCGATCACCACCACGTAGCCGGAGTTGACCAGCCGCAGCTCGGCGATGAGCCGCAACTGCACCAGATAGGACCGGTGGACCCGGACGAAACCCGCGTCCGCCCACCGCTCGGCGAGCGTCGCCAGCGAGACCCGGACCAGGTGCGAGCCCTCCGCGGTGTGCAACCGGGCGTAGTCGCCCTGCGCCTCCACCCACCGCACCGCCGAGCGGGGCAGCATCCGGGTGGTGCCGGCCAGCTCGACCGGGATGGTGGGATCCTCCTCCGCCCGGGCCAGCGCGGCCGGATGCGACGGCACCACCCGGGACCCCATCACCCGGCGCAGCGACTCGGCCAGCCGCTCGGCGCGCACCGGCTTGCGCACGTAGTCCGTGGCGCCCAGGTCGAACGCGTCCACTGCGCCGTCGTCGTACGCGGTGACGAACACGATCGCCGGCGGCCGGGCGAACCGGCGCAGCACCCGGGCCAGCTCCATGCCGTCCAGGCCGGGCATCCGGATGTCGAGGAAGACCACGTCCACGTCGTCGTCGCGGAGCACCCGCAGCGCCTCGGTGGCGTCGCCGGCCGTGTGCAGCCGGGCCACCCGGGGGTCGGCGCGCAGGTGGTAGGCCAGCTCGTCCAGGGCCGGCGGCTCGTCGTCCACCGCCAGCACCCGCAGGAAACCGGTGCCGGAGATCGTCATGAGGAGACCCGGACGCCGGGATGGAACTTCGGCACCCGCATGCTGACCTTCGTACCCGAACCCAGGCCGGTCTCGACGACCAGGCCGAACCGGTCCCCGAACGCCGACCGCAACCGCTCGTCGACGTTGGAGAGGCCGACGTGCTGCCCCGGGTCGTCGGTCGGGTCGCTGCCGACGCCGGACACCTCCGCGATGCCCGCGGTCAGCGTGGTCGGATCCATCCCCACTCCGTCGTCCTCCACCATGATGTGACACTCGGCGCCCGCGTCCCGGGCCTCGATGCTCACCATGCCGGTGCCCGGCTTGCGGGACAACCCGTGCCGGACCGCGTTCTCGACCAACGGCTGGAGGCACAGGAACGGCAGCGTCACCGGCAGCACCTCCGGGGCGATCTGCAGGCGCACCTGGAGCCGCTCGCCGAACCGGGCCCGCTCGATGGTCAGGTAACGGTCGATCGAGCGCAGCTCCTCGGCCAGCGTGGTGAACTCGCCGTGCGCCCGGAACGAGTAGCGGGTGAACTCGGCGAACTCCAGGATCAGCTCGCGGGCCCGCTCCGGGTCGGTGCGCACGAACGAGCCGATCGCGGTGAGCGCGTTGTAGATGAAGTGCGGGCTGATCTGCGCGCGCAGCGCGCGCACCTCGGCCCGGGCCAGCCGCTCCCGCGACGAGTCCAGCTCGGCCAGGGCGAGCTGGTCACCGGCCCAGTGCGCGGTCTCCAGCGTCGCCTGCACCAGGCCCGGCGCGGGTCGCTCGTCGGCCACCGCCACCAGCGCGCCGACCACCCGGCCGTCCGCGCTCAGCGGTGCCACCACCGCGCCGCGTACCGGGCAGTCGACCAGGTCGCAGTGCAGTTCCGACTCCTGGAGCACGGTCGAGCGCCCGCTGTCGGCCACCCGCCGCGCCGCCGCGACCAGTTGGTCGCCGTGGTGCGCGCCGCTCCCGTCGACGGCAAGCAGCACGTCCCGGTCCGTCAGCGCCAACCCGGCCGCGCCCACCAGGGCCCGCAGATGGCGTACGGCCTTCGCCGCGCCCGCCGCGCTCAGGCCGGCCCGCAGCGGCTCGGCGGCCAGGCCGGCGGTGTGCAGCACCTCGTAGGTGGCACGTTGGGTCGCGGTGGCGATGCCCCGGCGGGCCCGCAGCCGCAGCACCGCCCAGAGCGCCGCGGCCAGCGCGGTGACCAGCGAGACGACCGCGAAGACCGCCGAGAGGTTGGCACCCACCCCGCGAAGGCTAGTACGCGCCCTTGCTGGCGAGCACCACCCCGACGGTCCGCCACAGGATGCTCAGGTCGTACGCCAGCGACCAGTTGTCGACGTAGTAGAGGTCGAGCCGGACCGCCTCGTCCCAGGAGAGGTCGGAGCGGCCGGAAACCTGCCACAGCCCGGTCATGCCCGGCCGCACCAGCAGCCGGCGCCGGACGTCACCCAGGAAGTCGCCGTCGTCGGCGGGCAGCGGGCGCGGGCCGACGAGCGACATCTCACCCCACAGCACGTTGATCAACTGGGGCAGCTCGTCCAGCGACGACGCCCGCAGGAAGCGGCCCACCGGGAAGACCCGGGGGTCCTGCTTCATCTTGAACATCATGCCGTCGGTCTCGTTCTGGTCGACCAGGCCGGCCAGTCGCTCCTCGGCGTCCACGTACATGGTGCGGAACTTCCAGACCCGGAAGGTGCGCCCCTCGTGCCCGACCCGGGACTGGCGGAAGAACACCGGGCCGGGGTCGGAGATGCGGATGGCGAGCGCGACGGCCAGGAAGAGCGGGGAGAGCAGCAGCAGCCCCAGCCCGGACGCGACCCGGTCCATCAGGCTCTTGAGCAGCAGCGCCGGGCCGGAGAGCGTCGGCTCCTCGACGTGCAGCAGCGGCAGGCCCTCGATCGGGCGGATGTGCACCCGGGGGCCGGCGATGTCGGTGAGCTGCGGCGCGACCACCAGGTCGACGCCGGAGCCCTCCAGTTGCCAGGCCAGCCGCCGCAGCTCACCCGGCTCGGCGCTGGCCGAGCCGCAGACCGCGATGGTGTCCCCGCCGACCTCGCGGACCAGGGCCAGCACGTCACGACCGGCGTAGACCGGGACCGGGGTCTCCAGGCCGCGGGCCGCCGCGTACCCGTCGGTCAGGTGGATGGCCACCGGCACCAGACCGACGCCCGGGTTGCGGGTGACCGTGGTGAAGACCTCCAGGCACTCCGGCAGCGTGCCGACCAGGACCATCCGGTGCCCGGCCTGCCCGATCCGGCGGCGCAGCGCGTGCAGGCTGCCCCGCGCGATCATCCGGCCGAGCAGGATCAGCATCAGGGCGCCGAGCAGTGCGAAGCCGACCGTCCACCGGGACAGCGACGTCACCGTGGCGAAGGCCAGGAACGACACGGTGGCGGCGACCGCCACGCCGGAGCGGATCACCCGCTTGTACTCGTCCGGGCCGAGGCCCAGGTAGCGCCGGTCGTACGCCCGGTTGCCCCAGAGGATGAGCACCCAGCCGAGCGGCAGCAGCAGGAACGCCACCGTGTAGAACCACACCTGCGGCGAGTTCTTGAAGCCGGAGTCGGCCTGCTCGAAGATCTGCACGGCCAGGAAGCTGGCCAGGGCCGCCGCCCCGAAATCGAGCAGCAGCAGGATCGCGATGTAGGGGCGGTGCCAGCGGGAGACCCGACGCCGGGCGCGAGCCCACCCCGACCGGGGTACGCCGTTGTGGGACGGCGGTGTCGGCGGCTGGATCTCAAAGCTGTCGACGTGCCGCACGCTCTTGCTCCGGCCTGTGTCGGTTACCGGGCGCTGGAGGCTTGTCGTCACCTCAACCCATGTCCTCCCGCATGACCCGTGCCCTCACTCGCCGTGAGGACCCGGGTCGCTCACCGTTCCAGTCTCCCACGCGTTCGGGTGGGATCTGGCCGGCTCCCAGTCAGTTGTGAAGCCGGGGACCGAGCCACTATACCGATGGATGGCGGCTCGGGTAGAGCCGCCGAGTGGGACCTTCCGCGATCCCGGGACGATTCCGCTCAGTAACCGGCCGGTGCGATTACTCACCGTACGAGTCGGGACAACCTTCGGTCAGCCAGCGGCTTGCCGCCGGTCTGGCAGGTCGGGCAGTACTGGAGGCTGGAGTCGGCGAACGACACCTCCCGCACCGTGTCGCCACAGACCGGACACGGCAGGCCCTTCCGGGCGTGCACCTTGAGGCCCGAGCGCTTCTCGCCCTTCAGCTCCGCGGCCCGCTGCCCCATCGACCGCCGGACCGCGTCGCCGAGCACCGTCCGGGTCGCCGCGTGCAGGCCGGCGAGCTGCTCGTCGGTGAGCCGGTCGGTGATCGCGAACGGGGAGAGCCGCGCCGCGTGCAGGATCTCGTCCGAGTACGCGTTGCCCACGCCGGCCAGCACCGACTGGTCGGTCAGCACACCCTTGACCTGGCCCCGGCGGCTGCGCAGCCGCTCGGTGAACGTGGGCAGGTCGGCCGCCAGCGCGTCCGGGCCCAGCTTCGCCACGCCCGGCACCAGGGCCGGGTCGGTGACCAGATAGGCGGCCAGCTTCTTCTGGGTGCCGGCCTCGGTCAGGTCGAACCCGGAGCCGTCGTCGAGGCGCAGCCGCACCGCGATCGGCCCCTTGCCGGGCCGCAGCGGGGTCGCCGACCCGAATGCCTCCCGGTAGTGCAGCCAGCCCGCGCGGGCCAGGTGCACCACCAGGTGCAGGTCGTCGCCGAACCGGACGTCCAGGAACTTTCCGTACCGGCCGGCGCCGGTCACCGTCCGGCCGGCCACCGCGCTCGGCGGCGGGTCGTACGTCTTCAGCGCGTTGATCGAGGCCACCTCGAACCGCTCGACGCGCCGGCCGACCGCCCGCTCGCGCAGGTAACCGGCGAGCGCTTCCACCTCCGGTAGTTCAGGCACGGGACAACGGTAGCCTTCTTTCCCGTGAGCGCGAGGAATGAGCTTGCGAGTCCCGCAGTCGCGAACGAAGGGCAAGCTCAGTGAGAATCGTGGTGGCGCACAACCGGTACCGGGAAGCCCAGCCGTCCGGTGAGAACACCATCGTCGACGCGGAGATCGCCCAGCTCACCGCGGCGGGCGTGGAGGTGCTGCCGTTCCTGCGCAGCTCCGACGAGATCCCGTCGATGTCGAAGGCGGCCAAGGCGCTGCTGCCGATCTCGCCGATCTGGGCCCCGAAGGCCCAGCACGACCTCGACCGCCTGCTGGTCGAGCACCGGCCGGACGTGCTGCACCTGCACAACCCGTACCCTCTGCTCTCGCCCTGGGTGGTGCGGACCGCGCACAAGCGCGGCGTGCCGGTGGTGCAGACGGTGCACAACTACCGGCAGGTCTGCTCCTCCGGCCTCTACTTCCGCGACGGCGTGATCTGCCAGGAATGCCGCGGTCGCGCGCTGGGCGTGCCGGCGATCGTGCACCGGTGCTACCGCGACTCCCGCGCGCAGAGCGCGCTGATGGCCACCACGCTCGCCGTGCACCGCCCGACCTGGCGGTCGGTGGACCGCTACATCGCGTTGACCACGGCGGTGGCTGATCATCTGCGCGACTACGGCATCCCGGACGAGCGGATCGTGGTCAAGCCGAACGCGGTGCCCGACCCGGGCATGCCGGTGCCGCCCGGGAACGGCTTCCTGTTCATGGGCCGGCTCAGCCCGGAGAAGGGGCTGGACCTGCTGCTCTCGGCGTGGCGGCGGCATCCGGTGGGCACGCTCGGCCCGCTGCGGATCGCCGGGGACGGCGAGCTGCGACCGCTGGCCGAGGCGGCCGCCGCCGAGCGGCCCGACGTGATCTACCTGGGCCAGCTCGACCGCCCTGGGGTACGCGCCGCGCTCGCCGACAGCGCCGTGGTGCTGGCCACGTCCACCTGGCACGACGTGCTGCCCACCGTGATCATCGAGGCGCTGGCCGCCGGCCGGCCGGTGCTCGGCACCGCGCTCGGCGGCATCCCGTACCTGGTCGGCGCGGACTCCCCGCGCGAGCCCGCCGGCACCGGCCCGGCCGAGGTGGCGACCGCCGCGCCCGGCGAAGGGCACGTCCCGTTGCCGGTCGGGGTGCAGCGCGGCGAGGCCGGCTGGGTGGTGGCGCCCGAGGTCGACGCGCTGGCCGCCGCGCTGCCGCTGGCCTCGTCCGAGGCGTCCACGCTGGCCGGGGCGGCGAGGAGCCGCTACGAGCGCACGTTCCACCCCGACGTGATCACCAAGCGCCTGATCGACATCTACACCTCCCTGTCCTGACCGCCCTCCCCTGTGCGGCGCGGCCCACCCGACCGACGCGGAGCGGAAAGTGTCGGGTGATCGGCGCCGGTGCCGCCGCACGATGGGGGCATGGACGACACGACACTGGTGTCCCGGTTCCTTCGCGACGGCTTCGTGAAGGTGCCGGGCGCCGTCGCACCGCGCGTGGCCGCGGACTGCGCGCGGCTGCTGTGGCGGGAGACGGGCTGCGACCCGGACGACCCGGCCACCTGGACGCGGCCCGTGCACTGGGTGCCCGGCATGGCGCAGGGGCCGTTCGCCGCCGCGCCCAATTCCCCGTTCCTCCATCACGCGTACGACCTGCTCGTCGGCGCGGGACGGTGGGAGCCGCGTTACTCGCTGGGCACGTTCCCGCTGCGCTTCCCGCACGAGGACGAGCCGGACGACGCGGGCTGGCACATCGAGGGCAGCTACCTGCCGGAGGGCGCGACCTGGTACTTCACGAACGTCCGCTCCCGGGACCGGGCGCTGCTGATGCTGTTCCTGTTCAGCGAGGTCGGCGCGGAGGACGCCCCGACCCGGATCCGGGTCGGCTCACACCTCGACGTGCCGAAGGTGCTGGAGAGGTACGGGGAGGACGGGGCGAGCGGGCTGGACCTCGCGCCCGAGCTGGTGGCGGCCTCCGACCACCGGCCGCTCGCCCTGGCCACCGGGTCGCCGGGCGACGTCTTCCTGTGCCATCCGTTCCTGGTGCACGGGGCACAACCGCACCACGGGACGCGACCGCGCTTCATGGCCCAGCCGCCGCTGATGCCGGCCGCGCCGTACGAGCTGGAACGGGCCGACGGCGCGTACTCGCCCGTGGAGATCGCGATTCGCCGAGGGCTCGGGCGGGACACCGGGTGCGGGTGAGCGGCCGCAACGCCCGGTTCCAGCAGTGGGAGGCTCTGCTCCGCAACCGGGCCAAGCGGCAGCGTCGCGGCGAGTTCCTCGTGCAGGGCGTGCGCCCGATCGCGATGGCCGTCGAACACGACTGGGAGGTCCGGGAGCTGCTCTACGACGCCGAGGCCCAGATGTCCGGCTGGGCACGCAAGGTCCTGGACACCGTCCGGGCCGAGACGTTCGCCGTCTCCCGTGAACTGATGCACGAGCTGGGCGGCAAGGCGGACACCGTGCCGGAGCTGCTGGCCGTGGTCGCGTCACGGGCGGACGACCTGTCCCGCATCCCGGCCGGGCCGACCATGAACGTCGTCGTGTTCGACCGGCCCACCAGCCCGGGCAACATCGGGACGCTCGTCCGGTCCGCGGACGCCCTCGGCGCGTCCGGCGTCATCGTCACCGGCCATGCCGCCGACGTGTACGACCCGAAGGCGGTGCGGGCGAGCACCGGCTCGCTGTTCGCGCTGCCCGTGGTCCGGGTGCCCGCGTACCAGGCCGTGCTGTCCTGGGTCGCCGACGTGCGCGCCGCCGGCGTCGGCATCGGAGTCGTGGGCACCGACGAGCACGGCGCACTGGATGTCGCCGAGTACGACTTCACGCGACCCACCCTGACCCTGATCGGCAACGAGACCACCGGTCTCAGCGTCGGCTGGCGTGCGGCCTGCGACCAGCTCGTCCGGATCCCGATGTCCGGGGCCGCCAGCTCCCTGAACGCGGCGGCCGCCGGGACCGTCGTCCTCTACGAGTCGGCACGCCAGCGCCGTGCCGCCCCGGTGGCGCCTCGGCAGCGTTAAGAAGGGGCCCCGCCTATACCGAAAGCGTTAAGAAGGGGCCCCGCCTTACAGTGAGGCGCGGGCGGAGAACGCGATGCTGGCGAGCAGGAAGCCGCCGTTCACCACCGTGAACGCCACCATCACCCAGAACGCCAGCGCCGGCGCGAACACCAGCACCAGCCCGGCCACGAAGATCACCGCGCCGTAGTCGCGGACCAGCTTCACCAGGCGCACCGGCAGGGACGTCGAGGTGACCATGCTGGCCGCGTTCGGGCCGGCCTGCATCACCGACGTCACCAGGTTGACCATCCAGGTGCCGGCGAACACCGCCACCAACCAGACCGGCGTCGACGGGCGCTGCGCCACGGCGGTGGCGGACAGAGCGGCCACCAGCGCGATCTGGGCGGCCACGTCGCAGAGCACGTCGACCCGGGCGCCGGCCGCGCTGCCCTGACCGGTCACCCGGGCGAGCTGCCCGTCGGCGCAGTCCAGCGCGTACGCGACCTGCCAGCCGACCAGCGCGACCAGCCCGACCACCCAGGCCGGGACTGTGCCGGCGGCCACCTCGTCGGCGAACGCGACCACGGTCGCCGAGGCGGCCAGCCCCAGCACCAGGTTGGCCACGGTCAGCGCGGTCGGGCGCAGCCCCAGCCGCTGAGCGGCAAGCGCGAACGCCGCCCCGATCCACTGGCTGATCGACTCGCTGAACAGGCCGCCGCCCCGGTTGACCCGGTGGAAGTCGGCGACGGTGGGACGGGGCTCAGCCAAGGTGGTCGCGGAGGGCACCGGCGTAGTCTGCCAGCCGCTCCCGGGTCTCGGAAGCGGACATCGCCAGGTGTTCGAGGATGGTGTAGCGGTCCGGCCGGGTGGCCGGCGCGAACTGCACCGCCTCGACGAACTGGTGGTCGGTCAGCTCCACCTCGGCCGGCAGCCGGGGCAACCCGTGCCGGGCCAGGCAGGCGGACATCTCGGCGAACCGGCGCTCGTCGCCGCGCAGGAACGTGCAGAACAGCGCGCCGAGCCCGGCCAGCTCGCCGTGCGAGGCGGTGCCCGGGAACAGCGCGTCGACCGCGTGCATGATCTCGTGGCAGCCGCCGCTGCACGGACGGCTGGTGCCCTCGATGGCCATCGCCAGGCCGCTGGAGATCAGCGCGTCGGCCAGCACCGTGACGAACGCGTCGTCGGTCATGTCGCCCGGATGGTTGAGCACCGCCTCCGCGCCGGCCCGCGACAACGCTGCGGCCAGCCCGTCCACCGGCTCGCCGCGCACCACGCGGGCCAGCTCCCAGTCGGCCAGCGCGCTGATGTTGCTGACCACGTCACCGATGCCGGCCCGGTTGTGCCGCTCCGGCCCGGCCTCCACGAAGTCCAGGTCGACGATCACCGCGATCGGGATGTGCACCCCGTAGGAACCCTTCAGGCCCTCGGTGATGAGGCTGGCCACCGGGGAGGCGATGCCGTCGTTTGCGAGCGCGGTCGCCACCGTCACCATCGGCAGGCCGCGCCGGGTGGCCGCGTACTTCGCCACGTCGATGGTCTTGCCGCCACCGATGCCGACCACCGCGTCGTACGACCGGGCGCGCAGCTTGCCACCCAGCTCGTCGGCGGCGTCCAGGGTGCCCCCGGCCACGGTGAACACGTCCGCCGACCGCAGCGACGGCCGGATCAGCTCGGCGATCTTCTCGCCCTGCCCCGGCCCGACCACCACGGCCACGTCCCCGCCGGCCGAGATCCGGCCGTCGGAGAGGATCGCCGCCAGGTCGGCCACCGCGCCCCGCCGCACGTCGATGTGCAGCGGGGTGAGGACGCTACGGGCTAGTAGCGGCACGCGATCTCCCGCGCCCGGGCCAGGTCGTCGTGGTTGTCGACCTCGACCCAGGACACGTCGCCGATCGGCGCCGCCCGCACCTCGCCACCGCGGTCGGCGAACTCCTGGTAGCCGTCCTCGTAGTAGAGGTTCGGGTCCCGCCGCCAGGTCGCCTCCAGCGCGTCCGCGAGCGCGTCGGCCACCTGCGGCTCGATCAGCGTCGCGCCGATGTACTCGCCGTACGCCTCGCCCGGGTCCATCAGCTTGGTGATCCGGGTGAGCTGGCCGGCGGCGTCGAAGGTGGTCTTCATCTCCTCCTCGGCCAGCGGCTTGAGCGTGTCGACGGCCAGCAGGATGCCCGGGCCGCGCTCGGCCAGCAGCGTCTTCTCGACGCTCACCGGGTGCACGGTGTCGCCGTTGACCAGCAGCACGCCCCGGGAGAAGTGCTCCCGGGCCAGCCAGAGCGAGTACGCGTTGTTCCACTCCTCGGCCTTGTCGTTGTCGACCAGGGTGATGGTGACGCCGTACTTCTCCGCCAGCTCGGCCTGCCGCCGCCGGACCGCGTCGGCGGCGTAGCCGACCACGATCACCACCTCGGTCAGCCCCACCTCGGCGAGGTTGCGCAGCGCGATGTCGAGGATGGTGGTCTCCCCGTCGACCGGCACCAGGGCCTTGGGCAGGGTGTCCGTGTACGGCCGCAGCCGGCGCCCCGCACCCGCGGCGAGCACCATCCCGATCATGCCGACACGCTCCTCTTCTCGACCGATTCCACGAGGCGAGGATATCGTCGGCGGCCCGGCGGCCGTGGTGCAGCCCGTGATCGCCCTAGAGCCCGATCGACCGCAGCGCCGCGAAACCGTCCGCCACGATCCGCCTGAGCAGACCGTCGTTGACGTCCCGGTGCTCGTCCAGCACGGCGATGTCCCGCTCGGCCAGCCAGCGGAACTCGGTGTGCTCGGTGGGTTCCAGCCGGGGCCGGCTCAGGTCGCCGTCCACCCGGACCAGGAAGTCGGTCTCCATCCGCTCCACCCCGTCGTCGCCGGTGTAGCGGTATTCGCCGACCAGGCCGAGCACGTGCGACACGGCCCAGCCGGTCTCCTCGGTGACCTCCCGGCGCAGCGCGTCGTCGATCTCCTCACCCGGCTCGACGTGACCGCCGGCGATGTCCCAACAGTTGGGGAAGAGACGACGCTCGGCGGAGCGGCGCTGGACGAAGATGCGGCCGTCGTCGTCGACGATCAGCGCGCCGGCGCAGCGGAGGGGCTCGGTGGACACCCTCCGACAGTAGCGAGCCGCGCCGTTTCCGGCGATGCCCGTTCTTGTCCCGGTACGCATCGATGGCCCACCATGTCCGTACCCAGTCGCCGTCCCACAGGAGTGATGTGTGATGCAGGTTCGGGAAGCGATGTCCAGTGAGGTTTTCGTGGTCGGCCCGGAGCACACGCTCCGCCAGGCGGCCCGGATGATGTCGGCCCGCGGTGTCGGGTCGGCGGTCGTGATCGACCCGGATTCCGAAGGGGTCGGGATCATGACCGAACGCGACGTGCTGAAGGCCATCGGCGCCGGGCTCGACCCGGACGTCGAGCGCACCGGTGCCCACCTGACCTGGGACGTCGTCTACGCCGGCCCGGACTGGACGGTGGAGGAGGCGGCCGCGGCGATGGCCCGGGGCGGGTTCCGCCACCTGGTGGTGCTCGACGGCCGGGAGGTGGCCGGGGTGATCTCGGTACGTGACCTGATGCGGGTCTGGGCGCGGGAGCACGCCCCGACCCGGGCCTGAGACGGGCGATGGCCCGGCCGATACCGGCCGGGCCATCGTCGTGCGGTTTCTCGGTGGTGCCGTCCCGGTCAGGGGCCGACGAAGACCGCGGTGCCGCGCCAGTCCACGTCGTCGACGCCGGGGCCGCTGCGCACCGTGGCGGAGCCGGTCGGCGCGCCGTCCGACCAGTCCATCGTGGACAGGTTGCCGGTGCTCCGGGAGACGACGTAGAGCTTGTCACCGTCCAGGAACAGGCCGGCCGCGTCGGCGAACGCGGTCGTCCCGGTGATCGTGGTCCGCTCCGCGCCGACCGTGCCGGTGTCCGGCGTGAACTGCCGCGAGAACAGCGTGCTCTGGCCGGCCAGCGCGTAGTAGACGCGGCCGCTCTTGTAGAACATCGCGGTCACGTTGGGCAGCTCGGCGGCGAAGTTGGTGGTCATGCCCGCGTAGGTCGAGCCCTCCGGCGCGGAGCCGGTGACCACCGTGTCCCACTTCTCGTCGTGGTAGGGGTCGAGCTTCTTCGGGCTGCCGAAGTCGGCACCGTCGAACGAGCGCTTGTAGAGGTCGCCGCCGACGCCGTAGAACAGGTCACCGCCGACCCAGAACGCACCCTTGACGGTCGACCAGCGGGTGTCGTCCGGGTTGGGCACCGACATCGCGTTGCCGACGGTCGTCGCGCCGTCGTACGACCGCTTGGTGATGCTGTCGACCGTGGTGGCCGGCGGCACCGGCGGCAGCTTGACGATCTCGATGCCCTGCACCAGCGGGTTCTCCAGGACCCGACCGAAGTCGACGTCGACGTTGCCGTCGCTGGTCACCGCGAAGGCCCGCATGGTGCCCTTGTTGGTGGCGCCGATCGAGGCGATCGGGTCGAAGCTGCTCAGCTTCTGCACGCCGTCGATGCTGACGTTGAACTTGCGCTTGCCGGCGGTGGCGGTGCCGGCCCAGCGGTTGGCCAGGTAGAGCCGCACCTGCACCGGCGTGCCGGCCGGGACCGGGAAGTCCCACTGCATGTCCGGGGCGGGCGCCTCGTCCCACCGCTCGCTGCTGAAGAGCTGGACCGGCGTGCCGGCCGGCACGGTGCCGTCGACCGTCGCGTCGGTGGTGTACGTCGTCACCGTGTTGCCGGCGTTGTGTAGGGCGCTCGGCGCGGTCAGGCTGTCGCCCGCCCAGGCCGGGCCGCTCGGCGCGGCGAGCTGGTCGCCACCGGCGTTGACCCGGTAGAGCACGTCCGAGGCGTCCGGCGTCGGCGCGGTCTTGACGATCTCGATGCCCTGGATCAGCGGGTTCTCCAGGACCCGGCCGAAGTCGATGTCGACCACGCCGTCGCTGACCACGGAGAAGGACTGCATGGTGCCGCGGTCGGTGCCGCCGGCGGCGGCCACCGGGTCGAAGTCGTTCAGCTTGAGCACGCCGTCGATGCTGACGTCGAGCTTGCGCTTGCCGACGGTGGCGGTGCCGGAGTAGCGGTTGGCCAGGTAGAGCCGGACGTTCACCCGGGTGCCGGCCGCGACCGGGATGTCCCACTGCATGTCGGGCGCGGTCGCCTGGTCCCACCGCTCGGTGTTGAACAGGGTGGCCGGGGTGCTGGTCGGCACCGTGGCGTCGAACGTCGCGTTGGTCGGGTAGGCCTTCGCGCTGTTGCCGCCGTTGTGGTACGGGCTGGGCGCGGCGTCGGTGTCGGCGGCCCAGTCCGGCCCGCCGTCGGTCGCCGGGATGGCCGGGCCACCCGCGTTGACCCGGTAGAGGACCTCGGTCTGCGCCGCGCGGCCGGCCTGGTAGACGTCGCCGGGCAGGCCCTTGGTGCTGGTCGAGTGCGGGGTGCTGCCGCCGTCCAGCGGGAAGAAGGCGATCTTCTTCCGCTGGTATTCGAAGTTGCCGATGTAGTCCTGGTCGCTGCCCAGCCAGAGACCCTGCGGGGTGACCAGCATCTCGGTGACGCCGTAGCCGCGCGGGTGGCGGCCCGGGTTCCAGGCCAGCGGCAGGCCGCTGGCCGGGTCGAGGGCGGCGATGCTGGCCCGCGGCACCGCGCCCGGTCCGGCCTTGTCGCGGGCGAGCGGGTTGTTGGACCAGCGGAAGTGGCCGCCGACGTAGATGGCCTTCTCGCTGATGCCGACGGAGAGGAACGTGTCGCCGCCGCTGAAGTTGGTCCAGGTCGGCTTCTGGCCGGCGCCGGTGGCGTCGGTCTCCCAGCGGGCCGCCGAGTCGCAGAGCGTGCCCGGGTAGGACGCACCGGTGGTGACCACCACGAAGTACTTGCCGTCGGGGGAGAACTGGGCGTCGCGCACCCACGAGTCGAAGGCGCTGTACTTGCAGGCGCCCGAGTAGCCGTCGGTGTTCCAGTCGGCGACGGTGGCCGAGCCGGTGCCCAGGGTGATCCGCACGATCTGGTCGTGCACCGCGCCGTCGGCCTTCTTGAAGTTGCCGATCACCACGAGGTGCTTGCCGTCCGGCGAGACGGTCAGCTTCTCGACGCCGACGCCGGCCGAGGCGCCACCGTTGGTCGACGTCCAGTTGTGGTGCTCGGTCAGCGCCACGGTCAGGTAGTCGTCGACCGCGCCGGTGGTCGGGTTCAGCGAGGCGAGCCCGTTGCGGTTGGTGGTCGCGGTGACCGTGCTGAAGATGCCGCCGGCCAGCAGGTGGCCGTCGATCAGCGCGATGTCGTTGACCGTGCCGTTGAACGCCGGGCCCTTGAAGCCGTCGACCGGGGTGCCGTCGGCGACGTTCAGCAGCGCGAGCTTGCGGAAGTTCTTGTCGCCGACCTTGTTGAAGGTGCCGGCGACGTAGACCGTGCCCGCGGTCGGGCCGGCGATGATCGCGGTGACGTCACCGTCGAGCACCGGCGCGAACGCCTCGTCGATCTTGCCGGTCGCCTTGTCGAAGGCGAGCAGGCCCCGGCGGTCGACCGGGGTGGGCGAGGAGCCGCGGTTCTGCGCGTTGGTGAACGAGCCACCCACGATCACCTTGCTGCCGGCGTCGTGGATGGCCACGACGTTGCCGTCGTTGATGTTCGGCGTCTTGTCCGAGGGCACCTCGCCGACCAGCGTGCTGTGGTCGGGCGCGACCGTGGCCGCCGGCGCGGCCAGTGCCGGCACGGGGGTGAACAGGGTGGCGATGCCGAGCACGGCAGCGCCGAAGGCGGACACCGAGCGGTGTCTCAGGATCGAGGAAGGCACAGGCTGCTCCGGGGGGAACGTCGGAGGCGCTGCGATCGTGGCCGGTGTCGACGCGAGGTGTGGCGTCGCACGGCCGACCGCAGACGTGAGAGCAATACCTTCTCGCATTCGCCTGTCGCCCGTCCACCCGGGACCGGCCTTTTTGACACAACAAGCGGCCCGAGTCGAACGAAAAGACGAGTGAAGATCACTCTGTGCGTGCGGGGGATGGCACAGCGGAGGCGCTGAGATCCGGCATCGGCGGATTGAAGTACGGATCGGTGGCCAACTCGCGGAACACCGCCGCGCTCTCCGGGTCGTTGCCGAACGTGCTGTCGTACAGCGGCTTCTCGGTCTGCTTGGCCGCGAAGTAGATCACGGCCTTGATCTGCGGGTGCTTCTTCAGGTACGGGCCGACCTCGCGCATCCACTCGGCCCGCTGGCCCGGCCGGCCGTCCTGGGTCAGCCCGAACTCGCCGATCACCACCGGCCGCGGGTGCTTCTTGGCGAACGCCATGAAGTGGTCCATCCGGTTGCTGAAGCTGTTCCACTCCGGGCTCGGATAGACGTCGGTGCAGAGCCAGTCGACCTGGTCGTCACCGGGGTAGTAGTCGGCGGCCCGGCGTTCCGGCTCGGCGAACCCGTCCGCGTGCGGACACCACGTCCAGGCCGCGTTCGTGACGCCGACCTCGGTGAAGATGGCGCGCACGTGCTTCCAGGCGGCGACGTAGTCCTCCGGGGAGTGCATGCTGGCGGCCAGGTTCGGCCGGTCCATCTCCCACCGGTAGCGCAGCAGCACCGGCACGCCGAACGCCTTGACGTCCTGCGCCCGCTGCCGGATCAGGTTGTCGTAGACGCCGCTGACCGTCGACCTGGTGTCGGTGCCCTGCCAGGAGATCATCTGAAGCTTGCCCTGCGCCTGGAACGCCCGCTCGGTGCCGCCCGGGAACGGCTCGTTCCACTCGTGGAACATATGCGCGATGGCGAGCTGACCGCCGGCCGCCCGGTTGAAGTCGTCCCAGGCCGCCGCCCGGCCGGTGGCGTTGTGGAACTGCGGCTTCACCCAGGCGCCCACCCAGGCGCCCTTCTCCGGCAGCTCCGGCCCGCGCCCGGTGGTCTGCACCACGCCCGTGCGGGGCGTCACCGTGGGCGGCGGCGGCACCGCCGACGCCGTCTCCCCGGCCCGGTCACCCGACCCGGAGTCGCACGCCGCGACCGCCGGTGCCAGGAGGGCCAACGCGAACACGGCCGCCATCGTCCGTCGTAACCGTCGTACCACCGCAACCTCTCCCCAGGATGGTCGCCGGCCCACGGTCATTCTGCTGGCGGGCCCCGCGTCAGCGGGACGGCACGCCGGGCCGGGCGGGCGACCCCTGGCACTCTACCCGTGCCAGCGTCCTCACGGGTGGTAGCCGAGTTCCGTCAACAGCGGGCCCGCCTGGGCGAGCACGTCGGCCAGATCCTCTTCGGTCAGTCGCTTCCGCCAACGCCCCACCGAGCCGGGCCGGGCCTGCGCGAACCGGGCGTGCAGCGCCTGCCGGCCGGCCGGGTCACCGACCTCCAGGAAGTCGCCGACCACCTCGGCCGCCTCGGCCGGCCGGGTGACCACGTCCTCGTAACGCAGGTGCCGGACCCGGTCCGCCGGCAGCGCGGCGAGCTGAGCCAACGCGCTGCTGGTGAAGCGCCGCCACATCCAGGCGGACCGCCCCAGGTCGGAGACGCGGGTGAACTCCTCGCGCCGCTCCGGCTCCACCCAGAACCGCGGCGCGGCGCCCCACGGCGTACCGCCGCGACCGCTGCGCCCGGTGCCGGTGGAAGCGGCGTTCAGCCAGGGCTGCTCGGCGTGCGACACCGCCACGTCCCGGCCGTCCCGGTAGACGTGCAGGAAGACCGCGTCCGGGAAGACCTCGGCCAGGAACGGCACGATGAAGCAGTTCTCCGGGTCCTTCTCGGCGAACCGCAGCCCACCGTGGCCGGCGGCGGCGAGCAGCGCGCCGTAGTAGCCGCGGAAGTAACGCGCGGCGCGCTGAGGGGTCCAGCTTCCCTCGTAGACGCAGCGGGCGACCGCCTTGGTCAGCCGCGGTTCGTAGTGGTAGGACACGTCCGGCAGCGCGCCCACGCAGCTACCCAGGAACGTGGTGCCGGAGCGCGGGGCGCCGAGGATGAAGATGGGCCGCTCCACCTTCAGGGTGAGCTTCCGCTTGCCGGCCTCCACCGGCCGCTCCAGGTCCCGGCGTTCCTTGCGGTCCGCCAGCAGGCCGACTGCGGCGAGCTTCGCGGCCTTCACCGTGGACAGCCCGGCGTGCGGGGCGAGGGGGGAGTCGCTGGTCATCGAAGATCCCATCGGTGAGCAGGAACGGTCAGGACCGGGTCGCCGGGTCCGCCCCGGCGCGCTTACCGCCCCGGCGCAGCGACCGGAGCGCGTCGAGGTGCAGCGTGCGCCGCCAGCGCCACGCGCCCGCCAGGTACGCCCCCGTGCCGGCCACCGCCACCAGCGCGAGCACCGGAAGCGACACGCCGAGCAGGGAGGCCGCCCCGAGCGGCAGGCCCAGCGCGACGACGGCCAGCGCCATCGCGGCCCGGGTGCCGGCGCCGAACGGGTGCAGCCGCATCGACCACCAGAGCTGGGTCAGCGGCACCAGGTTGGTGACCAGGATGGAAAGGGTCCAGGCCAGGGCGGCGCCGAGGATGCCGTAGCGCGGGATGAGCAGCAGGTTGGCGACCACGTTGAGCACCGTGCCGCCCATCGCGTTGTAGAACGTCCACGCGGTGCGGCCGGCCATGTTGAGCACCATGTCGACCATGCCGCACCCGGTCGCCACCAACATGGTCAGCGCGAGCAGCACGACCACCCGGCGGCCGCCGCCGTAGCCGGCGCCGAAGAGCGACAGCATGGGCGCGGCGAACGCCGCGAAGACCAGGTAGGCCGGCCAGGACAGCAGCACCAGCCAGCCGGTCGCGGCCTGGTAGAGCTGCCGGGCGTCGGCCCGGTCGTCCCGGGCGAACGCGGCGGCGAGCCGATGCTGCACCGAGCTGGAGAGCGCGACGCTGGAGAGCTGACCCAGCGCCAGGAACCGGGTCGCCGCCGTGTAGATCGCCGCGTCCGCCGGCCCGCGCAGCGCGCTGAGCAGCACGATGTCCATGCGCTGCACCACGATCGCGGCCACGCTGCTGATCGCGCGGGGGCCGGTGAACCGCCAGAACGGCCCGACCATCTCGCCGGCCGGGACCGGCCGCGCCACCTGCCGGCCGGCCCGGCCGACCAGCCGACCCAGCCAGATCAACGCGGCCACGGCGGCGAGCAGGTAGGGCACCACCCAGGCCAGCGGCAACGCGACGGTGGCGGAGAGCCCGAGCCAGGCGGCCACCGACACGGCCAGGAACTGCACCAGCGTGCGGCCGAGCCGCTCCACGGTGAGCAGCGGACGCATCTGACCGAAGCCGCGGCAGGCGGCCAGCGCGTAGTCGTTGAGCGCGGCCAGCGGCACGAACGCCAGCAGGACGCGCAGCGCGGTCACCGCACCCGGACCGGCCTCCGGCATGGTCACCCGGGCCAGCGCCGGGGCGGCCAGCCAGCCGGCCACGCCCAGCAGCGTGCCGACCACCAGCACCGGCAGCAGGCCGGCGAGGATCGTGCCGCGGATCTGGTCCCGCCGGTCCAGCGTGCGCTGCCGGCTGACGAAGTAGACCGTGCCCACGTCGGTGCCGAGCCGGGCCGCCGACGCGGCGATCATGAAGGCGCTGGTGGCGGCGAAGAACATGCCGGCCTCGCGGACCGACCAGCCCCGGGCGATGACGATGTTGAGGCCGAAGCCGGCCACCGCGGCCAGACCCACCCCGACCAGGTTGGCGAAGCCCTGGCGGGCCGCGCCACCCAGGCCCGCACCCGCACCCGCACCCGCACCCGGCCCGACCGCCGGGAGGACGACCGTGGCGTCGGCGTCCGCCCGGGTCACCGCCGCCACGACGGCACGCGTCCCCACCACGTGGCCAGCCGCTCGTCGTACGGGGCGAAGTGGTCCTCCAGCCGGGCCCGCAGCTCGGCCGACATCGGCGAGCGGGAGCGCGAGTTGTGCTTGCCGAACGCGATGTCCGCCCAGCGGGGCAGCTCCAGGAAGTCGCAGACCGCGTCGAAGGACGGCCGCGGGTCGGCGAAGAAGTCGTCGCTGTCGATGACGTGCAGCCGGTCCCGGCCGACCAGCGCCTCCAGCCGTTCCACCTGCTCGATGTAGCGGCCCCGGGCCAGGTACGAGTTGTGCTGGAAGTGCTCGCTGGCGTACGTCGGGTCGGCGGTCATCCGCTCCCGCTCGCCGGCGGTCCGCTGCTCCTCCAGCGCCAGCGCCCGCTCGAAGTCCGCCTCGGTCTCGTAGCCGCGCGCCAGCTCGTGGGAGTGCGCCGAGTAGGCCCGCTCCACCGGGTCACGCAGCAGCACCAGCAGCTTCACCGACGGCAGGTCCGTGGCGATCCGCTGCCCGGCCAGCGGGTGGAACATGTAGTAGGGGCTCGACTCGCCGGTGATCCCGCGCACGCCGAGCTGCGCCTTCACCGCGTCCGCCTTGCCGTTGGTGGGGAAGTGCCCGAGATACCAGCTCATCCCCCGGTGGTAGTCCACGTCGAAGTAGTGCACGCCCTTGTGGTAGGCGGGCGGCAGCACCCCGGGGTGCTGCGAGAGCGTCTTGAACAGCGAGGTGGTGCCGCAGCGCTGCGCCCCCACGATCAGGAATCCCGGCACCATCCGCGAGCCCGCGGTCAACCGACCGACCGTCCGACTCACCGACTTCACCGCGCGGAGCGCCTGCTCCCTGGCCACCGTCACGTCCCCACTCCTCACTCTCACCCGGCCCGGCGGGCCAGGTGCTCCTCGACGGCGGGCAGCAGCCAGGTGTCGACGTGCCCCAGCCGCGCACCCGCCTCGGCCTGCCGGTCCCGCAGATAACGTGCCGCCAGCTCCACCAGGTAGAGCACGGCGACGAGGTCGGCGCCCCCACCGACCTGCTCGAACGGCGCGAGCGTCCGGTCGGCGCCGGCGATCAGCGCCCGGGCGGCCTCGATCGGCTCCACCCCGTCGTGGCTCATCGCGCCCTGCACCGCGAGGTGCAGCGCGTCGTAGCCGGCCGGCACGTCGGCCTCGAACCGTTCCCAGTCCCACACCAGCACCCGGCCGTCGGCCAGCACCGCGCTGTTGCCGCCGTTCCAGTCGCCGTGCCAGGCGCCGAACGCCACCACCGGGTCGGCGTCCGCGACCGCCGCGAGCACCGCGCGCAGCCGCCCGGCCTCCGGCCGGTCACCGAGCGCGTCCACCGCGTCGGCGAGCCTGGCCGCGTGCGTACTGCCCGCCCACGACCCCCGGTGTACGCCGAGACAGCCGGCGACCGCCACCATGGCGGCCCGCTCGGCGTCCGCTGCCACGGCCGGGGTGGCCCGGGGCAGTCGCACCGGCAGCGCCTCCTGCACCAGCAGCGCGTGCCCGTGCCAGTCGCCGTGGTGCCGGACCCCGGCCAGGACGACCGGGCCGAGCGGCACGCCGGCGAGGCGGCGCAGCGCGGCGGCCTCGGCGTCGACCAGGGCCCGGGTCAGCGGGTCGACGCCGAGCTTGGCGTAGCCCAGCGCGCGGCCGTCCGGCGCGAGCAGTTGCAGCACCGGCTTGCGGTTGGCCCGCGCCGGCCCGATGTGCAGGCTGACCAGCGCCGGTTCGCCCAGCACCTCGGTCAGGTAGGCGTCCAGCCCGCCGCCGTCGACCACCAACCGGTCGCGGAACACCACCGGCCCCAGCCCGAGCCGGAACGCGGTGGCCAGCCCCTGCCGGACCAGCTTGGCCTTGCGGCCGACCGCTTCGGTGGAGTGCCGGACGGCCCCGGCGGCGGCCCGGCCCGAGCCGGTGGGCACCAGCAGCCGGGGGCGGGCGGCCGAGGGCACCACCACCCAGCCGGGGCCGCCCCGGCGCAGTACGGGCTCGGCCGGTTCGGGCCAGATCAGGCCGGCCAGCTCACCGAGGTAGGCGGAGCGGCCGTCGCCGTCCGGGGGTAGGCGGAGCACCATCAACGGTCACCGGCTGCTTCCAGTCGGGCCCGTAGCCCGGCGATCGTGCCCTTGGGGGGCACCGGCGCGAGCGCCCGGCGCAGCCGGTCGTTGCGGGCCAGCAGAGCGACCGAGATCAGGGCGTAGGCAAGGGTGGCTTCCAGTGCGCCGTAGGTGAACTGGAAGAAGAGCATCAGGATGATGACGAGCGTGCCGGCGATCCCGATCGCGCTGTGGTCGCGCCGGTAGCGCCAGAGGCAGTAGAGGAAGAAGCCGTTGTAGGCCAGCGCGCCGACCCAGCCCTGGCCGACGAGCAGCGCCCAGACCTGGCCGTTGCTGCCCAGCTCCCGGTTGCCGCACTGCTTGCAGTCGTCGGACTTGCCGATGGCGATGGACCGGTTGCTGCCGATCAGTGCCCGGTTGCCGCCGTAGCCGAGGATCGGCGAGTGGTTGGCCGCCGCGACCGCGCCCTCGGACAGCGTGGTGCGGATGTCGTCGCTGTGCCCGTTCTGCAGTCGTTCGTCGAACGTCCGGCCGAGCGGGGTGGCGACGATCAGCACGCCGATCAGCCCGACCGCCAGGGCGAGCCCGCCGAGCACCACCATCCGGCCCCGCAACGCGAGCCGGATCGCCACGTAGAGCGCGGCGATGCCGAGACCGATCCAGAGCCCACGGTTGAGCGAGTAGATGATCGGGAAGATCGCGGCCAGCGCGATGGCCACGCCCGCGGTGCGGCGCAGCGGCTTGCCCAGCACCACCCAGCCGACGATCAGCCAGACCAGCAGGATCGCGGTGTTCTCGCCCCACGAGTTCGTGTACGTGAACGGCGCGGACGGTCGCGGTGAGCTGGCCTCCCCCTCGATCACCTGCTGGACCTGGGCGAACTTGACGTCCATCAGCGAGGCGACGAAGGGGTGGGTGGCGATGGAGTGCGGCAGGACGAAGCGCAGCGGCGCGACGAACCCGGCGGTGGGGAACAGCGAGCCGAGCCAACCGCCGACGACCACCACCACGCCCATGAACCCGAACAGCCGGATCATCCGGCGCCGGGACAGTTCCCGCTCGCTGAGGTTGTAGACGTAGAGCATGGTCACGGTCATGGCGACGAAGTTGGCCAGCCGGATGCCCCAGCCGAGATAGCGGCCGCCGCCACCGCCGGGCGGCAGCGTGTTCGGGGCGGTGAGCCCGAGCGTCGCCGCGGACAGGAACAGCCAGAGCAGCAGGATCAGCCAGATGCCGAAGCCGGGCGGCACCCGGACCGGGCCGCGCCGGGCCATCTGCACCACCATCGGCACCGCGAAGATGATGAAGACGAAGCTGGACACGCCGAGCGCCCACCACACCGGCCAGAGCAGGAAGAGCGAGATCAGCGGCCACGCGGTCGGCAGCCGCCAGGACCAGCCCTTCGGCCGCGCCCGGACCGGCGCGAGCCGGTTGCCGCCGGACGCCGCCACCACCGCGCCCACCGGGACCGACCCGCGCGCCGGGCGGGGTGGGGTGACGGTGCTCATTTCACGGTGACCTTGGCGGTGGTCGGCGCGTAGATCACCCACGCGTTGCCGGGCTGCGGGTGCAGGAGGTCGCCCCCGGTGTCGGCGAGCGTGCAGACCATGCCCAGGCCGGGCTTGCGCCAGCGGCCCTTCGCGCTGGTCGGGCCGGACACCGCGACCACCGCGCCCTCGCCGAAGACGTTCGCCGACGGCAGCGAGCGGAACGACGGCTTACGGACCTCGAGCGTGCGGTATTCCATGGTCAGCACGATCACCGAGGCGGCGGTCACCGTCGCGGTGCCGACCTTGCCCACCCAGCGCGCCTTCGGCTGGTCGTATCGCCAGACCATCGGCGGGCCGCCGGACACCGTGATCGTCAACTCGGTGGCGGGGGCCAGGTCCCGGGCGGCCAGCGCGTCGCCGTCGGTGGCGTGGTCGAGCGCCGGCGTGGGCGGCTGGCCCCCCTTCGGGGCGGCCTTCAGCAGCGCGGCCGTCGAGGTGTAGTCGCCGCTGAAGACCTTGCTGTCGTCGTCCGGGGTGACACCGTCGAGGTCGGAGCTCTCGAACTGGGTGAGGAAGCCGGTCGGGCCGCCGTCGTATCCGACGAACGGGCGCAGCACCGAGACCGAGCGGATGTCGACCGGCCGGATCTCGGTGACCGGCCCGATCTTGCTGGCGTCCCGGGAGTGGAACACGGCGGTCAGGTGCAGCGTGTCCGACTCGGCGAACTCGGCGTAGACCAGGTCGGCGGCGTCCAGCCCGGCCGGGGTGGTGGCGGGGCTCACCCGCATCGGCACCGCGACCGCCTGGCGGGTGGCCGCCGCCGGGGTGCCGACCGGGGCCCCGGTCAGCGGGCCGGCGGGCAGGCTCGAGGTCGGGCTGGCCGACGGTGGCGTCGCGGCGAGGCTGCCCGGGTCGGCCACGTCGACGCTGCCCGGCGCGGGCTGCGGCTCGCTGCACCCCGTGCCGACGCCGAGGACGACGGCCGGTGCGAGGGCGGCGCGGAGCATCTGCCGGCGGTTCACCCCAGGTCCTCGCCGGAGTCGATGGCGTAGCTGCGGCCGTCGCCGCCGTCGCTGCTGCCGCCGCCGCCGCGCGAACGGTAGGTGCCGCCGGCGCCGTTGACCGGCATCGGCTTGCCCGGACCGGCCGGCGGCTTCACCGGCGCGGCGCCCTTGCCCGGGGCCGCCGGCTTCGCCGGCCCGGCGGTCGGGCCGGAACGGGACGACTGCATGCGGGGCAGCACCATGGTGGACTCGGCGGACGGGCCGGGACTCGGCCGCGGCTTGGGCCGGTTGGCGGCCGGCGGCGCCGGAGCGGTCGAGCCGGACGGCGCGGCCGGGCGGGTGGCCCCGCCGGTCGGCGCGGGCAGGCGCGGGGCCAGCACCGCACCGATGACCGGCGCGTTGACCTGCTCGAACTGCTGGAGGGCGGCGGTGATCTCGCCGCTGCGGGTCTTGCCGGACTCGGCCACCACGATCACCGCGTCCACGTAGCGGCCCAGCGCCTGCGCCTCGACGGCGTGGGTCGGCTGGCCGGTCTCGATCAGCACGTGGTCGAAGCGCGCGGTCAGCTCCTGCAGGATCTCCAGCAGGCCGGCGACCGGCAGTTCGACCTCCGCGTCCAGCTCACCCGGGACGAGCACCCGGAGCTGGCCGAGCCCGGGCACCGGGGCCAGCGCCTTGAGCGCCGGCACGTCGCGACGGAGGACCGAGGCGAGACTGTGCCGACCCTCGGCGACCCCGGTGATGCTGCTCAGCGTCGAGTCGGGCTTGGTGGTGACCAGCGCGACCTGCGCGCCGGTGCGGGCGTACGCGGCGGCCAGGTTGGCGGCGACGAACCCGGCGGCGGTGCCGGCCGAGCCGTCGCAGAGCAGGAGCTGGCGACCGCGGCCCGCCTGGGTCGACTCGGGGACGGCGGAGAGCAGCACGTTGCGCAGCCGGCCCAGCTCGCGCGAGATCCGGTGGGTGGCGGGCAGGACGGAGAGCGACGGCGGGCGGGTCGCCAGCTCCAGCAGCAGCGGCAGGCCGACCCGGTCGGAGATGTCGCGCCCGCGCCGGATCCGGGTGTCGAGCCGGTCCAGCACCAGCGCCAGCACGATGCCGAGCAGCAGGCCCGCGCCCATCCCGCTGGCCAGGTTGAGCGTGCGGTTCGGCGAGCTGGGCCGCTCGGGCAGCCGGGCGTCGGAGATGATCTCGCCGGGGTCGGAGTCGGCGGAGACCAGCGGGCTGAGCCGGTTGTTCAGCCCGCTGAGCTGGTTGGTCAGCACGCTGCGGTCGGCCTCGGCGCGCTCCCGCTCGGGGGAGTTGGCCGGGGCCGCCGAGATCCGCCCGGCGACGGCGCTGAGCTCCTTCTTCACCGCGGCGATCTGCTGATTGAGCGCGTTGGTCTCGTTCTCCAGCGCCTTCTGCGCGGTGGCCTTGCGCAGGTCGAGGTAGGCCTGCGCGAAGGCGTGCGAACCCGCCTGCGCCTCGGCGGGCGTGTCCGCCTCGTAGGCGACCTGGAGGATCTGGCTGTTCGGCGGCACGTTGACGGTCACGGACTTGACCAGCTCGTCACCGCCGGTGGTGACCTTCATCAGGCCCTTGGCCCGCTCCGCCACCACGAGCGACCGGACCACCTGCGCCTCGGTGTCGAGGTTGACCTTGGCGTTCGGGTTGCTCTCCGCGCCGGAGCCGAGCGGACGGACCAGCAGCGACGTGGTCGAGGTGTAGCGCGCGTCCTGGATCTGCGTGATCGCCAGGCCGCCGGCCAGGCCGAGGACCGCGGCGAGCAGCAGGATCCACCAGCGGCGGCGCAACCAGCCCAGGTAGGCCATCAGGGCAAGACCGTCGGCGTCGTTCTCGGCCAAATGGGGTGAGGGCATGAGTGTCTGTCGCTCCCTTTCGACCGAGCCGGGCAGTCCCACGGCACAGCTGGAACTGACCGTGACTTCGAGTGTCCCCGATCCGAACGTTGAGGGAAAGTCTGCTCACGTTCCGGTAAGCCTGCCCAGGTGTGGGCAGCCCGCATAGAGATGGCCGACCGGTGCTGGCCATTCGGCGGGTTCCCGGCAGCGGGCCCGACCTGCCCCCGGGAGCCGACGTCGCCGCCGGCTCGCGTGCGGAGCGGTGACGGAATCCTGACACACCCGCCCGAGGTGCGGGTGTCCCGGCCCACCGCTGCGGGGTCACCAGGGCTGACCTGCCGGCTCGCACCGGCGGCCGGATCCCGGCGGCGGGAATCCCGAGGTGACCCGTCCGGCGGGCCGGGATCCGTCCAACGGCCCCTTCAGTTGTCCAGGGGCGCGCCAGTAGGTTGTCAGGGCGCGTCCGAGGGGCATTCACGTAAATCCGGACGCGGTCACACGTGTACGGGAGGAAACGTTGTGGTGAGCGGGTCAACCGACGGCGCGGGGCAGGTCCTGCTGGTCGGCTCCAGCGGCGGCCACCTGGCCCAACTGCTGGCACTGGAGCCCTGGTACCGGGAGCGGCGTCGGGCCTGGGTCACCTTCGACACACCGGACGCCCGCTCGCTGCTCGACGGCGAGGACGTGGTCTGGGCCCACCACCCCACCACCCGCAACGTCAAGAACCTGGTCCGCAACGCGTTCCTCGCGCTCAAGGTGATCCGCCGGCGCCGGGTCGACGCCGTGGTCACCACCGGGGCCGGGGTCGCCCTGCCGTTCGTGGTGGCGGCCCGGCTGCGCCGGATCCCCACGGTCTACATCGAGGTGTACGACCGGATCGACAGCGCGACCCTGACCGCCCGGCTCTGCCGGCCCTTCCTCTCCGCGATGCTCGTGCAGTGGGAGGAGCAGCGCCGGATGTACCCGGAGGCGACCGTCGTGGGGAACCTCCTCTGATGGCGCACATTCCGCAGCAGCGGGACCGGCGTACGGTGCCGTTCGTGCTGGTCGTGGTCGGCACCGACGTGCACCGTTTCGACCGTCTGGTCGGCTGGCTGGAGCGCTGGCACGCGGCCCGTCCCGAGGTGCGGCTGGTCCTGCAGTTCGGCCACAGCCGCCAGCCGGCGCTGCCCGAGGCCACCCCGTTCCTCGGTCACGAGGAGCTGCAGCGCGCGATGGCCGAGGCCACGCTGGTGGTCAGCCACGGCGGCCCGGCCACCATCACCGAGGCCCGGCGCACCGGTCACCTGCCGATCGTGGTGCCCCGCGACCCGGCCCACGACGAGCACGTCGACAACCACCAGCAACTGTTCTCCCGGCGGCTGGGCGCGGCCGGGATGGTCCGGCTCTGCGAGTCCGAGTCCGAGCTGGTCGCCGCCCTCGACGAGGGGCTGGCCGAGCCGGGTCGCTTCGTCCTGGCCGCCGACCCGGGGCGGCCGGACCCGCGCGCCGAGGCGGTCGCCCGGGTCGGCGCCGTGATCGACGACCTGGTGGCCCGCCGGGGGCGCCAGCGGGCTGGCGGGCGGCGCGGATGAGCACGCCGGAGCCGCCCCAGCCGCGCGTCCTCTTCGTCGGCGGTCTCGGCCGCAGCGGCTCCACGCTGCTGGAACTGCTGCTGGCGCAGAGTGCCGACGTGTGCGCGGTCGGTGAGGTGGTGCATCTCTGGGAGCGGGCGCTCGGCGCCGACGAGCGCTGCGGCTGCGGCGAGCGGTTCACCGCCTGCCCGTTCTGGCGGCAGGTCGGCGAGCAGGCCTTCGGCGGCTGGTCCGCGGTCGACCGGGACGACGTGCTGGCGCTCAAGGACCGGGTCGACCGGACCCGGCACATCCCCCGGCTGGCGAAGGGTTCGCTCGCGCCGGATCAGCTCGCCGACGTGCGCCGCTACGCCGACCTCTACACCCGGATCTACCGCGCCGCGCTCGCGGTGACCGGCGCGCGGGTGGTGGTCGACTCCAGCAAGCACGCCTCGCTCGCCTTCGCGCTGAGCTGGGCCGACGACCTCGACCTGCGGGTGCTGCACCTGGTCCGGGACAGCCGGGCGGTCGCGTACTCGTGGGGCAAGCAGGTGCGCCGGCCCGAGGTGGTGGACGGCGAGGACTTCATGCCGACGTTCTCGCCGTTCGAGGTGAGCAAGCTGTGGACCGCGCAGAACGCGGCGTTCCACCTGCTCGCCTCCCGGGCGAAGGTGCTCCGGCTGCGCTACGAGGACTTCACCGCCGACCCGGCCGGCACCGTACGCCGGCTGCGTGACTTCAGCGGCCTGCCGGACGACCCGGCGGCGCTGCGCATTCTGGCCGGTGACCCGCCGAACCCCGCGGCCGAGCCGGCCGCGCCGTTCCGCGCGCACAGCGTCGCGGGCAACCCGCTGCGGTTCAGCGGCGGCCCGCTGACGGTACGGCGGGACGAGGCGTGGCGGGACCGCCTGCCGCGCCGCAGCCGGGCCGTGGTCAGCCTGGCCACGCTGCCCCTCCGAGTCCGCTACGGCTACCTGGGCCAGCGGGGATCCGACGAGTCCGTGGAGAGATCATGAGTGGGCCGAGCATCTCGGTCGTCGTACCGACGCGGGACCGTCCGGAGTTGCTGCGCGCGGCGCTCGACGCGATCCTCAGCCAGGCGCATCCCGGGCTGATCGAGGCGATCGTGGTCTACGACCAGTCCGAGCCGGACCGGTCGCTGGAGGCGGACCGGGGCGACCGGCGGGTCCGGGTCATCACGAACACCCGCACCGCGGGGCTGGCCGGGGCGCGCAACACCGGCATCGAGGCGGCCACCGGCGACTGGGTGGCGTTCTGCGACGACGACGACGAGTGGCTGCCCGGCAAGCTGGCCGCCCAGTTCGGCGCGCTCGACGCGCACCCGGACGGCGCGCTGGTGAGCTGCGGCATCCGGGTCAGCTACGACGACCGCACGGTGGACCGTTCGCTGGATCGGGCCCGGATCTCGCTGGAGGCGCTGCTCCGCGACCGGCTCACCGAGCTGCACCCGTCCACGTTCCTGATCCGGCGGGCCGCGCTGCTCGACGCGATCGGCCTGGTCGACGAGCAGATCCCGGGCAGCTACGCGGAGGACTACGAGTTCCTGCTCCGGGCCGCCCGGTATGCCCCGCTGGTCAACGTGGAGAGCCCGTACGTGCTGGTCCGCTGGCACAAGCGGTCCTACTTCGCGCAGCGCTGGGAGACCATCTCGACCGCGTTGCAGTGGCTGCTGCGCCGCTATCCCGAGTTCGCCACCGTGCCGCACGGCGAGGCGCGGGTGGCCGGCCAGATCGCCTTCGCGCAGGCGGCGATGGGCAACCGGCGGGACGCGGTCCGCTGGGCCCGGCGCACGCTGGCCCGCAACCCGAAGGAGCCGCGCGCCTACCTGGCGCTGGCCGTGGCGAGCCGGGCGGTGCAGGCCGACCGGGTGCTGCGCACGCTGCACAAGCGCGGCCGGGGCATCTGAGACGGCGGCGGGCGGGCGACCTGGGGCCGCCCGCCCGCCGCTCCACTCGTCCGGTCAGGCCACGCAGAACGACTTCCAGGCCTGGATGCTCGGTTGGTCGAGCAGCCGGAAGTCACCCTGGCTGACCGTCTGGTTGTAGTAGGCCACGAACTCCGGCCGTTGACCGTTCAGATAGCTGGTCATGGCTCGGATCCAGGCGGCCCGGCCGGCGCCGGAGTCACCCGGGACCAGGTCACTGCCGGTCTCCGCGACGCCGAAGGGCTTGCCCAGCGCCCTCGACTTGTTGATCATGGGGCCGTAGATCTCCTGCGGCGCGGCGTACCGCTTCCACTTCTTGCCCCAGTTGTAGCAGTCCCAGCCGAGCGCCTCGATCACGTCACCGCCGGGGTAGAACGCGTCGAAGCTGCGCCCGGACTTCGAGTCCAGCGTCCAGCACATCAGGATCAGCGTGTTGATCAGCTTGGCGTTGTCGGCCCGCGCGGCCAGGCCGGCGACCCGCTTCCACGCCGCCCGGTAGGCGTCCGTGGTGAACGCGCCGCGCTCGACGTCGTCCTCCGGCTCGTGGAAGTAGGACCAGTAGACGTTGTGGTCGCGCGGGATCGAGGCGAACCAGGAGGCCAGGCGGGCGTCGTGCCGGCCTGAGTTGATCTCCTGCGGCGAGGCCTTGAAGGACACCACGACGGTGCGGTCCACCACGTCCGCGCGGCTGCCCTTCCAGGCCGGCGGCAGGCCCGGGAAGAAGATCCGGGCCATCTGCAGCTTGCCGAAGGTCTGGTCGGAACGGGTCAGCGCCTGGCCGAAGCTCTCCCCGCTCTGCACCCCGATCGAGGCGCCGGGGAGCGTCAGCCGGGTGCCGGCGAAGCCCTTCGCGTTCGCGCCGGCGGACGCCGACGGCTTCGCGGCGGGCTTGCCGCCGAGGCCCTGGGCGGCGCTCGGGGACGCGGGGCCGGGCGCGGCGGGCGCGCCGAGGCCGGCCGACGGGGCGGAGGTGCGAGGCACCTCGCCCGCCTGCGGGTTGGTGGCGTCGGGCCGCAGCGCGGCCACCGCGACTCCGCCGCCGGCCACGGCCAGCACCACGGCTGCCGCGATCATCATGCGCCAGCGCCGACGCGCCCCGCCGGGTGGCGGCACGGGCGAGCCGGACGGCGGCGGTGGCTGGCCGGGACCTCCGCCCGTCGGCCGGGCGGGGGGCCCGACCGGGGCGTGCGGGGGCGGTGGCCCGGTCAGCGTGGCGGTCGCCGTCGCCGACCGGCCCCAACCGGCGGTCGCCTGGTCGACGGCGGCCGGAGGGGCCGCGTCGGGTCCCGACCAGGACGGGTCGTGTCGCCACCCGGGCTGGTCGTGCCCGGACCAGGGCTCGTCGCGCCCGGACCAGGACTGGTCGTGCGTCGACCAGCTCTGGTCGGGGTGCTCGCGACCGGGCGCCTCCCGTTGCGGCCAGGGCAGGTCGCCGTGGGCGTCGAGCCGCGCCGGTGGCGCGGGCTCGGCCCGGGCGTCGGGCCAGGGCAGTGCAACCCCGTCCGACTGGTGCGAAATGTCCTGCCCCGGCCACAGGCCGGGTGGCTGCCCGAAGGCAGTGTGCGGGTCTCGGTCGGCCGGCATGGCCCTCCCTGGCTGTCGGCGGCCCGTGTCGTGGGCTCAGGTCGGACGCGCATTCCTGCCCGACAATATCCCTCGTTCACCCTGGCCGTACGTACCGTCACTCTCAGCCGAACGCCTCACCCTGCTCATCGGTGACGGCCGAAGCGGGCATCTCGACCCCGGTACGCGAGATCGCGTCGAGTAACCGGTCGGCCAGTTCGGGGCGGCAGACCAGCAGATCGGGCAGGCGCGGGTCGGCCCGGTTGTAGCGCAGCGGCGACCCGTCGATCCGGGACGCGTGCATGCCCGCGCCCAGCGCCACGGCCACCGGCGCGGCGCTGTCCCACTCGTACTGGCCGCCCGCGTGGACGTACGCGTCGACCTCGCCGGTCACCACCGCGCAGACCTTGACCCCGGCCGAGCCCATCGGCACCGCCTGGGCGCCCAGCATCTCGACCAGCTCGCCGACGAACGCCGGCGGGCGGCTGCGGCTCACCGCGATCCGGATCGGCCCGTCGGTCGCCTTCGGCGTCGGGCAGGTGGTGCCCAGGACGACCGGGTCACCGTCCACCGTGGTGCGCGCCGGCATGCCGACCGCGCCGGCGACCAGCGCGCCGTCCGGCGCGGCGGACCGCTGCCAGAGCGCCACGTGCACCGCCCAGTCGTCCCGTCCGGCCTCGGAGAACTCGCGGGTGCCGTCCAGCGGGTCGATGATCCACACCCGGTCCGCCTCGTGCCGGGGCGCGCGTTCGCCGTCCGCCCAGGCCCGGCGGGCGTCGGCCTCCTCCTCGGAGAGCACCGCGTCGGCCGGACGCCAGCGGGCCAGCGCCGCGGTCATCAGCTCGTGCGACGCCCGGTCGCCGGCGTCCTTGAGCGCCTTCGGGTCGGCGAAGCCCTGCCGGTCCCGCAGCGCGGTGAGCGCGATCCCGGCCTCGGTGGCCAGCCACTGCGCGAACCGCTGGTCGTCGAGTCGTCCCGTCTCGTCCTCGGTCACGAGCCCCATCCCTGTCTCGCGGGTCTGCCGACCCGTCATCCTTCGGCGGCCGGCCCGGTCGGCGCCACCGTCCGGTCGGATCGTAGACAGCCGCGAGGCGGTCTCGCCTTCCCGTCGGTCCTGCTGACCGCCGGTGGCCGCCCGCATGTTGAACTTCGCGTGTATGCCGGTCGGACCCGCCGGGCCAGGCCCTAGGCTCTGCGCATGACCGCCGAGCAGCTGATCTCCTTCGCCCGTGGGGCTCCTTCGCTGGACATCGTCGATGTCGAGGGGCTCAAGGCCGCCGCCGTCCGCGCCTTCGACGCCGACCCCGCGGGGGTCACCGCGTACGGCACCTCCGTCGGCTACCCGCCCCTGCGGAAGTGGATCGCCGAGAAGCACGGCGTCGAGGCCGACCAGGTGCTGGTCACGAACGGTTCGCTGCAAGCCGACGCGTTCCTCTTCGACCACCTGGTCCGCCGGGGCGACGCGGTGGTCGTCGAGCGCCCGACGTACGACCGCACGCTGCTCAACCTGCAGCAGATGGGCGGCGAGGTGCACGGCGTGACGATCCAGCCGGACGGTCTGGACACCGCCGAGCTGCGCAAGCTCCTGGAGTCCGGGGTCCGGCCGCGACTGGCCCACGTGATCCCGAACTACCAGAACCCGGCCGGCGTGACGCTCTCCCTGGAGAAGCGTCGTGAGCTGCTGGACCTGGCCGCCGAGTACGAGTTCACGATCTTCGAGGACGACCCGTACGCGGACATCCGGTTCCGGGGCGAGCCGCTGCCGTCGATGCTGTCGATGGATGGCCGGGGTGTGGTGGTGCACGCCTCCAGCTTCACCAAGACCGTCTGCCCGGGCGTCCGGGTCGGTTACCTGGTGGGTCCGGCGGAGCTGATCGCGGCGATCGCCAAGCGGGCGACCAACCTCTACATCTCGCCGGGCATGGTGGCGCAGGCGATCGTGCACGAGTTCTGCGTCTCGGGCGCGATCGACAGGTCGATCCACACGGTCCGCACCGCGTTGGGCGAGCGGGCCGGTGCGCTGGCCGAGTCGCTGCGCCGGCACGTCCCGGAGGCCCGGTTCGTGGAGCCGGACGGCGGCTACTTCCTCTGGGTGGAGCTGCCGGAGGACGTCGAGGTCGACCGGCTGGCGCCGGCCGCGGCCGAGCGCGGCGTGGCGGTGGTGAAGGGCAGTGACTTCATGGTCGACGGCGGTCGGCACGCGCTGCGGTTGGCGTACTCGGCGGTGACCGTGGACCGGATCGACGAGGGCGTCCGGCGGCTCGCCGAGGCGATGGCCGCCGTACGCGGCTGATTTTCTGTCGGGTTTCCGACAGAAAGCCCTTGCAGGCCGGTCCGGCTCTCCCGCCGGGCCGGCCCCCGGCCCACAATGCTGCGAGCGTCGCTCACCTTTCCGGCCGGCGAACCGTCCCGGCCGGGTCGGCGACGCGCCCAGCATCACCCCCGCCCCCAAGGGGTGCCGGGTGGGCCGTGTCGCCCCTCACCCCCCTGACGCGGCCGGCCCGCCCGGCGCCACACGTGAGCGGCAGTCCCGCTCCCCGGCGGCGTAGCCTGCAAGCCGCAGCTTCGCGGAGAGGGGGCGAGAGATGACGGACCGGGTGTCACGCGAGCGAACCGCCGGCCAGCAGGGCGACCGGGCGGTCAGGCCACGCGCCTGGGCGGCCCCGGTACGCGCCATGTCCCGCATCCTCAACGCCGACGGCTCCCCGCGCACGCCGCAGCCGGCCGGCCCCGGCCGCAGCGGGATCGTCGACTGCGGGCTCTACGTCGACGGCGAGCGCCGGCCCGGCCGCCCGCAGTACGCCGAGGCCCTGGCCGCCGCCCGCCGGGAGCGCGACGGCTTCGTCTGGCTCGGCCTGCACGAGCCCGACCTGACCGAGATGACCGAGATCGCCGCCACGTTCGGCCTGCACGAGCTGGCCGTGGAGGACGCGGTCAAGGCCGAGCAGCGGCCGAAGCTGGAGCACTTCGGCGAGATCGTCTTCCTGGTGCTGCGCACCGCCCGCTACTGCGAGCACACCGAGTTGACCGAGAACTCCGAGGTGGTGGAGACCGGCCAGGTGATGCTCTTCATCGGGCCGAACTTCGTGATCAGCGTCCGGCACGGGGACGCCTGCCGGCTGTCGCCGGTCCGGGCCGATCTGGAGGCGAAGCGGGACCTGCTGCGGCAGGGGCCGTGGGCGGTCGCGTACGCGATCACCGACCGGGTGGTCGACCTCTACCTGGAGGTCGCCGACCGGCTGGAGGACGACCTCGACGTGCTGGAGGCGGACGTCTTCGACCGCCAGAGCAGCGGCCGGATCCAGCGGATCTACCAGATGAAGCGGGAACTGGTCGAGTTCAAGCGTGCGGTGGTGCCGTTGCAGCGTCCGCTGATGACCCTCACCTCCCAGGTCAACCGCGCGGTGCCGCAGGAGGTCCGCCGCTACTTCCGGGACGTGCAGGACCACCTCAGCCGTACGGTCGAGCAGGTCAACTCCTACGACGACCTGCTCAACTCGATCCTCCAGGCGCGGCTGGCCCAGGTCACCGTCGACCAGAACAACGACATGCGCAAGATCGCCGCCTGGGCCGCGATCGGTGCGGTGTGGACCGCGATCGCCGGCATCTACGGCATGAACTTCGAGAACATGCCCGAGCTGAAGTGGACGTACGGCTATCCGGGCATCTGGGCCGTCAACCTGGCCCTGTCGTTCGTCCTCTACCGCTGGTTCCGCCGCAACGGCTGGCTCTGACGGCCACGGCCCGGAGCCGGACCGGCCTGGACGCGGAAGCGCCGGCCACGCGGGACGTGCCCGCGTGCCGGCGCTGCTCCGACGGCCGGATCGAGGCTCAGCGGCGACCGCCGGCCTTGGCGGCGTTGCGGCCGTTCTGCGCGGCCTTGGTGATGTCGTCGGCCGGGCGGCCGGAGACGTCCCGGGCGCCCTCGGCGACCGAGGGGACCTGGCTGTTCGGGTGGATCACCGGCTCGGCGGCGGGCGTCGTGGTCGACGCGCTGCTGCCGCCCGCCACCGGCGAGCTGCCGGCGCCGGTCGGGCCGGCCTGGGTCACCTTCGCGGTCGCGTCCGGGGTCTCCACCACGATGGTGTCCACGTCCTCCCGCATCGGCTCCAGCTTGTCCCGACCGGTCGGGGCGACCGCGCCGGTCGGGTCGTACTCGGCCCACTCCTGCTGCTCGCGGCGGCGACGCATGGCCATCGCCCCGGCCAGGCCGGCGACCGTGCCGGCGACCAGCAGGCCCGCGGTCATGCCCCGCGACCTGCGCTGCTTCTTCTTCCCCGTCTTCATGTTCTTCGCCTTCTTCGTCAGCGCGGACTTCTTCGCCGCCGCGGCCTTGCGGCCGGTCAGCGCCTTGTCCGTGGCCTCGGCCCGGGCGTTGCGCACGGCCAGGAGCACCGGCGCGAGCGCGGCGGCGCTCGACGCGACGCCGCTGGACGCCCGGTCCCGGACCAGGACCGCGGTGGGTGCGACCGCGACCCGGGCTGCCTGGACCCGCGGGCCGACCGTGGCGCCGGCACCCTTCGCCGCGTGCGTGGCAGCCTGCCTCAGGTGACCGATGCCCTGGTTCAGCTCAGCCTTCGCGAGCTGGCCCTGGGTCTTTCGCCGCCCGATTCCAAACACGGTCCCACCTCCTGGGAGTTGTTCCTTCGTCATCCTCCACCTTCGGATGCCTCCGCATGGCCGTATCGGGCACATGGGAGGATCCGCAAGGAACTGACCAACGAGTGAGGAGTACCCGTGGCCGAGGCTGTCTACGCCACCTTGCACACCAACGCCGGCCCGATCCGGCTGGAGCTCTTCCCGAACCACGCGCCGAAGACCGTCCGCAACTTCGTGGAGCTGGCGGAGGGCACCCGGGAGTACACCGACCCGCGCACCGGCCAGCCGGGCAGCGGGCCGTACTACGACGGCACCATCTCGCACCGCGTGATCAGCGGTTTCATGGTGCAGATGGGTGACCCGACCGGCACCGGTCGCGGTGGGCCGGGCTACAAGTTCGCCGACGAGTTCCACCCCGAGCTGCGCTTCGACCGGCCGTACCTGCTGGCGATGGCGAACGCCGGGCCGGGCACGAACGGCTCGCAGTTCTTCATCACGGTGGGGCCGACGCCGCACCTGAACAACCGGCACACCATCTTCGGGCAGGTCGCCGACGAGCAGTCGGTGAAGGTGGTCGACTCGATCGCGAACACCCCCACCGGGCCGAGCGACCGGCCGCTGCAGGACGTGGTGATCGAGCGGGTCGAGATCGAGCGGCAGCAGTCCTGAGCGTCGCGCGGGTACCTTTGCTCGCATGACTGAGCGCTCCGGGCCGGCAGGCGACGCGACCGAGGGGCCGGTGCCGACCACTCCGGTCTGCTATCGGCACCCCGATCGGGAGACCTACCTCCGGTGCGCCCGCTGTGACCGGCCGATCTGTCCGGAGTGCATGCGCGACGCCACCGTCGGCCACCAGTGCCCGGAGTGCGTCGCCGAGGGACGCCGCAGCGTGCGGCCGGCGCGCACCGCCTTCGGTGGCGGTGCCGCCGGCCGCGAGGGCTACGTGACCAAGGCCCTGATCGGGCTGAACGTGCTGATGATGGTGTTCTCCGTCATCTCGGCGCGCAGCGGGAACGCGCTCGCCGGCGGCGGCCTCGGCGGCCTGATGGGCGGCTCGACGCCGCTGACCGACTGGGGCGGCGTGATCGGCCTGGCGATCCTGCCCGACGGGAGCCTCGGCGGGGTGGCCGACGGCCAGTGGTACCGGCTGGTCACCGCGATGTTCCTGCACTTCGGCGTGCTGCACCTGCTGCTCAACATGTGGGCGCTGTGGGTGCTGGGCCGGACGCTGGAGGCGGTGCTCGGGCCGCTGCGGTTCCTGGCGCTCTATCTGATCGCCGGGCTCGGCGGCAACGTCGCGGCCTACGTGTTCACCGCGCCGAACCGGTCCACCGCCGGCGCGTCGACCGCCATCTTCGGCCTGTTCGCCGCGATCTTCGTGATCATGCGGCGGATGGGCCGGGACACCTCGGCGATCGTGCCGATCCTGGTGATCAACCTGATCTTCACGTTCACCGTGCCGAGCATCTCGGTGGCCGGGCACCTCGGCGGGCTGGTGGTCGGCGCCGTGACGGCGCTGGTCCTGGCGTACGCGCCACGGTCGCGGCGGACCGCGTTCCAGGTGGCCGGTGGCGCGCTCGTGCTGGTCGCCCTGATCGGGCTGGCCCTGGTCCGCACCGCCGCCCTGACCGGCTGACCGTCAGCGCGCGGCGGCCCGCGTCGACCGTTTCGTCGATCATGGATTTGTGGTGCAATGAGATGTCGGCTTCGGTGGGATATCGGAGGTGCCACAACTCCTAGATCGACGCCATCGGTCGAGATCCTCATGCGAGGGCGCGGAGCCGGGGGGTCAGCGCGCGGCGGAGCGGGCGGCGGTGAGCGCGGCGGCCACCTCGTCCAGCGGCGCGTCCAGGTCGCGGCGGCCGAACAGGTGCAGCGACTCGCCCGCGTCGATCTCCAGCGTCTCGGCGGTGACGCCGCGACGGCTGCGCCGGTCCAGCCGGATCGCCTCCACCGCTGCCCACGGCAGCCGGCGCCGGCCGACGTAGCCCCGGATCACGGTGAGCCCCTCCGGGTCGACGGCAAGCCGGACCGGCGCGACGACGTCGCGCAGCGCCCAGGCGAGCAGCGCGGCGGCGACCGCCCCGGCCAGCGCCGGGCGGATGGGGTCGCCGGCGGCCAGGAGCAGGCCCAGGGCGGCCACGGCGAGCGCGCCGAGTGCCTTGACCAGGGGCAACGACCGCGGCACGCGCC
Source organism: Micromonospora ferruginea (assembly GCF_013694245.2). Lineage (NCBI taxonomy): Bacteria > Bacillati > Actinomycetota > Actinomycetes > Micromonosporales > Micromonosporaceae > Micromonospora > Micromonospora robiginosa. The sequence goes on from NZ_CP059322.2 coordinate 5,578,710, forward strand.
ACTGCCGGGCCGGTGACGGCTGTGGATCCATGCGCCCAAGCATGCCAGCCGCGACCGCCGGGACGCCGGGGAGGACGACCGCGCGCCTGGCCGCGACCGCCCCGGAGCGGGGGAGGACGACCGGTCGGGTCAGCACGTAGGATCGGGGGAAGCGAGGTTACCGGGGAGTAGACATGAGTGACGCGGTCATCGTCGGTGCGGTACGGACCCCGGTCGGGCGGCGCAAGGGCAGCCTCGCCGGCGTGCACCCGGTCGATCTCTCGGCGCACGTGCTGCGTGCCCTGGCCGAGCGCACCGGCATCGATCCGGGCCAGGTCGACGACGTGATCTGGGGCTGCGTGTCGCAGGTCGGTGAGCAGTCCTGGAACGTCGCCCGCAACGCCGTGCTGGCCGCCGGCTGGCCCGAGTCGGTGCCCGGCACCACGCTCGACCGGCAGTGCGGGTCGAGCCAGCAGGCGCTGCACTTCGCCGCCGCCACCGTCCTCTCCGGCCAGGCCGATCTGGTGGTCGCCGGTGGCGTCGAGTCGATGACCCGGGTGCCGATGGGCACCAGCGTGGCCGGCGGGATGCCGTTCAGCGCGGCGATCCTGGAGCGCTACCGCGGGGTCGAGGGCGTCGCCGAGGACTCTCCGTTGCCGTTCAACCAGGGCGTCGGGGCGGAGCTGATCGCCGAGCGGTGGCGCTTCTCGCGTACCCAGCTCGACGAGTTCGCGCTGGCCAGCCACGAGAAGGCGGCCGCCGCGCAGGACGCCGGGGCGTTCGACCCCGAGCTGGCCCCGGTGGCGCTCGCGGACGGCGGCAAGTTCGCCGCCGACGAGGGCATCCGCCGGGACACGTCGCTGGCCAAGCTGGGCGAGCTGGCCACCCCGTTCCGCGCCGACGGCGTGGTCACCGCCGGGTCCGCGTCGCAGATCTCCGACGGCGCCGCCGCGCTCGCGGTGACCACCGCCGAGTGGGCCAGCCGGCACGGGCTGCGTCCGCTGGCGCGGGTGCACACCGCCGTGGTCGCTGCCGACGACCCGGTCACCATGCTCACCGCCCCCATCCCGGCCACCGCGAAGGCGCTGCGACGCGCGGGGCTGGGCATCGAGGAGATCGGGGTGTACGAGGTGAACGAGGCGTTCGCCCCGGTGCCGCTGGCCTGGCTGGCCGAGACGGAGGCGGACCCGGAGCGGCTCAACCCGCGGGGCGGGGCGATCGCGCTCGGGCACCCGCTCGGCGGCTCCGGCGCGCGGATCATGACGACGATGCTCCAGCACATGCGGGACAACGGCATCCGCTACGGCCTGCAGACCATGTGCGAGGGCGGCGGCATGGCCAACGCCACGATCGTCGAGCTGCTCTGAGCGGAGCCGGACGTCGCACCGCGGGTGCGATTTGCACGGATGGAAGTTCCAGAAATCGGGCGTGACCCATATCACCCCAGGTCACATGCTCGTTGCACCATGCATGGACGTGTTCTCGCGAACGTTCCTTCCGGCCGCCGCCGAGACCGGCCTGGCGACCCAGACCGCCACCCGCCACATGCCGGTGTTCCGCCGGTGCGTCGGCTCCGGCGACGCGACCATCCTGGTCACCCGGTGCAGCCGGCCGGACCACCCGGTCGGCGGCGAGTACCTGATGCTCCTCACCCACCGCCGGCTGGTGGTGACCCGGCAGACCCGGGTGCTGCACCGGCTGCGCCTGCACCTCAACACCGAGCTGCGCGAGCTGAGCAACGTCACGTGGAGCCCGGACCCGCGTTCGCACAGCCTGGAGCTGGCGGCCACCGCCATCGACGGGATCCGTGAGCGCTTCCTCATCCGCACCCATCACCCCAAGCAGGTGTGGCAGCTCGACGCGTTGCTCAACCACGCCTTCCGGACCCGGCTGCGGACACCCGCGGAACGGCTGGTCGCCACCATCGGCGACTCGCCGGCCCCCGCCCGGCCCGCCGTGTTCCGCCCGGCGCCGGCGCGCTGACGTTCTCCTTACCCAACCCGAACATCGCCCGGACCGTCCCCGACGCCGGCGGTCGGTCATCATGGGCCGGTGACCGCCGATGCCGCGCAGCGCGGGCTCGTCCTCGTGGTGGAGGACGAACCGGCCATCGCCGACCTGGTCCGGCTCTACCTGACCCGGGACGGCTTCGGCGTACACCTGGAACGGGACGGCACGGCGGGGCTGGCCGCCGCGCGGCGGCTGCGCCCGGTGGCCTGCGTGCTCGACATCGCGCTGCCCGGCCTCGCCGGCACCGAGATCTGCCGGCGGCTGCGCGCGGCGGACGACTGGACGCCCGTCATCTTCCTCACCGCGCGCGACGACGAGGTGGACCGCGTGGTCGGCCTGGAGCTGGGCGCGGACGACTACGTCACCAAACCGTTCAGCCCGCGTGAGCTGGTCGCCCGGGTCCGTGCGGTGCTGCGCCGCAGCGCCGGCACGCCGGTCGAGCAGCCGCGGGTGCTCGGCGCGGTCACCCTCGACCCGGTCCGGCGGGCGGTGACCGCGGGCGGGGTTCCGGTGCAGCTCACCTCCACCGAGTTTGACCTGCTCGCGCACCTGATGGCCCGCCCCGGCCGGGTGTTCACCCGGGAGGAGCTGCTGGCCGCCGTCTGGGGGTACGCGGCGCACGGCGGCACCCGGACCGTGGACGTGCACGTGGCGCAGGTCCGGGCCAAGCTCGGCCCGGCCGGCGTGATCCGCACCCACCGTGGCGTCGGGTACGCGGCCGATGCCTGAGCAGCCCACCATGACGCTGCCGGTCATCCGGCCCGGCCCCCCGCCCGCCCGCCGTCGGCCCGGCCTGTCGCTGACCGTCCGTGCGGTGCTGGTCACGTGCGCGGTGGCGCTGGTGTCGGTGCTGGTCACCGCGCTGGTCGCGGTGCCGCTCGCGGTGCGCGGCGCGGAACGGCGGGACCAGGCCGCGCTGGCCGCCCAGGCCCGCCTCGCGGCCGAGGTGCTGCGGGTCCGGCCGGTACGCCAGCGCGACAACGCCGGGGACCGGCTCATCCGGCAGCTCGGCCAGCAGCAGGTCACGGTGTACGTGATCCGGGGCGGTCAGGTCGACCGGGCCGGGCTGCCCGCGCCGCTCGTCGCCCGGGTGGCCGCCGGCGGGAACGTCTCCGGCCGACGGCTGGTCGACGGGGAACGCCGGCTGGTCGAGGCGCGGTCGCTGTCCGGCGGCGACGGGGTGGTGCTGACCCGGGCGGTGACCGCCGGCCCGTGGCGGCAGGTGCTGCGCGGGTTGTGGCTGCCGCTGCTCGCCGGCCTCGCCGCCGGGGCGGCCGCCGGGCTGCTGCTGGCCCGCCGGCTGGCCCGCCCGATCCGCATCGCGGCGGCCGCCGCCGCCCGGCTGCGCGCCGGGGACCGGGCGGTCCGGGTGCCGGTCGAGCCGCCCGACGAGGTGGCCGACCTGGCGCACGCGCTGAACGGGCTGGCCGCCGCGCTGGCCACCAGCGAGGGCCGGCAGCGCGAGTTCCTGCTCTCCGTCTCGCACGAGCTGCGCACCCCGCTGACCGCCATCCGCGGCTACGCCGAGGCGCTGGCCGACGGCGTGCTCGACGCGGACGCGGTCCCGGCGACCGGCCGGACCGTGCTCGCCGAGGCCGAGCACCTGGACCGGCTGGTCAGCGACCTGTTGGCGCTGGCCCGCCTGGAGGCCGCCGACTTTCCGCTGGAACCCGGTCCGGTGGACCTGACCCGGCTCGCCGCCGACGCGGAGCGCACCTGGTCGGACCGGTGCGCGGCGGTCGGGGTGCCGTTCCGGGTGGAGACGCCGGGCGTGCCGGTGCCGGCGTACACCGATCCGGGGCGGATCCGGCAGGTGGTAGACGGGCTGCTGGAGAACGCGCTGCGGGTCGTACCGCCGGGGGCGCCGGTGGTGCTCGCGGTCCGACCGGCCGGCGCGGGCCCGGCGGCCGGCGGCGTGGTGGAGGTCCGCGACGGCGGACCCGGCTTCACCGACGACGACCTGGCGGTGGCGTTCGAGCGGGGTGCGCTGCACCAGCGGTACCGGGGGGTGCGCAAGGTGGGCAGCGGGCTCGGGCTGGCGCTCGCCGCCGGCCTGGTCCGCCGGCTGGGTGGGGACATCGCCGCCGGGCACGCCCCGGAGGGCGGCGCGGCGTTCGCCGTCCGGCTGCCCGGAGACCCTTACCTGGCTCGTACATCGGCCTGACGGTCCGCTCGCGTGGCCGGGGGACGCTGACGTCACCACCGGACGAGAGGAACCTCCGTGACACGTCAGCGAATCGTCACCGGCGCCACCGCACTGCTCGCGGCCGCCACGCTCGGCCTCGCCGGGTGCGGGGCGGCCCAGGTCGGGGCCGGCCCGGCCCGGGAGAGCGCGGTCGAGGTGGCCGCCGCCATGGGCGTGGACGGGCAGGCCCTCGCCGCGCTCGGCGTGGACGCCGGCGACCTGGACGTCGACCCGGTCGCCGCGCCCGCACCGTCCGCCTCCGGCACGCCGAGCCCGCAGGCCGGCGAGAAGAAGGGCGAGCGGGCCCAGGAGTGGCGCAAACGACACCGCGCCCGGGTGCTGCTGCGCAAGAACACGCTGCACGGCGAGGTCGTGGTGCAGACCAAGGAGGACGGGACGAAGACCGTCGCGGTCCAGCGCGGCCAGGTCACCGCGGTCGACGACAAGTCGATGACCGTCAAGTCCACCGACGGTTTCACCATGACCTGGACGTTCGACGAGAAGCTGAAGGTGGTCGAGCGCCGGGCCACGATCCAGCCGAGCGACGTGAAGGTGGGCACCACGGTCGGGGTGGCGGGTACGAAGGACGGCGCCCAGGGGGTCGCCCGGCTCGTCGTGGTGCCGCTCCGGCAGCAGTAGACCACCCGGGCTGCCGTGACCTGCCGGATCCGCCAGGCTACGCTATGCCCCGACTTGCCATCGCGCCCGTGGAGAACCCGTGAAGCTCTCGATCCTCATGCCGGTCTACAACGAGGAAGAACGTGTCGCGGATGCGCTGAAGCAGGCGCTGGCGGTCGACTACCCGTGCGAGATCGAGCTGGTCGTCGTGGACGACGGCAGCCGGGACGGCACCGGCGAGGTGCTCGGCCGGGTGGACGACGCCCGCCTGCGGGTGATCACCCACCAGCGCAACGCCGGCAAGGGCGCGGCCATCAAGACCGCCGTCGACAACGCCGAGGGTGAGTACATGGTCATCCTCGACGCCGACCTCGAATACGACCCGCAGGACATTCCGCGCCTGCTGGAGCCGGTGCTCGACGGCCGGGCCACGGTGGTCTACGGCAACCGCACGTTCGGCAGCCACAGCTCCTACAGCTTCTGGTACGTGGTGGGCAACAAGGGCGTCACGCTGGCCGCCAACGTGCTCTACAACTCCTACATCGGCGACCTGGAGACCTGCTTCAAGCTGATGCCGCTGGCGCTCTACCGCTCGCTCCAGGTGCGCTCGCGCGGCTTCGGCATGGAGGCCGAGGTCACCGGCAAGCTGCTGCGCCAGCGCATCCGCCCCTACGAGGTGCCGATCAGCTACCGCGCCCGGGGCCGCGAGGAGGGCAAGAAGATCACCTGGAAGGACGGCGTCGAGGCGATCTGGATCCTCGCCCGCGAGCGCGCCCGCCGCCGCCCGGTCGGCGCCGCCCCGCGCTGACCCGCCCGACCCGAGGACCCCGCGCACCGGCATCAGCCGGGTCGCGGGGTCCTGTCGTGTGCGGCCCAGGTCAGGCCGGTCCGGCGGCACCGGATCAGGCCGGGTCGAGGAACGCGTCGACCGAGCGGCGCAGCCCGGCGGCGTCCAGGCCGTGCCAGCGGTCGTGGTCCTCCGGGGCGCCGTAGCGGCGCAGCTCCGCCCGGCCCACGCCGAGGGCGAGCAGCCGGTGCGGCCGGTCGGCCAGCGCGTCGGCCACCACCCGGGTGGACGTGCCGGCCAGGTACGGCTCGACCAGGATCACCTCCGCGCCGGCCAGCGCCCGCAACCCGGCGGTGTCGAACGGCCGGGGCCGGTGGGTGAAGGCCACCGTCACCGGCCGGTCGGCCACCGCGTCCAGCGCGGCGTCCAGCACCGGCCCGACCGCCACCAGCAGCGGCGCGCCCGGCCCGGCGTCCCGGACCACCCGCAGGTCACCCGCCTCCGGGTAGGCGACCGTGTTCACCTGGGTGGACAGCCGCAGGTAGGCCGAGCCGGTCCCGCACACGGCGGCCCGCAGCAGCGGGCGTACCTCGTCGGGGTGGCCGGGCACGTGCACGGTCCAGCCGTCGAGCGTGTCGAGCAGGGCCACGTCGGCCGGCGCCAGGTGGGTGCGCCCGGCCGCCGCCCGGTCGTAGGAGGCGCCGATGCCGACCAGCACCGCACCGACGCCCTGGTGGTCGAGGTCCAACTTGATCTGCTCGTACGCCCGCTCGACCAGGAACGGGGCGTAGCTGTGCACGATCGGCCGCTGCCCGGTCAACGCGAGCCCACCGGCCACGCCGATCATGAGTTGTTCCCGGATCCCGACGTTGACCACCCGCTCCGGATACCGGGCGGCGGCCGGGGCGAACGCGGCGGCGGAGATGTCCGCCAGCACGATCGTGCTCCGGGGATCCGCCAGCACCTCACCGGCGCTGGTCACGAACGCGTCCCGCATGGTCATGGCGTCACTCCCCGTCGGCGACGGCCGCGACGACGACGTGCGGCCGGTGGTGGTCGTGCCCGGTGAGGGCGGTGTGCAGGGCGTCGTGGTCATGGCCGTCAACGGTGGCGGCGGTCCACCCGTTGACGGTGAACCGGCTCGCCGCGCCGCCCGGCCAGCCGTACGTGGCGGAGCGGTTGTCCACCACGATCGCGGTCAGGTTGCCGAGGCCGGTCGCGCCCGCGTAGGCGATCGCCTCGTGGTTGGCGCCCTCGTCCAGTTCGGCGTCGCCGAGCAGCACGTACACCCGGGGGTCGGTGCGGCCCTGGGCCCGCAGGCCGAGCGCGGTGCCCACGCCCAGGCCGAGCCCGTGGCCGAGCGAGCCGGAGCCGATCTCGACGCCCGGCACCAGCAGCCGGTCCGGGTGGTCGCCGAGCCGGCTCGCCGGGCCGCCCTGGTCGTCCAGCCAGTCCGCCGGGAGGAAGCCCCGGGCGGCGAGCAGCGCGTAGTAGCCGGCGACCGCGTGACCCTTGGAGAGCAGGAACCGGTCCCGGTCCGGGTCGTCCACGGTCGCCGGGGTGACGCGCAGCACCCGGTCGTAGAGGACCTGGAGCACGTCGAGCGTCGAGTACACGTTCGGGCCGAAGTCGCGGCCGGCGCGTACCCGGTCCAGCAGCGCGGCCAGCTCGGTGGCGGTGGTCGTCGTCATGCCGATAGCCTCGAACCTCAACCGAACTTCACCTCAAGGTCCTGTGATGCACGAGGCAACCCTCACCATCGGCCAGCTCGCCGAGCGCAGCGGCGTGGCGCCCTCCGCGCTGCGCTACTACGAGCGGCTCGGCCTGATCCACGCCGCCCGCACCGGCGGCAACCAGCGCCGCTACGCCCGCACCGAGCTGCGCCGGGTCGCCTTCGTCCGGATCTCCCAGCAGGTCGGCGTGTCCCTCGACGAGATCCGGGAGGCGCTGGACTCGCTGCCGTCCGGGCGTACGCCGACCCCGGAGGACTGGGCCGCGCTCTCCCGGGCCTGGCGGGACCGGCTGGACGAGCGCATCCGCCTGCTCGGCAAGCTCCGCGACGACCTGGACGGCTGCATCGGCTGCGGCTGCCTGTCGTTGCAGCGCTGCACGCTCTACAACCCCGGCGACTCGCTGGCCGACGAGGGCCCCGGCGCGCGCCTGGTGCTGCCCCGGGACTGAGGCGTCACCGCACCAGCAGCACCTTGCCCAGGTGGTCGTTGGTCTCGACCAGGCGGTGCGCGTCGGCGGCGTCCGCCATGTCGACCCGCGCGTGCACGACCGGCCGGATCCTCCCGGCCTCCACCAGCGGCCACACCTGCTCGCGGACGCTCCGGGTGATCGCCGCCTTCCCGTCGACCGGCCGGGACCGCAACGCGGTAGCGTGCACCGAGGCGCGCTTGGCCAGCAGCATCCCGAGGTCGAGTTCGCCCTTGCGGCCGCCCTGCATGCCGATCACCACCAGCCGCCCGCCGGTCGCCAGCGCCGCCACGTTCCGGGGCAGGTAGGACGCGCCCATGATGTCGAGGATCACGTCCGCGCCGCGCCCGTCGGTCACCCGGCGCACCTCCTCGACGAAGTCCTGCTCCCGGTAGTCGACGGTGTGCGCGGCGCCCAGCTCGCGCAGCCGCTCGTGCTTGGCCGCCCGCGCGGTCACCACCACCGTCGCGCCCAGTGCCACCCCGAGCTGGATCGCGAACGTGCCGATGCCGCTGCCACCGCCGTGCACCAGCAGCGTGTCCCCCTCGGCCAACCCGGCCAGGTCCACCACGTTCGACCAGACCGTGCAGGCCACCTCCGGCAACGCGGCGGCGTCCACCAGGTCCACCCCGGCCGGCACCGGCAGCAACTGCCCGGCCGGCACGGCGACCTGCTCCGCGTAGCCGCCGCCGGCCAGCAGCGCGCAGACCTCCTGGCCCACCGACCAGCCGGTCACGTCCGCGCCGAGCGCGCGGACCGTCCCCGAGCACTCCAACCCGGGGTACGCGGGCGCGCCCGGCGGCGGCGGGTAGTGCCCCTGCCGTTGCAGCAGGTCGGCCCGGTTGACCGCGCTGGCGGCCACCTCGACGACCACCTCACCGGGACCGGGCTCCGGGTCGGGGACCTCCGCCCAGACGAGTGCCTCGGGTCCGCCGGGTTCCGTGATCGTGATCGCGCGCATGGCTCAGTCTTACCCGATCCCGTGTTCGTGGCAGACTATGCGCGGTCGGGTTCCCCTTCGGGGAGCGCGTCGGGAGGGTTCGCCTAGTGGCCGATGGCGCTGGTCTTGAAAACCGGTAAGGCAGCGATGTCTTCGTGGGTTCGAATCCCACACCCTCCGCCCGCAACACCGAGGAGGCCGAGGTGACGGACGCGGCGCTGGCCGAGGTCACGGCCGAGCTGGCCGCGCTGGACGACCCGAGGGCCCGCGCGGTCAACGAGCGGCACGGCGACGACCACGGGGTCAACCTGGGCCGGCTGCGCGCGATCGCGAAGCGGCTGAAGACCCAACCGGAGCTGGCCCGCGAGCTGTGGGCGACCGGGGACAGCGCGGCGCGGTTGCTGGCGCTGCTGATCTGCCGCCCCAGGGCGTACGGTGCGGACGAGCTGGACGCCATGCTGCGCGAGGCGCGCACCCCCAAGGTGCACGACTGGCTGGTCACCTACGTGGTGCGGAAGAGCCCGCACGCCGAGTCGCTGCGGGTGGCCTGGCTCGCCGACCCGGATCCGGTGGTGGCGAGCGCCGGCTGGGCGCTGACCACCGACCGGGTGGCGCGGAAGCCGGACGGGCTGGACCTGGCCGGCCTGCTCGACGTCGTCGAGGCGGAGATGCGCGACGCCCCGGACCGCCTCCAGTGGGCGATGAACCACTGCCTGGCCCAGATCGGGATCGAGCACGCCGGGTTCCGGGACCGGGCGATCGGCATCGGCGAGCGCCTGGCGGTGCTGAAGGACTATCCGACGCCGCCGGGCTGCACGTCGCCGTACGCGCCGATCTGGATCACCGAGATGGTGCGCCGGCAGCACGACAGCGGGGTATGAAGGGGCGCAGAAACATTTCGCGCACCCGGAAGGACCCGTTTCGATGACCCTGGAACGACCGATCGCCCCGGACCCGTACGAGCTGCTGCCGACCGTGCCGTCGTTCGACCTGACCAGCGACGACGTGCACAACGGCGAGCCGATGGACGCGCGGTACGCGCACGGCAGCACCGGTGGTGAGAACGTGTCGCCGCACCTGTCCTGGTCGGGTTTCCCGGCAGAGACGAAGAGCTTCGTGGTCACCTGCTTCGACCCGGACGCCCCGACCGGCAGCGGATTCTGGCACTGGGTGCTGGTGGACGTGCCCACGTCGGTCACCGAGCTGCCGACCGGGGCGCGGGAGGCCGACCTCGGCGGCGCGTTCAGCATCCGCAACGACTACGGCGACACCGGCTACGGCGGCGCCGCGCCGCCGCCGGGGGACCGTCCGCACCGGTACGTCTTCGCGGTGCACGCGGTCGACGTGGAGCGCCTGGACGTGGGCAAGGAGGCCAGCCCGGCCTTCGTCGGCTTCAACCTGGCGTTCCACACGCTGGCCCGGGCGGTGATCCGCCCCACCTACCAGCTCAAGGACTGACCCTCGGGTAAGGCGGGGGCCCTTCTTAACAGGTGAGTGTTAAGAAGGGCCCCCGCCTCTACCTAAAGCGTTAAGAAGGGCCCCCGCCTTACACCCGGGCCACGGCGAACACGGACTGCCCGAACGGGGGCCGGATGCGCTGCTCGGCGGCCTTGGTGGCGGGCAGCACCAGGGTGTCGTAGACCTTCACCATCGGGCCCTCCTTCGGCATCAGCCGGAAGACCTTGGTGGCCATGAAGTAGCCGATCAGGCCGAGCGCGTTCGCATAGTGGATCTTCTCGACCGTGAGCCCGGCCTCGGTCATCGCCGTGGCCAGCGTCTTCTTGGTGTAGCGCCGGACGTGGCCGGTCGCGATGTCGGCCGGACCCATGGCGAACTGGAACGCCGGCACGATGATGATCACGGCGCCGCCGGGCCGGACCAGGTCGCGCATGCTGCGCAGCGCGCTCACGTGGTCGTCGATGTGCTCCAGCACGTTGTACGACACGGCGGCGCTGTAGTCGCCCCGCTCGGTGTGCGGCAGCAGCATCTGCCGGACCTCGACGCCGGGGTGCGGGGCCAGCCGCTCCTTGAGCTTGACCAGCCGGTCCGGGTCGGCCTCGGTGGCGGTGATCCGCGGGATGCGCTCGGACCAGGCGAGGGCGTAGTCGCCCAGGCCGCTGCCGATCTCGATGGGGTTGTCACCGAGGTAGGGCACGGCCAGCTCGACGAACCACCGCCGGTGGTTGACCGCCGTGGCCAGGCCTTCGAGCACCTCCGCCTGGACGCGCTGATCCCCAGTGATTTCTGCCATGCGTCGATTCCTCACGATATTACTGACCCGCGCCTGGACCGTCAGAGTCAACCATCTGGATGGCTGGCGGGAAAATCGGGGGCACCGGAGTGGCCGAATTGCGGTCGGGTGGGGCACGTGATCGGCGGTCGGCGAACTCGGCACATAGTACGCGAGTCCCCGAAATATGTCACGGGCCCGTCATACACTGACTACGCTCTGAAATGTTATGACTACTCCGCATTCGGACGCGGACCCGCGACGGGGGCGGTGCGTCGACGCCCTCGCCGTGCTCAGCTTCGTGCTGCTGGCGTTCTGGGTCACCGCCCGACTGTGGGTGAACCCGGCGAACGGCGTACGGGACAATCGCACCGATCAAGCGCAATTCGAATGGATGATGGCGCACGGTGCACGAGTCGTCACGGATTTCGCCTATCCGTTCACCTCGGATCGGATGAATGTGCCCGACGTCGTCAATTTGATGGCGAACACCTCCGTGTTATCCATGTCGCTGCCCCTCTCGCCGGTGACGGTGTGGTTCGGGCCGCGCTGGTCGTTCCTCATTTTCCTCACCCTCGGGCTCGCCGCCACCGGAGTCGCCTGGTATTTCCTGCTCTCCCGGGTGGTGGTGGGTGCCCGCGGGCCGGCCTGGCTGGGCGCCGGCTTCTGCGCGTTCGCGCCGGCCATGGTGTCGCACGCCAACGCCCACCCCAACATCGTCAGCCAGTTCGTGGTGCCGCTGATCGTCTGGCGGACGCTCCGGCTGGCGCGGCCCGGCCGCTGGCTGCGCAACGGGGTGCTGCTCGGCCTGGTGATCGTCTGGCAGGCGTTCCTCAACCTGGAGATCCTGCTGATGACCGCGATCGGCCTGGGCGTGGTGGTGCTGGCGCTCGCCCTCGGCCGGCCCGCGCTGCGCTCGGCGGCCCGCCCCTTCGCCGCCGGGCTCGCGGTGGCCGCCGCGGTGGCCGGGGCGCTGCTCGCGTACCCGCTGTACGTGCAGTTCGCCGGCCCCGGCGCGTACTCCGGGCTCTCCACCCTGATCCGGGGCTACTCCACCGATCTCGCCGCCTACCTCGCCTGGTCGCGGGAGTCGGTGGCCGGCGACGCCCGGGGCAGCGAGCCGCTGGTCAAGAACGCCACCGAGGAGAACGCGTTCTTCGGTTGGCCGCTGGTGGTGCTGGTGGTCGCGCTGGTCTGGTGGCTGCGCCGGAACGCGGTGGTGCTCGGGCTGGCCGCGGTCGGGGTGGTGTTCGGCCTCTTCTCCCTCGGCCGGGAGATCCGGTTCGACGGGCACGGGACCGGCGTGCCCGGGCCCTGGGCCGCGCTGGAGAACCTGCCGGTCCTGCACTCGGTGGTGCCGACCCGCTGGTCGCTCGCGCTCACCCCGATCATCGGCGTGCTGCTGGCGCTCGGCGCCGACCGGGCGCGGCGGCTGGCGCACCGGCATCCGGCGGCCCGGGGGCAGATCCGGTTCGCCACCGGCACGGTGCTGGCCATGGCGTTGCTGCCGATCCTGCCCACCCCGCTGCCCGCGACGCGCCTGGACCCGACCCCGGCGTTCGTCACCTCCGGGGCGTGGCGCCCCTGGGTGGCGGGCGGGCGGAGCATCGTCACGCTCCCGCTGCCCGACACCACCTACGCGGTCCCGCTGCGCTGGTCCGCCGAGACCCGGCTGGAGATGCCGCTGGCCCGGGGCTACTTCCTCTACCCGGACACCCGGCCGGGCGCCGACCGGGTCGCGCTCTTCACCGCGCCGCCGCGCCCCACCAGCAGTTTCTTCGAGACGGTGCGGCGTACCGACGCGGTCCCGCCGATCACCCCGGAGGACCGGGTGGCCGCCGTCGACGACCTGCGCCACTGGCGGGCCGGCGCGGTGGTCCTCGACCCCCGGCTGCGGACGGCCGAGTCGCTGCGCCGGGCGATGACCGAGCTGACCGGGATCACGCCGACCCGGGTGGGCGGGCTCTGGCTCTGGGACGTCCGTCCGCTCGTCGACTGACCGCCGGTCAGGCCTGGCGGACGCAGCAGCCCTGGCAGACCTTCGGTCGGGGCAGCGTGAACGCGAGGCAGCAGGTGCGCCGCTGCACGGTCGGCTCGCCGGTCGGGCCGGGCACCAGCTCCACCAGGTCGGCGAGGTCGAGCGCGCCGAGCAGCGTGCCGACGGTCGCGGTGGTCGGGCCGGGCAGCGCGTCCGCCGCGCGCAGGATGCCGTGCGCGATGCCGGAGGCCACCGAGCCGAGCAGGGTACGGGTGCCGATCCGGACCTCGCCCTGGATGGCGGCGATCAGCGGGGCGAAGTGGGCGTCCAGCAGCGTCGCGCGCAGCGCGCCGAGCAGCGCGGCCTCGTCGGCGACCACCCGCACGCCGGGCGCGCCGGCCAGCGCCAGCGGGTCGCCGGGCAGCACGGCCACCGGGGTGGAGGCGCGCAGGCCCAGGGTGAGCAGTTGGTGGTGGTCCTCGAAGTGCACCAGCACGTTCGCCGGGTCGAGCAGCGGCACCCGCCGGGCGGACGCCCAGCCGAGCACGGCCGGCAGCGCCGTCCAGTAGCTGTAGGACTTCCAGGCGAGCGCGGCGCAGGCGTGCGGGGTGCCGCCCCAGCGTCGCCCGGCGGCGGTCAGGAACCCCGGCAGCAGCGTGCCGTCGATCAGGCGGGCGGCCGGGGTCCAGCGGTCCAGTTCGTCGCGGACCAGCAGGCCGGGCGCGAGGCCGGGCAGGTCGTCGGTGCCGAACATGGCGCGCAGGGTCGCGGTGACCGGGGCGAACGGGGTGGCGACCTCGCGCCCCGGCATCACCGCAGTCACCTGGCCGTCCCCTGTCTGGTCGCCCGTCGGCCGGCGCGTGCCGTCGACCGAAGCTAAGGCTAGCCTAACCACACTCCCCGGGGGAGGGGAAGTGGTGCCACGGGCTTCAGGGGGAGGTCCCGGTCACTCCGTCGCCGTCGCGTACTACCCGGCGGGGTGGGCGGAAAACGCCGCCGGCAACGCCGGCAGACGGCGCAAGCATAGACGTACGCCGCTGAATTGTCAAGGTGAGTGTCGAATACGAGGCAGTTTCCGTACACGGTCGGACACGAAACGTGAAGATGGTCTTCCCGCGTACGAGGATGCTGATGACCTCACCGATCGAGCGTGCCGCCGACTCGTTCGCGGCCGAACTCGCCCGGCACCGGACCGGCCGAGGGTTGTCCAAGAAGCAGTTGGCGACGCTGATGGGCTTCGACCCGTCCTACGTCAGCCACGTCGAAGGGCGCCGGCACCGGCCCACCGAGGACTTCGCCCGCCGGGCCGAGGCCGTCCTGGAGGCCAGCGGCGCGATCTGGCAGCGCTTCCGGGAGTACGACGAGCTGCGGCACAGCCGGGGCACCGGAGCGCACCGGGAGCCACCCGTCCCGGGCCAGTGGCTGCCCCCCGGCACCGGCCTGGTGGTCGAACGCGAGGTCGCCACGCTCACCCACACCGGCGACGGCTACCACTGCGCGATCCGGCGGGAGCTCTACAACGCCGGCACCGAGCCGGTCACCCGTTACCTGGTCCGGGTCGCCGTCGACCGCTACCCCAACGACCCGGGCCGCTCCAACCGGCACCACCGGGAGCACCCGCTCACCTTCGCCGAGCTGCAACTCACCGCCGTCCGGGACGACGCCGGCGGGCGCGAGCCGATGCACTGGCGGGCCAAGCACGACCGGGACGCGTTCAAGGAGATCTGGCTGCTCTTCGAGAACGACGAGGGCCGCTTCCCGCTCTACCCGGGCGACCGGGTCACCATCGAGTACGCGTACCGCGTCGGGCGGGACAAGTGGGGCCCCTGGTTCCAACGGGCCGTACGCCTGCCCACCCGGCACCTGGCGGTGCGGCTCGACCTGCCCGCGGACCTCGACCCGAAGGTGTGGGGCGCGGAGACCTCGCTGTCGGCGGAGGAGGGGCCGCTGCGGACCCCGATCCAGCGCACCGAGGCGGACGACCGGGTCATCTACGACTGGGGGACCGACGACCCGCCGCTGAACGCCCGCTACCGGATGCAGTGGCGGTTTCGCAGCCAGGCCGCCGACGCCGAACCCGACACACCGCCCACCGGCGACAGCCGGATCCGCGCCAGCGACCGGATGCGCGCGGTGGGCATCGTGCAGCGCGGCGACGATGTGCTCCGCCAGCCCGCCCGCCAGTTCGACCTGCCCACCGAGGAGGCGCACGCCCGGCAGGTGGTGGACCGGCTCGCCGGGATGCTCACCCGCCTCGACGAGCTGCACCCGTTCAGCAAGGGCGTCGGCCTCGCCGCGCCGCAGCTCGGCCTGGGCTGGGCCGCCGCGCTGGTCCGCCCCGCCGACCGGGCGGCCGAGCCGGTCGTGCTGCTCAACCCCCGGGTGGTCGACGCCGCCGCCGAGGCCGACGAGCAGTACGAGGGCTGCCTCTCCTTCTTCGACCACCGCGGACTGGTGCCCCGGCCGCTGCGGATCGACGTGGAACACGCCCTGTGGGACGGCAGCCGGGTCATCACGTCCTTCGAGTACGCGATGGCGCGGCTGGTCGCCCACGAGATCGACCACCTGGAGGGCCGGCTGTACGTCGACCGGATGGCGCCCAACGTGCCGCTGGTGCCGGTGGAGGAATACCGCGAGACCGGCACCCCCTGGCGCTACTGACCGGAACGGGGGGGCCGGGTCGCGTGCCCCAGGGGGCGGGGGCACGCGACCCGGCTCGGGGGGAGTAAGGCTTCTCAGAGGACACCGAACGTGTCGTAGCGGATGTGGTCCGGCGGGACGTCGTCGGCGGCGAGCGCCCGCAGCGTCGCCCGGACCATCGCGGCCGAGCCGGAGACGTAACAGTCGTGCGTGGTCCACGGCCCGTACCGGGTGACCACCTCGGAGACGTCGCCGATCTCGCCGGCGAAGTCCGGGTCGTCGCTGCACGCCGGCGTCACCGACAGCCAGGGATGCGTCGCCACCAGCTCCTCCAGCCCGGCCAGCCCGTACAGCTCGTCCGGGTGGCGGGCGCCGTAGAAGACGTGCACCCAGCGGGTCCGGTTGACCCGGGTCAACTCCTCCACCAGCGCCTTGATCGGGGCCAGCCCCACCCCGCCCGCCACGCAGAGGACGTCCCGGGTGGAGTCCGGGTCCAGCGTCATCGAACCCATCGGGGCGGCCAGCCGCAGCAGGTCACCCGGCTTCGTTCGGCGCACCAGCGCGCCGGACACCCAGCCGGCACCACCCTCCGGCGTCCGGACGTGGAACTCCAGCACGTTCTCCTCGTTCGGCGCGTTCGCCACCGAGTACGTGCGCCAGGTGCGCGGCAGGTGGCGGGGCACCTCCACGCTGACGTACTGGCCGGCCCGCCAGGGCAGCGGGTCCTGCAACGCCCGCACGGTCAGCACCGCCGTGTCCGGGCCGTGGCGCTCGTGGGTCAACACCTCGGCGTGCCAGAACGGCGGGTTCCCGTCGGCCTCCGCGCCGGCCCGCATCCGCTCGCTGATCCCCGCGTACGCGTCCCGCCACGCCTGGTCGTACTCCAGGTTCCAGCCGTCCCCGGCGACGCTGCGCAGCCCGTCCAGCAGGGCGACGCCCACGGTCTCGTAGTGCTCGGCCGTGACGTGGTACTTCCGGTGGTCCCGGCCCAGCCCGCGCAGGTAGTCGTCGAACGTCTCCGGGTCGTCCATCGTCTGGGCGGCGGTGACGATCGCCTCCAGCAGGCGCTCGCGCTGCCCGCTCATCTGCACCGGGAAGAGCTTGCGCAGCTCCGGGTCGAGCAGGAACAGCCGGGCGTAGAAGTGGCCGCAGAGCCGGTCCCCGTGCTCCTCGACCAGGGCCCAGCTCTCCTTCAGCAGCCGCGCGACGTTCTCCACAGGGGCACGCTCCTTCTCCGGACGGGCGGATCGGCCCCCATAGAATGTCCACGGAGCGTGTCCACCGGTCGCACACAATGTGCGACCGGCTCATCTGCCGCCGGGAGTGGTTTCATGGTCGGGTGACGGTTGACGAGCTGGCCCGGCCGGTGTCCCGCCGGATGCTGGGCACCGAGGCGCTGCTCGTGCTCGGCCTCTCCCTCGGCCAGTCGGCCGTGTACGCGCTGGTCTCGCTGATCGCCAAGCTCACCGCGTCGGGCGGGCTGTCGAAGCAGACCGCCGCGCTGAACACGTCCACCTCGTCGCGGCCCTACCTCGACCTCACCTACCAGCTCCTCGGGATCGTCTTCGCGCTGCTTCCGGTGCTGCTCGCCGTACACCTGCTGGCGCGTGACCCCGGCGACCCGGCGCGGACGCTCGGCGTCGACCTCGCCCGCCCCGGGTCGGACCTGGCCCGCGGCGCCGGCCTGGCCGCGCTCATCGGCCTGCCCGGGCTGGCGCTGTTCTGGGTGGCCGCCCAGCTCGGCGTGAACGCCACCCTGGTCCCGGCCGCGCTGCCGGACCTGTGGTGGGCGGTGCCGGTGCTGATCCTCGCCGCCGTGCAGAACGCCGTGCTGGAGGAGGTGATCGTGGTCGGCTACCTGGTCACCCGGCTGCGGCAGCTCAACTGGCGACTCGGCGCGGTGCTCGCGACGAGCGCCGTGTTGCGCGGCTCCTACCACCTCTACCAGGGCTTCGGCGCGTTCGTCGGCAACGCCGTGATGGGCGTGATCTTCGGGTTGGTCTACCTGCGCACCCGCCGGGTGGCCCCGCTGATCGTCGCGCACACGCTGCTCGACGTGGTCGCCTTCGTCGGCTACGCGCTGCTGCCGAAGTCCTGGTTCGGCTGGCTCTGACGGGCACGCCGGTAACGGCCGACCGCCCGCGCGGCGACCCGCTCGGCGGCAGCCGTGCCACCGGTCGCCGCCGCAAGCACCGCCGCACCCGGCAGCAACCGCGCGGCCAGCCGCAGCCCGAGCCAGCCGCCGGCCTGCGCGGCCACCGGCGTGGCCAGCCGCCAAGCCGCCTCGGCCACCCGACCCCACGGCCCGTCCGCCGGCTCGCCGGCCGCCCGGGCCGCCGCCAGCGCCGCCCGCGCGGCGCCCTCGTCCGGATGCACCGACGTCAGCACCAGCAGCTCCGCCGCCCGGTCCGGATGCGCCGGGTCGTGGCCGTACGCGGCGGCCATGTGCAGCACCAGGTTCGCCTGCGTCCAGAGCACCGCCGCCAGCTCGGCGGCGGGCGCGAACAGCCCGGCCCCCGCCGCGAGCCCACCGCCGGTGCCGGCCATCCGGACGAACCGCCGGGTCGCCAGCCGGGCCACCCCGTCGGCGTCCGCCTGCGGGTACGCCTCGCGAACCTGCGCCACCCAGCCCCGGGCCCGCGGCCCGATCGCGTCCACCGCCGCCAGGGCCAGCAGCTCCGGCGCGAACCCGGGGTGGTCACGCAGGCGCGGCGCCACCGCCCGCCAGCCCTCCACCGGGGTACGCGTCATCGCCGCGACCCCGGTCGCCGCCGGCTCGTGAGTCGTCTGCTCCTGGTCGGGTTGCGCCTGCGCGGGCGGCTCGTCGGTGCGCGTGCCGGCGACCCCGCCGGCCGTCCCGTCCGAGGGTGGCTCGACGGGTGCCCGCTTGGCGGGGCGCTTCGCCGGGCTGGTCTTCGCCGCCGGTGCGGCCTTGGTGGTCCGGCGGGCGCGAGGGGCCCGGGGCGCGAAGCCCGCCTCCTCGACCGCTGCCCCGCCGGCCGGGGACGGCTCCGCCCCGGCCGGCGCGGTGAACTCGGGCGCGACGGCCGTCTTCCGGGGCGTGGCGGGAGCCTTCCGGGTGGCCTTCCTGGCCGCCTTCTTCTCGGCGGGGACGCGGCGCGCCGGCCCCTCGCCGACCGGGATCTCCGGGGCCGGCGGAGTGGCGGTTGCCTTCTCCTCGGCGGGTTCCGCATCCGTGGACGGCTGCCCGGCGGAGGTGACCGGCCCGGCCGCAGGCGTCGCCTCCCCGGAGGCGGGTCGCGGCCCGGCCGTGCCGGCCTCGGACGGTGTCCCGCCTGGTGACCCCGGCTCGGCCGCG
The DNA here is from genome assembly GCF_013694245.2 of Micromonospora ferruginea. Lineage (NCBI taxonomy): Bacteria > Bacillati > Actinomycetota > Actinomycetes > Micromonosporales > Micromonosporaceae > Micromonospora > Micromonospora robiginosa. Next base: position 5,597,595 of record NZ_CP059322.2, read on the forward strand.
GACGGCGCGGGGACCGGAGTCTCGAGGTCGGCCGGGGTCGGCGTGGCGGCCTGGATTCCGGGGTCGGCCGGGGACGGCGCGGCGACCGGGGTTCCGGGGTCGGCCGAGGGCGGCGTAGCGGTCGATCCGCTGGGCTGGGCCGGTGCGGGTAGGGGGACCGGCGTACCGGGATCGGTCGTGGCGGTTCCGGCGGGTGGCGCGTCGGCCGGCGTACCCGGGACGGGCGCGGACCGCTCGGCGGCCGGGCGTGGGCGCGGAGCCGGTGGGACGTCGGTGGCCGGCTCGGGCGGCTGGAACAGGACGGCCGGCGCGGCCCGACGCGCCCGCTTGCGCGGCGGCGTCTCGGCGGGCGCGTCCGTGGACGGCGGCTCGGGGGCCGGCGGTGGGCTGAAGGTCGCCCTGGGGGAGCGGCTCCGCCGGGCCTTGTCGGCGGGCTCGCGACGGGGGGTATCGCTCGGCGGCTGCTCCTGCATATCGATGGAGCGTAGTCGGGGACGTGACCTGGCACACGGCGAAGACACGGCGACTCGGTGGGCTGCCGGTAGTCGCTTTGCCCCGGGCGGGTGCGGACCTGTATCCTCGGGCGCGGTGGCCTCCGGGTCACCGGGGAGACTTCGCCTAGTCTGGTCTATGGCGCCGCACTGCTAATGCGGTTGGGGTTTTAAAGCCCCTCCCGGGTTCGAATCCCGGAGTCTCCGCGCGAAAGCCGGTTGTGTAGACTGGCCGAGCACCAAGCGCCCGTAGCTCAATGGATAGAGCATCTGACTACGGATCAGAAGGTTAGGGGTTCGAGTCCCTTCGGGCGCACGTCACGGAAAAGGCCGTGATCAGCCGAAACGCTGATCACGGCCTTTTTTCGACCCGTGGGGGCGCTAGATCACGCGGCGCCGTACCCGCCACACCACCACACCGAGCAGGACCGCCGCGACGGCGACGAACAGGGCCGCCTCGACGAGCTGGAACTCCCAGAACCGCCCGGCCGGGTGGTAGACCCCGAACCGCTGGATGCCCCGCGCGTGCAGGAACTGGTTGAGGTTGGTGCCGGCCCGGTCGGCGGCGCCCGCCAACTCGTCGTACTCGGTCCAGCTCAGCCTGCGGCCGGTGGCGTCCGCGTAGCCGCGGTCGATCGTCCAGTCGGCGAGGCCGGGCGTCCGGCCCTTCGCGCCGTCGGCGGGGACCGGCGCCGTGGTGGTGAGCGGCGTGGCGTACGCGGGCCGGGCCAGCAGCGCCACCGACATCCGGGCGGCGAGGAACGCCCCGAACGCGACGCCGAACGCGGGCAGGCTGCGCCGCAGGATCGCCCCCGCGGCGGTGGCGACGGCGAACGCGAACAGCGCGTACGCGACCGGGACGATCCCCTCCAGGTCGAAGGCGTCGTACTGGAACCGCCCCTCCCACGCGTCGAACGGCTGCCGGAACCAGGTGAGCACCGCGGTGAACAGCCCGGTGAGCGCGACGGTCACGCCGGCCAGCGCGGCGAGCTTGGCGGCCAGCCAGCGCATCCGGGGCACGGCCTGGGTCCAGGCGAGCTGCCACGTGCCGTCCTCCAGTTCGCGGGCGAGCAGCGGCGCGCCGAGGAACGCGCCGATGACGACGGGGACCAGGTAGAAGGCCGCCAGGAGGTTCTCGACGTACCCGTACTCCTCGTCGAGCCGGCGGAAGGAGGCCGCGCAGCCCTCGCCGACGCCGGTCCCGCCCGCGCACCGGGCGGGACCGCCGGGGAACAGGTCGTGGGCCTGCGTCCCGAGCAGGAGCAGGGTGACGCCGAACGTGCCGACGAGCAGGCCCAGGACGCAGACCTCGGTCCGGTGCTGGCGCCAGATCAACCACGTCATGCCGCCACCTCCGGGGCGACCGCGGCGCCCGGCTCGGACGGGCGGCGCAGGTACGCCAGCACCAGGTCCTCCAGCGCGACCGGCCGGGCCTGCCACCCGGGCGCGGCCGGGAGCCCGCCGTCGCGCACCAGCAGGGTCGTGTGCCGGTCGCTGTGGACGGCCTCCACGACGGTGCCGGCCCGGTCGAGGTCGGCGGCCGTGCGCGGGCCGACGAGCAGGCGGTGCTCGGCGAGGAGGGTGTCGATGTCGCCGGTCAGCGTGACCCGGCCGTGGTTGAGCACGACCAGGTGGTCGCAGACGCGCTCCAGCTCGTGCACGACGTGGGAGGAGAACAGGACGGTCACCCCGCCCTCGGCGACCGCGCCCATGAGGACCTGGAGGAATTCGTGCCGGGCCAGCGGGTCGAGGCTGGCCACCGGCTCGTCGAGGACGAGCAGGTCGGGCCGTTTCGCCAGGGCCAGGGCCAACGAGACCTGGGCCTGCTGCCCGCCGGAGAGCGTGCCGGCCCGGCGGTCGAGCGGGATGCCCAGCTTCGCCAGCCGCCGTTCGGCCAGCCCCTGGTCGAACCGCAGGTTGCAGGCCCGGCCGAAGCGGAGCATCTCGGCGACGGTGAAGCGCTTGTAGAGCGGGTGGTCCTGCGCCAGGAACCCGATCCGGGACAGGGTGTGCGGGGTGCTGGCGGTGACGTCGTGGCCGAGGACCTCCACGGTGCCGGTGCTCGGCGCCAGCAGCCCGACGACCAGGCGCAGCAGCGTGGTCTTGCCCGCGCCGTTCGGCCCGACCAGGGCGATCACGCCGCCGGCCGGCAGGGTCAGGGTGCAGTCGCGCAGCGCCCAGCCCTTCCGGTACCGCTTGCCCACACCGTCGGTGCGCAGCGCGAACTCGGTCTCGCTCACGCCACGTCCTCGTTCCTGGTCTGCTGGCGGACGGAGGCGAAGAGCGCGTCGACCGCCCGCTCGTCGAGGCCGGCGGCGTAGGCGCGGCGCAGCCAGGTCGCCAGGCCGCGGTGCAGCGACGAGTACGTCGATGCCGACATCGCGGCCGACTGCTGTGCGTCGACGAACGTGCCCTGGCCGGGCCGGCCGGTGACCAGGTTCTCCTGTTCCATCTGCCGGTACGCCTTGGCGACGGTGTTGGGGTTGATCGCCAGGTCCTCGACCACCTCGCGGATGAGCGGGAGGCGGTCGCCGGGTTGCAGGAAGCCCAGCAGGACTGCCTGGCGGACCTGCTGGACGAGTTGCAGGTACGGCGGCACGCCCGAGTGGGCGTCGAGCCGAAACACGAACACGGGGACCCCTCACTGCTGCTTTACTAGGAAGATAGTAAAGCGGCGGTGAGGGGTCAACGGCCCTCGGGTCGAGTGTCGCGGGCGCTTCGTCGGGCTAGCCCCGGATGTAGTGGTAGTTCGCGTTCAGGCTGCCCGGCGCGGCCGGCGGCGGGGACAGCGCGTCCGACGGGTCGACGCTGAGGAAGCGCACCAGGTCGGGCGGGTCGGTCGAGGTCACCGTGGGCACGTCGATCGCACCGGGCGCCTCGCCCCGCTCCACCCAGGACATCAGCGGCGTCAGGAACTCGGGTACGCCGATCTCGCTCGGCCTGTCCACCTCCGGCCCGAACAGGCAGTGGTACCCGCCGGGGATCATGTAGAGCCGGGAGAACCGCTGGCTCGCCGCGTAACCGCCCGCGTGCCGCTCGACCGCGGCGTACCAGTCCAGGGTGGAGAACGGCGGGATCTGCGCGTCCGCCCAGCCGTGGTGGACGATCAACTTGCCGCCGTGCGCGCGGAACGCCGACAGGTCCGGTGACGTGGCGTTGTAGACGGCGTCGCCGAGGATCTGGAGCCGGTCGAACGTCGCCTCGGTGAAGGTGACGTCGTCCAGGGTGAAGTTGGCCGGCGGGTTCTTCGGGTACGCCAGGTCGGCGAAGTACGCCAGCCCGATCCGCGCCGCGAACGGGTCCGGCCCGACGAACCAGCCGTTCCAGCTCAGCTCCGAGCCGTACGCGAAGCCGCCGTTGTAGAGGTTGCGGCCCCGCGCGTCGGACGGCCCCCGGTAGGCCGCCACCGCCACCGCGACCTGCGCGTCGGTCAGGCAGTCGGGCCGGTCGGCACCCGTGCAGCGGATGGACGAGGGCTGGAAGCCGCACGTGCGCGGGTCCTCGATCAGCTCGCCGCAGGCCCGCTGGACGGCGGCGTGCAGCACCGGCAGCTTCGCCGGCGTGAGGATGCCGCCCTTGTTCTTCTGCGTCAGCCACGCGTTGAGGAGCGCGAGCGGCGCGAGGTTGTGGGCGGGTGCTCCGGCCAGGATGCCGTCGAAGTCGGCCGGGAAGCGTTCCGCGAGGTTCAAGGCCTGCCGGCCGCCGGTGGAGCAGCCGTCGAAGTACCGGTGCGTCGGTCCGTGGCCGTAGAACGACCGGGTCACCACGTCGGCGAACACCTTGAGCTTGTGTTCCGAGGTCAGCCCGAAGTCGACCCGGGCCGCGACGTCGTGCGCGCCCCAGGTGCCGTCGCCGGCGTCGGCGCCGGTGTGCCCGCTGTCGGAGGCGGCCAGCACGACCCGCTTGTCCACCGCCGGCGCGCACCGGAACCCGAACAGCGGCAGGGTCAGTTCGGGCACCGCGCCGCACAGGCCGCCGCAACCCTGCTGGACGTACTGCCCGGTCCAGTTCCGCAGCGGCAGTTTGATCTCGTACCTCTCGTGCGGGGGCAGCGTGCCCCGCACGTCGCAGTAGTCGGCGTCGGCCACCGCGGACGCCACCCCGGGCAGGCGGGTGAGCGCGGCGCATCCGCCGGACGCGGCCCGGGCGACCGGCGCCGGCAGGGCCATGATCGCTACGACGGCCAGCACGGCCGTCAATGTTCGCCTCATGCCGCCGACGTTACGGACGCGCCACTGCCGGCGGATCCCTCCACAGACCGGCTTCCGCCTCAATCTGCCGACGGAGTCTCCGCCGGAGATGCAACAAACCTGCACATCCAATCTCTTGCTTCGTCGGTAAGCGCTTTCTTAGCCTGTGTTTCATCGATGTTTCGACCCCGGCCGGGCTGCACATGCGCACACGAAACCGTTTCCACGCCCTGAGGAGAAACAGTGAGAAAAATTGTGCGACGCGGTCTCCCCGCCGGCGGTGCCGTCGTGGCGGCGATCGCCGCGGCGGTCGTGGCGCTGCCGATGACCCAGGCGTCGGGCGCATTCGGCAATCCCGCCATGTCATCGGTCAACGCCTATGCAACAAATCTCAGTCTCGGCGCGGGCGCCGACGGTTCCAGCAAGGCATCCGGCACCAGCTACGGCAACGTGGTCGACGGCGACATGGGCACGTACTGGTCGCCGGCCGGCTCGACCGGCCGCATCTCGGTGAAGTGGGGCTCCGCCACCACGGTCGCCTCGATCACCATCCGGGAGGCGGCCGGCGCGGTCGGGGTCATCGGCTCGTGGCGGGTCGTCAACAACGACACCGGCGCCACGCTGGCCAGCGGCACCGGCGCGGGGCCGATCACGTTCGCGGCCACCTCGCTGAAGAAGATCAACTTTGAGATCACCAGCGCGAACGGCACCCCGAGGGTCGCCGAGTTCGAGACGTACGCCTCGGGGTCGAGCACGCCGGCACCCACCACCCCGCCGCCGACGAGCGGGCCGACCACGCCGCCGCCGACCACGCCCCCACCGTCGAGCGGCACGCTGTACGTGGCGCCGACCGGCACCGACGGCGCGGCCGGCACCCAGGCCAACCCGACGACACTCGCCTCGGCGATCACCCGGGTCGCCGCCGGCGGCACGATCTACCTGCGCGGCGGCACCTACCGCTACACCCAGACCGTCACCATCGGCCAGGGCAACAACGGCACGTCCAGCGCGCGGAAGAACATCTTCGCCTACCCGGGTGAGACGCCGGTGCTGAACTTCTCGGCCCAGAGCGAGGACCCGGCGAACCGGGGTCTCCAGGTGGGCGGGTCGTACTGGCACATCCGGGGCATCGTCGTCGAGCGGGCCGGGGACAACGGCATCCTGCTCGCCGGCAACAACAACATCATCGAGCGCGTGGTGACCCGGAACAACCGGGACTCCGGGCTTCAGCTCTCGCGGCTGGTGGCCAACGCGCCCCGCGACCAGTGGCCGTCCAACAACCTCATCGTGAGCACCGAGTCGCACGACAACGTCGACTCCGACGGCGAGGACGCCGACGGGTTCGCCCCGAAGCTCACCGTGGGACCGGGCAACGTCTTCCGCTGGACGGTGTCCCACAACAACATCGACGACGGCTACGACCTCTACACCAAGAGCGACACCGGCGCGATCGGCGCGGTGACCATCGAATCCTCCCTGGCCTACGACAACGGCACGCTGAGCAACGGCGGTCAGGCCGGCAACGGCGACCGCAACGGCTTCAAGCTCGGCGGTGAGGACATCGGGGTGAACCACGTGGTCCGGGGCAACATCGCCTACCACAACGGACAGCACGGCTTCACCTACAACCGCAACGTCGGCTCGATGACGGTGTCGAACAACGCCAGCGTCGGCAACACCGAGCGCAACTTCAACTTCGACGGCGGTTCCTCGGTGTTCCGGAACAACACCTCGTGCAGCGGCGGCTCGAACGACCGGATCGTCGGCAACTCCGACAGCTCCAACCAGTTCTTCTCCGGCAGCAACGGGTCCCGGTGCACCTCGTACTCCGGAGCCCTCGGCTGGTCCTTCGCCTCCGACGGCCGCCTCGTGGTGACGTTCGGCGGCAAGGTGGTCACGCCGTAACGGGCGGGCGGACGCCGGCGTCACCCTCGCGGCGACGCCGGCGTCCGCCGGTCGCGGATCGGGTACGCCTCCCCGCGCTCACGGTGTGCGCGGACGCGGCGGCTCGCCCGGTGGCGAGCCGAACCGTCGCCGGTGGGCGGCGGCGAACTGGTTCGGGCCGGCCCACCCCCAGCGCCGGGCGATCTCGGCGACCGCGAGATGGTCGGCCGGGTCCGCCCGACGCAGCTCCTGGTCGGCGCGTTCGAGCCGGACCCACCGCAGGTAGGCGGTCGGAGTGGTGTCGAGGTGCCGGCGGAACGCCAGCCGCACGGCGCGGATGGTCGTGCGGGCCTCGGCGGCGATGTCGGCGAGCGTGATGTCCCGGTCCGCGTTCTCCTCGATGAAGGTGACCGCGCGACGCAGCATCCGGGGGTGCGCGTCGCGGCGGTCGGCGAACGTGGGATCGCTGAGCACATTGTTCGGGAAGACGGTCAGGGCGGTGGCCACCAGCATCCGGGCCACGCTCCCGGCGACCAGCGGTTCCCCGGTCACCCCGAGGCCGACCGTCTCCCGGGCGTAGGCGTGGACGGCGTCCCATGTCCCGGCGGCATCCGCGGAGAGAGGCGCGTGGCTGGTGAAGCGGACCGGCTCGGGGCGTCGACCGGGCGCGGTCTCCGCGATGCTGTGAAGCAGCGCCGGGTCCAGAACCGTGGTGCGGAAGTCGGCCTCCGCGCAGTCTGCGGTGAAACCGCGCTCCGGCTGGACGGGAACGAACGCGTCGCCGGGCCCGTAGGTCGTCCGCTCACCGTCCGCGGGGTGGTAGGCGAGCCGGCCGGAGCCGATGTGGCAGATGACGAGCGCGCCGAGCGCCTCGGCCCGCACGTGGAAGCGGAAACCGAAGGTGATCTGGTCGAGCCGAGCCGCCGGACTCACGGCGACGGCGTCCAGTCGCAGCCTCGGCGGAATCTCGCCGGCGTCGAGGCGGATGTTCCCGCCGTAGCCGTCGCGGAGGATCTGCTCGGCGACGTCGATGTCGGTCGCCTCGAAAACCTGGCCCATGCATGCTCCTCGGGGGGCACCCAGCATGCGGCGCTCAGAGACGACGGCGCGCCGTTTTCTCGACGCGTCCAACCACCATTGTGCGGCTGGCGGGGAACCGCACCGAGCAGGCACGTTTCGTCGGCGCGGCGGGGGAGACGGGTCAGGGCGCGGTGGGCAGCCGCACCGTGACGAGGAGCCCGCCGTCGGGGCCGGGGACGAGGTCGAGCGTCCCGTCGTGGGCGCGGACCACGCTCTGCACGATGGCCAGGCCGAGACCGGCGCCGGCGTGCGCGTCGGCGCGTACCCGGTCCGTGCCGCGCCGGAACGGCTCGGTGAGCGTCGGCACCAGGTCCGGTGCGAGCGGGGGTCCGGTGTTCACCACCCGCAGCACGCTGGCGTCGCCGGACGTCGCGGTGTGGACCGTCACCGTGCCGCCGCCGGGCAGGTTGTGCACGACGGCGTTCTGGACGAGGTTGGTCACCATCCGCAGCAGCAGTTCGGTGGAGCCGCCGGTCGGGGCCGCGCCACCGGTCACGTCCAGGGTGACCCGGCGTCGCTCGGCGACGGGGAGCAGCGTCTCGGCGGCCTCCTCGGCGAGAAGCGAGAGGTCGACCCGCTCGCGACCCACGACGCCCCGGTCGCCTCGGCTGAGCACCAGAAGCGCCTCGGTGAGGTCGATCGCCCGCCGGTTGACCTCGTGCAGGCGGGCGACGAGTTCGTCCCGGTCCCGCGTCGGGTCGTCGCGGGCGACGTCGAGCAACGCCCGGGAGATCGCCAGCGGGGTACGCAGCTCGTGGGAGGCGTTCGCGGCGAACCGCTGCTGCTCGGCGACGTGCGACTCGAGCTGGTCGAGCATGGTGTCGAACGCGTCGGCGAGTTCCCGGAACTCGTCCCGCCGGCCCGGCATGCGGATCCGGCGGGACAGGGAGCCGGTCCCGGCCGTCCGGGCCGCCTCCGTGATCCGGGTCAGCGGCGCGAGCATCCGGCCGGCGAGGAACCAGCCGCCGAGCAGGCCGAACGCGAGCAGGAACGCCAGCGTCTCGGCCGCCCTCGGCGCGAAGACGCGCAGCAGGTGGGACCGGACCGGGAACACGCCGGGGGTGAGCGTGTCGGCGGAGCCGGGGACGATGAGCATGGCCCGGTCGGGGACGTACCGCAGCAGGAACACCCACACGGCCGTGAGCAGCAGGGCGCCGGCGAGCACGAGGAACCCGGCGTAGCTGAGGGTGAGTTTCGCGCGCACGCTCCACCCGGGCCGCCTAGCCACGTGCGTCACCGCTCGCCGGTGGCGTCTCGATGCGGTAGCCGACGCCCGGCACGGTGGCGATCACCCACGGCTCGCCGAGCCGTTTGCGCAGCGCGGAGACCGTGATCCGGACCGCGTTGGTGAACGGGTCGGCGTGCGCGTCCCAGGCCCGTTCCAGCAGCTCCTCAGCGCCGACCACCCCGCCCTCGGCGGCGACCAGGACCTCCAGCACGGCGAACTGCTTGCGGGTGAGCGCGACGTAGCGTCCGTCGCGGAAGACCTCCCGGCGGAACGGGTCGAGCCGAAGGCCCGCGAGTTGGCGCACGGGAGGACGGGCGTGCCCGCGCCGGCGGTCGAGCGCCCTCAGCCGCAGGACGAGTTCGCGCAGCTCGAACGGCTTGGTGAGGTAGTCGTCGGCACCCAGCTCGAAGCCCGAGGCCTTGTCGTCGATCCGGTCGGCGGCGGTGAGCATGAGGATCGGGATGCCACTGCCGGAGGCGACGATGCGCCGGGCCACCTCGTCGCCGGAGGGACCGGGGATGTCCCGGTCGAGCACCGCCAGGTCGTAGCTGTTGACGTCGAGCAGTTCCAGGGCCGAGTCCCCGTCGCCGGCGATGTCGGCCGCGATCGCCTCCAGCCGCAGCCCGTCCCGGACGGCTTCGGCCAGGTAGGGCTCGTCCTCCACGATCAGCACGCGCATGCGACTCAGTCTGCCCGGGCCGGCGTCGGGCGGGGTCGGTCCGGCGTCGGCGCCGCGCTCGGCCACCAGGGGCGCGACGCCAGCCCGAACAGCACCGCGCCGGCGGCGTTGACCAGCATGTCGTCCACGGACGAGACCCGGTCCAGCCGCAGCACGTACTGAAGGGTCTCGATCACCGCCGAGCAGGCCGCGCCGAGCGCGAGGAGCCGCGGCACGGACGCCAGCGCGGGGAACCGCAGCGGCGCGAAGAACCCCAGCGCCGCGAGGACCAGCAGGTTGCCGCCGATCCCCAGCGGCCCCATGGCGACCAGGTCCCGCAGCGGGACCAGGCTCACCCGCCCCGGGACGACGCCCGCCCCGGGGCCCGGCATCAGGGTCATCCAGACGAACGGCACCGTGCCATGGACCAGGCCCACCTCGGCCACCGACCTCCGCCACGCCGTGGCGGCGTCCGGGGCCCGACGGCACCGGGCCAGGGCCCACGCCGCCAGCGCGGCCAGCGGCAACCCGACCAGGGTCATGAGCACCACGCCGTTCTCGGTGTCGAGGCAGCCGTGCCACCGCCCGGCCCGGCACGCCGGGGCGGCCATCAGCAGCGGCCGGCGCACGGCATACGCCGCGCCCGCCAGGCCGAGGACCGCCAGGGCGACGAGCGCGACCCTCGGCGTACGGCGGGTGCCGCCCGCCTCAGCCACCGGAGCCCCCGTCGGGCGTGGCCCCGGTGACGGCCTGCGTCTCCCGCGCGATCATCTCGACCAGCGGCGCGTCGTCGCCGTTGGCGAGGATCACGCCGACCCAGCCGGTGTCCGGGTAGTTGGTCCAGTTGGCGCAGACACCGGGGTTGCCGCCGGCCCGCTGGATCACCCACTGGCCGCCGACGATTCCCCGCTCCCGGTCGGCCATGCCATAGCTGCGGGACAGCACCGTCCGGCCCCGGTGCGACAGCAGCATTACCCCGGAGAAGCGGCCCGCGGCGGCCAGCCCCGCCACGTACCTGTCGTAGGCGCCGCCGGGTCGGGTGGCCGGCGGGATCCGGCCGGGCCGGGGCGCGCGTGCCGCCGCGGCGGCGGGTCCGGCGCCCGCCAGCGGCACCCCGGCCGCCACCGCGCCGGCGGCCGCCAGCCCGCCCCACTCGACCAACCTCCGCCGGCTCACGCCGGCTGTCGGGTCCAGTCCCATCCCCGTGCTCCTTCCGGTCGACGGTCGGGCGCCGCGACCGTGCCCGCGGTCGCCCTCCTCCACCCAAGGCGTCGGGGCGTTGCGAGGGCGTATGCGTTTTCCGATACGCCCGTGACATCCGCGGTGGCGTCGGTGGAGCCGGAGCACCTCGCGGGTATCGGCGACCCCGCCGGACCGCGCGCCCACGTCCTGTCCAGGACACGACTTCTAGGACATTTGTGATGGGTGGCTTCCCGCCTAGGCTGGGCGGGATACGGGGTCCAGCCAGGAGCGACATCGCCGAGGAGGACTCATGGTGGGATCGGCGGCCGACTCGCCCGGGCCGCCCCGGCAGACCCGGTTCGTATCGTCGGAGCCGGACGAGGCGCGCGACTTCATCGGCCGGATGTACGGCGCGCACCTGCGGGTCCGGGACGCGGTGGGCGGCGGCATGTGGGTCGGCTTCGACCGCATCGAGTTCGGCGACGTCAACGTGAGCGCGGCGCGGATCTCGGCGGACCTCGACTTCCGTGTGGAGGGCAGCGACCAGGTTCTCATCGCCACCGTCAAGGCCGGCCGGGTCGACTACGCGCGGGGCCGGGGCAGTGCCCGCTACGGGCCCGGCGACACCTATGTCGCCAGCCAGCGGGAGATGCGGTGGGACGCCCGGCTGCACAACGCTGACCTCGACGTCGTCGGCCTGCCCGAATCTCTGCTGCACGAGGTGTCCGGCACCGCACCGGACCAGCCGTGGCGGCCCCGGTCGTGGGAGCCGTTGCCCGGATGCGCCGAGCAGTGGCGCACCACCGCGCGTTACGTCCAGGAGTTGTTCGAGCGGCCGCAGGTCGCGACCGAACCACTCATCCTCGGTGCCGCGGTGCGGATGCTGGCCGCGACCGCGCTCACCATCTTCCCGAGCGACGTGACACCGGGGCCGAGCGCGACGGACCGGCACGACGCCCACCCGGCGACGCTGCGTCGGGCGATCGCCTTCATCGAGTCCCACCCGCACCTCGACCTGAGCGTCGCCGACATCGCCCGCGCCGCCGGTGTCACGCCCCGCGCGCTCCGGCTCACCTTCCGCCGGCACCTCGACAGCACCCCCCTGGCCTACCTGCACCGGGTCCGCCTCGACAAGGCGCGGGAGGAACTGGGCCGGGCCACCACCGGCGACGACCGGACCGTGGAGTCGGTCGCGAGCCGCTGGGGCTTCGCCGATCCCTCCCGCTTCGCCGAGCGCTACCGCGACGAGTACGGGGAGACGCCCGGCCAGACGCTGAGGGGCTGACCCGAGGTCGTCGCCGGAGTGTTGACGCGGCAGGCGAACCGGGGCAGGCTGTGGAAGCGCTCCCAACGGCGAGCTTCGATGTCCTCAGGAAGGAAGAGCTCGTGCGTCCCACCACAGCACTGCTCCCCGTCGTGCTGGCCGCCACCCTCGGTGGTCTGGCCCTGCCGGCGCCCGCCCAGGCCGCGACCGGCCCGGCGCTGGCCGTCGACGTGACCGCCGGCCGGCACGCGATCAGTCCGTACGTCTACGGCATGAACTTCGCCGACGAAGCCCTCGCCCGGGAGCTGCGCCTGCCGGTGCACCGGTACGGCGGCAACGCCACCACCCGCTACAACTTCCGCACCGACACCACGAACCGCGCCTCGGACTGGTACTTCGAGAACATCCCGAACGACAACGCGGACCCGGACAGCCTGCCCGACGGCTCGGAGAGTGACCGCTTCGTGCAGCGGAACAAGGCCACCGGCACCGACACCATCATGACCGTGCCGATGATCGGTTGGATCGCCAAGGACCGGGCCCGGTCGTGCGGCTTCAGCGTCGCCAAGTACGGCCCGCAGGAGTCCACCGACCAGTGGGCGCCGGACTGCGGCAACGGGAAGAAGCCGGACGGCAGCCTGATCACCGGCAACGATCCGGAGGACACTAGCGTGGCGGTCGGGCCGGAGTACGCCGGCGACTTCGTCACCCACCTGAAGGACCGGTTCGGCGCCGCCGGCTCCGGCGGGGTCCGCTTCTACAACCTGGACAACGAGCCGGACCTGTGGCACGCCACCCACCGGGACGTCCGTCCGGTCGGGTTGGGCTACGACGAGCTGCGCGACCGCACCTACCAGTACGCCGCCGCGATCAAGAAGGCCGATCCCGGGGCGAAGACGCTCGGCCCGGTCGGCTGGGGCCTGAACTCGATCTTCTACTCCGGGCTGGACCAGGACACCTGTTCGCGGACCGGCTGCTGGTCGAACCCGCCGGACAAGGCCGCGCACGGCGGCCAGGATCTCGGCCCCTGGTACCTGGACCGGATGTGGGAGTACGAGCAGCAGCACGGCACCCGGATCCTCGACTACTTCGACGTGCACCTCTACCCGCAGCAGTCCGGCGTCAGCGGCTCCGACGCGGGCGACGCCGCCACCCAGGCGCTGCGGCTGCGCTCGACGCGCCAGCTCTGGGACCCGACGTACGTCGACGAGAGCTGGATCAACCAGCCGGTCCGCTTCATCCCCCGGATGCGCGACCTGGTCGACCAGCACTACCCCGGCACGAAGATCGCGATGACCGAGTACAGCTGGGGCGGGTTCGGCTCGCTCAACGGCGCGCTCGCCCAGGCCGACGTGCTGGGCATCTTCGGCCGCGAGGGGCTCGACCTGGCCAGCCTGTGGACCGCGCCCACGGCCGACCAGCCGGTGGCCGACGCGTTCCGCATCTACCGCAACTACGACGGCGCCGGTGGCGCGTTCGGCGAGACGTCCGTCCGGGCCACCAGCGCCGACCAGGACAAACTGGCCGTGTACGCGGCCGAGCGCACCGCCGACAAGGCGCTGACCCTGGTCGTGGTGAACAAGAGCGGCGACGCCCTGACCAGCCCGGTGGCGCTCACCGGCGCCTCCGCCGGCAGTGCCCAGGTCTACCGCTACAGCGGGGCGAACCTCGCCGGGATCGTCCGGGAGGCCGACCAGCCGGTGGCCGCCGGCGGCTTCACCGCCACCTTCCCGGCCAACTCGATCACCCACCTGGTGCTGCCGCGCGGGACGACCTCCGGTGACACCGTGCCACCGACCGCGCCGGGCAAGCCGACCGCCGGCACGGTCACCGCGGACAGCGTCGCGCTGAGCTGGACGCCGTCCACCGACGACACCGGCGTGACCGGGTACGACGTGCACCGGGTGGACGCCGCCGGCACCGTGAAGGTGGGCAGTGCGACCGGCACCTCGTACACGGTGGCCGGGTTGACCGCGGACACCCCGTACACCTTCGTGGTGACCGCGCGCGACGCGGCGGGCAACGTCTCGGCGGCCTCGCCCGGGCTGGCCGTGCGGACCGCGCCCGCCACCCCGACCGGCGGCTGCTCGGTCGGGTATGCGGCGAACAGTTGGCCGGGCGGCTTCACCGCGACCGTGACGGTCACGAACACCGGCGCCACCGCGATCGACGGCTGGAAGCTGGCGTTCGACTTCCCCACCGGCACCCAGAAGGTCGGCCAGGGCTGGTCGGCCACCTGGAAGCAGACCGGGACGGCGGTCACCGCGGAGAGCCTGAGCTGGAACGGCAAGCTGGCCCCCGGCGCGTCCACCAGCATCGGCTTCAACGGCACCTGGAGCGGCACCAACCCGGCGCCCACCGCGTTCAGTCTCAACGGCAGGCGCTGCGGCTGACCCGCCGCTCGGTCCCATCCGCGCGGCGGCCCGTGCCGTGGCGGTGTGGCGGCGCCGACCCCGGCCCGGGGTGGCTCTCCGGGCCGGGGTGGTGCTGACCGTTGCGGTGGACCGACAGTCAAGTGATGGGCAGTGGTCGATGTTAGCGTCATCATGAGCGGACTCGATGATTCGAAAAAGTTACGACTTGACGAACGTCGTGTTATCGCCCACATTCGATGGTCAAGGACGAGGCTGGGACTCACCGGGCAGGTCTGCCTTGTCGAGACGTCGCGTGCAATCGAGTGCGCGATTTCCTGTTAGCGCTAACACCGGACGGCCGCGTCCGGGTTCAGGCCATCGAGGAGGATCATGTTTGGCTTTGGTAGGTCCCCATCGGTCACCTCCCCGCCGTCGCGGCGGCGGGGATGGGCGCCGCGGGTCGTCGCGGCCGGCGTGACGGCCGTGCTGGCCGGCGTCGGCGCCACGGCGGTGCTGTCCACCCCGGCCGCCGCCGCGACGGTCGACACCAGCGCCTGGTACGTCCTGGTGAACCGCAACAGCGGCAAGGCCCTGGACGTCTACAACCTGGCCACCAACGACGGCGCCCGGATCGTGCAGTGGGCGCGCAACAACGGCAACCAGCAGCAGTGGCAGTTCGTCGACTCGGGCGGCGGCTACTACCGGCTGCGGTCGCGGCTCTCCGGCAAGGTGCTCGACGTCTACAACTTCTCCACCGCCAACGGCGGCAACATCGTGCAGTGGGCCGACGCCAACGGGACCAACCAGCAGTTCCGGCTGGCCGACTCCGACAGCGGCTACGTCCGGCTGATCAACCGGAACAGCAACAAGGTGGTGGAGGTGCAGGGCGCCTCGACCGCCGACGGCGGCAGCATCGTCCAGTACGACGACTGGAACGGCAGCAACCAGCAGTGGCAGCTCGTCCGCGTCGACGGCGGGGGCAACCCCACCACGCCGCCGCCCACCACGCCCCCGCCGGGCGGCACCTGCAACCTGCCCACGTCGTACCGGTGGTCGTCGACCGGCCCGCTGGCGCAGCCCAAGTCGGGCTGGGCGTCGCTGAAGGACTTCACCGTCGCGCCGTACAACGGCCGGCACCTGGTGTACGCCACCACGCACGACTTCGGCTCGTCCTGGGGCTCGATGAACTTCAGCCCGTTCACCAACTGGTCGGACATGGCCTCGGCCAGCCAGAACGGCATGAACCAGGGCACCGTCGCGCCGACGCTGTTCTACTTCGCCCCGCGCAACATCTGGGTGCTCGCCTACCAGTGGGGCGGCACGGCGTTCTCCTACAAGACCTCGACCGACCCGACCAACCCCAACGGGTGGTCGTCGGCGCAGCCGCTGTTCACCGGCAGCATCTCCGGCTCCGGCACCGGTCCGATCGACCAGACGATCATCGCCGACAGCCAGAACATGTACCTCTTCTTCGCCGGTGACAACGGCAAGATCTACCGGGCCAGCATGCCGATCGGCAACTTCCCCGGCAGCTTCGGCTCCAACTACACCACCATCATGAGCGACAGCACGAACAACCTCTTCGAGGCCGTGCAGGTCTACAAGCTCCAGGGCCAGACCCGCTACCTCATGATCGTCGAGGCCATCGGCGCGCAGGGCCGCTACTTCCGGTCGTTCACCGCCACCAGCCTGAGCGGCTCGTGGACGCCGAACGCGGCGACCGAGAGCAACCCGTTCGCCGGCAAGGCCAACAGCGGCGCCACCTGGACCAACGACATCAGCCACGGTGAGCTGATCCGCACCAGCGCGGACCAGACGTTCACCGTCGACCCCTGCAACCTGCAACTGCTCTACCAGGGCCGCGCCACCAACTCCGGCGGCGACTACGGCCTGCTGCCCTACCGTCCGGGCCTGCTGACGCTCCAGCGCTGACCGCCGGCGGATCGGATCGAGGGCCGGTCTCCCCACCTCGGGGAGGCCGGCCCGTCAGGCCGGGTAGGCCCGCGTCTCGGCGGCCTTCACGGCGGCCCACACCGGCCGGCCCGGAGCCAGATCGAGGTGGCTGGCGGCGGCCGGCGTGACGTCGGCGGCGACCGCGATCGGGCCGTCCAGTTGCACGCGCAGGTTGTCGCCGTGCCGTTGCAGCCCGGCGATGACGGCCGGCCAGGCGTTGCGCGGGCTGCCGTCCGGCCGGCGCGGGTGCAGGGCGACGGCCGACGGGGGGAACGCGACGAACGCGTCGCCGTGCAGGGGATCGGCGACGGCGAGGGTGAGCCGGTCGTCGACGCGTACGGCGTGGCCGTCGGCGACGCCACGGTAGAGGTTGAGACCGACCAGGCGGGCGACGTAGTCGGTGCGCGGCCGGGCGGTGACGGTGGCGGCGTCGCCCTCCTGCACGACCCGGCCGTCCTCGATGATGACCAGCCGGTCCGCCAGCACCAGGGCGTCCAGCGGATCGTGGGTGACCAGCAGGGCGGCGCCGGGGTGGGCGTCGAGGTGCCGGTGGAGTTCGGCGCGGGTGTCGAGCCGGGTACGCGCGTCGAGCGCGGCGAGCGGCTCGTCGAGCAGCAGCAGCACCGGGTCGACGGCCAGGGCGCGGGCGAGCGCGACCCGCTGGGCCTGCCCGCCGGAGAGCTGCCTCGGCCGGCTGCGCGCCTGGGCGCCCAGCCCGACCCGGTCCAGCCACTCGGCCGCCCGGCGGCGGGCGCTACGCCGGTCGGCACCGTGCCGCCGCGGCCCGAAGGCGACGTTGTCCAGCGCGTTCAGGTGCGGGAAGAGCAGGTAGTCCTGGAAGACCACGCCGATCGGGCGGTGCTCCGGCGGCGTCCAGTGGCGCTGCCCGGGCCGGTCGACGTCCCGCCCGGCGAGGACCAGATGGCCGGCGGTCAGCGGTTGCAGGCCGGCGAGTGCGCGCAGGGCGGTGGTCTTGCCGGCGCCGTTGGGGCCGAGCAGCGCGACCACCTCACCGGCGGCGACCCGCAGCGGCACGTCCAGGCGGAAGGTGCCCCGCTCGACGACCAGGTGGGCGTCCACGACCGGGCTCATGCGCTGGTGATCCACTTGTCCCGGAGGCCGGCGAGGATGGCCACCGACACGGTCAGCAGGACCAGGCTGAGCACCACCGCACCGTCCAGGTCGCCACCCTCGATGGTCTGGTAGACCGCCAGCGGCATGGTCTGGGTGACGCCGGGATAGTTGCCGGCGAAGGTGATCGTGGCGCCGAACTCGCCCAACGCCCGCGCCCAGCACAGCACCGCGCCGGCGGCGACGCCCGGCGCCACCAGGGGCAGGGTGACGTGCGTGAACGTGGTCCAGCGGCCGGCGCCGAGGGTGGCGGCGGCCTCCTCGTAGCGGGCGTCCGCCCCGCGCAGCGCACCTTCCACCGCGATGACCAGGAACGGCATGGCGACGAACGCCTCCGCGACGACCACCCCGGTGGTGGTGAACGGCAACGAGAAGCCGAACGTGGCGTCCAGCCACTCGCCGAGCAGCCCCCGGCGCCCGAACACCAGCAGCAGCGCCACGCCGCCGACCACCGGTGGCAGCACCAGCGGGACCGTGACCAGCGCCCGGACCAACCGACGACCGGGGAACCGGGCGCGGGCCAGCAACCACGCCAGGGGTACGCCGAGCAGCAGGCACACGACGGTGGCCGCGGTGGCGGTCTGCAACGACAGCCGTAGCGCGGTCAGCGCGCCCGGCTCGGTGAGTCGCTGCGGCAGGCTGGTCCACGGAGCCCGGACCACCAACCCGGCCAGCGGCAGCACCAGGAACAGCAGGCCGAGCAGCGCCGGCGCCAGCAGGGCCGCCGGCACCCGTTGTGCCCGGCGGCGACGCGGCGGCCTCCCCGGTTCGGGGCGGGCCGCCGTGTCGTGGGCGCCGGTCGAGGTCATCGCCGGTCAGGGGGCCTGGAAGCCGGCGGTGGTCAGGACGGAGGTGCCCTGGTCGGAGCGGACGTAGGCGACGAAGGCCCGCGCGGCCGTCCGGTTGGGGGCGTTCTTCAGCACGACGATGGGATAGTCGTTGATCGCGCCGGCGGACTCGGGGAACTCCACGGCCTCGACGTCGGCGGCGGCGGCCCTGGCGTCGGTCCGGTAGACCAGCGCGGCGTCCACCTCGCCGAGCTTCAGCTTCGACAGGGCGCCCTTGACGTCCTGCTCCAGGGTGACCGGGGTGAGCTTCACCTTCGCCGTGGTCAGGGCCTTGGTCGCCGCGGCGCCGCAGGGGACCTGCTCGGCGCAGAGCGCCACCTTCAGGCCGGGCCTGGTGAGGTCGGTCAGCGCCTTGACGCCTTTCGGGTTGCCCTTGGCCACGGCGATGACGAGCTGGTTCCTGGCGAATGTGGCGGGGGTGCCGTCGGCGTTACCGGCGTCGGTGACCGACTGCATGTTCTTCGGCGCGGCGGAGGCGAACACATCCGCCGGCGCACCCTGGTTGATCTGGTTGGCGAGCGCGGAGCTGCCGGCGAAGTTGAAGGTGACCTTCGCACCGGGGTTCGCGGCCTCGAAGTCCCTACCGATGGTGGTGAACGACTCGGTCAGCGACGCCGCCGCGAACACCGTCACCGAGCCGGTCACCCCGGAGGACGAGCCACCCGCCCCGGAGCCGGCCTCGTTGCTGCTGCCGCCGCCGCAGCCGGCCGGCACCGCCATCGTCAGGGCGGTCACCCCGGTCAGCGCGACGCGGGCGAGACGTGAGCCCATCGACTTCCCCTCCTCGTGGACGCCGGCCCCGGTGCTCACGCGCCGGCCCGGCTCCGGTGGGTCGGAGCGGACCGCTCCACCACCACCGTGGTCGACTTGATCACCGCGACCGCGACCGAGCCGACCCGCAGGCCCAGCTCCTCGACCGCCTCGCGGCTCATCAACGAGACGATCCGGAACGGCCCGGCCTGGATGTCCACCTGGGCCATCACCGTGTCCTTGGCGACCGCGGTGACGATCCCCCGCAGGCGGTTGCGCGCCGACGACTCCTCGGACCGGCCGTCGGCCTCGCCCGCCTGCTCGCGGACGAACCCGGCCAGCTCGACGCCGTCGATCACCCGGTGACCCTGCTCGTCGCGGGCGGCGGGCAGCCGACCCGCGTCGATCCACCGACGCACCGTGTCGGCGCTGACGCCGAGCAGTTCGGCGGCCTCACCGATCCGAAAAACCGTCACGCCGGCACCCTACCCGCACGCGTCTGCCGGCGAGAAGGCCAAATCCGGCTCGCTCTTACGGCCCTGAGCGTGCATATGGGCTCTCAACTGCGAATAGATGTCGGGTTCGTCGGACCTGCTGTGCGGCAACGGCACGGGTGGCGACCTCGTTGGGAGCGACGACAGGACGGTCCGCCGAACCGGGGAGGCGATCAGGATGACCGAGGACGCGGGGTCGCCGTTCCGCTACTCGTACACCACCCACGAGGCTGGGGAGGCGCACGACGTGCTGCGCCGGCTCTATGTGGGCCACGACTTCCGGCTCCATCGGGTGGGCCGCCGGTTCACCTACCAGCAGGAGGCGGCCGGGGCCGGGCCGATCGTGGTGGGCCGGGTGCGGTACGGCATGGACGCCGACATCCGGCTCGAACCGCTGGACCATCTGCTGATCATCGTCATGCGGACCGGGCGGCTGGAGACGCGCGACCGGCGGGACGTGACGAGGACCGGTCCCGGCGATGTGCTTCTGCACCAGGTCGGCCGTCCGTTGACCAACATCTGCCTGAACTTCGACCTCGACAGCGTCAACCTGGATCGCGCGACGGTGACCGAGGTGGCCGCGGCGCGTACCGGCATCGATCCGGCTCACTTCCGCTTCGAGGCGATGACGCCGGTCTCGGTGGCGATGAGCCGCCTCTGGCGCGACACGACCGCGTACCTGACACAGATCTTCACCGGCCCCCAGGAGCACTGGGGCAGTCCGCTCGCGGTGCGCGCCGCCGCCGACCTGGCTGCCTCGGTCGCGCTGGCCACGTTCCCGAACACGGCGATGGCGGTGTCCCGCCACAGCGGCGGCGTCACGCTCACCGCCGCCCCGGTGCGCCGTGCCGTGTCGTTCATCGAGACGCACGCCGGCGAGCCGATCACCGCGACCCGGATCGCCGAGGCGGCCCGCGTCACGCCCCGGGCCCTGCAGGCGGCGTTCCGTCGGCACCTCGGCATCACCCCGACCGCCTACCTGCGGCGGGCGCGCCTGGACCGGGCCCATCGGGACCTGACGGCCGCCGGGCGCGCCGCAGGGGACACGGTGGCCGCGATCGCGCGCCGGTGGGGTTACCTGCACACGGGTCGGTTCGCGGCGGACTACCGGGCGGCGTACGGGCGGTCTCCCGGGGACACGCTGCGCGACTGAGCCGGCGGTCAGGGGTTTTTCCGGTCTGCCGGTTTCCGGCGCTCCTGCCTGGAAAGGTCAGTGCGAGGAGCAGGTTCCCTCGACCACCTCGTTCTCCAGAACGCCGGCCCGGACGCGGACGGGTTCCTCGACTTGCACCGCGACACCAGCGCCGAGCGCCTCCGCGCCCTCGGCTGACCCGACCCGCCGACCGATCTGGAGGTTCACCGTGAAGGCACTTGTCTATCGAGGTCCCCGCGACGTCGCCGTCGAGGATCGGCCCGACCCGACCATCCAGGCACCCACCGACGCGATCATCCGCATCACCACCACCAACATCTGCGGCTCCGACCTGCACATGTACGAGGGGCGCACGTCGGTCGAGGCCGGCAAGATCCTCGGCCACGAGAACATGGGCGTGGTCGAGGCGGTCGGCGACGCGCTCACCCGGATCAAGGTCGGCGACCGGGTGTCCGTGCCGTTCAACATCGCCTGCGGCACCTGCCGCAACTGCCTGCACGGCTGGACCAGCTTCTGCCTGCGCACCAACCCGACCGAGGGGATGGACGGCGCGGCGTACGGCTACGCCAACATGGGCCCGTACGACGGCGGGCAGGCGCAGTTCCTGCGCGTGCCGTACGCGGACGTCAACCTGCTGCGCCTGCCGCCCGGCACCGAGCACGAGAACGACTTCACCATGCTGTCGGACATCTTCCCGACCGGCTGGCACGGCACCGAACTCGCCGGCCAGGCCCCGGGCGACACGGTCGCCGTGTTCGGCGCCGGCCCGGTCGGGCTGATGGCCGCCCACAGCGCGCTGATCAAGGGCGCCGACCGGGTGTTCGTGGTGGACAAGGAGACCGACCGCCTCGCCATGGCCGGCAAGCTCGGCGCGATCCCGGTCAACTTCGCCGAGGGCGACCCGGTACAGCAGATCATGGACGCCACCGACGGGGTGGGCGCCGACTGCGGCGTGGAGGCGGTCGGCTACCAGGCGCACGACCCGTCCGGCGACGAGCATCCGGAACTGGTGCTGGACAACCTGGTCGACGTGGTCCGCTCGACCGGCGGGATCGGTGTGGTGGGCGTCTACGTGCCGCAGGACCCGAACGCCCCGGACAAGCGGGCGCGCGAGGGGCGCATCGGCTGGCAGTACGGCACGTTCTTCACCAAGGGCCAGCGGATGGGTACCGGCCAGGCCCCGGTGATGCGTTACAACCGGCAGCTCCGCGACCTGATCATCGCCGGCCGCGCGCAACCGTCGTTCCTGGTCTCGCACGAGCTGCCGCTGGCCGAGGCGCCGGAGGCGTACGGGCACTTCGACCGGCGCGAGCACGGCTGGACGAAGGTGCTGCTGCACCCCGGCGACTGAGTACGCGTACGGATGGCGGCGGCGGCCGGGGCGACGAGAATTCTCCGCATGCGAACCCGAATCTCGATCGCCCTGGCCGCGGTCGGCCTGAGCGCGCTGATGCTCACCGCCGGCTGCTCGTTCGAGGAGTCCATCTGCGGCAGCGGCGAGTATCCGGCCATCGCGGTCGGGGCGCAGGGCGGCAGCGCCTGCTTCCCGAACGGCCAGGAGCCCACCCCGCCGTACGTCCGTTATCCCGAGGGCAAGGTTCCCCAGCACGTCGACGACGAGTGGGACGTCTACTGGCGGACCCACGGCATCGACGAGAACAACGCCATCATCGAGCGGTGAGCGCACCGCCGGCAGAGCGGTCGGATCCGGACCGGGATCGTTGCCTCCGGGTCAACGCTCGTGCCGCGGCCGCGCCTTGATCGCCCTCCGGCGGGCGAGCAGGCTGTGGGCATGTCCTTTCAGGCGTACCTCGACGCGATCGAGAACCGGACCGGCAAGACCCCACGCGTCCTCGTCCAGGAGGCCGAGCGACACGGCTACGGGGAGGCGGGCGTGAAGGCCGGCGTGATCGTGGACTGGTTGAAGCACGACTACGGGCTGGGACGCGGGCACGCCATGGCCCTGGTCCACGTCATCAGGAACGGACCGCGGATCAGCGCCAAGCACGTCGGCTCCACCGGCTCGCACCGCGACGCCGGCGACACGCTCTGGCTGGACGGCCAGGCCACCCGGCCGGCCGACTAGGCCGGGTCGAGCCCTCGGGCGAACGCCTCGACGGCGGTGCAGACCCGGCCGAGCGCGTCGGCGGAGCGGGCCAGCGGGCCGGGCACCATCAGCGCGTGGTCGGCCTCCGCCACCTCCACCACGTGCGGGGTGAGCCGGCGGGCGACCTCGCCGTCCCACAGGGTGTCGGCGGTGCCGCCGGCCAGCAGGAACGGCGCGGTGGCACGCGCCAACGGCTCGCGGACGGCCGGGTCGGTCAGCAACGGCGTCAGCCAGACCGCCGGGATGCCGCGGTCGGCGGCGAACGGGGTGGCGAAGCTGCCCAGCGACTTGCCGACCAGCAGGTCGACGCCGTCGTCGAGGACCGGCGTGAGCTGCTCGGCCACGAAGCCGGGGGCCGCGTCCGGACGCAGTTCGTCCAGCCGCTGCCAGGTCACCTCGTGCACCTCGAAGCCGAGCCGGCGCAACGCCTCCCCGAGGTAGACGAAGAGCGGACCCCGGGTGTCGTAGCCGCGCCCCGGGGCGAGCACCGCCCGCCGATCCGCCATGGTCGCCTCCCTTTCGTCGGGTCGACCGTCCACGCTAGCCGCTCGTCGGGGACCGCGGTGGCCCGTGGCGGGGCGCCGGGCCGGGCACGACGCCCCGGCCCGGCGCCGAGGGTTCACGACGCGTACGCGCCGAACGAGTCCAGGCGCAGGCTGCTCGGCCCGGTCGTGCCGCCGGGGTAGAGCGACAACTGCGTGACCGAACCCAGGTCGAGCGGGCCGGGCGTGGCCCACGGCGGCGGCGCGAAGTCGGCGAACGGCACCTGCACCACCCGGGGTTCCGTGCCGGTGAACGTCAGCGTCTTCTCCCAGTAGAAGCCGGACGCGACGAACTGGACGGTCACCTGCTGCCCGTCCGCGCCCGGCTCGACCCACATCCGCAGCCCGGTGGTGCCGCGCCAGTCCTGCGCGGCCGGCAGGTTGTGGATGACGCCCGCGTATCCGCTGGCGCCGGGGGTCCAGCTCAGCCGCATGCTGTGCCCGCTGCCCTCGCCGGCCGGGGCCAGCGTGGTGGTGATCGGGTCGCCGCCGCCGTTGCGCGGGTAGGCGGCGGTCAGCGCCTCGTCCGAGGGGTAGGTGTCGAAGTCGTCGACCACCACCCCGGGCAGGTCGGCGCGGCTGGTGAACGCGGCGTCCGTGGTGGTCGAGCCGTACCCGTTGGTGGCGGTGACCCGCACGTGCAGGGTGGCCCCGGCGGGCCAGGCCGTGGTCGGCGTGAAACCGGGGGTACGCAGGCCGGACACCGCCACCAGCGGTGCGCTGAGGTCGGCGTGCTCGGAGACGGTCAGCGAGTAGTAGGCGGTGCCCGGCGCGGCCGACCAGTCCAGCGCCGCCAGGCGGCTGACACCGGTCGAGTCCGGCGCCGGCGCGGTGAGCGCGAACGTGCCGGGCGCGGTGCTGGTCACCGAGTCCGACCGGGCGGACAACGCGACGGAGGCGACGGCGAAGCGGGCGTCGCGCCGCCACACCACCCGGATCCCGCCGACCGCGCGCAGCCCGGTGACGGAGAGCGTCCACCGGCCGTGGCCGGCCTTGTCGACGCGGGGCCGTACCGCCCGCCACCCGGTCGTGCCGTCGGCGGACACCTCGACCACGGCCCGGGGGCGTCCGGCGGAGGCGACCGTGACGGTGGCGGCGGTGAGGTCGTCCCGGCGGTAGCGCAGCTCGCCCGACCGGCCCCGCGCGGGCGCCACCAGCACCCCGTCGGCGGTGGGCGTGCGGCGCAGCGAGTCGCTGTGCCCGGCGCTGACGAACCAGTCCTCCAGCGGGTCGTACGTCTGGTCGCTCGTCGGGTCGGTGCCGACCGGCGCGGACACGGCCACGGCGGCGCCGGTGGTGTCGACCGCCACCACCCGGTAGGTGACCCGGCCGGCGGGCGTGGTCAGGTCGTACCAGGGTGCGTCGTCGGCGCTCAGCAGCCGGGCGCCGCTGACGGTGGCCCAGGCCCCGCCCGGTCCGCGTCGCTGCACCAGGTAGCCGGCTGCGCCCGCGGTGCCCCGCCAGCGCAGCGTGGTGATGCCGTAGTCGGCGTCGACGGCGGTCAGCAGCGGACGGTCGCCGGTCACCGCCGGCGCGGGGCGTCCGGACATCGTCGCGGCGAAGCGGGTCAACGCCGAGACGGCCGCCCGCATCGCCGGGGTGTCGCCCGGGTAGTGCACGGTGAAGCCGTCGCCGTGCGGCACGAAGCCGGAGTGGTCGTGGTGGCCGAAGAGCGACCAGAACAGCGCGCCGCTGACGTCTGGGTTGGCCGCGACCTGGTCCAGCAACTCGTCGGTGGCCTGGCCGGAGCCGTACTCGCCGGCGATGTAGACCTTGCCGGCGGCGGTGGCCGCGGCGGCGTCGGCCGCGATGCCGGCGGCGGTGGGCGGATAGTAGTGCGAGTCGCTGATGTCGACGTGCGGCGAGGCCAGCACGGCGGGGTCGGTGCCGTGCTGGCTGCCGGCCGCGACGAGCTGCCGGGGGGCGAGCGTCTTGACGTGGCCGGCGAGGTCGTCGACCCAGTCGGCGGTCATCCCGTTGAGTTCGTTGCCCAACTCCCACGCCATGATCGTCGGATCGTCGACGTACGCCTTCCCGGTGTAGCGGTTCACGTGGGTGAGCAGCGTGCGGACGTACTGCTTGAAGGCGGCCCGTGCGGCCGGGTCGGTGTAGAACAGCGCGCCGTCGTCGTCGGTGCTCAGCCCGAGCCAGCGCAGGAAGTCGTACCGGCCGCCGTGGTAGTACTGCCAGTTGTCGGTGAGCGGGACGACCAGCCGCAGTCCCTGCCGGCCGGCCTCGGCGATCGCGTAGTCGATGCGGTCGAACGCCTCCGGGTTGACCTGGCCGAGCGTGGGTTCCAGCGACTTCGGGTGGCCGGTGGAGACGCCGAGCGTGTGCGCGCGGACCACGGTGGCGCCCATCCGCCGGGCCGTGGTCAGCCCGTCCCGGATCCGGAAGTAGGTCGGGTAGTCGACGGCCGGCGGGTCGGCCGGGTCGATGCCGCCGACGTTCTCGTCCAGGCCCAGCCAGTACGCGTTGGGCCCGGCGAACCGGAACGGCCGGCCGGCGACGGTCAGCCGGGTGCCGTCGCGGACCACGAACGCCGGGTCGGCGCGCCGGGAGGGTGGGTCGGGTGCGGCCGGCCGGCCGGCGGCGACCGCCGGTGGGGCGGACAGCGCGCCGGTCGCCAGCACGGCGACGAGCGCGATGGCGGTCCGGCGGATGCGCAGTGTCATGGGAACCTCCGCGACTGTGCCGCCGGGGCCGGCGGCGACCGAGCGGCGACGGCGTCCGTCGATGTCCGGCCGTCGCCATCGCTCACTGAACCGGTTAAGGTAACGAGCGTCAAGCGTCGGAAACACCGCGTTATTCGAACGTTATCGATGACGTCACGAGCCCGGCCGGGACGCTGCCTCGGGCTGAATCGGTTAACGGATCGCCGCAGCCGTCAGGCCCGCTCACAACCGCTCCGGGGTGCGGATGCCGAGCAGGTCCAACCCCTGGTGCAGCACCCGCGCCGTCAGGTCGCACAGCAGAAGCCGGCTCTCCCGCACCGGCCCCTCGGCCCGCAGCACCGGACACCGCTCGTAGAACGCGCTGAACGCGGCGGCGAGCCGGTGCAGGTACGCGGCCAGGTGGTGGAACTCCAGGCTGCCCGCCACCGTGTCGACCACCGCCGCGAAACCGGCCAGCTCGATCGCGAGCGCCCGCTCGGCCGGCTCGGTGAGCGCCGTCTCCGCGTCCGGCCGTGCCGCGACCCCGGCCCGCCGGAAGATCGACCGGATCCGGGCGTACGCGTACTGGAGGTACGGCGCGGTGTTCCCGTCCAGCGACAACATCCGCTCCCAGTCCAGCACGTAGTCCTTGTGCCGGTCGCCGGACAGGTCGGCGTACTTGATCGCGCCGATGCCGACCGCGCGCCCGACCTCGGCCGCCTCCGCCTCGCCCAGCTCCGGATTCCGCTCCCGGGCCAGCGCGGTGGCCCGCTCCACCGCCTCGGTCAGCAACCCGACCAGCTTCACCGCCCCGCCGGCCCGGCTGCGCAGCATCCGCCCGTCCGGCCCGAGGATCGACCCGAAACCGACGTGCTCGGCCCGGGCCGGCGGGGCCAGCCAGCCGGCCTGCGCGGCGGTCGCGAAGACCATCTCGAAGTGCCGCCGCTGCGGCAGCCCGACCACGTAGAGCAGCCGGGTCGCGCCCAGCGTGCCGGTCCGGTGCCGCACCGCGGCCAGGTCGGTCGCCGGATAGCCGTAGCCACCGTCCGACTTGCGCACGATCAGCGGCAACGGCTCGCCGTCCCGGCCCACCGAGCCGGGCGGGAACACGCAGTCGGCGCCCTCGCTGCGCCGCAGCAGCCCGAGCCGGTCCAACTCGTCGACGGTCGGCGCGAGCAGATCGTGGTAGCTGCTCTCCCCCCGGAAGTCGGCCCGGGACAGCGTCACGTCGAGCAGGTCGTAGACGGTCAGGAAGTAGCTCTCGGACTGCGCCACCAGCATCCGCCACAGCCGCACCGTCGCCGGGTCGCCGCCCTGCAACGCCACCACCCGCAGCCGCGACCGCTCCCGGAACGCCTCGTCCTGGTCGAACTTCGCCCGCGCCGCGGTGTAGAACGAGTCCAGGTCGCCCATGGACAGCTCCTGCGCCGCCTCGGCCTCGCCCAGGTCGACCAGGTGCTCGATCAGCATTCCGAACGGCGTGCCCCAGTCGCCGAGGTGGTTGGCCCGCGACACCCGGTGTCCCAGCCACGCCAGCGTCCGCGCCGCGGCGTCCCCGATCACCGTCGACCGCAGGTGCCCGACGTGCATCTCCTTGGCCACGTTCGGCGCCGAGTAGTCGACCACGACGGTCGCCGGCTCGGCCACCACCGGCACCCCGAGCCGGGGGTCGGCGGCCAGCGCGGAGACCAGGTCGCCGAGCGCCCGGTCGGCCACGGTCAGGTTGAGGAAACCCGGCCCGGACACCTCCACCGCCGCGCACAGGTCGGCCAGCTCCGCGCGCTCCCGTACCTCCTCGGCGACCGCCCGCGGCGGCCGGCCGAGCCGCCGCGCCAGCGCGAGCGCCGCGTCGGACTGGAAGTCCGCGTGCTGCGAGCGCCGCACGACCGGGTCCACCGGCACGCCGGCCACCGCCGCGAACGCCGGCGCCAGCCGGTCGGTCAACACCTTTTCAAGATCCATGGGTACGCCGATCTCGCTCGATCCGCCGCGCGGATCACCGGATGGAAGGCGGCGGAGCGAGGACGATCGACGAGGACCGGCGGCTCGATCCGCCGGTCGCAGGAGAGGGAAGGCTCAGCGCAGGCGGTCGCGGGACCGCCGGCGTCGCAGCGCGCCGAGCCGGACGTCGGGGGACGCCGTCGGGTACGCCTGCGAGCTGCTCATGCCGGCAGCGTAACCGCCCGGCCCGGGGGTGGCGCAAGCGCTCAACCCTGCCGGTAGCTCTCCGAGTAGTAGGTGCCGACCTGTTCCCGGTAGTCGGCGCGGGCGAAGTCGTCCGGGTCGAACGCCGGGGAGTCCTTCACCTGGTCCCGGGTCCGGTCCAC
Source organism: Micromonospora ferruginea (assembly GCF_013694245.2). NCBI lineage: Bacteria > Bacillati > Actinomycetota > Actinomycetes > Micromonosporales > Micromonosporaceae > Micromonospora > Micromonospora robiginosa. The sequence continues at coordinate 5,625,885 of NZ_CP059322.2, forward strand.
GTGCACGACGCGCTCCAGGTGGTCGACCCGGGCCACCGTCCCGGCCGGCAGCAGCACCTTCTTCCCGAAGATCCACGGGCCGGTGTCGACCACCAGGTACCGCGCGTCGGCCTCCTCGCTCGCCTCGTCGATCGAGCCGATCCGGCCGTCGGTGGCCTCCACCCGATAGCCGGTGAGGTCGATCGGCGTGCCGGGGCCGGGCGCATCCACCCGGTCGTCGCCGCCCTCGGTGCGCTGGCGTGGCACGTCGTCCGGGCTCGTCTGGTCGTAGCCACCGGCGAGTGCGGCCGGGTCCCGCCAGGCCCACGGATTGAACGGCTGCATGCTGGCACCTCCGTGATGTCGTCTCGGCACGTGGACAGTGCCCGCAAGACCGGCGGAGGAAACGAGGCCGGGCGGGCGGACCCGGCCGATCGGTGGTGCGGTCTCCTGCGTCCGGGCGGGCGCTGGATCGCCCGTCGTGACCGTCCTCGAAGGTGGTGCCGCTGGCATACTGGCCGACCATGGTCCTGTCGCGTGGTTGGTCGTTGTTCCTGGTGGGCGTCGGGGTGTGGACCTGGGTGATCTGGCCGCGGTTCGCGGTCGCGATCTGGAACGACACCCGGGCCTGGTCGACCGGCGCCGTCGGCGAGGGCGCCCCGACCGCCTTCCTCTGGGTGCACGCGCTTCTCATCGCCGCCTCCCTGGCCATCGGTACGACGGCCGGAGTGCTGGGCGTGCGCGGCTGGCTCGCCACTCGTCGTGCCGGTCGGCGCTGAGCTGCGGATATAGCTGCCAGGTGATGATGTGACGCGGGACCCTACCCCTGGATTTGACGATCAAACCCGCAGACGCGTAACTTTCTCTCTGCCAGCGCGGAACGGGGCAAACGGGACGAAAGCCCGGAGGTGCCGATCCAAGCGGGTGACCGGGTTCGCCGGGGGTGTTCCACCCCTGAGGGACGCGGTCCGGGCGGGGCTCGGCGAAACGCCGCAGGGCGGATTTGGCGGAGCGGAACCGACCGGGTAACGTTGTCGACCGGCAGGGCACCGGGCGAGCTTGCGGGAGACCGCAGCGGCCGGCCTGCCAAATCCGATGATCAGACGCAGGGGTTCGCCGCTGCGTGTGCTCACCGGCGCCAACCCGTACGAAGCATGACAGACCGGGACACACGGTTTGACACGGCGAAGACGGTGCGGTAACGTAGTAAAAGTGCCCGGCGCGAGAGCGGCGGGTGTGGTGAACGAAATGCCCCGGGTCGGGGGCCTCCTGGTGGGGGTTTCCGGTGTGGTGTGTGGTTGTTCTTTGAGAACTCAACAGGGTGCTTGTAAAGCCAGTGCCAATTGTTTTATACCCCGGACTGGTCAGGCTTTGGTCTGATTCGGTTGGGATTCCTTTGGCAACACTTTTGTTGCCAGGACATTGTGTCCGACAAAGTTTTTGTTGGAGAGTTTGATCCTGGCTCAGGACGAACGCTGGCGGCGTGCTTAACACATGCAAGTCGAGCGGAAAGGCCCTTCGGGGTACTCGAGCGGCGAACGGGTGAGTAACACGTGAGCAACCTGCCCTAGGCTTTGGGATAACCCCGGGAAACCGGGGCTAATACCGAATATGACTACTGATCGCATGGTTGGTGGTGGAAAGTTTTTCGGCCTGGGATGGGCTCGCGGCCTATCAGCTTGTTGGTGGGGTGATGGCCTACCAAGGCGACGACGGGTAGCCGGCCTGAGAGGGCGACCGGCCACACTGGGACTGAGACACGGCCCAGACTCCTACGGGAGGCAGCAGTGGGGAATATTGCACAATGGGCGGAAGCCTGATGCAGCGACGCCGCGTGAGGGATGACGGCCTTCGGGTTGTAAACCTCTTTCAGCAGGGACGAAGCGTAAGTGACGGTACCTGCAGAAGAAGCGCCGGCCAACTACGTGCCAGCAGCCGCGGTAAGACGTAGGGCGCGAGCGTTGTCCGGATTTATTGGGCGTAAAGAGCTCGTAGGCGGCTTGTCGCGTCGACCGTGAAAACCTGGGGCTCAACTCCAGGCCTGCGGTCGATACGGGCAGGCTAGAGTTCGGTAGGGGAGACTGGAATTCCTGGTGTAGCGGTGAAATGCGCAGATATCAGGAGGAACACCGGTGGCGAAGGCGGGTCTCTGGGCCGATACTGACGCTGAGGAGCGAAAGCGTGGGGAGCGAACAGGATTAGATACCCTGGTAGTCCACGCTGTAAACGTTGGGCGCTAGGTGTGGGGGGCCTCTCCGGTTCCCTGTGCCGCAGCTAACGCATTAAGCGCCCCGCCTGGGGAGTACGGCCGCAAGGCTAAAACTCAAAGGAATTGACGGGGGCCCGCACAAGCGGCGGAGCATGCGGATTAATTCGATGCAACGCGAAGAACCTTACCTGGGTTTGACATGGCCGCAAAACTTGCAGAGATGTAAGGTCCTTCGGGGGCGGTCACAGGTGGTGCATGGCTGTCGTCAGCTCGTGTCGTGAGATGTTGGGTTAAGTCCCGCAACGAGCGCAACCCTCGTTCGATGTTGCCAGCGCGTTATGGCGGGGACTCATCGAAGACTGCCGGGGTCAACTCGGAGGAAGGTGGGGATGACGTCAAGTCATCATGCCCCTTATGTCCAGGGCTTCACGCATGCTACAATGGCCGGTACAATGGGCTGCGATACCGTGAGGTGGAGCGAATCCCAAAAAGCCGGTCTCAGTTCGGATCGGGGTCTGCAACTCGACCCCGTGAAGTCGGAGTCGCTAGTAATCGCAGATCAGCAACGCTGCGGTGAATACGTTCCCGGGCCTTGTACACACCGCCCGTCACGTCACGAAAGTCGGCAACACCCGAAGCCGGTGGCCCAACCCTTGTGGAGGGAGCCGTCGAAGGTGGGGCTGGCGATTGGGACGAAGTCGTAACAAGGTAGCCGTACCGGAAGGTGCGGCTGGATCACCTCCTTTCTAAGGAGCACCATCCAGCGAAAGCTGGTATGGAGCCCGCGACCTGCGAATGTCGGGTCGGGGTGCTCAGATGGCGGAGACACTGGCAAGTTTGTCCTCGGCAACGGCTGGGGGTGCCTAGTACAGCCACTTCGGTGGTGGGAACGGATGCCTCTGGTGCGGCTGGGGAGGAGCGTAAGCACCCTGTTGGGTCCTGAAGGAACAACCATCGGTTGTTTTCTTCGGAGCCTTGGAGCGGACCGTGAGGGTTCGTCGGGCGCCAGGCATGGCCTGGTCTCGCATACCGCCGGCGGTTGCCGGGTTTGGTGTGGGACGTGTCGGGTTGTGGGTTGGTTGTTTGTTGAGAATTGCACAGTGGACGCGAGCATCTTTGTGGTCAAGTTGTCAAGGGCGAACGGTGGATGCCTTGGCACCAGGAGCCGATGAAGGACGTGGGAGGCCGCGATAGGCCTGGGGGAGCTGTCAACCAAGCTGTGATCCCAGGGTGTCCGAATGGGGGAACCCGGCATCAGTCATGTGATGTCACCCGCACCTGAACACATAGGGTGTGTGGGGGGAACGCGGGGAAGTGAAACATCTCAGTACCCGTAGGAAGAGAAAACAATTTAGTGATTCCGTGAGTAGTGGCGAGCGAAAGCGGATTGAGGCTAAACCGGCGGCGTGTGATACCTGTCAGGGGTTGCGTGGTCGGGGTTGTGGGACCCTGCTGATTGTGCTGACACACAGTCGAGAAGTTACAAAGCCAGTGGTTAGTCGAACAGTCTGGAATGGCTGACCGTAGACGGTGATAGTCCGGTAGGTGAAAGCTGCTGGTCTTCTGTGGGTGTTCCCGAGTAGCGGCGGACTCCTGAAATCTGCCGTGAATCTGCCAGGACCACCTGGTAAGCCTAAATACTTCCTGGTGACCGATAGCGGACGAGTACCGTGAGGGAATGGTGAAAAGTACCCCGGGAGGGGAGTGAAATAGTACCTGAAACCGTTCGCCTACAATCCGTCGGAGCCTTACGGGGTGACGGCGTGCCTTTTGAAGAATGAGCCTGCGAGTTAGTGGCATGTGGCGAGGTTAACCCGGGTGGGGGAGCCGTAGCGAAAGCGAGTCTGAATAGGGCGTATTCAGTCGCATGCTCTAGACCCGAAGCGGAGTGATCTAGCCATGGGCAGGCTGAAGCGCGGGTAAGACCGCGTGGAGGGCCGAACCCACCAACGTTGAAAAGTTGGGGGATGACCTGTGGTTAGGGGTGAAAGGCCAATCAAACTCCGTGATAGCTGGTTCTCCCCGAAATGCATTTAGGTGCAGCGTCGCGTGTTTCTTGCCGGAGGTAGAGCACTGGATGGTCTAGGGGGCCCACAAGCTTACCGAAATCAGCCAAACTCCGAATGCCGGTAAGTGAGAGCGCGGCAGTGAGACTGCGGGGGATAAGCTTCGTAGTCGAGAGGGAAACAGCCCAGATCACCAGCTAAGGCCCCTAAGCGTGTGCTAAGTGGAAAAGGATGTGGGGTCGCATAGACAACCAGGAGGTTGGCTTAGAAGCAGCCACCCTTTAAAGAGTGCGTAATAGCTCACTGGTCAAGTGGTTCCGCGCCGACAATGTAGCGGGGCTCAAGCACACCGCCGAAGCTGTGGCATTCACATTTTAACTTCGCCAGGTCTTGATATCTGGTGCAGGTGTGTGGATGGGTAGGGGAGCGTCGTGCCGGGGGTGAAGCGACGGGGTGACCTAGTTGTGGACACGGCACGAGTGAGAATGCAGGCATGAGTAGCGAAAGAAGGGTGAGAAACCCTTCCGCCGGATGACCAAGGGTTCCAGGGCCAGGCTAATCCGCCCTGGGTGAGTCGGGACCTAAGGCGAGGCCGAGAGGCGTAGTCGATGGACAACGGGTTGATATTCCCGTACCCGCGAAAGAGCGACCCTGACGAACCTCGTTGTGCTAACCACCCGAGCTGCCGGATACCTTCGGGTTGATGGTGGGGAGCGTGGGAACCTGGCGGGTAGTAGTCAAGCGATGGGGTGACGCAGGAAGGTAGCTGAGCCCGGCCGGTGGTTGTGCCGGGGTAAGCGTGTAGGCCGTGCCGTAGGCAAATCCGCGGTGCATGTAGGCTGAGACGTGATGCCGAGCCGATTCAGGTGAAGTCAGTGATCCTATGCTGCCGAGAAAAGCCTCTAGCGAGTTCTTAGCGGCCCGTACCCCAAACCGACACAGGTGGTCAGGTAGAGAATACCGAGGCGATCGGGCGAACTGTGGTTAAGGAACTCGGCAAATTGCCCCCGTAACTTAGGGAGAAGGGGGGCCGGAGACGTGAAGCCCCGCGCGGGTGGAGCGTTGTATGGCCGCAGAGAGCAGGGGGAAGCGACTGTTTACTAAAAACACAGGTCCATGCGAAGAAGTAATTCGATGTATATGGACTGACGCCTGCCCGGTGCTGGAACGTTAAGGGGACCTGTTAGCTCTTCGGGGCGAAGCGGAGAACTTAAGCGCCAGTAAACGGCGGTGGTAACTATAACCATCCTAAGGTAGCGAAATTCCTTGTCGGGTAAGTTCCGACCTGCACGAATGGCGTAACGACTTCCCCACTGTCTCAACCACAGGCCCGGCGAAATTGCATTACGAGTAAAGATGCTCGTTACGCGCGGCAGGACGGAAAGACCCCGGGACCTTTACTATAGCTTGACATTGGTATCTGAATTAGCTTGTGTAGGATAGGTGGGAGCCGGTGAAGTCCATACGCCAGTATGGGTGGAGGCAATCTTGAAATACCACTCTGGTTGATTTGGGTATCTAACTTCGGACCGTTATCCGGTTCAGGGACAGTGTCTGGTGGGTAGTTTAACTGGGGCGGTTGCCTCCTAAAGGGTAACGGAGGCGCCCAAAGGTTCCCTCAGCCTGGTTGGCAATCAGGTGTTGAGTGCAAGTGCACAAGGGAGCTTGACTGTGAGACTGACAGGTCGAGCAGGGACGAAAGTCGGGACTAGTGATCCGGCACTGGCATGTGGAAGCGGTGTCGCTCAACGGATAAAAGGTACCCCGGGGATAACAGGCTGATCTTCCCCAAGAGTCCATATCGACGGGATGGTTTGGCACCTCGATGTCGGCTCGTCGCATCCTGGGGCTGTAGCAGGTCCCAAGGGTTGGGCTGTTCGCCCATTAAAGCGGTACGCGAGCTGGGTTTAGAACGTCGTGAGACAGTTCGGTCCCTATCCGCCGTGCGCGTAGGATACTTGAGAAGGGCTGTCCCTAGTACGAGAGGACCGGGACGGACGAACCTCTGGTGTGCCAGTTGTCCCGCCAGGGGCACGGCTGGTTAGCTACGTTCGGAAGGGATAACCGCTGAAAGCATCTAAGCGGGAAGCTCGCTTCAAGATGAGGTATCCCACCCACATTGTGGGGTAAGGCCCCCAGCTAGACGACTGGGTTGATAGGCCGGAAATGTAAGCCCGGTAACGGGTTCAGTTGACCGGTACTAATAGGCCGAGGACTTGACTACCAAGCTGCTACGCGTCCACTGTGCAACTCAGAACAAACAAACAACCCGAGGGTTGGTTGACATGTTCATAGAGTTACGGCGGTCATGGCGGAGGGGAAACGCCCGGTAACATTCCGAACCCGGAAGCTAAGCCCTCCAGCGCCGATGGTACTGCACTCGGGAGGGTGTGGGAGAGTAGGACACCGCCGGACAATCTTTCAATGAGGGCCACCCCCGACGGGGTGGCCCTCATTGCGTTTCCGCCGGGAATCGCCACGACCGACCCGCCGCATCTCGTACCGTCGAGCCGGGACCGCCCCGCGCGTCCCCCGCCGGCCTGGCGGATCCAGAAACGTGACATCGCGTACGGCCGGGTTCGTGCACGGAACGGACCCGCCGGGGTACAGGAGTGGTCATGGAGATCGGAATCATCGGGTCGGGGCACATCGGGGGCACCCTCACCCGTCGTCTGCGTTCACTCGGCCACGACGTCGCGGTAACCAACTCCCGCGGCCCGGAGAGCCTGACCGACCTCGCCGCGGAGACCGGCGCCCGGGCCGCCGCCCTGGAGGAGGTGGTCCAGGGTGCGGAGCTGGTGGTGGTCGCGATCCCGCTGAAGGCGGTGCCGGACCTGCCGGCCGCGCTCTTCGACGGCAAGCTGGTCGTCGACGCCAACAACTACTACCCGCAGCGCGACGGCGACGTCGCCGAGCTGCTGGACCGCAGCCTCAGCTCCAGCCGGTGGACGGCCGACCACCTCAAGGGCGCCCGGGTGGTGAAGACGTTCAACAACATCCAGGCCGCGCACCTGATGGACCAGGGCAAGCCGGCGGGCACGGCGGGTCGGATCGCCCTGCCGGTGGCCGGCGACGACGAGGACGCCAAGCGGGTCGTCATGGGCCTGGTGGACGAGCTGGGCTTCGACCCGGTCGACGCGGGCACCCTGGACGAGAGCTGGCGGCAGCAGCCGGACACCCCGGTCTACGGCACCGACCGCGACGCGGACGGCGTCCGGGAGGGGCTGGCCGCGGCACGGCCCTGACCGGCACCGAGCACGACGAAGGCCCCGCCTCGGCGGGGCCTTCTCGCGTGTCAGGTGTCAGGCGCCGGGGTCCGGGGCGCAGATGAAGCGCGGCTCGGCGTCGTAGCGCCAGCTGAACTTCTCCCGCTTGATGACCTTGCCGTCCTTCTTGATGACCCGGAACGCGTCCTGGGCGAACCCGACACCACCGGCCGCGGCGATGCAGTCCGGACCGGGCTTGAGGTAGACGGTCTTCGGCTGGGTGACGTTCCGGCGCGGGCCGTACTCGGTCTTCACGCTGTCGTAGATCTTGGTGCTCCAGATCGACACGGTGATCGAGCTGCCCGTGTACGAGGTGTCGATGAGCACGCCGTGCGGCGAGTTGTTGCGGAACTTGAAGTCGAGCTGCGGCCAGTAGATGGTCGACTCGATCACGGCCGGGTAGCGGCTGAAGTAGAACGAGTGCGGCTTGTGCTCGACGTCCTCCATCCCGGCGTAGTACGAGGCGTTGAACAGCGTGGTGGTGAACTGCGAGACGCCGCCGCCCACGCCCGGCACCAGCTTGCCGTTCACGATCGTCGGCGCGTCCTGGTAGCCCTGGTCATAGCCGCGCTCGCCGGTGTGGGCGTTGAGCGAGAACGTCTCCCCCGGCTTCACGATGGTGCCGTCCACGTCCTTGGCCGCCTGCACGATGTTCTGGCTGCGCGGGGAGGAGAGGCCGCCGGTGAACCGGGTGGTGAAGGTGGAAACGCGCTCCTTGATGCCCAGCTCGGCCAGCTTCGCCTCGGTCAGCTCCGGTGTGGCCGGCTTGAGGGCGGCGGTGACCGTGCGGTCGGTCGACTTCGGCAGCACCGCGAGCAGGGCCGGGCCCAGCGCGGCGGCGTCGACCTGGCGGCCGGCCCGGCTGGGCACCACCTTCGGCTTGCCCCCGGTGATGGTCAGCCCGGCGTCACGCGGCTCCACCTCGAGCTTGCCCAGCTTGCCGCCGAGCGCGGTGCGCAGCCGCTTGACGTCGACCCGCGGGGTGACCTTGCCGTCGTCGTCGGTCGAGAAACGCAGCGCCCGCGCGATGGCGGCCGGCGGGATGGTGACCGAGCCGCCCTCGGTGGTGAGCGTGACCGGCGCGGCGACGGCCGGCCGGGCCAGCTCGGTGACGAGCCGGTCGACCTCCTCCCGGGAGGTCGCCGGCCACTTCTCCACCAGCGGCACGGTGACCGGCCGGGCGGCCAGCCACGCCGCGGTGACGGCCTCGGTCGCGCCGGCCGTGTCCACGGTCAGCGCCGGCTTCGGGTAGACCGGCTTCGGCGTGGTGCCGGTCCAGATGACGGTGGGCATGGTCATCTCGCGCCCCTGGCTGCCCATCACCTTGCGCAGCGCGGCGCCCAACCGCTCGGCGTCCACGGTCACCACCGGCTCCACCGTGCGGGAGCCGACGAGGCGGCTCACCGCGTGCGCGTCGGCGGCGGCGGCCGCCGCCACGGTGGCGTCCACGTCGATGGCGAGCCCGACGTCGGCCGGCTTCAGCTCGGCCTTCTTCTCGCCCACGGTCACGCCGACCGGCGCGTTCAGCGCGTCGGCCCGGCGTTCCAGCTCGGCGCGGAGCGCCCGGGCGGCGTCGGCCCGGCTCCGCCCGCCCAGCTCGGTGCCGAGCACCTCGGTGCCCCGGGGCACGTCACCGGCGTACGCGTAGGCGCCGAGGCCGATCCCGCCGGCGAGCAGCGCGGCGGTGAGCCCGCCGGCCAGCAGCAGCCGGGCGCGTCGGGAGCGGGTCGGCTTCCCGCCGTCGGCGGCGGGCGGTGTGGCGACCGGCTCCAGCTCGACTCCGGGCCAGCTCACCGCCGCCACCTTGACGGTGGGCCGGTCGTCGGCAGCCGGCATCTTCTCGCCGCTCATCGTCACTGCAACCTCATCGGGAATACGCGTGCGGGGACTGCTTCCCCCGCGGGAGACACCTACGGTAACCAACGCTCGGGCCGGTCGGGAGTCTCCGGCGGGGAGGTCGTGTCGGGCGTGCGGGGGTGTCGCGCCGATCACCCGTTTCGGGTCCCCGTTCCGGTCCTGGTCGTGACACGGTGGGCGGGTGCGGACGGACGACCGGGTGGTGGCGTACGGCGGTGGGTGGCTGGACCGGGCGGCGGCGCTGCGCGGCGACGCCGCGTGGCTCGCCGAGCGGCTGAGCGACCCGGGGAGCGTGGTGCTGCCGCTGTGGCGGGACCGGTGCCTCGTGGACGCCGGGCGGGCGTTGGTACGCCCGGCGGCGGTGGACGCCGGCGAGGTGCTCGCCGCCGCCGACCAGACGGTCTTCCTCGGGCTGGACGCGGGGCGGGCGGTGTTCGCCGCCGACCTGTCCGGCCGGGAGGGCGACGAGGCGTGCGCGCTGGCCGGCGCGTCCGAGGCGGTGGACGTCCGGGCGCTGGTGGGCGGCCTGGAGCCGGCCGAGGCGGCCGTCCAGGCGTACGCGAAGGGGTTGTTGCACTGGCACCGCGGCCAGCGGTTCTGCGGCACCTGCGGCGCGGCGACGGTGGCCGGGACGGGCGGCCACACCCGCTCCTGCGCCGGTGCCGGCTGTGGTCGGCTGCTGTTCCCGCGGATCGAGCCGGCGGTCATCATGCTTGTCGAGGCGCCCGGCGAGCCGGAGCGGTGCCTCCTGGCCCGGCACCGCGGCGCGGCGGAGGACTCCTGGTCGACGCTGGCCGGGTTCGTGGAGATCGGCGAGAGCCTGGAGGACGCGGTCCGGCGGGAGCTGGACGAGGAGGCCGGGGTGGCCGTGGGCGAGGTGACCTACCAGGGTTCGCAGGCGTGGCCGTTCCCGGCCGGGCTGATGGTCGGTTTCCGCGCCACGGCGGTGTCGACGCGGGTGCGGGTGGACGGCGACGAGGTGGTGGAGGCGCGCTGGTTCACCCGGGCGGAGCTGCGCGACCGGGTCGCCGCCGGGCGGCTCCTCGGTCGGATCGACTCGATCGACCGCCACCTGCTGGGGTCGTGGTTGGACGGGCGGGGCTGATCGGCCTCCGGTCGGTGGCCGGGGCTGACCGGACGGGTGAGCGGGGCCTCACCCTCAGCGGCTTGTCAGCTCGCCGTTATCGAACTGTGATGTTTTGCCGTGACGGCTACCACAGGTGAAACCTGTCCGCCATCGTGTCGTAATGGCGACGGTTTGTCCGGGGCTCCTTGTCGCCGGGACGTTAACCGTTGGTAACCGTAGGCGATCTTGATACCACAACTGTGTTACCCGTCAGTAGCAAGGGACTTGTGAGGTCTGTCGCTTCGCGAGAGCATCCAATCCGCGAACCGCGCGGTCCGTTCGGCACAACGGCCTCCCGCGCCGCCCCGCAGCTTTCCGTCCCGCGTCGCGTCCCGCGTCCGGAGACGCACCCCCGTCGAGGAGGACCTTGTGAGTGAATCGGAGAACCGCCAGATGAGTGGTGGCACCCGCTGGCGGCGCTTCGCCGCGATGATGGTCCCGGCGACCGTCGTGGCCGGCGGCATCGTGCTCGGCATGGCCAACGGCGCCATCGCGGCGTCGTTCGCGGTGTCGGGCCAGACCTTCAAGGTCGGCGCCTCGAAGCTGGAGGGCAACGGCTTCAAGCAGTACGGCGGCCTGGTCCAGGAGAAGAACGGCACCCAGCACCCGGTCGCCGTCTCCGAGATCGCCGACGCGAAGCTCTACGACCTCTGCCAGTCGGTCAACGCCAGCATCCCCGGCGTGCCGATCGTGCTGACCATCAACGCCGGTGGCGGCGGCAAGCCGGCCACCGCCACCAACCTGCTGATCGACATGGAGTCGCTCGAGGGTGACGCCACCTTCGAGAACATCCAGATCGGCCGCGACGCCAACGACCTCAACAAGGCGAAGGGCCAGCCCGGCGCGTTCGGGCAGAGCGCCGACTCGGTGACCATCACGAAGCTGGAGCAGGTGGCCCGCTCCACCAGCGCCGGCGTCTTCACCCTCAACGGCCTCAAGCTGAAGGTCAACGTGGGCAAGGACGCCAAGGAATGCTTCTGATCTGATGGCGAGGCCCGCGGAGGGCGCCCTCCGCGGGCCTCAACCATGTCGCACCCCGTCAGCACCGCCAGGAGGAGTACGTGACAACCGCCGAAACGCAGCAGGCCCGGCCCGGTCGGCTCGGCCAGGCGTGGCGTGGCTTCCGCCGGTGGCGCCGGGCGCGGCCGTTCTGGGGCGGTCTCCTCACCGCCCTGGCCGGCCTGGAGATCTTCGCCACCACCCAGATGAGCCTCAACGGCCTCACGTTCCAGATGGGGCCCACCGGCTTCCTGTCCTGGCTCGTCCCGACCATCCTCGTGACCTGCGGCATGCTGCTCTGGTTCAGCCCGGCCCAGCGGATGTTCTACTCGGTGGTCGCGGCGATCACCGCGCTCTACTCGCTGATCGGGGTCAACCTCGGCGGGTTCTTCATCGGCCTGCTGCTCGGCATGATCGGCAGCGCGCTCGGCTTCGCCTGGGTGCCGCGCAAGGACGCCACCGTGACGCCGGTGGAGGAGCCGGTCGACGAGCCGGTGGAGGAGCCGGCCGACGAGCCGGAGCCGGCCCTGGTGGACGAACTGCTGCCCCGGCAACGGGAGGACGAGACCACCGGCGTCCTCACCGACACGCTGCCGGCGCCGCGTAACCCGCTGCGCGAGGCGTCGCCCGTCGAACCGGCCGGACCGGACGCGCCGCGCGGACCGGGGCACCCGCCCCGGGCGTACGCGATCCTGCTGGTCCTCGCGGTCTCCGCGGCCGGACTGGTCGCGGTCCGCGACGAGCGACCCGCGCTCGCCGCGCCGGCGGCCTGCCCGACCACGACGGCGCCCGCGCCGAAGCCGTCCGCCTCGAAGACCGCCTCGGCCTCCCCGTCGGCCAGCCCGAGCACCACCGCGCCGGCCGAGCCGGCCCCGGAGTCGGACGGCAACCTGCTGACCGACCTGGTCGACGGCATCACCGGCCTGTTCACCGGCGGGAACGACAAGACCGAGGCGTCGCCGTCCCCGTCGCCCTCGACGGCGGCGGCCGCTGCCGCGTCCCCGAGCGGCAGCGCCACGCCGAAGCCCAGCGGAAGCGCGAAGCCGTCCTCCCCGGCGACGTCCGGCGACGACTGCGCCGAACCGGCGCCGACCAAGCCGAAGCCGGTCGAGGAGGGCAAGCCGCTGCCCAAGCTCGCCGCCGACCCCGACCAGCCGATCGTCGCCGACCCGCCGTCGCGGCTCACCGGCTCCAAGGTGACCATGACCGGGTTGCGCTTCGAGGGCATCGTCGAGCTGCCCACCCACGACGGCAAGCTGAAGTGCCTGAAGTTCACCATGAAGAAGGCCGTCACGGACGACTTCACGCTGCTGGCCAGCGGCCCGGCCGGCAAGAAGCAGCGGTACGTCACGGACCGGCTCACCGTCGAGGGCGACGTCGCCTTCTACGCCACCCGGTTCGTCGGGCACCTGCTCGGCATCAAGATCACGCTGACGCCGGACCTGCCCTTCCCGGACGGCATCCCGATCACCTCGCCGATCCCGATCAGCTTCGACGACCCGGTGATCGAGCTGGCCTACGAGCACTCGAAGTCGCTCACCGCCCAGCCGGTGCTCCGGCTCGACCTGGCCTGACCGGCACGACGAAACGGCCGGGAATCGGAGGAACCACCCTCCGGCTCCCGGCCGTCGCCGTCGCCGCGAACCTCAGAGCCGGGCCAACGCCCGACGCAGCGGGTCCAGCCCCAGCGCCCCCAGGTCGAGCGCCTGGCGGTGGAACTCCTTCAGGTCGAAGTCGGCGCCCTTGCGGGCCTTCGCCTCCTCGCGCGCCTGCAACCAGATCCGCTCGCCCACCTTGTACGAGGGGGCCTGACCCGGCCAGCCGAGATAGCGGTTCAGCTCGAAGCGCAGGTTCTCGTCCGGCACCCGGCAGTGCGCCCGCATGAACTCCCAGCCCAGCTCCGGCGTCCAACGCTCGCCCGGGTGGAAGCCGAACGGGTTGTCCGCCGGGATCTCCAGCTCCAGGTGCATGCCGATGTCGACGATCACCCGGGCCGCCCGCAGCGCCTGCCCGTCGAGCATGCCGAGCCGGTCACCCGGGTCCTCCAGGTAGCCCAGCTCGTCCATCAGCCGCTCCGAGTAGAGCGCCCAGCCCTCGCCGTGCCCGGACACCCAGCAGAGCAGCCGCTGCCAGCGGTTGAGCAGGTCGGCCCGGACGGCGGTCTGCGCGACCTGGAGGTGGTGACCCGGCACGCCCTCGTGGTAGACCGTGGTCACCTCGCGCCAGGTGGAGAACTCGGTGATGCCCTGCGGCACCGCCCACCACATCCGACCCGGGCGGGAGAAGTCCTCGCTCGGGCCGGTGTAGTAGATCGCCCCGTCGCTGGTCGGCGCGAGGCAGCACTCGATCCGGCGGACCTGCTCCGGAATGTCGAAGTGGGTGCCGTCCAGCTCGCTGATCGCCCGGTCGGCCAGCGCCTGCATCCAGTCGCGGAACGCCTCCTTGCCGAGGACCGTCCGCGCCGGGTCCGCGTCGAGCACGCGTACCGCTTCGTCGATGGTGGCGCCCGGACCGGCGATCCGGCCGGACACCGTCCGCATGTCGGCCTCCAACCGGGCCAGCTCCGCGAAGCCCCAGGCGTACGTCTCGTCCAGGTCGACCTTCGCGCCGAGGAAGTACTGGGAGGCCAGTTCGTAGCGTTCCCGGCCGGCGGCCTGCTTCTGCCGGCCCACCGGGGCCAGCTCGCTGCGGAGGAACTGCCCGAACTCGGCGGTGGCCGCGGTCGCGGCGGCGGCGCCCTTGCGCAGCTCCGCGCCGAGCGTGCCGTCCGCGTCGAGGCGTTCGACCAGGCCGTGGAAGAAGTTGTCGCCGTCCGGGTCGGTCCAGATGTCGCACTGCTTGGCGACCTCGACGAGCTGCACCTGCGAGCTGACCTGGCCGTTGGCGGCGGCCTCGCGCAGCGTGCGCTTGTAGGCGTCCAGCGCCGACGCGAAGCGGTTGAGCCGGGTGGCCACGTTGGCCTTGGCCTCCTCGCCGTCGGTCGGCATCAGGTCGAAGACCATCCGCAGCTCGTGCAGGCCGCTCTCGATGACGCTGACCTCGCTGGTGGTCTCGCCGGTGTCGTAGCGGGCGAGTTCGAGGCCGAGGCGTTCCTGCATCGCCTCCTGGGCGGTCCGCTCCGCCTCGGTCTCCGGCTCGGCCACGTCGAGCTCGGCCAGCGTGCGCCGGACCAGGTCGGCGCGGGCCGCGTAGCCGTCGGGGGAGAGGTCGTCGAGCTGGTCGTCGTAGCCGGCGATGCCGACGTAGGTGGCGCCGGTCGGGCTCAGCGGAGCCCACTCCGCCACGTACCGGTTGGCGAGGTCATCGATTCGTCCCACCGCGCGAGACTACGTGACCGGGGCACCCCGGTGTCGATGGTGTTTGTCGTGTTCAGGGCAGCAGATCAGCCGGGTCGAAGTCGATCGGGAACGGCAGGTCCAGCTTGAGCCGCTGGCCGCTGACCGCCTGGGCCGTACTGACATAAGTGCCGCCGTCGAGCGTGAGGAACCCGACGCCGACATGCCGGATCTGCCGGGCGATCTGCACCCGCATGAAGTACGGCACCCCGGCCTCGGCGCAGCGGCGGGGCTTGTCCACGAAATCCTGTCGCCGGCTGCCCGGCGAGACGAACTCGACCGCCATCGTGCACAGCCGCACCGGGATCCAGCGGTCCTCCTGCTCGCTCGCGGGCAGGGTGTGCAGGACCGTCAGATCGGGCTGGATCCAGCGGTCCGGGGTGAAGGTCAGGTTCACCGCCCCGAAGACGTAGAAACCGGCCTCCCTCGCCGCCGGCTTGAGCAGGTGGCTCAGCTCGCCCTCGGCGTAGCTGTTGGTGCCGGTCTCGGCGGGGGTCATGACCAGCCTTCCGTCGATGCACTCGTAGCGCGCGTCGGGCAGCTCGCGCAACGGGAGGTAACGGTCGGCGAGCCGGGTGGTCCACATCCCGTCGAAATCGACGAGCGGATCGAAGCGCAGGGGCGCGGCCATCGACGTGTCACCTCCTCGACCGGTCAACTTCTCCACTGTAAGTCGGTTGCTGTGGCGGTCGACACGGCGTGGAGAATTTCGCGCGACATCGTCGTACCCGAGGAGCAGAGTGTCAGGGGTGAACGCCGATACCGCTCCTGACCGGGCACCGCTGCGCAGTTGGCTGCCGGGCTTCGTCGCGCTGGCCGCGATCTGGGGTTCCAGCTTCCTGTTCATCAAGGTGGGGGTGACCGAGCTGCACCCGGTGCACCTCACCCTCTACCGGGTCGCCACCGGCGCGGCCACGCTGCTGGTGGTGCTGGCCGTGCTGCGCGACCGGCTGCCCCGCGAACCCCGGATCTGGGCGCACCTGCTGGTGGTGGCCGCGTTCGGCGTCGCGCTGCCGTTCACGCTGTTCGGCTTCGGCGAGCAACGGGTCGAGTCCATGCTCGCCGGCATCTGGAACGCCACCACGCCGCTGATCGTGCTGCCGCTGGCGGTGCTGGTGTTCCGCACCGAGCGGCTGACCGCGCGGCGGGCGGTCGGGCTGGCCCTGGGCTTCGCCGGTGTGCTGGTGGTGCTCGGCGTCTGGGAGGGCGTGGGTGGGGCCCACTTCACCGGCCAGCTCATGTGCTTCGGCGCGGCGGCCTGCTACGGCGTGGCCATCCCGTACCAGAAGAAGTTCATCGCGGGCAGCGCGCACTCGGGCCTGTCGCTGTCGGCGGCGCAACTGCTCGTGGCGACCGCACAGCTCGCGCTGGTCGCGCCGCTGGTGGCCGGCGCGCCGCCGGCTCCGACCGGCCTCTCGGCGCGGGTGGTGGCCAGCGTGCTCGCGCTCGGCGCGCTCGGCACCGGGCTGGCCTTCGTGATCAACATGCGCAACATCCGGCTGGCCGGCGCGAGCACCGCGTCCACCGTGACCTACCTGATCCCGGTCTTCGCGGTGCTGGTCGGCGCCGTGGTCCTCGGCGAGCGGATGAACTGGCACCAGCCGGTGGGCGCGCTCGTGGTGCTCGTCGGCGTGGCGGTCGCGCAGGGCCTGTTCGGCCGGCGCCGCAGCGTGCCGGCGCCGGCCGCCACCCGAGTGGTCGAGCCGGCCGCCCGGGGCTGACCGCTCAGCCCCGGCCCGCCGTCCACTTCACCAGGCGGTCGGCACTCCAGGTGTTGACCACCCGATCGGCCGGTACGCCGCAGCGGGCCGCCCGCTCACAGCCGAACCGCTGCCAGTCGAGCTGACCGGGAGCGTGCGCGTCGGTGTCGATGGCGAACCGGCAGCCGGCCTCCAGGGCGCGGCGGATCAGCCGCTTCGGCGGGTCCTGCCGCTCCGGCCGCGAGTTGATCTCGACGGCCACGTCGTGCTCCGCGCAGGCGGCGAAGACGGCGTCCGCGTCGAAGTCGCTCTCCTTGCGGGTACGCGCCCGGTGCCCCTTGTCGCCCGGCCCGGTCACGCCGGCCGGCCGGGACGACACCATCCGGCCGGTGCAGTGACCGAGGATGTCCAGGTGCGGGTTGGCGACCGCGGCCAGCATCCGGCGGGTCATCTTCGCCCGCTCGTCGCTCAGGCCGCTGTGCACCGAGCCGACCACCACGTCCAGCCGGGCCAGCAACTCGTCGTCCTGGTCGAGCGAACCGTCGGCGAGGATGTCCACCTCGATGCCGGTGAGGATCCGGAAGCCCTTCGGCAGCGCCTCGTTGACCGCGGCCACGTGGTCGAGCTGCCGGCGCAGCCGGTCCGCGGTGAGACCCCGGGCCACCTTGAGCCGCGGCGAGTGGTCGGTGAGCACCAGGTATTCGTGGCCCAGCTCGACCGCGGCCAACGCCATCTCCTCGATCGGCGAGCCGCCGTCGGACCAGTCCGAGTGGCTGTGGCAGTCGCCGCGCAGCGCGTCGCGCAGCTTCGCCGCCTCCGCGTCCAGGTCGGCGCCCTCGGTGGCCAGCAGCCGGCGCAGGTAGACCGGCTCCTCGCCGGCCAGCGACTCGGCCACGCAGCGGGCGGTGACGTCACCGACGCCGGCCAGCTCGGTCAGCGTGCCGGTGCGGGCCCGCTCGGCCACCTCCCGGGCCGGCAGCGCGCCCAGCGCGTTCGCCGCCGACCGGAACGCCCGGACCCGATAGGTGGCCTCGTTCGCCCGCTCCAGCAGGAACGCGATCCGGCGCAGGTCGGCGAGGGGATCCCGGGCAGTCATGCCCTGGAACCTACGCGCTCGGGCGGCCCGCCGGGTGCCGCTGCCCGCGCGTCGGGTCAGCCGCCCGCGGCGGACCCGCCCGGCGACTTCGGGCAGCCGTGCCCGCGCTGCCACGCGGTGACCTCGGCGACCGGGGAGCGGTTGCCGCCCTTGCGCCAGGAGTTCAGGTAGGGCGCCGGCCACACCACGCCCCGGCGGATCCACCAGTCGTCGTGGCCGGTGCACTTCGGGGAGAGCCCGAAGTGCAGGTGGCACACGTTGTTGGCGTTGCCGGTGCGGCCCACCTTGCCGAGCTGCTGACCGGCGCGGACGCGGACGCCGGCGTCGACGCCGGCCGCGATCGCGCTCAGGTGCGAGCCGTAGTAGCGCACCCCGTCGTCGCCGAGCAGCGACACCGACAGGCCGCCGTTGTTCGGCCCGAGCGGCCCGCGTTTGTCGAACCGGTCCACCCGGCTCACCTCCAGGACCACCCCGTCGGTGACCGCCACCACCGGCTCGCCGCAGTCGGCGAAGACGTCCGTGCCCGGGTAGCCGCCGTGCGTCGGGTGGTAGTCGACGTTGCCGGCGCGCACCGGGAACACCCGCCGCGCCGCCGCGCGCGTCGGCGTCGGGGTCGGCGCGGCGGAGGAGACCACCGAGGGGGCCGGGCCCGCCGTGGACTCGGCGGGCTGCGCGGCGGTCGCCATCGGGCTCGGGTCCTGCCAGGCGTCGGCCGGCGCGGCGGGACGGCCGCACCCGGCGAGCAGCGCCGCGACGAGCAGCAGGACCGGGTACGCCGGACGCGCGCGGCGTCCGATCGATGGCGAGCGCATCCGGTCATCCTGGCAGACCACTACCGTAGGGACGACAGCCGAGACCCGCCCGCACCGTTCGGTCACTGTGCGTGACATCGGCGCGGGTGATCCGGGGAAGGGGGCAGCGGTGACGAACGGGTGGCACGGCGGAGCCGACGGGCCCGGCGCGGGGGCGTTGCCGCCCCCGCCGCGTACCCCGTCGGGGCTCTTCCCGTCCGGCGGGCCGATGCGCCCCAGCTACCGCGAGCCGAACCCGGTCACCGGCGCCGGCGTCGCGATCGGCGCGGTGGTCACGTTCGCCTGGCTGCTGCTGTTCGGGCTGGTCGGCAGGGACGTCCCCGGCTACGCCTGGTGGACGCTGCTCGCCGGCGGGCTCGCCTGGGTGGCCGCCTCCGTGCTGGTCCGGCACGGCGATCGAGGGGTGGCGACCGGGGTGGCGATCGTCACCGCCGGCGGCTGGAGCATCGCCGCGGCGATCGTCGCCGTGCGGTGGGCGCAGGCCGGCGACTGGCCGCTCTGGTGACCTTGGGTGCCGGTTTCGCTGCGTAGCGAAGACCATCTTGACGTACGGGCGGTGACGGTTCACGCTCGCCGTATGGCCTGGACCACACCGCCGCGGCTCGACCCCGATCGGAGCCGCCGCCGCCTGCAACTCCTCGCCGAGTTGGCCGGCGCCCGAGCGGTACAGCAGCGCGAACGGCCGCAGCGGGCGCGCAGCGAACGTCTACGCCAACTGATCGCGACCCGCCGGCGCGTCGCCGGCTGACCGACTTTCTCCAGGAACGGCCGGCCCCTTACGGGGCGTTGACCGGTCGCCCGCCGACCCGACCGGTTAACGTGCATCGCGTGACGTGTCGGCGTGCTGCCGAGGCCAATTTGGGGGGACCGTGTCGTACTTCGCTGCTGCCGTGGCGCGCGTCGACGGCGGCTGGACCGCCGGCGAGGTGAGCCTGCGGGGTGTCACCGACATCGAGGAGGTGGCCGACCGGCTGCGCGACGTCGAGCCGGACGCCGACCTCTCCCTGATGTTCGTCGAGGCCGACGACACCTACCTGGTGGTGCTGCGCCTGGACGAGGGGGAGGACCTGCGGGTCTTCGGCTCCGACTCGGCGTACGCGGAGGAGTCCCGGCTCGGCGCGCTGCTGGTGGGTGACCTGAAGACGTCGGTCACCGGGCTGGAGGACGTCGACGAGCCCCGGCCGTCCGGCGGCGACGACGAGAACGAGCAGCCGGCCGTGGACCCGGAGGCCGACCCGGTCGGTGACGCCGACCTCCTCACCGACCTGGGCATCCCGGCCCAGAAGCTGCTCGCCCTCTGCGCCCACGACGGCAACATGCCGGCCGACGTGACGGCCGAGATCTGCCAGGTGCTCGGCTGCGTGGACGAGGTCGAGGAACTGCGTGAGGTCTGAGCCCGGCGAGTCCGTGGCACCAGGCGTCACCGAACCGGCCGACGCGACCGACCCGGCGCTGGACACCGCCGGGTCGCCGCACGTCGGTCCCGGCGCCGCCGAAGGGCTGGCCGACCCGGGCGCGCTGGGCCGCCGGCAGCGGCACGAGCTGTGGATGCGCCGTGCGCTTCAGGTCGCGGTGACCGGCCCGGACGGCGGACCACCCGACGAGGGCGTCGACGACGTGCCGGTCGGCGCGGTGCTCTACGGCCCCGACGGCGTCGAGCTGGCCGTCGGGCGCAACGAGCGGGAACTGACCGGCGACCCCACCGCGCACGCCGAGGTGCTGGCGCTGCGCCGGGCCGCGCGCCGGCTGGGCCGGTGGCGGCTGGACGACTGCACCCTCGTGGTGACGCTGGAGCCGTGCACCATGTGCGCCGGGGCGATCGCGTTGGCCCGGGTGCCGACCGTGGTGTTCGGGGCGTGGGAGCCGAAGACCGGCGCGGTCGGCTCGCTCTGGGACGTGCTGCGCGACCGCCGGCTCCCGCACCGCCCCGAGGTGTACGGCGGCGTCCTGGAGGCGGAGAGCGCGGCGTTGCTGCGCGCCTTCTTCAGGGAGTAAGGCGGGGCCCCCGGTTAACGCCTCCGGTAGAGAAGGGGCCCCCTCTTAACAAGCCGCCCGCCCCGGCACCGGGCGGTGGCGGGACGGGCGGGCGGGAACGACAGGTCAGGCGATGATCGTGTCGAGGGCGATCTCGACCATCTGGCCGAAGGTCTGCTCACGCTCCTGCGACGTGGTCTTCTCGCCGGTCTTGATGTGGTCGCTGACGGTCAGCACGGTCAGCGCGCGGGCCTTGAACCGGGCCGCGATGGTGTAGAGCGCCGCCGACTCCATCTCCACCGCCAGCACGCCGTAGTCGGCGAGCGTGTCGTACAGGTCCGGCCGGTCGGTGTAGAAGGCGTCCGCGGCCAGGATCGGCCCGACCCGCATGGTGATGCCGCGCCGCTCGGCCACCTCGACCGAGGTACGCAGCAGGCCGAAGTCGGCCACCGGGGCGTAGTCGATCAGCCCGTCGAACCGCATCCGGTTCATGTTCGAGTCGGTGGACGAGCCGATGGCCGCCACCACGTCCCGCAACTGCAGGTCCTCGGTCAGGGCGCCACACGAGCCGACCCGGATCAGCGTCTTCACGCCGTAGTCGTTGATCAGCTCGTGGGCGTAGATGGAGGCGGACGGCATGCCCATGCCGGAGCCCTGGACGGAGACGTCGACGCCGTTCCACCGCCCGGTGAAGCCCAGCATGCCGCGCACCGTCGTGTAGCAGCGGGCCTCCTCGAGGTAGGTCTCCGCGATCCACTTGGCCCGCAGCGGGTCGCCCGGCATCAGGACCCGCTCGGCGATCTCTCCCGGCTCAGCGCCGATGTGCGTACTCATGGCAAAGATCCTGCCAGGCCGGCCGGCGGGATACCGGTTCGGCGTCCGTACCGGTGGTCCTGTACCCTCGTCGGCGGTGGCGTGTCCGAGTGGCCTAAGGAGCACGCCTCGAAAGCGTGTGAGGGTTTACGCCCTCCGCGGGTTCAAATCCCGCCGCCACCGCTCGTGAACAGCGAGAACGCCCGGTGTGATCCGTTCGGATCACACCGGGCGTTCCGTGTTCCGGCCCTCAGTTGCCGGTGAAGTCCTCGCCGAGCAGCGCGCGGATCCGGCCCAACCCCCGGGCGTCGCGCATCTTCACCGCCGAGGCGGAGAGACCCAGGATCGTGGCGACGGAGGCGACGCTCTGGTCCTCCCAGTGCCGCAGCACCACGACCGCTTGGTCCCGAACGGGCAGCGTCGACAGCGCGGTCATCAACGCGACGTGCAGGTCCGTCGTCGCCGGTGGTTCCGGCCGTTCGGGCAGTTCGGCGCAGACCACCTCGGTGTCGCTGCGCCGTCGCCGCTGGTCGAACACGGCGTTCATGAGCACCCGACGGCTGTACGCGTCGAGGTTGGCGGCCCGCCGGATCCGCCCCCACGACGCGTACATCTTGGCGTACGTGATCTGGGTCAGGTCCTGGGCGAGGTGCCAGTCCCGGCACATCAGGTAGGCGGTGCGTCTCAGCCGGGGCGCGGTCGCCGCGACGAACGCGCTGAAGTCCTCGTCCCGGATCTCGCGCTCACGTCGGCGGGCGCTGCTCCACCGGGCCAGTGGGCCGGCCTGGTGTTCGGTGGGCGGCGTGGCGCACACGTCGATCTGCCCGCTCGTCACTCGCCCTCCCCGGCACCCGAGCGGGCCGGGCACGGTCCGCCCAGGATCTGGTCGACGCCGCCGGTGTCGTGGAAGTTCGTCACGAGCCGGGAGAAGTCCGCGGCCCTGGCCAGTCTGACCTGGAACGATTCGGGCATCTGCTCCGGTCTGACCGCGTTGACCAGATCCGGGTTGTCCTTGTACATCTCCTTGAACCTGGCGTACGCCTCGTCGTGGCCCTGGAAGGTGACGCTCCGCACGAGCGGATCCGAGCGGAGCGCCTCGCGCAGGTCGAGGCGTTGCTGATCGGTGATCTCCTGGCGCAGGAAGACGCCGACGTCGACCGCCTCGTACCCCCATCGCCGGTCACAGGTGGGATCGGTGGAGGGCATGAGCGCGCCCGCCGCGACCACCGGCGATACCGGCTCCGTGGACGAGGGCGCCACGTTCAGGGCGATCAGAGCGGCGGCGATCGCGACGACGCCGGCCGCCGCGCCTCCCCCGAGCAGGCCGCGTCGGCGACGCAGCGCGTTGCCCGCCACCATGGCCTCCCGGGCCACGTCCCTGGTCGGTGGTGCGGGTTCGACGTCGAGTGCCCGCTCGAAGAGCACGTGCAGGTTCTGGTCCACAGCTCGCTCCTGGTGTCCGATGGCTTCCTCTCTCAAGGACTGGTCGAGGCGCCGCATCGGTCACACCGGATCGCCGGCGAACCGTCAGCAGGGGCCGTAGCCCTCGTCGAAGAGGCGGCGGGCCCAGTCCGCGTACCCGGCGATTACCTTGCGGACGGTGACGCCGTCGTGCAGGAAGAGATAGGCGCGGTCGCCGTCGCGGGCGAGCAGCCCGGCGAAGCGGTGGCTGCCGGGCGGCGCCGGCAGCGCGGCGGCCCCGGGGTACGCGGCGCGCACCTCGCCGACCGGCGTGCCGGCGCCGATGCCCTCCGGGGTGGTCATCGGGTCGTCGAGCCAGAGCAGGACGAGCCGGTCGTCGACGAAGATCGGGCTGACCGAGCCGTGTCCGGCCAGTGTGGGCCCGCACGCCTCCTCGTCGGTGCGCAGCAGGCCGCGGCGGGTCAGGTCCTCCTCGGTGGCGCCGAACTCCGCGTTGCGCAGGCCGTCCAGGCTGACCACCTCGGCGGATCCGACCGGGCGGGCCGCGATGTCGGGCCCTTGTGGACGGACGCCGCTCCCGGCGGCGGAAGCGGCAGCCAGCAGTGCGGCTATAAAACCGAATTGTCGTAATTTCATGCAATCCCCCAGTCCCCAACGGGACCGGGGCGAAGAGGTTGCTGGTGCGGGCCGGATTGGCGCAGTTCCCACTCGTCGGCCAGCTCGTCCCAGTAGTCGGCGGACAGCCCGCGCCGGCCGTGCGCCAGCCAGCCGTCCGTGTCGCGCTCCAGGTGCAGGCCCAACTCGGCGAACGGGTCGATCCACGCGCCCGGCTCCACGCCCAGTCGGGCCAGCGCCGTGTTGATCGGCCACTCGGCGCGCGGCCGGTCGAGCGCGTCGTCGTAGCGCGGCCCCCAGCTCACGTCGCCGCCCAGCCACACCACCGCCGACTGGTGGCCGAGGCCGCCGGCGAACTCCGCCTCCAGGTACGCCACCGGCCCGCCCGTCGACCAGCGGGCCAGCAGCTCCGCCAGCGGCCGCGACAGGACCAGCTCGAACGGGCGCTCGGCGCACGGGCCGTCGGTGGCGAAGTCCGGCGGCCGGCCGGTCAGCTCCTGCACGAGCTGCGGGGTGACCGGCAGCAGCGCGAAGTCCTGCCGGAGCGCGGCGAGCACCGCGTGATCCAGGTCGGCGGTCTGCTCGCGGAGCAGCTCGACGTCGGCGACCACGGCGCTGAGCTGGTAACTCATCCGGTCCTCTCGGTGTCCACAACCTGTGGATGGAACATGTGTACGACGGGAGATGGTGGATAACCCCCGGGCGCTGCCGGCGGGTTTCCGGCTTCCGGCGATTCTCCGCGCTGCCTAGCGTCGATTCGGTGATCGAACTACGTGAACTGACCAAACGGTACGGCGGTCGGACCGCCGTCGACGGGTTGAGCGTCCGGGTCCAGCCGGGCGTGGTGACCGGCTTCCTCGGCCCGAACGGATCCGGCAAGTCCACGACCATGCGGATGATCCTCGGCCTGGACGCCCCGGACCACGGCGAGGCACTGGTCGGTGGCGTCCGTTACCGGGACCTGACCTGGCCGCTGCGGACCGTCGGCGCGCTGCTCGACACCGGGGCGTTCCACCCCGGCCGCAGCGCCCGCGCGCACCTGTCCGCGCTGGCCGCGAGCAACGACATCCCCGCGACCCGGGTCGAGCGGGTGCTGCGCGTGGTCGGCCTGTCCGACGTGGCGGACCGGCGCGCCGGCACCTACTCGCTCGGCATGCGGCAACGGCTCGGGGTCGCGGTGGCGCTGCTCGGCGACCCGGCTGTCCTGCTGCTCGACGAGCCGGTCAACGGCCTCGACCCGGAGGGCATCCGGTGGATCCGGGACCTGCTGCGCGGGCTCGCCGCCGAGGGCCGGACCGTGTTCGTGTCCAGTCACCTGATCGCCGAGACGGCGCTGACCGCGGACCGGCTGGTGGTGATCGGCCGGGGCCGGCTGCTGGCCGAGACGACCGTCGCCGAACTCGCCACCGGCGGCGACACCCTGGAGGACGCGTTCTTCCGGCTCACCTCGCCGGTCACCGACCACCACGGAACGGACGTGTGATGAGCGGCTACGGATTCCGGCACGCGGCCCGGATGGAACGGATCAAGCTGACCAGCGTCCGGTCGACGTGGTGGCTGGCGGCCGGCGCGGTGCTCTCGATGGCGGCAGCAGGCGTCGGGGTGGGACTCGGCTACCGCGCCCACACGCCGGTGGCCACCACCGCCCAGATCCTCAACAACAGCCTGAGCGGCGCCATCCTGGCCCAACTCCTGCTCGGCGCGCTCGGCGTCCTCGCGGTGACCGGCGAGTACGGCACCGGGATGATCCGCTCGACGTTCGCCGCCGTCCCGCGACGCCGGACCGTCCTGGCCGCGAAGGTCGCCGTCGGCGGTTGCGCGGCGCTCAGCGTCGGCCTGCTCGCCAGCTTCGCCGGCTACCTGGGCGGGCAGGTCGCGATCCGCGGCACCGCCATCCCGACCGCCTCCCTGGGCGACCCGCGGGTCCTGCGCGCGGTCCTGCTCACCGGCGGCTACCTGGCCGCCACCGCGCTGATCGGGGTGGGCATCGGGACTGTCGTACGGCACTCCGGCGCCGGGATCGGCACGCTGTTCGCGCTGGTGTTCGTCCCGTCGTTCGCGGTCGGCCTGTTCGGCGCGGACGGCATCGCGGTCGGCCGCTTCGTCCCGCTGCTGATGCTGCTCAACTCGGTCGCGGTGATGACGCCGACCCCCGGGCTGTTCGGCGGCTGGACCAGCGTGCTGCTGATGTGCGGGTACGCGGCCCTGGCGATCCTCGGCGGCGGCCTCCTGCTCCGCCGGCGCGACGCGTGAGACGCGACAATGGGCCGATGACCGCGCTGCGCGCCCCGTTCACCGGGTCGGCCCTGCGCCGGGCGGCGTTCTGCCTGGTCGGCGTGGTCAGCGCGGTCGCCGTCCTGGCGGTGCCGGCGCTGGTGCCGGCCCTGGGCGCCCTCATCCTCTGGGCCACCGGAGGCACGTCCCGGCAACCCGCGCCGGCCGTCGCGCCGATCTTCCTCGTGCTGTTCCCGCTCACCGTCGCGCTACTGGTCGTGCTGGCCGCCCCGGCCGGGCGCGCGACTGGCGCGGTGCACCGCCGGATCGCCGGCCGGCTGCTCGGCGTACACGTGGATGCCCCGCCACCGCGGCCGTCGCACCGGATCGGCGCGCTGGTCGCCGACGGGCCCGGCTGGCGCGCCGTCGGCTACGGCCTGCTCAAGGTGCCGCTGGCCATCCCCCAGGGGTACGGCCTGTTCTGCTACCTGCTCGGCCCGGTCAACCTCAGCTACCCGCTGTGGTGGCCGCTGTTCCGCAACCACCCGCCCGGCACCCGCCTCGGCCCGGTGTGGGCGCTGACGCCGTTCGGCCTCCTCGGCGCGCGGACGTTCGCCGGCACGTTCCTCATCGCCGCCGCCGGACTGGCCATGCTGCTGGTCGCGCCGTGGCTGATGCGCGCCGGCACGGCACCGGACCTGGCCGCGATGCGGTGGCTGCTCGGCCCGCGCCGACTCGCCCAACGGGTACGCGAACTCCAGGCCAGCCGCGCCCGGGCGATCGACGACGCGGCCAGCATGATGCGCCGGCTGGAACGGGACCTGCACGACGGCGCGCAGATCCGGCTGGCCACGCTCGCGATGAACCTCGGCATGGCCACCGAGAAGCTCGGCGCCGACGGTCCGCCGCCCGACCTGGCGCAGGCCCGCGAGTTGGTCGCGCTCGCCCACCGGGGCGCGAAGGACGCGCTCGCCGACCTGCGTGACCTGGTGCGCGGGATCCACCCACCGGTCCTCGACAACGGGCTCGGCGACGCGCTGGCGACGCTCGCCACCGGCAGCGCCGTCCCGGTGACCGTCACCGTCGACCTGCCCGACCGGCCGGCGCCCGCGATCGAGACCATCGCCTACTTCTGCGCCGCCGAACTGCTCGCCAACGCGGCCAAGCACAGCCGGGCGACGCGGATCCGGCTCGGCGTCGTCGGGCCCGGTGAGCGCCTGACGCTGACCGTCCAGGACGACGGCGCCGGCGGCGCGGACCCGGATGGCCCCGGCCTGGCCGGGCTGGCCCGCCGCGTCGGCGTGGTGGACGGGCGGATGCGCGTGCACAGCCCGACCGGCGGCCCGACCAGGGTCGAGATCGACCTGCCCACACGGGCGTGAACGGAGGCGACGGCATGCGGGTGGTGATCGCGGAGGACGCCGCGATGATGCGCGAAGGGCTGGTCCGGCTGCTCACCGACCGTGGCTTCGAGGTGTGCGCCGCGGTGGCCGACGCCGACGCGCTGCGCTCCGCGACCGCCGCCCACCTGCCGGACGTGGCGGTGGTCGACATCCGGATGCCACCGACGCACACCGACGAAGGGCTGCGTGCCGCGATCGACATCCGGCGCGACCATCCCGGCGTCGGCGTGCTGGTCTTCTCCCAGTACGTGGAGACCCGGTACGCGACCCGGCTGCTCGCCGACCGGCCGACCGGCGTCGGCTACCTGCTCAAGGACCGCGTCGCCGACGTCGCCGACTTCGTGGACGCGCTGACCCGGGTGGCGTCCGGCGGCACCGCGCTGGACCCGGAGGTGGTCGGCCACCTGATGCGGGCCGGGCAGCGCACGACGGGGGTGGCGTCGCTGACCCCACGGGAGCGCGAGGTGCTGTCGCTGATGGCCGAGGGGCGCTCGAATGCCGGCATCGCGTCGGCGCTGGTCATCACGCCCGGGGTGGTGGAGAAGCACGTGGCGAACATCTTCGCCAAGCTGGGCCTGCCGTCGTCGGACACCGACAACCGCAGGGTCCTGGCCGTCCTGCGCCACCTCCGCGGCTGACGTCACGCGCCGCCGACGAGATACCTCGGGCGTCCGTCGGCGAGCGCGCCCACCGCGTGACGCAACCGCTGCCAGATGTACGGGCGAAGCAGCGCCCGCGCGTCGTCGAGCGCGACGAAACGCGCCTCGGCCAGCTCGCCGTCCGTCGGCCGAAGGTGTGCCGTGCCCGGCAACACGCCGCCGTCGAAGACGAACATCAGGCTGTCGTCCCACGGGCCGTGCGGGGCCACCCAGTCCACCACCAGCATCGACCCGACGCGCAGCTCCAGCCCGAGTTCTTCGCGGAATTCCCGGGCGGCGGTGACGTGTGGGGGTTCGTTCGCCTCGGCCATGCCGCCCGGTAGGTCCCAGTCCGGCTTGTAGCGGGGGTTGACCAGCAAAATCTCGCCGCGCCGGTTGCGCAGGAGCACGTCGGCGCCGACCCGCTTGCGCGGTTGCCGGGCGTTGCCCTCGGCCAGATGCGCCTGCCAGGCTGCCGGATCTCGCTCGTACAGGGGACGCTCGTCGGCCATGACGTTCAGTTTCCGCGTACGCGGAAGGGGGCCGGACCCTCGACGGGCCGGCCCCCTGACGATCAGGTCGTCACCACGCGGACATGTCGGGAAGTTGGTCGATCGAGATGGTCCTCGGGTTGGACATCGCGGTGCGCCACAGCCCGGCCACGTCCTTGCCGCTGCCGTTCCAGTCGCGCGACGCCCAGACCACGAAGTACGGCCACGCGGGGTCGGAGTTCGGGTTGAGCGGGCTGAACGTCTCCGCCACGCCGGTGGTCTTGGCGCCGCTGACCGCCTTGGTGGTGGCGAAGTCGCTGCTGCTCTGGAAGTAGTCGGAGGTGACCAGGTCGACGTAGCCGTCGCCCGGGTACCAGGACGCGAGCGAGGTGCCCTGGCCGCTGGCCATGCCGTTGAACACCCAGACGATGTTGTGCGCGCCGGCGAGCTGGGCCCGCTGGTAGATCAGCCGCCAGAGCTGCTTGTAGGCGTCCTGGCCCTTCTTCGCCCACCACATGTAGTTGTTGTTCGCCTCGTGCAGCGGGCGGAACAGCACCGGCACGCCGGCGTCGCCCATCTTCTTCAGCTCCCGCACCACCAGGTCGATGTCCTTGTAGAGCTGGGACGACGGGTTGCTCAGGTCGGGCTGGAAGTCGCACGGCGCGGAGTAGTTGCCGCCGCGCGGGCAGTACCAGTGCCACTGGAACGCGACGATGCCGTTGCGCGCCTTCGCCCAGTCGATGACCTGCTGGGTCTGGATGCTGCCCTTGGTGTACTCCATGAAGTCGAACGCCACGATCGCCGGGTAGCGGCCGGTCAGTTGCTGCACCTTGTCCGCGTCCGGCAGGTCGGTCTGGCCGCTGACGTAGGTGTGGGTGCGCAGGTAGCAGATCAGGTTGCGGGCCTTCGAGTTCGCCTGCGGGTCGGCCGGGGCCTGACCGCAGTCCGGGCCGGGCGGGGTGGGCGGCTTCACCGCGTACACCTCGAACTCGTAGAGCGAGTAGCCCCAGGCGGTGCCGCGGGCGGTGCCGGACATCCGCACGTACCGGCCGCTCGCGCCGGCCGGCGTCACGTCGTCGGTGCCGCCGTCGCCGGTGGTGGTGCTGAACACCGGGGTCCAGGTGGTGCCGTCCGTCGACGTCTGGATCTGGTACGCCCTGCCGTAGGCGGCCTCCCAGCGCAGCCGCACCGTGTTGATCGGGTACGTGGCGCCGAGGTCGACCTGGATCCACTGCGGGTCGGCGTAGAGGCTGGACCAGCGCGTACCGCCGTTGCCGTCGACCGCCTGGGCGGCGGCGTTCGGGCTCTCCGTGGACGACGCGGTGACCGGCCGGTTCAGCGCGAGGTTGCCGCTGGGTGTGGTGGTCGGGTCGGGGCTCGCCGTCGGGCTCGGGCTCGGGCTGCCGGTCGGGCTCGGCGTGGGGCTGCCGGTCGGGCTGGGCGGCGTGGTGTCGCCGCAGCTCGCGCCGTTGAGCGTGAACGCGCTCGGGGCCGCGTTCGACCCGGTGTAGGTGACGTTGAAGCCGAAGCTGACCGTGCCGCCGGCCGGGAGGCCCGCGTTGTAGGAGACGTTCGTGGCGGTGGCGTTCGCGCCGGACTGCGTCTTCGTGGCGTTCCACATGTCGCCGATCACCTGGTTGCCGGGGAACGCCCAGCCCAGCGTCCAGCCGTTCACGGCGGCGCCGGTGTTGGTGATGGTGACGTTGGTGGTGGCGCCGCCGCTCCATTCGTTGGTGACCTGCCAGGTCACCGAGCATGCCCCGGCGGCGGCCTGGGCGGGTGGCGTGGTGACGAGGGCGGTGGCCAGCGCGGTGACGGCTGCCGCCGCCCCGGCCAGGCACGCCCGCGTGCGGGTGCGCTGGATCATGAGGAACTCCCGTACGGATGGTGGTTGCGGGGAGCCCTCGCCGCCCGGACGGGTCGGACCGTCGGTTGCCCTTCCGGCGTCCGACCCGGCGAAGATATCCACGATGGTCTTCTTAACCGGTTAACTTTGTCAATCCCCATCGAACACCCGTCGAACGGGAAGGCTTGTGAACCGGTCAAGGGCTCTACGCGCGGTGCCCCGGCCAGGGGGCTCCGGGAGACGGATACCGCGGGGGCGACGCTGGTCGCCGGCACGGTGCGGGGCCGACACATGGGCCGGCCCCGCACCGTCGGCGCGGGGCGCCGGTCAGATCTGCTCCTCACCCGGTTGGCGACCAGCGTCGGGGGGACTGTCCCCCGGGTGATCCCTGCCCTTTCTGAACTGCCGGACGCGATAATAATTCTCGGCATCCGAGAGGGCATATAACGGCCCGCTGCCGGTCTTGGCGAGGGGGCGGGGAAAATCCGGTTGTCGGGACAGTTGTTGGGCCCGCTGCCGGGACACTCCGAGCAGTTTTCCTATCTCGGCGAGCGTGACCAGATCGGGCACCTGCTGAGGGGCGTCCTCCGGGCGCACGGAGATGGCGGTCGGCTCACCGACCGAACCATTGGTGGCCTGTATCCACCGGACCGTGCGGGCGGCCTCCGACAGCACCCGGGTCGACGTTGTGTCGGCCAACCTTCGGGTGGCCACCAGATTGGCGCCCGCAGCCGTCTCCACGGACCTCCAGGTGACGGCCATCGCCGCGTTCCTGACCCGGGAGACCGCCAGGATCGAGGTGGTCCTGCGGAACTCCAGCCGGACGATCCAGCTCGCCACCGCGTCCCCCGCTCAATCCACGAGCCAGTAGCTGAGGAACCCGTGGCAGACCGGGCCGGCGAACGCGGCGAGGGTGAGATCCCCGGTTCGCTGGTACGCCCACACGGTGAGCGCGACACTGCCGGTCGCGACGACAAACTGTCGGACACTTACCGCGCGACGTCTCCGGCTGCCGCCGGAGCCTTCCCGTGGTCGTGCCAGATCGCTAATGTGCATGGTGGCTCCTTGCCCTTCCAAAAGTAGGGAGCATGACGGCACCCGAGGACGCATCTCGGGTGCCGTCGCTCATTGTGGAAGAGTGGATCCGTCGTTTGTCACACAGATTGTGCGACGCCGGAGGGGCGACAAGCTCTCGCTGCGAATCAACCCGCCGCAACCTTGTCGATGACAAGAAAATGCTTGTCATCGGCAACTCGGAAAGCGCGTCGGCAGCCCTGTGCCCGCCGGCCCGGCGATGGCGCGGGCGCGGGCGCGGGCGCGGCCGGACGGGGGTGCGACGCACTCCAGAGACGACGGAGGGCCGGCCCCGTCGGGGCCGGCCCTCTTCGTTCGTGCTGCTCAAGCGAGCGGAGGATACGAGATTCGAACTCGTGAGGGTGTAAACCCAACACGCTTTCCAAGCGTGCGCCCTAGGCCTCTAGGCGAATCCTCCGCGAGCCAGGATACAGGTCCCTCGACGGCGGGCCACCCCACCCTCCCGGAAGATCCACTCGGCTTCGGGTAGGCTTGGCGGCACCTCCCGTGCGGCGGTATCTCGTGAACCTCCCCAGGGCCGGAAGGCAGCAAGGATAAGCGAGCTCTGCCGGGTGCACGGGAGGCCTTTCTGTCTCCGGGGCCCGGTACGGTCGCTGCAGGTCAGGTCACTCAGGTGGTGGGTGGTCACCGGTGGCCGACCGGCGCAGAATGGCTCGGTCGAGAGGAGGCGGGACGGGTGGCACTGGCCCTTTACCGCAAGTACCGGCCCCGTACGTTCGCCGAGGTCATCGGCCAGGAGCACGTCACCGAGCCGTTGTCGCAGGCGTTGCGCAGCGGCCGGCTCAACCACGCGTACCTCTTCTCCGGCCCCCGTGGCTGCGGCAAGACCTCCAGCGCCCGGATCCTGGCCCGCTCGCTGAACTGCGAGCAGGGCCCGACGCCCGAGCCGTGCGGCCAGTGTGAGTCGTGCCGCTCGCTGGCCAACGACGGCGCCGGCTCGATCGACGTCATCGAGATCGACGCGGCCAGCCACGGCGGTGTCGACGACGCCCGCGAGCTGCGCGAGAAGGCGTTCTTCGCGCCGGCCCGCAGCCGCTTCAAGATCTATGTCATCGACGAGGCGCACATGGTCTCGTCGGCCGGCTTCAACGCCCTGCTCAAGCTGGTCGAGGAGCCCCCGGAGTACGTCAAGTTCATCTTCGCCACCACCGAGCCGGAGAAGGTCCTCGGCACGATCAGGTCGCGGACCCACCACTACCCGTTCCGGCTGATGCCGCCGAAGGTGCTCCGCCCCTATCTGGAGCAGCTCTGCGAGGCCGAGGGCGTCAAGGTCGAGCCGGCGGTCTTCCCGCTCGTGGTGCGCGCCGGTGGCGGCAGCGCGCGGGACAGCCTCTCCGTGCTCGACCAGCTCATCGCCGGCGCCGGCCCGGAGGGGGTCGGCTACGCCCGGGCCGCCGCGCTGCTCGGCGTCACCGACTCCGCGCTGATCGACGAGATGTGCGACGCGCTGGCCGCCGGGGACGGCGCGGCCGCGTACGCGACGGTCGACCGGGTCGCCGAGGCCGGCCACGATCCGCGCCGGTTCGCCTCCGACCTGCTGGAGCGGCTGCGTGACCTGATCGTGCTCCAGCAGGTGCCGGACGCCGCCGCCAAGGGCCTGATCGACGGTCCGGCCGACCAGATCGAGCGGATGGCCGCCCAGGCCCAGCGCCTCGGCCCGGCCACGCTGTCGCGCTGCGCCGACATCGTGCACAACGGCCTGGTGGAGATGCGCGGCACCACCGCGCCCCGCCTGCTGTTGGAGCTGATCTGCGCCCGGATGCTCCTGCCCGGCGTCGACGACGCCTCCGGTGGCCTGCTCCAGCGCCTGGAGCGGATGGAGCGCCGGCTCACCCTCGGCGGCGCCGAGCCGCCCGCCGCTCCCGACCAGGGGGTACGCCCGGCGGCTCCCGCCACGGGCGCGGCTGCCGCCGCGATCCACCCGTCGACCGCCGGCACGCCGGCGGCTGCCGACACCCCGACCGGTGCCGACACCGGCCCGGCCCCTGTTCCGGATGCTCCCGCCGCGGGTCCCGGCTCGGTTGCGGGTGCTCCCGTCGCCGGCTCCGACCCGGCTGCGGGTGCCTCCGCCGGAGGTGTCGGTCCCGTGCCGGACGTCCCCGGTGTGGTCCCGGCCGGCCCGACCGCGGTTACCGACGGCCCGGCGCCGGTCGCGGCGGTCCGCCGTCCGCAGCCGGTGGTGATGCCCGACCCGGCCACGCCCGAGCCGCCCCGCCCCGGCGCGGCGAACCCGGGCGCGCTGGACGCGGTCGCGGTGCGCCGGGTCTGGCCGGAGGTGGTGGGCAAGGTCAACCGGACCAACAAGCGGATCGCCGCGCTGATGCGCGACGCCGTGGTCCGCGACCTGGACGGCGACACGCTGGTGCTGACCGTGAAGTCGACGGTGCTGGCGAAGATGATGGCGGACCACGCCGCCGTGCTGACCGACGCGCTCTACGAGGAACTGGGCGGTCGCTGGCAGATCCGCTGCGAGGTGGCCGGCGAGCGGGGCGGCGCGACGCTCGGCGGTCCGCCGCGTGCCACGGCCCGGCCGACCTCCCCGCCGGCGGACTCACCCACCCGTCCGGACCGGAACGGCCCGACCGAACCGGCCCATGCCGGACGCGCGGGCGACGACGCCGGCGGCCAGGGCGGTCCGGGCAGGGTGGGCGGCCAGGGCGGGCAGAGTGACCAGGGCGGGTCACGCGGTCAGGATGGTCGCGGTGGCCCGGGCCGGCCGGCGTCCGGACCCGACGCGTCGGGTCCGGCTGCGGCGCCCGACGCCGACGAGGCCGAGGACTGGCCCGAGCCGGCCCGGCCGGGTGGCGCGACGGCGGACCGGCGGCCGGAGCCGGCTGGACCGGGTGACGCGGCGGCCGGCGCGGACGAGTGGCCGGAGCCGGCCCGCCCGGGGGGCGCGTCCGGGAACGGCGCATCCGCGTCCGGCGCCCCGGGGAACGGCAGCATGTCCGCGTCCGGCGCCCCGGGGAACGGCAGCATGTCCGCAGCCGGCGCGTCGGCGAACGGCACGTCGCAGGGCAGCACGTCGGCGGCGGGCACCGCGCCGGGGGCGCGGGCGACCGCGGCCCAGCCGGGCGCGTCCCCGACGCCCGCACCCACCGGTGCGCCGGTGAGCAGCGCCATCGCGGCGGCACGGGCGGCCGCGGCGGGACGGGGTCCGCGTACCGGGGCGGGAGCGCGCAAGACGGCGGACGCCGACTGGGCCGGCGAGCCGCCGTACGATCCAGATTTCGACGGCCCGGTGCGCGGCGGCGCGGGACGCCCCGGCGCCGCGCCGGCGGCGAACTTCGAGGGATTCGATCCGGGCGACGAGCCGCTGGACGAGGTCATCGACGAGCGGACCGCGCGCGAGTCCAGTCAGGAGCAGGCGGTACGGCTGCTCCGCGAGGCGTTCGGCGCGGAGCAGATCGGCGAAGTGGACGCGCGGTAGCCGCATTCCGCACACCACCCTGTTCAATAGACGTTCTTCCTGCTCAGAGGCTTGACGCTGGAGCGCTTGCCCGGTGACCATCGATGTCGGTTTGATGCCGTTCGAAGGTTTCGGTGAGCAAAGTGGGAATTGTTCCAGCGAGGGTGGTTCTCGGGGCCACCCTGTCCCTGACCGCAGCGCTGGCGCCCGCGCCCTCGGGTGCCGCCCCGGCGCGCCAACCCGATCCGACGACGACCCGGATCAGCGTCTCCAGCGACCAGGCCCAGGCGAACGAGCGCAGCTCCAGCAGCAGCTCGTCGCGCACCGGGCGCTACGTCTCCTTCGCCTCCCGCGCGTCGAACCTGGTGCCGGGCGACACCAACGGCGTCGACGACGTCTTCGTCCGGGACCGGGCGACGGCGACCACCAGCCGGGTCAGCGTCTCCAGCGCCGGCGTCGAGGGCGACGCCTACAGCACCGGCCCGGCGATCAGTGGCACCGGCCGGTACGTCGCCTTCATCTCGGCGGCGTCGAACCTGGTGCCGGGAGACACCAACGGCGTGATCGACGTCTTCGTCCGGGACCGGGTCGCGTCCACCACCGTCCGGGTGAGCGTGCCCGCCGGCGGTGGGCAGGGCAACGGCGACAGCACCGTGCCGAGCATCAGCCAGGACGGCCGGTACGTCGCCTTCAGCTCGTTCGCCAGCAATCTGGTGCCGGGGGACACCAACGGGTTCGCCGACCTGTTCGTCCGGGACCTGCTGCACGGCACCACCAGCCGGGTCAGCGTCCCCGCCGCGGGCGGCCAGGCCAACGGCCTGAGCGGTTTCTCGTCGTCGACGATCAGCGGCGACGGCCGGTGGGTGGTCTTTCTGTCGACGGCGTCGAACCTGGTGCCCGGCGACACCAACGACGCACCGGACATCTTCCTGCGCGACCGGTGGCGGGCGGTCACCTCCCGGATCAGCGTCTCCTCCACCGGGGAGCAGGGCGACGGTGTGAGCAGCGGTCCGGCGATCAGTGCCGACGGCCGGTTCGCCGCGTTCAGTTCCTGGTCGTCGAACCTGGTGCCGGGCGACACCAACGGCGTCGAGGACGTCTTCGTCCGGGACCTGGCCGCCGGCGTGACCCGTCGGGTGAGCCTGACCGCCGGCGGCGTCCAGGGCAATCGCAGCAGCAGCCAGCCCGCGATCAGCGGCGACGGGAGGGGGGTCGCGTTCGTCTCGGGGTCGTCCAACCTGGTGCCGGGGGACACCAACGGGGCCGAGGACGTCTTCCTGGCCCGGTGGCGGACCGGGACGACCACCCGGCTGAGCGTCTCGGCCGAGGGTGCCCAGGCCGACAGCTTCAGCAACGATCCCTCGATCGACCACCGGGGGCGGTACGTGTCGTTCACCTCGTACGCGTCGAACCTGGTGCCCGGCGACACCAACGGCATGCTCGACGTCTTCGTCGCCGACGCCGGCTGATCCGGCGGTCGCCCGCAGCCCTGGTGATCGCGGCACGGACCGGCGGGCGGGCTGCCGTGCGGGACCGACTGCTCACAGCGGATAGGCTGAGCGGCGGCCGAGCAGACGAGTGCGAGAAGGAGCGGCCCGTGCGCCCAGGTGGACAGCCCAACATGCAGCAGATGCTGAAGCAGGCGCAGAAGATGCAGCAGCAGATCGCCAACGCCCAGGCCGAGCTGGCCGAGGCGGAGCTGACCGGGACCGCGGGCGGTGGCCTGGTGACGGCCACCGTCGCCGGCACCGGTGAGCTGAAGGGGATCAAGATCGACCCGAAGGCGGTCGACCCGGAGGACGTGGAGACCCTGGAGGATCTGGTCGTCGCGGCCGTGCACAACGCCGCCGAGGCGGCCCGGGAGCTGACCGAGAAGAAGATGGGCCCGGTCGCGGGCGGGATGGGCGGCCTCGGCCTGCCCGGTTTCTGAGCCGGCAGATGTACGAGGGTGCCATCCAGGACCTGATCGACGAGCTGGGTCGGCTGCCGGGCGTGGGCCCGAAGAGCGCCCAGCGGATCGCGTTCCACGTCCTGTCGGCGGATCCGGCCGACGTCAACCGGCTGGCCGGCGCGCTGCGCAAGGTCAAGGACCTGGTCCGGTTCTGCACGACCTGTTACAACGTGGCCGAGTCCGAGCAGTGTCGGATCTGCCGCGACCCACGGCGTACCGACGAGGTGCTCTGCGTGGTCGAGGAGCCGAAGGACGTGGTGGCGATCGAGCGGACCGGCGAGTTCCGTGGGCGCTACCACGTGCTCGGCGGCGCGATCAATCCGCTGGAGGGCATCGGCCCGGACAACCTGCGGATCCGCGAGCTGATGACCCGGTTGAGCGGTGGCGAGATCCGCGAGCTGATCCTCGCCACCGACCCGAACACCGAGGGCGAGGCGACCGCGACCTACCTGGCGCTGATGGTCAAGCCGATGGGGATCGCGGTGACCCGGCTGGCCAGCGGCCTGCCGGTCGGCGGCGACCTGGAGTACGCCGACGAGATCACGCTGGGCCGTGCCTTCGAGGGACGCCGGGCGGTCTGAGTTCCCCGGTCCGGTGGTGGGCGGCGTGCCCACCGCCGGACCGTCGTGCGAGCCGGCCTCGGAAGGTGTCGGCTTGATAGCGATTGCCCTTCGCCCGTTCCTCTTCTGTGTGACATGCCATAACCTCCCGCTCACGGACTGAGTCACAGCTCGGCGTGGACACATGTGCATGACAGAGGTGAGAGATGCAGGCGAGCAGGCTGAAAACGGCCATGGCCCTCGCGGCCGCGGCCGCCCTGGCGGTCGGTGCGTCCGGTTGCGCGAAGAGCGACCGTGAAGAGGGCGGCGGTGACGCCAAGACCGGCGGCACCTTCGTCTTCGCCGGTGCCGGGGACCCGAAGAACTTCGACCCGATCTTCAACGACGACGGTGAGTCGTTCCGGCCGATCCGCCAGATGTACGACACCCTCGTGCAGAACAAGCCCGGCACCGCCGAGCTGCAGGGTGCCCTGGCGGAGAGCTGGGAGCACGACCCGGACGGCAAGGTCTGGACCTTCAAGCTCCGCAAGGGCGTGAAGTTCCACGACGGCACCGACTTCAACGCCGCCGCGGTCTGCTTCAACTTCGACCGCTGGTTCAACATGAAGGGCGCCGCCGCCCAGTCGCAGATGATCTACTACTCGGACACGTT
Organism: Micromonospora ferruginea; assembly: GCF_013694245.2. Lineage (NCBI taxonomy): Bacteria > Bacillati > Actinomycetota > Actinomycetes > Micromonosporales > Micromonosporaceae > Micromonospora > Micromonospora robiginosa. The sequence continues at coordinate 5,663,353 of NZ_CP059322.2, forward strand.
CGGCGGCTTCGCCAAGAACGAGGCCGAGGGCGTCGGCCAGCCGGTCTACAACAAGTGCGAGGCGAAGGACGACGGCACCGCCGTCGTCACGATGAACCAGTACAAGGGCGCCTTCCCGGGTGCCTTCGCGCTGACCGCGCTGTCGATCGCCAGCCCCGAGGCGCTGAAGAAGTACGACGCCGACGCGGTGAAGCAGAACGGCGACTCGTTCGAGTACAGCGCGTTCGCCAACGAGCACCCGGTGGGCACCGGCCCGTTCAAGTTCGCGGGTTGGGACAAGGCCAAGGGTGAGATCACCCTGGACCGGAACCCCGACTACTGGGGCGAGAAGGCCAAGGTCGACAAGCTGATCATCAAGATCATCAAGGACGAGAACACCCGGAAGCAGGAGCTGAAGGCGGGCACCGTCCAGGGCATCGACTTCCCGGCCCCGGCCGACCGGAAGGCGCTCGCCGGCGAGGGCTTCCAGGTCCTCGACCGTCCGGCGTTCAACATCCTCTACCTGGGCATCAACCAGAAGAACCCGAAGCTGAAGGACCTCCGGGTCCGGCAGGCGATCGCGTACGCACTCAACCGCCAGCAGCTCGTCCAGACCAAGGGCCCGGGTGGCACCAAGGTCGCCGACCAGTTCATGCCGGACACCGTGCTCGGCTACGCGCCGGACGTGCAGAAGTACGACTACAACCCGGAGAAGGCCAAGCAGCTTCTCAAGGAGGCGGGCGCGGAGAAGTTGACCCTCAACTTCTTCTACCCCACCGACGTGTCCCGGCCGTACATGCCGAACCCGCAGGAGATCTTCACCGTTCTCGCCAACGACCTGAAGGCCGTCGGCATCACGGTCAACGGTGTGGCCCGCCCGTGGAACGGTGGCTACAAGGACGACGTGCAGCAGTTCGGCAAGCACGACCTGCACCTGCTCGGCTGGACCGGTGACTACAACGACCCGGGCAACTTCGTCGGCACGTTCTTCGGCCGCGGCAAGGTCGAGTTCGGCGACCAGGGCATGACCGAGATGTTCGACGCCATCACCAAGGCCGACGCCACGGTCGACGAGGCCGGCAAGAAGGCCGCCTGGGAGCAGGTCAACCGCGACATCGCCACCAAGTGGCTGCCGGCCGTGCCGGTCTGGCACGCCCCGCCGGCCATCGTGGTCACCAAGGACGTCAAGGGTCTCGTCGCCAGCCCGCTGACCGACGAGCGGTTCAACACCGTCAGCGTCGGCTGAGGCGGCTCCACCGCTGACGCCACACGCGGAATCGGCCCGGGCCGGGCACTCGCTCCCGGCCCGGGCCGACCCGCTGTTCAACCGAGAATCTGGTGTGTGAGAGATGTTGCGAGTCATAGTTCGCCGCCTGCTGCAGCTGGTGGTGACCCTGATAGGGCTGTCCGCGCTGGTCTTCGTCTGGCTGCGCAACCTGCCCGGCGGCCCGATCGAGGCGCTGCTCGGTGAGCGGGCCACGCCGGAGCGACGGGCGCTGCTGGTCAAGGCGCTCGGCTACGACCAGCCGATCCTGGTGCAGTACGCGAAGTTCATGCAGCGGTTGCTGACCGGCGACTTCGGCAACTCGATCCGGAGCGGTGACCCGGTCACCGAGGTGATCGGTCGAGCCTTCCCGGCCACCGTGGAGCTGGGCGCCGCCGCGATGGTCATCGCGATCGGGCTCGGCGTGCCGCTCGGCTACCTGGCCGCCCGACACCGGGGTCGGTTGCTCGACAACCTGAGCATCGGTGGCACCCTGCTCGGCATCTCGATCCCGATCTTCTTCCTGGGCTATCTGCTCAAGGACGTGTTCACCCAGAACATGCACATGTTCCCGCCGTCCGGCCGGATCAGCACCGGGCTGGACAACACCGACGTCACCGGCTTCTTCGTGCTGGACGGGCTGCTCACCCGGGAGTTCGACGCCACCGGCGACGCGCTCTGGCACCTGATCCTGCCGGCGATCACGCTGGCCACCATCCCGCTCGCGGTCGTCGTGCGGATCACCCGGGCCAGCGTGCTCGACGTGCTCAACGAGGACTACGTCCGCACCGCCGAGGCGAAGGGCCTGCGGCACAAGACGATCCGGGGCCGGCACATCCTGCGCAACGCGCTGCTGCCGGTGGTCACCACCATCGGCCTGCAGACCGGCGCGTTGCTCTCCGGCGCGGTGCTCACCGAACGGGTCTACAACTGGGGCGGCCTCGGCACGCTGATCTACGACTCGATCAGCGGCGGTCGCGACTACCCGGTGCTCCAGGCGTTGATCCTGCTGGCCGCACTGGTCTTCGTGCTGGTCAACCTCCTGGTCGACCTCTCCTACGCCTTCATCGACCCGAGGGTGCGTGTGCGATGAGCGATCCGATCACCCGGCCCACCGTGGGCACGCCGCGCGAGAGCGTGGACCCGTCGGCCGTCACCGAGAAGCGCGAGGGCAGCCTGCCCCGCGGCCTGGACCGGCTCGGCGAGCGCAAGCGCGCCCGGCTGGAGCAGTTGGCCCAGGCCACCGCCGACAAGGGCGGTGTCAGCCTGGTCCGCGACGCGTTCCGCCGGCTGCGGCGCAACCCGACCGCGATGGTCGGCGCGGCGATCGTGGCGCTGTTCGTGCTGGTCGCGATCTTCGCGCCGCTGCTCGCGCCGCACGACCCCGCGCAGCGCTTCGACGAGCTGACCAAGAACCTGACCGTCGACAACATCCCCGGCGCCAGCAGCGGCTTCCCGCTCGGCTCCGACCCGCTCGGCCGGGACTTCCTGTCCCGGATGATCCACGGCAGCCGGCAGACGCTGTTCGTCGGCGTGCTCGCCACGCTGATCGGGCTGGCGCTGGGTGTGCTGGTCGGCGCGCTCGCCGGCGCCTTCGGCGGCTGGGTCGACAACATCCTGATGCGCTTCACCGACGTGATGCTGGCCCTGCCGGCGCTGCTGCTGGCGATCAGCCTGGTCGCCCTGGCCAGCCGGTCCAGCCAGTGGACGGTCATCCTCGCGGTGGCCATCGTGAACGTGCCGATCTTCGCCCGGCTGCTGCGCGGTTCGATGCTCGCCCAGCGGGAGAGCGACCACGTGCTGGCCGCCCGGGCGCTCGGCGTCAAGCGCGGGGCGATCGTGCTGCGGCACATGCTGCCCAACGCGATGACCGCGGTGATCGTGCAGGCGACGCTGACGCTCTCCACCGCGATCCTGGAAGCCGCGTCGCTGTCCTTCCTCGGTCTCGGCGACCCCGACATCAACCGCGCGGAGTGGGGCCTGATGCTCGGCGTGGACGGTCAGCGCTACTTCGAGGTCCGGCCGGAACTGGCGTACTTCCCGGCCGCCGCGATCATCGTGGTCGCGCTCGGCTTCACCCTGCTGGGCGAGGGCATGCGCGAGGCCATCGACCCGAAGAGCCGGCGGTGACCCCGATGCGGACCAACGACCAGCACGATGAGGACGTGACCCGATGAGCCTGCTCGACGTACGCGACCTGAGCGTCGTGTTCCAGCGCAAGGGTGAGCGACCGTTCACCGCGGTCGACGAGGTCAGCTTCAGCGTGGAGCCGGGGCAGACGGTCGGCCTGGTCGGCGAGTCCGGCTGCGGCAAGAGCGTCACCAGCCTGGCGATCATGGGCCTGCTGCCCCGACGCGGCAACAAGGTCAGCGGCGAGGTCAACTTCGACGGGGCCGACCTGTTGAAGCTGCGCCCGGAGGACCTGCGGGACCGGCGCGGCCGGGACATCGGCATGATCTTCCAGGACCCGCTCTCCTCGCTGAACCCGGTCGTCCCGATCGGCACCCAGGTGGCCGAGGTGCTCGAACGGCACCGGGGCATGGACCACAAGGTGGCGCTGAAGGAGGCCCGGGAACTGCTCGACGCGGTCGGCATCCCGGACCCGACCCGGCGGCTGAAGGAATACCCGCACCAGATCTCCGGCGGCATGCGGCAGCGCGCCCTGATCGCCATCGCGCTGGCCTGCAAGCCGCGGCTGCTGATCGCCGACGAGCCGACCACCGCCCTGGACGTGACCATCCAGGCGCAGATCCTCACGCTGCTCAAGCAGCTCGTCGACGAGACCGGCACCGCGCTCATCATGATCACGCACGACCTGGGCGTGGTGGCCGGGCTCTGCGACACGGTCAACGTGCTCTACGGCGGCAAGATCGTGGAGCGGGCGGAGCGGCACCAGTTGTTCGCCCGGCCGGAGCACCCGTACACGCACGGGCTGCTCAACTCCGTGCCGCGGCTCGACTCGCCGCGCGGCGAGCCGCTGCACGCCATCCGTGGCTCGGTGGCCGACAACATCCCGTGGGCCGAGGGCTGCGCGTTCGCGCCCCGGTGCGACAACGTGGTGGACGCCTGCCTCGACGGGACGCCCCCGCTGGAGCCCACCGCGAACGGCGGCGACCTGCGCTGCAACAACCCCGTTTCCGAGGAGGTGGCGGTCCCGTGACCGAGTCGACCGAGCGGACCGGACCCCTGATCGAACTGCGCGACGTCAAGGTCCACTTCCCGATCAAGAGCGGCGTGCTCGTCGACCGGACGATCGGGCACGTCTACGCCGTCGACGGGGTCTCGCTCTCCATCAACCGGGGCGAGACGTACGGCCTCGTGGGCGAGTCGGGCTGCGGCAAGTCCACGCTGGGCCGCGGCCTGCTGCGGCTGGTCGAGCCGACCGACGGCGAGATCGTCTTCGACGGCACCGACCTGCGCTCGCTCAAGGACGAGCCGATGCGCCGGATCCGCCGCCGGATCCAGATGATCTTCCAGGACCCGCTGTCCAGCCTCGACCCCCGGCAGTCGGTGGAGTCGCTGCTGGTCGAAGGGCTCAAGGCGCACGGCCTGGCGAAGGACAAGGCGGCCGTCGGCAAGCGGCTCCGCGAGGCGCTCGCCGCGGTCGGCCTGCCCGCGTCGGCGCTGAGCAAGTATCCGCACGAGTTCTCCGGCGGCCAGCGCCAGCGCATCGGCATCGCCCGGGCACTGGTGCTCGAACCGGACCTGATCGTCGCCGACGAGCCGGTGTCCGCGCTGGACGTCTCGATCCAGGCCCAGGTGCTCAACCTGCTCGACGAGCTGCAGGAGGAGCGCGGCCTCACGTACCTGATCATCGCGCACGACCTGGCGGTGGTCCGGCACATCGCCGACACGGTCGGGGTCATGTACCTCGGCGGCCTGGTCGAGGAGGCGTCCAGCGACGACCTCTACCGGGAGCCCATGCACCCGTACACCAGGGCGCTCATGTCGGCGGTGCCGGTGCCCGACCCCCAGGTCGAGGACCGGCGGGAGCGGATCCTGCTCGCCGGTGACCTGCCGTCACCGGCGAACCCGCCGGCCGGCTGCCGGTTCCACACCCGCTGCCCGTGGGCCCAGCCCACCCGCTGCGCCGACGAGCGGCCCGCGCTGCGCGAGGTGCTCGACGGGCACCGGGTCGCCTGCCACTACGCCGAGGACATCGCGGCCGGGAAGATCCGGCCGCACGAGGTCGAGCCGGAGCTGGTCCGGCCGGACGACGGCGCGGCGCCGGGCGAGACCGGGGAACTCATCCCCACCCCGTGACACGACGACGCGTCGGCCCCCGGTGGGGCCGACGCGTCGACTCGGTTCAGCCCTCGGGGCGGTTCAGCAGCCCCACCGCGATCGTGTGCACCGCGTCCAGTGCGGCCGGGTCGGCCAGCGGCGCGCTGCCACCGGTCACCGCGTACCACTCGTCGGCGTCCTTGTACTGCACCCGCAGCCGCACCGTGCCGTCGGCGTGCTCGGTGCGCAACGTCAGCTCGCCGGTCACCACGCCGGCCTCGTCGGTCATCACCCCGCCCGGACCGGCCGTGATGTCGGCGGTACGCGTCGCCGGTCCGGCCGGTGCGTTCCCCGCCGGCGCGTCCGCGGGCCCCGGCGCCGCACCGGGCGTCGCGTCGGCGGACATGCCGGCTCCGGAGACGTCGGCGGATGCCGCCTGCCGGCCGTCCGCGGTCATCCCGGCCGACGCCGGACCGGCCGAGGTCGGGGCCGGGCCGCCGCCAGCCGCCGCCGCGTCGTCGCCGGTCGCGTCCGGCGTCCTCTCCGGGGCCGGCGCGCCACCCGCCCCCGTCACGGCTTGCTCGCCCATGTGCAGCCCTCCAGCATGTCGGTGAGGGCGGCCTTCTCGGCAGTGGTCACCGTCAGCCGCCAGTAGTGCTTGACCGTCACCCAGTCGGCGGCGTACTGACACCAGTACGAGCGGTTCGCCGGCTTCCACTGCGACGGGTCCTGGTCACCCTTTGCCCGGTTGGAGCGCGCGGAAACCGCGATGAGCTGCGGTCGGGTCAGGTCGTTGGCGAAGTCACCGCGCTTCGAGTCCTCCCACTCGTCCGCGCCGGAGCGCCAGGCGTTGGCCAGCGGCACGGTGTGGTCGATGTCCACGTCCGACGGGTCGGTCAGCTCCACCCCGTCGTAGACGCTCTCCCATCGCCCACCGACCACGTTGCAGCCGGAGAGCTTGATCCCCTCACCGTCCTTCTGGAGGACGCTGTCCCGCACGTCGCAGTTCTTGCCGGTGTCCCGCCAGTGCGGGAACCGGGTGCGGCTGTAACCCTTCATCGACCCGGCCGTGGCCACGGTCAACTGGCCGAGCTGCTGGTTGACGTTCCCGGCAGCGCTCGGCGACGCGTCCGGCTCGGTGACGGCGGGGTCACAGCCGGCCGCGCCGAGGGCGAGCACCGCGGTGAGCGCGGCGGTCAGCCCGGCTCGGACTCCTGAACTCGTACGCACAGACGACACCTCTCCAGCTTGCGGGCTCCGGGCGAGTCCGCACAGTACCCGGCGGCGGTTTCTCTGATTCGTGGCGTCGGCGGTGGATCGAGGGCAGAGTGGATGGACGTGACCACACCCGCATCCGCGCCCCGCCTGCGTACCGGAACCGCCGCCGGGCGCGGCACCCTGCTCGCGGCGGTCCTCGCCTCCGGCATGGTGTTCCTGGACAGCACCGTGGTCAACGTCGCGCTGCCCCGCCTCGGCGCCGAACTGGACGCCACGGTGGCCGGTCTCCAGTGGACCGTGAACGGCTACCTGCTGATGCTCGCCGCGTTCGTGCTGCTCGGCGGCGCGCTGGGCGATCGCTTCGGCCGGCGGCGGATCTTCCTGCTCGGGGTGGTCTGGTTCGCGGCGGCGTCGGTGCTCTGCGGGCTGGCCCAGGGCACCGGCTGGCTCGTCGCCGCCCGGTTCCTCCAGGGCGCGGGCGGGGCCCTGCTCACCCCCGGCTCGCTCTCCGTGCTCCAGGCCAGCTTCCACCCGGACGACCGGGGCAAGGCGATCGGCACCTGGTCCGGCCTCTCCGGCGTGTCCACCGCGCTCGGACCGCTGGTCGGCGGCTGGCTGATCGACGCGCTCTCCTGGCGGTGGATCTTCTTCGTCAACCTGCCGCTGGCCGTGGGCGTGGTGCTCGCCGCGATGCGCTGGGTGCCGGAGAGCCGGGACGAGGCGGTCTCGCGTACCGGTGGGGAGCACCACGGGTTCGACGTGGCCGGCGCGTTGCTCGGGGCGCTGGCGCTCGGCGGCGTCACGTACGCGCTGATCGACGCCCCGGCGCACGGCGCCTCCCCGGCGGTGCTCGCCACGGCGGTGGTCGGGCTGGCCGCGGTGGTGGTCTTCGTGCTGGTGGAGCGTCGACGCGGCGACACCGCGATGCTGCCCACCGGGCTGTTCTCCAGTCGGCTGTTCTCGGTGCTCAACATCTTCACCGTGGTGGTGTACGCGGCGCTCGGCGGGTTCACCTTCTTCCTCGCCGTCTACCTGCAGAACGTGGTCGGCTGGTCGGCGCTGCTCACCGGCCTGGCCACGGTGCCGATGACGGTGCTGCTGCTGGTCGGCTCGCCCCGGGCCGGCGCGCTGTCCGCCCGGATCGGCCCCCGGCTGCCGCTCACCGTCGGCCCGGTGATCGCCGCGGCCGGCCTGCTGCTGCTGCGTCGGGTCGGGCCGGGCGCGTCGTACTGGACCGACGTGCTGCCCGGCGTGGTGCTGTTCGGCGCCGGGCTCACGCTGGTGGTGGCGCCGCTGACCACGTCGGTGCTCGGGGCCGTGTCGGACCGCTTCGCCGGGGTGGCGAGCGGCTTCAACAACGCCGCCTCCCGGGCCGGCGGTCTGCTCGCGGTGGCCGCGTTGCCGCTGCTGGTCGGGCTCTCCGGCACCGGGTACGAGCAGAAGGGCGCGTTGGCCGACGCGTACCGGGGGGCGTTGGCGTGGTGTGCGGGGCTGCTGCTCGCCGGCGCCCTGCTGGCCGCCGTCCTCATCCACCGCCCGGGGGCGAAGCGTTAAGCGGGGCCCCTTCCTATGCAGAAAGCGTTAAGAAGGGGCCCCGCCTTACACCTCAGCGGGTGCGGTTGACGGCGCTGGTGACCGCCTTGATGGAGGCGGTGACGATGTTGGCGTCCACCCCGACACCCCACACCGTCCGGCCGTCCACCTCGCACTCCACGTACGCGGCGGCCTGCGCGTCGCCGCCGGAGGAGAGCGCGTGCTCGTGGTAGTCGAGCACCCGGACCGCCACGCCCAGCGACTGCAACGCGTTGACGTACGCGTCGATCGGGCCGTTGCCGATCGCGGCCAGCGCCCGCGTCTCGCCGTCGAAGCCGACCCGGGCGTCGATCTCGACCTTGCCGTCGACGGTGCCGATCGTGTAGCCGGCCAGCGTGACCGCCGGGTCCACCTGGTGGTCGACCAGGTAGTTGCGGGCGAAGATCTCCCACATGGTGCCCGGCTCGACCTCGCCGCCGTCGTGGTCGGTGACGGACTGCACCACGCCGGAGAACTCGATCTGGAGGCGGCGCGGCAGGTCGAGCTGGTGCTCGGACTTCATGATGTACGCGACGCCGCCCTTGCCGGACTGCGAGTTGACCCGGATGACCGCCTCGTAGGTGCGGCCCAGGTCCTTCGGGTCGATCGGCAGGTAGGGCACCGCCCAGGTGAACTCGTCGACCGGCACCCCGGCCGCCGCCGCGTCGGCGTGCAGCGCGGCGAAGCCCTTGTTGATGGCGTCCTGGTGGGAGCCGGAGAACGCGGTGTAGACCAGGTCGCCCGCGTACGGGTGGCGCTCGTGCACCGGGAGCTGGTTGCAGTATTCGACCGCGCGCCGGATCTCGTCGATGTTCGAGAAGTCGATCATCGGGTCGATGCCCTGGGAGAACAGGTTCAGGCCCAGCGTGACCAGGTCGACGTTGCCGGTGCGCTCGCCGTTGCCGAACAGGCAGCCCTCGATCCGGTCGGCGCCGGCCAGCAGGCCCAGCTCGGCGGCGGCCACGCCGGTGCCCCGGTCGTTGTGCGGGTGCAGGCTGAGCACCAGGCTGTCCCGCCGGGGCAGGTGCCGGTGCATCCACTCGATCGAGTCGGCGTAGACGTTCGGCGTCGCCATCTCCACCGTGGCCGGCAGGTTGACGATCAGCTTCCGGTCCGGCGTCGGGTCGATCACCTCGATCACCGCCGCGCAGACCTCCAGCGCGTACTCCAGCTCGGTGCCCGTGTAGGACTCCGGCGAGTACTCGTAGTGGATGTCGGTGTCCGGGGTGTGGATCTCCGCGTACTTCTGGCAGAGGCGGGCACCCTGGGTGGCGATGTCGGTGATGCCGTCGCGGTCCAGGCCGAAGACCACCCGCCGTTGCAGCGTCGAGGTCGAGTTGTAGAAGTGCACGATGGCCCGGCGGGCGCCGCGCAGCGACTCGAACGTCCGCTCGATCAGGTGCTCCCGGCACTGGGTCAGCACCTGGATGGTGACGTCCTCCGGGATCAGGTCCTGCTCGATGAGCTGGCGGACGAAGTCGTAGTCGGTCTGGCTGGCCGACGGGAAACCGACCTCGATCTCCTTGTAGCCCATCTGCACCAGGAGCTGGAACATCCGGCGCTTGCGCTCGGGCGACATCGGGTCGATCAGCGCCTGGTTGCCGTCGCGGAGGTCGACGGCGCACCAGCGGGGCGCGGCCTCGACGCGGCGGGTGGGCCAGGACCGGTCCGGCAGGTCGATGCGGAACTGCCGGTCGTACGGGAGGTAGCGGTGGACCGGCATCCGGCTCGGGCGCTGCCGGGCGAACGGATCGGTCTCGGTGACGGGTTGAGCCATCTCGGAGTGCTCCCTGGAACATGTGGCGTCAGCAGATCGGAAGGTGTCGGCGAGGTGCCGGGCGACGGTGCGCGGCGGTGCCGAGGGAAAGTTCGGATGTGCTGGACGGCGCGGTTCAACTCCGCGACGAGGTGCCGGCCGGTCAGGCCTCGTCGCGGCAGCCAAGGAGAAGAGACGCCTGCCACATGACAGAGTCACCCTACGTGGTGGGACGGGCGGTGGGAAGGCCGGTCCGGACTATGGGACCGGGGTCACCGGTCGGGTGGACTCCGGCGCCTCGCCCAGTCGGGGCGTCCGCTCGGCCCGGGCCACCGCCGGCACGATCGCCAGCCCGACCAGCACGAAGATCGCCGCTGCCGGGTACCAGCCCCAGCCGCCGGTGCTCACGCCGAGCGCGGTCAGCCCGGCCGGCGCGATCAGGAACTGCACCTGCGAACCGAGCCCGAACGCGCCCACGTACGCGCCGCGCTGGGCGGCCGGCGGCAGCGTGGCGGTGAGCCCCCAGGTGCCCGCCGACTCGATCAGCTCGGCCAGGATGAGCAGCGTCGCGGCGGCCACCAGCGCCACCACCGTGAGCCAGCCCCGGGTCTGCGCCGAGATCGGCAGGACCACGCAGAACAGGGCGATCAGCAGCGCGCCCCGGCGGGACGCCCGGGCCGCGCCCGACGCGGTGTCCGCGCCCCGGCTGGCCCGCACCTGCAGCAGCACGATCAGGACCGTGTTGAGCAGCACCAGCGCGGCGATGATCGTCTTCGGCGCGTCGGTGTGGGTGAGGATCCACAGCGGCATCACCGTCAGGTAGAGCGTCTGGTGGGCGCTGAGCAGCCCGGACAGCAGCGAGACGGCCATGAACGGGCGGTCCCGCAGCACCGCCAGCCGGCTCATCGGCTCGGTCGGCCGGGTCACCTCCGGCAGCCGGGGCAGCCGGCGCACGAAGCCGGCGGTCACCAGGAAGACCACCGCGATGAAGAAGACCATGCCCCGGTACGCCCAGATCGTGTCGATCGCCAGCACCAGGCCGCTGATCAGCGCGCCGAGCCCGAAGCCGACGTTGAGCGAGGACCGCTGGTAGGCCATCGCGGTGACCCGTTCCTCCGGGCGCAACACGTTGATCGAGTAGACCTGGCGGGCCACCCCGGTCGCCGCGCCGGTGACGGCCAGCGCGAGCACCACGGCGAGGAAGCCGGCGAAGCCGGTGACGAACGGGTACGTCGCGAACAGCGCCGCGTCGAGCAGCAGGCAGACGACCCACACGCGCTGCGGGCCGTACCGGTCGGTGAGGCCGCCCAGCGGCACGGTGCCGAGCAGCAACGCCCCGGCGGCCAGCGACAGGCCCAGACCCACCTGGGCCGGGCTCAGCCCCAGCGCCCGGGTGAAGAAGACCGCGCTGCCGGCCTGGAACAGGCCGTGGCCGATGGCGAACACCATGGCCTGCACGGCCAGGGCGCGGGTCAGCCCGGCCGGCGGTACGACGTGTCGGACGGCGGTGCGGATGCTCTCTCTGGCCCCCATGACCGGTGAGCAAACCGTGCCCCCCGCGCACCGGTCGAGCGTTTTAGTCTGGGCCGAATCCTGGCTTCGGGGGTGCGGGTGTCCGAGTTGCGGTTCAATCTGGCCGACGTGGCGGGCGTGCGGTTCGCCGTGTCGCCGGCCAACGAGACCGTGATGAGCCTGTGGGCGCTGGCCGACCCGGTCCGCTACGCGGTGCACCTGCCCTGGATCGACCGGGCCCGGGTGACGTTGCGCCGTCCCGAGGTGGCCGTCCGGGTTCGCCCGCTGGTGGAGCTGACCCGGCCGCGGTGCTGGCTGCCCGACTTCCTCACCCCGGCGGCCCGGCCGGGCGCGGGGATGGCCGAGCAGCTCGACCAGATCGCCGCGACGCCGCCGGAGGTGGTGGTCCAGGACCTGCTGGCGACCACCCCGCGCCGGCCGTTGAACCCGTTCGGGCAGGCGCTGCTGGCCGACCCACGGAGGCTGCTGCCGCAGCTCGTCGAGGCCGTGCGGGTCTGGCACGACGAGGCGATCGCCCCGGACTGGCCCCGGATGCGGGCGCTGCTCGACGCCGACGTGGCGCACCGGGCCGCCCAGCTCGCCGAGGGTGGCGCGGGCCGGTTGTTCGAGCAGCTCCACCCGAGCCTGCGCTGGCTCGGCGACCGGGTGGTCAGCGACGACCCGTTCGAGCGCGACTTCGACCTGCGCGGCCGGGGCCTGGCGTTGAACCCGAGCGTCTTCACCGACCGGCGGGTGCTGTGGAACCTGCTGGAGGACTCGCTGCCGGCCGGGGCGTACCCGGTGCGGGCGGTGGGGACGCTCTGGGAGCGGGCCCCGGCGCCGCCCGGGGACCCGCTGGCCCGGGTGGTCGGCGCCGGCCGGGCCGCGCTGCTGCACCTGCTCGACTCGGCGGTGACCACGACCGACCTGGCCCGGCTCACCGGGATGTCGGCCGGGAACGTCTCCCAGCACCTCACCGCGCTGCACGCGGCCGGGCTGGTCGCCCGGTCCCGCGCCGGGCGGCACGTGCTCTACCGCAACACCGAGGTCGGCGACGCCCTGCTCCGGGCCGCGCGCGGCGCCTGAACACCGCACCGCCGACCCGCCGCGCCGCAGCCCGCCGACGCGAATCGGCGGGATCGTGTCCGGTGACGCGGTCCGGCGTGGTCGCGCATCCGGCGACGTGGTCCAGCGGGGTCCGGGGACGCGGGCGGGCGGCGCCTCAGCGCAGGAGCAGGGCGGAGACGGGCCGGCGGCGGCGCAGCGCAGTCTCCCGGGCGTACAGGTCGGGCGGGAGCATGGCCGGGTCGCCGAGGCGGCCGATCGCGGCCACCACCAGCGGTCGGATGTCGTCGGGCAGGTCCAGTTCGGTGGTGAGGCGGGCGCGGTCGAGCCGGGTGAGTTGGCGTACGTGCAGACCGAGCGCGGTGGCCTGCACGGTGAGGTGGGCGACCGCCTGACCCAGGTCGTACGCGGTCCGTTCCGGCTCGCCGCCGGCGTGCGCGGCGAGCAGCAGGGCGGCGGCGTGGCGCGCCCAGCCCTGGTCGGCGTCGGGCAGGCCGACCAGGATCCGCTTCCACGTCTCGTCCTGCCGGTGGCCGAGCGCGAACCGCCAGGGCTGGGCGTTGCCGGCCGAGGGCGCCCAGCGGGCCGCCTCCAGCAGGGCGGCCACCTCGTCGGCGGTCAGCTCCGCGTCCGGGTCGAACGCGCGCGGACTCCACCGGAAGGCGAGCAGCGGGGTCAGGTCGGTCATCGGCTCAGCGTCCCCGATGACCGTTTTATCGCACGGCTCAGGGGTGGTCAGGTGTGGGCAAGGACACCCGTAACGGACAAAAGACTAGGGCGTTCCGTCCCGGTCGACCGGCTCGCCCTCGGTCACCGCGGCGGCCAGCTCGACGGTCGCCGGCGCCGGGCCGGGTCGGCCGGTCAGCGTGAGGCTGCCGAAGGCGGCGCGGACCGCCAGCGGGGTGCCGTCCTCGCCGAAGCAGTAGACGCCCACGTCCAGCGGCGCGTTCATCGAGGCGGCGGTGGAGTCGACCGCGTAGCACCGGCCGGTGACGCCGGCCGGCGGCGTGGCCGGGGAGACGGCGAGCGGCGCCTCCCGGTCGGTGAGCACCTCCAGCCAGTCGGTGAACGGGTGCTGCACCCGGGGATCCAGCCGGCGGGGCACCGCGTCGTCGGTGTCGCCGAGGCGGACGCAGCCGGCCGGCAGCACCCGCGCGGTCGAGGGCAGGGCGCACTGGAACAGCCCGTCCGAGGTGCCGGCGAGCGACACGTCCACCGTGCCGCCGCGCCCCCAGCCGGGCACGTCGACCCGCCAGCCGCCGTCGTTGGCGCTGGTCCAGGTGAGCGTGCGGGACGGGCCGCCGGGCGGCGCGAAGGCGTACGTGGCGGTGAAGTGGCGGTCCTGCGCGGCGGCGGCCAGCCCGGCCAGCTCGTCACGGGCGGCGTCGACCTGCACCGGCACCGGGTCGGCGCCGTCGGTGGGCGCCGTCCGAGGGTGGTCGGCGACGCAGGAGGCCAGCAGGGCCGGCAGGGTGAGCGCGAGTACGCCGGTCAGTGGCCGGGCCGCGCGTCGGTGAGCGTGCACCGGGTCATTCTGCGACGTCGCGGGGGTCGAGGTCAGCCCACCGTACGGCTGTACCGGTTGGCGGGCCCGGGCCGGATGGTGGGATCACCCGCTCCGGCCGCGCGGCCCGCCCGATACCCTGAGGACGTCTGACACGCGCCGCCGGACCTTTCAGACCCGGCGGCGTCGGCACGCTCAGGGCCGTCACTGGGAGGGGAGCGCACCGTCGTGGCACTCGTGGTGCAGAAGTACGGCGGGTCCTCCGTCGCCAACGCGGAGCGGATCAAGCGGGTGGCCGAGCGCATCGTGGCCGCCCGCAAGGCGGGCGACGACGTGGTGGTGGTGGTCTCCGCCATGGGTGACACCACCGACGAGTTGCTCGACCTGGCCAACCAGGTGAGCCCGCTGCCACCCGGACGCGAGCTGGACATGCTGCTCACCGCCGGCGAGCGGATCTCGATGGCGCTGCTGGCCATGGCCATCCACAACCTGGGCTACGAGGCGCGCTCGTTCACCGGCTCCCAGGCCGGCGTGATCACCACCTCGGTGCACGGCCGGGCCCGGATCATCGACGTGACCCCGGGGCGGCTCAAGGGCGCGCTGGACGAGGGCGCGGTGGTCATCGTCGCCGGCTTCCAGGGCGTCTCGCAGGACACGAAGGACGTGACCACGCTCGGCCGCGGCGGCTCGGACACCACCGCGGTGGCGTTGGCCGCCGCGCTCCGGGCGGACGTCTGCGAGATCTACACCGACGTGGACGGCATCTTCACCGCCGACCCGCGGATCGTGCCGAACGCCCGGCACATCGCGCAGATCACCTACGAGGAGACGCTGGAGCTGGCCGCCTGCGGCGCGAAGGTGCTGCACCTGCGCAGCGTCGAGTACGCCCGGCGCGCGGGGTTGCCGATCCACGTCCGTTC
Organism: Micromonospora ferruginea; assembly: GCF_013694245.2. Classification (NCBI taxonomy): domain Bacteria; kingdom Bacillati; phylum Actinomycetota; class Actinomycetes; order Micromonosporales; family Micromonosporaceae; genus Micromonospora; species Micromonospora robiginosa. The sequence continues at coordinate 5,678,367 of NZ_CP059322.2, forward strand.
GTCATACTCGACCAACACCGGCACGATGGTCACCGGATCGATGGAGGACCTTCCTGTGGAACAAGCACTGATCACCGGGGTCGCCCACGACCGCAGCGAGGCGAAGATCACCATCGTCGGGGTGCCCGACGAGCCGGGCGCCGCCGCGCGGATCTTCGACACCGTCGCCGGCGCCGAGATCAACATCGACATGATCGTGCAGAACGTGTCCACCGAGGGCACCGGCCGCACCGACATCTCGTTCACGCTGCCCAAGACCGACGGCCCGACCGCGATGGCCGCGCTCAGCAAGATCCAGGAGTCGGTCAAGTTCAAGGGCCTGCTCTACGACGACCACGTCGGCAAGGTCTCGCTGATCGGCGCCGGCATGCGCTCGCACCCGGGCGTCGCCGCCGGCTTCTTCGCCGCGCTCGGCACCGCCGGCGTGAACATCGAAATGATCTCCACCTCGGAGATCCGGGTCTCCGTGGTCTGCCGCGACACCGACCTCGACAAGGCGGTCCGGGCCATTCACGACGCCTTCGAGCTGGGTGGTGACACCGAAGCCGTCGTCTACGCCGGCACCGGGCGGTAGCGCGGATGCCGCCGCTGCCCACCCTCGCCGTGGTCGGCGCGACCGGTGCCGTCGGCACGGTGATGTGCCAGCTCCTCTCCTCCCGCCGCAACGTGTGGGGCGAGATCCGGTTGCTCGCGTCCGAGCGCTCGGCCGGCCGTCGGGTGTGGTGCCGGGGCGAGGAGTTGACCGTCCAGGCGGTCAGCCCCGAGGCGTTCGACGGCGTCGACGTGGCGATGTTCGACGTGCCCGACGACGTCTCGGCCGAGTGGGCGCCGGTCGCGGTGGCCCGCGGCGCGGTGGTGGTGGACAACTCCGGCGCGTTCCGGATGGACCGGGACGTGCCGCTGGTGGTCCCCGAGATCAACCCCGACCAGGTGCGCCGCCGGTCCAAGGGGATCGTCGCCAACGCCAACTGCACCACGCTCGCGATGATCGTGGCGATCGCCCCGCTGCACCGCGAGTACGGCCTGCGCGAACTCGTCCTCGCCTCCTACCAGGCGGCCTCCGGGGCGGGACAGGCCGGGGTGGACGCCCTGCACCTGCAGCTCGGCAAGGTCGCCGGGGACCGGGTGCTCGGCTCCCGCGCCGGCGACGTACGCCAGGCCGTCGGCGACGAGCTGGGCCCGTTCCCGGCACCGCTGGCGCTCAACGTGGTGCCCTGGACGGGCTCGCTGGCCGACGCCGGCTGGTCCTCCGAGGAGATGAAGCTGCGCAACGAGTCGCGCAAGATCCTCGGGCTGCCCGACCTGAAGGTCTCGGCAACCTGCGTGCGGGTGCCGGTGGTGACCGGTCACTCGATCGCCGTGCACGCCGTCTTCGCCACCGAGGTGGACGCCGAGGGCGCCCGCGAGGTGCTGCGCAACGCGCCGGGAGTGATCCTGGTCGACGACCCGGGCGCCGGCGAGTTCCCGATGCCGATCGACGCGGTCGGCACCGACCCGTCCTGGGTGGGCCGGATCCGCCGCGCCGTCGACGACCCGCGAGCCCTGGACCTCTTCGTCACCGGCGACAACCTCCGCAAGGGCGCCGCCCTGAACACCGCCCAGATCGCCGAACTCCTAGCCCGCGAACTCACCCCCTGACCCCGCGCCCCTGCCCCCGCGCCCCTGACCCCCGCGATCTTGCACTTTGTGCCCGGGCATTCGGCACATATGCCGCATAACCGGGGCCGAAACTGCAAGATCGACGCGCGGGGCGGCGCGGGGCGGGGCGGGGCGGGGCGGGGGCGGGGCGGAGTGGGGCGGGAGCGGGGCGGGGTGGGTTAGGCGGCGGAGAGGTGGACTCCGTCTCGGCCCTGGCGCTTGACCGCGTAGAGGGCCTGGTCGGCTCGGTGCAGGGTGCGGTCGGGGGTCTCGCCGGGGCGGGGGAGCGCGATGCCGACGCTGATCGTCCGGCCGGTGCGGCGGGCCGCCTCGGTGAGCCGCTCGGCGATCCCGACCGCCTCCTGCGGATGGCTCACCTCGATCACCGCCACGAACTCGTCGCCGCCGGTCCGGTACAACTCGTCGCCCTGACGCAGCGCGCCCTCCAACGCCCGGGCCAATCCCACCAGCAGCCGGTCGCCGGCCTGGTGGCCGTACGTGTCGTTGACGTCCTTGAAGCCGTCCACGTCGATCGCCAGCAGGGCGGTACGCCCCGGTGTGGCGCTGGCGATCCGCTGCCCGAACGGCCCGGTGTGCCGCAGCCCGGTGAGCGGGTCCGAGCTGGCCTGCTCGCGCAGGCGCGCCAGGGTGCGCAGCCGGTCGAGGCAGGTCCACGCCTGCCCGGCCAGCAACTCGATCAGGTTGACCGTGGTCGGGTCGGGGCGTAGTGACCGCTCGTCGGCGACCAGCAGCACGCCACCGGCGGTCGGCGCGCCGACCGGCACCGCCACCAGCGTGCGCGCGCCGGCACGGGTCAGCGGCAGGTATTCCTCGGTCGGCGGGTGCCCCGCCTCGCCCAGCGTGTACGCCGAGCCGTACCGGTGGGCCCGGTCGATCATGCGGTCGAGCGCGGCCGGGCCGGCGTCGGTCAGCTCGGCCCGGATTCGGGCCTCCAGGTCACCCGGGGTGTCGGTGGGCGCGCCCAGGCGGGGACCGCGCCGGCCGGTGAGGACCAGCACGGCGGCGGAGAGCGCGGACACGTCCCGGGCCGCGGTGATGGCGGCGGTCATCAGGTCCCAGTCGGTCGGCGCGGCGGTGAACGCGGCGGCGTGCCGGAGCAGCTTCTCGCTGCGGCTCTCCGCCGGCGGCCCGCCGAGCGCGGCGATCCGGGCGCCGAGCCGGTCGGCCAGCCGCTCGGCGGTCTCCCGCCAGGGCGCCAGCGTCACCGGTTCGCTCCACTGCAGGTCGAGCACGCCGATCGGGCGGCCGGCCGGGTCGCGGACCGGCACGCAGAGTTCCGCGGTGACGTCCGGCCGGACCGGCAGGTAGTCGGGGTCGGCGCTGACGTCGGGCACGGCGGCGCTCTCGCCGGAGGCGTAGACCCGCCGCACCACCGACGGCTCGGGCCGGAGCCGGGCCGGCGCGGCGCCGTCGGCGGTGGCCGGCACGTGCGAGAAGACCTGCCAGGCGCCGGTCGCCGCGACGCACCTCAGGCGGTCGTGGACGCGGAGCAGGACGGTGGCGGTCGCCGGGGTGTGCCGGGCGAGCGCGGCGACGGTCCACTGGCACGCCTCCGGCACGGTCGACGCCGTGGGAAGGCGCACCGTGACGTCGCGGAGGACTCGCTCGTGATCCACGTCGTTCCTGCTGAGAGGGGGGATGGACGCGATCAAGCGTACTCAGCGCGGGCACCGGCGACCTTCGTACACATGTGCTATCCACAGGCTGTGGACACCGCCTGTGGGTACGGTGGAGATCCCGGGCCACGAGGAGACGCCGATGCTCATCGCCCAACTCAGCGACCCGCACGTGACCACCGGTCCGCTCGCCGCCGAGCCGGCGTCCGGGCTGCACCGGGCGTTGGGCACGGTGCTCGCCCTGCGGCCCCGGCCGGAGTGCGTGGTGGTCACCGGCGACCTGACCGCCCACGGCCGGCCGGACGAATACCTGGCCCTCCGCGAGATCGTCGGCCGGTTCCCGCTGCCGATCCACCTGGCCACCGGCAACCACGACGACCGGGAGTCGCTGCTCGACACGTTCGGTGGCACCCCCCACCTGGCCGGCGGCTTCTCCGCGCACTACCACGTCGACCATCCGGACGCGACGCTCGTGGTGCTCGACTCGCTGGCCCCGGCGGCTCCGGCGGGCGGCTCGGCGACGAGCAGCTCGACTGGCTCGACGGGGTGCTCGCCGGCCGGCCGGAGGCGCCCGCCGTCGTGTGCCTGCACCATCCGCCGGTCGCGGTGGGCGTGCCGGCCGCCGACGCCGTCCGGCTCGCCGATGCCGACGCGCTCGCCGCCGTGATCAGTCGGCACCCCCATGTCGTACGCGTCACCGCGGGCCACCTGCACCGGCCGGTGACCAGCGCCTTCGCCGGCACGGTGCTGACCACCGCGCCGAGCACCTGGGTGCAGGCGAGCCTGACCATGAGCGACGCGGACGAGATCGGCTGGGTCGCCGAGCCGACCGCCTTCCTGCTGCACCTGGTGGCCGACGGGGGCTGCGTCACGCACACCGTCCAGGTCAGTCACGCGGGTGGGCGGACCTGCTGGTTCTAAGCCCCGTGCCGCTCCTCTGGTACGTCGCCTACGGATCCAACCTGCACGCGGCGCGACTCGACTGGTACCTGCGCGGCGGGCGGCCACCCGGCGGGCTGCGCACGTACCCCGGTTGTCGGGACTGCCGTCCGCCGCGGCGGACGGTCCCGGCGCTGATCCCCGGCGGGGTCTACTTCGCCGGCGAGTCCCGGGCCTGGACCGGCGGCATGGCGTTCTACGACCCGGAGCTGCCCGGCCGGGCGGCGGTCCGCGCATACCTGGTGACGGTCGAGCAGTTCGCCGACATCGCGGCCCAGGAGATGTACCGGCCGCCCGGCGCCGACCTGGCGGGGATCCGCGCGGCGGTCGACACCGGCCGGGCCACGCTCGGTCCGGGCCGCTACGAGACGCTGCTGCGGGTCGGCGAGCGGGACGGCCTGCCGATGCTCACCTTCACCGCGCCGCACCGGGCGGTGCGGGTGCCGTGGACCCGTCCGGCCGCGGTCTACCTCGGCATGCTGGCCCGGGGGCTGCGGGAGGCGCACGGCTGGGACGTGGCGCGGACCGTCGACTACCTGGCGGGTCGGCCGGGGGTGGCCGGGCGGTGGACCCGGCGCGCGCTGCGCACGCTCGTCGGCGCCGCGGCTCCACCCCCGCCCTCCGGCGCTCCGGTCGAGTTCGGACAGTCCGCTCCGGCCGCCGGTCCGGTGGACATGAACGGCCGTTCGGTCGACAGCGGATGCCCGCCGGGAGTTTTTCCGGACAAGAAGGTTGCCAGAGCAAGGTTTTCCGCGTGACATGAGCGACGGTGCCGGCTTCCTGGTCCCTGGGGGCCGGCACCCTCAGCTTCCCGCGTACGCCGCGCCAACATTCACCTGCCCGTCATGTCGGACTCGTCGGGCGGACCGGTACGGGTCGCCGGGCGCGCCGAGGATTCGGAACGCCACCCCGGTCGACCTGCGGCCCGGTGGATGAGAAGCTACCCCGGGCGGGGCGGCGGTCCCCCGAGCGCCGCCTCCCGCGATCGACCCCTGTCACGGCACGGATCAGGGCCACCGGGCGAACCATCGTCCGGCCGCCACGCGCCGGTATCTCACGAGGAGTTCCATGTCCGTCTCCGGGATGCGCCGCCGGGCCACCGTAGGCCTGGCCGCACTCGCCGCGACCGCGTTCACCGCGGTCGCCGTCACCCCCGACCAGGCCGAGGCCCACTCGAAGCCGGTCGACGTCCAACTGCTCGCGATCAACGACTTCCACGGCAACCTGGAGCCGCCGAGCGGGTCCAGCGGCACCATCGACGGCAAGACCGCCGGTGGCGCGGAATACCTGGCCAGCCACCTGAAGGCCATGCGCGCCGCGGCCCAGGCGCAGGGCAAGGGCACCGTCACCGTCGCCGCCGGCGACCTGATCGGCGCCTCGCCGCTGCTCTCCGCCGCGTTCCACGACGAGCCCACCATCGAGGAGATGAACCTCGCCGGGCTGGAGTTCGCCAGCGTCGGCAACCACGAGTTCGACGAGGGCGCCAAGGAGCTGCTGCGCATGCAGCGCGGTGGCTGCCACCCGGTGGACGGCTGCGCCGACGGCACCCCGTTCGAGGGCGCCAAGTTCAAGTACCTCTCCGCGAACGCGTTCAAGACCTCCACCGGCCTGCCGCTGATGCAGCCGTTCGGCATCAAGATCGTCAAGGGTGTGCCGATCGGGTTCATCGGGATGACCCTGGAGGGCACCCCGAACATCGTCAGCCAGCAGGGCGTCGCCGGCCTGCGCTTCACCGACGAGGCCGACACCGCAAACAAGTACGCCAAGATCCTGCGGCTGCTCGGCGTCAAGAGCATCGTCGTGCTGCTGCACGAGGGCGGCGTGCAGAACGGCGGCGGCATCAACGACTGCACCGGCTTCAGCGGCCCGATCGTCGACATCGCCAACCGGATGGACCCGTCCATCGACGTGATCGTCAGCGGGCACACGCACGCCGCGTACAACTGCAACATCAACGGCAAGCTGGTCACCAGCGCCAGCTCGTTCGGCCGCCTGGTCACCGACATCAACCTGAAGATCGACCCGCGTACCCGGGACGTCGTCAGCGCGTCGGCGAACAACGTGGTGGTCACCCGGGACGTCGCCAAGGACCCGGCCTCGACCGAGCTGATCAACCGCTACAAGACCGCGCTCGGCCCGGTGGCCGACCGGGTGGTCGGCGAGACCACCGAGGCGATCACCAAGACCCAGGAGAACCTCTACCAGACCGGGGTCGACGCCAACGGCAAGCCGACCTACCAGACCGGTGAGTCGCCGCTGGGCAACCTGATCGCCGACGCGCAGCTCGCCGCGACCGACAACGAGCAGAACGCGGTCGCCGCGTTCATGAACCCCGGCGGCGTACGCGCCGACGTCGACGCCGGCCCGGTCACCTACGCCGAGGCGTTCACCGTGCAGCCGTTCGCCAACAACCTGGTCACGCTGGACCTGACCGGCGCGCAGCTCTACTGCATGCTGGAGCAGCAGTTCACCGTGGCCCGGGTGCTCTACGCGTCCTCGACGGTCAACTACGTGGTCGACGTCAACGGCACCACCGCGCCGGCCGGCACGCCGTGCGCCGGCACCCGGGTGGTCCGGGGCAGCCTCACCATCAACGGGACCCCGGTCACCGACACCGCGACCTACCGGGTGACGGTGAACAACTTCCTCGCCGGCGGCGGCGACGGCTTCAGCGTCCTGACCGGCGGCACCAACGCGGTGACCGGCCAGATCGACCTGGACGCCTTCACCGCGTACCTGACCGAGAAGTCGCCGGTGTCCGCGCCGGCGCTGGACCGGATCCGCACCACCGCGGAGGTCCCCGCGGCCTGACCCGCACCGACGACGGGCCCCGGAGCGCTGCTCCGGGGCCCGTCGTCGTCCGCGCCGATCCGGGGAGTTCGCGTCGGGGAGGGTGCCGCGAACTCCCGGGTCGAGGAGCCTGGGGGAGGTCAGGCTGCCGGGGCGGGCTCGGGGTCCGGCGTCGGGGCGGGCTTCGGACGGCCGTCCTGGGTGGGGGTGAGCAGGGGGCGCAGGGACAGCGCGAGGAGCGACGCGACCAGGCAGCCGCCCACCACGACCGCCACCCACACCCGCCCGTCGGCCGCGCCGATCAGCGGTCCGGCGGTGACCGGGCCGACCACCCCGCTGATCCCGAAGATCATCGAGCTCATGGCGTTGTAGCGGCCGCGCAGCTCGTCCGTGGCCAGCGCGTTGGTCAGGGCGGGCATGACCGGCGACAGCATCGTCTCGCCGAACCCGAAGATCGCCGAGCAGGCCACCACACCGAGCGCCGCGAGCAGCGCGTTGCCGCCGCCGACCAGGCCGGCCGCGCCGAGCACCAACCAGGCGGCCGCGAAGACCCCGCCCACCGCCGCCAGCGCGCCGGTGCGGCTGCGCCCCTCCAACCGGCGGAGCACCAGGAGCTGGGAGAGCACGATCATCACGGTGTTCGCGGCGAGCGCCCAGGCCACCACCCGCGGCGTCACCTCCACCACCCGCACCGAGTACGCCGCGAAGCCCACCTCGATCTGCGCGTAGCCGCAGGTGGTGAGCACCAGACCGAAGATGACGAGCCGGCGGAACGGCCGGTCCCGCAGCACCGTCAGGTAGCCACCGCCCGCCGGCGCGGCACCGGCGTCGCTCGTCCCCGTGGCCGGACGGCGTCCCACGTACGGCAGCGTCAGCAGGATCAGCGCCGGAATCAGGAAGCTCACCGCGTCCAGCAGGTAGATCGCCTGGAAGGTGACCGGGCGCGCCACGTCGACCACCGCGCCGGAGATCAGGCCGCCCGCGCCGATGCCCAGGTTGAGCAGCGCGAAGTTGAGCCCGAAGACCCGCTGCCGCTCGTCGGCGCCGGTGAGCGAGGCGAGGATGGTGTTCTGCCCGGCCCAGATCGCCGAGCTGCCCACGGCGATCAGCGTCATCACGCCGAACGCCGAGGCGGTCGAGTCGACCAGGGCCAGCGAGCCGGTGCCCACCGCCTCGACGACCAGGCAGGGCAGCACCACCCGCCGCGCGCCGTACCGGTCGATCAGCGTGCCGCCCAGCGGGGACAGCGCCAGCGTCACCGCGCCGAACCAGCCGATCACCAGGCCGGCGCGGGCGTCGGTGAGACCACGCACGTCGGTGAGGTAGATGAACAGGAACGGCAGCGTGAGACCGCGCCCGACGGCGGAGAACAGGGTGCCGGCGAGGATCCGGCGGGCCTCGGGACGGGCGGGTAGGGCGCGGCGCAGCATGGCTGGATTCTGTGCGGCCGGTACGACGACCGCGACCCGTTTACCCCTTACCGGCGCGGGGGCCGGGCCGGAACGTGAGCAAGCACACGTGGTCTGCCATGCTGGCCGGATGACCACGACCTGGCGTCATCTGCCCGCCCCGGCCCGCGAGATCGCCGTGACCGCCACGGACGCGGTCGACGCGGCGCGGGCGCGGGACGCCGAGGCGTACCGGCCGGCCGTCGAACGGCTCGCCGCCGCCGACCGGGCCGGGCTGGTGCTCGGCGGCGTGGTCCGGCTGCTGCTGGAGGAGGGGCACCCGGACGGGCTGGACGGCGACGACGTCCGCCAGGTGCTGGAACGCTGCGTCCGGGCCGCCGCGCCGTGGTGGCCCGACGTCGACCCGCACGTCCTGCTGGTGCTGCTGGCCGGCGCGCTCGGCGTCTACGATCCGGGCGACGACGACGCTCCGCCCGACCCGGCGGCCGTGGCCCGGCACGCCCCGCTGCTCGTCGCGGACCTGCTCGCGGTCACCGGCCGCCCGTTCGCGGACTACCTGACCGCGGCGTTCGGCGAGGTGGCCCGCACCGAACTGCACGACTGACCGCGATCGGCCGGTGTGGTCACGGGCTGGCGGCCAGGAACACGAACGCGGCGAGCAGCACCAGGTGCACGCCGCCCTGGAGCACGGTGGCCCGCCCGGGCACCACGGTCAGCACGGCGGTCACCGCGGTCAGCGCGAGCAGCGTCATCTGGGTGCCGCCCAGCCCCAGCAGCAGCGGGCCGTCCAGCCAGATCGAGGCGATGGCGATGGCCGGGATGGTCAGCCCGATGCTGGCCATCGCCGAGCCGAGCGCGAGGTTCAGGCTGATCTGCACCCGGTCCCGCCGGGCCGCCCGCGCGGCGGCAAGCGTCTCCGGCGCCAGCACCAGCAGCGCGATGACCACCCCGACGAACGCCTGCGGCAGGTTCGCCGCCTGGACGGCGCTCTCGATCGCCGGGGAGATGGTCTTCGCGTCACCGACGACCGCCACCAGCGCCACCACCAGCAACGCCAGGCTGGCCAGGGCGGTACGCGTGGACGGCGGCTCGGCGTGCCCGTCGCCGTCGCGGTCCTCGGCCATGATGCTGCCCTCCTGGGTCACCGGGAGGAAGTAGTCCCGGTGCCGGCCGGTCTGCACCATCACGAACAGCAGGTAGAGGGCGAGCGAGGCGACCGCCGCGAAGGCGAGCTGGGCGGGGGAGAACTCCGGACCGGGCCGGCTGGTGGTGAACGTCGGCACCACCATGCTCAGCGTGGCGAGGGTGGCCACGGTGGCCAGCGCCCCGCCGGTGCCCTCCGGGTTGAACACCGCCACCTGCCGGCGCAGCGCGCCGAGCAGCAGGGACAGGCCGAGGATGCCGTTGCACGTGATCATCACGGCGGCGAAGACGGTGTCCCGGGCCAGCGCCTGCGTCTTGTCTCCGCCGCTGATCATCAGCGTGACGATCAGACCGACCTCGATCACGGTGACCGCGACCGCGAGCACCAGTGAGCCGTACGGCTCACCCACCTTGTGCGCGACCACCTCGGCGTGGTGGACGGCGGCCAGCACCGCGACCGCGAGCAGGGCGGCCACCACGAAGATCAGCGGGCCGGGCAGCTCGCGGCCCCAGGTGAAGACGAGCAGGAGCACGGCGAGCAGGGGGACGACGGTGGTCCAATCGGTCAGGCGGGATCGGATCATCATCGCTGGCATGCGTCTACCTTGCCAGGAGATGCCATCGACCGCGCGCAGCCGCCCCCGGAAACGGGTCGAGGCCCCTCCGTGGAGGGGCCTCGACCGTCACTTACCTCTGGTCGGGGTGGCCGGATTCGAACCGACGACCTCTTCGTCCCGAACGAAGCGCGCTACCAAGCTGCGCCACACCCCGAGGCGTGCCGACAAATAGTAGCCCACCCGTCCCGGAGGTCAAATTCGGTATCCCCCCGCGCCGCCGGGCGGCCGGTTCAGCGGGAGATCAGGGTCAGGATGCTCGCCTCGGGCCGGCAGGCAAAGCGGACCGGCGCGGTCGGGTGGGTGCCCAGGCCGGCGGAGACGTGCAGCCACGAGTCCGAGCCCGGCCAGCGGTGCAGGCCCCGCGCCATCGACCGGGGCAGCCCGCAGTTCGTCACCAGCGCGCCGTAGCCGGGCACGCAGACCTGCCCGCCGTGGGTGTGCCCGGCCAGCATCAGCCCGAAGCCGTCGGCGGCCATCCGGTCCAGCACGGCCGGCTCGGGGGAGTGCGCCAGCGCGATCGACAGGGCGGCGTCGCCCACCGGTCCGGCCACCGCGTCGTAGTCGTCGCGTTCGACGTGTGGATCGTCCACACCGGCCAGCTCGATCTCCCGACCGCCGGCCTTGACCGTGGTGCGGGCGTTGTTCAGGTCCACCCAGCCCGCGCCGGTGAGGATGCCGCGCAGTTCCTCGTACGGCAGCGGCACACCCTCGGTGTACTCCCGGTCGGGCAGGAAGTAGGTGAACGGGTTCTTCAACACCGGCCCGGTGTAGTCGTTGGAGCCGAACACGAACGCGCCGGGCAGGTCGAGCAGCGGCTGCAGGGCCCGCAGCACGCCGGGCACCGCCTCCGGGTCGGCCATGTTGTCGCCGGTGACCACCACCAGGTCCGGGTCGAGCGCGGCCAGCGACGCCACCCAGTCCTGCTTGCGCCGCTGGTTGGGCATCATGTGCAGGTCCGACAGGTGGAGCACCCGCAGCGGCTCGGCGTCGGTCGGGAGCACCGGCACGTCGTAGCGGCGGAGGGTGAACAGGTTGCGCTCGACGAGCGACGCGTAGGCCAGGGTCGCCGCGCCGGCGGCGACGGTCCCCGCCGTGAGCCGGAATAGTGTGCGCTTTCGCATGGTGTTCAGGGTAGTTTCACCGTCCATGAGCACGCTGAAGGACCGTCTCACCACCGACATGCGCGCCGCACTCAAGGCGCGCGACGAGCTGACCACGTCCACGCTGCGGATGGCCCTCGCGGCCGTCGGCAACGCGGAGGTGGCCGGCCGCGAGAAGCGCGAGCTCAGCGACGACGAGGTGCTCGCGGTGCTGACCAAGGAGGCGAAGAAGCGGCGCGAGGCGGCCACCGCCTTCGCCGACGCCGGGCGCGCCGAGCAGGCCGGCAAGGAGACCGCCGAGGGTGAGGTGCTGGAGCGCTACCTGCCGAAGCAGCTTCCCGACGACGAGCTGGCCGAGCTGGTCTCGGAGGCGCTCGCCGCGGGCGGCTTCACCGGCAAGGCGCAGATGGGCCCGGCCATGAAGGCGGCCCAGGCCGCGGTGGCGGGCCGGGCCGAGGGTGGCCGGGTGGCCGCCGAGGTACGCCGCCAGCTCGGCCTCTGACCGCACGCCACGAGACGGAACGGGCGGGCACCCGCTGGGGTGCCCGCCCGTCGTCGTCGTTGCCGGTCAGCGGCGACCCGGCGGCCGGCCGTTGCCGGGATTCGGTGGCACCGCCGGGCCGCCCGGCCCGGTGGAGTCGCCCGGCTTCGGCGCGCCCTGCCCGGAGCTGACCTCGATCAGGACCACGCCGCCCTTGATGGTGCGCCCGTCCGGGCTGGTGCCGGCCGCGGTGCCCGCCGGGCACTCGGACGGCACCTTGTTGCTGGACACCACCGGCTCGAAGCCGGCGCCGCTGATCCGCGACTTGGCGGCGTCCACCGGCTGGCACTTCACGCCGGGGATCGAGCGCTGGTCACCCATGACGATCTTGCCGTCCGGCGGGGTGAAGTTCTTCCGTTCCTTGCCCTTCATGGCGTCGCGCAGCGTCTCGAAGACCGCCGGGTTGATGCCCTGGGGCGTCTCGTTGTGGAGCATCTTCTGGGTGGTCTGCGCCCAGTCCGGGTCGGCCATGATGCCGGCCACCGCGTACTGCTTGGTCATCGCGACCAGCGCGGACGTCTTGTCGCCGTCGGTGGTGCCGGACTTGCCGGCCACCGGCGCCTTGACGATGCCGCGGACGTTGCCGGCGGTGGCGGTGCCGCACTTCGAGGTCGCGGAGCGGTCGCCGACCGGGCAGCGGGCCGCGTCCACGGCGGCCCGGGCCACCTCGGTGCTGACCCGCTGCTCGCAGTGCGGGTTGGCGATGTCGAGCTTGTCACCGTCCGGCCCGCGGATCTCCTGCACCGGGATCGGGTCGCAGTATTTCCCGTCGGCGGCCAGCGTGGCGTACGCGTTGGCCAGTTCCAGCGGGGTGGTCTGCGAGACGCCGAGGCTGAACGCGCCCCACTGGTGCGGGTTGGCGGCGAGCTGCGCGTCGCTCGACGAGCGGAAGCTGATGCCGAGCTTCTGCGCCGCCTTGACCGCGTTCTCCGCGCCGACCCGCTGCTGGAGGTCGATGAAGAACGTGTTCACCGAGAAGCCGAAACCGCTCCACATGTTGTGCGGGCCGGCCATCGCGGCGCTGGCGTTCTTGGGGCAGTACTTGCTGGTGCCCGGGCAGGCGGCCGGGGAGTTGAACTCGACCGGGTAGTCGGACTTGAACACCGGCTGGGCGTTGATGCTGTAGCTGAGCGGGTAGCCCTTCTCCAGCGCGGCCACCAGCGTGAAGATCTTGAAGGTCGAGCCGGCCTGGTAGCCGGCGATGCCCGGGCCGCCGGTCACCAACGGGTTGACCGTGTTCGGGTAGTTGCCCCGGATCTTCTTCTTGGCCTTCTTCGGATCGCTGGAGAGCTTGTTCTGCGGGTTCTTCGGGTCGTCGATCTTGAACTTCCGGTTCACCGCCACGGCCCGGACCCGACCGGTCCCGGGCTCGATCACGGCCACCATCCGGGCCGCCTTGCTGCTCTCGCTCAGGTGGTTGCGGACGGCCTTGTCGGCGGCCTTCTGCGCCTGCACGTCCAGGCTGGTGACGATGGAGTAGCCGCCGCTCTTCAGCCGCCGCTCGCGGTCGTACGAGGTGCCGCCGAACGTCTCCTGCTGGAGCCACCAGCGGTAGAAGTAGTCGCAGAAGAAGCCCCAGGAGTTGGTGTTGGCCTGGGTGCAGCCGTTCGGCGTGCGCTTGTCCGCGACCTTGAGCTTGATCTTCTTGGCGGCGTCCGCCTCGGCCTGGGTGACCGCGCCGATCTGCACCATGTTCTGGATGACGTAGTCACGCCGGCCGACCGCCTCCGGGTAACCGGCCTTGGTGGTCGGGTCGAACGAGGTCGGCGCCTTGACCAGGCCGGCGAGCATCGCCGACTCCTGGATGTCGAGCTTGCTCGGCAGCTTGTTGAAGTAGACCTTGCTGGCGGCGAAGATGCCGTACGCGCCGTTGCCGAACGCGGCGATGTTCAGGTAGCGCTCCAGGATCTCGTCCTTGGAGAGCTCCTTGTCGACCTGGAGGGCCAGGCTCATCTCGCGCAGCTTGCGGGTGCTGGTGTCCTCGGTCGCGGCGACCACGTCGGCCGGGTGGGTGGCCGAGTAGGAGATGGCCAGCCGGACGTACTGCATGGTGAGCGTGGACGCGCCCTGGCGCGACGAGCCGGCGGACTGGTTGTTGACGAACGCCCGGGCCACGCCGTTGAGGTCCACGCCGTTGTGCTTGTAGAAGTCGTGGTCCTCGGCCGCCACGATGGCCTTCTGCATGTACGGCGAGATGTCCTTGAGCTTGACGTCCTTGCGGTTCTCGTCGTACATCGTGGCCAGCGGCGTCTTGCCGTCAGAGGCGAGCAGGTAGGTGATCTGCGGGGCCCGGGCCACCGTCAGCTCCTTGGGCAGCGCGCCGAATGTCTCGGCGCCCGCCTTGGCGGCAAGGCCGGACATCGCCACCGCGGGGAAGGCCGCCGCGGCTACCACCACGCCGGCCAGCAGGCCACAGATCAGCAGCGATGCGGCGTTGGTAAACACGTTGTGGTCACGTTTCCGCATCCAGGTCACCTCGACAGGGTACGCGAGCAGGGAACGGCAGGCGCACGGGGAACTTTCCCCATTTCCATCACGCGCCGGCCTCGTTGTGCTAAACGCACGAGCCCGGGTGACGGGTTGCGCGAGATCCACAAAAGTTCCGTCAAACAGCCGCGTTTTGCCGTACCGGGGTCGGGTAGACGGCGGCGAAGGCCCGGGTAAGCCGGGAATGTCCGGAACGATGGATTTCGCCGACAACGTTGCGTAATCGGGTGACTACACAGCATGATGGTGACGGCGATCGCAGTCACACGTCGTCCATGCCGCCCTGGGGAGGCCGGCCGGGACGACCGGGGGGAAGTTCGGGGGCTGCTCGCGCGAAGTCGGTAGGTACTGCAAGGGGGGACGTGTACAGATGGGCATGATCACTGACTGGCCGTCGCTGGCGGCGTGTCAGAACGGGGACCCGGACGCGTTGTTCGTACAGGGCGCCGAACAGAACGTGGCGAAGAGGATCTGCCGGAGCTGCCCAGTTCGGTACGAGTGCCTGGCCGACGCGCTCGACAACCGGATCGAGTTCGGGGTGTGGGGAGGCATGACCGAACGCGAACGACGCGCGCTGCTGCGCCGCCACCCGCAGGTGACGAGCTGGCGCAAGATGTTCGAGGCGGCCATGAAGAAGAACGCCAAGGACAAGGCCGGCAAGGACAAGGTCCTGGTCACCACCGCGACCTGACCGGCACGGCCGGCCGGCGCGTTCACCGCCTGCTGATCGCCTCGCCGATCGTCCGCAGCCCGTCGACGTCGTGCACGTCGGCGGGCTGCGCCGTCACCGACACCGCCGGCACCGCCGGGAACGCCTCGGTGAACCGGGCGGCCACCCGCTGCTCCCGGTCCGCCTGCTGGGCCAGGGTGGCGTGCGCGCGCAGCACCTCGACGGTGCCCTCGTGCCCGCCGGAGGCCGCCAGCCGCTCCGCGGCGGCCAGGCTCTCCGCCGCACCCAACTGGGCCGCCGCCGGCTCGTGCACCCGGTTGAGCACCAGCCCGGCCAGCGGCATCCGCTCGTCACGCAACCGGCCGGCGAAATAGGCGGCCTCCCGGACCGCGTCCGGCTCCGGCGCCGCGACCAGCAGGAACGCCGTCTCGTTGGCCTGCAGGATCCGGTACGTCTGCTCGGCCCGCTGCCGGAAGCCGCCGAACATCGAGTCGAGCGCGGCGACGAAGCCGGACAGGTCGGTGAGCAGTTGCGCGCCGAGCACCTTCTGCACGACCTTGGAGAACATCCCGAAGCTCGCGGTGACCAGGCTGAACATGCTCCGCCCACCGCTGCGGGCCGGCGCCAGCAGCAGGCGCAGCATCCGGCCGTCGAGGAACCGCGACAGCCGGGCCGGCGCGTCGAGGAAGTCGAGCGCGGAACGCGACGGCGGGGTGTCCACCACGATCAGGTCCCAGTCGCCCCGGGCGTGCAACTGGCCCAGCTTCTCCATCGCCATGTATTCCTGCGTGCCGGCGAAGGTGGAACTCATGGCCTGGTAGAAGGGGTTGGCGAAGATCTCCGCCGCCTTCGCCGGGTCGGTGTGCTGGAGCACCACGTCGTCGAACGTGCGCTTCATGTCCAGCATCATGGCGTGCAGCTCGCCGCCGCTGGCCTCGACGTCGATGCCCTTGACCTGGCGGGGCGTGTTGTCCAGCTCGGTCAGGCCGAGCGACTGGGCCAACCGACGGGCCGGGTCGATGGTGAGCACCACCGTCCGCCGGCCGTGCCGCTCGGCCGACCGCAGCGCCAGCGCCGCGGCGGTGGTCGTCTTGCCCACCCCGCCCGCGCCGCAGCAGACCACGATCCGCACGCCCGGGTCGGCGAGGATCTGGTCGACGTCCAGCGGAGGCGCCGCGTCTTCGGAAGGCACCATTCGAGCGTATCGGTCCCGAGGGGCTCTCTGCTCCGTGCCGGCCGCAGGTGTGAGTCAATCCGCCCGGACGAGCGCCTCGGCGAGCGTCGCCAGGCCCGCCCGGTCGACCCCGTCGGGCAGCAGCGGCAGCTCGGTCAGGGGCAGCCCCAACTCCACCAGGTCACCGCGGAGCGAGTCCTCAAGCTCACGGCGTACCCGCTGGTCACGGGCTTCCTCGGCGAGGCCCGCCACGGTCCGGGCGTCGGTGGGCAGGCCGGCGGCGGCCAACCCCCGCTTCAGCTCGGCCGCGGTCACCGCGCGGCCGGCCGGCACCGGCGGCCGGACGCCGTTCACGATCACCCGGCCGACCGGGAAACCGAGCTGGGTCAGGTCGGCCACCGCGTCGAGCGTCTCCTGGACCGGCATCTCCTCCAGCAGCGTCACCACGTGCACCGAGGTCATCGGCGAGCGGAGCAGCGCGGAGACGCCCTCGCTCTGGGTCTTGATCGGGCCGACCTTGGCCAGCCGGGCGGTCTCCGCGGTGACGTTGAGGAAGCGGCCGATCCGCCCGGTCGGCGGTGCGTCCAGCACCACCGCGTCGTACACCCGGCGTGACCCGCTGGTGCGGGTGGTGGCCTCCTTGACCTTGCCGGTGAGCAGCACGTCGCGCAGGCCCGGGGCGATGGTGGTGGCGAAGTCGATCGCGCCGAGCTTGCGCAGCGCCCGGCCGGCCGCGCCGAGCTTGTAGAACATGTCCAGGTATTCGAGGAGCGCCTCCTCGGCGTCGACCGCCAGCGCCCGCACCTCACCGCCGCCGGGGGCGTCGGTGAGGTGCCGCTCCTCGTAGGGCAGCGGGTCGGTGTCGAACAACTGGGCGATGCCCTGCCGGCCCTCCACCTCGACCAGCAGGGTGCGCCGCCCCCCGGCGGCCAGCCCGAGGGCCAGCGCGGCGGCCACGCTGGTCTTGCCCGTGCCACCCTTGCCGGTCACCACGTGCAGGCGGCCCCGCCATCTGCCGGCGGACTCGGCCGGCTGCTCACTCGCTGCCACCCGTCGAGCCTATCCAGCCGCGGGGATCATCCCACCTCGCAGACCCACCAACCCGTCTTCCGCACCACGGTGAAGCGCAGCTCCTGGTCGGCGACCTTCTCGTCGGCGGTGGTCATGGTGACCCGGGTGGAGACGGTGGCCCGGTCCCCGGTCTGGTTGTCGACCGTCGGGTTGGTCCAGCGGAACCGCGGGTTCTGGTATTGGGCGGCGTACTTCTGCACCTCGGCGACCTTGGCGGCGATCTTCTCGTCGTCGCGCGCCGCGGAGCAGACGAACGTGGCCGCCTTCTCGGCGTCCCGGTCCTGGTAGACCGCCTTGACGAAGCCGTCCACCGCCACCTGCGGCTCCTTCGCGCCCCGGCCTTCCTCGCCGTTGCGCAGGGCGAGGAAGGCGACCGTGCCGCCGCCGCCGCAGAGCAGCACCGCCGCGACCAGCACGATCGAGGCGATCAGCAGGGTCGGGCGCTTACGCTGCGGCGCTCCGGACGGATAGGGCGGGTGGCCGGGTGCCGGGCCTGGCGGCGTGCCGAGCGGCGGCTGGCCGGGCCCGGTCGGCGTGGCCCCGGTGGAGGTCGGTTGCGGGATGGGTTCGCCGGGCGTGCCGGTGGCGCCACCGGCGGGTGGTTGGGTCATCGATCTCCCCCGGGTTGCGGCGCGCCCGTCGCCGCCCCAGGCGACGGGCACGGGGTCGAGGTGGTGGGCGAGCGACCGCGCGCACCCAGTCCGGAAGGGTAGCGGTCGGCGGGCCGCTTGCCAGCCCCGTGTCCGCGGCGTGCCGGACGCGAGAAAGCCGTCGCGTTCCCGACCAGCCTTGTGTCGCATATGTGACTTAACGTGATCAGTCATGCGCGTCCCGTTGTCGGGACGGTTGCCGCGTCCTACGTTCGTCGCGACGCGGTGGCCGGATCGGGGGACTCCGAGCCACCCGGTGGTGTTCCTGAGCAGGTATGACGCCCGGAGGCAGCGGATGCGCGACGCGGAGAACATTCCCCGAGCCCAGTTTCCCCCCGGCGACCGGGCGGCGCGGCCCGGCGACGCCGACGGACCGGGCGCGGGCACGTCGTTCAACGAACGTTCCTACCGTCCCCCGGTCGAGGTGGTCCGGACGCTGGTCCGGCCGATCGGCCGGGGCCGGGACGAGGAGGAGCCCGGCTACGTCATCCACCTGCCGGTACGGGTGCCCGACCTGGCGGCGGCCACCGCGCTCGCCAGCATCGTGGCCACCTCGCTGGGCTTCCTGGTCGAGCTGGACGCCGGCGAGACGACCGTCTCCACGGCGGACGACCAGAACAACCGGCACCGGGTCTTCTGCGACCTGCTGCTGGCCGACCGCAGCCGCTGCCCGCAGCGCTACGAGCACCTGGGCCCCTGCGGCGAGCCGCCCGCCCCGGAGCAGCGTCCCGCGACCGGCTGAGGTGGCCGGACCGTAGGCTGTGCCTGACCGGAGTCCATGCCAGGCAAGGGAGCCTTCGTCCGATGCAGAAGTGGGAATACGTCACGGTTCCGCTGTTGGTCCACGCGACCAAGCAGATCCTCGACAACTGGGGCGAGGACGGCTGGGAGCTGGTCTCCGTGGTGCCCGGCCCGAACCCGGAGCAGCTCGTCGCGTACCTGAAGCGCCCGAAGGGCTAGAGCAGATGAGCAACGGACCCCACGCGAAGCTCGCCGAACTCGGTCTCGAACTGCCCGAGGTGGTGCCGCCGGTGGCCAGCTACGTGCCGGCCGTCCAGTCCGGGCAGCACGTCTACGTCTCGGGTCAGCTCCCGATGGCCGAGGGCAAGCTGCTCGCCACCGGCAAGGTCGGCAACGGCGTCTCCGCCGAGCAGGCCAAGGACCTGGCGGAGCGGTGCGCGCTGAACGCGCTCGCCGCCATCGACACGCTGGTCGGGCTGGAGAACGTGGTCAAGATCGTGAAGCTGACCGGCTTCGTGGCCAGCGCGACCGGCTTCACCGGCCAGCCCGCCGTGATCAACGGCGCCTCCGACCTGCTCGGCGCCGTCTTCGGCGAGGCCGGCCGGCACGCCCGCAGCGCCGTCGGCGTGGCCGAACTCCCCCTCGACGCCCCCGTCGAGGTCGAGCTGATCGTCGAGGTCGCGTAACACCCCGTCCCCGCGATCTTGCAGATTGTGCCCCGGCACAAGCCCCGAACGAGGACAAACCCCGGGCCGGAACTGCAAGATCGCGGGGGATGGCGGGCGGGGTCGTACGATCGCTGCCATGGGTGGGCGTGTGACCGGGGCGGCAGGGGCGCTCGCGGAGGAACTGCCGGGGTGGGTGTCGCTTCTGCGGGCGCCTAACCCGGGGCCGATGACGCTCGACGGGACCAACACCTGGGTGCTGCGCGCTGGGGCGGGCGCGCCGGCGGTGGTGGTCGACCCGGGCCCGGCCGACGAGGGGCACCTGGCCGCGATCGCCGCGCACGGGCCGATCGGGCTGGTGCTGATCACGCACGGGCACCCCGATCACACCGAGGGCGCGCCCCGGCTCAGCGAACTGCTCGGCGGCGTGCACGTGCTCGCCGCCGACCCGGCGCACACCATCGGCGGCGAGCCGCTGACCGAGCCGGCCGAGGACTTCGGCGGCTTCGGGATGACGCTCCGGCTGCTGAAGACCCCCGGGCACACCGCCGACTCGGTCTGCTTCCTGGTCGAGCATGAGGGCGAGCGGGTCGTGCTGACCGGCGACACCATCCTCGGCCGGGGCACCACCGTGGTCGCCCACCCGGACGGGCACCTCGGGGACTACCTGTCGAGCCTGGAGCTGCTCTCGACGTACCGGGGGATCCGGGCGCTGCCCGGCCACGGCCCGGCGCTGGCCGACTGCGGCGCGGCGGCCGAGTTCTACCTGGCCCACCGGCGGGCCCGGCTCGACCAGGTGCGCGCCGCCGTGGCCGCCGGCGCCACCACCGCGCCCGAGGTCGTCGCCGTGGTCTACGCCGACGTCGACCGGTCGCTGTGGTGGGCCGCCGAGTGGTCGGTCCGGGCCCAGCTCGAACACCTCGGAGTGGAGCAGCCGTGACCTGCCCGGTGTGCGGGACCGTCGCCGTGCCCGGCGCGCGGTTCTGCCACAACTGCGGGGCGGCGCTGCCGGCCGCCGCCACCCTGCCGGCCGCCGAGCGCCGGGTGGTCACCGTGCTCTTCGGCGACCTCTCCGAGTTCACCTCCTGGTCGGAGGACCTGGACCCGGAGCGGGTCGGTGCGGTCACCGACCGGGTGCTCGCCGCGCTGGCCGGCGCGGTGAAGACGTTCGGCGGGCACGTCGACAAGCTCACCGGCGACGGGATCATGGCGGTCTTCGGCGCGCCGGTCGCGCACGAGGACGACGCCGAGCGGGCGGTCCGGGCCGCGCTGTCCATGCAGCGGGCGGTCCGCCGGGTGCTCGACGACGAGCGGGGCGGCGGCGCGCCGCTGGGCCTGCGGGTCGGGCTCAACACCGGCGACGTCATCGCCGGCATCCAGGCCGCCATCGAGTACACCGTCATCGGCGACACGGTGAACACCGCTGCGCGGCTCGCCGACGCCGCCGCGGTCGGCGCGATCTACGCCGGCGCGCGGACCTCCACCGCGACCCGGCACGTCGCCTCCTGGCGGGCGCTGCGCCCGCTGCGGCTCAAGGGCAAGCGCGAGCCGGTCGAGGCGTACGAGCTGCTGGGCCTGCTGGACGCGCCGGGCACCCGGTCCGGTCTCGGCGACGAGGCGCCCTACGTGGGCCGGGAGACCGAGATCGGGCGGGTCGCCGGCCGGCTCGCCGAGGTGATCGACCGGGGCGAGCCCCGGGTGCTGCTGATGACCGCCGAGGCGGGCATCGGCAAGTCCCGGTTCGCCGCCGAGGTGGAACGGCTCGCCGCCGGCTACGACGTCGGCACCGGGCGCTACGCGGCGCACACCGGCGCCCGGGTGCTCTCGGTCCGCTGCGCCGCATTCGGCGAGCGGCGCCGGCTCGCGCCCCTGGCCGACCTGGTCCGGGCCGCGGTCGGCCTGCCCAACGACGCGGCGACCGCGGTCACCCGACCGGCCGTCGAGGAGCGGCTGCGCCGCCTCGGCCAGCGTCTCGCCCGGCTCCCCGGCGACCCGCCGCCGATCGCCGTGGACCAGCTCCTGGCCCTGCTCGGGTACGCCGAGCTGCCGCCCGCCGAGGACAGCGTCGAGTGGAACGCGGCCGGCCCGCCGCCGGACGCCGAGGCGGTGCCGAACGCGGTCGCTGACCTGCTCAGCGCGCTGGCCGGCGAGGCGCCGATGGTGATCGTGGTGGACGACCTGCACGACGCCACCGCCGAGACGGTCAAGGCGCTCGCGCTGACCCTCAACCGGCTCGCCGGGCCGGTGCTGGTGCTGCTGCTCGGCCGCCCCGAGCTGGTGCGGACCGCCGGCGCGCTGACCCGGCTCGCGGACGCCGAGGTGCACGCGCTGCCGCCGTTGCGCGGCGCGGACGCGGCCCGGCTGCTCACCAGCTATCTGTCCGGGGGCAAGCTGCCCCAGGCCGACACCGACCGGCTGCTCGCCACCGCCCAGGGCAACCCGTTCTACCTGGCCGAACTGGTCACGCTGCTGATGGAGCGCGGGGCGCTGACCGCCGGGCCGGGGCGGGGCGCGGACGTGTCCTGGCGGCTCGCCCCCGGCTCGCTCGGCAGCCGGCTGCTCTCCCGGGACCTGGCCGCCGTCCTCGCGGCGCGGATCGACGCGCTGCCGCCGGACGCCCGCTCGGTGCTGCGCGACGCCGCGGTGGTCGGCGACACGGTGGCCCCCGGCGCGCTGGAGGCGCTGCGCGAGCAGCGGGTCGGCCGGGACGGGCGGCCCGCCGCGGTGGCCGCGGTGGAGCTGGACCGGGCCGTCGAGGAGCTGCTGCAACGCCGGATGCTGCACCGCACGCGCTCCGGGTTCGCCTTCGCCACCCCGCTGATGCGGGAGGCCGCGTACGCCGGGGTGAGCAAGGCCGAGCTGGCCGAACGGCATGCCGCGCTGGCCCGCTGGGCCGCGCCGGAGAGCGCGGTCGGGGCGGGCGCCCCGGCCGGCGGGTTCACCGAGACGGCCCGGGACGACTTCGTCGCCGAGCACGTCGAGCGGGCGACCGCGCTGGCCGACGCGGTGAAGCTCCGCCCGGACGCGGCGGCCCGGGCGGTCGCCGGCCTCGGTGTCGCCGCGCTGGGCCGGGCCGCCCGCCGGTCGTTGCGGCTGGGCGAGCCGGCGCTGGCCGTCGAGTACGCCGAGCGCGCGGCCGAGCTGGCCCGGGGCGCGATACCGCCGGCCGACCGGGTGGTGCACGCCCGGGCGCTGCTGCAGATCGGCCGCCCGGCCGACGCGCTCGCCTCGGCCGAGAAGATCGCCGCGAACGCCGGCGAACCGGCCACCCGGGCCGCCGCGCTGCTGCTGGCCGGGCAGGCCCAGCAGACCCTGGGCGACGCCGAGCGGGCCGAGCGCAGCTATCAGGAGGCGTTGCAGGTGGCCACCGACGCCGACCTGCCGACCGTGCGGGGCTCGGCGATGCGCCGGCTCGGCATGGCCGACTTCATCGCCGGCCGGTTGGGGCAGGCGAGCAGCCGGCTGGCCGCCTCCTACCAGGTCAGCCTCGCGGCCCGGGACCCGCGCGGGCAGGCCTGGTCGTTGCAGAACCTGGCCTGGGTGACCACCACCCGGGGCGACTTCGCCGGCACCGACGCGGTGCTCGGCCGGGCCGCCCGGCTCTTCGCCGAGCTGAAGGACCCGTACGGGCGGGCGTGGCTGCGCGGCACCACCGCGTTCGCCCGGCTGCTCGCCGGCCGGCTGCGGGAGGCGTGCCGGTTGGCCCGGGTGTTCCTGCCGTTCGGCGAGCGGGTCGGCGAGGCGTGGGCGGTGGGCACGTTGCGGGCGGTCGAGGCGTACGCGACCGCCGAGCTGGGTGACCTGGCCGAGGCGGACCGGGCGGCGCGGCGCGCGTACCGGGACTTCGCCGAGGTGGGTGACGACTGGGGGCAGGGCTTCGCGCTCGTGGTGCGCGGTGTGGTGGCACGGGGGCTGGGCGAGCCGGAACACGCCGCCGACCTGTTCACCGACGCCCTGGAATATGCCGACCGCACCACCCACCCGCTGCTCACCGGCATGGCTGGCACGCTGCGCGGCTTCGTCGCGCTGGACATGGGCGACTGCGAGACCGCAGAGCGGGAGGCGCGCGCGGTGCTGACCAGCGTGGAGCCGCACAACCCGCAGGCGCCGGCCCAGGTCGCGCCGCGGGTGCTGCTCGCCATGGCCCGGGTCGCGGCCGGTGATCCGGGGACCGCGGTGGGGCTGCTCGCCCCGGTCGCCACCGGCGCGGCCAACGCGCCCTCGCTGCTGTTCTCCCGGCGCCAGACGATGGCCCGGTACGCCGGTGCGCTGCTCGCCCACGGCCAGCGGGAGCAGGCGTTGGACTGGGCGCAGCGGGCGATCTCCGCCCCGGCCGAGGACGTCCGCAGCCAGGTGGTGGCGCAGTTGGTGCTGGCCGAGGCGCTGGACGCCGGCGGCCGTCGGGCGGAGGCGCTGGCCGGCGCCGAGGAGGCGGTGCGCCTGGCGTACGCCACCGAGCAGCGCAGCGAGCGGGCCGCCGCCGACGCGTTGCGGGCCCGCCTCCTCGCGGGCTGACCGCCCCCGGTTCTGCCGGTTCCGGGGATGTGTTCCACGGTGGTGGCGGTTAGCGTGGGGCGGCGGTGCGCGTGGGCGATCACCGCGGGCGTTCGTGGGGAGGGACGATGAGGCTGCCGCGCTCCGGCGCCGGCTGGACGATCGCGGTCTTCGGGCTGCTGGCGCTGCTGCTCGGCGCGCTGGGCCTGATCTGGCCGGAGACGCAGCTACGCCTGCTCGGCTTCGAGGTGCCGGCCGAACGCGCGCCGGGTGACTACACCGGCACGTTCCTCACCGCCTCCTCGATGGCCTCGTTCAACATGGGCGTCTACTACCTGCTCGCGGTCGCCACCGAGTGGCGGCCGTTCTACCGCTTCACGGTCTGGTTCCGGCTGGTCACGTTCACCGTGTTCACCATCGCGGTGCTCTCCGACGTGGCGCCGGGGCGGTTCTTCGGGGTGGCCGCGTGGGAGGGGCTGGGCGCGTTGGCGACCGCCGCCGGCCTGTGGTGGGACGCGCGCCGGGCGACCGCCGGTCCGGCCGGTGCGGTGGGGCCGGGCGACCCGGTGCCGGCACCGGCCTCCGACGCGGCGCGCTGACCGACCGGGACCGTTGGGTATTTTCGAGCCGTGACCGAGACCCCGCCCGGCGCCCTGCGGCTGCCCATCGTGCCCGGTCTGACCGATCTGGAGGTTTTCGCCCGGGGTGGTTACGCCACCGTCTACCGGGCGACCCAGATCTCGGTGGGGCGGGAGGTGGCGGTCAAGGTCGAGAACCGGACGCTGGACAGCGAGCGCGACCAGGCCCGCTTCCTGCGCGAGGCGCGGGCCGCCGGCCGGATGTCGTCGCATCCGCACGTGGTCGACCTCTTCGACGTCGGGGTCACCGTCGACCAGCACCCCTACCTGATCATGGAACTCTGCGACGGCTCGTACGCGGAGCGGATGCGCACCTCGCCGCTGGGCCCCGCGGAGACCCGCGACCTCGGTGTCAAGATCGCCGACGCGCTGGCCCACTCGCACGCCGCCGGCGTGCTGCACCGCGACGTCAAGCCGGCCAACATCCTGCACTCCGAGTTCAACTCGGCGGTGCTCGCCGACTTCGGGCTCGCGGTGCTGGCCGAGGTGCGCGACGCCTCGGTCACGCTGGAGGTGCTCACCCCGGCGTACGCGCCGCCGGAGATGTTCAGCCACAGCCCGCCCAGCCCGGCCGTCGACGTCTACGCGCTCTGCGCCACGCTCTACGCGGTGATGCACGGTCGGCCGCCGCGCTGGCAGTCCGAGCGCAGCCCGAGCCTGGTCACCGTGCTGGAGATGTTCCAACACCCGATCCCCGGCCTGCCCGGCGTGCCCGACGAACTGATCGACGTGCTGCGGCTGGGCATGTCCAACGACCCGGGTGAGCGGCCCTCCGCCGTCGAGCTGCGCGGCATGCTCGCCGCGCTCCCGCTCGACCCGGGCGCCCCGGCCCCGCCGTTCGTCGGCACCGGCGGCCCGTACGGCCGCCCCGGCGGGCCGAGCCCGCGCCAGCCGGTCAAGGACGACCACCCGACCGTGCCGACGCGGAGCCGGCGCTGGCCGAGGCGCTGGTTCCTGGGCGGGGCCGGCGTGCTCGCGCTGGCCGCCTCCGCCGCCGGCGGAGCCTGGCTGGCCGGTGGGTCGCCGCCGGCGGTGTCGCCGACCGTGCTGGCCACCGGCGTGGCCGGGGCGACGTCGCTGCCCGGGTGCGCGTCCACCGACGTCCGGCTCCCGGCCGGCGCGCGCTGCGGGTCCGAGTTGGAGTGCTACGGGCCGGTGCGGCTGCGCCGCGACCGGGCCGAGGCGAGCCGGGTGCCGTGCGACGGGCAGCACACCTGGGAGACCTACGCCGCGGGTGACCTGCCGGCCGCGCTCGCCGGTGCGGCGCACGACGCGGTCACCGCCGACCCGGCCGTCCGCAAGGTCTGCAACACCGGCACGTTCCGACTGGTCAGCGGCGTCGAGAAAGCGACCGGGTGGAACCTGGAGGTGCTGCCGCCGGCCGCCACCGAGGCCGACCGCACCTATCGCTGCCTGGCCGGGCAGGGCGTGAACGCGCTCGCCCGCCCCACCCTCACCGGTCGCTGAGCCCGTTCCCGGCCCGCTGCTGCTGGCGCACCGACCGTGGGTCGAGCGTCTCCAGCGTGTCCGCGTCGATCGGGTGACCGCCGGGGGCGCGCAGGTTCCGCACCGCGCGCGGGTCGATCGCCTGGAGCGTGTCCGCGTCCACCCCGAAGCTCGGGTCGGAGGCCGGCCAGTCCTCGGCCCGCGGGGGTTCGGCGCCGCCGGACTGTCGGGCGGAGGTGACGGTCACGCCGGCGATCATGCCGAGCACGACGCAGACCAGGGCCAGCACGACCGACAGGATGCCGGCCGGCCGCCAGGCCGCCAGCGTCACCAGCGCGACCAGCGTCGCCACGCACGCGACGACGGCCTTCGTCCGCGCACTCGACCTCGGGAACGAACTCACCCGACAAGCATGGCTTAGCGCGTCGACCTGTCAACCGCTGCCATGCGACGGCTTCCCGTCACACACGCGCTCCACTTCGGAGCGCAAAAAGCGTCGATCGAGAAAAAATCGTTACATCACTTGGCTATTTGCCGTGTTGGTCCGTGTTCGAGGGGCACCTCCGACGGCCGCCGATCCCTACAGTGACGGGGGTCGAGGTTCCCTCGACGGATCTGTTCCCCACCGGAAGGCAGCCACATGCCCCGAGTAGTCCGGTCCCTCGCCGCAACAGGGATCGCCGGGATCCTCCTCGCCGGATCGGCCGTCGCGCCCGCCGCGGCCGCCGCCCCGGCAGCGCAACCGCCGACGTACGACCGCACCAGCGCGGCCGAGGCGCGCCGGGTGGATCGCGTGCCGACGCCGAAGCTCGACTGGTACGCCTGCTACGACTACGCCGAGTGCGCCACCGTCCGGCTGCCGCTCGACTACGACCAGCCCAAGGGCGCCACCACCGAGGTGGCGCTGCTCCGGGTGAAGGCCCGCGACCAGCAGCACAAGGTCGGCAGCCTCTTCCTCAACCCGGGCGGCCCGGGTGGCTCCGGCACGGACATCGCGCTCGCCGCGCCCTACTTCCTCGGCGACGACCTGCTCGACCGCTTCGACGTCGTCGGCGTCGACCCGCGCGGCGTGGCGGCCAGCGACAACATCAAGTGCTTCCCGTCGGTGAAGGACCAGACCCGGGCGTACGCCGGGCTGAACGTCGCCTTCCCGTGGACGAAGGCCGAGGAGAAGGCGTACGTCGCCTCGTCGAAGGCGGTCGGCAAGGCGTGCTCGACCACCGGCAAGCCGCTGACCGGCGCGGCGTCCACCGCCGAGGTGGCCCGCGACATGGACGTGCTGCGCCGGGCGGTCGGCGACAAGAAGCTCAGCTACCTGGGCTTCAGCTACGGCACCGCGCTGGGTCAGTACTACGCCAACATGTTCCCGGACCGGTTCCGCGCGCTCGTCGTGGACGGCGTGCTCAACCCGAACGCCTGGGTCGGCCAGGGCAAGGCCCGCGACCAGCTCCAGGAGACCCGGCTGCGCAGCGCCGACGGCGCCTACAAGGCGCTGCACGAGATCCTCGTCCGGTGCGGCCAGGTCGGCCCCGAGAAGTGCGAGCTGGCCGCCAAGGGCAACCCGGTCGCCGCCTACGAGACGGTCGCGAAGCGGCTGCGCAAGAAGCCGGTGGTGATCGACGACCCGGACTACGGCTCCTACACCGTCAGCTACGCCGACTTCGTCGGCGCCACGCTCGGCGCGCTCTACGACCCGTATGGCTGGTCGTCGGTCGTGGAGATCACCGTCCAGTTGCTGGCCGCCACCGACCCGGCCGCCGGCAAGGCCGCCACCGCGACGGCCCGCAAGGCGCTCGCCGCCCGCGCCGCGCAGGCCCGGCAGCAGCGGGGGTACGACTTCCCGTACAACAACGGGCTGGAGACGTTCCTCACCGTGGACTGCACCGACGCCTACCACCCGAAGAGCGCGGACGCCTGGCCGGCGCTGTCGGCCAAGGAGGACCAGCGGGCGCCCTACTTCGGGCGGGCCTGGGCCTGGGGCACCTCGCCCTGCGCCCGCAACACCTGGACCGTGCGCGACGAGGACGCCTACACCGGCCCGTTCAACCGCACCACCGCCGCCCCGGTGCTGGTGGTCGGCAACTACTGGGACCCGGCGACCAACTACCAGGGCGCGGTCGGCTCGGCCCAACTGCTGCCGAACAGCCGGCTGCTCAGCAGCGACAGTTGGGGCCACACCGCGTACGGCACCTCGGCGTGCGTGACCGGCAAGGTCGACGCGTACCTGCTCACCGGCAAGCCGCCGGCCAAGGGCACGCGCTGCGTCGGTGACTCCCAGCCGTTCCAGGACGACCCGTCGGCCGAGCGGGCGGACGCGCCCAAGAGCGAGCTGGCCCGTGCCGGCGAGCCGGGCCGGGGCGAGCCGAAGCGGCTGCCGCCGGTGGCCACCCCGCGGCCCGCGGTCGGCACGCTGACCGTCCGCTGACGGACCCCCGGGGTACGGCGGGCGATCGGGCGCCCGCCGTATCCCGGGCCCGCGGCGACACTGCCCATTGTGTGTCGACCGCTACTCTGGGTGCCCCTGTCGACGTGTCCGTGATCGAGGTGCCCGATGCCCGAGGTTCCGCCCCGCCACCGGCTCCGCTCGCTCGCCACCACGCTGGCCGTGGCGGTCACGCTCACCCTGGCCGCCGCCGCGGGCTGCGACAACCGGCGCGAACCCCCGCTGCCGTCGGTCCTCGACAAGCTGCACGAGTCGCACGTCGACGGCCAGGCGAAAATCAAGATCGGGATCTCCGAGACCGAGCCGCTGATGGGCGAACTGCGCGACGGCGCGCACACCGGCTTCGACGTCGAGATCGCCCGCTACATCGCCGCGTCGCTCGGCTTCCAGGGCGAACAGCGCATCCAGTGGGTGGCGCTGGACACCGAGGACCGCATCCCCGCGCTCCAGGGCGGCACCGTCGACCTGGTCGTGTCCAGCTTCTCGATGACCGAGGAACGGGAAAAGCTGATCAGCTTCGCCGGGCCGTACTTCGTCACCACCCAGGAGGTGATGGTGCCGAAGCGGCTCCGCGACCGCGTCCGCACCATCGAGGACCTGCGCCGGCCGGAGCTGAAGATCTGCACCAGCGGCGGCTCCACCACCGAGGCGGAGCTGGAGAAGCACCAGGTCCGGGCATACGTGGTGAAGACCGTCGGGGACTGCGTACGGGGCATCCGGGAAGGGCGCTACGACGCGGTCAGCTCCGACGAGACCATCCTGGCCGGCTTCCTGTCGCAGTACCCGACCGAGTTCGAGATCGTCGACATGCCGTTCGGCACCAGCGAACTGCTCGGCGTCGGCGTGCCGATCGGCGACCCGGCGCTGCGTGACCTGGTCGCGTTCGCCCTGCAGAAGAGCTACCTGGAGGGTCGGGACGGGATCAGCAGCCCCTGGCTGACCGCCTACAACCGCACGCTCGGACCGTGGCTGAAGGCGGACAAGTCCCAGCCGCAGCCGCTGAACGTGCCGAAGCTCGTCGACTTCGACGACAAGGCGCCCCGGCGATGACCGCCCCGCCCGAGGCCGCCCCGCCCGAAGGCGACGTGCCGGGCGCCGCCCCGCCGCCCCGTCGGACCCCGACCGGTTCCGGGTCGGTCGGCGCGCCGCCCGCCCGACCCGTACCGCCGCCGGCCGACCCGGCCGAGCGCCGCGCCCGGGCCACCCAGTCGTTCTGGACCGCGGTGGTCGGCGTGCCGGCGGTCTTCTCGGTGCTCCGGCTCGGCGTCGAGGCGGGCGGCGAGTTGCAGACCACGCTGCTGCTGGTGGCCAACGTCGGCACCGTCAACCTGCTGGCCGGCTTCCTCACCACGGCCGCCGCGCTGCTCTCCACCGCCCTGGTCGCGGTCTTCGCGCTCGGCGCGGTGCTGCGGGTGAGCGTGGAGCGGATGCCGCCCGGCACCCGCCGCCCGCTCTTCGCCCGATGGGTGGACAGCACCCCGGCCTGGTTCGCGGTGGCCAGCTTCCTGCTCGCGCTGGGCACCTGGCCGCTGCTGTACCTGCCGCTGCTGCTCCCGGCGTTCGTGGCCGCCTTCCAGCTCAGCCCGGAACGGCTGCACGAGCAGCGGGCACCCCGCCTGCTGCTGCTCGCCGCCGGCTTCGCCGGATATCTCTGGCTGCTCGGGCCCACCCTGCTCGACGCCGTCCGGCAGCGGGAGGCGCTCGCGTTGACGCTCCTGGTCGTACCCCCGGTGCTGGCGCTCTTCGTGACCGGCCCGCTGCCGGCGGCGGTGATCCGGCCGCTCGCCTCGATCACCGAGGCGGCGGTGCTGGCCATGCTGGTCTGGGCCGCACTACCGGTGATCACCACGCCGGTGCTGCCGCTGACCGTGACCACCGTCGAGTCGTCGCCCGGCGTCATGGAGGACGTCCGCGGTCACGTGGTCACCGTGGACGACGTCGACGTGGTGCTCCTCCAGGAGCGCGGCGGCGTGCGTTACCTGCCGGTCGGCCAGGTACGCGCGCAGGTGCTCTGCCCGAGCGAGGACGAACTGCCCCGGCGGCAACTGCGGGTGCGCGACTTCCACGTGGAGGACTCGCTGTTGGAGGGGCTGGGCCGCCGGGTCCGCCCGGTGCACCGGATCGACGCCGCCTGCCGCACGGCCACCTGAGTTCCGGTCACGGGCGGACCCGACGACTCAGTAGGACTTGTCCTGGCCCAGCACGTGCTGGGCGACGAAGTTGAGGATCATCTCGCGGCTGACCGGGGCGATCCGCCCGGCCCGCACCGCGCCGAGCAGCGTCGCCACGCCGTACTCGGTGGTCATGCCGGCCCCGCCGAGCGCCTGGACGGCGGTGTCCACGGCGAGCGCGGCGGCCTCGCCGGCCGCGTACTTGGCCATGTTGCCGGAGACGCCGGCCTCCAGGTCGCGGCCGGCGTCGTAGAGCGCCGCCGCCTTCTGGATCATCAGGCGGGCCAGTTCCACCTGCACGGCCGCGTGCGCGAGCGGGTGCGCCACGCCCTGGTGGGAGCCGATCGACCGGCCGCCCCAGACCTTGCGGGTGGTGGTGTAGTCGGACGCCTTCTCGATCGCGTACCGGCCGGTGCCGGCGCCCATCGCGGCGACCGTGATCCGCTCCGGGTTGAGCCCGGCGAACAGCGCCGGCAGGCCGGCGTCCAGCGACTCGCCGACCAGCGCGTCGGCGGGCAGCCGGACGTCGTCCAGGTAGAGCAGGAACTGGTTCTCCGGGGACAGGATCTCCATGTCCAGCCTGGACTTCTCCAGCCCGGGCGCATCGGTGGGCACGATGAACAACGCCGGCTTGAGCTTCCCGGTCGCGGAGTCCTCGGTGCGTGCCACCACCAGCACGTGGTCGGCCTCGTCGACGCCGGAGATGTAGACCTTACGGCCGGAGACCAGCCAGTCGTCGCCGTCGCGGCGGGCCACCGTGCCGAGCCGGTGGAAGTTCGAGCCGGCGTCCGGCTCGGTGATCGCGAAGACGATCTTCTGGGAGCCGTCGGCGAGCCCGGGAAGGTGCTTCTTGCGCTGCTCCTCGGTGCCGTGCTTGGTGATCACGGTGGCGGCGATGGCGGGGGAGACCACGAGCAGCAGCAGCGGGCAGCCCGCCGCGGCCAGCTCCTCGCAGACCAGCGCCAGTTCGGTGATGCCGCCGCCCCCGCCGCCGTACTCGGTGGGGATGTTGACGCCGAGGTAGCCGAGTCTTCCGGCCTCATGCCACAACTCGGTGGTGTGCTCACCGGCCTTGGCCTTGCGGACGAAGTAGTCGTGGCCGTACCTGCGGCCCAGCGCGCGCACGGCGTCGCGGAGCTGGTCCTGTTCGGGCGTGAGGTCGAAGTTCACTGCGGGTCCTCCTCGGGGTCGACCACGGCCAGTACCGCGCCCGTCTCCACCTGGCCGCCGGGCGGCACCGGCAGCTCCGCCACCACACCGTCGGCCGGGGCGAGCACGGGATGTTCGAGCTTCATCGCTTCCAGCGTCAGCAGCAGGTCACCGGCGGCGACCCGCTGACCGACCTCGACGTGCACCTTGGTCACCGCGCCGGGCAGCGGCGCGAGCAGCGAACCGGCGGCCAGCGCCGCGGTGGGCCGGGGCAGCCGCGGCAGCTCGGTGAGGCTCGCCGCCCCGTCCGGGCCGTCCACGAAGACCGCCGACCCCACCCGGTGTACGCGGAACGCGTGCCGCACCCCGTCGACGTCGAGCACCACCCGATCCGGCGCGGCGCTCACCAGCTCGGTGTTAAGCGGGGCCCCTTCCTCTACCGAATCCGTTAAGCGGGGGCCCCGCCTTTCCCACTCGGCGAGCGTGCCGGTGCGGGTGAGGCGGTAGGTGACCTCGATGTCGGTGAAGCGGGCGAGCTGGGGGACGGCGGGCACGTTGCGCCAGCCCGACGGCAGGCCGGCCAGCACCGGGGCGGCGGCCCGGCGGGCGGCGGCGCCGGCCAGCGCGGCGGCCAACGCGGCCAGCGGGAGCTGGTCGGCCGGCAACAGCGGTTCGAAGACCTCGGGATGCCGGTCCAGGAAGCCGGTGTCCACGTCCGCGGCGGCGAACTCGGGGCTGCGCAGCACCCGGACCAGCAGGTCCCGGTTGGTGGCCACGCCGTGCAGCTCGGCCCGGGCCAGCGCGCCGGCCAGGGCGCGGGCCGCCTCGGCCCGGGTCGGCGCCCAGGCGATCAGCTTGGCCAGCATCGAGTCGTAGTGCACGCCCACCGTCGAGCCGTCCACCACGCCCGAGTCGAGACGCAGGCCGGCGCGGGCCAGGTTCCCGAACTCGCGGTCCACCCCGGGGATCGCGAACCGGTGCAACGTGCCGGTGGCCGGGCGGAAGCCCTGGGCCGGTTCCTCGGCGCAGAGGCGTACCTCGATCGCGTAACCGCGCATCCAGGCCGTGTCGGTTGCCCCTGCCGGCAGCGGCTCGCCCTCGGCCACCAGCAGTTGCAGCCGGACCAGGTCCAGCCCGGTGGTCAGCTCGGTGACCGGGTGCTCCACCTGGAGGCGGGTGTTCATCTCCAGGAAGTGGACCTGCCCGTCCGGCGCGAGCAGGAACTCCACCGTGCCGGCGCCCACGTAGTCGACCGCCCGGCCGGCCGCCACCGCCGCCTCGTGCAGCCGCATCCGCACGTCGTCGGGGAGCACGCCGGGCGCCTCCTCGATGATCTTCTGGTGCCGGCGCTGGATGGAGCAGTCGCGTACCCCCTGCGCCACCACCGTGCCGTGGGTGTCGCCGAAGATCTGCACCTCGACGTGCCGGCCGCGCTCGACGTACCGCTCGATGAAGACGGTGCCGTCGCCGAACGCCGCCGCCGCCTCGCGGCGCGCGCCCGCGACGGCCTCGGCCAGCCCGGCCGCGTCGCGGACCACCCGCATGCCCCGGCCGCCGCCGCCCGCGCTGGCCTTCACCAGCACCGGGAAGTCGGTGACCTGCTCCGGGTCGGTCCAGGTGGGCAGCATCGGCACGCCCGCGTCGGCGAGCAGCGCCTTGGCGGCCATCTTGTCGCCCATCGCGGCGATCGCCTTGGCCGATGGCCCCACCCAGGTCAGGCCGGCGTCGGTCACCGCGGCCGCGAACTCGGCGTTCTCGGCGAGGAAGCCGTAGCCGGGGTGCACGGCGTCCGCGCCGGACCGCCGGGCCGCGTTCAGGATCAGGTCGATGCGCAGGTACGTCTCGGCGGGCGTGTTGCCCGGCAACCGGACCGCCAGGTCGGCCTCGGCCACGAACGGCGCGTCGGCGTCCGCGTCGGAGTGCACGGCCACGGTCGCCACGCCGAGCGCCCGGCAGGTGGCGAAGACCCGGCGGGCGATCTCCCCCCGGTTCGCCACGAGAAGCTTCGTGATCATTCGCCAGCCCCCTACATCCGGAAGACGCCGAAACCGTCGGCGCCCTTCACCGGTCCGTTGTGGATCGCCGACAGGCAGAGCCCGAGGACGGTACGGGTGTCCCGGGGGTCGATCACCCCGTCGTCGTAGAGCCGGCCGGAGAGGAACAGCGCCCCGGACTGCGACTCGATCTGCTGCTCGACCATCATCCGCATCGCGGTGTCGGTGTCCTCGTCGTACTCGCGTCCCCGGGCGGCGGCGGCCTGCCGGGCCACGATCGACAGCACACCGGCCAACTGTGCCGGCCCCATCACCGCCGACTTCGCGTTCGGCCAGGTGAACAGGAACCTCGGCTCGTACGCCCGGCCGCACATGCCGTAGTTGCCGGCGCCGTAGGAGGCGCCCAGGTTCACCGTCAGGTGGGGCACCGTCGAGTTCGACACCGCGTTGATCATCAGGGCGCCGTGCTTGATGATGCCGCGCTGCTCGTACTCGGTGCCGACCATGTAGCCGGTGGTGTTCTGCAGGAAGACCAGCGGGGTGTCGGCCGCGTTGGCGAGCTGGATGAACTGCGCCGCCTTCTGCGCCTCCTCGCTGAACAGCACGCCCCGGGCGTTCGCCAGCACGCCCACCGGCCAGCCGTGCAGCTCGCCCCACCCGGTCACCAGCGCGCTGCCGTACGCGGGCTTGAACTCGTCGAACGCGCTGTCGTCCAGCACCCGGGCCAGCACCTCGCGCGGGTCGAACGGCACCTTCAGGTCGGCGCTGGCGATGCCGAGCAGCTCCTCCGGGTCGTACCGGGGTGGCAGCGGGGACGGATTGCGCGGCGGCGGGCCGCCCTTGCGCCAGTTGAGCCGGCGCACGCACTGCCGGGCCAGCCGGACGGCGTCCCGCTCGTCCTCGGCGAGGAAGTCGGCCAGGCCGGACGTGCCGGCGTGCATCTTCGCGCCGCCCAGCGACTCGTCGTCGGTCACCTCGCCGGTGGCCATCTTCACCAGCGGCGGCCCGGCCAGGTAGACCTGCGACCGGTCCCGGATCATGACGGTGAAGTCGGACATGCCCGGCACGTAGGCGCCGCCGGCCGTGGCGTTGCCGAAGACCACGCTGACCGTGGGGATCTTCGCGGCGGAGAGCCGGGTCAGGTCGCGGAACACCCGCCCGCCGGGGATGAAGATCTCCGCCTGGGTGGGCAGGTCGGCGCCGGCCGACTCGACCAGGTTCACCATCGGCAGCCGGTTGGCCAGCGCGATCTCACCCGCCCGCCGGGTCTTCGCCAGCGACCACGGGTTGATCGCGCCGCCGCGTACCGTCGGGTCGTTCGCCACGACCAGGCACTCCACGCCCTCGACCACGCCGATGCCGGTCACCGTGCTGGCGCCCACCGGGAAGTCCGTGCCGTACGCGGCCACCGGCGACAGCTCCAGGAACGGGCTGTCCGGGTCGAGCAGCAGCTCGATGCGTTCCCGGGGGAGCAGCTTGCCGCGCTTGTGGTGCCGGGTCACGTACTTCTCGCCGCCGCCGGCGCGGGCCTGGTCCAGCGCCGCGTCCAGCTCGGCGAGGCGTTCCAGCAGCGCCTCCCGGTTGGCCGCGAAGGCGGGTGCGGAGGTGTCGATCGTAGTCCGGAGAACGGTCACAGGCCCATGCCCTTCGCGATGATCTCGTTCATGATCTCGGTGGTGCCGCCGCCGATGCCGAGGATGCGCGCGTCCCGATAGTGCCGCTCGACCTCCGCGTCGCGCAGGTAGCCGAAGCCGCCGTGCAGTTGCAGCGCGGCGTCGACCACGAAGTCGCAGGCGGCCACCGCCACGTTCTTCGCCATCGCCACCTCGGTCACCACCGGTTGCCCCGCGGCGACCCGCTCGGCCACCTCGTGCACGTACGCCCGGGCCGCCTCGGCGCGGGTGTGCATGTCCGCCAGCCGGTGCCGGACGAGCTGCCGGCCGGCGAGCGGACGACCGAACGTGGACCGGTCCCGGCACCACCGCACGGCCAGGTCCACGCAGCGCTGCGCGGTCGCGTACGCCTGCGTGGCGAGCGACAGCCGCTCGGCGGCGAACTGCTGCATGATGGCCAGGAAGGCGGTGTCCTCCGGGCCGACCCGGTTCGCCACCGGCACCCGGACGTCGACGAAGGACAGCTCGGCGGTGTCCGAGCAGTGCCAGCCCAGCTTCTCCAACCGCCGGCCCACGGTGAACCCGGGTGTGCCCTTGTCGACCACCAGCAGGCTCAGCGAACCCGACCCGGGGAAGTCGGTGCAGACCGCGGTGGTCACGAAGTCGGCCCGGACGCCGCTGGTGATGTACGTCTTCGACCCGTTCACCACGTAGTGGTCGCCGTCGCGTACCGCGCAGGTGCGGATGGCCGCCACGTCCGAACCGCCGTCCGGCTCGGTGATCGCGAGCGCGCCGATCATCGTCCCGCCCAGCGTGGGCCGCACGTACGTGTCGATCAGGTGCTCGTCCTGCGCCGCGATGATGTGCGGGAGCGCGATGCCGTGCGTGAACAACGCGGCGACCAGCCCGGACGAGCCGCCCGAGCGGATGATCTCCTCGGTGACGACGATCGAGTCGAGCAGGTCGCCCCCGCTGCCGCCGACCGACTCGGCGAAGCCGATGCCGAGCAGCCCGACCTTCGCGGCGGTCTCGTGCAGCGACCGGGGCACCTCGCCGGCCCGCTCCCAGTCCGACAGGTGCGGCAGCACCTCGCGGGTGACGAAGGCGCGGGTCAGCTCGCGGAGCTGCCGGCGCTCCGGGGTGTCCACGATGGTCACGCCGGCACCTCCTCCGCCGGCAGGTCGACCACCCGGGCGCGCAGCAGCTCACCGAGCGCCTTGGCCTGCGGGTCGAACCGGGTGGACGCGGCCACACCCTGCCCGAGCAGGCCCCGGATCACGAAGTTGACCGCGCGCAGGTTCGGCAGCTCGTACCGCTCGACGGTCAGCGTCGCGGTCTCCGGCAGCAACTCGGCCAGTCGTTGCACGGTGAGCCAGCCGCGCAGCCAGGCCCAGGTGGCGTCCGTACGGGCCCAGACGCCGAGGTTGGCGTCCCCACCCTTGTCGCCCGACCGCGCGCCCACCACCTCCCCAGCGCCCCCGCCGGGTGCGGGGTAAGGAGGGGCCCCCGCTTAACGCATTCGGTAGAGGCGGGGGCCCCGCCAATCGCTTCGTCGTGGGGGGCGGTGGGATGGGTACGCGTTCGCCGGTGGGGAGCACCGCGGTGTGCTCCACCGCGTCCTGCGGGATCGTGTCCGCGGTGAACACCCCGTACGGGGTGGCGTCGCCGGGCAGCGTGGTCAGCGTGCAGCCCGGGTAGGAGGCGAGCGCCAGCTCCACCGCGGCCGCCGAGAACGCCCGCCCGGCCCGCGCCTTGTCGCCGTCGCGCAGGTGTACGTGCAGCAGCGCGCTCGCCGCCTCCGTGTCGGCGGCGTCCGGGTGGTCGGTGCGGGCCAGCGTGAACTCCAGCCCCTCCGGGCCGACCGCCGCCTCCACCTGGCCCCGGACCAGCGCCGCCTTGGCCGGGATGTCCAGCCCGCACAGCACGAACGTCATCGAGTTGCGGAAGCCGCCCAGGTTGTTGACGCCCACCTTGAGCGTGTCCGGCGGCGGCGTGCCGCGCACCCCCGAGACGCGTACCCGGTCCGGGCCCTCCTGTTCCAGCCGGACCGTTTCCAGCCGGGTCACCACGTCCGGCCCGAGGTAGTCCGGCCCGCCCACCTCGTACAGGAGCTGGGCGGTGACCGTCTCCACGGTGACCGCGCCGCCGGTGCCGGCGTGCTTGGTCAGCACGGACGAGCCGTCCGGGTGCAGCTCGGCGATCGGGAAGCCTGGCCGGTGCCCGCCGTCCGGCAGCTCGGTGAAGAAGCTGAAGTTGCCGCCGGTGACCTGCGCCCCGCACTCGATCAGGTGCCCGGCCACGGTCGCCCCGGCCAGCGCGTCGAGGTCGTCCCGGGTCCAGCCGAAGCGGGCGATCGCCGGCCCGACCGCCAGCGACGCGTCGGTGACCCGGCCGGTGACCACCACGTCGGCGCCCGCGTCGAGGCAGGCCGCGATCCCGAACGCGCCCAGGTACGCGTTCGCGGTCAGCGCGTCCGGTCGCTGGAGCGCGTCGCCCGTCACGTACCCCACGCGCACGTCCAGGCCGAGTCGCGCGGCGAGTGACCGGACCGCGTCGGCCAGGCCGGCCGGGTTGAGGCCGCCCGCGTTGGTGACCAGCGTGACCCCGCGCTCCAGCGCCGTGCCGAGCACGCCTTCGGCCTGCCGCAGGAACGTCTTGGCGTAGCCGAGGGACTCGTCGCGCATCCGGTCGCGCCCGAGGATGAGCATGGTCAGTTCGGCCAGGTAGTCGCCGGTGAGCACGTCCAGCTCGCCGCCGTCGAGCATCTCCCGCCAGGCCGCGAAGCGGTCGCCGTAGAAGCCGGACGCGTTGCCGACCCGCAGCACGCTCATGAGGAGACCCCGCTCGCCGGCTCGCGCTTGTTACCGGGTGGGCCGGCGAACGCCTGGGCCACGTCCAGCCACTCGTCGGCGACCGGCCCGGTGGCGACCAGGGCCAGGTCGGCGCGGTGCCGGCGCTGGGTGACCAGCAGGCAGAAGTCGAGCGCCGGCCCGGTCACCCGGTCGGCGGCGTCCGCCGGCCCGAAGGCCCAGACCTCGTCGCCCGCCGGCGCGCCCAGCTCGACCCGGACCGGGTCCGCCGGCACCGCGCGGCCGTGCGCGGCGAAGCCGTGGCCGAGGGTACGGAAGCCGAGGTGGGCGACGTGCCGCAGCCGCGCGGTCGGGGTACGGGTGACGCCGAGCGCGTCGGCGACGTCCTCGCCGTGCGCCCAGGTCTCCATGATCCGGGCGGTGGCCATCGAGGCGGGTGACATCCGGGTGCCGTACCAGGGAAGTTTCTCGCCGGGCGGGGTGGCGGCCAGGGCCGCCGCGAGCGCGGTCCGGCCGTCCCGCCAGCGGGCCAGCAGCGCGGGCGGCGGGGCGAGGAAGGATTCGGCGCCGTCGTCGACCAGGCGGGCCGGGTCGGGTGCGGAGAGCACCGAGGCGTAGAACGCGTCCGGGTCGGTGGCGGCGAGCCCGGCGACGTGGTCGGTCCAGGCCAGGTGAGCGATCTGGTGGGCGACGGTCCACCCGGCGGCGGGCGTGGCCCGGGACCAGCCCTCCGGCGGCAGCCCGCTGACGAGCGCGTCGAGCTGGTCGGACTCGGCGGCGAGATCCGCGAGCAGTGCGGTCGGGTCGACCATGGGGCCTCCGCAGGGTGTGCCGGTCAGGGGCGTCGAGTCAGTGCGGTCCGCGCGCGTCGGTGTCGGCGGCCGGGGTGAGCAGCGTGGCGAGCTGGCGTTTCCAGGTGTGCAGCAGGGCGGTGCGGCGGGTCGAGTCGTCGTTGAGCAGGTTGGCCACGCCGAGCCCGCGCAGCAGGTCGAGGGTGGCCTGCACCGCCTCGCGGACGCCGGGGCGGCTCTCGTCCACGCCCAGCAGCTCGACCGTGAGCCGGTGCATCTCCCGGCCCACGGTCGCCTCCAGCGGCACGAGCGCGTCGCGCAACTCGGCGTCGGTGCGGGCGGCGACCCAGAGTTCGAGGGCGGCGACGAAGAGCGGCCCGGTGAAGGCCGCGGCGAGCAGGTCGACTACCCGGTCCAGCCGGCGCGGGCCGGCCGGCAACGCGTCCGCCTCGGTGCGCAGCTCCATCGCCCGGCGTTCGGCGAGGTGGGCCACGGCGGCGGTGACCAGGGCGGCCTTGGTCGGGTAGTGGTGCAACTGCGCGCCCCGGGAGACGCCGGCCCGGGCGGCCACCACGGTGGTCGTGGTGCCGGACCAGCCGTGCTCGACCAGGCAGTCGACGGTCGCCTCCAGCAGCCGGGCCTGGGTGGCGCGGCTGCGTTCCTGCTGCGGGACGCGGGTCGGTGCGGTGGGCACGGGGACAGCGTCCCGCCCCCGAAACAAACAGTCAAGACTGACTTTTTCTGCGCCCGTTATCCGACACCCCCGTCGGCCGGATTCCGCGATACTGTGCTCCGTTCACGGGGGAGGGCACGACATGGATGAATTCGTGCTGGTCGGCGGTTCCGGATTCCTCGGCACCGCGACCGCCCAGGCACTGCTGGCCGACGGCGCGCGGGTCACCACCGTGGACCGTCACCCGCCGGCCGAGACGACCACCGCCGCCGGCCTCGCCTGGATCCGCGCGGATCTGCTCACCGACGACCCGCCCGAACTGCCACCCGGCATCGTCGTGGTGCTGCTCGGCGCGAGCGAGCCGCGCCCCCGCCGGCCCTGGACGCTGCCGCTGGACAACGCCGTCAGCACCGCCCGGCTGCTGCCCCGGCTGGCCGGCCGGCAGGTGGTGCTCACCTCCTCCGTCGAGGTGTACGGCGCGGCGGACGGCCCGCTCGCCGAGGACACCGCGCCCGTGCTGCCGTGGACCCTCCAGGAGATCGACGACTGGTGCGCCCGCGCCCGCGAACTGGCCCGGACACCCTGCCCGCCCTGGCGGGCCGCCCCGCTGGCCCGCACCATGGCCGACGCCGACCCGAGCGGTCGCTGGACGTACGCGATGGCGAAGCTCGCCCAGGAACGGCTCGTCGCCGGCGCGGTCGACCCCGACCGGCTGACCGTGCTCCGGCTCGCGAACGTCGTCGGCGCCGGGCAGCACCGGGTCGTCACCCGGCTGATCCGCCGGGCCCGCCAGAGGCTGCCGCTGCCGGTCACCGCCGACGCCGTGCGCAGCTTCCTGCCCGCGGACGCCCTCGCCCGGATGCTGCGGGACGGGATCGGCCCCGGCGTGTGGAACGTCGGCGGGGCGCCGGTGCCGCTGGCCGACGTCGCCACCTGGATCCGGGACCTGTGCGGCGGCTCGGCGCCGCTGCTGACCGTGCCCCGTCAGGCGCCGGACAGCTCCGGTCGGGTGGTCACCGACAAGCTCGCCGCCGCCGGCCACCGGATCGGGCCGCTCCGCCCGCACCTGGCGACGCTGGCCGCCGAGGTGGACGACGGGACACCCCTGTTCCGGCCGCCGCTGCCGGTCGTCGTGCCACCGCCGCCGGCCGTCCCCGACCTGGTGGCCGCCCGCCAGCAGGAGGCGCTCGCCACCGGCGAGGTCAAGCACGGCAACCGGTGGACGCGGGAGCTGACCGAGCGGCTGGGCAAGGAACTGGAACTCGACGACGACCACCGGGTGCTGGTCACCGCGTCTGGCACCGCC
Source organism: Micromonospora ferruginea (assembly GCF_013694245.2). Classification (NCBI taxonomy): domain Bacteria; kingdom Bacillati; phylum Actinomycetota; class Actinomycetes; order Micromonosporales; family Micromonosporaceae; genus Micromonospora; species Micromonospora robiginosa. The sequence goes on from NZ_CP059322.2 coordinate 5,719,167, forward strand.
GCGCTGCGGATCATGGTCGCCGCCACGGTCGGCCCGGCCCGGCCCGGCGACGTGGCGGTGCTGCCCTCGTACACCTTTCCCGCGACCGCGGAGATCCTGGTCCAGCTCGGCTACGCGCTGCGCTTCGTGGACGTGGACGCCGCAACCTGGACGCTGGACCCGGCGGCCGTGGCCGCCGCGATCGACCGGGGCGGGGTACGACTGGTGCTCGGCGTGGACACCTTCGGCAACCCGTGCGACTACCCGGCGCTGCGGGCGGTCTGCGAACCCGCCGGGGTGGCGCTGCTGGCCGACTCCGCCGCCGCCCTCGGCAGCCTGCACCAGGGCCGCCCGGTGGCGCAGCAGGCGCTGGCCCACTCGTACTCGATGAGCTTCGCCAAGGTGGTCTCGGCCGGCGGGGCCGGCGGCGCCCTGGTGCTGCCCGCCGACGCCGCCGAGGCGGTGCTCGCCTCGGCGGCCGGCTGGACCCGCTCCGAGCTGATGAACGAGCTGCACGCCGTGGTCGCGGTCGACCAGCTCGCGGAGCTGGACACGCTCATCCGGCACCGGGCCGAGGTGGCCGAGGTGTACGCGACCGCCGCCCGCACCCTGCCGGTCGGCGTCCAGCAGGTCCGCCCCGGGAACCGGCACTGTTGGGTGCACTGGGTGGCCCGGATCGCCGACCGGGACCGGGTGGCGGCGGAGCTGGCCGCCCTCGGCGTGCAGACCAAGCCCTACTTCGCGGCGATCCACCGCGGCCCGCTCGGCGGCGGCGAGCGGCTGCCGGTCACCGAACGGCTGGACACCGAGGCGCTGGCCCTGCCGATGTCCTCGGAACTCACCGTGGAACAGGCCGAACGGGTCGTCGCCGCGCTGCGCCGCTGCCTGCGCTGACCGACGCGGGTCAGCCCGGGAGGCGGCCGGTCACCAGCAACTGCTTGCCGGCGTCGGCGAGGACCGGGTCGTCGCCGAGGCGGCGTTCCAGCGCCAGCAGCGCGTCCCGGTCGGCGGCGAGTCGCTGGGCCAGCCCCGCCCGGCCCAGCGGCCCGGCGCTGACCAGCAACCCGGTGCTGCGGACCTCGACCAGCCCGGCGGCGGCGAACGCGGCCTCCAGCCGGGCGCGGTCCAGCAGGTGCAGGTCGGCGGCGTGCCCGTCGGACCGCCAGACGCCCCGGCGCCGGGCCAGCCGGTCCGCCGCCTCGTCGCCCCGGCCGTCGCCGACCAGTTCCAGCACCAGGCCCACCAGCGAGTCCACCAGGACGGCCAGCACCCCGCCCGGGCGCAGCCAGCCGGCCAGGTGCCGGACCGTGGCCTCCGGGTCGGCGGTGTACTGCAGGGAGCCCATGGCCAGCACCGCGCCGGCCGTGGCGGGCAACGTCACCTCGGTCATCGAGCCCTCGACCAGGGTGAAGCCGGGACCGGGCGGGCGGCGGCGCAGCTCGGCGACCATCCCCGGCGCCTGCTCCACGCCGGTCACCGGATGGCCCAGGTCGAGCAGCCGCCGGGCCCAGCGGCCCACACCGCAGCCGGCGTCCACCACCGGCCCGTCCGGCGGCAGCAGCGCCCGCACCCGCTCCCACGCCAGGTCGTCGTACGCGCGCCGGTGCGGCACCGCGAAGTGCTCCTCGTAGCCGGGGGCCAGCGCGTCGTACAGCGGCTGGCTCGGGCGCATCGGCTCAGACAAGGCTGCGCCGCCCGCGCCGCCACTGCCGGTCGGCCAGGTAGGTGCCCGGTCGCCAGCGCAGGTTGAGGCTGTAGTTGCTGCCGCAGCCCACGCACTCCTTGCGGAACAGCTTCGCGTGCTCCTCGCGGTATTCCGGGGCGTCCACGATCTCCGCGATCGGTCGCTGCCGGACCGAGGCGGTCGGGTCGTGCGCCCAGCAGCCGCCCACCTCGCCCCGGGAGTGCACCATCAGCTTGAGCTGGGACTCCGCGCAGGGCAGGTCGCGCTGCACCAGGTCGTCGAAGTGCCCGCGCAGGTAGCGCAGCTCCGAGTAGCGCGGCAGCCACCTCCGGTCGGCGCGGGCCATCGCCTCCAGTTCGGCGAGCGCCGCGTCGAGCCGGTCGCCGGCCACGTCGGTCTGGCCGGTCACCGCGTCGGTGCGGAACAGGAACGTCCGGTCGGTGACCAGGTTGAGATAGAGCGCCACCCCCAGCTCCTGGGCCAGCGCCGCGATGCCGGGCAGGCTGTCCACGTTGTCCCGCATGACGGTGAAGTTCATCCGCACCTTCAGGCCGAGCCGGTCGCGCTCCGCGATCAGGTTCCGCAGGTGCCGGGTCGTCGTCTCGAACGCGCCGAGCCGCCCCCGGATCCGGTCGTGCACCAACGCGTTCGGGCCGTCGACCGAGACGTTGAAGCTGCGTACGCCGGCGGCGAGCACCTCGGTCAGGACGGGCGGGGTGAGCCGGATGCCGTTGGTGTTCAGGTGCAGGTGGCGCACCCCCACCTCGGTGGCGTACGCCATCAGCGCCAGCGCGTCCGGCCGGATCAGCGGCTCACCGCCGGTGAAGTTCACCTTGTGGATGCGGAGCGCGACGAGTTGGCGCAGCACGTCCCGCCACTCCTCGGTGGACAGTTCGCCCCTGGTGTTGGTGGTCCAGCAGCCGCAACTCGTGCAGCGCAGGTTGCAGTTGTCGGTGAGGAACAGCTCGGCGACCAGCGGACGCACGTGCAGGCGGGGCGCGACCCGCTCCTTGACCGCGAGCCGGCCGAAGAACCAGGCCAGCCGGGCGGTGTCGGTCACGCTCACGGTCGCCTCCGGGTGGTGTCGGGCCCGTTCACGGGCGTCTCCGCGCGACGACGAAGAGGTTGGCCGAGCGGAACAGCCGGCCGTCGAGGTGGATGCCGCGTTCCAGCAGCCGGCGTACCGGGCCGCCGGTGAGCAGCGCCGGGATCTGCAACCAGCGCCAGAACAGGTTGGCGCCGGTCACCGTGGTCGGCGTGAAACCCGCCGCGTGCAGCAGGCGGAGCAGGTCGGCGGTGCGGTAGTTGGTGTGCCGGTCCCGGCCGACCGACATGTCGCCGCGCAGGTCGTCGGAGAGGTCGGCGAAGCGGCTGTGCCACACCTGCGCGCCGAACCGCCACGAGTAGATCCGGCGGTGCAGCCGGGGGAAGTCGAACTTGGCGTTGTCGGGGTCGAGGAAGCTGAACACGTGCCGGCGCGGCACGGTGAGCACCAGCAGCCCACCGGGGGCGAGCACCCGGTGCGCCTCGGCGAGCACCGCCGCCTCGTCGGGCACGTGCTCCAGCACGTCGAGCAGGCTGACCGAGTCGAAGCGGCCGTCGGCGAACGGCAGCGGCCCGCCCACCCGGAGCCGGTGCAGCGGCAGGTCCGGGTGGCGGGCGGCCAGCCCGGCCAGGTAGCCCGGGTGCGGGTCGGCGCCCTCGCACGTCACCGTGCCGTGCCGGTGCAGCGCGCCGACGAACTCCCCGGGGCCGCAGCCCAGGTCGAGGTGCCGGCCGGTGCGCCCGGCCAGCGCCGTCCACGCGAACGCGTAGCGGCGCAGCGGGTGGGTGGCGAAGGGCGGCGCGCCGGTCGCCTCGCCGGTGCGGCTCGTCGGACCGGCGGGGCGCTTGTCGGCGTCGCTCGTCGGACCGGCGGGGCGCTTGTCGGCGTCGCTCGTCGGACCGGCGGGGCGCTCGTCGGCGTCGCTCATCGGACCAGCCGGGCGCAGAGCGCGTCCAGCGTGTCGGCCAGCCGCTCGCCGTCGACCGCGCCCGGCAACGGTCGCTCGGCGACCAGCCGCCGCTGCCGCTCGGGATGCGCGGCCACCACGGCCGGCAGGTCGGCCACGTCCCACACCGCGACCACCCGGCCCGAGCGCTCCTCCTCACGCAGGTAGGCGACCTGGTGGTCGTTGCCCATCTCGCCCCGCGCCGCCTCCCGGGCCACCGCCACCGGCACCCGGCCGAGCCGCTGCACCAGCCGGACGGTGTTGCCCGCGTGGGTGATCACCACGTCGGCCGCCGCGAGCCGCTCCCGCAGGTCGTCCAGGGGCAAAAACGCGGCGTAGGGGCAGGGCGGCGTCACGGTCGAGGTGCCGGTCTGGACGAACACCTCGTGCGCGGCGCAGAGCGGTGCGACGGCGGCGACCAGGCGGTCGAACGGCCACGGACCCATGCCGACGGTGACCAGGACGCGGGCCATGGTCAGTAGAGCTCCCCGATGAGCACCGCGCGGGGTCGGGACGCCAGCAGGGCGGGCCGCTGCACCAGCACGGCGGCGGCGAGTCGGGAGCAGAGCCGGGCGGCGGCCCCGGCCGGCCCGGTCATGTTGAACGTCTCCAGCCACAGTGACGGCACCCGGAGCAGGCGCGCGGCGAGGAAGACGCCGACGGCCACCCCGGTGCCGGCCGACACCACCACGTCGGGTCGCTCCCGTCGCAGCAGCCGCAGGGCCCGCCAGGTCGCCGGGAGCACCCGGAGCCGGGTGCGGGTCGACAGCTCGGGCCGCCAGTGCACCCGCTGCCCGGCCAGCGCGACCTCGGTGTCCGGGGCGCGGACCGCCACCCAGACCGGGTCGTGCCGTTCCCACCAGGGGCGCAGGGCGAGCAGGTCCAGCAGGACGCCGCCGCTGCTGGAGACGAGGAGAATCCGGTACCGCCGGCCCATCACGTCACGCTATCGCAGAGTTGCGGCTCAGGACGTCCCTGTCCAGCGTGGACGACGAGGTCGGTCAGCGGCCGTCCCGGGGGCCGAAGGCGGTGAGCGCGTCCAGGTCGGAGTAGCGCCCGCGCAGGTACTCGTCGACCCACCGCGCCGCCTCCGGGTAACCGGACCCGGCGACCACCTCGGCGCAGGCGGCATCCGTGTCGAAGCGGGTGCGGCGCAGGTGCACGCCGGGTCCGAGCAGCGCCCACCACGCGCCCGCGCCCCCGTACGGCATGCCGACGCTGCCCGGGTTGACCACCAGGCGGCGGTCGACCAGCCGGGTGAACGGCATGTGGGTGTGCCCGCAGACCACGGTGCCCACCTCGGCCGGCAGGTCGGCGAAGACCTCGGCCCAGCGCTGCGGCCGGGAGTCGACCAACACGACCTCCTCGTCGTCGCGGGGCGTCGCGTGGCAGAACAGCACCTCACCGAGGCCGGTCACCGGCAGCGTGAGCCGTTTCGGCAACGCGGCCAGCCGGGCCACCTGGTCGTCGCGGAGCTGCCTGGCGGCCCAGTCGGAGACCTCGATCCCCGCCGGCTTCCCGGCCCGCGCCTCGACCAGCTCCCGGTCGGCGTTCCCGCCGACCCAGCGGGCCCGGTCGCCGAGTTCGGTGAGCCGGTCCAGCACCTCGACCGGCTGCGGGCCGGCGGCCAGGTCGCCGGTGAGCACGATCAGGTCGGCGGCGGCGACGTCCGGCTCGGCCAGGACGGCGTCCAGCGCCGGCAGCACACCGTGGATGTCGGAGAGGACGGCGACGCGGTCAGGCATCGTCCGAGCCTGCGGGACCCGGCGCCGGCACGTCCAGCGATTCTGCGCCCGGCAGACGTCCCGCCGGCACCGCCCGCCGGGCAGCGCGAAACGGCCCGGACCGCGCGAGGCGGGCCGGGCCGGAACGAGGCAGGGCCGGGAACGCCGGCCGGAGGTGCGTCAGACGCGCGCGCGGCGGGCCAGGCGCTCCGGGTCGAGGATGATGATGCTCTTGCCGTCCAGGCGCAGCCAGCCGCGGGAGGCGAAGTCGGCGAGCGCCTTGTTGACGGTCTCCCGGGAGGCGCCGACGAGCTGGGCGATCTCCTCCTGGGTGAGGTCGTGGGTCACCCGCAGCACGCCGCCGTCGCGGGTGCCGAACCGGCCGGCCATCTGGAGCAGGTTCTTGGCGACCCGGCCCGGCACGTCCGTGAAGATCAGGTCGGCCAGCGAGTCGTTCGTCCGGCGCAGCCTGCGGGCCAGCACCCGGAGCAACTGCTCGGCGATCTCGGGCCGATTGTTGAGCCACGGCCGCAGGGCCTGCTTGCGCAGCCGGACCAGCCGGGTGTCGGTGACCGCGGTGGCGGTCGCCGTCCGCGGGCCGGGGTCGAACAGCGACAGCTCGCCGACCATGTCCGACGGGCCCATCACGGCGATCAGGTTCTGCCGGCCGTCCGCGGCGCGGCGACCGACCTTGATCTTGCCGGACAGGAGGATGTAGAGGCTGTCGCCGGGCTCGCCCTCGTTGAAGACGACCTCGCCCTTGCGGACGTCGATCGTCTCCATCTCCTTGGCGAGCGCCTCGGCCGCCTCCGGGTCGACACCCTGGAAGATCCCGCTGCGGGCCAGTACCTCGTCCATCGCGCACCTCCGCCTGCGCCTGCCGTCCGTCGGCCCGGGTCCGCCGTCCGCTGATCCCTCGCGCGCCGCCAGTCTAGGCGCACATGAGCAGGAATCGGAGGTGCACCCCTGGATCCCCGCCCTCCGGGCCGGGTCGGCACCACCCGTCCCCACCTGTGATCGTAGGGTGACCGGCGTGCTGAGCGAGCCCACCCTGACCAGTCGGTCCGAATCCGGGCGGGACGTCCCGCTGCTGTGCTGGCGGGCGCCGGCGCCGCTGCTGGCGGTCGGCTCCGCGCCGCTGGGCGGGGGGATCGGCGTCCGCCGGTGGGTGCTGAACGCGACCGTGCCGATGTCGTACGACCGGGAGGACCCCGCCGCCCACCTGGCCGAGCTGGCCCGCGACCTGGACCTGGACGGGCCCGGGGTGGGGCTGCTGACCGGCGTGGACGTGAGCGAGGTGGTGCGCCGGACGGACGGCGGCGTGCGGGTCTGGGCGACCGTCGGCCTGGGCACCCCGGTGTGGGCCGCCGCGCCGGCGCCCGCGACGCCCGCCCAGCGGGTCGGCACGGTCAACATCGTCGTGTACGTGCCGGCGCGCCTCGGCGACGCGGCGCTGGTCAACGCGGTGGCCACCGCCACCGAGGCGAAGGCGCAGGCGATCTGGGAGCTGGGGCTGCCGGCCACCGGCACCCCCACCGACGCGGTCACCGTGCTCTGCCCGGCCGACGGCGAGCCGGCCCCGTACGGCGGTCCCCGCTCGGCCTGGGGCGCTCCGCTGGCCCGCGCGGTGTGCGCCGCTGTCCGGGCCGGTGGCGCCGGCACCGTGGTGCCCTGGTCCGACCGGCAGGCGGGCTGACGTGCCGTCCTGGCCGGTCCGACCGGCGGGCCGCCGCCGTGCGGGGCGGGCCGGCGGGCCCCGCCGACAACCGCCGGTCCGGGTGTTCCGGCCATTCGGTCCTCGTCGTGGCGTTCCCGGCACGGTAGCGTCGCCGACGATGTACGCTCCCGCCCGCTCTGCGTCCCGTTCCCGCCGCGCCGCCGGCCCGCACCCCACCGGCCCCGGCCGGCGGGGCCGCCTTCCCGGCTCGCGCCTCGCCACGCTCGTCGCGCTCGTCGCCGTCCTGCTCGCCGCCGGCTGCTCGGACTCCGGCGATGGTGACGGCCCGATCTGGCAGACCGGCCAGGGCGGGGGTTCGACCGGCTCGGCCGGGCCCGCCACGGGTGACCAGCCGGCGGCGCCCGGCGGTTCGACCGAGGCGTCGATCTCGCTCACCGCCACCGGTGACGTGATCATGGGTAACGCGCCGAACCGGCTGCCCCCGAACGGTGGCAAGGGCTTCTTCGACGACGTGAAGTCCGCGCTCAAGGGCGACCTGGTGATGGGCAACCTGGAGGAGCCGCTCACCGACGACACCGGTGCCGGCAAGTGCGGCCCGAACCCGCAGAACTGCTATCAGTTCCGGGCGCCGCCCGGTTACGCGGCGCATCTGCGCTCGGCCGGGTTCCAGCTCCTCAACCAGGCCAACAACCACGGCAACGACTACGGCCAGCAGGGCTACGAGAACACCCAGTCGGCGCTGGAGGCGCACGGGCTCAAGCACACCGGCGCGCCCGGCGAGATCACCGTGGTCGACGTCAAGGGCGTCAAGGTGGCCGTGGTGGGCTTCTCGTCGTACCCGTGGTCCAACAGCCTGATCGACCTCGACGCCGCCAAGCAGGTCATCGAGATGGCCAAGGGGATGGCCAAGCTGGTGGTGGTGCAGGTGCACATGGGCGCCGAGGGCGCCGACCGGACGCGGGTGAAGCCGGGCACCGAGATGTACGTCGGTGAGAACCGGGGCGACCCGATGCGCTTCGCCCGCACCGTGATCGACGCCGGCGCGGACCTGGTGGTCGGGCACGGCCCGCACGTGCTGCGCGGCATGGAGTTCTACCGGGGCCGGCTGATCGCCTACAGCCTGGGCAACTTCGCCGGCGGCGGGAAGTCGCTGAACAGCTCCGGTCGGCTCGGCTGGGGCGGCGTGCTCAAGGTGTCGCTCACCGCCGAGGGGCGCTTCGTCGGCGGCACGTTCACCTCGACCGCGATGAACGGCGTCGGCCGGCCGGCCGTGGACCGGCAGGACCGGGGCCTCGGGCTGGTGCGCGAGGTGACCCGGGCCGACTTCCCGGACACCGGCGCGAAGATCGACACGTCCGGCAAGATCAGCGCCCCGGCGGGTGGCTGAGCGCACGCCGCCCGCGTCGACCCACCGGAGCGTCGGCCCCGCGACGTAGGCTGGCCGTCGTGACCACGCGCTCCCCCGAGACCGACCTCGGCCGTACGCGTCGGGCCCGCCGCATCGGGCGGGTGCTGACCGAGACCCACCCCGACGCGCACTGTGAACTCGACCACTCCAACGCGCTGGAGCTGGCGGTCGCCACGATCCTGTCCGCCCAGTGCACCGACAAGAAGGTCAACGAGGTCACGCCGAAGCTCTTCGCCCGCTACCGCAGCGCCGCCGACTACGCCGGGGCGGAGCGCGGCGAGATGGAGGAGCTGATCCGGCCCACCGGGTTCTACCGCAACAAGACCAGCTCGCTGATCAACCTGGGCCGGGCGCTCTGCGAGCGCCACGACGGCGAGGTGCCCGGCAAGCTGGCCGACCTGGTCACCCTGCCCGGGATCGGGCGCAAGACCGCGAACGTCATCCTCGGCAACGCGTTCGACGTGCCGGGCATCACGGTCGACACCCACTTCCAGCGGCTGGTGCAGCGCTGGCAGCTCACCGCCGAGACCGACCCGGTCAAGATCGAGCACGCGATCGGCGCGCTCTACCCGAAGCGCGACTGGACGATGCTGTCGCACCGGATCATCTTCCACGGCCGCCGGGTCTGCCACGCCCGCAAGCCGGCCTGCGGCGCGTGCACGCTGGCGAAGCTCTGCCCCGCCTACGGCACCGGGCCGACCGAGCCGGCCGCGGCGGCGAAGCTGCTGAAGGGCCCCCGCGCACGGAACCTCGCGGCGGCCGTCGGCCTCGACCCCGACCTGGTGCCGCAGCAGGCGACCGTGGCGGACGTGCCGTGAACCGTCGGCTCGCCCTCCTGCTCGTCCCGCTGCTGCTCGCGGGCGCCGGCTGCACCGCCACGGCCGAGGAACCGGCCGGCCCGGCGCCGGCCACCCGGGCGGAACGCCCGTCCCCGTTCGCCGACTGCGCCCCGCTGACCGTCGCGCCGGCCTCGGCCGCGCCGTCGCCGGCCGGCAAGCCCGGCGATCCGCTGCCCGACCTGGCGCTCAACTGCTTCACCGGCGGCGCGCCGGTGAAGCTGCGCGACGTCAAGGGTCCCGCGGTGATCAACGTGTGGGCCTCCTGGTGCCCGCCGTGCCGCAAGGAGCTACCCGCCTTCCAGCGGCTCAGCGAGCGGGCCGACGGCCGGTTCCAGGTGATCGGCGTGAACAGCCGGGACAGCCGCGGCGGCGCGCAGTCCATCGGCGAGGACTACGGCGTCGCGTTCCCGATGCTCGTCGACCAGGGCGACGCGTTCGAGCGCGCGCTCGAACGCAGCGCGTTCCCGCTGACCGTGCTGGTCGGCGCCGACGGCCGGATCCGGCACGTCGAGGCGACCGGCGCGCTCGACGACGCCCGCCTCGCGACGCTCGTCCGGACCCACCTCGGGGTGCGGGTGTGACCCGACAGCCCCCGGGATGGTTCGACCCGCTGCTGGGCCGGCTCGGCACCGCGCGGGCGGAGGACTTCACCCGGCTCACCACGCCGGAGACCGGCGGCCGGGAGAGCGCCGTGCTGGTGCTGCTCGGCGAGGAGCCCGGCACCGGGCCGGACGTGCTCGTCCTGCAACGCGCCGCCACTCTGCGCAACCACGCCGGCCAGCCGGCCTTTCCCGGTGGCGCCGCCGACCCGGAGGACGCCGACGCCCGGGCCACCGCGCTGCGCGAGGCGAACGAGGAGGTCGGCCTCGACCCGGGCAGCGTCACCGTGCTGGCCGAGCTGCCCCGGCTCTGGATCCCGGTCAGCGACTTCGTGGTCACCCCGGTGCTCGCCTGGTGGCACGACCCGCACCCGGTGCACCCGCGCGAGCCGGCCGAGGTCGCGCACGTCGCCCGGCTGCCGGTCGCCGAGCTGGTCGACCCGGACAACCGCATGCGGGTACGCCATTCCAGCGGCTGGATCGGCCCGGCCTTCTCGGTGCGCGGCATGCTGGTGTGGGGCTTCACCGCCGGCGTCATCGACCGGCTGCTGGAGCTGGGCGGATGGGCCCGGCCCTGGCCGCGCTCGCGGGTGGTGGAGCTGCCGCCCGTCGTCGCACCCGCGCCGTCGGCCGGCACCGACGCCGCCGACGAGAGTCCGGTGCGCTGATCACCCGCACGCATCCTCAGGTCACGTTCAGCGAGCGCTGAACCGCCCGCGAGCCCGGTGCCCGTACCCTTGGGGCGTGTCCGCCGTGGATCTCGTACTGCTCCTGCTCATGCTCGTGTTCGCGATCAGCGGATACCGTCAGGGCTTCGTCATCGGCGCCCTGTCGTTCTCCGGGTTCTTCCTGGGCGCGTTGCTCGGACTCCAGATCGGCCCGCTGATCGCCCGCCAGTTCGCGGCCAGCGGCACCCGGGTGCTGGTCTCCCTGGTGGCGATCTTCGGGCTCGCCGTGCTGGGCCAGGCGCTGGCCGGCTGGCTCGGCTCCAACCTGCGCGCCGCCATCACCGGCCCGGCCGGCAAGAAGGTCGACGACGTCGGCGGCGCGTTCATCTCGGTCATCGCGGTCATGCTGGTGGCCTGGCTGGTCGCGGTGCCGCTGGGCTCCTCCTCGGTGCCCTGGCTGGCCGCCTCGGTCAAGGACAGCGCGCTGCTCACCGTGGTGGACCGGGTGCTGCCCGACCGCGCCCAGGACCTCTCCACCGCCCTGCGGGACACCGTCGACACCAACGGCTTCCCCGACGTGTTCAACGGGCTGGGCAGCACCAACGCGCGACAGGTCTCCCCGCCCGACCCGGCGCTGGCCAACTCCCAGGTGGTGCAGAACAGCAAGCGGTCCGTGGTGAAGGTGCTCGGCTCCGCGCCGAGCTGCTCCCGCCGGATCGAGGGCTCCGGCTTCGTCTACGCCGACGACCGGGTGATGACCAACGCGCACGTGGTGGCCGGCACCCGCTCGGTGGCGGTGGAGCTGCGCGGCGAGCGCTACGACGGCGAGGTGGTGGTCTACGACCCGGACCGGGACCTGGCCGTGCTCTACGTGCCGGGGCTGCCCGGGCCGTCGCTGCGCTTCGCCGCCGGGGCCGCCGCCAGCGGCGCCGACGCGATCGTGCTCGGCTTCCCCCTCGACGGCCCGTACGACGCCCGGCCGGCCCGGGTCCGCGACGTCGACCGAATCACCGGGCCGGACATCTACTCGTCCGGCGACGTGACGCGGGAGATCTACACGATCCGGGCGCTGGTGCGCAGCGGCAACTCCGGCGGCCCGCTGGTCTCCTCGAACGGCCTGGTGCTCGGGGTGATCTTCGCGGCGGCGGCGGACGACCCGAACACCGGCTTCGCGGTGACCGCCGCCGAGGCGCGGTCGGTGGCGCTGGCCGGGGCGGAGCGTACCCGGGGCGTCGCGACCGGCGACTGCACCTGAGCGGGCCGACCGGCGGTCAGCCGGCCGCCGGGGCCCCGGCCGGGGCGACGTCGTCGCCCGGCCGGATCGACGACAGCTTCGCGCGGCCCCAGGTGAGCGTCCTGTCGAGCACCGCCCGCGCCATGATCGCCACGCACGTGCCGCCGTTGATGAACGAGGCCACCACGTCGCTGGGGTGGTGCATGCCCCGGTACATCCGGGTGAGCGCCACCCCGACCGGCACCAGCACCAGCAGCGTCCACCAGGCCGCCTTGGCCGGGGTACTGCGCGCCCGCAGCGCCAGCAGCACCGCCAGGCCGACGTAGAGCGCGGTCGCCGCCGAGGTGTGCCCGGAGGGGAAGCTGGAGGTCGGCGGGGACGCGTCCATGTGCTCCACCGCCGGCCGCTGCCGGTCGATCACCATGGTGGTGAAGAAGAAGACCAGCGCCTGGGCGGTGACCGCCGCGCAGAGGAAGAGCGGCTCCCGCCAGCGGTGCAGCACCAGCCGCAGCACCAGCGCGGCCAGCACCGTCACCACGACGATCATCTGGGTGCTGGCCAGCGTGCTGAAGACCAGCGACACGTCGTTCCAACCGGACGTCCGGTCGCCCGCGAACTCGCGGTTCACCCCGTCCTCCACGGTGAACGGCCAGGTGTGCGTGAGCACCCGGGTGACCAGGAGACCCAACCCCACCATGGCGGCGAAGAGCAGGGACACCGGCAGCAGCACGCGCCGGGCGATCTGGACCGCGACATCGGACATGAGCCGCCCTTTACCCCGGCGCGCGCGTCGCTACGCGCGCCGGCCCTCCGGCCCCGGGTCGGCCAGCTCCGGCTCGACCCCCTCGCGCAGCGGGCGGGCCGGCCGGTGACCGACGCCGGTCCGCCAGGTGGCGAACCCGGCCGCGGTGGCCGCGACCACGGCCACCCCCAGCACCCAGCCGCCCACCACGTCGCTGGTCCAGTGCACGCCGAGCGCGATCCGGCTGAGCCCGGTCACCACCGTGAGCAGCGCCGCCGCGGTCCACAACGCGACCCGCCCGGCCCGGCTGTGCCGGGCGAACGGCAGGAAGACCAACAGCAGCACCCCGGCGGCCAGCGCTGCGTTCAGCGCGTGCCCGGACGGGAAGGAGTAGCCGGCCGCCCGGGCCACCGGCTCCAGCAGGTCCGGGCGGTTCCGGCCGACCAGCAACTTGAGCAACGCGCCGAGCAGCCCGCCGACGACCATCGTGGTGACCACCCAGACGGCCAGCCGGGGCGCCCGCCGCCGCAGCAACCAGACCACCACCACCGCGGCGGCCACCCGCAGCGGGCCGGGCCCGAAGACGTGCGTCCACACGGTCATCGCCCGGACCCAGGCCGGATGCGCCAGCGCGTAGCCGTGGAACGCGTCGGTGACCGACGCGTCCAGCCGCAGCAGCGGCGGCCACGCGCCCAGGACCAGCAGCGCGAGCAGGGCGAACGGCACCAGCACCAGCACCGCCGCGATGGCGGCCAGGGTGAGCCGCAGGCCCAGCGAGCGGTCGGGGTCCAGGCGGCGGCTCCGCCAGGACCGGTCACGGGTGGACGTCGGGCCGGTGGTGTTCATGCGCCGTTCACTACCCCGGGCACGCCCCGGTCAGACCGCCCCGCGGCGGGCCCGGCGGAACCGGCGCACCATCAGCGCGGCGCCGGTGAGCAGGGCGACGAACAGGGCCGACCCCACCCAGAGCCGCTCCGGCGAGGACGACTCGGCCTGACCCGCCGGGCGGGCCGACCAGCCGGTCTGCTTCGGGCCGCCGAACGGGTCGCCACCCTGCCCTGCCGCCGCGGCCCGGGTGTCCGGGCCGGAGCCCGGCGCCGGCCCGAAGCCCACCACACCGGGGGAGGCGTTGTCGTCCAACGGGTTCCGCCCCACCGGCGCCACGTCGGTGGTGAGCGCGGCCACCGGGTCGACCATGCCGTAGCCGAACCGGTCGTCCCGGCCGGTCGGGCCGAGATCCCGGGCGGTGCTCACCAGCCGGTTGACCACGTCACCGGCGGTCATCTGCGGATAACGGGCGCGGACCAGGGCGGCGGTCGCGGCGACCAGCGGCGCGGCGAAGCTCGTGCCCTGCACCCGCCAGTAGCCGCCCCGGGACCGGGCGCCGTAGAGGGCGGTGGCCGGCGCGCTGAGGACGGTCTCGTGGCCGGTGATCGAACCGGACCACAGGTTCTCGCTGTTCCGGTCCAGGCCGGTGACCGCCAGCACGCCCGGCTCGCGTGCCGGGTACCAGACCTTGGTGGTGGTCGAGGTGGCCAGGTTGCCGGTGCAGGCGACCACCACCACGTCCCGGGCGAACGCGTAGTCGAGCGCCGCGGCCAGGGCCGGGCTGTCACCGCTGCCGCCGAGCGACAGGTTGATCACCCGGGCGCCGTGGTCGACCGCCCAGCGCACCGCCTTCGCGATGACCAGGGCGTCGTCGTACCGGTTCTCGGCGTCGAGCACCCGGATCGGCAGGATCTTGGCGTCCGGCGCGAGGCCGACCACGCCCCGGTCGTCGTCGTCGCGCCCGGCGATCAGGCCGGCCACCGTGGTGCCGTGCCCGACCGGGTCCGGCTCGGTCCGGCCGGCGTCCGGGTCGACCAGGTCGAGGCCGGGCAGCACCTGGCCGGCCAGGTCGGGATGCGAACCGTCCACCCCGGAGTCGATCACCGCGACCACCACGCCGCGCCCGGTGGAGGTCCGCCAGGCGGTCTTCGCCCGCAGCTCCGCCAACTGCCACTGCTCGTCGCGGACCTGGTCGGTGCGGAGCACGGTGACCGGAGCGGCCGGCGCGGCGTGCGCCGGTGGCGCCAGCGGGCCGGCCGTGACCGCCAGCGCCGCCGCGGCGGCCAGCAGCGCCCGCCCGGCGAGACGCCGGGACGGCACGTCGGGAGATCCCTGCCGGTCCCTGGTCACGTTCCCCCAGCCATTCCGTCGCTTCCGACACATGCTGCTCGGAGATTACCGGTTGTCCCCGCCGTCACGGGGCAACTCCGCGCTCCCGGTCACCCGGGCGGGAGATGAGCCAACTGCACCAGACGTACGCCCTCACGGCGGGTGACCAGACGGGCCCGCCCCGGGGGCAGCGGCCCGGCCTTCACCTGACCGACGAGCGGTCCCTCCTCCGGGCCGCCCGACATCACCAGCCCGGCCGTGGACAACTCCCGCAACCGCTGGATGATCGGCTCGTACGCGGTCCGGCCCGCGCCCCCGGAACGCCGCGCCAGCACCAGGTGCAGGCCGACGTCCCGGGCGTGCGGCAGGTGCTCCTCCAGCGCCCGCAACGGGTTCGTCGGCCCGCCCGCCACCAGGTCGTAGTCGTCCACCAGCACGAACAGCTCCGGCCCGGTCCACCACGACCGGGCGCGCAACTCGGCCGGGGTGACGTGCGGGCCGGGCTGCCGCCCCTGCAGGTAGCCGGCCGCCGACTCGATCAGCTCGGCGGTGTGCGGCGCGGCCGTGCCGTAGCCGATCAGGTGCGGCGTCTCGATCGTGCCCATCAGGCTGCGCCGGTAGTCGACCAGGATCACCCGGGCCTGCTCCGGGGTGAACCGGGCGACGATCGAGGTGGCCAGCGCGCGCAGGAACGACGACTTGCCGCACTCGGCGTCGCCGAAGACCACGAAGTTGGGCTCGGTGGCGAAGTCCAGCACCACCGGGGACAGGTCCGCCTCCGCCACCCCCACCGGGAACGCCAGCCCGGTGGTCGCGTTCCGGTCCAGCTCGGCGTACGGCAGCACCGGCGGGAGCAGCCGCACCCGGGGCGCCACCGGGCCGGTCCACCCGCCGGCCACCGCCTTGACCAGGTCGCCGGTCTCGCCGCCGGCGGTCAGCCGGGACCGCGCGGTGAGGAAGTGCAGCCCGCCGGCGGTGATCCCGCGCCCCGGCCGCTCCTCCGGCACGGTCGCCGCCAGCGCGCGCTTGACCACCACCGAGTCGGACGGGTCGCCGAGGCGCAGCTCCAGCCGGGAGCCGAACAGGTCGCGGATCGCCGGCCGGAAGTCCGACCAGCGCAGCGCGCTCGCCACCACGTGCACCCCGTACGCCAGCCCCCGGGTGGCCAGCTCGGTGACCAGCGGCTCCAGGTCCTCGTACTCGCCGCGCAGCGTGTTCCAGCCGTCGACGACCAGGAACACGTCCCCGAACGGGTCGGCCCCGGCCGCCGGGGTGGCGGCCCGCCGCCGGCGCCACGCCGCCATCGACTCCACCCCGGACTCGGTGAACCGCCGCTCCCGCTCGGCGAGCAGCCCGGCGACCTCGCCCACGGTACGGCGGACCGCGGTGCCGTCGGTCCGCCCGCTCACCCCGCCGACGTGCGGCAGGTCGCGCAGCGCGCCGAGCGTCCCGCCACCGAAGTCGAGGCAGTAGACCTGCACCTCGGCCGGCGTGTGGGTGAGCGCCAGCGCGCAGATCAGCGTGCGCAGCAGACCGGACCGGCCGCTGCGGGTGGTGCCGACCACCGCGACGTGCCCGGCCGCACCGTCCAGGGCCAGCCACAGCAGGTCCCGCCGCTGCTCGAACGGCTTGTCCACCACGGCCACCGGCACCTGCAACGCGCCGTGCAGCTCCGGATTGGCCACGGTGAGCCCGCGGACCGGGTCGGCGCCGACCGGGCCGAGCAGTTCGTCGAGCGTGGGCGAGGCGTCCAGCGGGGGCAGCCACACCTGATGCGCCGGCGGGCCCTGCCCGGCGAGCCGGTCGACCATCTTCTCGAGCAGCGTCTCGCCGCTCTCCTCCTCCGCCGGCAGGGCGGCCGGCCCGGTCGGCCGGGGCACCGGCGCCAGGTGGGTGGAGAACGCGAGCACCCGCGCCGCGCCGCCACCGCCCGCGCCCGCTCCGCCGGTGCGGCGACGGACCGCCCCGGAGACGTACGCGGCCTTGAACCGGACCAGCGGGTCGGTGCCGGAGCGCAGGTAGCCGTGCCCCGGGCTGCGGGGCAGCTCGTGGGCGTCCGGCACGCCGAGCACCGTCCGGGACTCCAGCGCCGAGAACGTGCGCAACCCGATCCGGTACGACAGGTGGGTGTCCAGCCCGCGCAGCCGCCCCTCCTCCAGCCGCTGGCTGGCCAGCAGCAGGTGCACCCCGAGCGACCGGCCGAGCCGGCCGATCTGCACGAAGAGGTCGATGAAGTCGGGCTTGGCGGAGAGCAGCTCGGAGAACTCGTCGCAGATCAGCAGCAGCGACGGCAGCGGGGCGAGCGGGCTGCCGGCCGCGCGCGCCCGCTCGTAGTCGCGGACGCTCGCGAAGGTGCCTGCCCGGCGCAGCAGCTCCTGCCGGCGCATCAGCTCGCCGTTGATCGCGTCGACCATCCGGTCGACCAGAGGCAGCGCGTCGGCCAGGTTGGTGATCACGGCGGCGGTGTGCGGCAGCCGTTCGAACGGCGCGAAGGTGGCGCCGCCCTTGAAGTCGACGAGCACGAAGTTGAGCTGCTCGGAGCTGTGCGTGGCGGCCAGCCCGAGGACCAGCGTGCGGAGCAGCTCCGACTTGCCCGAGCCGGTGGCGCCGATCAGCAGCCCGTGCGGGCCCATGCCGTCCAGCGCCGACTCCTTCAGGTCGAGGTCGATCGCCCCGCCGTCGGCGCCCACCCCGATCGGCACCCGCAGCCGGTCCCGGGCGGCGCGCGGCGCCCAGCCCTGCTCGGCGGTGAAACCCTCCGGGTCGCCGAGGCCGAGCAGCTCCGGCAGGCCCGGCTCGGCGCCGGCCGGCGCGTCCGGCCCGCGTACCGTGCCGGCCAGCCGCAGCGGCGCGAGCCGCCGGGCGACCGCCTCCGCGTCGGCCGCCGCGAGCGCGTCGGCGGCGCCCACCTCGGCGTGCCCCTCCGCCGAGTGCGAGTGCAGCCGGCCGTCGACCAGGTCGAGCAGCAGGGCGTACCGGTCGAGCAGCCGGGGCGGCGGGGTGTCCAGGTCGAGCACGGTGACCGCGTCGATGCCGCCGTCGCCGGCCAGGTCGGCCGCCCCGGTCAGGTCGCCGCCGTCGAGCACCACCACCACGTGCGGCCCGTCCGTCGCCGGGCCGTGCGGGCTGAACCGGGACCGGCTGCCGAGCACGTCGCCGAGGAGGTGTTCCAGGTCGGCGGCGGAGCTGGTGACCAGGCGCACCGGGCCGAGCGCGTCGGTGCGGGCCGGATGGTGGGCGTGCGGCAGCCACTTCACCCACTCCCACCGGTCCCGGCGTTCCGGCCCGGCGCAGACCGCGACCAGCAGCTCGTCCGGGGCGTGGAAGACGGCGAGCTGGGTGAGCACCGCCCGGGCCAGCGCCTGCGCGGCCGGCGAGCCGGTGCCACGTACCTCGCCGGCCGGGCCGCGCACGAAGACCCGGGCGAAGCTGCGCAGCGACAGCGCCACCGGCAGGTCCGGCACCACCGAGTACGCGTCCAGGAAGCGCCGCAGCGCCCCGGCGGTCATCGGCTCCAGCTCCTCCAGTGGCCGGGTGACCGGCGGGACCAGCGGGGTGGCCAGCGTCTGCGGCCCGACGCCGACCCGGACCACGGCGAAGTCCGGGTCGCCCGGGCGGCGTTCCCACACCCGGTGGCTGTCGACGGTGGACCAGAGCCGCCCCGGCTCCGGGTGCCGGTAGGCCAGGCCGGCCCGTTGGGCCCCGGCGGTCTCCCGGACCCGGCGGCGCAGCGTGGCCAGGTGGCGCAGGTACTCCCGGCGGGCAGCCATCAGCTCGGACTTCTTCGGGCCGGCGTTGCCCCAGGTGGTCACCAGCATCGCCAGCGAGGAGAGCCCGAACATCCCGCCCACCACGTACGAGTAGGCGCCGCCACCCCGGCCGAACATCATCGCCATGGCCACCGTGCCGCCGAGCATCGGCAGCACCAGCAGCGCCTGCTGCCAGCGCCCACCGGTCGCCGCGGGGATCTCCGGCGGCGCCTCGACGGGCAGCTCGCCGACCGGGATCTCCGGGGCCGGTCGGCGCGGCGGCCGCTTGATGACGACAGTGGACACGCAGCCTCCCATGGCTCTCGGTAACCCGAGCCTGGCTCATAGTAGGTAAAGTCCTCTCGTCCGTCAGCCCACCGATCCGGCTCGATGATGGAGATACGTCGATGACAAGCGGGCTCGCCCGGGTCACGATCAGCGCGCCCCGCCGTCGCGTCGACGTGGCCCTGCCGGAGCAGGTTCCCCTGGCCGAGCTGCTGCCGGAGGTGCTGCGGCACGCCGGGGAAGGGCTCGCCGACGACGGTGAACGGCACGGCGGGTGGGTGCTGCGACGCACCGACGGCGCGGTGCTGGCGACCGCCCAGGCGCTGCTGCCGCAGGGCGTCCGCGACGGCGAGGTGCTGCACCTCGTGCCGGCCCGCGCCGAGTGGCCCGAGCTGGAGTACGACGACGTGGTCGAGGCGATCGTCGACGGGGCCCGCCGCCGGGGCGCCGCCTGGTCGCCCGGGGCCACCCGGGTCGCCGCGCTGGCCGGCGCCGCCGTGCCGCTGGCCGTCGGGCTGGTCGCCGTGCTCGCGGCCGGGCCGGGTGAACGCGGCTGGCCGGTCGCCGCCGCGGTCGCCCTGATCCTGGTGCTCGCCGCCACCGCCGCCTCCCGCGCCTACGCCGACGGCCCGGCCGGCGCCACCCTCGGCGGCTACGCGCTGCCCTGGGCGGCGGCGGCCGGCGCGCTCGCGGTCGGCTCGGGCGACCCGGTCGGCCCGATCCCCGGCCTGCGCTGGATCGGCGCGCCCGAGCTGCTCGTCGGCTCGGTGGCGCTGCTCCTGGTGGCGGTGCTCGCCCTGCTCGGCGTGGCCCACCGGTCCCGGGTCCCGGTGGCCGGCGTGACGGTCGGCGTGGCCGGCGCGGCGGCCGCCCTCGGTGCGCTACCGCTCGACCCGGCCGGCGCGGCGGCGGTGCTGCTCGCCGTGCTGGTCTTCGCGCTCGGCGGGCTGCCGCTGCTGGCCATCCGGGTCGGCAAGCTGCCGCTGCCCCCGCTCACCCTGCCCACCCCGGCCGGCACCCGCGACCTGCCCGACCGGGGGCGCGTGCACGCGGCGGTGGCGCGGGCCGAGGAGGCGCTGACCGGGATGCTGCTCGGGCACGCGGTGCTGGCGGTGGGCGCCGCCGCGGTGCTCGTGGCCACCGGCGGGACGGCCGGGCGGTTGCTGGTCGCGGTCGGCTGCGCGGTGCTGCTGCTGCGCTCCCGGCTCTTCGTGGCGGTGCGGCACCGGGTGCCCGCCGTCACCGCCGGGCTGGCCGGCTACGCCCTGCTCGGCGCGGTGCTCGCGGAGCGGGCCGGGCCGGGCGGCCGGCTCGCGCTGACCGTTGGCGGGCTGGCCCTGGCCCTGGTGGCGGTCACCGCCGGCGCCACGTACGCGCGTCGGCCGGTCTCGCCGTACCTGGGCCGGCTGGCCGACCTGACCGACACCGCGCTGGTGGTCGCGGTGGTGCCGGTGGCCTGCGCGGTGCTCGACCTCTACGACCGGGCCCGCGGCCTGCTGGCCTGAACACGACGAAGCCCGGGCCGCCTGTGCGACCCGGGCTTGGAGAAGTCTCGCCGTCAGTGCAGCGTCTCGCCGCGCTCCTCGGCCTCCTTGGCCCGGCGGTACGAGTTGGCGATCTCGGCCTCGGCCTCGACGCGACCCACCCAGGTCGCGCCCTCGACCGACTTGCCCGGCTCCAGGTCCTTGTAGACCTCGAAGAAGTGCTGGATCTCCAGGCGGTCGAACTCGCCCAGGTGGTGGATGTCGCGCAGGTGCTCCTGGCGCGGGTCCTCGTAGGGGACGCAGAGGACCTTGTCGTCGCCGCCCTTCTCGTCGGTCATCCGGAACATGCCGATGGTGCGGCAGCGGATCAGGCAGCCCGGGAAGGTCGGCTCGGGCACCAGCACCAGCGCGTCCAGCGGGTCGCCGTCCTCGCCCAGGGTGCCCTCGATGAAGCCGTAGTCGGCGGGGTACTGCGTGGAGGTGAAGAGGGTGCGGTCCAGCCGGATCCGGCCGGTCGCGTGGTCCACCTCGTACTTGTTGCGGTGACCCTTGGGGATCTCAACCGTGACGTCGAAATCCATCTTCCACGCTCCCTCGTCTGCCCACGCTGGCTAACGGAACCTGCGGCTCGCCGCCCGCGCGGGAGGAACGCCCCCCGCCGGCTCCGGCCGCCGCATAGTGTTCGGACCGAAGTAGTGTCACCCAAGGCGAATTCGAGCGGGGGAGGAGGGGCCGTGGGGAGGGAAGATTCACACTACCGCCCCGAGGGGTTGACGGGCGGCGGTCCGCCGGATTCGGTTCCGGTCCGGCCGGTGCCACCGGCCGGGTGTCCGTCCCCGGCGCCAACGTCACCCACCGTGGCGCCCCCGCCACCGGGTCCGCCCGGGTCGGTCGCCCCGACGACCGGGCGCACCCGGGCAACTGGCCGGCCCCGATCCCGGTGAGCCCGCCGGTCCCGCCCGTCGGAGCGGCCCCGCACCCACCCACCCCGCCGCCGGCCGGCCCGCGCCGCCGGGCCCGGCTGGTCACGGTGCTCGCCGCGCTGCTGGTGCTGGTCCTCGCCGGGGCCGGGCTGGCCGTGCTCCGCCCCGGCCCGGTCGCCGGTTGGCTGGGCAGCGAGGCCACCCCGTCCGGCGCGACCGCCGCGCCGCCCGAGCCCGACCCGCAGGCGGTGCTCGCCGGCCCGGACGCCAACGCGCCGCTGCCCAGCGGGGCCGGCATCCGCGCCGCCCTGGATCCGCTGGTGCGCGCCGCCGCACTCGGCGACCGGGTGCACGTGTCGGTGGCGGACGTGACCACCGGCCAGGCGCTCTACGGCAGCGGGCCGGACACGCCGACCGTGCCCGCCTCGGTGACCAAGCTGGCCACCGCCGTCGCGGTGCTCTCCGCGCGCGGTCCGGCCCACCGGATCCCCACCCGGGCGGTGGCCGGCGCCAACCCGGGCGAGGTGGTCCTCGTCGGCGGCGGCGACCCCACCCTCGCGGTGGACCGCAAGAACGCCTTCTACCCGGGCGCGGCCCGGCTGGACGACCTCGCCGCCCAGGTGCGCACCGCGCTCGGCGGCACCGCTCCGACGAAGGTGATCGTGGACTCTTCGCTGTTCAGCGGCCCGGTCTTCGAGCCCGGCTGGGACGCGGACATCCCCACCGGCGGGTTCGGCGCGGCGATCACCGCGTTGATGACCGACGGCGCCCGCACGGACCCGGCGCGGGCCCGGCGCACCGCCGAGGAGACCAACCACGCCGCGGACCGGGTCCCCGACCCGGACCTGACCGCCGGTCGGCAGTTCGCGAAGCTGCTCGGGCTCGGCGGCAGCGCCGCCAAGGTGACGCGGGGGACCGCGCCGGCGGCCGGCGCGGCGGGCGGGCCCGGCGCCGAGCTGGGCAAGGTCGAGTCGCTGCCGGTGATCCGGCAGGTCGACATCATGATCAGCGACAGTGACAACGTGATCGCCGAGGCGATGGCCCGCCAGGTCGCGTTGGCCAAGGGCAAGCCCGGCTCCTTCGTCGGCGGCGCGGCGGCCACCGACGAGGTGCTCGGCGGGCTGGGGCTGCCGGCCGGCGAGATCAGCCTGGCCGACGGCAGCGGCCTGTCCCGCACCAACCGGATCAGCCCGTCCCTGCTCACCGACCTGATCACGCTGGCCGGGAACGGGAGCCACCCGGAGCTGGCCGCGATCTTCGGCGGCCTGCCGGTCGGCGGCTGGTCCGGCACGCTGGACGAGCGCTACCGGGCGGACGCCACCCGGACCGGCGCCGGCGTGGTGCGGGCCAAGACCGGCACGCTGAGCGGGGTGAACGCCATCGCCGGGACGGTGACCACCGCGGACGGCCGGTTGCTCACGTTCGCCGTGCTCACCGACCGGACGCAGGGCTCGCTCGACGAGACCCGGCAGGCGCTCGACCGGATCACGTCCGCGCTGGCCGGCTGCGGCTGCCGCTGACCGACCGGCGTCGATCGGCCGGCGCGAGCCCGGGTGGGGGTGTCGCGGCGCGGGTACGGTGGGTTCATGGCGCAGTTCGTGGACTGGGATCTGGCCGCCGCCACCGCGGGGGCGCTGAGCAAGTCGGGCCCCCGGGTGTCGTACACCGAGGCGACCGACGTGGTCGGCGACCTGCGCCGGCTGACCGAGGAGGCCGCCGGTCACGTGGCCGACTACACCGGGCTGCGGGCCCAGGTGGCCCACCCACCGGTGCGGGTGGTCGACCGCCGGGACTGGGCGGCGGCCAACATCGCCGGGCTGCGTGAGGTGGTCACCCCGCTGGTCGAGCGGCTCTCCGGGGACAAGCGGCCGGGCGCGTTCACCGAGGCGATCGGCTCCCGGCTGACCGGGGTGCAGGCCGGCACCGTGCTGGCCTACCTGTCCGGCCGGGTGCTCGGCCAGTACGAGGTCTTCGCCGGCGACCCCGGCCAACTGCTGCTGGTGGCCCCGAACATCGTCGAGGTCGAGCGGAAGCTCGGCGCCGACCCGCGCGACTTCCGGCTGTGGGTGTGCCTGCACGAGGTGACCCACCGGACCCAGTTCACCGCCGTGCCGTGGATGCGTGCCTACTTCCTCGGCGAGGTGCAGGCGTTCGTGGACGCCTCGCAGGGCGGCGAGCACGTGCTGGAGCGCCTGCGCCGGGGCGTGGCGACGCTCTCCGACGCGGTCAAGGACCCGGAGAGCCGCGCCAGCGTGCTCGACATCGTGCAGACCCCGGCGCAGCGCGCCGTGCTGGACCGGTTGACCGCGCTGATGACGTTGCTGGAGGGACACGCCGAGTTCGTGATGGACGGCGTCGGCCCGACGGTCATCCCCAGCGTCGAGTCGATCCGGGCGGCGTTCAACCGCCGCCGGGAGTCCGGCAACCCGCTGGAGAAGGCGATCCGGCGGCTGCTCGGCGTCGAGGTCAAGATGCGCCAGTACGCCGAGGGGCGCAAGTTCGTGCACGGCGTGGTGGAGCGGGTCGGCATGGCCGGCTTCAACAAGATCTTCTCGTCCCCGCTCACCCTGCCCCGGCTCGACGAGCTGGGCGACCCGGATGCCTGGGTGTCCCGGGTGCACGGGCCGGCCGGTGCCACCCCGACCGCCGGCTGAACCGGCCGCGCCGGCCGGTCGGTCGCCGCTCACCCCGTCGCCGGCACCGGCCGTCGCCGCCGTGCGGCTCGCGGTACGCCGGCTGCTGACCGGGCTGCCCGGTGCCGGTCCGGTGCTGGTGGCCTGCTCCGGCGGCCCGGATTCGCTGGCCCTGGCGGCGGCCACCGCGTTCGTGGCGCCCCGCCTCGGCCGTCCGGCCGGCCTGGTGACCGTCGACCACGACCTGCAACCGGGTTCGGCCGAGCGGGCCGAGGCGGTCGCCGGCTGGGCCCGTACCGCCGGGTTCGACCCGGTGGAGGTGCTTCCGGTGCGGGTGGCCGGCCGGCCCGGCGGCCCGGAGGCGGCCGCCCGCACGGCCCGCTACGAGGCGTTGGTCGTGGCCGCGAAGCGGCACCACGCGGCCGGGGTGCTGCTCGGGCACACCCGGGACGACCAGGCGGAGACCGTGCTGCTCGCGCTGGCGCGCGGCGCCGGGCCGCGCGGGCTGTCCGGGATGCCGGAGCGGCGGGAGTTGGACGGGGTGCCGCTGCTGCGCCCGCTGCTCGACGTGGCGCGGTCCGACACCGGGGCGGCCTGTGCCGCGCTCGGCCTGACCGCGTGGGCCGACCCGCACAACACCGATCCGGCGTACGCCCGGGCCCGGGTCCGGGCCGAGGCGTTGCCGGCGTTGGTCGACGCGCTCGGGCCGGGCGTGGTGGCGAACCTGGCCCGGACCGCCCGCCTGATCGCGGCGGACGCCGCCGCGCTGGACACGCTGGCCGCCGCGGCGCTCGACGATGTCCGGGCGGCCGGCGGCGGGCTCTCGGTGGACGGGCTGGCCGCGTTGCCGGACGCGGTTCGCGGTCGGGTGCTGCACGCCTGGGCGCGGGAGTTGGGCGCTCCGCCGGCCGACCTGTCCCACCGGCACGTGGCGGCGCTGGACGCCCTGGTCACCGACTGGCGCGGCCAGGGCCCGGCACACCTGCCCGGCAACCTGCCGGTGCGCCGCCACGCGGGCCGCCTGGTGCAAGGCGGGGCCCCCGCTTAACGCCTTCGGTATAGGCGGGGCCCCCGCTTAACGCCTTCGGCGGCCGGTCAGGCGTCGACGCGCTCGCGGAAGGTGGTCCGATAGGCCTGCGGCGTGGTGCCGACCCGCCGGGTGAAGTGGTGCCGCAGCGCGGCCGCGTCGCCGAAGCCGGCCTGGTCGGCCACGCTCTCCACGCTGAGCCTGGTGTCCTCCAGCAGCCGGCGGGCCAGCAGCACCCGCTGGTTGGTCAGCCAGTCGTGCGGCGTGGTGCCGGTCTCGGCCCGGAACCGGCGGGCGAAGGTACGCGGGGCCATCCCGGCCCGGGCGGCCAGCTCGTCCACGGTCACGCCGCGGTCCAGGTGGCCCATCAGCCACTCCAGCACCGGTTCGAGGGTGGGCGCCTCCGGCGCCTTCGGGATGGGCGCCTCGACGTACTGCGCCTGGCCACCGTCGCGGTGCGGCGGGACGACCATCCGCCGGGCCAGTCGGGTGGCCACGGCCGAGCCGTGCTCCTGTCGGACCAGGTGCAGGCAGGCGTCGATCCCGGCGGCGGTGCCGGCGCTGGTCAGCAGCCGGCCGTCCTGCACGTAGAGCGAGTTGCACCGGACCCGGGCCGTCGGGAACTGCTCCTGGAGTTCGTCGACGTGCCGCCAGTGCGTGGTGCAGTCGCGCCCGTCGAGCAGCCCGGCCCGGCCCAGCACGAACGCGCCGGAGCAGACGCTGAGCAGCCACGCGCCCCGGTCGGCGGCGCGGCGCAGCGCGGCCAGCACGGGCTCGGGCACGGCGGTGTCGCCCGAGTGCGCCGGCACCGCCACCAGGTCGGCGTCGTCGACCGGGGCGAGGTCGGCGGTCGGGGTGAGCAGGAAGCCGGAGCGGCTGCGCACCGGCCCGCCGTCGGCGGTGCAGACGTCGAACCGATAGCCGGGGAAGCCGTCGGCGGTGCGGTCGGTGCCGAACACCTCGGCGAGCACGCCGAGTTCGAACGCGGCGACCTCGTCGAGGGTGATGACGGCGACCGAGCGGAGCATGTGACGAGGGTAACCCAGCGGGTGGCAGAAAATCGATGCCCAGTGGCATGTCTGCCACTGTCCGCACCGGACGGCGGGCCGCAGACTAGGTGGTGTCCGGTGCGCACCGGCGGCGAAAACAGTCTCAACCCTTCGAAAGTGAGCGCCGCCATGACCGTTCTGCTGCTCCTGCTCTTCCTGTTCCTCCTCGTCGGGGCCAGCGCCCTCGGGCTCACCGCCGACACCCGCGACTCGGCCGACTGGAAGCCGACCGACGACGGGCGGCGCTGGCGCTCCCGCACCTGCTGAGGCGATTTATTTCCTTTGCGACGAAAATCCTCGGCGGGACCGCGCCAAAAGGGGCGGCCCCGCCGACGCAGGGCATCCGGCGTACGGCAGGCTAGGAGCATGTCTGACGGCTCCTGGTACGACGCCGACATCGACCACGTGATCATCTCCGAGGCGCAGATCCGCGAGAAGACGGCCGAGCTGGCCAAGCAGGTCTCGGCGGACTACGCACACGTCGAGGACGGCCTCCTGCTCGTCTGTGTGCTCAAGGGCGCGGTCATGTTCATGGCCGACTTCGCCCGCGCGCTGGGCCGCCAGGGCCCGCCCGCCGAACTGGAGTTCATGGCCGTCTCGTCGTACGGCCAGGGCACCACCTCGTCCGGTGTGGTCCGCATCCTCAAGGACCTGGACCGCGACATCGCCGGGCGGCACGTGGTGGTCGTCGAGGACATCGTCGACTCCGGCCTGACCCTCTCCTGGCTGCTGCGCTACCTGGAGTCGCGCTCCGCGGCCAGCGTCGAGGTGGTCGCCCTGTTCCGCAAGCCGGACGCGGTCAAGGTCGAGGTGCCGGTGAAGTACGTCGGCTTCGACATCCCGACCGAGTTCGTCGTCGGCTACGGCCTCGACTTCGGCGAGCGCTACCGCGAGCTGCCGTACGTCGGGGTGCTGAAGCCCGAGGTCTACGCGCGGGCCTGACCCCCGGCGGGCCGCTCGTCAGCGGACGTTCAGCGGGCTCTCAGTCTTTCGGTCTACGGTAGGGGCCGGTGACGTGGAGGCACCCTCCACGCCCGACCCCTCGAGCCGCAAGACCGTGCGGCGTGGGCGGGTCGGGTGCGGAGCTCCCCGCCACGCCGGCTCAAACCCTGGTTCGCCCTACGCGTAAGTGCCGGGCTCACAAGCTCACACCTCGCTCGCATCGAGTCATCAATGTGCGCGACTGCGGGGCTCGCAAGCTCACTCCTCGCGCGCACGGTGTACCGTCGAATGACCGTGGTGCGGCAGTTCGCGCGCCCCGGGGGTCGGGCCGGCCCGCACGGCGGCTCCGGCCGCCGCCCGAGGCGGCGACACCATTCAGACGGTCAGGACGTCGATCAGGAGGATGCGGGCGTCTCGGCGCCCGACGACAGCATGGAACGTACGCGTTTCTTCCGCCGACCGGTGGTCTGGATCATCCTGGTCATCCTCGGCGCCGTTGTGCTCAGTCAACTGTTCACCGCTGGTCCGAGCTACCACCGGGTGGACACATCCGTTGCGCTCGACCAGCTCAATAAGGGTGGCATCGAGAAGGTCGTCTTCCAGGACAAGGAGCAGACGCTCCAGCTCGACCTGAAGGACAAGGCCAAGTTCGGTGACACCACCACCGACAAGATCGAGGCGCAGTTCCCCTACGAGGTCGGCGGCCAGGTCTGGAACCAGGTCCGCGAGGCTGAGGCGGCGGACCGGATCACCGGTGCGGTCGACACCAAGGTGTCGTCGGACAGCATCTGGGTCAGCCTGCTCGTCAATCTCCTCCCCATCGCGCTGCTCGTGCTCCTGCTGCTGTTCTTCATGTCGCAGATGCAGGGTGGCGGCTCGCGGGTGCTCAACTTCGGCAAGTCCAAGGCGAAGATGATCACCAAGGACACGCCGAAGACCACCTTCGCGGACGTGGCCGGGGCGGAAGAGGCCGTCGAGGAACTGCACGAGATCAAGGACTTCCTGCAGAACCCGGCGAAATACCAGGCCCTGGGCGCCAAGATCCCGAAGGGCGTGCTGCTCTTCGGCCCGCCCGGAACCGGTAAGACGCTGCTCGCCCGGGCCGTGGCCGGCGAGGCCGGGGTGCCGTTCTACTCGATCTCCGGCTCCGACTTCGTGGAGATGTTCGTCGGTGTCGGCGCCAGCCGGGTCCGCGACCTCTTCGAGCAGGCCAAGTCGAACGCCCCGGCGATCGTCTTCGTCGACGAGATCGACGCGGTCGGCCGGCACCGTGGCGCCGGCATGGGCGGCGGCCACGACGAGCGGGAGCAGACCCTCAACCAGCTCCTGGTCGAGATGGACGGCTTCGACACCAAGGGCGGCGTCATCCTGATCGCCGCCACCAACCGGCCGGACATCCTCGACCCGGCGCTGCTGCGCCCGGGCCGGTTCGACCGGCAGATCCCGGTCGACGCCCCCGACATGGAGGGCCGCAAGGCCATCCTCCGGGTGCACGCCAAGGGCAAGCCGTTCACGCCCGACGTCGACCTCGACGCGGTCGCCCGGCGCACCCCGGGCTTCTCCGGCGCCGACCTGGCCAACGTGATCAACGAGTCCGCGCTGCTCACCGCGCGCAAGGAACAGCGGGCGATCAGCAACGACTCGCTCGAGGAGTCGATCGACCGGGTGATCGCCGGTCCGCAGCGCCGGACCAGGGTGATGAGTGACCAGGAGAAGAAGATCACCGCGTACCACGAGGGTGGGCACGCGCTGGTCGCCTGGGCGCTGCCGCACGCCGCGCCGGTGCACAAGGTGACCATCCTGTCCCGTGGCCGGTCGCTGGGTCACACGCTGGTCCTCCCCACCGAGGACAAGTACACCCAGACCCGGGCCGAGATGATCGACACCCTGGCGTACGCGCTGGGCGGCCGGGCGGCCGAGGAACTCGTGTTCCACGAGCCGACCACCGGCGCCGGCAACGACATCGAGAAGGCCACCCAGTTGGCCCGCGCGATGATCACCCAGTACGGCATGAGTTCGAAGCTCGGCGCGATCAAGTACGGCACCAGCGGCGACGAGCCGTTCCTCGGCCGCAACATGGGCCACGAGCGGGACTACTCGGACTCGGTGGCCGCCGAGATCGACAGCGAGATGCGCGCGTTGATCGAACTGGCCCACGACGAGGCCTGGGAGATCCTGGTGGAATATCGGGACGTGCTGGACAACATGGTCCTGGAGTTGATGGAGAAGGAAACCCTCTCCACCGCCGACATGGCCCGGATCGCCGCCCGGGTGGTCAAGCGCCCGCCGATGGCGCCCTACCACGGCTTCGGCAAGCGCCAGCCCTCCACCGAGCCGCCGGTGCTCACCCAGGCCGAGAAGGACGCGCTGCAGAAGCAGGCGACGGCCGACGGCATCTCGGTGGGCGGATCCAGCAACAACTCGGACGGTACCCACTGAGCAGCGACTCGACGGCCGGCTCCCTTGACCGGGAGCCGGCCGTCTCCGCGACCGAGCCCGACGGGGACGACGCGCTCGACTACGTCGCCGCGCGCCTGATCAGCGGCAAGCTGACCGGCGGCCCGGTCGAGAACAGCGTCGACCTCGGCCGGATCGAGAAGGCGGTCCGGGAGATCCTCATCGCGGTCGGTGAGGACCCCGACCGCGACGGCCTCCAGCAGACCCCGGCCCGGGTCGCCCGCGCCTACGCCGAACTCTTCGCCGGCCTGCGCGTCGACCCGGCGCAGGTCCTCCGCACCACCTTCGAGGCCAACCACGACGAACTCGTGCTCGTACGGGACATCGACGTGATGAGCCTCTGCGAGCACCACCTGCTGCCGTTCCGGGGCAGCGCGCACATCGGCTACATCCCCGGCCCGGACGGCCGGATCACCGGCCTGTCCAAGCTGGCCCGGCTGGTCGAGGTGTTCGCCCGCCGGCCGCAGGTGCAGGAACGGCTCACCTCGCAGATCGCCGACCTGCTGATGTCCAGCCTCGCCCCGCGCGGCGTCATCGTGGTGCTCGAGTGCGAGCACATGTGCATGGCCATGCGCGGCATCCAGAAGTCCGGCGCCAAGACCATCACCTCCGCGGTCCGGGGCGGCCTGCAGAACGACGCCAAGTCGCGGGCCGAGGCGATGGCGCTGATCATGCACCGCTGACCCGACGGCTCCCCGGCCGCGCGCTCCCCACCCGTGGAGGCGCGGCCGTCGCCGTTCCCTGCGGTGACGATCAGCCGGGCAGCATGGCCAGCAGCAGGCCGGCGGCGGTGAGCACCGCCGGCACCAGGCAGACCAGCGCCCCGAACCGGGGCGTCCGGTCCACCCGGTCGCTCGGGCGTGGACGGAAGATCCGCCCCACCGCGAGCCAGCCCAGCATGAACGAGACCGCCGGCAGCGGCAGCCCCACCAGCAGCGCCAGCACGGTCACCGGCCCCGGGCCGGCCACCGCGTAGAGGACGAGCTGCAGCAGCGGCACCACAAGCGCCACCGGCCCGTACACCAGCAGGTTGCGCGGGCGCGACGGCCAGCGAGCCAGCCGGGGCAGGCCGCGCGCGGACAGGGAGCCGTCGGCCGCGTCCGCCCAACCGCCGGCCGCCCGCAGCGCCGCCAGCACGGCCGACGGTCCACCCGCCATCGACCGGGCCGCCTCGCTCACCTCCGGCGGCGTCGGGACCAGCGAGATCGCCGGCACACCCAGCTCACGCAGCCGCGACTGCTGGGCCGCCAGCCGCTCGCGTACCCCGGTCAGCTCCTCGCGGGCCGCCGCCACCGACCGGGCCTGCTCGCCGGCGGCGGTCGCGGCC
Source organism: Micromonospora ferruginea (assembly GCF_013694245.2). NCBI lineage: Bacteria > Bacillati > Actinomycetota > Actinomycetes > Micromonosporales > Micromonosporaceae > Micromonospora > Micromonospora robiginosa. The sequence continues at coordinate 5,749,746 of NZ_CP059322.2, forward strand.
GCCCGGCGTACGCCGTCGAGCTGCCGCGCGGCCGCCACGTACTCCGCCCAGGCCGACTCGGCGGGGTCCACCGCCACCGTCGGGTCGCCGACCCGCGGCCCCGGCACCGCCGTCGGGGTCTCGTTCATCAGGCCGCCTCCCCGGCGCCGAACGGCACGAAGACCGTGCCCTGCTCCTCCGGGCCGTCCCAGAGCACCGCGCGGCCGGGGCGCGGCAGCCACCACACCGGGCGGTCGAACAGGCGCTCCAGCCGGCCACCCGGCACGTCGGTGACCGCCACGGCGGTGAGCTTGTCCACCTCGCCCTCCGGGCCGAGCAGCCCGGCCAACGGGCCCGGCGTGCGCCACCAGCCGAGCAGGTGCCGGCCGGCCGGCGGACCCTCCAACAGCAACGACCGCAGCAGCTCCGGCGGCAGCTCGGCGGCGTCCGGCACGTCCGACCCGAACACCACCAGGTAACCCGGCTCGCCCGACTCGATCGCCGCCCGCAACCCGGCCGCGTCGACCGTCTCCACCCGGTGCCGCCCGGCCAACTCGGCGGCGAGCACACCGGCCGGCTCGGCCGAGCCGTTCGCCAGCGGCGCCAGCACGAACCGCCCCGGCTCCGGATGCGCCGCCGCCGCGCTGCGCACCGCGGTGACCAACAGCCGCTCCGCCTCCTCGTCGCGGCCCAGCACGGCCAGGTTCCGCCCGGCGGCCGGCCCGAGCGGCACCGCCACCGTGGTGCGCCGCACGTCCACCGCGCGACCCAGCAGCGCGGCCGGCGCGTGGACCCGCCCGGACAGCGCGGCCCGGTGACGCGGGTCGTTGGCGAGCAACGGGCGGGCGTAACCGGCGAACACCACCGGCGGGACGGACCCCTCCGGCCGGGCCGACCAGAGCCGTCGCCGCAGGTCACCGAGGACCTCCGGATCCCCGTACGGATCCGGGAAGCGGATCATCCGCTCGTGACCGCGGGTCGCGCCGCGCGGGCCGCCCAGCCCACCGGCCGTGTTGACCACCGCGCTGCCCACCGGCAGGCCCGCCGCCGAGTCGTTGGCCGGCTCCAGCACCGCCGAACCGCCGGGCAGCGCCACCCGCACCGGAAACTGCCCGAGCAGCGGATCGCGCGGGCCGCCGATGCCCAGGTCGCCCTCGCCGGCCAGGACCAGGTGGATCCCGTACGCGCGGGCGGCGCGGGCCAGCGCGTCCAGCCGGGCCAGCAGGTCGGTGGCGAGCCGGTCCCGCTCGCACAGCACCAGCGGAAAGTTGTCGATCACGCAGACCACCCGGGGCAGCGGCTGGTGCTGGCGCAGCTCGGTGTAGCGCTGCCCGCCGGCCCGCCGGGACGCCTCCTCCCGGCGACGCACCTCCGCCTCCAACTCGCCGAACAGGTCCGCCACGTACTCCCGGTCGGCGGCCATCCCGGCGGCGCGGACCTGCGGCACCCACGACCGGTCCCGCTCGGTCTGCAGGAACTCCACGAAGGACTCGCCGTCCCCCAGGTCGGCCAGGTAGAACGCCAGCTCGTCCGGGCCGTAGCGGGCGGCCAGCCCGAACAACGCGTCGGTGAGGAACGCCGACCGGCCGGCCTGCGACCGGCCGCTCACCAGCCAGTGCGGGGTCAGCTCGGTGAAACCGAGACTCACCGGACGGCCGGCCGCGTCGCCCACCGTGGTGCTGAGCCCGTCGACCGAGTCGGCCGTCCACAGCCCGTCCGACGGCAGCAGATCGGCCAGGGCCAGCCGGGAACCGTCCTCGATCTGTCGGGCCAGCCGCCGGCACACGCCGTCCACCAGCTCCGCCGGCGGATCCTCGTCCACGAACACCGGCGAGTTCAACCCGCCCGGCGACTCGGCGCCCGGACTGCTGAACCCGGCCAGGGGCGGGTCACCGACCAGCGCGTACGCGGTGCGCACCGCGAGCGGGGTGGCCCGGGGCAGCGCGTCGCCGGCGGGCCGACCGGCGACCACCAGGTGCAGGCCGGCGCGGGGCCCCCGATCGGCCAGGTCGGCGAGCCGCTCCACGTCGGCCGGGGTCGCGCCGTCCGGCAGCGCGGCCACCACCAGCAGCAGCGTGCGGTCGTGACCGCGCTGCCGGGCGGTCCCGGCGGCTACCCACTGCTCCGCCTCGGCCAGCACCGCGTGCCACCCGGCGAGGTCGATGGCAGGCGGCGGCAGCAGACCCGCGTCGGCGAGCGCCGCGAAACCGGCGAACGTGTCGCCCGGGCCGCCGTCGACCACCCGGGCCAGCAGCGCGCCCGCCGGGGTGGCCGCGAACAACCGCAGCAGCAGCGCCCGGAGCAGGCCGGCGACCCGTGGATCGGTGGCGTCCACGTCGACACTCAGGTGGCCACTGCCGAACAACGGCACCAGCGCGGGGAAGCGGGCGTCGTCCAGCGGCGCGGCCCCGCCGACCCGCACCCAGCCCGGCGGGCCGTCGCCCGGCGGGGTGGCCGGCGTCAACGCCTCCAGCGGCGCGCCAGCCCAACCGGGCGCCACCCGCTCGGCCGCCGCCCGCAGGCGCTCGGCCAACTCGTACTGCCGATGGTGGTCCGCCGGCGCGGGCCGGATCTCGTCGAGGATGCCGGCCGCCGCGGTCGCCGCGGCCTCGGCCCGCCGGTGCAGCGCGGCGGCCCGGCCGGCGCGTGCCTTCGGAGTCGCCACCGCGTCCACCTCTCTTCCCGAGGCCGACATCTTCCCCCCGAGCTGTGACGGTAACCCAGCCGACAGCCGTCCACCGGGATGTCGGTCGGCGCGGTGAGCTGCGCGGCGGTGAGCAGCCTCACCCGATCGCCGGTCGCCGTCCGCCCGGCGGTTCGCCACGATCCGCCAGTTCTGAGGCATTGGGTACGCGGCGCGCAGCCGATAGCCTCAGGAGGTGGAATCAGTGCAGCCCCCCGCCGGTTCCCAGGTCTCCCGCGTACCGGCGCAGCGGACCCCGCCGGAGCAGTTGGCGCCCCCCGCGCCCGCTCCGGCTCCGGTGCGGCCGAAGCGGCCGTTGCGTACCGTGCTCGCGATCGTCGCGGGGGTGCTGGCGTTGCTCTGCACGGGCGGCGCGGTGGTCGGTTTCGTGCTGTACGACCGGGCGACGGCACCGGACCGCAGCTCACCCGAGGTTGTGGTTGCCAACTTCGTCCAATACTTTCTCGCCGAGCGCAACGACACGAGGGCAGCGGAGTATCTCTGCAAAGACGGTGCCGACTTGGATGCGCTGAGGTCTCTTCGCGACGACCTTCTTGCGCGGGAGCAGCGTTTCGAGACCACGATTTCCGTTGGGTGGGAGAACCTCGATGTCCGGCAAGGAGGTGATCAGGCTGACGTGCGGGCTGACCTAGTCATCTCAGCTTCGGTAGACGGATTGAAACAGAGTGACCGCCAGAAGTGGCGTTTCGAGATGAAACGTAACGATGGGTGGCGGGTTTGCGCGGCGGCGCATCTCTGACTTCGGCTCACTCCAACCAGAGCAGGTGGACCGGCACCTCCAGGGTGGTGGGTGCCTGACCGCGCCAGGCCCATCGGTACCACTCCAGTTCCGACGCCACCCGGACGCAGATGTCGCCGTCCGCGCCGGAGTAGGTCTCGGTGACCGCGCGCAGGTCACGCCGCTCCGCGCCGCCGTCCACATGCACCACCCGCCGCCCGGTCACGGCGTCGGCCTCGAACACCGGGGTCGGCGGCCGGCGGGTCGGCGCGTCGAGGGAGACCAACTGGAGGCCCGATCCGGTGGAAGCCGGGGACGCTCGCCGCTCGCCGACCGTCTCGACCCAGACGCGTTCCACCGGCACCAGCGGCGCGAACACCTCCACCTGCTCGGACTCGGCCCGGTACCACTCGTGTTCCGGAATGACCGGCACGTAGGTGCGGCTGCCCTGCACCACCCGCTCGTCGGCCCGCAGGTCACCCCGCCAGCCCAGCCCGGGCAGGCCGACCAGCACCCGGCGACCGCGCAGCTCGGCGCCGCCGACTGCAGGCACGACGTCGATCGGGCGGGGCGGCAGTGGAGCCCAGTCGGGCCGGTCCGCGAAGGGGTCGGGAAGGGGATTGCTCACCGTCGGGACCTCACTCGGTCTCGCCCAGGGGCGCGCCCCGTTCGCGCATGAACGGCACCGGGTTCTCAGCGCCGTTGCTCGACCGGTCGCTGTCGTGGTGCACCTCGAAGTGCAGGTGCGGGCCGGAGGAATTGCCGCTGGTGCCGGAGAGCCCGATCACCTCGCCGGCCGCGACCTCCTGGCCCGGGCGGACCTTGGGCCGTTCGATCATGTGGCAGTAGCGGGTGATGAACCCACCGGCGTGCAGGATGTCCACGAACCACCCGCAGCCGCCCTTGTCCGGCCAGCCGTCCCGGTCGCAGTCCCGCCGACCGGAGTGGTCGGGGTCGCACTTGGACACCAGCACCCGCCCTGCCGACGCGGCGTGGATCGGGGTGCGCTTGCCGGCGGCCAGGTCCACGCCGTCGTGGCTCGGGCGGGCATCGGTCCGGAAGCCGGAAACCACGCCGCCGGGCAGCGGCGCGGTCCAGCCGGAGGCGGCGATCCGCGCCCCGGCGGCGGCGTCGCAGACGGCCTTGCCGGCGATCTCGACGGTCCGGGCCGCCCCGCCGGCGAGCGCGTCGACGATCCGCCCGGCCAGTTCCTCGTGCTTGGCGTAGGCGTCGGGGAACGCGCTGACCTGCACCCGCTGTGCCACCACCGTGAGCGGTCGCTGCTGCCAGTTCGGCACCTTGACCATCTTCTGGTAGAACTTGCGGGCCGTGTAGGAGGGCGTCATCCGCTGCTCGACGCTGCCCCAGCCGGGCCGCTGCTGGAACAGGCCCAGTGAGTCGTGGTCGGCGCCGACTCCCTCGTGCGGCAGCGCCAGCGACGCCGGCACCGTGGTGTTTGCCAGGTTGCGCAGCGCGGACTCCTGCATCGCGGTGGCCAGCGCGATGACCCAGCCGCGGGCGGGGAGCTTCATGTCCTGCCCGACCTTGATGATGACGGCGGCGTTCCGCAACTGGCCCTCGCCGTACTCGGCGAAGCGCGGCATGTCCCCGGTCAGGTTCACCTGGTAGGTGGGGTCGCAGCTCAGGCCGGCGAGCTTCGGATCCTCCGGGTCGCCACCCAGTTCGGTGAGGAAGAAGGCACCGGCGCCGCCGACGCAGCAGAGCAGCGTGAGGACGGCGGTGACGGCGGTGGCCAGCACGCCGACGCGTAGCTTGCGGCGGACCCGGGTGGCAGCGGCCGGCCCGGTGCTCACGACCGCTCCCAGTCGACCGCGTCCACCAGCCACGGTCCGTCCTCAGCGACCAGGTCGAGCCGGAGCGTGCCGTTGTCCAGCGGGATCGACGCCTCCACGAAGGACTCGGTGCGGGGGCGGAGCGTCGGGGGGCCGGTGGACCGCCGGGCGGGCACGGTCTCCGGGTCGGCGCCGCTCATCTTCTCGACCAGCGCCGGGGTGGAGAGTGGGCGCAGCCGGGCCTGCCAGGCGTCGCCGGTGCTGCCCGGGCCGGACAGCCACGCGGTGGTGAACCGCTGGGCGACCTGCTCCGGCGTGGGCTCGCCCGAGCGGGTCCTCGGGGTGACCGCGGCCGGCGGGCTGGACAGCACCCCGTCCTCGCCGGCCTCCGGATCCACCGTGCTGATCGGCTGGGTGGGGCGGACGGCCACGCCGGCACCCGGGTCGCCGGGACCGGAGACGAGCCGGGCCGCGCCGATGACGCCGAAGATCAGGACGGCGATCACCAGCGCGACGCCGAGTCGGGACCGGAGGACCCGGGTGAACAGGAATTCCACCGCCCGCCGCACCGGGGTCACCTCGCCTCGGAGCGGATCCGCGGTGCCGGCCGGGCGGCCGGCGTGTCACGACCCGCCGAGTCCGGCCGGTAGACGGCGTAGGAGGGCACCTCCTCGGGCACGTCCGGCTCGGTCCAGGTGGACGGCGCGCGGCGCGGCCGGGGCGCGGTGGCGGGACGCCCACCCCGGCGCTCGGTCGCGGGCGCCTCGTCCGGCCGTTCCCGCCCGTCCGGTCGCTCCCGTTCCACGGTCGTAGCCGAGTGCGCCGGGTCCTCGTGCCGGGCCTCCGGCCGGAGGCTGCGCTGGTCGGCCACGACACCGCGCCGTCGGCCGAGCGCCGGCTCGTTGGTGCCGCCGGGCTCGGCCACGTCCAGCCGGGCGGCGACCCGCATGTCCCGGAAGAACCGGCGGTGCCAGGAGCCGGCCGAGCTGACCGCCTCGCTGCTGTCCTTGCCGCCGAGCTGGGTGATCCGGCGGTACGGGCGCAGCAGCAGCCACCCCACCACACCGCAGAGCCAGACCAGCACCACCTGGAGCCAGCCCGGCAGCGTGGCGGTGTTCATGATCAGATCGACCGCGAAGAGGTAGATGGCCGCGCCGGTGCCGAAGATGGCGATGTTGAACACGGCGGCCACCACGGCGTTCGCCAGCCGGCGGAGGCCGGCGCTGGCCGGGCGCATCAGACCGACCGTGCCGAGGATCGGTGCGGCGATCACCGCCCACCGGAAGATCAGGAAGCCGAGCAGCACCAGCACCGACGCGGTCAGGTCGAACATGGCGAAGAGCAGCGAGGCCAGGACCGCGATGAAGCCGGCCCCGATCCGGTCCATGTCCTTGGTGCCCTGGAGATACTCGTACGCCTCCGGGTCCTCCGACTTGACCTGCTCGGCGACCCGGGCCCACTGCTGCTGCTTCGCCTTGATCACGACATCGCGGGTGGCCGGCTTGGCGCGGATGGACTCGGCCTCGCCCCAGGTCAGGGACTTGGCGTCGTAGAGCGCCGGGCCGTACTTCTTCGCGGTCTCGCTGTCCGCCGAGCCGAGCACGCCCCGCAGCCAGTTGCGGTAGAGCATGGTCTCGGTGGCGGTGTCGCTGGCCCGTACGGCGGGTGGGCGCTTGTCGACACAGGCGCTCGGGTTGGGCAGGACGCACTTGTCCGGTGGGATGTCCTTCGTGGCGGGGCCGACCGCGTCGTGCACCACGCCGAGCGTGGTGATCAACGTGCTGTCGGCGATGTTCGCGGACTTCACCGGCCAGGCCGCCAGCGCGGTCACCGCCACCATCACCAGGATGGCCCAGCCGGCCGTGGTCATCGCGTTGCTCATGTCCGACTGGCGGGAGCGCCACAACAGGTAGAGGCCGACGACGCAGATGGTGATGATGCCGAAGACGCTGAACACCTTCTGGTAGACCGCCTTGGTGGCCTGCTCCACCAGCGGATCCGCCCAGCGCCACATGGTCCGGGGGTCCCAGGCGCGTTCCCGCAACGCGTTCGACGCGCCGATCACCGCGTTGGCGAACATGAACTCGCCGTTCGCCACCATGGTGGTGAAGCGGTAGTCCGGATGGAGCACCGACGAGGCGCAGCCGCCGTCCACGTCGTACGTGGTGTAGCTGTAACCGGCGTATCCGTAGTCGCTGTAGAGCCCTTTCGGGCCGGGCTCCTTGGCGGAGTCGGGCCGGGACGCGAACCAGCCGGCCAGGCCGGAGTCCGGCGCGCCGGGCACCGGCGCGTTACGGCACTCGACCTGGTCCTCGCTGACCGCCTTGAGCCGGTTGACGCAGGCGCGGAAGTCGGTCTGCCACTCCTTCGTGCTGCACAGCTCGGCCCGCGCCTGGGCGGTCGGGCCGGCGGCGTACGCGGGTGTGCCGCCGATCAGCGGCCAGGAGATCGTGGCCCCGGCGAGTACGCCGAGAGCGATGAGGAGCGCCGTGATCCGTGCCCGGGCCCTCGCCATGTCACGCCTCCAGATCAGCCAGCACGGTCGGCAGTTGCCCCGCGGCCTGGGCGACCGCGGTGGGGGTGGTGTCCAGGTGCTTGAGCAGCCCGTCGACGTACGACACGTCGACCCGGACCTTCTGCACGCGTCCGTCGACGTCGCGCATGACGAACTCACGGAACCCGAGCCGGTTGGCGGAGCCGCTGTCGGCCTGGGAGAGCGAGGCGAGTGTCGCCTCGTAGCCGTCGTCGACCGGGACCCGCAGCAGCCGCAGCGCCTCGGAGGCGATCTCGCTGTCCTCGGCGATCCGGCCGACGAAGACGGTGGAGACGAGGTTCTGCACGTCGAGGCCGAGGATGTCCTTCGGGTTCTGCGAGGCGACGAGCGCGGCCAGGTTCCACTTGCGGGAGTCGCGGGCGAGGCGGACCAGGAACGACCGGCCGGAGCGCCAGCCCTCCATGAAGTGCGCCTCGTCCAGGCCGACCAGCTTGCGGGAGGACATCGAGCCGCCGTAGCAGCGGCGGACCGCGAGCCGGTGCGCGGTGTGCAGCATCGGCAGGGCCAGCGCCTCCTCGGCCGACCAGTATTCCCGCTCGATCTTGAGGTCGGGCAGCCGGAGCCCGGCCATCGTGATCACGGTGAGCGCGGCGTCGGCGCCGAGCAGCCCCTCCGGCGGTCGGCCGAAGAAGAGCATGGCCAGCGGCATCTCGGCGGTGTCGAGGAGCAGGTTGGCCAGCTCGCGGCCGGCGTCGTCGTCGAGCCCCTGGAGGCAGGCGACCACGTCGTCCAGGGTGGACGTCTCCTCGGCCGGCACCTGGCGCACCGCGTGCCGGAACAGCGTGGCGGTGGACGCCTCCCGGGCCACCTGCGGCGGCACCAGCATCATGCAGATGTCCTGTACGAGCATGCGGCGTTCGGCCCGGGCGTTGGAGACGGCGATCTCGAACTCCCGGTCGCCGGCCGGCCCGGTGGTGAACTCGCTGCGCAGCGGCGTCGGGATCAGCGCGTACGGCGCCAGCGTGCCCTGCTCGGAACCGGTCAGGTTGAGCACCCGCGAGTAGGGCGCCAGCTCGGGCATGGCGCAGAGCCGGGCCAGCGGGCCGGACGGGTCGAGCAGCGTCACCTGCACGCCCCGTCGCGCGGACAGGTAGCCGAGCGCGCCGAGCAGGGTGGACTTGCCGCCGCCCGGCTCGGCGACGAAGACGGCGAGGCCGGAGCGCTCCCGCACCTCCATCGGGAAGTGCAGGTCGAGGAAGACCGGGCGGCGGCAGGTGCCGGCGGTCCGGCCGATCAGGTCGCCGCGCCGGTCGCCGACGGTGCTCGCGGCCTGCGGCAGCGCGGCGGCGAGCAGGTTGACCGGCATCCGCCGGACGTAGCCGGTGTTGGCGATCGGCTCGCCGGGGATGAACTCGCGGGCCAGCCAATCCTGGTTCTTCGGGTGCTGGAGCGAGATCCGCAGCTCGCGGGAGTAGAGCTGGATGAGCCGGCGGGCCCGCTCCAGGCACTCTTCCCGGGTGCGGCCGCCGACCGCGATGCGGTGCCAGCCGTGCGCGCGGGCGGAGTCGACCGGCAGCCCGGTGGTCATCTCGTCGCCGATCACCAGCGCCCGCTTGGCCAGCCGTTCCAGCTCGGGCGGGGCGTCGATGCCGTGTTCGGCGTAGTCGAGCTGCTGGGAGCGGATCATCCGGAGCCGGTGTTCGAGGTTCCGGAAGGAGTCGTTGGGGCCGAGGATGTCGACCCGGGTGGACAGCTCCATCGGCCACGGCAGCCGCTCGTGGAAGTGCAGCCACGGCTCGTGCCGCTCGGGGATCTCCAGCGGCTCCATCCGGCCGACCGCGAGCACGGCCACGTGCCGCTCCTCGCCGGTCATCCGGTTGACCAGCTTGACCGTCGAGCCGTAGGGGGTGCGGTAGCGCTCCACCTGCTCGGTGAGGGCCAGCAGGTCGCCGCGTTCCCACCGGCCGTTGGTGATCGGGGAGAGCACGCCGGGCGGCGCCATGCAGAGCGCCACCGAGCGGTAGAGCAGCCATTCCAGCTCGGGCGCGCTGACCCGGCGACCGCGCATGCCGAACGCGCCGAGCACCTCGTCGAACTGCTCGACGGTGCGGCCGAGTCGGCGTCGTTCGCCGTCGGCGGTGCCCCGGCCGAAGGTGCGCAGCAGCCGCTCGGTGAGCGAGTCGCCGAGCGACCGGCGGGCGAAGGTGACGCCGAGGTAGGTCTGGCCCTCGGCGTGGTTGACCGACATCAGGTGCCGCTGGGCGGCGACCAGGTGGTCGGCCCAGCCGGTGGTGCCGGGCACGTCGGGCAGCGGCGAGGCGGTGAGCCCGTCGATGGTGCGGGCCCACTCGTCGGCCGGGAAGGGCCGGGTGGTGCGGCGCAGGTGCAGCCGGAACCCGGCCAGGCCGGCGTACTGCTCGGAGATCGCCGAGAGCAGCGCCTCGCGTTCCGCGTCCGGGCGGAACGCCCAGCGCACCTCGGGTAGCCAGTACCACGCGGTGACCGTGTTGGGGGTGAAGGTGAGGTGCCCGGCGATCTCGGTGATGGCCAGCTCGACCGAGGGGTCCCGATCGCCGAACTTGATCTTCGGAGCGCGGACCCGGACCGGTTTGGCCGGCTTGTTCCGGCGGTCGGCGGAACGCTGCCGGGGCGGGGTCACCTCCCGGTGCGCGGGCCGGCCGACCTCGCGCGACGGCGCGGCCGGCATCGGGTACGCGTCCACCGGGTCGGGCGTCGGCTCCCGCCGGTCGGTGTGGCGGGCGGGGGCGCGCACCTCGACGGGCGCCGCGGGACCGGCGACGGGTTCGGTGGCCGGCTCCGGCTCGGCGGTGGGCCGGAGCGCGGGCAGCCGGTCACCGGCCTGCACCGGCACCCGACCACGGGTGGCGGGTGGCGGTTCGAGCGCGGGCGGCGGCGTGGGCGCGGTGATCGCGGGCTCCGGGCGGGGCGACCCACCGCGCGTACACCGGGGTGTGCTCCCGGACCGGCGGCTCGGGTGCGGCCGGCGGCGCCGCCTCGACCGGCGCGACGGGCTGGTGCGGGATCGGCAGGGCGTCACGGCCCACTCCGCGCCGGGGTGGCGCCACCACCGGTTCCACCTGGGCGGCCGGCGGGGTGGCCGGGGCGATCGGGCGTCGGGCCCGGGGTGACGCGCCGCCGAACAGGTCGAGGAAGGGCGAGTCGATGTCGCCGTCGGGGCGGACCGGCTCGCGGGGTTCGGCGCCGCGCGGGGCGAGGGGGCGGGGTGGCTGGAAGACGCCGACCCGGCCGTGCCCCGGACTGGTGACGAGCGCGGTGTCCAGGACGACCTCGTCCATCTCCTCGTCGGACGGGTAGTCGAATGATCGCGCACGGTGACCGGGCGTGCCGGCCGGACGCCCGGCCGGGGATCCCGGCGTGGAAGAGCGACTCATGCGACCGCCTCACCCGCGTCGTACGTCTGCACCGTCGGTGTACGCCCGGTCATGCCAGTTCCTCCCGGATCCTGATCCGGCTCGCGACGAGGCGCGGGTCCCGCAGCTCGGCGGCCGGCTCCCGGGTGCGTCGCCAGTCGGTCAGCGCGGTCCGGATGACCATGCGCGCCGGCCGGTCCGGGTCGACGTACCGGAAGATGAACGAGGTCGTCACGATGGCGAGTGAGATCTCCCAGGCGGGGAAGAGCTCGACCTGGAGCGTGAACAACCAGTGGATGAACACGTAGAGGGGTACGAGCAGCATGAACAGGCCGTACTGGGCGTACGGCAGGTGGACGGGAAGGGTGTAGCCGGGCGGGCCCAGGTAGACCAGGCGTGCCCGGTAGATGTCGTCGTCGGTGCGCAGCCGCATCGTCGCCCAACGCCCTACTCGAAGATGAGGTTGATCAGGTAGTCGCCGACGAAGAAGAGTGTGGCCGCGCCGGCGATGAAGGCCAACCCGATGATGGCGATGGCCGAGCTGGTCAGCACCTTGGAGATCTCACCCCGGCTGGCGCGGCCGATGAAGATCACGCCGAGCACGGCGAGCAGGATCGGCGCGACCTTGCTGGCGAAGAAGGTGACGACGTTGTCGGTGTCGATGCCCTTCGGGGCCGGCTCGGCGAGTGGAGTCGACGCCAGGGTATGGAGCGCGTGGTCGACGGCGGTCGTCGCCGTTGCCATGAGCTCGATGGCGATCACTGGAAACCTCCCCAAAGGTCGCGGCCGGCGGTGCCGCGGTGGTGCAGTTAGGCAAGCCTGGCGGGATGGTGCTCGTCAGGAACAGCGCACTCGACGCTGAGTCCGTCACTCGCCACGCAGGGTGGTGAGTCCTGGGCGGATTCGTCCCGCTTCGGCCCTCCCTCCAGGCTTCGCCATCTCGATGCTGGGCAATTCCAAAGCGTACGGGCCGGCCACCTTTGCGACAAGCCGCGAAGAGTCGACCCGGATCGACCCGGACGACCGATCGTACACCCGTTCTAACGCGCACGTCAGGGCCGCCGGATCCGGCGCACGCCCGGTCGCCGGAAGCCCTGCCGGCGAACGGTACTGTCGGGTCCGTGACCGATCTGGTACGAGCGGACGCCCCGGTGGTGATGGGCGTCCTCAACGTCACCCCCGACTCCTTCTCCGACGGCGGCAGATACGCCGATCTGGCCGCCGCCGTCGCACACGGGGTGCGACTGCGCGACGCCGGCGCGGACCTCGTCGACGTCGGCGGCGAGTCCACCCGGCCCGGCGCCGACCGGATCGACGCGGAGACCGAGATCGCCCGGGTGTTGCCGGTGGTCCGCGAGCTGAGCGCCGCCGGCATCCCGGTCAGCATCGACACCAGCCGGGCGCGGGTCGCCGAGGCCGCGCTCGCCGCCGGCGCGGACGTGGTGAACGACGTCTCCGGCGGGCTCGCCGACCCGGACATGGCCCGGGTGGTCCGCGACGGCGGCTGCCCCTGGGTGCTCATGCACTGGCGGGGGCACTCGCGGCAGATGCGCGACCTGGCCACGTACACCGACGTGCTGGCCGACGTCCGGGCCGAGCTGGGGCAGCGGGTCGACGCGGCGCTCGCCGCCGGCGTCGCCGCCGACCGGATCATCGTCGACCCGGGGCTCGGCTTCGCCAAGACCGCCGCGCACAACTGGGAACTCAGCGCCCGCCTGCCCGAACTGGTCGACCTCGGCTTCCCGTTGCTGTTCGGGGCCAGCCGCAAGTCCTACCTGGGCCGGCTGCTCGCCGACCCGGCCGGCGCGCCCCGCCCCACCGCCGAGCGGGAGGCCGCGACGGTCGCGACGAGCGTGCTGGCGGTGGCCGCCGGCGCCTGGGGGGTACGCGTGCACGACGTCCGGGGCACCGCCGACGCGCTCGCCGTCTGGCGGGCCACCGGCAGCCCGCGGCTGACGACCGCCGCGCGGGCCGACGCGACCGCCGGCGCCGGGAACGGAGGGGACCGATGACCGACCGGATCGAGCTGACCGGCCTGCGCGCGCACGGCCGGCACGGCGTCTACGACTTCGAGCGGGCCCAGGGGCAGGAGTTCGTGGTCGACGCGGTGCTCGAACTCGACCTGGCCCCGGCCGCCCGCTCCGACGAGGTGACCGACACCGTGCACTACGGCGAGCTGGCCGAGAAGCTGGTCGCGGTCGTCACCGGCGAGCCGGTGAACCTGATCGAGACGCTGGCCGACCGGCTGCTGGCGATCTGCCTGGCCGAGCCCCGGGTGGCCGCCGCGACGGTGACCGTGCACAAGCCAGAGGCCCCGATCCCGCACACCTTCCGGGACGTGGCCGTCAGCATGCGGCGTACCCGGTGACCCGGGCCGTGCTGTCGATCGGCAGCAACCTGGGCGACCGCCTCGACCACCTGCGTGGCGCGGTGGCCGCGCTCGGCGACGACGTGCTGCTGGTCTCCGGCGTCTACGAGACTCCACCGTGGGGGGACGCGGCGCAGCCGGCGTACCTGAACGCGGCGGTGATGGTCGCGGACCCGGCGGCGGCGCCGGGCGACTGGCTGGCGCGGGCCCGGGCCGCGGAGGCGGCGGCCGGGCGGACCCGCGACCCGGCCCGGCGGTACGGGCCGCGCACGCTGGACGTGGACGTGATCGCGGTCTGGGACTCCGCCGGGCAGCCGGTGCTCGCCGACGACCCCGAGCTGACCCTGCCGCACCCGCGGGCCCACCTGCGCGCCTTCGTGCTGCGGCCGTGGATCGACATCGAGCCGCACGGCAAGCTGCCCGGGCACGGCTGGCTGACCGACCTGCTCAACGCCGAGCCGCTGGCCGCCGACGCCCTGGAACTGAGCCCACGCCCCGATCTGACGCTAGAGTCGGACGCATGAGTACGGCCCGGAACCCGCAGGACCCCGACCGCTTCCGGATGGGTCCGACCCGGGTCTCCACGCTGGTGGTGGCCGGGCTGGCCGCCGCCGCGGTGGCCTGGCTGCTGATCAGCGGCCTCTACTACGACTTCGCCCCGGACCTGCCCTGGCTGCCGGTGATCACGCTGGCCGGGCTGGCCGTGCTGGAGGCCTACGCGGCGGTCAACACCCGCAGCCGGATCGAGCGGCGGCCCGGCCGGGAGCCGGTGAACCCGCTGCTGGTCGCCCGGTTCGTGGTGCTCGCCAAGGCGTCCGCGCTGGCCGGGGCCATCTTCACCGGGTTCTACGCCGGGCTCACCGGTTGGCTGTTCGTGGAGCGGACCAACGCCGCCGTCAGCGACCGGCCCGCCGCGGTGGCCGGGCTGGTCGCCTCGCTGGCCCTGGTCACGGCCGCGCTCTGGTTGGAGCGCTCGTGCCGGGTGCCCGAGCAGGAGGACGACGAGGACCGCGAGCCGGGCGACCGGGAGACGCCGCGCGGGCGTCGCTGATCGTAGGGTTCCCCCACCCCCCGCCCGCAGGTACCGTCCCTGGCGACCGGAGAGCGACGGCCGCCGCCGGTCCGCCCGCCGAGTGGGCCGGACGCGGCCACCTGGGAGGCACGGGCACATGGGGTACGACGAGTCGGGCCGGACGGTCCCACCGGAGACGTCGTCCGGCGTGCCCGCCGCGGTGCTGGAGAACGTCTTCGACGACCCGTCGCACGGCGAGCCCGGCCGGGACCGGATCGCGGTGCACGTGGTCTGGGAGTTCCTGCTGCTCGCCGGCCTGGTGACGGTGACCTGGCTGCTCTGGCGGGAGGACTCCGACGCGTTGCGCGGCGGCGCGCTGAAGACGCTGCTGGTCGACGTGGCCGGGCTCGGCCTGCTCACCCTGGCCGCCGGCCTGAGCCTGCGGGCGGCGGCGGTGAACCTGGCGATCGGCCCGGTCGCCCTGGCCGCCGCGCTGCACTACGCCGAGCAGGGTGACCAGGGCGCCCGGGAGGCGCTGCTGCCGGCGCTCGCGGTGGCGGCGGCCGGCGGGTTGGCGATCGCCCTGGCCGTGGTGGTGCTGCACGTGCCCGGCTGGGCGGCGAGCCTGGCCGGCGCGGCCGGCGTGATCGTCTGGCTGGAGCGGCGGACCGCCCCGGTCACCGTCCAGGGCGACTACGACCCCCGGCGCACCGCGCTCTACCTCTTCGTCGGCTTCGCCGCGGTGGCCGTCCTCGGTGGCCTCTTCGGCGCGATCAAACCGGTGCGTCGGCTGATCGGCCGGTTCCGTCCGGTCGCCGACCCGGCCCGGCGGCGCGGCGCGGTGGCCGCGACGGTGACCGCGCTGGCGATCGTCGGCTCCACGGTGCTGGCCATGTTCGGCGGGATGCTGATCGCCGCGAACGGCGACGGCACGGTCACCCCGGGCACCGGCCTGGACTGGTCGGTGCTGGCGGTCGGCACGGTGCTGCTCGGCGGCACCAGCGCGTACGGCCGGCGCGGCGGCATCTTCGGCGCGCTGCTCTCGGTCTGCCTGGTGGTGGTGTTCCTGGCCTGGACCGTGGCGCACGACTGGACGGTCAGCCGCTGGGCGGTCGGCGGCGCGGCCCTCGGCGCCGGGCTGCTGGTCACCCGGCTGGTGGAGACGTTCGGGCGGCCCCGCCCCGCGCCGCCCGGTCCGGGCGCGTCCGGCCCGCCGCGGCCGACCGGCGACGGCACGCTCAGCAGCGGCTGGGCGATGACGCCGGCGCCCGAGCCGGCCGACACCTGGCCGTCGGTGCTGCCGGTGCGCGGCGACACCGACACGCCTGTCGACGCGTGGGAGGCGCCGCGCTGGGAGAGCGAGCCGCGCCGCTGGGACGCCGACGGCCGCTGACGCCGCCCGTGTGGCGTCGCGTCCGGCGGGCCGGAGCTGATCTCGCCGGTTAGGCTCGGCGGCATGACGGAGACTCCTGCCCCCGGCGGCCGTACCTTCGACGAGCTCGACAAGCTCTCCACCGAGGAGCTGCGCGAGCAGGCGTTCCACCTGGCCCGGGAGCGTCGCGACGTGGGGTTCTTCTGGTCGGTGCTGCGGCACCTGCCGAACGCCGACGAGGCCGCCGCCCTGGACGGGGCGCCGAACTCGGTCGGCCCGACCATCGACGAGGCCAACGCGCTGTGGCGCGAGCTGACCGGGCACGGCTACGAGGAGTCCGCGCCGCTGCTGCGCGCCGCCTTCATCGACTACCTGATGAAGCACTGACCCGGTGGCCGTCCGCCGGCCGGCGCCGGCCGCGCGGTGGCGCAGGTTTGCCCGGCGCGGCGGCCCGGGAACTGACCGTTCCATGGCCCTCACCAACCGCCCCCGCACCGTCTCCCGGTACGGCACGGCCGCCGGCACCGGCACGCTCGCCGCGTTCCTGCTCGTCGCGGTCGGCGGCAGCCCGATGTACGTGGGGTGGGCGCAGGGCCACACCGACCCGACCGGCGCCGGCGGCTGGTTCCTGCGGCTGCTGGCCTGGCCGGCCTGGCGGTGGCACGCGGACGAGGGGCTGTTCACCGCCAACCTGCGGGCGATCCTGCTGATCGTGGCCGCCGCGGCGCTGCTCTACCTGCTGCCCGGCCCGCAGGTGGACCGGGTGGCCGCCTCGGGCAGCCAGTTCCTCTCCGGCTGGGGCGCGTACGCCCTGGCCGCCGGCATCGCCGCGTTGCTCGCCACGCTCCTCGGACCGGGCGGCACGCTCTACGCCGCCTTCCAGGCCGCGAGCGCCGGCGTCACGTACGGCTTCTTCGCCGGCTGGATCGTCGGCCTGGCCAGCCTGGGCGGCCGCGCCTGACCCGGCCCGGATCGTCGGCCCGGCCAGGTCGGTCTCAGTCCACCGCGCCGAGGGTCAGCACCCGGGCCCGGGTCAGCAGCCCGACCGGGCGGCCCTCCTCGGTGACCACCGCCTGCTCGGCGCCGGAGGTGAGCAGCGCGCCCAGCGCCTCGTAGGCCGAGCCGCCCAGCGCCAGGGTGGGCAGGCCGGCGCCCTCGTCGGCCGGCAGCGGCTCGAGCACCGCGTGGGTCACCGGGGTCACCGCCAGCCGCCGGATGCCCCGGTCGGCGCCGACGAACTCGCGGACGAACGCCGAGGCGGGCGAGCCGAGCAGCGCGGCCGGGGTGTCGTACTGCTCCAGGACGCCGCCCTCGGACAGCACGGCGATCCGGTCGCCCAGCCGCACCGCCTCGTCGAGGTCGTGGGTGACCAGCACGATGGTCTTGCGGACCTCGGCCTGCAACCGGAGGAACTCCTCCTGCAAGCGGGTGCGGACGATCGGGTCGACGGCCGAGAAGGGCTCGTCCATCAGCAGCACCACCGGGTCGGCGGCGAGCGCCCGGGCGACCCCCACCCGCTGCCGCTGGCCGCCGGAGAGCTCGTGCGGGTAGCGCTTGCCGAACTGCGCCGGATCGAGCCCGACCAGTTCCAGCAGCTCACCCACCCGGTCGCGGGTGCGGTCCCGGGACCAGCCCAGCAGCCCCGGCACGGTGGCCACGTTGGCGGCCACGGTCTGGTGCGGGAACAGGCCGACGTTCTGGATCACGTAGCCGATGCGGCGACGCAACGCCACCGGGTCGACCCGGGTGACGTCGTCGTCGCCGAGCAAAATCCGCCCATCGGTCGGCTCGATCAGCCGGTTGATCATCCGCAGCACGGTGGACTTGCCGCAGCCGGACGGGCCGATCAGCACCACCAGCTCGCCGGCCTTGACGTCCAGGCTCAGCTCGCGGACCGCCTCGGTGCCGTCCGGATAGCGCTTGCGGATGCGCTCCAGCGTGATCGAGGCGGCGCCGTGACCGGCGGTGGTCTCCGGGGTAACGTCCACGTGTGTTCCTCCACCTGAGCTACCGGGCCGCCCCGGGTAATCCGTGGTTCTCCTGGCAGTACGTGCGGGACAACTCTGACACCATCCTCGCCGCGCTGCGCGAGCACACCTGGCTGACCGCCCGGGCCGTGGTGATCGCCGCGTTGGTGGCGCTGCCGCTCGCGGTGGCAGCGTACTGGTTCCGGTCGCTGGCCGCGTCCATCCTGGCGTTGACCGGGGTGCTCTACACGATCCCGTCGCTGGCGCTGTTCGCCTTCCTCGCGCCCTATCTGGGGATCGGCGCGGCGACCGTGCTCACCGTGGTGGCGCTCTACGCGTTGCTGGTCATCGTGCGCAACACGCTGGCCGGCCTGAACCAGGTGCCACCGGAGGTGCGGGAGGCCGCCGAGGGCATGGGTTACGGCCGCTGGGGCCGGTTGTTCCGGATCGAGCTGCCGCTGGCGCTGCCCGGCATCCTCACCGGCGTACGGCTGGCGACGGTGTCCACGGTCGCGCTGGTCACGGTGGGGGTGGTGGTCGGCCGGGGCGGCCTCGGGCAGCTCATCTTCGCCGGCTTCCAGAACAACTTCTACAAGGCGCAGATCATGACCGGCACGGTGCTCTGCGTGCTGTTGGCGCTGGTGCTCGACCTGATCCTGGCCGGGGTGGGCCGGCTGCTCACCCCGTGGCTGCGCGGGAGAATCTCATGAACCCGGTGCAGGCGGCGGTGACCTGGCTGAACGACCCGCTCAACTGGACCAACCCCGGCGGGGTGCTGGACCGGCTCGGCGAGCACCTGAGCATGTCCGCCCTGGCGGTGCTGCTCGGCTGCCTGGTGGCCTGGCCGGTGGGCCTCTGGCTCGGGCACAGCGGGCGCGGTGGCGGGCTGGTGCTGCTGGTCTCCAACGTCACCCTGGCGATCCCCACCCTGGCCCTGCTCACCATCCTGCCGCTGACCTTCCTCGGGTTCGGCCGCGCGTCCGTGGTGGTGGCGCTCGCGGTGTTCGCGGTGCCGCCGCTGCTGGCGAACGCGTACACCGGGGTGCGGCAGGCCGATGCGGAGGCCCGGGACGCCGCGCGCGGAATGGGGCTCTCCGGCGGGCAGGTGCTGCGCCGGGTGGAGCTGCCGCTCGCGGTGCCCTATCTGGCGGCCGGGTTCCGGACCGCGTCCGTGCAGGTGGTGGCGACCGCCGCGCTGGCGTCGTTCGTCAACGGCGGCGGGCTGGGCCAGATCATCCGGGCCGGCTTCGGTCTGGACATCGCCGCCGGCGGCGGCCAGATCATCGCCGGCGGCCTGCTGGTGGCCGGCCTGGCGATGCTGGTCGAGGCCGTGCTCGCAGTGGTGGAGCGGATGGTGACGCCGCGTCCGCTGCGCCGGGTCCGGCGGCGGGCGAACCGCCGCGCCGAGGCGGCCACGGCCGGCGGCTGACCGCTCCTCCGGCCCGGTGTGAGTGCCGGGTCACCGTCCGGGTGACGATCGGATGACGAAAACCGCTCCGAATTTGTCGGTCGGGTCCGGAGGATGTTGGGTGAAGTCGCGGGCGGCGTTCGGATCGCCCGTCGGACACGCGGCCGGCCCGAAGGGGTCGCGCCGGGACACGGAAGGCGGGCAGTGATGCGCGCACGTTCACGGCTGGCCGCGGGGGCCTTCGGGGCCCTCGTCGCGGCGAGCCTCCTCACCGGCTGCGGCGACGCCGGCTCGTCCGGCACCGACGCGCCCGACGCCGGCGCCTCGGGCGCCGGCTGCGCCCCGGTGGCGGGTGACCAGTTGGTCGTCCTCACCGACGACAAGAAGCTCCAGAACACCGACAACGTCCTGCCCGCGATCAACGCGAAGGCGGCCACCCCGCCGCTGGTCGCCGCGCTCGACAAGGTCTCCGCGAAGCTCGACACGCCCAAGCTGATCCAGCTCAACCGGGCGGTCGACGTCGACCGCAAGACCCCGCAGGTGGCGGCGCAGGAGTTCGCCGGCGCCAACGGCGTGACCGACGGGATCGAGAAGGGCCCGGGCGGCCAGGTGACGGTCGGCGCGGGCAACTTCAGCGAGAGCCAGACCGTCGCCGAGCTCTACAAGATCGCGCTCACCGCCGCTGGCTACCAGGTCAAGGTGCAGACGATCGGCAACCGGGAGCTCTACGAGCCGGCCCTGCAGAAGGGCCAGATCCAGGTCGTTCCGGAATACGCCGCCACCATGGCCGAGTTCCTCAACACCAAGACCAACGGCAAGGACGCGCAGCCGGTCTCCTCGCCCGAGCTGGACAAGACGGTCTCGGCGCTCAAGTCCCAGGGCGACAAGGCCGGCCTGGTGTTCGGCCAGCCGTCCCAGGCGCAGGACCAGAACGCCTTCGCGGTCACCAAGGCCTTCGCCGACAAGTACGGCGTGTCGACCCTCTCCGACCTGGCCGCGAAGTGCTCGGGCCAGGCCACCGTGCTGGCCGGTCCGCCGGAGTGCCCGCAGCGGCCGAAGTGCCAGGCCGGTCTCGTCCAGGTCTACGACTTCAAGGCCGGCTCGTTCAGCTCGCTGGACGCGGGCGGCCCGCAGACCAAGAACGCGCTGAAGACCGGTTCCGCAAGCGTCGGCCTGGTGTTCTCCTCCGACGCCGCGCTCGCCACGAGCTGATCCACCGCCGCCGGCCGGTCGCACCTCGGTGACCGGCCGGCGGCGTCCCACCCGGGCGGCACGCTCAGCGCTCCGTGCACCGGGTCACGCCGACCCGTTCCCCTCCGGTGGAACTCTCGGTACTCTCCGATCCCATGCCCGCCTCGGTATCCCTCGCCGACAAGCGCACCCCGACGCCGCTGACCGTCCTGTTCTGGATCGGTGTGGGGCTGGCGCCCCTGGCGGCACTGATCCTGCTGGTCGCGGACGGCAACGGCACGCTCCGGTTCGGCGCCGTGCTCGCGATCCTCGCCGTGGTGCTGATCGGCCTGTCCATCGCGCTGCGGC
This sequence comes from Micromonospora ferruginea, assembly GCF_013694245.2. NCBI lineage: Bacteria > Bacillati > Actinomycetota > Actinomycetes > Micromonosporales > Micromonosporaceae > Micromonospora > Micromonospora robiginosa. The sequence goes on from NZ_CP059322.2 coordinate 5,770,492, forward strand.
CCGAGTCCGGTGGTGCCGGCGCCGAGGAGTTGCGCGAGGAGCTGGAACAGCTCCGCCGGGAGTTGCGGGCCGAGATCGTGGCCGCCGCCCAGCGCGGCAACCAGGCCCTCGACCAGGCACGTCGGGCGGAGGAAACGGCCGGCGCGGTGCGCCATCGACTCGACGCGGCCGCCGCGGGTCTGGCCGCCGCGCCCGTGGAGGAGCGGCCGGGTGGCCGGGCCCGGGTGCCGGCCGCCGGGGCGTACGAGGCGGGTCGGGTGCGCCGCGACGAGGACGAAGCCGGCGGTCGCTACGGCACCGACCAGCGGGCCGAGCCGTCCCGGGCGGGCCGTCACGACGTCGAGCGGACCGGGTCCGACACGTACGCCGCCGAGGGGCGGGCCCGACCCGAGCCGCCCGGCGGCGGGCGCGACCGACCGGCCGGCCACGACGAGGAGCACCCGGGGTTCGGCGGTCACGACGCCGACCCGCCCCGACCCGGCCCCAGGCGGGCGGAGTTCGACGGCCACGGCACGGAGCCGGCCCGACCCGGCGGACGCGGGCCGGAGCGCGGCACGGCCGGCGTGTACGGGGCGGCGCGGGTGCCCCAGCCGGGGGCGCGGCCGGAGTCCCGCCCGGTCGGCATGGTCCACCACACCGAGACGGTGCACGTCACCACGCGGCACACCTTCGTGGGCGGCGGCGACCCGTCCGGTTCCCGGTACGGCGGATTCGCCGGCCGGTGGTCCCCGGAGGCGGACCGGTCGCACGGCACCGGGCCGGGCGAGTACCGCGGGGCCGGCCGGGACGACCAGCCGCGCGCCGGCGCGGATGCGGACGGCTGGCCGGGGAGCCTGCGGGCCGGCGTGGACCGGCCCTGGCCCGGCGCGCACGACGACGACTCGCGGGACGGCGACGTCCGGCCGGGTGCGCCGAGCGGCGGTCCCGGATGGGCCGGCGACCGCACCGGGCGGGCCGGCGATGCGGCCGGGTGGTCCGGCGACGAGGCCGGGTGGTCCGGCGACGGGAACGGGTGGACCGGCGAGGGTTCCGGCCCGGCCGGTGGCGAGCATCCCTGGGCGAGCGTCGGCAGGTCCGCCGCCGGTGGGCCGGGCTGGACCTCGCGGGCGGGGGACGGCGGCTGGGCCACCGACGACGACCGGGGTCGGCCGGCGGACGAGGCGCCGCCGGCGCCGGCGTGGCCGCGGGCCGGGCAATACGGTTCGGCGACGACGCCCGAGCGGTACGGCCGGGAGGCCGCGCCCGAGCGGTACGGTCCGGCGGTTGCGCCCGAGCGGTACGACCGGGAGGCTGCGCCCGAGCGGTACGGCCACGCCGAGCCGGTCGATCGTCCCGGCCGCGCGACGCCCGCCGAGCCGGACGGCGCGGACTGGTCCGAGTTGCGTGCCGGCAACAGGTGGGCGGCGGTCCGCGACGACGGCGAGGGGCGGGAGTTCCGCGTCGGTGAGCGGCGGGCCGCGGTGCACGCCGACGGCGCCGGCACCGAGTACCGGATCGAGGACCGCTGGGCCGCGGTCCGTGGCGCGCCCGGCGGGTACGGCGCCCCGCCACGGCACGACCCCGACCCGTCGTACGGCGCTTCGGGCTCGTCGTGGCCGGACCCGGACCACGGCGACTCCGGCCGGTCGCCGGAGAGCCGACCGGCGTTGCCGGCCGGCGGGGTGCCGGTGCCGGACGAGTGGCGACCGCCGACCCAGCGCAGCGGCCAGCCGGAGTGGCGCCAGGTCGAACCCGAGTGGCGCCGGCCCGAGCCGGAGCGGCGGCAACCGGAGGTGGAGTGGCGACAGCCCGAACCGGAGTGGCGGCAACCGGAGCCGGAACGGCGGCAGCCCGAGCCGCAGTGGCACCGGCCGGAGCCCGGCGGCTACGGACCACCGCCCCGGGACGCCGCCGACCGCTGGCGCTGACCGCCGGCGCGGCGGCACCGGGCCGGCACCGGGAGCCGCCGGGACGGCGTCACTTGTCGATGTCGCCGACCACGAAGAACATCGAGCCGAGGATGGCGATCAGGTCCGGCACCAGGCATCCGGGGAGCAGCGTCGACAGCGCCTGCACGTTCGCGTACGAGGCGGTGCGCAGCTTGAGCCGCCACGGCGTCTTCTCGCCCCGGGACACGAGGTAGTAGCCGTTGATGCCGAGCGGGTTCTCGGTCCAGGCGTACGTGTGTCCCTCGGGCGCCTTCACCACCTTGGGCAGTCGGGTGTTCACCGGCCCGGAGATCCGGTCCACCCGGTCCAGGCACTGCTCGGCCAGGTCGAGCGACGCGTACACCTGGTCGAGCAGCACCTCGAACCGGGCGTGGCAGTCCCCGGCGGTCTTCGTCACCACCGGCACGTCGAGCTGGTCGTAGGCCAGGTAGGGCTCGTCCCGGCGTAGGTCCAGGTCGAGCCCGGAGGCCCGGCCGACCGGCCCGGACGCGCCGAACGCGGCGGCGTCGGCGGCGGAGAGCACGCCGACGCCGACGGTGCGGGCCAGGAAGATCTCGTTGCGCCGGATGAGGTTGTCCAGGTCGGGCATGCGCCGGCGGACCTCGCCGATGGCGGCGCGGGCGCGACCGGTCCAGCCGGCCGGAACCTCCTCCTTGAGGCCGCCGACCCGGTTGAACATGTAGTGGATCCGGCCGCCGGAGACCTCCTCCATCACCGCCTGGATGGTCTCCCGTTCCCGGAACGCGTAGAACATCGGTGTGATCGCGCCGATCTCCAGCGGGTAGGAGCCGAGGAACATCAGGTGGTTGAGCACCCGGTTCAGCTCGGCCAGCGCCATCCGCAGCCAGGTGGCGCGCTCCGGCACCTCCATGCCCATCAGCCGTTCCACCGCGAGCACCACGCCCAGCTCGTTGGAGAACGCGGACAGCCAGTCGTGCCGGTTGGCCAGCACGATGATCTGCCGGTAGTCGCGTACCTCGAAGAGCTTCTCCGCGCCCCGGTGCATGTAGCCGACGATCGGCTCGGCGGCGACCACCCGCTCCCCGTCGAGCACCAGGCGCAGCCGCAGCACGCCGTGCGTGGACGGGTGCTGCGGCCCGATGTTGAGCACCATGTCGGTGCCGAGCTGCTCACCGCCGGCTCCGGTGCCGACGGTCAGCTCGCGGAGGTCGCCGGCGTCCGTGGTCATGCCCGTCATCGTGCCACGAGCGGGTCGAGGGCGACGCCGACCGGCTGCCACAGCCACCAGTGCCCGCCGAGGCCGGCCGGGTCGGTCAGTTCGGCCACCGCCGATGCGGTGGCCAGCGCCCGCAGGTAGCCGGCCGGGTCCCGGGCGGCCAGGCTCAGCGGTGGTCGCCCGCCGTCGGCCCCCAGCGCCCGCAGCGCCTCCCGCTGCGAGACCAGGGTGTACGCGCACCGCGCGACCCGCTCACCGGCGGAGGCGACCGAGTCCATGGCGACGTGCGCGGTCACGTCGCACGAGCCGTCCGGGACCGGCGGGACCTGCCGCCCGTCCCGGTATCCGGTCAACGTCCCGTCCACCGGCCGGGCGTCCCGCAGGTGCCCGTAGTCGACGGCCAACGCCAGCCCTCGCTCGACCCGTCCCACCGCCCCCGCCCACGCCTCGTCCCGAGCCCGCCCGATCTCCACCCGCCCCCACCCGTCGCCCCACCCACCCGGCTGCCCGTCCGCCGGGCCGTGCTCCCGTCGTCGATCAAGGAGTTTGCGTCGTCGTCCGGGACCCCGCCCGACGCGAACTCCTTGATCACCGGGGACGGGTGGGGCGGCAGGGGCCACCAGGTGGTCAGCCAGGCGATGTCGGCGGGGAGAGTGGGGGCCGGGGCCTCCTCGCCGGAGGTGGGGTCGACCATGACGTGGCGCCAGCCGTCGCCGGTGTGGGTGGCGACGTCCAGGGGGACGTTGTCCAGCCACTCGGTGGCCAGCAGCAGGCCGGTGATCCGCTCCGGGATCTCGTCCTGCCAGTCGATCTCCGGTGGCAGGTCGTCCGGGCGGGTGGCGCGTTCCACCGCGACCGGACGCAGCCGGTCCGCCAGCTCGGGGGCGGCGTGCGCCAGCAGCGCGCGGAGCAGTTCGCCCCGGCCGGCGCCCACGTCGACCACGTCCAGCCGGGCCGGCCGGCCCAGCGCCTCGTCCAGGGCGGTGAGCTGTCGCGTCAGGGCGGCGGCGAACGCCGGCGAGGCGTGCACGCTGGTGCGGAAGTGGGCGGCGGGGCCGGCGCCGGCGACGAAGAAGCCGTCCGGCCCGTAGAGCGCCCGTTCCATCGCGTCGCGCCAGCGCAGGCAGGGGTTCCCGGATCTCACCCGCCGACCCTAAGCTGCCCCGGCGCGCCACCGGGGCGGGCGCTTCGGGCGGTCGGTGAAGGTTTTCACACCTTCTTGTTCCCGGTCTGTCACCCGGGCGCATACTTGCCATCGACCGGTACCCCCTTCGAGGACTGGATCGCTGACATGAGCGCACCGCTGCGCCCGCGGGCCCTCCGCGCCCCGCTCGCCTTCCCCCGTACCCTCACCGTGGGCGTGCTCGGCGCCGGCCGGGTCGGCGCCGTGCTCGGCGCGGCCCTCGCCGCCGCCGGTCACCGGGTGGTCGCCGCGTCCGGTTCGTCCGGCGCCTCGCGGGCCCGGCTGGCGCTGCTGCTGCCGCAGACCCCGCACCGGTCCGCGCCCGCCGTGGCGCGCGCCGCCACCGACCTGCTGATCGTCGCGGTCCCCGACGACGCCCTGGCCGCGGTGGTCGCCGACCTGGCCGGGAGCGGCGCGCTGCGCCCCGGGCAGGTGGTGGCGCACACCTCCGGCGCGCACGGGCTGGCCGTGCTGGCCCCGGCCGCCGCGGCCGGCGCCCGGCCGCTCGCGCTGCACCCCGCGATGACCTTCACCGGTACGCCTGACGACCTGTCCCGCCTGGCCGGCGCCTCCTACGGGGTGACCGCCCCGGCCGAGCTGCGCCCGTTCGCGGCCCGGCTGGTGGCCGACCTGGGCGGGGTGCCGGAGTGGGTGGGCGAGGCCGAGCGGCCGCTCTACCACGCGGCGCTCGCGCACGGCGCCAACCACCTGGTGACCCTGGTCAACGACGCGGCCGACCGGCTGCGCGACGCCGGGGTGGACCGGCCGGAGAAGGTGCTCGCCCCACTGCTGCGGGCCGCCCTGGAGAACGCGTTGCGCCTCGGCGACGACGCGTTGACCGGCCCGGTCTCCCGGGGCGACGCGGGCACCGTACGCCGGCACCTGGACCGGTTGTCCGCGACCGCGCCGGAATCCGTACCGGCCTACCTGGCGTTGGCCCGACGGACGGCGGACCGCGCCGTCGCGGCGGGCCGGCTGCGCCCGGCGGACGCGGCGCCGCTGTTCGACGTGCTGGACGGGATGGAGGTGGCCTCCTCGTGGTGAACGTGGTGCACACGCGCAAGGAGTTGGCGGCGGCCCGGGACGGGCTGAGCGGCACGGTCGGCGTGGTGATGACCATGGGCGCGCTGCACGAAGGGCACGGGACGCTGCTGCGGGCCGCCCGGGAGCGGGCCGACCACGTGCTGGTGACCGTGTTCGTGAACCCGCTCCAGTTCGGCCCGAACGAGGACTTCGACCGCTACCCGCGCACGCTCGACGCCGACCTGGAGATCTGCCGCCGGGCCGGGGTGGACCTGGTCTTCGCGCCCCCGGTGAACGAGATGTACCCGCAGGGGCAGCCGACGGTGCGGCTGAACCCGGGCCCGCTCGGCGAGGACCTGGAGGGCCTGAGCCGGCCCGGCTTCTTCCACGGCGTGCTCACCGTGGTCATGAAGCTGCTTCAGCTCACCCGCCCGGACCTGGCCTTCTTCGGCGAGAAGGACTACCAGCAGCTCACCCTGGTCCGCCGGATGGTCGCCGACCTCGACGTGCCGACCGAGATCGTCGGCGTGCCGACCGTCCGCGAGCCGGACGGGCTGGCCCTGTCCAGCCGCAACCGCTACCTGTCTGCCGAACAGCGGCGGGCCGCGCTGAGTCTCTCCGCCGCGCTGCGGGCCGGCGTCGAGGCGGCCGGGCGGGGCGACGACGCGGGGGCGGTGCTGGCCGCCGCGCACCGGGCCTTCGACCCGGGTACGCCGGACGCCCGCCTGGACTACCTGGTGCTCACCGACACCGATCTGGAGCCCGGGCCGGTCGCCGGCGCGGCCCGGCTGCTGATCGCCGCCTGGGTCGGCGCCACCCGTCTGATCGACAACACGGCGATCCACCTCGCGCCGCGTCCCTGACCCCACCACGAAATCGCGGAAAGGCACCACGATGCTCCGGACCATGCTCAAGTCGAAGATCCACCGTGCCACGGTGACCCAGGCCGACCTGCACTACGTCGGCTCGGTGACGGTGGACGAGGATCTGCTCGACGCGGCGGACCTGCTCCCCGGAGAGCAGGTCGCGATCGTGGACATCACCAACGGCGCCCGCCTGGAGACGTACGTGATCCCGGGCCGGCGGGGCAGCGGCGTGATCGGCATCAACGGTGCCGCCGCGCACCTGGTGCACCCCGGTGACCTGGTCATCCTCATCTCGTACGGGCAGATGGACGACGCCGAGGCGCGCGCCTGGCAGCCCCGGGTGGTGCACGTCGACGCCGACAACCGCATCGTCGACCTGACGGCCGACCCCACCACCGCCGCCCCCGGCACCGCCGGCGACCCCACCCCAACCCCTGGCCGCCGCCCTCCCTAACCCCCGTCCCCTTTCCTCCCCGCGATCTTGCAGTTTCGGCCCTTCTAATGCGCCTTTTGTCGAGTTTGTCGGGGCAGTAAGTGCAAGATCGGCGGGGTGGTGGGGTGGGGCGGTGGGGGTGGGGTGGGGTGGGTGAGCGCGGTCTGTTACTGGAAGGTCATTTTCGGCTACCCTGGGCGCACCGTCGGAATCGACGGTCGTCGGGCTGGGGGAGGCGCGATGGGCCGTGTGACGCGAAGCCTCGTCGCCGCCGTGGTCGCGGGCGTGCTGCTGACCGCGTGTGCCTCGACGGGCGGTCTGGACGGGGATCTCGGCGACGACTGGGCGGCCATGCCACCGGCCGGCCCGTTCACCCCGGCCGCCGAGGTCTGCCAGGTCGCCGACTTCACCCCCACCGTGGGCCTGCCGGCGTACGCGCCGGTCGGCTGCGACCTGCCGCACCGGGTGGAGACGGTGCACGTCGGCGCGTTCACCGTGGACCGGGCCGCCCCGCCGGCGGTCGGGTCGCCGGAGATGCGCACCGCGTTCACCGAGTGCGACACCCGGGCCCGGGGCTACGTCGGCGACGACTGGCGGGCCGGTCGGCTCCGGCTGGCCGTGGCGGTGCCCACCGGCACCGGCTGGACGGCCGGCTCCCGCTGGTACCGCTGCGACCTGACCGAGCTGAACACGGTCGAGGCGGCGGCTGTCGTGGTGACCCGCACCGGCAGCCTGCGGGACGCGCTCAAGTCGCCGTCCCGGCTGCGCCTGGGCTGCCAGCGCACCGGGCAGGACCGTGGCCGGGTGCAGAGGCTCACCGCGGTCGACTGCGCCGTGGCGCACGACGCCGAGTTCGCCGGCGTGTGGGTGGCGCCGGACCGGCCGTACCCGAAGAAGCCGGCGGACTGGGCCCCGCTCTACGCCGGCTGTTTCGGTGCCATCGCGCGTTTCTCCGGGGTGCCCGCCGACGCGGCCCTGCGCTACCGCAGCGACGTGGTGGTCCGGCCGCCCGCCGCCGGTCGCTGGCAGGTCGGCGACCGGGGAGTCCGCTGCTACCTGTGGCTGAGCAACCGCACCGTGACCGGCTCGCTGAAGAGCGCCGGCCCGGCCCGGCTGCCGGTCCGGACGAGGTAGCCGAAACCTCTCGTCCCGCCCCCGCCGCCCGGGACGAGGAAGCTTCGGGTTGACTGTGCCCATGGACCTACCCACCGTCGACCTGCCGGCGCTGCCCCGGCTGCTCGCCGCGCCCGCGCCCGGTTGGGTGGAGACCACCGACGTGATCGTCGTCGGCTCCGGCGTCGCCGGGCTGACCGCCGCGCTGCACCTGCGCGAGGCCGGCCTGCACGTCACCGTCGTCACCAAGGTCGACATGGACGAGGGCTCGACCCGCTGGGCGCAGGGCGGCATCGCCGCGGTGCTCGACCCGGCGGACAGCCCGGACGCGCACGCGTACGACACCGAGGTGGCCGGCGTCGGCCTCTGCGACCCGGCGGCGGTCCGGGTGCTGGTCGAGGAGGGCCCGGTCCGGCTGCGCGAGCTGATGCGGATCGGGGCGGAGTTCGACCGCAACCCGGACGGCTCGCTGATGCTCACCCGGGAGGGCGGTCACCGGGCCGACCGGATCGTGCACGCCGGCGGCGACGCCACCGGCGCCGAGGTGCAGCGCGCGTTGCACGCCGCGGTGCGCCGCGACCCGTGGATCCGGCTGGTGGAGCACGCCCTGGTGCTGGACCTGCTGCGCGCGCCGGGCGACGGCCCCGGTGGGCTCGGCCGGGCCTGCGGGATCACGCTGCACGTGCTCGGCGAGGGCAGCGAGGACGGCGTCGGCGCGATCCTCGGCCGCGCGGTGGTGCTGGCCACCGGTGGGATGGGGCAGGTCTTCGCGGCCACCACCAACCCGGCGGTCTCCACCGGTGACGGGGTCGCCCTGGCGCTGCGCGCCGGCGCGGCCGTCACCGACCTGGAGTTCGTCCAGTTCCACCCGACCGCGTTGATCGTGCCGGCCGGCGGGCCGGGCGCCGGCCTGGCGCAGCAGCCGCTGGTCTCCGAGGCGCTGCGGGGCGAGGGCGCCCACCTGGTCGACGGCGACGGCAAGCGGTTCATGGTGGGCCAGCACGAGCTGGCCGAACTGGCCCCCCGGGACGTGGTGGCCAAGGGCATCCACCGGGTGCTCCTCGCCACCGGAGCCGACCACGTCTTCCTGGACGCGCGGCACCTGGGCGGCGATTTCCTGGCCCGGCGGTTCCCCACGATCGTCGCGTCCTGCCTGGCCATCGGCGTGGACCCGGCGACCGACCTGATCCCGGTCGCGCCGGCGGCGCACTACGCCTCCGGCGGCGTCCGCACCGACCTGCGCGGGCGCACCTCGATCCCCGGTCTCTACGCGTGCGGCGAGGTGGCCTGCACCGGGGTGCACGGCGCCAACCGGCTGGCGAGCAACTCGCTGCTGGAGGGGCTGGTCTTCTCCCGCCGGATCGCCGAGGACATCGCCGCCGGGCTGCCCGAGCAGGTCCGGCCGGCGGAGACCGGCGCGTGGGTGGGCGGCGAGGGCCGGCTGGCGCCGGCGGCGGGCACACCGGAGCTGCAACGGGCGATGACCCGGGGCGCGGGCGTGCTCCGCTCGGCGGAGACGCTGGCCGCCACCGCCGGCACGCTGACCGGGCTGGCCGAGGGGCGGGGCGCGCCGCGTACCGCCGACTGGGAGGCGACGAACCTGCTCACCGTGGCGTCGACGCTCGTCGCCGCCGCGTACGCGCGGGCGGAGACGCGGGGCTGCCACTGGCGGGAGGACTTCCCGGCGGCCGACGACCGGTGGCGGGGCCACCTGGTCGCCGAGGTGGGTCCGGACGGACGGTTGATCGAGGGCTGGGAGGGAAGCACAGCATGATCGAGTCGACGGTGCGGGCGCTGCGGGACGGCGGCCTGGACCCGGAGCGGGTCCGGCACGTGGTGGTCGACGCGCTGGCCGAGGACCTGGGCCCGGACTTCCTCGACGTCACGAGCGTCGCCACCGTGCCGGACGAGCAGCAGGACACCGCCGACCTGGTGGCGCGCGAGGACGGGGTGGTCGCCGGGCTGCCGGTGGCCGCCGCCGTGTTCGAGCTGGTGGGCGAGGTGACCGGCGCCGGGCGTACCGTCGCGGTGTCGCTGGTGGCCCACGACGGTCAGCGGGTGGCGCGCGGCGACGTGCTGGCCACGGTGACCGGGCCGACCCGGCTGCTGCTGACCGCCGAGCGGACGGCGCTCAACCTGCTCTCCCGGATGTCCGGGGTGGCGACCCACACCCGGGCCTGGGCCGACGCGCTGGCCGGCACGAAGGCCATGGTGCTGGACACCCGCAAGACCACGCCGGGGCTGCGCGCGTTGGAGAAGTACGCGGTCCGGGCCGGCGGCGGCACCAACAAGCGGATGGGCCTGCACGACGTCGCCATGGTCAAGGACAACCACAAGCTGGCGGCCGGCGGCATCGCACCGGCGTTCCGGCGGGTCCGGGAGGCGTTCCCGGAGGTGCCGGTGCAGGTCGAGGTGGACACGCTGGCCGAGGCGGTGGAGGCGGTCGAGGCCGGCGCGGACTTCCTGCTGCTGGACAACATGACCCCGGCGCAACTGCGTGCCGTGGTGGACGCGGTGGGCGACCGGGCGGAGTTGGAGGCGACCGGTGGGCTGACCCTGCCGGTGGCGGCCGAGTACGGGGCCACCGGCGTCGACTTCCTCTCGGTGGGTGCGCTCACCCACTCCTCGCCGATCCTCGACATCGCCCTCGACCTGCGCGACAAGTGACGGTCTAGGCTGCCGCTGTGCTGCTCTGCATCGACATCGGAAACACCAACACCGTGCTGGCGACCTTCGACGGCGACAAGCTGGTGCACTCCTGGCGGATCAAGACCGACGCCCGCTCCACCGCGGACGAGCTGGGCCTGATGTTCCGCGGGCTGCTGGCCGGTGACGCCGTGGAGATCACCGGGGTGGCGGCCTGCTCGACCGTGCCGGCCGCGTTGCGCTCGCTGCGCACCATGCTGGGTCGCTACTACGCCGACCTGCCGAGCGTGATCGTCGAGCCGGGCGTCCGCACCGGGGTGCAGCTCGCCATCGACAACCCGAAGGAGGTGGGCGCGGACCGGGTGGTGAACACGCTCGCCGCGTACACGCTCTACGGCGGGCCGTCGATCGTGGTGGACTTCGGCACCACCACCAACTTCGACGTGATCAGCGACCGGGGCGAGTTCCTCGGCGGGGCGTTCGCGCCGGGCATCGAGATCTCGTTCGACGCGCTGGCCGCCCGCGCCGCGCAGTTGCGCAAGGTGGAGGCCACCCGGCCGCGCTCGGTGATCGGCAAGAACACCGTCGAGTGCCTCCAGTCGGGCCTCTATTTCGGCTTCGCCGGGCAGGTGGACCGGATCGTCGAGCGGATGTCCGAGGAGTTGGGCGAGGTGCGGGCGGTCATCGCCACCGGCGGCCTGGCGTCGCTGGTGGTGGGGGAGTGCCGCACCATCACCCACCACGAGCCGATGATCACCCTGATCGGCCTGCGGATGGTCTACGACCGCAACACCTGAGGTGCAAGGAGGGGCCCCCGCTTAACGCTTCCGGTAGAGGAGGGGCCCCCGCTTAACGCCGGCTCGCCCGGAGCACGACCGTGCGGTACGGCAGCTCCACGGCGTCCCGGCCGGCCAGCTCCGGGTGGGTGGCGAACAGCTCCGTCAGCCCCTCGTCGACCCGCGCCCGCTCGGCCGGGGTGGCGGTCAGCCAGTAGGAGCGGGTGTGCAGCATCGCCACCAGCTCGCCCGGCGTGAGCGTGGTGGCGTGGTCGAACTCGCCGACCTCGACCGGGGTGAAGGCGGGGCCGAAGTCGGCGTACCGGTCGACCACGTCGCCGGCGTTGTGGTCGAGGTGGGCGATCCGGGTCAGCTCGGCCACCCAGTCGACCCGCTCGTCGCGGACGTTCCACACCGGCGCGAACGTGCCGCCGGGGCGCAGCACCCGGGCCACCTCGGCGTTCGCGCGGTCCCGGTCGAACCAGTGGTAGGCCTGACCGACCAGCACCGCGTCGGCGTCGCCGTCCGGCAGCGGCACCGCCTCCGCGCTGCCGGCCAGCGCCGTCGTGCCTCCGGTGGCGGCGGCCAGTTGCGCCCGCATCCCCGGATCCGGCTCCACCGGTACGACGTGACGCCCGAGCGCGGCCACGCCCCGGGTGAGGATGCCGGTGCCGGCGCCGAGGTCGACGACCCGGGCCGACGCGGGCAGCCCGTCCAGCGCCCAGCGCAGCGCCGCCTCGGGATAGCGGGGCCGGAAGCGGTCGTACTCGGCGGCGGCGGCGCCGAACGAGAGCGCCGCAGTGGGGTCGGTCATGGCGGGCAGGTTATCCCGTAACGGCCGGCACGGCGCTTGAGTACGCTCATGGGCTGACCCCGCCGATGTTCCCCAGGCCTGAGGAAGCGTGCCGTGACCGAGCAGAACGCCCTGCCAGCAGACCCCGCCGACGATCTTCCCGAGCAGATGAAGGTCCGCCGGGAGAAGCGGGACCGGATGCTCGCCGAGGGCGTCGAGCCGTACCCGGTCGGTTTCGCCCGGACCACCACGCTCGCGAAGCTCCGCGAGCGCTACGCCGACCTGCCCACCGACACCGCCACCGGCGACCGGGCCTCGGTCACCGGCCGGGTGATCTTCATTCGGAACACCGGCAAGCTCTGCTTCGCGACCCTGCGCGACGGCGACGGCACCGAGTTGCAGGCGATGCTCTCGCTGGACCGGGTCGGCCCGGAGCGGCTGGCGGACTGGAAGCGCCTGGTCGACCTCGGCGACCACGTCGGGGTGACCGGTGAGGTGATCACCAGCCGACGCGGTGAGTTGTCGGTGCTGGCCGACGAATGGGCGGTCACCGCCAAGGCCCTGCGCCCGCTGCCGGTGGCGCACAAGCCGCTGAGCGAGGAGTCCCGGGTCCGCCAGCGCTACGTGGACCTGGTGGTCCGCCCGCAGGCCCGGCAGATGGTCCGCACCCGGGCCGCCGCGGTGCGCAGCCTGCGCGACACCCTGCACGGGCAGGACTTCGTCGAGGTCGAGACGCCGATGCTGCAGTTGCTGCACGGTGGCGCGGCGGCCCGCCCATTCGTGACCCACAGCAATGCACTCGACACCGATCTGTATCTGCGAATCGCGCCGGAACTGTTTCTCAAGCGTGCGGTCGTGGGTGGCGTGGACCGGGTCTTCGAGATCAACCGCAACTTCCGTAATGAGGGCATCGACTCCTCGCACTCGCCGGAGTTCGCGATGCTGGAGACCTACGAGGCGTACGGCGACTACGACACGATGGCGGCGCTGACCCGGAATCTGGTGCAGCAGGCCGCCATCGCGGTCGCCGGCTCGACGACCGTGACGCATGCCGACGGCCGGGAGTTCGACCTGGGCGGCGAGTGGCGCTCGGTGACACTGTTCGGTGTTCTTTCCGAAGCGCTCGGTGAGGAGGTCACCGTCCGCACCGAAAGGTCACGCCTGGTGGAGTACGCGGACAAGGTCGGCCTCTCCGTCGACCCGAAGTGGGGGCCGGGCAAGCTGGCCGAGGAGTTGTTCGAGGAACTGGTGGTGCCGTCGTTGCAGGCGCCCACGTTCGTCCGCGACTACCCGGAGGAGACCAGCCCGTTGACCCGTGCGCACCGCAGCGAGCCCGGGTTGGCCGAGAAGTGGGACCTCTACGTGCTGGGATTCGAGCTGGGCACCGCGTACTCCGAGCTGGTCGACCCGGTGGTGCAGCGGGAGCGGCTGGTGGCCCAGGCGCAGCTCGCGGCGCGCGGGGACGACGAGGCCATGCGCCTCGACGAGGACTTTCTCCGGGCGATGGAGTATGGAATGCCGCCGGCCGGTGGTATGGGAATGGGAATCGACCGGCTCCTGATGGCGTTGACCGGCCTGGGAATTCGGGAAACCATCCTGTTCCCCTTGGTCCGCCCCGAGTAGGCGGGCAAAGCTTCTCCGCCTCGTTACGCCATCCTATTGACGGGGCAAGCATCGGACAGGTTACTGTGCTCCTGTATTGCAGGAGCACAACCCTGCTCGAAAGGAATGTGGGACGTGGCCAAGCAGATCATTCACAAGCTGGTCGATGACCTGGACGGCGGGGACGCTGACGAGACTGTCAAGTTCGCGCTCGACGGCGTGCAGTACGAGATCGACCTCTCGGCCTCCAACGCTGAAAAATTGCGTGGTGAATTTGCGCAGTACATCGCGCACGGCACGAAGGTCGGTCGGGGCGGGGTGGTCGTGGGTGGCCGGGCCGCGCGCGGCCGGGGCGGCGCGACCGCCGACCGCGAGCAGAACCGGGCCATCCGGGAGTGGGCCAAGAAGGCCGGCAAGGACATCTCCGACCGCGGTCGCATCCCGCAGGAGATCGTGGACGAGTACCACGCGAAGGCGGGGCACTGACCCGACCACGCGACGGGCGACCCGACGCCGGCCCGGAGGAGACTCCGGGCCGGCGTCGCCGTTTCCGCCCGGCCGCGCCGGATGTCCGGTCCGCCCCGGTGCGGGCGGGCGGGTCCGGCGGGAAGAAACCGGCGTCCGGTGGAGTTGTCCACAGGCGGTGGAGATTCCGTCCACAGGCTGTGGACGACCGTTGCGGGGCGCGTACACCCCCGCGCGAGCCCCTCGACCGGGCCGTCCACCGGTTCTCGAATTTCGCTCTGCGCGTACAGGCGGGGGTCCCGGAACACCTCCTGAGCGTGGACGGTTGGCAGAAACGACGTCGGAACGGTCATCCAGGGGGTCACACGACCTCAGCGGAGACGGTCCGCGGCGATAGAGTAAGGAGGCACGGACGCCCGTCCCGGACGTCCGCGCACCGGCCCCGCCGAGATCTGACCATCAAGGCGCACGGCACGTGAGGAGCACGAGGGCATGTTCGAGCGGTTCACCGACCGAGCGCGACGGGTTGTCGTCCTGGCCCAAGAAGAGGCCCGGATGCTCAACCACAACTACATCGGCACGGAGCACATCCTGCTGGGCCTGATCCACGAGGGTGAGGGCGTGGCGGCGAAGGCCCTGGAGAGCCTCGGCATCTCCCTGGAGGGTGTGCGCCAGCAGGTCGAGGAGATCATCGGCCAGGGCCAGCAGGCGCCGAGCGGGCACATCCCGTTCACGCCGCGGGCCAAGAAGGTGCTGGAGCTGTCGCTGCGCGAGGCGCTGCAGCTCGGCCACAACTACATCGGCACCGAGCACATCCTGCTCGGCCTGATCCGCGAGGGCGAGGGCGTCGCCGCCCAGGTGCTGGTCAAGCTCGGCGCCGACCTCAACCGGGTCCGCCAGCAGGTGATCCAGCTCCTCTCCGGCTACCAGGGCAAGGAGCCGGCCGCCGCCGGCGCCGCCCCGGGCGAGGCCGCGCCGTCGACCAGCCTGGTGCTGGACCAGTTCGGCCGGAACCTCACCCAGGCCGCCCGCGAGGGCAAGCTCGACCCGGTCATCGGGCGCGAGAAGGAGATCGAGCGGGTCATGCAGGTGCTGTCCCGCCGCACCAAGAACAACCCGGTGCTGATCGGCGAGCCCGGCGTCGGCAAGACCGCTGTGGTCGAGGGGCTGTCCCAGAAGATCATCAAGGGCGAGGTGCCCGAGACGCTCAAGGACAAGCAGCTCTACACGCTCGACCTCGGCGCCCTGGTCGCCGGCTCCCGCTACCGCGGTGACTTCGAGGAGCGCCTGAAGAAGGTGCTCAAGGAGATCCGCACCCGCGGCGACATCATCCTGTTCATCGACGAGATCCACACCCTGGTGGGTGCGGGCGCGGCCGAGGGCGCGATCGACGCCGCCAGCATCCTCAAGCCGATGCTGGCCCGTGGCGAGCTGCAGACCATCGGCGCCACCACGCTCGACGAATACCGCAAGCACCTGGAGAAGGACGCCGCGCTGGAGCGTCGTTTCCAGCCGATCCAGGTGGGTGAGCCGTCGCTGGCCCACACCATCGAGATCCTCAAGGGCCTGCGCGACCGCTACGAGGCGCACCACCGCGTGAGCATCACCGACGCCGCTCTCGTCGCCGCCGCGACGCTGGCCGACAGGTACATCTCCGACCGCTTCCTGCCGGACAAGGCGATCGACCTGATCGACGAGGCCGGCGCCCGGATGCGGATCCGCCGGATGACCGCGCCGCCGGACCTGCGTGACTTCGACGAGCGCATCGCCCAGGTGCGCCGCGACAAGGAGTCCGCGATCGACGCGCAGGACTTCGAGCGGGCCGCCCAGCTCCGCGACAAGGAGAAGCAGCTCCTCGGCCAGAAGGCGCAGCGGGAGAAGGAGTGGAAGGCCGGTGACCTGGACGTCGTCAGCGAGGTCGACGACGAGCAGATCGCCGAGGTGCTCGGCAACTGGACCGGCATCCCGGTCTACAAGCTGACCGAGGAGGAGACCTCGCGCCTGCTGCGCATGGAGGACGAGCTGCACAAGCGCGTCATCGGCCAGGAGGACGCGGTCAAGGCGGTCTCGAAGGCGATCCGGCGGACCCGGGCCGGCCTGAAGGACCCGAAGCGCCCGTCCGGCTCGTTCATCTTCGCCGGCCCGTCCGGTGTCGGTAAGACCGAGCTGTCCAAGGCGCTCGCCGAGTTCCTCTTCGGCAGCGAGGACGCGCTGATCCAGCTGGACATGTCCGAGTTCCACGACCGCTACACGGTCTCCCGGCTGGTGGGTGCCCCTCCCGGCTACGTCGGCTACGACGAGGGCGGGCAGCTGACCGAGAAGGTGCGTCGCCGGCCGTTCTCGGTGGTCCTCTTCGACGAGATCGAGAAGGCCCACCCGGACGTGTTCAACACGCTCCTGCAGATCCTGGAGGACGGTCGTCTCACCGACGGTCAGGGCCGGATCGTGGACTTCAAGAACACGGTCATCATCCTGACCACCAACCTGGGCACGCGTGACGTGGCCAAGGCGGTGTCGCTGGGCTTCCAGCAGTCGGAGGACTCCGAGTCGAACTACGACCGGATGAAGCAGAAGGTCAACGACGAGCTGAAGCAGCACTTCCGGCCCGAGTTCCTGAACCGGATCGACGACACCATCGTCTTCCACCAGTTGCGCGAGAACGAGATCCTGCAGATCGTGGACATCATGATCCAGCGGATCGAGGGCCAGCTCCGCAACAAGGACATGGGCCTGGAGTTGACCGACAACGCCAAGAAGTACCTGGCGAAGAAGGGCTTCGACCCGGTGCTGGGCGCGCGGCCGCTGCGTCGCACGATCCAGCGCGACATCGAGGACAACCTGTCCGAGCGGATCCTGTTCAACGAGCTGACCCCGGGTCAGATCGTGGTGGTCGACTGCGAGGGCGACCCGGAGAACATCGACAAGTCCAAGCTCGTCTTCCGGGGCGCGGACCGGCCGGACGCCGTGCCGGACGCGGTCCCGGCGGATCTGGGCGCCGCCGCCACCGGCGCGGACGACACCGCCGCGTAAGGCCGGGCGAGACAAGGTTCCAGGGCGACGGCCCCGGTAGGCGAAAGCCACCGGGGCCGTCGCCTTCCCCGCCCCGCCCGCCCCGTTGATCAAGGAGTTTGCGTCGCGTGAGGACGTGCGGGTGACGCCAACTCCTTGGTCACCATTGGTGCGAGGTGAGGGAAGGGGTCAGAGGAGGGGGACGGGTGGGCCGTCGCCGGCCAGCCGGAAAGACTCCGGGCCGACCGGTTCCACCAGGCCGTCGGTGACCAGTCCGGCCAGTGCCCGGGCCCGCTGCACGTCGTCGTGCCAGACCTGATCCAGTCGCTGGTGCGGCACCGGTCCGGTGGTCTCCCGGAGCACGGCGAGGAGTAGGCCGCGTACCTGCCGGTCGGTCCCGGCGTAGCGCTGCGGACGGCGGCTGGGACCTTCCGGCGCGGCTTGCCCGGAGGCTCGCCACGCGCAGCTCGCCTCGACCGGGCACACCGCGCAGCGCGGGGCGCGGGCGGTGCACACGACCGCGCCGAGTTCCATGAACGCGGCGCTCGCCAGCGCGGCCGCGGCCGGCTCGACCGGCAACAGTTCCTCGGTGGCGACCAGGTCGGCGGGACGGGTGGTCGGCCCGGCGTCGGGTTCGCCGGCGACGGCGCGGCACACCACCCGCCGGACGTTGGTGTCGACCACCGGATGCCGCTGCCCGTACGCGAACGCCGCCACCGCCCGGGCCGTGTACGTGCCGACCCCGGGCAGCGCCAGCAACTGCTCCAGCCGGTCGGGCACCACGCCGCCGTGCCGCTCCACGATCGCCACCGCGCACTCGCGCAGGCGTACCGCCCGGCGGGGGTAGCCGAGCCGGCCCCACATCCGGATCGCCTCGGCCGGGGTGTCCTCGGCGAGCGCTCGCGGTTCCGGCCAGCGGGCCAGCCAGGCATCCCACGCCGGCACCACCCGGACCACGGGTGTCTGCTGGAGCATGACCTCGCTGACCAGGATCGCCCAGGCGCCGATGCCGGGGTGGCGCCACGGCAGGTCGCGGGCGTTGCGCTCGTACCACCGGCTGACCTGGGTGGCGAAGGTGGGTTCAGTCATGGCGGAGCCGATGATGCCACGGGCGGCTTTCCCGCAGGGTGGGCGGGCCGGGTGGGCCGCTGCGGTGGATCTTCGGCGGCGGGGCAGAATGTCCGAATGAACGAGCTCGCGATCACCGTCATCGGCCGGGACCGGCCGGGCATCGTGGCCGACGTCGCGGAGGTCCTCGCCGGGCTCGGCGCGAACCTCACCGACTCGACGATGACCCGGCTTCGGGGGCACTTCGCGATGACCCTGATCTGTGTCGGGCCGGCCGCCGCCGACGTCGAGGCCGCGTTCGCCCCGCTCGCCGCCGACGGGCACCTGCTGGCCACCGTACGCGTGGTCACTCCGGACGGCGCCAATGAGCCGGCCGGCGAGCCGTACGTGCTGGCGGTGCACGGCGCGGACCGGATGGGCATCGTGGCGGCGATGACCCGGGTGCTGGCCGACGCGGGCGGCAACGTGACCGATCTGAGCACCCGGCTGACCGGTTCGCTCTACGTGGTGGTCGCCGAGGTGGAGTTGCCGCCGGGCAGCTCGGACGAGGTGGCCGGCCGGCTCACCCGCGCCGCGGCGGAGCTGGGTGTCGGGGTCAGCCTCCGCCCGGCGGACACGGACCTGCTGTGACCGGCCAGGAGTACGCCGGCCTGGGCGGCTGGACGCCGGAGAAGCTCGGCGTCGCGGGTGAGGTGCGCCCGGTGGTGGCCGCCCCGGAGCCGGTGCTGAGCCGGCCCGGTCCGGAGGTCGACCCGACCTCGGCCGAGGTGGTGCGGCTGGCCGCCGACCTGGTGGCCACCATGCGGGTCTCGCCGGGTTGTGTGGGCCTGGCGGCGCCGCAGGTCGGGGTGAGCGCGCAGGTGTTCGCGGTGGACGTGACCGGGCATCCGAAGGCGGTCACCGTGCACGGCACGTTCGTGCTCTGCAATGCCCGGGTGGTGGAGGCGAGCCGGTGGAAGGCCGGCCGGGAGGGCTGCATGTCGGTGCCGGACCTGACCGGCGACGTGAAGCGGGCCAGCCGTCTGGTGGTGGAGGGGATGCTGCCGGGCAGCGGGGAGCCGGTGCGGTTGGTCACCGACGGTTTCGAGGCGCGTGCGCTCCAGCACGAGATCGACCACTGCGCCGGGTTGCTCTTCCTCGATCAGGTCGCCGGCGCGCACGCCGTCTACCAGCGCAAGGTCTATCTCTGACGATGGCCGGGAGCATCCACTGTGGAGGCCGGTACGGGCGTCGCACGCGGTTACCGGCGCGTCGGACCGGCGTGCCGAGCACCGCGCGACTACGGTAGGCGCATCATGCGTCTGACGGTCGGTTCCCTGCCCCCCGCTGTCTACTGGCGGCGTCGTGCCGTCGTGCTCGGCGCGGGGCTGCTCTTCCTGATTGTCCTGCTCTATTCCTGCACCGGCACGGACAAGAACACCGGTGCGCCGGGCAGCGACCCGTCCCCGGGCGGCTCGGCCGCGGCGCCGGCTCCCACCGGCTCGGTGCTGAGCCCCCAGTCGACAGGTCCGTCGCCCACGCCGGGCGCCTCCGGTGACAGCGGCGGCGCCAACACGGGCGGCGGCACGAGCACCGGCGGTGGCACGGGCACCGACGGCGGCGGGAGCACCGGGGGCGGCTCGGGCACCGGTGACGGTGGCGCGTCGGGGGAGCCGGTGTCCGCCGACGGCGCCTGCACCGACTCGGAGATCCAGGTGACGCCGGTGGCGGTGCCGGCCAACGCCCAGCGGGGCACCGTGGTCACGCTGCGCCTCAAGATCAAGAACGTGTCGAACCGTACGTGCAGCCGCGACGTCGGGGCCGACCTCCAGGAGCTGTACGTCAAGGCCGGCGCGGAGAAGGTCTGGTCGTCCGACACCTGCGGCACCGGCAAGGGCTCCGACGTGCAGTCGTTCACGCCGAACTTCGAGCGCGCCTACGAGCTGGGCTGGAACGGGCGCGACACCAGCCGCTGCGAGGCCGGCCTGGCCGCCGGCCCGTACGCCCCGATCGGCACGTACCAGGTCTTCGCCCGGGTCGGCACCAAGATCAGTGAGCCGGTGAAGCTGACCGTCACCGGCTGAGGCGGATCAGACGTACCGCTCCAGGATGGACGCCTCGGCGAGCCGCGACAGGCCCTCGCGGACCCCACGGGCGCGGGCGTCGCCCACCCCCTCGACCGCCTGGAGGTCTTCCACGGTCGCGCCGAGCAGCCGCTGGAGGCTGCCGAAGTGCACCACCAGCCGGTCGACCACGGCCGCCGGCAGCCGGGGCACCTTGGCCAGCAGGCGGAATCCGCGCGGGCTGACCGCCGCGTCGAGCGCGTCGGAGGCGGACGGGTAGCCGATGGCCTTGGCCACCGCCACCAGGTCGATCAGCTCGGTGGCGCTGAGCAGGTCCAGCTCGACCAGCCCCTCGTCGAGGGTGCGCGACTTGCGGCCCACCGGCAGGTAGTCGCGGATGACCAGGGTGCGGTCGGCGTCCACGCCGGCCATCAGCTCGTCGAGCTGGAGCGCCAGCAGGCGGCCGTCGGTGCCCAGCTCCACCACGTAGCCGGCGATCTCGTCGGCGATCCGCCGCACCATCTCCAGCCGTTGCACCACGGCCACCGCGTCCCGGACGGTGACCAGGTCCTCGATCTCCAGCGCGGAGAGCGTGCCGGAGACCTCGTCCAGCCGGAGCTTGTAGCGCTCCAGCGTCGCCAGGGCCTGGTTGGCCCGGGACAGGATGGCCGCCGAGTCGTCCAGGACGTGCCGCTGGCCGTTGACGTAGAGGCTGATGATCCGCATCGACTGGCTGACCGAGATGACCGGATAGCCGGTCTGTCGGGCCACCCGCTCGGCGGTGCGGTGCCGGGTGCCGGACTCCTCGGTGGGGATGGACGGGTCGGGCATCAGGTGCGCGCCGGCCTGGACGATCCGGGTGCCGTCGCTGGAGAGCACCACCGCGCCGTCCATCTTGCACAGCTCGCGGACCCGGGTGGCGGAGAACTCCACGTCCATCGGGAAGCCGCCGGTGCAGATCTGCTCGACCACCTTGTCGTAGCCGAGCACGATCAGCGCGCCGGTGCGCCCGCGCAGGATCCGCTCCAGGCCGTCGCGGAGCGCGGTGCCCGGCGCCATCAGGGCGAGATTGGCGCGCAGCGGGTCGGCGCCGGCACCGCCGACGCTCCCGCCCACGGTCACACTGATGGCGCGGGTGGGGTTGCCGCTCACGGCGCCGGTGCGGGCGTGCGGCGTCGCCGTTGCGGGCTTGGTGGCATCGCGGTCGATCGGCACGGACACAGTCTACGGACTGCGGAGCGGTGGGTGCTCTCGTGGTTACTGTGATGTGTCACGATGCCGGACGCGTCCCACCGCGTGACCTGTCCGGAATCGCCCGGCCGCTCCCCGCGCGCGAGCACGCACGGTCACTCCGCGGATGCGCGAGCGGCCGCCTGGAGCGCGGCCCGCACGTCCGTGACCTCGATCACGCGCATGCTCTCCGGGGTGACGCCGCTGCTGCCGGGGCCGCACCCGGGCGGGACCAGGGCCATCCGGAAGCCCAACCGGGCGGCCTCGGCCAGCCGGCGGGGCACCGCGCCGACCCGCCGCACCTCGCCGGTGAGCCCGACCTCGCCGATGGCGACCAGATGCGGGTTGAGCGCCAGGTTGAGCCCGCCGGAGGCCACCGCGAGCGCCACCGCGAGGTCGGCCGCCGGCTCGACCACCCGGATGCCGCCGACGGTGGCGGCGAAGACCTCCCGGTCGTGCAGGGTCAGCCGCTCGGTGCGCCGCTGGAGCACCGCCAGGACCATGGCGAGCCGGGCGCCGTCGAGGCCGGACACCGTGCGCCGGGGGGAGCCGGCGACGGTCGCCCCGATCAGCGCCTGCACCTCGGTGACCAGCGCCCGCCGGCCCTCCATGGCCACGGTCACGCAGGTGCCCGGCACCGGCTCGGAATAGCGGGTCAGGAACAGGCCGGACGGGTCGGCCAGGCTGCTGATGCCGCCCTCGTGCATCTCGAAGCAGCCGACCTCGTCGGCCGCGCCGAACCGGTTCTTCACGCCGCGCACCATGCGCAGCGAGGAGTGCTTGTCGCCCTCGAAGTGGAGCACCACGTCGACCAGGTGCTCCAGCACGCGGGGGCCGGCCACCTGGCCGTCCTTGGTGACGTGCCCGACCAGCACGGTGGCGACCCCGCGCTCCTTGGCGACCGCGACCAGCGCCGCGGTGACCGCGCGCACCTGGGTCACGCCGCCCGGCACGCCCTCGGTGCCGGTGGTGGAGATGGTCTGCACCGAGTCGAGCACCAGCAGCCCCGGCTTGACCGCGTCGAGGTGACCGAGCACCGCCGCCAGGTCGCTCTCGGCGGCCAGGTAGAGCTGGTCGTGCAGGGTGCCCATCCGCTCGGCGCGCAGCCGGACCTGGCTGACCGACTCCTCGCCGCTGACCACCAGCGACGGGCTGCCCGCGCCGGCGGCCCACTGCTGGGCCACGTCGAGCAGCAGGGTCGACTTGCCGACGCCGGGCTCGCCGGCCAGCAGCACCACCGCGCCGGGGACCAGACCGCCGCCGAGCACCCGGTCCAGCTCGCTCACCCCGGTCGCCCGGGCCCGGGCCGGCGCGGCGCTGATGGTGGCGATCGGGCGGGCCGGCTCGGCCGGCATCCGGGAGCTGACCACCCGGCCGGAGACCAGCGGACCGGTGACCGTGGACTCGACCACCGAGCCCCACTCGCCGCACTCGGGACACCGGCCCACCCACTTGGGTGGCTGGTGGCCACAGGCGTCGCACTCGTAGGCGGGGCGGGGTTCGCGGGCGGCGGCGCGGCCGCGGCCGGCGCCGGCGCGGGAGGAGGTCGATCGGGGCGTGGTCACCACCGGACGCTAACCGGCCGGTACGACGAAAGCCCACCGCGGAAACGACGACACCGCCGGTGTGGCACAGGCCACCGCGGCGGTGTCGACGGAACCGGTACGGCGTCAGCCGTGGCTGCCGCCCTCGGTGCCGCCCTCTTCGCCGGCGTGCTCACGCGGGTTGACGACCGGCGACGGCTGCGCCTCCGGGGTCAGCGGCACGCCGATCGGCGCCGGCGTGGAGATCACGTTGCCGTTGCCGAAGTCGAACTTCAGGTTGACCTGCTGGCCGACCTGCACCTTCTGGTTCAGGCCGACGAGCTGGAGGAACCGCGGGTTGCCGCTGTTGAGCTGGGCGTAGCCGAGCGCCGGGATCTCGATCCGGGCCGGCTCGCCGGCGGGCGCCGACGCGCTCTCCGACGGCGACGGGCCGGCCGAGGCGGAACCGCTCTCGGACGGGCCGGCCGACGGGGAGGCGGGTACCTCCAGCGACTGGCTGGGCGAGGCGCTCGGGTCGGTGGCGGTCGGGGAGGCCGAGGCCGGCTCGGTCGGCGAACCGGTCGGGGTGGCCGCGCCGCTGGACCCGGCGCCGCCGGTCAGCACGATCTCGCGGGCGCTGTCGGTGGTGACGGTCACCGTCACCGGCGCCTTGCTGTCGTTGTAGATCACCACGTTGAGCGGCGCGGTCGCGCCCGCCTCGTAGCCCTTGGGGCCGGGGAACTGCACGTAGAGGCCGCGCACCTGGTAGAGGTTGTCCGAGGTCTGGACGTTGACGCCCTGGACCGACGGGATCTT
This sequence comes from Micromonospora ferruginea, assembly GCF_013694245.2. Lineage (NCBI taxonomy): Bacteria > Bacillati > Actinomycetota > Actinomycetes > Micromonosporales > Micromonosporaceae > Micromonospora > Micromonospora robiginosa. Next base: position 5,794,185 of record NZ_CP059322.2, read on the forward strand.
GTTGGCGGTCTCGGCGATCTGCCCGGCGCCGCACCCGGACAGCAGCAGGCTCGCCGCCGCCGCCGTGCCGGCCAGCAGCAGGGCCGGCCCCCGGGAACCCCTGATCGAGCGCGTCACGTCGGTCCTCCTCGTCACGATCCCCGCCCGGTCGACCCCCGGGCACGGGGTGGCCATACCCGCGCAGACCGCGCTCCAGGGTAGTTGGAGCTGATCGAGGCCCGCACGCGGACCCGGCAATGCCACCCCCGGAGGGGCCCCTCAGACCACCCGACCGTTCGCCACCAGCAGCACCACATCGATCAACGCCACCACCAGCACCGCGCGGAAGGCGGCCACCGGGCGACCGCCGGCCCGGGCGGTGGCGCGTCCCGCGTACCACCCGAGGGCCGGCACCGCGACGGCGGCGGCGACCGCCGACAGGCCGGTCCACGACGGCGGCCCGGGCGGGCCGAACACCAGCGCGACGGTGGCCGCGAGGAGCAGCCCGGCGGCGGCCAGCCGGCTGCCCGCCGGGCCCAGCCGGTGCGGCAGGCCGCGCACCCCGGTGCGGGCGTCGTCGGCCAGGTCGGGCAGCACGTTGGCGAAGTGCGCCCCGGCCCCGAGCAGCGCGGCGGCGGCCACCAGCCAGGCCGGCGGCGCGGGCGAGCCGGGCAGCGCCAGCACCACGAACGCGGGCAACGCGCCGAACGAGACCGCGTAGGGGAGCACCGACACCGGCGTCGACTTCAGCGGCCTGTTGTAGAGCAGCGCGGAGACCAGCCCCACGGTGGCGCAGGCCGCCGCGGCCGGGCCGGCGGGCAGCGCCAGCAGCGGAGTGGCGACGGCGGCCACCACGGTGGCCCGGGCCAGCGTCGACCGGGCGACCGCGCCGGTGGTCACCGGCTTGTCGGTACGCCCCACCGCGGCGTCCCGCTCGGCGTCGATCAGGTCGTTGCTCCAGCCGACGGCGAGTTGGCTGGCGAGCACCGTCAGCGCCACCGTCGCGATTCCGGCGGCGGTGTGCCCGACACCGGCGGCGAGCAGCGCGGCGACCAGCACGACCGCCGCCGCCGGCTCCGGATGGCTCGCCCTGACCAGCCCTAACACCCGCGTCGACATAAGGGAAGTCTGGTCGTTACCGGGGAGTCGTGCCACGCTCGGTCCATGCCAGACGCGTCCCCGGTGGTCGGTCCGCGCCGGGCGCTGCCCCCGAACGACCCCCGGCAGTACGACGACCTGGCCGGCGAGTGGTGGCGCCCGGACGGCGCCTTCGCGATGCTGCACTGGCTGGCCCGCGCCCGCGCGGCCCTGGTGCCCCCGGCGTCCACCCGGGACGACCTGTTGGTCGACCTGGGCTGCGGGGCGGGTCTGCTGGCGCCGCACCTGGCCGGCAAGGGCTACCGGCACGTCGGGGTGGACCTGACCCGTTCCGCGCTCGACCTGGCCGCCGCGCACGGGGTGACCGTGCTCCAGGGCGACGCGACCGCGGTGCCGCTGGCCGACGGCTGTGCCGCCGTGGTGTCCGCCGGCGAGCTGCTGGAGCACGTGCCGGACTGGCGGCGGGCGGTGGCCGAGGCGTGCCGGCTGCTGCGGCCGGGCGGCCTGCTGGTGCTGGACACGCTCAACGACACGTTGCTGGCCCGGCTGGTCGCGGTGGAGTTGGGCGAACGGCTGCCCACGGTGCCGCGCGGCATCCACGACCCCCGGCTGTTCGTGGACGCTCGCGCGCTGGTGGCCGAGTGCGCCCGGCACGGCGTGGCGCTGCGCCTGCGCGGCGTCCGGCCGGAGCTGGGCGGCACGCTGGCCTGGTTGCTGCGCCGGTGGCGCGGCGATGACCGTCCGGTGCGGACGGAGCCGCGCATCGTGCCGACCCGGTCGACCGCGGTGCTCTACCAGGGCAGTGGGCGCCGGGGCGGGTAGCCGGGACCACCCGGGGTAAGGGACGTCGAGAAGGGGGCGACATGACTGTGCACGCGCTGGAGGCGGCCCGCCGGTTGGCGCCACGACTGGCCGCCCGCGCGGCCGGGCACGACCGGGACGGCTCGTTCCCCGTCGACGACTTCGCCGACCTGCGCCAGGCCGGCCTGTTCGGGCTGATGGTCCCGCGCGAGCTGGGCGGGTCGGGTGCGACGTTCGCCGAGTACACCGCCGTCGCGACCGAGCTGGCCCGGGGCAACGGCGCGACCGCGCTGGTGTTCAACATGCACGCCTCGGTGACCGGGGCGTTGGGCGCGGTCACCGAGGAGCTGGCCGAGGCGCTCGGCGTGCCGGACGAGGCGCTGGCCGCCCGGGACCGGCTGCTGCGCGCGGCGGCCGACGGCGCCTGGTACGCGGTGGCGATGAGCGAACGCGGCGCCGGCGCCCGGCTGTCCCAGCTCAGCACCGTCTACGAGCCGGTCGACGGCGGCTGGCACGTCAAGGGCAGCAAGACCTTCTGCTCCGGCGCCGGCCACCCGGACGGCTATCTGGTGGCCGCGCGCAGCGCCACCGACCAGTCGGTGGTCTCCCAGTTCCTGGTCCCGGCCGGGGACGGGATCACGGTCGAGCCCACCTGGGACTCGCTCGGCATGCGCGCCACCTCCTCGCACGACCTGCACCTGGACGTGACCGTGCCGGCCGACCGGCTGCTCGGCGGCGTCGAGGGGTTGGCCCTGGTGGTGGCCCAGCTCATGCCGCACTGGCTGGTGGCCAGCTACGCCGCCGTCTACGTCGGGGTGGCCCGGGCGGCGATCGACGCGGCGGCCGAGCACCTGAACGCCCGCAACCTGGCCGGCCTGCCGGCGGTCCGGGCCCGGCTGGGTCGGGCGGACGCGGCGACCGCCGCCGCCGAGCTGGTGGTCGCGGAGGCGGCCCGCCGGGTCGACGAGGAGCCCGGCTCCGCCGAGACGAACCGCTGGGTGTGGCGGGCGAAGCTGCTCGCCGGCACCACGGCCGCGGAGGTGGCCGCGTCCATGCTGGAGGCCGCCGGCACCTCGGCGACCCGCCGGGGTCATCCGCTGGAGCGGCTCTACCGGGACGCCCGGTGCGGCTCGCTGCACCCGGCCACCTCCGACGTGTGTGCCGACTGGTTGGGCATCGCCGCGCTCGGCGGCGACCCGGACCGGGACGGCGCGGTCCCTCGTTGGTGAGCGGAGCGGAGAAAGCTGTCGAGAGGTGGGGGACGTGGGCGTACCGGTGATCGCGGGTCTGGGCATGGCGCTGCCACCGGGCGCCGCGCAGGACGAGCTGTGGACGGGGTTCTTCGAGAAGCACTTCTCGGGCACCACCCGGGTGCTGGCCGAGAAGATCTTCGCCAACTCCGGGGTGACCCGGCGGCAGGCGGCGGTGAACCCGCTGCTGGAGGACGTCTCGGAGTGGCCGACCGAGCGTCGGATGCGCCGCTACCAGGTGGAGGCGCTGCCGCTGGGCAAGGAGGCGGTCGGCCGCGCGCTCACCGCCGCTGGCCTGGACGCCTCCGACATCGGCCTGTTCGTGGTCTGTTCCTGCACCGGGTACGCGACCCCCGGGCTGGACATCCTGCTCGCCCGGGACCTCGGCATGGCCCCGGACACCCAGCGCATGTTCGTCGGCCACATGGGCTGCTACGCGGCCCTGCCCGGCCTGGGCGCGGCGAGCGACTTCGTCACCGCCCGGCAGCGGCCCGCGCTGCTGCTCTGCGCGGAGCTGACCAGCCTGCACATCCAGCCGGCGGGCGCACGGGTGGACACCCAGCAGATCGTCTCGCACGCGCTCTTCTCGGACGCCGCGGTCGCCGCCGTGGTCGTGCCCGGCGGCGGGGGGTACGCGGTGCGCGAGGTCACCTCCGTCACCGACACCTCCACCGCCGACCACATGACCTGGGACGTCACCGACACCGGCTTCCGGATGGGCCTGTCGCCGAAGGTGCCGAAGGTGCTCTCCCGCTTCGTCGGTGACCTGGTGGACGGCCTGCTGGCCCGGCACGGGTGCGACCGGTCCGGGGTGGACGGCTGGGCGGTGCACCCGGGTGGCCCGCGCATCCTCAACGTGGTGGAACGTGAGCTGGCCCTGCCACCGACCGCGTTGGCGGCGTCCCGGGAGACGCTCGCCGAGCACGGCAACTGTTCGTCCCCGACGGTGCTGCTGATCCTGGACCGGTTGGCCGGTGCGCCGTCGCCGCCGCGCCGGGTGGTGATGCTCGCGTTCGGGCCGGGGCTGACGCTCTACGCGGCGCTGTTGGAGCGCGCGGGCTGACCGGTGGGCCGATACCCTGACGGGCATGGCCTCCGAGGAGCGGATCCGGCGGGCGATGCTGGTCGGGTTGACCGTGCTGGCGTTGGCGCTCGGCGTCGGGTGGTGGCGGTCGGCGGCGCCCTGGCTCGGCACGACCCGGGGCTCGACCACTGACGACCTCGTCCGGTCCCGGGTCGAGGCCGACGCCGCGGCCGGGCGGGCGCTGCCGACCGGTTCCGACGCGGTGGTGATCGACCCCGGCTCCGGCGAGGTGCGCTCCGGGCCGGACCGGTCGGTCTGGGTCCACGTCGACCCCGACGGCTCGGCGCGTCCGCTCGAGGTGTCGCACGTGGTGTGGCGGGAGACGTCCCGGCTGTCGCCGGGCGGCCCGCCGGTGGTCCGGCAGGCCAACCCCTCGTCGGGCGACACCTACCGGTTGTCGGTGCGCTGCGCCGGTGACGGGGCGGTCGGGGTGCGGGTGACCGGGGCCGGCGGCGACGACGTGGAGCGGGTGCTGAGCTGCGGTAGCCGGTTGGACGTCCCGCTGCTGGAGGGCACCGGCTCGCCGGTGTGGGTGCGGTTCGCCCCGCTGCGGGGCGAGGCGGAGCTGGACGCCCGGTTGGAGGCGCTCTACTGAGGTCGGGTCAGCCGGCCAGGCGGGCCAGGTCGGCCCGGTAGTCGGCGGCCGGGCCGAGCTCCGGCACCAGCCGCACCAGTGCGCCCCGCCGGTCGACCAGCAGCGCGGCGGCGGTGCCGGGGTGGGCCGAGAGGTGCAGGTAGGACCGCAGCCCGCCGGCCGGGTCGCCGAGCGGGCGTACGCCGGTGACGACGGCGGGCCCGGCGCTGCGGCCCTCGGTGACGGTGACCACGGTGACCCCGGCGGGCGCGGTGGCCGCGGCGGTGCCGACCCGGTCGGCGCAGGCGCACGCGTCGACCAGGATGATCATGGCGGGGAGCAGGCTGCGCAGCGGCACCGGGGTGTCGTCGGCGCCGACCAGGTCCAACGCGGGCAGCGGGCCGACCGGGGACGGCGCGGCCGTGGTGACCCGGGGGAGCACGGTCGGGCCGCCGCCGGTGCGGGGCCGTGGCCAGGTGACGGCGGCCAGCCCGGCGAGCGTGACCAGCACCGAGACCAGGAGCGCGAGCAGGGGGAGCCCGAGCCGGACCCGGGGCGCCCGGTGGGCGTGCCGGGGGTCGCGGCGCAGCTCGCGGCGCACCTGCCGGGCCTCCTCGGCGAGCGCCGAGGCGTCGTCGGGGACGACCACCCGGCCCCATTCCGGGGGCAGCCCACCGAGCCCGTCCGGCGGCCCCTGGCCGTCAGCGTCAGGCACGCCCATCGGACCCCCAGAACGTCTCGGTGAGCGGACGTCGCGTCCGCCTACCAGCGTCCCGCACCGGGGGCCGTACCGCCACACCTGGGCGCGGGTGGAGTTGCGGAGCTACCATGGAAGGAGCGCATTGCCCTAGATCTGCGACGCTCCGACTGCCCACACCCGGTTGTCATCTGCTAGTCACGGAGCGTGCCCAAATCATCGACTTGACCTCCTGTCAAGCCGAAGAAATACCTCTCACAGGGCCCCTGAGCTGCGCCAACGGTCAGGACAGCGGTGAGACATCGGTGCCTGAGCGTGTTACCCTAGACACAGCGAAAGGGGTTTCGAACCTATGGTTTTCAGTGTCGGCGAGACCGTTGTTTACCCCCACCACGGGGCCGCACTCATCGAGGCAATCGAGACTCGGGTCATCAAGGGCGAGCCGAGGGAATACCTCGTCCTGAGGGTCGCGCAGGGTGACCTGACGGTCCGGGTGCCCGCCGAGAACGCCGAGATCGTGGGTGTGCGCGAGGTGGTCGGCGAAGAGGGCCTGGGCAAGGTCTTCGACGTGCTCCGTGCACCGCACACCGAGGAGCCGACCAACTGGTCGCGGCGTTACAAGGCGAATCTGGAGAAGCTGGCCTCCGGCAATCCGCTGAAGGTGGCCGAGGTCGTCCGCGACCTGTGGCGCCGGGAGCGGGAGCGGGGCCTGTCGGCGGGCGAGAAGCGCATGCTCGCCAAGGCCCGTGACATCCTCGTGGGCGAGGTCGCGCTGGCCGAGAAGAGCACCAAGGACGAGGCGGAGACGTTGCTCGACAAGGTGCTGACCGAGGCCTGATCCGCAACTCTGCCTCTACCCGCACCGCAGCGAACGAAACCGAGGACCGCGACGTGACCGCGCAGCTCAATCCGCGCGGTGACGTCGCGGTCCTCGTTCCTGCGGCCGGTGCCGGGGTACGCCTCGGCCCGGGCGGGCCGAAGGCGCTCCGACCACTCGCCGGCGAGCCGCTGCTGGTGCACGCCGTCCGCCGGATCGCCGCCGCGCCCTCGGTGCACACGATCGTGGTGGCCGCGCCGGCCGCCGACGTCGAGTCGGTGCGGGCGCTGCTCGCGCCGGTGGCGCCGGTGACCGTGGTGCCGGGCGGCGCCGAGCGACAGGCGTCCGTGGCGGCGGCCCTCGCGGCCGTGCCCGCCGGCCCGGAGATCGTCCTGGTGCACGACGCCGCCCGGGCGCTCACCCCGCCCGAGCTGGTCGAGTCGGTGGCCGCGGCGGTCCGGGACGGGCACGACGCGGTGATCCCGGTCCTGCCGGTGGTCGACACGATCAAGGAGGTCGACGCCGTGGAGCGGGTGCTCGGCACGGTCGACCGGGCGGCGCTGCGGGCGGTGCAGACGCCCCAGGGCTTCCGCCGGCCGGTGCTGGCCGCCGCGCACCGGGCGGCTGGGGATCCGCTCACCGACGACGCCGGCCTGGTGGAGAAGCAGGGTGTCGCGGTGGTCTGCGTACCCGGCTCGGAACTGGCCATGAAGATCACCCGCCCGTTCGACCTCTCCCTGGCCGAACACCTCCTGACCATCACCCGCTGACCACCGGGGGCGGCGCGTACCCTCTGGTCATGATCGTTCCTCGGGTGGCCGTCGGCACCGACGTGCACGCGTTCGCCGCCGGGCGGCCCTGCTGGGTCGCCGGCCTGCACTGGCCGGACCAGGACGGCCTGGCCGGCCACTCGGACGCCGACGTGGTGTCGCACGCCGCCTGCAACGCGCTGCTCTCCGCCGCCGGCCTCGGTGACCTGGGCGCGAACTTCGGGGTGGACCAGCCGGAGTGGGCGGGCGCCTCCGGGGTGGCGCTGCTGACCGAATCGGCCCGCCGGGTGCGGGCGGCGGGCTTCGCGATCGGCAACGTCTCCGTCCAGGTGGTCGGCAACCGGCCCAAGATCGGGCCGCGCCGGGACGAGGCGCAGCGGGTGCTGTCCGAGGCGGTCGGCGCGCCGGTCACGGTGTCCGCGGCCACCACCGACGGCCTGGGCTTCCCCGGGCGCGGCGAGGGCTTGGCCGGCATCGCGGTGGCGCTGGTGTACGAGGCACCGGTGGACTGACGCGGCGGCCGGGGACCGACCGCCGCGCCGGGGTCAGTCGACGTCGGTGCAGACGTTGTGCGTGGTGCCGTGCAGCATCGTGATGGTCTTGTCGTAGGTGGGGGTGAACGCCACCCGGAACTGGCCGTCGACGATCCACAGCCCCTTGGGCAGCGAACCGGCGTTCTCCCGGAAGCCGAGCAGCACCGGACCGGTGACGTACCAGGTCATCGACCCGTCGGGGTGGTAGACGACGAGTGAGGTGCCGCTCGCGTCGGCCGTGGCGGTGGCCCCCGTCTCCAGGTTGGTCACCCGGTCGACGAGCGCGCCGGTGAACAACTCCCGCTTCGGGGAGCCGTCCGGATACGTGGCCAGCGTCAGTTTCCGCACCTCGTCCACGATCGGCTCCACCCGTACCGCGAACTCGCACCGGGCGCCGGCGGGCATCTCGAACGCCTCCTGGGGTGCCGGCACCCAGGCGCCCGGGGCGACGTCGGCGGCGGACGCCGTACCGGGAAGGGTCGCCACCACGGCGGCCACGACCGACGCCACCGCCACGCTCATCCTGCTGAACCGCATGCTCACTCCATCCGTCCTGCTGATCAAGGGCGATCCCAGCCTCACCGCGGCGGCTCACCACCGGCTCACCACCGAGGCGGCGGCACCGGGCCGCCCGACCCGCGCCACCGGCCCTCGGTGGGGCCGTCCGACCACGCGCTCACCGCCGACGACAACCGCGCGCCCCGGCCGACTCGTCCTGATCGGTATGGACTTCCGCCTGCTCGGACCGTTCGAGGCGCGCCACGAGGGCCGGACCGTCGAGGTCGGCAGCCGCCGGCAGGAGCGTTGCCTGCTCGGGCTGCTGCTGCTCGACCCGGGTCGGGTGGTGCCGACCGACCGTCTCATCGACCTGCTCTGGAACGGCCGGCCGCCGGCCTCGGCGCGCGGCGCGGTGCAGACGTACATCGGGCGGTTGCGGGGAGCGCTGCACCCGTACGGGGTGCGGATCGACACCAGGGGCGAGGGCTATCTCGTCGACGTCACCGGGCACCACGTCGACGTCGACGAGTTCGGCGAGCTGGTTCGGGCGGCAGGCGCCGTCGCCGATCCCGCCGAGCGGGTGCGGTTGCTGGACCGAGGGCTCGCCCTCTGGCGGGGCCCGCTGCTCGCCGACGCGGCGGACGGCGAACTACGGGACCGGTTGCGCGGCACGGTCGAGGAGTTGCGGCTGGTCGCGGTGGAGTTGCGCGCCGAGGCGCAGCTCGCGCTGGGCCGGCACACCCGGGTGATCGCCGAGCTGATGCCGCTGGCGACCCGGCACCCGTCCCGGGAGCAGCTCCTGGTGGTGCTGATGACCGCCCTGTACCGGGGTGGTCGGCGGGCCGAGGCGCTGGGGCTCTACCGCACCACCCGGGACCTGCTCGCGACGGACTTCGGCGTCGAGCCGGGACCGCGGCTGCGCGAGGTGCACCGCCGGGTGGTGGCCGGCGACGACCGGCTCGACCGGGTCGGCCGACCGATGTACGAGGTGCGGGTCCGCGACGAGAGCCTGCCGTGGAGCGTCGGCGGCCACCCCGCGCTGGACTTCTGCAACACGCTCGCCGGGTGGGGCGCCGCGTCTCCGCTGCCCGGGGCCGAGTGGCTGCGCGGCTACCGGACGCTGGCCGTCTGGGCGGGACACGCCGGGTTGACCGACGAGGTGGCGGTGAACCGGCTGTTGCACCTCGCGCGCCGCGACCCGGACACGGCGGAGCGGGTGCTCGCCGAGGCCCGTACGCTCCGGGCCGACCTCCGCGCCTGCCTGGTCGATCCGGCGGACCGTCGGGCCTTCGACGCGGTCGCCCGGGCCGCCGAGGTGGCCGCCCGGACGCTGGTGTTCCGACGCGAGGGGGACGGGCGCGGTCGCTGGTGGATCGATCTCGCCGCCGGGCTGCGGCTGCCCCTGCACGCCGCCGCGTTCAGCGGCGCCCAACTGCTCGCCGATCCGAGCCGGCTCACGGTCCGGGCCTGCCCGGACGAGCGCTGCGGGTGGCTGTTCCTCGACGGGAGCGGCCTGCGGCGGTGGTGCAGCCTGGGCACCTGCGGGGGCCGGGCCGGCACGCCCTGCCGCGGCGCCTGACCGTGGCCGGGCGACGCGCCGGGCGGCTACGCTCGCCGGGATGCCGAGTGACGCCGCCCCCGACCAGTCCGCCGCCGACGGTTTCCTGCAGCGCGCCCACCTCCTCGCCGAGCTGGGCCGCTACGACGAGGGGATCGGCGAGCTGACCGCGTTGATCGCGGCCGAGCCCGCGCACGTCGAGGCGCTGACCATGCTGGCCCGGATGCAGCTCGCCGCCGGCCACCCCGCCGAGGCACTTACCACCGCCGAGACGGCCGTGGCAGCCGCTCCGGGCACCCTGCCGGCGCTCGTGGCACGCGGGCTCGCGCAGCTCGACCTGGAGCGCTGGAAGGCCGCCGCGGGCACCGCCGAGGAGATCCTGGCGCTCGGCCCCGCCGACGCGTACGCGCAACGCAGCGCCGCCGCGATCCTCTCCGCCGCGCGCAACGGGCAGCCGGCGCTGGACGCGGCCTGGCGGGGGGTCGAGCTGGCCCCGGACGAGCCGGAGGGGCATCTGGTGCTCGGCCTGGTCGCGGTCCGGCTGGAGCTGTTCGACCTGGCCGAGCGGGCCTACCGGGAGGCGTTGCGGCTGGACCCGGAGCTGGCCGGGGCGGGACAGGACCCGGGGGTGGCCCGGCTGGAGCGGCGCCGCTACGCGGAGACGCTGGAGCGCCTGACCGACGCGGCCGACATCTCCCCGACCGGCCCCGATCCGGGGCGGACCGCCGACGCCGGCCTGCGCCGGCTGGTGCTGTCCGCCGCCGGGTGGTCGCTGGTGCTCACCGTGCTGGTCGCCGCGCTGGCGCCGACCGCGCCCGGTGCGTCCCGGCTGCTGGCCGTGCTGGCGGCGGTCGGGGTCGGGCTGCTGGCCGGCCTGCCGGCGTCGCGGCTGCCCGGCGCGCGCGACGCGATGTCGCGCGGACTGTCCCCGGCCGTCTACGCGGTGGCCGCCGCGCCGCTGCTGTTGGCGGTGTACGCCCTGGTCGGCGGCCCGTGGCCGTTGGTGGGTGCGATCACTGCCACGGTGGTCGCCGGATTCACCGTCTTCCGCCGGGGGTAGAAAAATCGGATGCTGACCGTCAACGCCTACGCGGCGACGTCCGCGTCCGAACCTCTCGCGCCGACCACCATCGAGCGGCGGGACCTCGCACCGGACGACGTCCTCATCGACATCAAGTTCGCCGGCATCTGCCACTCCGACATCCACACCGCGCGCAGCGAGTGGGGCCCGACCACCTACCCGATCGTCGTCGGCCACGAGATCGCCGGCGTGGTGCGGGAGGTCGGCTCCGCGGTGACGAAGTTCGCCGTCGGTGACCGGGTCGGCGTCGGCTGCATGGTCGACTCCTGCCGGGAGTGCGACAACTGCCGCAGGGGCCTGGAGCAGTACTGCCTCAAGGGCAACATCGGCACGTACGGGGCGGTCGGCCGGGACGGCGAGCCGACCCAGGGCGGCTACTCGCAGGCGATCGTGGTCACCGAGGACTTCGTGCTGCGGATCCCGGACGGCATCGAGCTGGACGCCGCCGCGCCGCTGCTCTGCGCCGGCATCACCACCTACTCGCCGCTGCGGCACTGGAACGCCGGGCCGGGCCGCAAGGTGGCCGTGATCGGCATGGGCGGCCTCGGGCACATGGCCGTCAAGCTGGCCCACGCCATGGGCGCCGAGGTGACCGTGCTGTCCCAGTCGCTGAAGAAGCGGGAGGACGGGCTGCGGCTCGGCGCCGACCACTACTTCGCCACCTCGGACGAGACGACGTTCACCGACCTGGCCGGCTCGTTCGACCTGATCGTCAACACCGTCAGCGCCGTCATCGACCTGGACGCCTACCTGGGGCTGCTGGCCGTGGACGGGACGCTCGTCAACGTGGGCGCGCCGGAGCACCCGCTGTCGGTGCGCGCGTTCTCGCTGATCCCGGCCCGGCGGTCGTTCGCCGGCTCGATGATCGGCGGCATCGCCGAGACCCAGGAGATGCTCGACTTCTGCGCCGAGCACGGGCTGGGCGCGGAGATCGAGGTGATCGGCGCCGAGAAGATCAACGAGGCGTACGAGCGGGTGCTCGCCTCCGACGTGCGCTACCGCTTCGTCATCGACGCGTCGACGTTCTGACGACCGACGCACGAAAGGGGGCCGCGTCCGCGCGGCCCCCTTCCGTCGTACGTCAGGGCTTGCGCGCCCAGGTCCAGGCGTAGCCGTCGTCCTCGCAGGCGGTGCCCGCGTCGCAGAGGTCCAGCGGGCGGAACGTGTCCACCATGACCGCCAGCTCGTCGAAGAAGTCCGCCCCGATGGAGCGCTCGGCAGCGCCCGGCTGGGGGCCGTGGGTGAAGCCGGACGGGTGCAGCGAGATCGAGCCCTGCTCGATGCCGGAGCCGCGCCGGGCCTCGTAGTTGCCGCCGGTGTAGAACAGCATCTCGTCGGAGTCGACGTTGTGGTGGTTGTACGGCACCGGGATGGCGGCCGGGTGGTAGTCCACCTTGCGCGGCACGAACGAGCAGATCACGAAGTTCGGGCCCTGGAACGTCTGGTGCACCGGCGGCGGCTGGTGGATCCGCCCGGTGATCGGCTCGAAGTCGTGGATGGAGAACGCCCACGGGTACAGGTGCCCGTCCCAGCCGACCACGTCGAACGGGTGGTTCGCGTAGACGTACCTCGTCCAACCGCGGCGGTGCCGCACGAGCACCTCGACCTCTTCGCCGTCGACGAGCAGCGGGGTGTCCGGCCCCCGGACGTCGCGCTCGCAGTAGGGCGAGTGCTCCAGGAACTGCCCGCGGACGGAGAGGTAGCGCTTGGGTGGCCCGATGTGCCCGGCCGCCTCGACGGCGAGCAGCCGGGTCGGCTCGTCGCCGGTGGGCACCAGGCGGTGGATGGTCGAGGTGGGGATGACCACGTAGTCGCCGGCCACCGCGTCGAGCACGCCGAACGGCGACTCCACCCGCATCGAGCCGGACTCCAGGTAGAGGCAGTGGTCGCCGGTGGCGTCGCGGAACAGCGGCGAGGGCCGGTCGGCCAGCACGTACGCGATCCGGACGTCGTCGTTGGCGAGCAGGTACTGCCGGCCGAGCACCGGGTCGGCGCCGGTGCCGTCGAGCTTGTGGGTGCGCAGGTGGCGCGGCTTGAGCGGCAGGTTCGGCACCCGCGTCACGGTGGGCGGGGCGAACTCCTCGGCGGCGAGGATCGCGGTCGGCGCGTGGCGGTGGTAGAGCAGTGACGAGTCGGAGGAGAAGCCCTCCTGGCCGACCAGCTCCTCCGCGTAGAGCGTGCCGTCCGGCTGCCGGAACTGGGTGTGGCGCTTGCGCGGCACCTCGCCCACGCTGCGGTAGTAGGGCATCTCGCCTCCCGTTATGTCCCGTCTCCGGCCGGTGGCGTCCGATAATCGGACGCTGTTGTCCGTTCCTCGTAGCGTCCCGTACATTCTTGTCTCGTGTCAACGCAGGTGCCCCGCCTCCTCGCCGGCCTGGTGGACGACGCCGCGGTCTTCCCCCCGGGCAGCGCCGCGCTGCCCGACGCGGTGACCGCGCACCGCACCCACCGCACGGCCTGGTACGCCGACCTGGTCGGCCCGCTGCTGCTGCCCGCCTCGGAGATCCAGCGCGGCGCGCTCGGCGACCTGGTCGACCCGGCCGAGCGCTACGTCATCGGCCTGATCGGCGACACCGGCCTCGACCAGCTCCCCGCCGCGCTGTCCGCCCTCGGACCCGACGGGGTGACCGCCCGGCAGGTCGAGGCGCCGGTCGCCAAGCGTGGCGAGGACCCGCAGCCGGGCCTGGCCGAGCTGGTCGCGCTCGCCGGCCGGCTCGACGGCACCGCCGTCTACGCGGAGATCCCGCTGACCTTCGGGCTGATGGGCGCGCTGGACGCGCTCGCCCGGGCGCGCGCCGACGGGCTGCCGCTGGCGGCCAAGTTCCGCACCGGCGGGCTGGCCGCCGAGCTGTTCCCGACCCCGGCCGAACTGGCCGCGGTGATCAGCGCCTGCCACGAACGGGACCTGCCGTTCAAGCTCACCGCCGGGCTGCACCACGCGATCCGGCACCGCGACCCGGAGACCGGCTTCACCCACCACGGCTTCGTCAACGTGCTGGCCGCCACGCTGGCCGCCGCCGAGGGCGCCGAGGTGGACGCCGTGGCCGAACTGCTCACCGCCACCGACCCGGTGCGCGTGGTCGAGTCGGCCCGCGCCCGGCGCGAGTCCCCGCGCCCGCTCTGGGTCGGGTACGGCTCGTGCAGCATCTCCGAACCACTGACCGATCTGATCCGGCTGGGGCTGGTGAACGGAGGCTTTGCATGACCGAACGCACCGAGCGGAGCGAGGGCCGTGAGGGCATGCCCGGCCGGCTCCGCATGACGTGGGTTGAGGGGGCGGCGGGGTCGTCGTACGGGGTCACGAACCTGCCGTACGGCGTGTTCCGGCACGGCGACCGCGAGCCGCGGATCGGCGTCCGGATCGGTGACCTCGTGCTCGACCTCGCCGGCGCCGAGGCGGCCGGCCTGGTGCTGGCCGGCGGGGCGCTGGGCCGGCACACGCTGAACGCCTTCCTGGCGCTCGGCCGGCCGCAGTGGACCGCCGTCCGGGAGCGGATCGTCGAGCTGCTCACCGACCCGGCGCACCGGCCGGCGGTGGAGCCGCTGCTGGTGCCGGTCGGCCAGGTCGAGCTGCTGCTGCCGATCGAGGTGGCGGACTACGTCGACTTCTACTCGTCGGAGCACCACGCCGGCAACGTCGGGCAGATCTTCCGGCCCGGCCAGCCGCCGCTGCTGCCGAACTGGAAGCACGTGCCGATCGGCTACCACGGCCGGGCCGGGACGGTGGTCGTCTCCGGCACCCCGGTGGTGCGCCCCACCGGGCAGCGGGCCAGCACGCAGGGCCCGACCACCGGCGCCTCGGTACGCCTGGACATCGAGGCCGAGGTCGGGTTCGTGGTCGGCGTGCCGAGCCGGCTCGGCGACCGGGTGCCGGCGGCGGACTTCGCCGACCACGTCTTCGGCGTGGTGCTGGTCAACGACTGGTCGGCCCGGGACATCCAGGCCTGGGAGTACCAGCCGCTCGGCCCGTTCCTCGGCAAGTCGTTCGCCACCTCGGTCGCCGGCTGGGTCACGCCGCTGGAGGCGCTCGCCGACGCGTTCGTGCCCGCGCCCGACCAGGACCCGCCGGTGCAGGAGTACCTCCGCGACACCCCGCACCTCGGGCTGGACCTGACCCTGTCGGTGGTGTGGAACGGCGAGCGGGTGGCCGAGCCGCCGTTCGCCACCATGTACTGGACCCCGGCCCAGCAGCTCGCCCACCTCACCGTCAACGGGGCGTCGCTGCGCACCGGCGACCTCTACGCCTCCGGCACCGTCTCCGGCCCGGAACGCGACCAGGTCGGCTCGTTCCTGGAACTCACCTGGGGCGGGTCCGAGCCGGTGAAGTTCGCCGACGGCAGCCAGCGGACTTTCCTGGAGGACGGCGACACGGTGACGATCACCGCCACCGCGCCGGGTCCGGACGGCACCACGATCGCGCTCGGCGAGGTGACCGGAACGGTCCTCCCGGCCCGCTGAGATCCACCTTCCGCATCGACGGCCCCGATCGCACAGCAGGTGCGATCGGGGCCGTTTCGTCGTGCGTTGATCGACGCGGGTCGCGTGCGCCCGGGCGGTGCCGGTCCGGTGCGTACGCGAGGAGTGAACACAGGAAGGACCGAGCATGTCCGAGTTGACCGGCGCCGTCTGGCGCACCAGCAGCCGCTCCAACGATCAGGGCCTCTGCGTCGAGGTGGCCACCAACGTGGTCACCGCGCACGGCGTGGTGGGCGTACGCGACTCGAAGGACCCGGAGGGTCCGGCGCTGGCGGTGAGCCCGCCGGGCTGGACCGCGTTCGTCACGGCGTTGCGGGGCGACGCCTTCTGCGGCTGACCGATCCCGCCGGACCCCGGCGCCCCGGACGGGGCGCCGGTGGTGGAAATGTCACTCCGGGGCTCCCTTGGACCGGTGACGGCCCGTACCGTGGAGGACACGGGAGGTGCCATGTCGACGGTGACCGTTTCCGCCTTCATCGAAGCGCAGGACGCCGATCTGTGGCGCCTGCTCACCGACCTTTCGTCCCGCGCCGACTGGCTCTCCGCGGTGGGCGCGGTCGAGGTGCTCACCGACGGCGGGTTCGCTCCCGGCACCACCTGGCGGGAGACCCGGGTGCGGCCGGACGGCGGCGCCGAGCCGGAGGAGTTCGAGGTGGTCGAGGCGACCGCCCCGCGTCGCCTGGTGCTCTGCTCGCCCGGCGCCGGCGTCGACTACCGGATCACCTGGACCCTGCGCACCGTCGAGCGGCGGCGACGCGGCTGCACCGAGGTGACCGTCCGGCAGGAGGCGGTGCCGACCCGGCCCTACGGGCGGGTGCTCGCCCTGATCCTCGGCGGCCTGGCCGCCCGGGCGGTGGAGGGCGCGCTCCGGCGGGACCTGGCCGACCTGGCCCTGGCCGCCGGCCCGGCCCGCTCCGCCGAGGCCGCCTGACCCGTCCGGCCGCTCGCCGTGCCCGACCGTGCGTCCCGGCCGGGCAACCGGATCGTGGTCCGGACCCGGCCGGTAGGGTGCCGGGGCGGAGGTGGCGGATGGCGAAGGCCGGCAGGCGGCGGGCCCTGGTGGCGCTGGTGGCGGTGCTGGCCGTCGCGGCGTCGGTCGCCGTGGTCGTCCGGGTGCTCGCGCCGGCCGAGGTCGAGACCGTGGCGGGGGACCCCTACCCGGCGGCGCCCGCGCCGACCGCCGGGGTGATCGGGCGGTTGCCGGTGGCGCCGCTGGTCGTGGACGGCCGGCTCCGCGTCTACGCCGGCACCCGCCAGGTGTACGCGGACCAGCCGGTCACCGGCCCGCACCGGGTCACCCCGTTCTGGTCGTACCGTCGCTGGCCGGCGAAGCTGGTCGGCGTGCTCGCCCAGGGCGCCACGGTGGTCAGCCGCTGGTCCGACGGGAAGCTGGTGGCGCTGGACGCGCGTACCGGCCGGGTGGTGTGGCGCGCCGACGGGCCGGCGCCGGGCTCGGTGCCGAAGCCCCGCCGCACGTTCGCCACCACGGTCTGGGACCCGGCCGGACTGCACGTGGCGCGCACCGCCGACGGCCTCGACGTGCTGCTCGCCACCGGTCCGGGCGCGGCCGGCGGGTACGCGCTGGCCGACGGCCGTCGGCTGTGGCGCGCCGACCTCGGCCGGGGTTGCCGGGTCGACGTGGGCAGCACCGCGAGCGGTGAGCTGGTCGGCGTGGACAACTGCGACGGGCCGGCCGCGGTCGAGCTGCGGGACGCGGCGACCGGCGAGGTACGGACCCGGTGGCGCCCGCCGGACGCGTCCGGTCAGCTCGTCGTCACCCCGGTCGGCTGCCGCGACGGGCACTCCGGTTGCCGTGGTCTGCGTACCGCCGGGCCGGACGGTGGGAACAGTCGGGGCTGGCTGGTGACCGACCCGGGTGAGCCGACGGCCGCTCCGGGCCTGGACGCCCCGGCGTCGGTGCTGGACGGCGAGCGGGTGGTGGACACCTCCGGCGGCGTGGTGACCGGGCGGTCCCCGCGCACCGGCGAGGAGTTGTGGCGGCGGGCGGACATCCACCCGGCGCGGGTGCTCGCCACCGAGCCGGGCCGGGTGCACCTGCTGACCGACCGGCGGGAACTGGTCACGATCGACCCGCTCACCGGTGCGACGCGGTCGGAGTTCGTGTTCACCGCCGGGCGGGACGGGATCGGCTGGCAGCCGGGCCGGGCGTACGCGGCGGGCGGCTACGTCGCCGTGGAGCGGGTCCGCGAGGACGCCGCCGCCACGGACGACGACCAGGGCTACTTCCTGATGGCCGAGCCCGTCCTCCTGGCCGCCACCTGAGCGGCCCCTCCTTACGCCAGGGCGGCTTCGGCGGCGGCGAGGAACGCGTCGTTCTCGGCCGGGGTGCCGATGGTGACCCGCACCCCGTCGCCGGGGAACGGCCGCACGATCACGCCGCGCGCCTCGCACGCCTTGCCGAACGCCACCGCCCGCTCGCCCAGCGGCAGCCAGACGAAGTTGGCCTGGCTCTCCGGCACGTCCGGCACGAACTTGCGCAGCGCCTCGGTGACCCGGTCCCGTTCGGCCACGACCAGCGCGCAGCGCCGCTGCACCTCGTCGGCCTGGGCCAGCGCGGCCAGCGCGCCGGCCTGGGCGGCCATGCTGGTGGAGAACGGGGTGGCCACCTTGCGGACCGCGGCGGCCACCGCCGGCGCGGCGACCAGCCAGCCGATCCGCAGGCCGGCGAGCCCCCACGCCTTGGACAGCGTGCGCAGCACCGCCACGTTCGGCCGGTCCAGGTAGCCGAGGCCGTCGGGCACCTCGGCGTCGGTGACGAACTCCCGGTACGCCTCGTCGATCACCACCAGCACGTCGTCCGGCACCGCGTCGAGGAAACGGTCCAGGTCGGCCTGGCGGATCGCCGTGCCGGTCGGGTTGTTCGGGTTGCAGACCAGGATCATCCGGGTCCGGTCGGTCACCGCCGCCGCCATCGCCGCGAGGTCGTGCCCGTGGCCGGCGTCGTTCGGCACCCGCACGCTCGTCGCGCCGCTGGTCGCCGCGATGATCGGGTACGCCTCGAAGGAGCGCCACGAATAGATCAGCTCGTCGCCGGGCAGGCAGGTGGCCCGGACCAGGTGCTCGGCCAGCGCCACCGAGCCGCAGCCGGTGGCGATCCGGTCGGCGTCCACGCCGTAGCGGTCGGCGAGCGCCTGGCGCAGCGCCACCACGCCCATGTCCGGATAGCGGTGCGAACCGGCGACCGCCTCGGCGACCGCCTCCACCACGCCGGGCAGCGGCCCGTACGGCACCTCGTTGCTGGCCAGCTTGATCGCCTCGGGCAGGCCCAGCTCACGGGCCAGGTCGGCCGGGCTGCGGCCGGGCACGTAGTTGGGCAACGCGTCCAGGTCGGCGCGGGTGAGCCGCAGCGGAGGCTGGTGACGTCCGGTGTCGGTCATGGGGTGTCTCCCGGGGGGTCGGCGCGGTCGTGCGGGGCGGTACGGGGGTCGGGGCGGTTGCGGGGGAGCTGGACGACCACGGTCTGCGCCCGCTTGTCGTGCAGCGCCTGGCGCAGCGGCTGGTCGAACAGCGGTGAGACGGCGTCGACGAACTGGAGCAGCAGGCCCAGCCCGCAGCAGTACCAGAGCAGCGTCGGCATGCCGAGCGTGCTCCACCGCCGGAACGCCCGGCCGAAGCCGAGTGGCTGGTCCGCCTCGACCGGCAGCGCGCGTACGCCGGCCATCCGCTTGCCGAAGGTCTGCCCGCGCGCCGCCATCGACGGCACCTCGTAGGCGAACCAGAGCGCGGTGGCGATCAGCAGGATGACGACCTGCAACCCGCCGGCCTGGTCGTCGATCTGGGGCAGCCCCTCGGTGGAGGTGTCGCCGTTCACCGCCCGACGCATCGTCTCCCGCAGGTAGGGGGAGACCGCCTCGAAGTAGCGCCAGACGAACCAGCCGTTGACCAGCGCGTTGAGCAGGAACACCACGCCCAGGTCGATCAGGCGGGCGACCAGCCGGGCACCGTAGGAGGCGAGCGGCAGTCCGTGCGGTCGTGGGATCGGCTGCCGGCCCGGCCACTGCGGGTACGGCCAGCCCGGCGGCGGCCCCTGCTGACCCGGTCCGGCCTGACTCGGCTGCTCCGGCTGCCCCGGCCACGGTCCGGCCTGGCCCGGCTGGCCCCCCTGACCCGGCCACGGTCCGGCGTGCCCCGGCTGGCCTGGCTGCCCCGGCCAGGGGCCGGGCCGACCGGGCGCGCCCGACGTGGGGACCGGCCCGGTCGCGCCGGCCGTGCCGGAGGTCGGCCGGTCGGCCGTCGCCCCGGCGGCCGGCGTCGTGGCCGGCTCCGGCTCGGCGGGCGGGGGACCGTCGGGCGGTGTGACGTCGACCGGGATCGGCGCGCCGATCCACCCCTCCCCGTCCCACCAGCGGCGGGTCTCCGGTTCGGCGGGGTCGACGTACCAGCCGGGTTCCAGACTCACGGTGCCGTTCTCCTCGCGCTCACGGTCCAACCTTAACGACGACCGTGTCGGCGAACTTGTCGTGGAGGCACTGCTGCCAGGGCTTGTCCCAGAGCTGCCAGAAGCCGTCGAGGTAGTTGAGGAACGGCACCAGCGACCCGGCGACGAACTCGACGAGGTAGCGCTTGCCGAGCATGCCCCGGGTCAGCGTGGCGCCGGGCTGCGCCGGCACGATCCGCAGCTTCATCACCTTCTTGCCCAGCGTCTGGCCGCTGCGCCGGGCGTACTCCACGTGGTAGAGCCAGTAGAAGACCAGCAGCAGCAGGAACAGGCCCAACTCGGCCAGGAGCACCGGCAGGAAGAAGTCGGTCAGCATCGTCGACGGGTCGGGGCCGGTGGGGCCGGCCCGGTCCAGATCGTCGATCGCCCGATAGAAGACCAGGAAGAAGACCGGCGCGAAGAACACCATCGCCACCCCCGAGGCCACCGCGGTGTCGATCAGCCAGGCCAGCAGCCGGTCGCCGAAGCTGGCCAGCGGCTGCCCGTCCGGCGCGACCGCGGGCGGGGCGGGCGGCGGGTACGGCGCGTACCCGGGTGGGGGCGTCGGGTAGCCGGGCAGGTCCGCGTACGTCGGCGGGGTGTGCTGCGTGGGCGGCGCGAAGCCGCCGCCCACGGGCGGGGCCCGGCGGGCGGCGGCGTCGTGTTCGGGGGAGGCTGGGTCACGCGGACAGTGTCACAGATTGCCGCGCTTCTCCTGCTCCCGCTCGATCGCCTCGAACAGGGCCTTGAAGTTGCCCTTGCCGAAGCCGAGGGAGCCGTGCCGCTCGATCAGCTCGAAGAAGACGGTGGGGCGGTCCTGCACCGGCTTGGTGAAGATCTGGAGCAGGTAGCCGTCCTCGTCCCGGTCCACCAGGATCTTGCGGGACTGAAGCTCCTCGATCGGCACCCGGACGTTGCCGATGCGGGCGCGCAGCTCCGGGTCCTGGTAGTAGGAGTCCGGGGTGTCCAGGAACTCGACACCGGCCGCGCGCATGGCGTCCACGCTGGCCAGGATGTCGTTGGTGGCCACCGCGACGTGCTGGGCGCCCGGGCCCCGGTAGAACTCCAGGTACTCGTCGATCTGCGACTTCTTGCGGGCCACCGCCGGCTCGTTGAGCGGGAACTTCACCTTACGGGTGCCGCTCGCCACCACCTTGCTCATCAGCGCGGAGTAGTCGGTGGCGATGTCGTCGCCGACGAACTCGGCCATGTTGGTGAAGCCCATGACCCGCTTGTAGAACTCGACCCACTCGTCCATCCGGCCCAGCTCCACGTTGCCGACCACGTGGTCGACGGCCTGGAAGAAGCGCTTCGGCTGGAGGCCGGCGTCGATCATCGGCCGGCGGTCCACGATCGGGCCGCGGGCGACGAAGCCGGGCAGGAACACGCCGGTGTAGCGGGACCGGTCGACGAGCGTGTGCCGGGTGTCCCCGTACGCGCCGATGGACGCCATCCGGACCGTGCCGTGCTCGTCGCTGACGTCGTGCGGCTCGACCAGGCCGGTCGCGCCCTGCGCGGTGGCGTGCGCGTACGCGGCGTCGACGTCCGGGACCTCCAGCGCGATGTCGGAGATGCCGTCGCTGTGCTTGGCCACGTGCTCCGCGCCGTCGGCGTCCGGGCGGACCACGCCGGTCAGCACGAACCGGGCCGAACCGCTGGTCAGCACGTACTGCGCGTGGTCCCGGTAGCCCTGCTCCGGGCCGCGGTAGGCGACGCAGGTCATGCCGTAGGCGGTGGAGTAGTAGTGCGCCGCCTGCTTGGCGTTGCCGACCAGGAAGTGCAGGTGGTCGAGCCCCTTGACCGGGAACGGGTCCCGGCTGATGTCGTGGTCGACGGCGCCGACGAGAACGTCGGCGTCGGCCTCGTCGGTGGACTGGGGTCGGTCGATCGCCTGGGTCATGGTGGCCTCCCTCGCGTACCGGCCGGCCTCGTGGGCCGCCGTGGATGTGCTTCCGGCGAGCATCGCCGGACCGCCTCCGGTTGGGCAATAGTCAGCGATATTCCTGGTCAGGTTGCGCATTCGGTACGGTGAACCATGATGAACACTGGTCAGGATGTACAGCTCGACGAGTTGGACGCGCGCTTGATCGAACTGCTCGCGGAGGAGCCCCGGATCGGCGTGCTGGAGTGCTCGCGGCGGCTCGGGGTGGCCCGGGGCACGGTCCAGGCGCGGCTGGACAAGCTCGTCGGTCGGGGCGTGGTGGGCGGCTTCGGGCCGGAGATCTCCCCGGCCGCGATCGGCTTCGGGGTGACCAGCTTCGTCACCCTGGAGATCAGCCAGCGGCACGGCCACGACCAGGTGACCGCGCACCTGGCCGCGATCCCCGAGGTGCTGGAGGCGCACACCATCACCGGCTCCAGCGACCTGCTCTGCCGCATCGTGGCCCGCTCGAACACCGACCTCCAGCGGGTCATCGACCAGATCGTCGCCTCGGAGGGCATCCGGCGCGCCTCGACCATCATCGCGCTGGCCGAGCAGATCCCCTACCGCACGCTCCCCCTGGTCCGCTCCGCGGCCCGGGGGGAAGGAAGGGCCCCCGCTTAACGCATTCTGCATAGCAGGGGCCCCCTCTTAACATCCGAACCCGGGTAAGAAGCGGCGCGACACGCCCCGCGCGGACCCCGGGAGAACGGTGATCGTCGCTACGGTGTCCGTGTGAAGGGCCTAGGCGTACGCGGCTGGTTGCTGCTCGGGCTCATCACCGTGGTCGTGCTCGCCGCCACCGGCGTGTGGAACCCGTTCCCCCGCCTCTGGGACTGGGTCGACCGCAGCGAGCCGATCTCCGAGCCGGACGTGGCCTGGCAGCAGCGCGTCGGCGGCACCCCGCGCAGCGTCACCATCGCCGGCGACACCGTGATCGTGGAGCAGCGCACCCGGATCGAGTCGCGCCGGCTCGCCGACGGCGGCCAGCTCTGGGAGCGCAAGGCCGACTGGTCGGCGGTGGCCGGCAGCGGCCGGGAGTCGGTCGTCGCCGTGGGCAAGCTGCTGGACAAGGGGTACGAGGTGCTCGACCCGGCGTCCGGCGTCACGCGTCGCCGCGACAATCGGGCGATCGCCGTCTGGACCTACCGCAACCTGCTGCTCGACGCCTACTGCGTGCAGCCGACCGACTGCACGTTGCGGGCCTGGGACCCGCGCGGCGCCACGCCGTTGTGGACCGCGTTCCTGCCCGGCGTACACAGCGGCGTGCTGGCCGACAACCCGGAGCTGCTCGGCACCCGGCGGCTCGGCGCGAACCGGATCGACGGCGGGGTGGCCGGGCCGGAGTCGGTCCCGCCGCTGCTCGGCTTCCCGGTCGACGGCCGGGTGCACGTGGTGGACACCGCCACCGGTCGGGTGCTGCAGAACGTCCAGCCCGGCCGGGAGGAGCGGCTCGCGGTGGTCGGCGGCCGGCTGCTCCGGATCGCGGCCACCTCCCGTGACGGGAGCTGCTACTTCGTCATCACCGCCGTCGACCCGGCGACCGGGCAGCAGGTGTGGCGCCGGGCCGGGATCAACCTGCGCACCGCGGACTCCGCCGGCTGCGTGCAGCGGGAGGACCCGCAGGGCGCCCGGAACGTGCTCATCGGGGTCGCCCCGGACGGCCGCGAGGCGGTGCTCGACGGGTACGACGGCCGGCTGCTCCAGGTCGGCGCGGACGGGGAGAAGCTGCTCGCCGTCGACGACCGCTACGCGGTGGTGCGCAGCGCCGACAAGGACTCGCTGTTCGGCCGCGAGCTGTCCGCCGACCGGACCCGGTGGACCCGCCCGGCCGGCGGGAAGAGCGGCGCGGCGCTCACCCCGTACGCGGCGGTGCTCACCGAGGAGAAGCCGTCCCGGCTGGTCGCGGTCGAGCCGCGCGGGGGCCGGGTGCTGGTCGAGCTGCGGACCTCGGCGAACGCGCTCGCGGTCGGCCCGAACGGCATGATCATCGGGGAGGGCCGGGAGATCGGGTACGTCCGCTGGGGCGCGGCCGGCGCCGGCGTGCCCCCGCCGGACCAGGGGGCGGTGCCGGTTCCCGACCCGGCCGACACCTGGCGTCCCCCGAGCGACCAGGGCAGTTGCGGGCCGAAGAAGGAACTCTGCTCCGGCGGCAAGTGACGTCCGGTTGAGATCGGCGTCCCAGGACCCACCGGCGGGTGTCACCAATCGACCGCTCTGCCCTAGGCTTTTCGGTCATGAGCAGTGCCGCCGCCTTCTCGTACGCACCCCTGCTGCCGACCGGTCCCGACCAGACGGAATACCGCCTGGTCACCGACGAGGGCGTGGACGTCGTCAACGGCCCGGGTGGCCGCCGGTTCCTCACCGTGGAGCCGGCCGCGCTGACCGCGTTGACCGCCGAGGCCATGCACGACATCGCCCACTTCCTGCGCCCGGCGCACCTGGCCCAGCTCCGGTCGATCATCGACGACCCGGCGGCCTCGCCGAACGACCGGTTCGTGGCGCTCGACCTGCTGCGCAACGCCAACATCGCGGCCGGTGGGGTGCTGCCGATGTGCCAGGACACCGGCACCGCGATCGTGATGGGCAAGCGCGGCCGGCACGTGCTCACCGACGGCGCCGACGCGGAGGCGATCTCCCGCGGCGTCTACCAGGCGTACACCCGGCTCAACCTGCGCTACTCGCAGCTCGCGCCGCTGACCATGTGGGACGAGCGGAACACCGGCAGCAACCTGCCGGCCCAGGTCGAGCTCTACGCCGAGGACCCGGACGGCCACCCCGACGCCTACAAGTTCCTGTTCATGGCCAAGGGCGGGGGCTCGGCCAACAAGTCCTACCTCTACCAGGAGACCAAGGCGCTGTTGAATCCGACGCGGATGATGCAGTTCCTGGAGGAGAAGCTGCGGCTGATCGGCACCGCGGCCTGCCCGCCCTACCACCTGGCGATCGTCGTCGGCGGCACCTCCGCGGAGCACGCGTTGAAGACCGCCAAGTACGCCTCGGCGAAATACCTGGACACGCTGCCCACGCAGGGGTCGATGAGCGCGCACGGCTTCCGCGACCTGGAGTTGGAGGCCGAGGTGCTGGAGTTGACCCGCAACTTCGGCATCGGCGCGCAGTTCGGCGGGCGCTACTTCTGCCACGACGTCCGGGTGGTCCGGCTGCCCCGGCACGGCGCGTCCTGCCCGGTCGCGATCGCGGTGTCCTGCTCCGCCGACCGGCAGGCGGTCGCCAAGATCACCCCGTCGGGGGTGTGGTTGGAGCGGCTGGAGACCGATCCGGCGCGGTTCCTGCCCGACGTCACCGACGAGACGCTGGAGACCGAGGAGGTCGTCCGCGTGGACCTCAACCGGCCGATGGACGAGATCCGCGCCGAGCTGTCGAAATACCCGGTGAAGACCCGGCTGTCGCTGACCGGCCCGCTGGTCGTGGCGCGGGACATCGCGCACGCCAAGATCGCCGAGCGGCTGGACGCCGGTGAGTCGATGCCGCAGTACCTGCGCGACCACGCGGTCTACTACGCCGGCCCGGCCAAGACGCCGGAGGGCTACGCGTCCGGCTCGTTCGGCCCCACCACGGCCGGCCGGATGGACGCCTACGTGGAGAAGTTCCAGGCGGCCGGCGGCTCGATGGTGATGCTGGCCAAGGGCAACCGCTCCGCCCAGGTGACCCGCTCCTGCGGCGCCCACGGCGGGTTCTATCTCGGTTCGATCGGCGGCCCGGCCGCCCGCCTCGCCCAGGACTGCATCAAGCACGTCGAGGTGCTCGAATACGCCGAGCTGGGCATGGAGGCGGTCTGGAAGATCGAGGTGGAGGACTTCCCGGCCTTCATCGTGGTCGACGACAAGGGCAACGACTTCTTCGCCGAGGTCACCAAGCCGGTGCTCACCGTCGGTCGCCGCTGACCGACATCGGTGCGCTCACCCGGCCTGTCGGCCCGGCGAGCGCACCGCCCCCGTCGGATGCCGTCACCGACAGCAACCCGGGAAGAGTGTGGACCGCGTCGCTCTCGATCCCCTATCAGATCTCTATCACCTCAACCCCGCCTTCGGTGACCACCGCGTTACGCTCCTGGGAGGACACGAAGGCGTACGGGGGCGCGCATGCGGTTCGGAATCCTGGGACCACTGCGGGTGGGCGGCGGCGAAGCCACCGTCACCGCAGGTCGGGACCGGGCCGTGCTCGCCCTGCTGCTGCTGCGCGCCGGCCGGGTGGTGCCGTTCGAGGAGCTGGTCGACGCGGTCTGGGAGGAACGCCCGCCGGCCACCGCCCGGGCCCAGTTGCAGATCTGCGTGTCCCGGTTGCGACACCGGTTCGTGGTGCTGGGTCTGCCCGCCGAGACCATCGTCACCGATCCGGCCGGCTACGGCATCCGGGTCGAGCCCGGTGACCTCGACGCCGAGGTGTTCGCCCGTACCGTGGAGACCGCCCGCGCCCAGGTGGTCGCCGGCCAGGTCGACGCGGCGTGCCGGCACTACCGGTCCGCGTTGGCGCTCTGGCGCGGCCCGGCGTTGGCCGGCATCCCCACCCGCAGCGTGCGGCGGCGGGCCCAGACGCTCGACGAGCAACGGCTCGCGGTGCTGGAGGAGTGCGTCGACGTCGAGCTGCGGCTGCGCCGGGCGGCCGGCCTGATCGACGAGCTGACCGAGGCCGTCGAGCGCAACCCGCTGCGCGAACGACTGCGTGGGCAGTTGATGCTGGCCCTGTCCGCGGTCGGCCGCCAGGCCGACGCGCTCGCCGTCTACCGCGAGGGCCGGCGCATCTACGCCGACGAGCTGGGCATCGAACCGGGCACGCCGTTGCAGGAGCTGCACCAGCGGGTGCTCGCCGGTGACCTGGCGCTGGGCGGGTCGGAGAGCCGGGCCACCGGTCCGGTGCGGGCGCTGCCCAGGGCGATCAGCGACTTCACCGGGCGGCAGCAGACCGTGGCCCGGCTGGTCAAGGAGATCGAGGAGGACGGGGTCCGGGTCCAGTTGGTCGACGGCATGGCGGGCAGCGGCAAGACCACGCTCGCCGTGCAGGTGGCGACCGCCCTCGCCGACCGGTTCCCGGACGCGCAGCTCTTCGTCGACCTGCACGGGCACAGCGAGCGCACCCCGTTGACCACGGAGGGCGCGGCGGCGACGCTGCTGCGGCAGCTCGGCGTGCCGGCCGAGCGGGTGCCGGTCGACCCGGCCGACCGGTTGGCGATGTGGCGCTCCGAGCTGGCCGACCGGCGGGCGGTCGTGGTGCTGGACAACGCGGCGGACGCGGGCCAGGTCGCGCCGCTGCTGCCGAACGGCCCGGACTGCCTGGTGCTGATCACGAGCCGCCGCCGCCTGGTCGGGCTGGACGAGGGTCGGCCGCTGTCGCTGCCGGTGCTCGATCTCGACGAGGCGGTCGAGCTGCTGGCCCGGGTGGTCGGCGTGGAGCGGGTCACCGCCGAGCCGGCGGCGGCCGAGGAGGTGGCCCGCCGCTGCGGGTTCCTGCCGCTCGCGTTGCGGCTGGCCGGGGCCCGGCTCGCGCACCGGCCCCGCTGGCGGGTGGCCGACCTGGCCGAGCGGCTGTCCACCGCCGCCGACCCGCTGGCCGAGCTGGCCGCCGGGGAGCGGTCGGTGGCCCGCACCTTCGCCCTGTCGTACGAGCAGGTGACGCCCCCGGCGCAGCGGGTGTTCCGGCTGCTCGGGCTGCACCCGGGCGCCCGCGCCGACAACCGGGTGGCGGCGGTGCTCGCCGACCTGCCGCTCGCCGACGCGCAGGACGCGCTGGACGAGCTGATCGACGCGCATCTCCTCGACGAGGTGGAGCCGGGGCGCTACGGCCGGCACGACCTGATCCGGGAGTACGCGCGCACGCTCGGCGCGGAACGCGAGACGGCCGACGAGCGGCGGGCCGCGCTGGCCCGGCTCCTCGACCATCACCTCCAGGTCGCCGCGACCATCGCGGTGTCGCTGGAACTCGCCGTTCCGCGCGATCTGTTCGCGCTGCCGGACCCGGTGCGACCCGACCTGGTGGCGGCCACGGTGGGGCTGGGCCGCACCTGGATCGAGGAGAACCGGCCGACACTGGCCGCGCTGGTGCGGTTGGCCGAGGCCGAGGGCTTCCTGCCGCAGAGCTGGCAGCTCGCCCGCGCCGGCTGGGCGGTCAACTTCGACGGCGGCCACCTGGACGACCTGATCGAGACGCACCGCGTCGGCCTGCGGGCCGCCGAGCGGCTGGGCGACGACAAGGCCGTGGCGACGATGCACAACTACCTCGCCTCGGCGAACTACCGGCGGGCGCGCTTCGCCGAGGCGATCCGGCAGATGGAGGTGGCGGTGGGCATCTACCGCCGGCTCGGCCTGACCGGGGAGCTGCGGGGCGCGGTCGCCAACCTCGGCACGGCGTACGCGGTGGGTCTGCAGTTCCGGCGGGCCATCGAGACGATGGAGGCGTCGCGGGCGTTCTTCCGGGAGTCCGACGGTCCGGCGCCGCTGGCCAACCTGCTCAACAACCTCTCGCTCACCCTGCTGTGGAGCGGGCGCACCGACGAGGCGGTGCGGGTGTGCCGCCACCATCTGGGCATCGCCCGGGAGATCGGCGACCTGCGCCAGATCGGCAATGCCGTCGGTCATCTCGCCATGGCCCGGCACCGCCGCGGGGACCGGGGGCCGGCGCGTCGGCTGCTGCTGGCCGGGTTGACCGTGAAGCGCCGGACGGGCAACCGGTTCGGCGAGGGCGAGCTGCTCAACGAGCTGGGCATGATGGAGCGCGAGGAGGGGCGGCCCGACCTGGCCGCCGCGCTGCACCGGCAGGCGCTGGTGGCGATCAACGACGCGGGTGACCTGGTGGGGCAGTGCGCCTCCCGCAACCTGCTCGCCCGGGCCATCTTCGACCAGGGCGACGAGGCGAGCGCCTTCGACCTGCACCGCCGGGTGCTCGGCGACGCCACCCGGCTGGACGCCCGGTACGAGCAGGCCCGGGCGCTGGACGGGATGGCCCGGTGCCTGCGGTGGACCGATCCGGAGCAGGCCCGCCGGTACGCCGGCCGGGCGCTGGCGCTGTTCGCGCAGATCGGGGCGCCGGACCGGCACGCGGTCGAGGGGTTGCTGGCCGAGCTGGGATGAGGCCGGCCCGCGTTCCGCTGCACACCGGCGGGCGGCGCGGCAGGATGGTGTGCGTGACGACTCCAGAGGCGACCGGCTACCGGATCGAACGCGACTCGATGGGCGAGGTGGAGGTGCCCGCCGACGCGCTGTGGCGGGCGCAGACCCAGCGCGCGGTGCAGAATTTCCCGATCTCCGGGCGCGGGCTCGAACCGGCGCAGATCAAGGCGCTGGCCCAGATCAAGGGGGCCGCGGCCCAGGTCAACGGCGAGCTGGGCGTGATCGACGCGGACGTGGCCGAGGCAATCGCCACCGCCGCCGCGCACGTCGCCGACGGCGGCTACGACGACCAGTTCCCGGTGGACGTGTTCCAGACCGGTTCCGGCACGTCGTCCAACATGAACACCAACGAGGTGATCGCCTCGCTGGCGAGCCGTGAGCTGGGCCGGGACGTCCACCCGAACGACCACGTCAACGCGTCACAGTCCAGCAACGACGTGTTCCCGACCTCGATCCACCTGGCCGCCACCCAGTTCGTGGTGGAGGATCTGCTCCCGTCGCTGACGCAGCTCGCCACCGCGCTGGAGGCGAAGGCGGCCGAGTTCGAAACCGTGGTCAAGGCCGGTCGGACCCACCTGATGGATGCGACCCCGGTGACGCTGGGGCAGGAGTTCGGCGGCTACGCCGCGCAGGTCCGCTACGGCGTGGAGCGGCTGGAGATGGCGCTGCCCCGGCTGGCCGAGCTGCCGCTCGGCGGCACCGCGGTGGGCACCGGCATCAACACGCCGCTCGGCTTCGCGGGCAAGGTGATCGGGCGGCTGCGCGACTCGACCCGCCTGCCGCTGTCCGAGGCGCGCAACCACTTCGAGGCGCAGGGCGCCCGGGACGCGCTGGTGGAGACGTCGGGTCAGCTCCGCACCGTCGCGGTCAGCCTCTACAAGATCGCCAACGACGTACGCTGGATGGGGTCCGGCCCCCGCGCGGGCCTGCGCGAGCTGCGCATCCCCGATCTCCAGCCCGGCTCGTCGATCATGCCCGGCAAGGTCAACCCGGTGGTGGCCGAGGCGATGCGCCAGGTGTGCGCGCAGGTGATCGGCAACGACGCCGCGGTGGCCTTCGCCGGTTCGCAGGGCGACTTCGAGCTGAACGTGATGCTGCCGGTCATGGGCCGGAACCTGTTGGAGTCGATCAAGCTGATCGCCGCGTCGAGCCGGCTCTTCGCCGAGCGCCTGGTGGCCGGCCTGGTCGCGGACGCCGAGGTCTGCCTGGCGTACGCGGAGGGGTCGCCGTCGATCGTCACCCCGCTGAACCGTCACCTCGGCTACGACGAGGCCGCCTCGATCGCCAAGGAGGCGCTGGCCAAGCAGGTCTCGATCCGCGAGGTGGTGATCTCGCGCGGCCACGTCGACTCGGGCAAGCTCACCGAGACCCAGTTGGACGAGGCCCTGGACCTGCTCCGCATGACCCACCCCTGAGTCACGCCGCAGAGGTGGACGCTGAGGCCGACCGGGTCGGTGGCGTAGTCGCCGACCCGGGTGAGACGCGCGTCGGGGCAGGGCCAGGGCGTGCCGCAGGCGCGGCAGAGCCAGAGTGGGCGCAGCGGCAGGTGCGGCCGGTCGGGTGCGGGCATGCGCGTTCCCTTTCGAGCTGAGTCGTTGGTGATATCGCTCGCCGGCCGGTGTGGGGACTGCCCGGCCGGCGAGCTATCCGTCCCGGCTCGGTTCGTCGCTTGCCGAACGAAGGAACCTCCATGCCCATACCCAGCGGCGGCTACCGAGAGGTCGCCGAGGATCTGACCACCCGGATCAGAAGTGGCGAATACCCGCCAGGCGAACGGTTGCCGACCTACAAGGAGCTCGCCGACCTCTACAGCGTGAGCGTCACGACCGTGCAGCGGGCAATCATCATCCTTAAGGATCGAGGCTTGGTCGTGGGCTTGCAGGGTCGTGGCCTGTGGGTCGCGGAGGAGCTACCGGCCTAGGCCGTGTCTTCAAAGAGTTACAACCATTGCAGTAGCGCGGCGATGGTGACGGTGGCCTGGTACGACGTCGCGGTCTTGTCGTAGCGGGTGGCGACGCTGCGGCACTGCTTGAGCCGGTTGAAGCAGCGTTCGACGACGTTGCGCCGTTTGTAGAGCTGCTTGTCGAACATTGGTGGCCGGCCGCCCCGACTGCCTCGTCGGCGGCGGTTGGCCTGCTGGTCAGCGCGCTCGGGAATGGTGTGCCCGATGCCTCGTCGGCGCAGGTCGGACCGGATGGCCTTGGAGCTGTAGCCCTTGTCGGCGATGACGTGGTCCGGGCGGACTCGAGGCCGGCCGGTTCCTACCCGCTGGACACGGATGGCGGCCATGACGTGGGTGAAGCGGGTGCAGTCGTTGACGTTGCCACCGGAGAGCACGAACGCCAGGGTCCGACCCCAGCCGTCGCAGGCGAGGTGAATCTTGGTGGTCAGTCCACCTCGACTTCGACCGAGGGCGTGATCTTGTGGTTCGTCCGATTCCCGCCGCCCCCTTTAGCGCCGGCTGCGTGCTGGTGAGCGCGCACGATCGTGGAGTCGACCGACACCAGCCAGTCGATGTCACCAGCCGCGTCCGCGTCGGCCTGGACCCCGGCGAGCATCCGCTCGAACGTGCCATCAAGGGCCCACCTGCGGAAACGGGTGTAGATCGACTGCCACGAGCCGTAACGGGCGGGCACGTCCCGCCACGCTGCTCCAGCCCGGATCTTCCACACGATCCCGTTGAGCACCCGCCGGTCATCCGCCCGCGGCCGACCACCGGTCACCGCCGACGGCAGATACCTCGACAGCGCTTCCCACTCGACGTCAGACAACTCGTAGCGACGACCCACGCGCTACATCATCCGACACCAAGATCCTTTGAAGACACCGCCTAGCGCGGTGACCGCAGATCTTGGTATGAAACGGCCCCCAGAGGGGCGCAATTCTTCCAAGATCTCTCGCCTCACGGACTGGCCGGCGGTGGGTCAGGAGTGGGACGCCGCCCTGCGCGCCCGGTAGGCGCTGACCGCGGCCCGGTTGCCGCAGCTCCCGTCGCAGAACCGGCGGGACCGGTTCTTCGACAGGTCGACAAGCACGTTGTCGCAGTCGGGGTGCGCGCAGTGGCGCAGCCGGCTCAGCTCGTCCATCCGGATCAGGTCGGCCACGGCCATCGCGGCCTCGACCGCCATCCGGGTCGCCAGCGGCGCGTCGCGGGGCACGGCGTGCAGATGGTACGGCTCGTCGTCGTGCCGGATGAGCTGCGGCAGGGCGTGCGACTCGCGGAGCAGCGCGTTGACGATCTCCACCACCTCGTCGGTGTCGGCGTCCCAGATCCGCCGCAGCCGGGGCCGTAGCGCGCGGACCTGGCGCAGCTCGCCGTCGGTCTGCTCGTGCCGGCCGCTCCACCCGTACGCGGTGAAGAACGTGTCCAGCGCGGCCACGTCGGGCAGGCCCTCGCGGTCCGGGCCGGCGGTGTTGACCAGCGCGGCGGCGGCGGTCAGCGCGCACTCGGTGTCATGAGCGAAAAGCACCTTGACTCCTGTCGGACGGTCCCCCTAACGTCATCAGCGTAACGCTTCTTCACTGATGACCAGGAGTTGCCGATGCGTGAACGGTCCGGCGCCGGGCTCGGCCTGGCCCTGCTCTCCGCGCTCACGTTCGCCACCTCGGGCACGTTCGCCCGACCGCTGATCACCGGGGAGTGGTCGGCCGTCGCGGTGGTGATCGCCCGGGTCGGCATCGCCGCCCTGGTGCTGGCCGTGCCCGCCCTGCTGGCGCTGCGCGGCCGGTGGCCGGTGCTGCGCCGCAACGCGCTCACCGTGGTGCTGTTCGGGCTGCTCGGCGTGGCGATGGCCCAGGCGTGCTTCTTCAACGCGGTCCGCTACCTGCCGGTCGGCGTCGCGCTCCTGCTGGAATACCTCGGCATCGTGCTGGTGGTCGGCTGGATGTGGCTGGTCCACGGCCAGCGTCCCCGGCGGCTGACCGTGGCCGGCTCGCTGACCGCGCTGGTCGGCCTGGTGTTCGTCCTCGACCTCACCGGCGCCGGCCGGCTCGACCCGGTGGGCGTGCTCTGGGGGCTCGGCGCCGGGATCGGGCTGGCCGGCTACTTCGTCATCGCCGGCCGCCTCGACGACGAACTGCCGTCGGTGGTGATGGCCAGCGGCGGCATGGCCGTCGGCGCCCTGGTGCTGCTGCTGCTCGGCGCGATCGGGGCGCTGCCGCTGGCCGCCGGCACCGCCGACGTCGACTTCGCCGGGCACCGGATGAGCTGGCTGGTGCCGATCGCCGGGCTGTCGCTGATCGCCGCCGTGGTCGCCTACCTGACCGGGGTGGCCGGCACCCGGCTGCTCGGCGCCCGGCTCTCCTCGTTCGTCGGGCTGACCGAGGTGATGTTCGCGGTGCTGATCGCCTGGCTGGTGCTGGACGAGCTGCCCACCCTGATCCAGTTGGCCGGCGGGGTGCTCATCGTCGGCGGCGTCGCCCTGGTCCGGGTGGACGAGATGCGTTCCGCCCCCGAGGCGGTCGCGCCGGCGCCGACCGAGCCGGCACTGAGCGGCGAGCGATGAGCGCGCCCCGCACCGCCGTCGTCTTCGACGCCGACGAGACCCTGATCGACCTGCGCCCGGCGGTGACCGGCGCGCTGGCCGCCGTACTCGAGGAGATGCGGCGGCGGACCCCGGCGGCGGCCGAGGTCTCGCTCGCCGACCTGGAGGGCGACTGGGGTGCGGTCTTCGGCGCGCTCAGCGCCGCCCCGGTGCAGGAGATCCGGCGGGCCGCGCTGGCCCGGTCGTTGGACCGGGCCGGGCTCGGCGCCCACCTCGACGAGTTCGCCGCGCTCTTCTTCGCCCGGCGCTACGCCCTGAGCCGGCCGTTCCCGGACGCGCTGCCGGCGCTCGCCGCGCTGCGCCCGCACCACCTGCTGGGCTTCGCCACCAACGGCAACAGCCGCGCCGAACGCTGCGGGCTCGCCGGGCAGTTCGCCTTCGCGTTGTACGCCCACGAGGGCGGCCTGCCGAAGAAACCGGCGCCGGGGTTCTACGCCGCCGTGGTGGCGGCGACCGGACTGCCCGCCGACCGGATCGTGCACGTCGGCGACTCGCCGGAACACGACGTGACCGGCGCCCAGCGGGCCGGCCTGCGGGCCGTCTGGCTCAACCGGGCCGGCCTGCCGCGTCCGCCCGGCCTCGCCCCCGACGCGGAGGTGTCCACGCTGGCCGACCTGCCCGGCGTGCTCGTCGATGTGACGAGCGCGAATGCCTGATTGCCGGCTATTCCGGGCGCACGTCTGGCGTAACCCGCTCTCGTGATGTGGGATGACTGCCACGTCCCTCAACGAGAGGATCTGATGTGGTGAGCAAGCGCTTCACCGCCGGCGCGGTCGCGGTCGCGGCCTCGCTGGCACTCACGGTGACCGGCCTGGGTGTCCCGGCGACCGCCGCGCCGTCGGACACCCGGACCTTCACCGTGCTGGCCGAGAGCGGCGTGTCCAGCGACGCCGCGATCGCCGCGATCAAGGCGGCCGGCGGCACGGTCGTCTCCCGCACCGACGACGTCGGCCTCTTCCAGGTGACCAGCGACCGGGCGGACTTCGCCAGCCGTGCCAACGCCGCCGGCGCGCTGGTCGGCGCGGCCGAGGAGAAGGCGATCGGCCGCAAGCCGAAGCTGGACCGCGTCGAGCAGGAGCACCTGCTGGCCGCCGCCGCGGCCAAGGGCAAGGCCGCCAAGGGCAACGCCAAGAAGCTGGACCCGCTGGACGACAAGCTCTGGGGCCTGGACATGATCCGCGCCGACCAGGCGCGCAAGATCGAGCCGGGTGACCGTCGGGTGACCGTCGGCGTGCTGGACACCGGCGTCGACGCCAGCCAGCCCGACCTGGCCCCGAACTTCAACTGGGCGCTGTCGCGCAACTTCGCGCCGGACATCCCCGACGTTGACGGCCCGTGCGAGGTGGCGAGCTGCCTCGACCCGGTCGGCACCGACGACGGCGGGCACGGCACGCACGTGGCCGGCACGATCGGCGCCGCCGCCAACGGCTTCGGCCTCTCCGGCGTGGCCCCGAAGGTCTCCCTGGTCGAGCTGAAGGGTGGCCAGGACAGCGGCTACTTCTTCCTGAACCCGGTGGTCAACGCGCTGGTGCACGCCGGTCGCTCCGGGCTGGACGTGGTCAACATGTCCTTCTACGTCGACCCGTGGCTCTACAACTGCGCCGCCAACCCGGCCGACTCGCCGGAGGCGCAGGCCGAGCAGCGGACCATCATCGAGGCCATGAAGCGGGCGCTGACCTTCGCCCACCGCAAGGGCGTCACGCTGGTCGGCGCGCTCGGCAACAACCACGAGGACCTCGGCGACCCGCGTACGGACGTGAGCAGCCCGGACTACGGGGCCGACCCGTACCCGCGGCCGATCGACAACGCGAGCTGCTGGGACCTGCCCACCGAGGGCCCGCACGTGATCAGCGTGTCGTCCGTCGGCCCGTCCGGCAAGAAGGCCGACTACTCGAACTACGGCACCGAGCAGACCTCGGTCGCGGCGCCGGGCGGCTGGTTCCGCGATGGCTTCGGAACCGACACCTACCGGGCCGACGCCAACATGATCCTCTCCACGTACCCGAAGAAGGTGCTCCAGGAGGAGGGGTCGGTCGACGAGAACGGCAACATCGTGGCCGGCTTCGAGAACTCGGTGTTCAAGCAGTGCACCGCCAAGGGTGAGTGTGGCTACTACACCTACCTTCAGGGCACCTCGATGGCCTCGCCGCACGCCTCGGGCGTGGCCGCGCTGATCGTCAGCAAGTTCGGCAAGAAGCAGGGCCGGGACGGCTTCGGCCTGGCGCCGGACCTGGTCGAGCAGCACCTCTACCGGACGGCGGCGGAGCACGCCTGCCCGGAGCCGCGGCTGCAGACCTACACCAACGAGGGTCGCGACGCCGAGTTCAACGCGTACTGCGCGGGCTCGCTGAACTTCAACGGCTTCTACGGCTACGGCATCATCGACGCCTACGCCGCGGTGAAGACGCCGCTGAAGCCCAACGCGCGGCCGTAACCACCCCGCACCACCGAGAAGCCCGGGCGATTCACGTCGCCCGGGCTTCTCCGTGTTCGCGAATGCGCACAGTGGTCTTCCCGCCGGACGCTGTCCGGTTGGCGTGAATTGGCGTTTGCCCAGCTCAAACCGCATGTCATAGGCCAAAGGTCCCTTCCTTCCGCGACCCCGTTCGGCTTGAATTGTCACAGAGAGTGATCATCGGGCTGCGGGCGGCGCTGCTGCGGCGGCCCTCGGGGAGGAGGAAGACATGTCCGAGGAAACCATCCGCGAGGTGGCCGTCCCGAAGCAGAACGCGCCCGAGGCGGCGGTGGCCGCCGCGCCGCCGGACTACTTCGGCTTCATCCCGAACTACGCGAACAGTCCCCTGCCGACGGTCGTCGGTGGCGTGGTGCGGCCGGGCACCGGGATGCGCAAGTTCGTCGACACCCTGCCGGGCGTCGGCCCCGTCAAGGCGAACGACCTGGGCAACTACCTGCCGGTCGCGGTGCCCGACACCATCACCTACCCCGGCAGCGACTACTACGAGATCGGTATCCAGCAGTATTCCCAGCAGTTCCACAAGGACCTGCCGGCCACCCGCCTGCGCGGATACAAGCAGCTCAACAACGGCACCGACGCCAGCGGTCACAACACCGTGGCACCGCCGCCCCGCCCCTACTTCGGCGGCCCGCTCATCTACGCCCGCCGGAACCGCCCGATCCGGATCAAGCTGGTCAACCAGTTGCCCACCGGCGCGGCCGGGAACCTCTTCCTGCCCGTCGACATCACACTCGCCGGCGCCGGCACCGGCCCGCTGAACAACACCGAGCTCTACAAGCAGAACCGCGCCGTCGTGCACCTGCACGGCTCGGAGACGCAGTGGATCAGCGACGGCACCCCGCTGCAGTGGTTCACCCCGGCCGGGGAGGTCACGTCCTATCCGAAGGGCGCCAGCTACGCGAACGTGCCGGACATGCCCGATCCCGGCGCGGGCGCGGTCACGCTCTACTTCCCGATGCAGCAGAGCGCCCGGATGATGTGGTTCCACGACCACACCGAGGCGACCACGCACCTCACCCCGTACAGCGGGCAGATCGGCCTCCTGCTGCTCCAGGACCCGGTGGAGCGGCAACTGGTCACCGACGGGGTCGTCCCCGCCGAGGAGATCCCGCTGCTCATCCAGGACAAGACGTTCGTACCGGACCCGGCGCAGCTCGCCGCGGAGGACCCGACCTGGGACACCGCGAACTGGGGCGGCAAGGGCAGCCTGTGGATGCCGCACGTCTACATGCCCAACCAGAACCCGTACAACGAGACCGGCGCCAACCCGATGGGCCGCTGGGACTACGGGCCGTGGTTCTGGCCGCCGTTCACCGGCATCCAGCAGGGGCCGGTGCCCAACCCGTACTACGACCCGGTCACCCGGCCGTGGGAACCGCCGGTCCAGCCCGGAACACCGCTGCCCACCATCACGCCCGAGGCGTTCATGGACACTCCCGTGGTGAACGGCTGCGCCTATCCCACCCTGCAGGTCGAGCCGAAGGCCTACCGGTTCCGGATCCTCAACGCGTGCAACGACCGGGCACTCAACCTCCAGCTCTACCACGCCGCCTCGAACGGGACGATGTGGAAGCCGGACGGCACGTTGAACGACGGCGCGGCGGGCGAGGTGCCGATGGTCGAAGCCTGCCCGAATCCGGCCTTCCCACCGACCTGGCCCACCGACGGCCGGGAGGGCGGCGTGCCCGCGCCGTCCGCGGTCGGCCCGGACTGGATCCAGATCGGCAACGAGGGCGGGCTCCTGCCGGAGGTCGCCGTCATCCCACCGCAGCCGATCAACTACGAGTACGACCGTCGCTCGATCACCGTGCTCAACGTCTCCGACCACTCGCTGCTCATCGGGCCGGCCGAACGCGCCGACGTGATCGTCGACTTCTCCACGGTCGCGCCCGGCTCGACGCTCATCCTCTACAACGACGCCCCGGCGCCGATGCCGGCCTACGACACCAGGTACGACTACTACACCGGGGACCCGGACCAGACCGACGCCGGCGGGGCACCCACCACCCAGCCAGGCTACGGCCCGAACACCCGGACGATCATGCAGATCCGCGTCGTGGGCCCCCCGGCCGCGCGGTACAACCTCGCCCTGCTCCGGACCCGACTGCCGCAGGCGTACGGGCAGAGCCAGCCGAAGCCGATCGTGCCGGAGAAGGCGTACAACGCGGCGTTCGGGACCAACTCCACCAACCACTACGTGGCGATCCAGGACACCACCATCACCTACGTGCCGCTGGGCGGCACCACCCCGGTGACCCTCGACCTCCAGCCGAAGGCGATCGTCGAGGAGTTCGACCCCGTCTACGGGCGGATGATGCCCACGCTCGGCGTCGAACTGCCCAAGACCAGCGCTTTCATCCAGACCACGATCCCGTTGGCGTACATCGACCCGCCGACCGAGATCCTCTACATGTCGAACCTGGCCACCCCGGTCGGCTCGACCGGCGACGGCACCCAGATCTGGAAGATCACCCACAACGGGGTGGACACCCACTTCGTCCACTTCCACTACTTCAACGTGCAACTGGTCAACCGGGTCGGCTGGGACGGCGCCTACAAGCCACCGGACGCCAACGAGGTGGGCTGGAAGGAAACCGTGCGGATGAACCCGCTGGAGGACTGCATCGTCGCCATGCGGCCCGCGCTGCCCACCAACCTGCCGTTCAAGATCGGCGACAGCGTGCGGCTGCTCGACCCGACCCAGGTTCCCGGCACCACCAACGGCTTCACCCAGATCGACCCGCAGACCGGCGACCCGGCCACCGTCACCAACGTGCCCTACAACTTCGGTTGGGAGTACGTCTGGCACTGCCACATGGTCGACCACGAGGACTTCGACATGATGCGGCCGATGGTGATCCGGGTGTCGCCGGCGCCGCCGACCAACCTCACGGCCACCGCCAACGCCGGTTCGACCACGGTCCCACCGGCGATCGTCCTGACCTGGACCAACCCGGCCGGCCTGCCGGCCGCCACCCAGGTCCTCGTGCAGCGTTCGACCAACTCCCTGTTCACCACCGGACTCACCGCGTTCACCGCGGCGGCGGGGGCGACCAGCTTCACCGACTCGACGGCGGTGCCCGGGACCACCTACTTCTACCGGGTCCGCCGGGAGAACAGCGCCAGCTACTCCGGCTGGTCGAACACCGCATCGGCGGTGCTCGCGCTGACCGCCCCCACGAACCTGACCGCCACCCAACCGAGCGGCAGCCCGGTGCGGGTCGCCCTGACCTGGATCAACCGGTCGTACTCGACCTCGGTGGAACTCCAGCGCGCGACCAACACCACCTTCACCACCGGACTGACCACGGTCACGCTGGCCGCCAACGCGACCAGCTACACCGACACCACCGTCGTGGCCGGCACCACCTACTACTACCGGGTGCGCACGGTCTACCTCGGCGTCGGCTCGCCCTGGTCGAACACCGCGACGATCGCCGTCGGTTCCCCGCCGGCCGCGCCGACGAACCTCGCCGGCACCGCCGTCGCCGTCACCGGCGGCACCGCGACCGTGAACCTCACCTGGCAGGAGGCCGCCACGAGCGTGGTCACCAGCTTCGTGCTCCAGCGGGCCACCAACGTGGCGTTCACCGCGAACCTGGCCACGTTCACGCTGGCCGGGACCGCCCGCAGCTACAGCGACACCGGGCGGGCCCGGTCGACCACCTACTACTACCGCATCCAGGCCGTGAACTCGTCCGGCAGTTCGGCGTTCAGCGGCATCATCGCCGTGACCACGCCGGCCTGACGGGACCGGTGCGGCGGCGTCCGGTGTCCCGGGCGCCGCCGCACCGTGCCGTCGGGCCCGGGGATGGCTGCGCCGGTGGTGCCGTCGGGCCCGGCGAGCGTCGGCCGGGTCGAGGTTGGTCACGGGCGCCATCCCCGGGCCACCAGGGCGGCGCGGATCTCGCGGACCAGAGCGGGGAACTCCTGCCGCAGGCGGCGGCCGGTCACGTGCAGCACCAGCCAGCCGGCCTCGACGAGCTGATTGAGCCGACGCCGGTCGAGGTGCGTCCGCTCGGGGTCGGCGTGCCACTGGCCGTCGTACTCCACGGCGACCCGGAACTCCGGCCAGGCCAGGTCGGGGTGCAGGACCAGGCCGGTGGACACGCGTACCGGATGCTGCGCCACGGGACGCGGCAGCCCGGCGAACATGAGCCGAACCCGCAGGTGGGACTCGGGTGGCGACTGGGCGCAGCCATCCGTGAGGCCGAACACCCAGGACGCTCGCCGGCCACCCGGCCGACCGGCGTTCCGGGCCGCCTCCGAGGCCAGCTCGGACCGGCTGACCACCCCGATCCGCAGCAGCCCGTCGACGATGCCGATCGCCTTGACCGGATCGGCCCAGACCGCCGTCTCCCAGGCACAGGCGGCCGGGTCGGTGCCGGGCGGTGGCCCGGGCGGTCGATCGGGCCCGGGCGGAGACGGCGCGTTCGTGCCGGGACCGCCAGCGACGGAAGCTCCGGCGGCGACCAGGAAACCACTGCGCGCGCCGACCAGTGGCGCGTGGTGCACCCGGACGCCCGGCTGGGAATCCGCCCGGGCCGTGGCCGGAAGCAGCACGTGCACGTCGTCGGTGAAGCCGGCGGCGTGCTCGACCCCGTGGAGGTAGGCCGCGGACGGCCCGGCGATCAGGCTGCCGGGCGGCATCCGGAGCAGCGCGGCCCGGCAGGCCAGCGCGTGGTCACGGTCGAGACGCGCGTCGGCGTAGACGTCCTGCCGGAGCCGGATCCAGGACGCGCCCCGGAGATGGTGGCGGGACAGCAACCCGCGTCGGACCGCGTCCGACCCGCGGAAGACCTGCCAGGCCAACTGCTGCGGTCGATGGGGATGAGGTGGCATGTGCCCAGGGTCAGCCGGACCCGCGGCCGTACGACAGCCCTGTGGACAACCACCGCCGGCGCCTACCGCCGCGTCCTGTGGACAACCTCCACGCCGCCCCCTGGTGTGCTAGGCGCGACGGGTGTGCGGCGGATCAGGAGAGCGCGGCGGCGACCGCCTCGGCGGCGGCGGTGACCTGGGCGCCCACCTCGGCCACGTCGAGCGGGGTCAGCGACACCACGCCGACGCTGCCCTCCAGCCCCGGCACCCCGAGCACCGGCGCGGCCACCCCGTACGCGCCGGACTGGAGCTCACCGCTGGTGCTCACCGGCCCGGGGTCGCCGGCCCGCCCGGCCAGCACGGCCCGGCCCGCCGCGCCCCGCTCCAGCGGGTGCCGGGAACCGGTCCGGTACGCCACGTGGAAGGCCGTCCAGCTCGGCTCGACCACCGCCAGCGCGACCCCCTCGCCGCCCTCGACCACGGTCAGGTGGGCGGTCGCCCCGGTTCGCTCGGCGAGCCGGCGCAGCGCGGGCAGCGCCCCCTCGGCG
This sequence comes from Micromonospora ferruginea, assembly GCF_013694245.2. Classification (NCBI taxonomy): domain Bacteria; kingdom Bacillati; phylum Actinomycetota; class Actinomycetes; order Micromonosporales; family Micromonosporaceae; genus Micromonospora; species Micromonospora robiginosa. The sequence continues at coordinate 5,835,273 of NZ_CP059322.2, forward strand.
AGCAGCGGCTGGGCGCGTCGCGCCAGGTGCAGCACGCCGACGCCGATCCGCAGCCGGCCCTCCCCGTCGCGCCGGAGCATGCCGTGCCCGCTCAGCGCGCCGACCAGCCGGTAGACCGCGGCCCGGCCGATGCCCAGCCGCTGCGCCGCCTCGGTGACGGTCAGCCCGCCGGGGGCGTCCGCGACCAGGTGCAACAGGCGCAGGCCCCGGTCCAGGGTCTGCGCGGTCTCCGGGGGGCGTGCCGCCGTGTCCACAGCACGCAGCGTACGACCCGGCTCCGGCCAACCTCGAAATGTGCGGACGGCTACCCTTGTGAGGTGACGCTACGCCTGTATGACACCGCCACCCGATCGGTGCGGGACTTCGTCCCGCGGGAAGCCGGCAAGGTGGGGGTCTACCTGTGTGGTCTCACGCTCCAGGCCCCGCCGCACATCGGTCACCTTCGCTCCGGCGTCAACTACGACGTGCTGCGCCGCTGGCTGGTCGCCGGCGGCTTCGAGGTGACCTTCATCCGCAACCTGACCGACATCGACGACAAGGTCCTGGCCAAGGCCATGGAGCAGGGCCGGCCGTTCTGGTCGATCGCCTACGCGAACGAGCAGATCCTCACCGCCTCCTACCGCGCGCTGAACGTGCTCCCGCCGACCTACGAGCCGCGGGCCACCGGGCACGTCCCGGAGATGCACGAGCTGATCGCCCGCCTGATCGAGACCGGGCACGCCTACCCGGCCGGCGACGACTCCGGCGACGTCTACTTCGACGTGGCCTCCTGGCCGGCCTACGGCTCGCTGTCCGGGCAGTCCCCGGCCGACATGCAGCCGGCCGGCGACGCCCCCGACCGGGGCAAACGGGATCCGCGCGACTTCGCGCTCTGGAAGGGCGCCAAGCCGGGCGAGCCGGCCGACGCCGCCTGGCCGTCCCCGTGGGGCCGCGGCCGTCCCGGCTGGCACATCGAGTGCTCGGCGATGTGCTGGCGCTACCTGGGCGCCGAGTTCGACATCCACGGCGGCGGGCTCGACCTGACGTTCCCGCACCACGAGAACGAGATCGCCCAGTCGCAGGCCGCCGACCTGCCGTTCGCCCGCTACTGGGTGCACCACGGCCTGCTCGGCATCGGCGGCACCAAGATGGGCAAGTCGCTGGGCAACACGCTCGACCTCGACTACGTGGCCTCGCTCGGGGTGCGCCCGGTCGAACTGCGCTACTACTACGCCGCCGCGCACTACCGGTCCCACATCGACTACTCCGAGGACGCGCTGCGCGAGGCCGCGGTCGCGTACCGGAGGATCGAGGGCTTCGTGCAGCGGGCGGCCGAACGGGTCGGCGCGGGCCGACCCGACGGGCTGCCGGCCGGGTTCGTGGCGGCGATGGACGACGACCTCAACACCTCGGCGGCGCTCGCCGTGCTGCACGAGGTGGTCCGGGACGGCAACACGGCGTTGAGCGGCGGCGACGATGTGACCGTCCGCACGACGCTCGCCGCCGCCCGGGCGATGCTGGATATCCTCGGCGTCGACCCCCTGGATCCGGCCTGGACCGGTGGCGACCGCGCGGGCGACCTGCGCGGCGTGGTGGACTCGCTGGTCGCGCTGGCCCTGGAGCAGCGCGCCCAGGCCCGCGGCCGCAAGGACTGGGCCGCCGCCGACGCCGTCCGCGACCAGCTCAAGCAGGCCGGCGTGGTCGTCGAGGACACCCCCCAGGGCCCGCGTTGGACTATTGGAGAGCAGGACTGATGGCCGGCAACTCGCAGCGCCGTGGCCGGCGACTGACGTCGAAGGCAGGCGCCCCCAAGGGCACCGGCGGCAAGAACAAGGACTCGCTCGCCGGCCGGGGCCGCACCCTCCCGGCGGACGAGCGCCCCTGGCACAAGGCCTACTCGGGCACCGAGAAGCTGCCCCAGCGCACCGCCTGGAAGCAGGACAAGGAGCGCCGGGCCGCCGCCGAGGAGGGCCGCGCGCCCAAGATCGGCCAGCCGGGCACCAAGGACACCACCTGGGGCCGGGGCGGCGGTCGGGGCGTACCCACCGCCGCCAAGGGCCGCGGCGGAAAGCCCACCGCCGGCCGGTCCGGGCCCCGGGTCTCCCCGGGCCGCAAGTCGAACCCGGCGAAGGACAGCCCCGAGCTGCTGGTCGGCCGGAACCCGGTGCTGGAGTCGCTGCGCGCGCAGGTGCCGGCGACCGCGCTCTACACCGCCCAGGGCATCGACGTCGACGACCGGGTCAAGGAGATCGTCCGCACCGCCGCCGACCGGGGCATCGCGATCCTGGAGGTCGGCCGCGCCGAGCTGGACCGGATGACCGGCGGCGTGCTGCACCAGGGCGTCGGGCTCCAGGTGCCGCCGTTCGCCTACGAGCCGTTCGAGGACCTGGTCACCGCCGCGCTGGAGCAGGCCGCGCCGCTGCTGGTCGCGTTGGACGGCGTCACCGACCCGCGCAACCTCGGCGCGGTGATCCGGTCCGCCGCCGCGTTCGGCGCGCAGGGTGTCTTCGTACCCGAGCGGCGTGCCGCCGGGATCACCGCGACCGCCTGGCGGACCAGCGCCGGCGCGGCCGCGCGCGTCCCGGTCGCCCAGGTCACCAACCTGACCCGGTCGCTCAAGGCGTGCAAGGAGGCCGGCTTCGTCGTGGTCGGCCTGGACGCCGACGGGCAGACCGACCTGTACGACCTGGAGGCCGCCGTCGGCCCGCTGGTCGTGGTGGTCGGCTCGGAGGGGCGCGGGCTGTCCCGCCTGGTCGGCGAGACCTGCGACCTGACCGTCAGCATCCCGATGGTCTCCGACGTCGAGTCGCTCAACGCCAGCGTCGCCGCCGCGGTCACGCTCGCCGAAGTCGCGCGCCGTCGCGCCGTCGAGGCCTGACCCGCACACACGAAAGGGGCGGTCCGCCGTGGCGGGCCGCCCCTTTTTGCTTCGCGTACGTCAGATCCGGTGCCCGGTGGAGGCGTGGAAGACGTGGCTGCGGCCGGTGCGCGGCTTGACGAACACGGTGTCGCCCATGTTCGGCATGGTGCGCCGGTCGGTGCGGACCACGAACCGCTCGTTGTGGCCCTCCAGCGCGGCGTGGCCGTAGACGTTGGCGTCGGAACCCAGGTCCTCGACCAGCTCCACCACGACCGGCATGCCGCCCTCGGACGGGCCGACCAGGTCGCAGTCCTCCGGCCGGAAGCCGACGGTGACCTTGCCGTCGCCGCCCTCGGCGCGGGCCGCCTCGATCTGCTCACGGGTCAGCGGGACCATCAGCTCGGCGAACGCCCCGCCCTGATCGGTCAGCTTCACCGTCTTGATGTTCATGGCCGGGGAACCCATGAAGCCGGCGACGAAGACGTTGGCCGGGGTGTCGTAGAGCGCCCGCGGGGTGTCCACCTGCTGGAGCACGCCGTCCAGCATGACCGCCACCCGGTGACCCATGGTCATGGCCTCGACCTGGTCGTGGGTGACGTAGACCGTGGTGACGCCGAGCTTCGCCTGGAGCGAGGCGATCTGCGTACGGGTCTGGACGCGGAGCTTGGCGTCGAGGTTCGACAGCGGCTCGTCCATGAGGAAGACCTGCGGCTCGCGGACGATCGCGCGGCCCATGGCGACCCGCTGGCGCTGACCGCCGGAGAGCGCCTTCGGCTTGCGGCTGAGGAACTCCTCCAACTGCAGGAGGTTGGCCGCCTCCTTGACCCGCCGGTCGATCTCCGACTTGGAGGTCTTGCGCAGCTTGAGGGCGAACGCCATGTTCTCGTACACCGTCATGTGCGGGTAGAGGGCGTAGTTCTGGAAGACCATCGCGATGTCGCGGGCCTTCGGCGGGAGGTGGGTGACGTCCCGGTCGTCGATGTAGATCGCGCCGTCGTCGACGTCCTCCAGGCCGGCGAGCATCCGCAGGCTGGTGGACTTTCCGCAGCCGGACGGGCCGACCAGGACGAGGAACTCCCCGTCGCCGATCTGCAGGTCGAGCTGGTTGACGGCGGGGCGCTCGGTGCCCGGATAGATCCGGGACGCCTTCGCGTAGGTGACCGTAGCCATGATGGAGCGCTTCCTTTCACCGGCAGGAACGTGCCGGACGATCCGAGTGAAGGAGCGACCGGCACCCAGGGTGCCGGCCAACGGGGCGTCACCCGGGCAGCCGAGGCCGGCCGGAGTGTCGTCCGTGTCACTGCACCGTAAACGGCTTTCACGATCGTGCCAAGACGTGGAGCAACGGGTGGGACGGACGGCATACACATTTCGGTCACCCGGGCACGGCAAGGCATCAATCTCCCGGCTGTCAACCGGATCCGGCGACGATCCGACGGTCGAGCCGGTCGGGAAACTGACGTTTTCCGTGGTCGGGAGCGCTGCCAGGCGGGAATTCCGGGACCCAGTCGCTATGCTGAGCCCGTCACGCGCGCCCCTGTAGCTCAGCTGGCCAGAGCACTCGCCTTGTAAGCGAGATGTCGCCGGTTCGATCCCGGCCGGGGGCTCCAATTCCACAAGGCGATCCCGGCCGGTGGCCGTCGTGATCTCCCCGGTTGACAGCAACGCTGACAGCAACGGGGTTCATGACAGCCGCCCGTCGAGCTTGCCGAGCGCCTGACGCATCGCGTCGAGGTTGGCGTGAGCGTAGACCTTCAGCGTCACCTTCACGTCGGCGTGCCGGGCAATGGCCTGGACGACATGCGGTGGCACGCCCAGCTCCATCAGCAGCGACACGACCGTGTGTCGCAGGTCGTGCAGCCGGACGCCGGGTAGGCCGGCGGACTCCCGGAGGCGGGCGAAGGAGCGGCTGAGGTTGGTCGGCTCCATCGGCGTACCGCGCTCGGAGGGGAAGACGAGCCCGTGATCCTCCCAGACCTCGGGGAGTGCGGCCCGCTCCGCCTGCTGGCGCTCCCGGTGCTCCATCAGCGTGAGCCAGGTGAACTCGGGCAGCGGTAGCACCGCCTCGGAGTCCTCGGTCTTGGCGTCCAGGACGTGAAGCGTCCCGGCGACCCGCTGAACGGTCTGCTGCACCCGAAGGGTGCCGTCGTCCAGGTCGACGTCCGCCCAGCGGAGCCCGACCAACTCCCCGCGGCGGAGGCCCATCGTGGCCGCCACCACGTAAAGGGCGTGAAGCCGGTGGCCGGTCGAGGCGGCGAGGATCTTGCGCACCTGGTCGACGGAGAGCCCTTTGCCGATCTTGTAGCGCGGGGAGGGGACCCGCACCAGCTTCGCCACGTTGCGCGACACCAGCTCCTCCCGCATCGCGTGTTGCAGCGCGTTGCGGAGGACCGCGTGTACGAACTGCACCTGACGGGCGCTGGGATAGCTCTGGCAGCAGCGACCGACCGAGCAGCACCGCCGGCCAGCCGGGCGGATCTTGTCGAGGCCGTTGGTGCAGCAGAGGCACTTGCGGCGGAAGCCGTCCATGAACGCCTTGACGTGCTGCACCTGCAAGCCGTCGAGACGCTTCGTGCCGAGGGCCGGCACCAGGTGCAGCCGTACGGCGCTCTCGTAGCCACGAACGGTGGTTGGCTTCAGGTCACTGACGTACGTCTTCAGCCAGTAGGGCAGGTAGTCGGCCAGCTTCCAGGCCCGGTCGGGGACGGGGATGCCGCGCTGAGACTGCGCCTTCAGCTCGATGAGCTTGGCGTGTGCCTCGTCCCAGGTGGCGCCGTAGACGAACTTCCGCTTGCGGGTGCCGTCGGTGGCGAGCACGTACGCCTGCCCGACCCACCGGCCGTCGCTGGAGCGCTGATAGATCGAGCCTTCCCCGTTGGGGTTGCGGCGGGCGGCCGACTGTCGTTGCTTCGGGTCTTTGGGCATTAGGCGGCTTCTTCCGTGAGCGTGGCAATGGCCTCGTCGATGGCCGATGCGGGGATGAGCCGGCGGCTTCCGACCTTGAAGGAGCGGAGCCGGCCGGAGCGGATCAGGTCGTAGACGAGCGAGCGGCCGATGCCGAGCGCATGGGCGGCTTCCTCGACGCGCAGCACGCGAGGAGTGATCGAGCTGGTGGCGTTCATCGACTGGCCTTCCTCGTGTGCGGAGGGGTGACGTGCGGAAAGTCGGACCGGCAAGGGCGGTCACTTCTCGACGGCGTAGGCCGCGAGCGCGGCGGGTTGATCGGTTGCCGGCGTGATCGCGGTTGTTCGTAGCCGTGCGGTGTCGAGGTCTGTGCGCCAGCGGATGCGGGCGGATATCGCGCGCAGGAGTCGGTGTTCCAGGGGCGGCACGTCGGGGTCTTCTGGTCGGGCGAGTTCGAACCGGTACCGCTTGGACCCGTCCGCGTCGTCGGCCGCCTGGTCGTGGTCCTCGGTGTCGGCCATGCCGCCGGCGAGGATCGCGCGCACCCACGCCCGGTTGTCGGCGCGGTGGTCGGCGAGGGTCTTGCCGGACCATTGGCGGGAGACGAGGACGCGGCGGCCGGTGAAGCCGAGGGTGGAGCGTTGGTGGACCTTCCCCGTGCAGCGGCCAGGCGTCAAGCCCGCCTTGACGCCGTCCGGCTGGACGCCGTAGAGCAGCCAGTTGGCGCACGTCGGCGAGCACGGCAGCACCGACAGCTCTGCGTGGAGGCGGTCGAAGTGCGCCTTCTGCGGGTCGGAGCGTGGCTTGGCCTGGTCGGTGAGGTCTTTGGTGACGTACTTGGTGACGTAGCGGATGGACCGTTCGGCATCGCGGGTGCCTTGGTCGATGCCGCGGGCGTCGATGCGGCCGAGGCGGGCGACGTAGGCGGGTCGGCTGTCGGGTTCTTCCAGGGCGTCGAGGGCTTCACCCCAGGTGGGCAGCGGCTTACGGGTTTTCGGGTCGACGTATGCCTGTCGGTCGACGTCCCAGACCGGCGGCTTGTCCACCCGGTAGACGGGTTCGTTGAAGGGTGGCCACCAGACTTGGTGGTAGGTGGCGGCGGCGATCTGCTTGAGCAGCCGACGGGGCAGGGTGCCCCGGATGGCGAAGTGCGCGTGTGGGGCGAGGCGGCGTTGCAGCTCGACGGCGCCGGCGTATTGGACGTTCCAGCCGGCGGCGCGGCGGACGTTCTGCCACCACCGGTCGAGAACCCGGGCGAAGTGAATCGCGTCCAACGCCGCCCGCCGGTAGTCGTAGCCGGCGGGGTCGACCGGGGTGCCGAGGACATCGTCGTGCGGGCCGTGCCGGGTGCCGCATTCACATGGCGCGACGTAGGCGCCCCGGCGCAGGTGGGAGTGCACCGGCCCGTGCGAGTCGAGCGTCAGGGTGACCAGCATCGACGGCCGGTGAGTCTTGCCCGTCCTGCCGGAGTAGGCGCGGCCGACGGTGCGGGGGTCGACGGGCAGCCGGGGCAGGTCGGGCGAGTCTTGGCGCCGGCGGGTGGAGCGCTTGCGGCGGGGTCGCTCGTCGCGTTCCTTCGGGGTGAGTTGGCCGCGCAGGCTGGTTTCGGCGAGGGCTTCGTCCAGCTCAGCAATCGCGGCGTCGATTTCGGCTACCTGGGCGGCCCGCTCGTCGGGGGTCATCGGCTGGTATTGGACGGCTTCGCGTTCGAACTCCAGGTGCGCCCGGACACGGACCAGGGCGAGCGCGTCCCCGTCCGGCTTGTCGGGTCGGACGGCGGGTTCGTCGGCGAGGTGCCAGCCCTCCCGGATCTGCTGGATGCGCAGCCGCCGGCCCTTCTCCGCGCAGGGCTTGCACTTGACGGCGAGGGTCGCCCCGCACGGCACTTCCACCACCTCGGTCAGTCCGGTGGCGGTGTCGGTGCGGCGCAACGCGAGGGGGCGGACGCAGACGCCGTGTGACTCGGCGAGTTGCTTGAGCGCGTCCTTGGCGAGGGGCTTGCGCATCCGGTCGGCCCGCGACCCGGGCCGCGGCGGCGTCTGCGTCGGAGTCTCGGGGATGAGGGGGAGTTGGGTCACTGGTCACGCTCCGCGCCGTACGAGGTGCCATTGCGGGCCGTGAACGCCGCCGCGGAGACGGGCACCAGGCCGGGCCGCTGCACCGCCACCGCCACCGGCCGGGCCGGTTCGGTGATGACCGCCTGGTCCTCGTGCACCACGACGGGCCGGTGATCTTCGATCGGGTCGTAGCCGGGTGGCACCTCACCCCGGTCGCCGGCCGACTCCTTGGGGGCCGCCGGGGCGGTGGAGAAGACGAGCTTGGACAGGCCGAGGAACGCCAGCGCGGGTACGGCTGACAGCAGCCACCCGGACGGGCTCGGCTTCGCCACCGCGAGTTGGGCTGCGAGGGACAGGGCGACGGCGCAGACGAGCAGGAACAGCGGGTATCCGACCGGGCCGCCGGTGCGGCGGCGTCGCCGGATGGTCAGCAGCGCCGCGAACGGCAGTAGTTCGGAGATGGCGGCGTTGGCCCAGCCGAACCAGTCTCCGGTACCGGCCGGCGAGTTGTTCATGGTCCAGTCGTGGACGTGGGTGAACGAGGCGGCGCCGGCCAGGCCGCCGGCGGTGAGGACGATGAGCACCAGGGCGAGCCCTTCCACACGTTCGGTGTCGGCCTTCTTCACGGGGTCACCTCCTGGTCGGTGTCGTCGCAGAGGCGGCGGTAGTCGCGGCCGAGTTGGCGGATGTCGTCGTCGGTGAGGTAGGCGAACCGGACCCGGACGGGTTCGCGGACGCCGTCGAGGACCACGAACCCCACCCCCGGCATGGATTCGGGGATGCGGTCGCAGAGGGCTCCCCGGTCGCGGGCGGCGTCGCCGAGGACCATGTCCACCTGTTCCGGTTCGGTCAGCCGCAGTCCGATGCGGGTGGGGAACAGGTCGCGGAATGGCAGTACGTCCTTGCGCGGGTCCTGCAACGCGGCGACCACGTGCACGCCCGCCGCCCGGCCCTGCGACAGCAGCAGGCCGAGTGATTCCTTGATCCGGTCGCGGACCTTCCGATCCGTGATGTAGGCGGTGAGGGCGGCCAGCTCGTCGACGACCAGGACGAGCAACGGCTCCTCCGGCGTCGGCACGTGCTGGCGGGTCACCCCGCGCAGCCGGGCCGCGCGCAGCCGCATCCGCTTCACGGCTTCTTCGAGGACGCCGGCCATGCTGTCCGGGTCGTCGAAGGCGAAGCGGGTGAACAGCGGCACCCCGGCCGCCAACTCCATCCCGCCCTTCGGGTCGAACGCCCACACCTCCACCAGCCCGGAGCGGATACCGCCGGCCAGGGAGCGCAGCAGCGACCACAGCACCGAGCCCTTGCCCGAGCCGGTCGCTCCCGCGATGAGCACATGTGACCCGGCCAGCCGCAACCGGTAGAGCTGGCCGTCCTCGTCGATGCCGAGCGGCAGCGCGTCCAGTTCCGGCACGTCGGCCACCGGCAGCGGTGCCACGACGGCGGCGAGGGGGTCACGGCGCACGAGGCGCACCACCACCCGATCTGGGCGGTCTGTGGAGCGGGCCTGGCCGCTTCGGCGGCGGAAGGCGTAGGCGAGGCGTTCCGCGGCCTGGCCCCAGTCGTCGGGGATCTGCCCTGGCAGCAGTCGGACGGTCAGCTCGTCGCCGTACCGGTCGCACCGCACCCGCAGGAGCTGCGGTACGTAGCGGTCACCGGCGAACGCCGTCGCGAGGCCACAGGTAGCCATCACGGATGCCCACCGCCGGCGGTAGACGAACAGGGCGCGGACGCGGCTGACGAGCGGGTACCAGCCGAACCGCAGCCACGACGACGGATGCCACCGCCACCACCCGGCACAGCCAGCGGCAAGAGTGAGGACGACGCCGGCCAGGACCAGGCCGCCGAACTCCGCCCGGATCCACAGAGCCAGCGCGGCGGGAGCGGTGAGCCACCAGTACCGGACCGCCAGCACACAGGCGCGGAACAGGCCCCGAGCCAGCCACCACAGCACCAACAGCCAACCCGGAACCCGCCACGCGGGAAGACGCACGTTCATCGGCGCCATGGGGATCTTGTCCCCGGGAATCACGTTGATCAGAGGCACAGGTCACCACCCCGAGCCGAACGCCCCAACGTGGCGATGCACGAGTGACACGACATGCGGCGCAGGTCGAACCGGCGCGGCTTCACCCACCGGCAGCAACGGGGGCAACGGATCGCGCACACGCGCGCCGAAGCCGGCGGCAGATGCAGCACCGACCGGACGGCGGCCTCCACCTCCCGGTACGCGTGCCGCACGCCGACCAGACGAGTACGCGACATCAGGACCACCACCCCGACCAGCGGCGGCGCGAGGGGCTCAGGGCAGCAGGAACTACGGTGGGCATGACGCCCTCCTTCATCAGATGAGGGATGGGAGAGCGCGGGACGGGTCGGGACTCTTGGCGGGGAAACGACCCGCCCCGCGCACAACCAGCAGCCGTCAGGCCGCCACCGAGCCCGGGACCACCGACGCCGGACGGATCGAGGTGGCCCGCAGCGAGTACGCCATCCGGGAACGGCAGTCACCCGAGGAACGCCCCGGCTTGCACCGCTGCGAATCGACATACGGCGTGAGGGTCAGACCCTCGAACTTCACCGCCGGCGGATAGCCCGGCACGGTCGACGGCGGCGGAACCGGCTGCTGCGGAGCCACGACCTTGACCTTCACCTCGGTCGACCGACCGAACTTCCCCGCCTCCGGGTCCAGGTCCATCACCCGGACCACCCAGACCCGCTCGCCGGTGTCCTTGTCCCGCGCCTGGTTGTCCGCTTCACCACGGCGGTCGAAGTCGATCTGCGGGGAGACACCGAGGCACAGCGCCCCGGCGGGAAAGACGTACTCGGACGGAACCGGAACCTTCAACGTCATCGGAACCACGTGGACAGCCTCCTAGCCTCACTAGTCGTCTTGCTGACAACCGGTTGATCTAACAAGTTACGCCAGCTTGTAAGTACAAGCAAGGTGGCGGAGAGTCGGATGCACAATGTGGAGAGTTGAAGGGGGCAACTGTGGACGTCGAGGAAATGCTTCCCCGATCGCGAACGCCTCGGGACTACCTGGACTTGGTCACAGACCCGCGCATCGACGCGGCCGGGTTGCGGGTCCTCGCGCGGAGTCGCTACGCCTTCGTTCGCCTAGCTGTCGCTAAGGAGGCACGCGCAGATGTCGCAGCCTTGGACGAGCTGCTCGCTGGCGAGTTTTCCCAGTGGGACCGCAACCACCTCCTGTGGCTTGTCGCTCAACATCCGCAGGCGGGCAGAGGTGTCCTGCTCAGGGTGCTGCAGGAGGTTGCGTTTCATCTGAGCCGACCGGCTGTGCGGCCCTACGCTGCGGCGATCGCTCTCGCTAGGCGGCCTGAACTGGCGGCACACGAGGTGCGGTCCTTGCAACGCCTTCCTTCCGCGTCGAGGAGGATGAGCCGTGGCGTGGAGCGTGCGCTGGCAACCCGGCTGCCGTAGACGTTCAATCGGCGAGGCCGGATGCGGGAGTTCCTGAAGGGCGACTCTGAGGCAGAGCAGTAGCTCAGCTCAGTGCGTAGGTGTCCTCGATCTCGTGGCGGCTGCCCGGCATCACGAGCATCGACGTCATGATCGGATCGCCTGATGCTTGGTAGACGGTAATGACGACGCTCATCACCGGCTCGTCCGCCGGGACGTCCAGGGCGTCGGCCTCGACCGGGCTCACCCGTCGGGCGGTCATTCGTTCGGTGGCGTAGTCAGCGCGCAGGCCCTTGTGGCGCGTGATGAGGTCGAGCAGGCCGCCGGGGATCGGAGCCGGCTTGATGATGTCGGTACCGGCGGCGATGTCCACCGGCACGAACGTGGCGATCAGGTCGACTGGGCCAATCTCCGAGACCGTCCGGCGCCGCCGCTCGTAGACCGGCGTGCCTTCGGGGATCTTCAGCTCGGCCGCGATCCGCGGTGAGGCGAGCACCGGGCCGACGTGCAGGATCTCCGTCTCCCCGGTCTCGTCCAGTTCGACCGCGTCCCGCGCGTACTCGGGAGAGGTGCGACCGGAGGCGGGCCGACCGCGAACGAAGCTGCCCTTGCCCTGCTGCGACTCGATCCAGCCATCCTGCTTGAGGATGCCGAGCGCCTTGAGCACCGTAGGCCGGGACACGCCAAACTCCGTGCAGAGCTGGCTCTCCGACGGTAGGGCCGCGCCAGGCGCGTAGTCGCCGTCTTCAATGCGCTTCCGCAGCGTGTTCAACACGCGCAGGTATTTCGGCGTCGGAATCTCGTACGCCATCGCGGGCCACCCCACCTAGGAACGCTGCATGAGTTACAGCAGCTTATGAGTTGTTTGCTTGACAGGACAAGTTCAGGCGACCGCCGAGCTCAACGGCGAGTTGGATCGCGTGGGGAGAACAGCCGGACGGGTACGAGGATCTGGGTGTACTCGCCCCGCTGGTTGCGCGGTACCACCTTGGTTCCCTCTACCCAGATCCACTGATCGCGGTCGGGGCGGTTGAGCACCAGGCGGACGCCGGTCACACGGAGCATCACTGGGCCGTCGGATGGGCGGTAGCGGTCGGCCGCTTCCACCCGGAGCACTATGCCGAGCCGTACCCGTAGGTCAAACACTGGGCCTCCTTGCCGTCCGCGGCCGAGCCGGCGACGGCACGCTGGATGGGGAACCAATTTGAAGGCCGGCGGTCTGCGCAAAGACGTCCCGCCGCGCCAACGCTTGCCCGTTCGTCGGGTCGATGACGTAGCCGGACAGCCAGATCCAGCCGTCGTACGTCGGCCAATCACGGACCGCAGCCACCCGTAGCCACAGCGCCCGATCGCCGCCGAACTGCACCGACGCGCGGCCGTCGAGGAAGACCAGGTCGCCCGGCTTGGGCGGGCGCAGCGAAACCGGCTGCCGTCTGCGGGGCGCCGGGGTGGGCGGGCTCTCTCGGAACCGGCGTTCGGGTCGCGGTCCCATGCCAGCACCCACCCCGGGCCAGCCTCAGCAGGTCGCCGCGCGACCGGAGCCCGCGCAGTCCATGCAGGACCGCCGAGCCAGGGACCGATTCCGCTCCGACCCCTGCCCCAAGACCCGCACCGCGGACCGCGCAAGGGTGTACTTCCAGCCGGCACCCGAGCAGGATTGGCAGTTGGTCGATACGTTCAGCCCCGTCATGGAGACAGGTTGTGGCACAAACCGCCCAGTGACCCGGAAAATCCTTCCGGGGCCGCAGCCGGTCGAGGGGAGAAGGTGAAACGGTGCACGGGACAACCAACACCCTGACCATCGGCGAGCGCGTCGCCTGGTACCGCCGTCGGCGCGGCCTGTCGCAGGAAGTCCTTGCCGGGCTCATCGGCCGCACCGCTGATTGGCTCGGAAAGGTCGAGAACAACCGCATCGAGCTGGACCGGCTCTCCGTCATCAAGTCTCTCGCCGAGGTCCTGGACGTATCCCTTGGTGACCTGCTCGGCGAACCTGTACTGCTCGACTGGACCGCCGACACGGGCACCGAAACCGTCCCCGCTCTCCGGGCGGCGCTGATGAACTACCGCGCCATCGCCCCGTTCGGCGGCACTCCCCACGACGAACCCCCGACCGTTGCCGTGCTCCGCAAGGACGTCGGCGCGCTCTGGGACGCCTATCAGGACTCCCGATTCGGGTACGTCACCGGCCAACTACCCGAACTACTCCAGCGCGCCCAGGCCGCCGCCGACCACCACGACGGCGACGACCAGGACCAAGCCCGCCGGCTCCTCGGCCTGGCATACCAACTGACCGCGACCCAGCTCACCAAGCTCGGAGAGGCCGACCTCGCCTGGATCGCCGCCGACCGCGGCTTGGCAGCCGTCCGGCCTACCGGTGACCCGCTCATCACCGGCTCCCTGTTCCGATCTGTCGGTCACGCCCTGCACGCCACCGGTCGCTACACCGAAGCCGTACGCCTCACCGAAGACGCCGCCGGCTACCTGGAGCCCCACTTGGCTCATGCCTCGCCGGCCTTGCTCTCCGTCTACGGAACCCTGTTCCTGTCCGGCTCCATGGCAGCCGCTCGTTCCAACGACGCCGGGACCACCCGCACCTTCCTCGCCGCGGCAGAGCATGCCGCCGGCCAGCTCGGGACCGATGCCAACCACCTCTGGACGGCGTTCGGCCCGACCAACGTCGCCATCCACCGCGTCGCCACCGCAGCCGAGCTGGGTGATGTTCAGGTGGCCGTCGACCTCGGCCCGCGCGTTGACACCCGCGGACTCCCGATGGAACGGCGGGTACGGCACGCCCTCGAAGTCGCCCGCGCCTACAGTTCGTGGAACCGCCTCGACGACGCCCAGGCTGTGCTACTCGAAGCCGAACAGATGGCACCCGAGCAAGTGCGGCACCATTTTCTCAGCAGGCAGCTAGCCCTGACCTGGGTCCGCCGACAGCGCAGCAAGCCGCCAGGCGAGCTGGTCGGCCTGGCTCGCCGGCTGAAGGTGCTCGACTGAACCGAGGCATTTAGGCTGCCCTGGTGACGGCCAACGAGATGCCACCCGTGGCGACCCCACGCGTCGCCGCCGGCGCCCTGTTCTTCGACGACGAAGGCAGGGTGATGCTCGTGCGCCCCAGCTACAAGAGGCATTGGGACATCCCGGGCGGCTACGTCGAGCCCGGCGAGTCACCGCGGGCGGCCTGCGTCCGGGAGGTCCGCGAGGAACTTGGCCTCACGCCCGCACTCGGACCGATGCTGGTCGTGGACTGGGCACCGGCCGAGCACGAGGGCGACAAACTGCTCTTTATTTTTGACGGTGGGTCACTCGGAGCCGAGCAGGAGCGCGCGATCCGCTTCGCGGACGGTGAACTCACCCAATGGCAGTACGTAGACGCAGAGTCGGTAGAACACTACGGTCCCTCCCGGCTTGGCCGTCGGATCCGCACCGCAATTGCAGCCCGCAGCAGTCGCGTCTCCGCGTACGCCGAGCACGGCAGCGCTGTCTGACACCCAGGCCTCCTCAAGACCGCGTTCAAGGGCTCCACACTCCGCTTCGGGTGCGCGGCAGCTCGCCGACGCTTTCGCCTTAGCAGTGGGCGCGGAGGAGTCGGCCACGGGGCATGACGTCTTTCGAGCACCTCGACGAGACACCGTCCGAGAGGTTCTCGTATCGTCGCGCAAATGATCATGGGGGAGGTTCTGCGTGGGTGGCGGACGGGCCGAATCCGACAAGGTGGGTGTCGCCGGCGGTGGCACTGGGTGCTGGTGGCGTTGGTGATGATCAGTTGCGCAGGCATTGTGGCCGTGCCGGCTTCGTGGGCGGTACGTAAGCAGTTGGAGGCGAACCGGGGCGAGGCGACGCCGGAGGCCGCGGCCCGGGTGTGGCTGTTGAAGCTCAGCGCTGGTGAGGAGTTGGGGCTGTCGCGGGTGCTGGCGGGCGCGCGTCATGACGAGCTGCGGCAGCAGTGGCGGGACTACCGGGCCGAGATGACCGGGACCGGTCGGGAGCCGTCGAAGCTGGAGAGCGTGGGGCCGAGCGTGATCGAGCACCAGGGCGCCGACCGGGCCACGGTGACCGAGCAGGTACGTGCAGTGTGGTGGAATGACGCGCAGATCCTCGCTGGTACTGCTCACTCGTGGCGGTGGGAGCTGCGCAAGGACCGGGGCGGGTGGCGGGTGTGGTCCGTCGACCTGCCGGCCTGGTGCGGGGTGCATATCCGGGCGACCTTATGTCCGTGATCAGCGGCAGGCTGTCGACCCGATGGGGGGTGGGCCGCATGCGATCCGACAACCGATGCGCGACACACCTTCTTCACGTGATGCGCGACAGCGCGATGAGCTGAGGAGAGCATCAGTGGGCGTCGGGACGAACGGATCTGCGGATGAACGAGCGGAGATCGAATTCCTCTTGGCGGCCGTCGAAGTTGAGGTACCGCAACCAGCTTGACTGGTGCGCTCCGCCCGCGATTGGGTGGCGTCGTGAGCAAGTCGTGGACGGCCCCCGAGGACGACCCGAGGACCTTCGGCCAGCCCGTCGGCGAGAAGGCAACCTACCGGGAGTACCTCGACAACTACCGTCTGACCATGGAGATGAAGTGCGACGGACTGGACGCCGAGCAGCTCGGCCGACGCTCAGTACCGCCCAGCACCCTGAGCTTGCTCGGCCTGGTCCGCCACCTGGCTCAGATGGAGAACCACTGGTTCCAGCGTGTGCTGCAAGGGCGGACCGACGCACCGCGCCTCTACCAGCACGAGGACGAGCCGGATTGGGACTTCGGTGGCGCAGTCCCCGACCTAGCGGTGGTGAAGGACGCCTTCGCAACTTGGAAGGCTGAGATCGCCAAGACCGACGAATGGCTCGACGCCCTCGACGAGACCGCCCTGGGCCGCGAGGTGCCGGTCGACGGTGGCAGCCACGCCACGCGTGACGTACTTGTCCACGTAATCGAGGAGTACGCGCGGCACGCCGGCCACGCCGACCTCCTGCGCGAGTGCATCGACGGGCGAACTGGCCTGTAACCCA
The DNA here is from genome assembly GCF_013694245.2 of Micromonospora ferruginea. NCBI lineage: Bacteria > Bacillati > Actinomycetota > Actinomycetes > Micromonosporales > Micromonosporaceae > Micromonospora > Micromonospora robiginosa. The sequence goes on from NZ_CP059322.2 coordinate 5,851,503, forward strand.
CCGGGCGATGGGTCAGCATCAGTTGGCGGACACGTGCCGCACCTCAGGACGCCGGGCGGGCGGACCGGGTGGCTGACTGACTGCCGAAACAATCTCATCAGGATCAAGGGCCGCGCGAGCGCGGCCCCGCCCGGCGCACTCGGCCTGCTGGCGGCCTCCGGCCGGCATCGGCCGGCACGCCGGGCGGGATCGAGATAGTTGCGATCACGGACAGCCATGCCGTGACGATCGCGAGCGGATGGAACAGCGGTGGCGGGCAGGGCGATCGCTGCCGCGCCGCTACGCGGCTTGCCACTGATGATCAGATGAGCGGCGCAGATCGGCATCCGGAGCCCTGATTGGGGCCGACAGGGTAGCGCCGACTCTTCGAGTCGATGGCGGCGCGGCGAAGTGGTTCGTAGCTTCTGCACTTCTTCAAGGGGGCCCTGAACGGGCCGCACGCGCCGCCGCCTAGGCGCGCGCCGGCCGCTGCGGCTGTCGCTCTGCGGCCGTCACGCCTGATGCCCGGCGGCTGGCGCGGAGAGCGGGAAGCCCGGAGGGCCGCCGCAGAACGACAAGCCGTTGACCGAAGGTGCTGTGGGCCGGCAGCCGGCCGTGCCGCGCGGCCACGAGCCCGCGCCGCGTAGGGGAGCAGACGCCGGTCGCGGGGTTGCGGTTACTGCGCCTCCGGCGGGGGCGCTCCGGCTCCAGGATGGCCGGGGCTCCGCCGGCGGCTCGCGGCCAGTGGGTGGTCGATGGCAGACGGGATGGCGGAAGTGACGCATGCAGCGTAGGTACTAGCGGAACTATGCCAGCCGGGGTTGGATAGAAGATCTTGGGCGGAGAGTTTCAGCAGAAAGGGTCATGCCATGCTATTCACGTCAGTATCCGTCCGAGATTTCCGCTCAATAGCTAGCTCTGGCCGAATTCCGCTCGGCCCGATTACCTTGCTCGTCGGCCAAAACAACGCCGGCAAGTCAGCTCTGGTTCGCGCCATCCATCTCGCGCAAGATGGCGCACCCACGAGCTCTCGCGACGTGCGAATCGGTTCACGGGCATCCGAGGTCAAGTTAGAACTAGGCCCTTGGCATACGTTCACTGAGGAAGGCTCCAAGACTCGCAAACGACAGCGGATTCCGGTCGGCGCGACGCTCACCTTGCTCAGCCATGGCACTGTGCATGGTGGGATGGTCCGCATCAATGACGCGGCATTCACGGTGAAACTCGCTCCGAATACGGAGCCAAACAATGCGATCTACCCGGTTCTTGCCACTCGCCGTCAACAGAATTACGAAGAGCAGGTCAGGCGAGAAGCTGCAATAACGGTGGCCCCAACCGACTCCAACCTTGTGTCGCGGGTAATGGCGCTGGCTACTTCGGAAATCCCTGAAGCCCGAACCTTCCGTCAGGCATGCAAAGATGTCCTCGGCGTCAGTCTTAATGTCTTTACGACGGAGCACGGTCAGCAAAGCGTAGGAATCCAGATCGACAGATTTGCTGACATACCGCTAAGCGCCATGGGGGCAGGAATCACGAGTGCTCTTAACTTGCTTATCAGCCTAAGCACAAGTCACAACAAACTATTCCTGATTGAAGAGCCGGAGAATGACCTGCATCCTCAGGCGCTGAAGGCGTTGCTAGACCTGATTCTCAAGGCCTCGAACGAGAATCAGTTCGTTATCACGACTCACAGCAGCGTCGTCTTAGCCAAGCTGGGCTCAGCTCCTGGTGCTGTCGTTGTTCACACCAAGAGTGACGGGCTGATTCCTCCCTCAACCTCCTTCGACGTCATCGACTCGCCGCCAGGCAGGATTTCCGTTATGCAGGACCTCGGCTACGAACTAGCCGACCTTGAACTGGGCGAGGGCTGGCTGATATTTGAAGAGTCAAGCGCCGAACGTTTGGCCCGCGAGTTCCTCATTCCATGGTTCGCGCCCAGACTAGTTCGTCTGAGAACACTGGCCGCAAGTGGCACGTCTCGCCTGCAACCGATCGTTCAGGATTTCTTTGAGCTGTTTCTCTTTGCGCATCTAGAGCCCATGTATCGGGGTCGTGCGTGGGTAATTGCCGACGGAGACGAATCGGGTGTACGAGTGATACGCGAGCTCAGGGCCAAGTTTCCAACCTGGCAGAGTGACCGGTTCATCAACCTCGAACAACATGACTTCGAAAAGTATTATCCGGAGCCATTCATGACCGAGGCCGAGCGGATTCTATCGATGGCTGACAAGCGACAGCGCCGCGAGTCTAAGCGCATACTGCTGCACAAAGTCTTAACCTGGGTGGGCGAGGACGAAGACCGGGCAAAACGTGCCTTTAGTGAGTCTGCTCGTGAGGTTGTGGAAAAACTTCAGGAAATCGAGCGGAGGATTGTCGAGCTGGGTCGAATTCCTTTCCAGCCCGTGCCGGCGTCCGGTGACGAGCCTGGAGCTCGATACAGCTTGCCGCATCCGATAACCACCCCGTCACCTCGGTCAGCCCCCGCCGAGAAGCCGAGCGAGATGCCGGATCGGCTTCCAGGAAGGGACGACCATAGACTCGGTCTTCAGCTAGCCGAGGACGGCGCCCCGCTCCCAGCAGGGATCGACGGCGACGGGATGGCAGACCAGCGCTACGAGTCGTAGAGACTCAGGCTGCGGGCCCCGGGCAGCCTTACGTGACGACCGTTGCTGCCAGCAATAACGAATGTCGGCAGATTTAAGGAGCGATGACCTTCGGCTCAGGAGTCTCATCAGAGGCTTCAAGCTCGCCTAGGGCGCTCCATGCTAGATCCGCAAGGGTTTCACCAGTGCTGATAGCCCAGCGGGCAGTTCCTTGATTTGCCACAGGCTGGTCTTCCCACCGAGCCAGGTTCCACATATGAGAGATTAGCCCCGATGGTGAATACTGCAGGCCGTCCGCTGCCCACACTAGCGGTTTCGTCCGATGAGGGGTCCAAGTAGCCCGTGCCCGGGTCGGGTCCTCGGCCAGCCAGTCCTTCAATGCCTCGGCCTCAGACCGATTGCCTGGCGACAATGTGAGAGCCTCTCCCTCAGCAAGAACCGCCTTATCTATTAGCACCGAGACGGCATTCGGGCGCCGCTTGCGCTTCGCTGGCACTCGACGATACTTATTCCGATCTGGGAGGTGAGCTTGTTGCGCGCCACCAAGCACCTGCTCGGCGATTTCTCGGCACCGTGATACATCGGAGCAGACCGACCGGATCTGTGAACGCTCCGTGTAGAGCGCATCGATTGCACCCGCAACAATAGGCAGGAGTTCCTCAACCAGCCGTTTTGTCTCATTGACGGCATGTTCGGCCCACTCAAGCCGCGGATCCGGTTCGTCAATCGCATCGGTATCGAGCCGACGGAATACCAGATGGGCGAGGAGGTATACCCCATGCTCGGCTAATGCAACGCCACGTCCTGTATAGCGAGTACGAAGTTGATGGAGCGTGCGCCTCACCTGCCTTAGTACCTGGACCGCGTTCCAAACCAGGTAGACACCAGGCTGCGGCCGAAAAAGGACATCGTAGATGCCCTGCGAGCCCCGTTCCCACAACACGTCAAGAGTGGTCGCGATGCGCGCTGCATATTGGCTATCGGGATGAAAACAAGCCAGCGCACATGCAGCTTCCACAACCGAGCAGCCAGTGTCGGGTTGCGGCTCCAGCTCGCTGCGGCGGACACTGTATTCGAGCCCGAGCTCTGCTCGCATTTCCTCCAAAATCGCTGCCTGGATTGGATCGAGGGCGATAAAGTCCCTAGCTTCGACGCGATTCTGACGATTCGTCGCCTGAGTCGCCTGTTTGGCGAAGTCCGCAGCCTTGCCCGTAACGATGATGCGCACGCCGACTTGAGCCGATGCGGCGATATCATCTGCGGCAACCGCCTCAGCGACCGAACGAACCGTTTGAGCCCCATTTACCACGCTGGCGTTGCGCAAGGTCAGCCCAAGCGGACGGGATTGCGGGAAACGCATGGACGGGTGACTTTTTTCGGCTGACTCGCAGAGGATCGTTACCCCATTATTGAAGTACCAAAAGTGGGCCGGCTCTCTCGTAAGAGTATCAATGACCTCATTGTTGATCGGTGTGCGACCAAGGGGATTGCGAATATTGAGGTTGAAGAGGGTCGAGCCGTGCTCAAGCCAGTGCGCTACCTGCTCCGCCTCAACGACACCTTGGTAAGACTCGTATGGCGTGCTAATGGCAAACCAGGGAAACAGATCGGCTTCCAAGTCAACTGGCCTTGGCGCAATGTCATCCCGAACCGAGGCCCATAGTTCGGACGACAACATGATTCGATGGCGCAGCACGTCGCCGTGGCGGTTGAACTCCTGCTCGCCATTATCGATGGCCAGCTGGAATCCGTCGGTCACGTCGTCGGCTCGCATCAGTGCGATGACTTGCGTAACTGGTACGGGGCCGCTTGCCATGACGCTCTTTGCTCGTTCGGCCAGTTGCCGGCCTCGGGGATTGAACGGGGCAAAGTCCTCGTCGTCGATTAGCCGCAGTCCGGCGAGAAGTTCCAACACCGCAGAGCGGTCGCAGCTAGCCCTTCCGTTCTTGCTCCATTTTGCTTGAACCAAGAAGACGTGCGGATCCGCACCATCCACGACCGCGATCGCATCGATACCTTGGTCTGCATGGCCGTCGGTGACGGCGAGCGACGCCTCCTGTGGAGTCCAGCCTGTGGCAATGCGAACCGCCTGAGCCGCCAAGGCCCTAGACAGCATGCGCGGCTCGCGTTCCTCGTCAGGTTTCCCCTCCAAGTCGCTGAGATCCAGCAAGCCAGCGTCCACATACGACGTCCTGAGGAACGCTTCGACCTGGCGTACCTGGAGGGCGGTATCCCCGTTGCCGGTGCGTGGGCTTGTCGGACTCAAGAGCTACCCCCGGGACTATCGCGGCGTGCGGCGTAGTGTGTGAGTGTCTCACGCTTGGGCCCCCCCAGGCCATGATCACAAAGCTATCCGTCCAGGGCACCTCATTGATTTGTGGTCGCCCTCCGCGAACGTCCAACCGAGAAGGCTGAGGAGTCGGCTGGGCTGCTTGCGGACGCGACAGTCAGCGCAAGGTGCGAGGCGTGGCGTTGGACACGTTTGCTGCAGCGAGGGATCTGGCTTCCTGGAGTGCTTGGTACGCCTGGTCGACGGTTGCAGCGTAGGTGTCCAGCGCGGTCTGATACAGAGATTCGACCTTGAGTTGAACGGCGCGGTCGGGAATTGGTGTTGGAAGGTTCGCCAAGGCGGATCCCGGGATTCCCGCGAGGTTCGTCGTGACCTGCGCTCGGCTCTGCAGCCAGGCTTGGGCGTAGGGAGTGTTGATGTATGCCTCTAGGTACCCGGGGCTAACATCGCCGCCGGCGACCCGAACCCGAAAAATGTGGTCGTCGTGAGTGCATTCTTCGACTTGGCCCCTCCACAGCGCTGCCTTGCCGACCAGTTCGAGACTGTTATTCCGGCATACAAGCACGTCGTGAAGGTGGAGGCGCATCGACTCAAAACTATCTTCAGGTACATCAATAGTCCGAATATCCGACAAGTCAATGAACCCAGCTCGCAGGTTGGCGACACGGAGGTAAGGGCGGGCGTTCTGATTCGGGCGGTTTCGAGGCGACTTCGAGACTCCTCGCAGGATCATAGCCACTGTCCGATCGCCAAGCCTCCGGACAGGGAACGCGCATCGCAACTCGTCCGAGAGCCCAGACAAATCAGATCTGGTGCGGCGGACACTCCAAGTACTGAGCTGGCTGAGCTGAGCTGTGAAGCGCGTGTCAACCGCCCGCCGGAGATCCATCGAGATGCCGAGAACGTCCTGTATCTCGACCATGGTTTGAGGTACGACATTCTCCACCGTCGCGATCCGCTGGATTGCGCTCGCGCGCTTCTCTTCGTACTCGTCAACAATCGACCGCTGCACTTCTTGGTCAGGCACTGGAACGCGAAGTCCCAAGAAGTCCTCTGGGGTGACACGTTTGCGCCCGCTATGGCCCGCCGCAAGTCCTTCGAGCTGCGACAGGAAGATCGGCGTTCGAAGTAGAAGTGCCGCGTATTGGGGAAGGAGCGCTTCCGCAGACGTAAGGTCGAAGATCGGATACTCAGTTGAGAAGGCCAGTAGATCGATCGAGGGTGGGACAATCCCGATCGCGCCGTTCCGAGCATCGATCTTGCTGAAAACCAGGTCCCCGCTCTTGGCTAGATACGTCCTGCCTTGAATGAGCCTTTCGCCAGCGCGTACGGTGACGCTTCCGTCAAATGAGATGCTCCCAAGAGGCGCAGTCGAAAGCGCCGTTTCGGATCGCCGCACGGCGAGACGCGACAGCGGCTCCAAGAGGCTGGGTTCCTGCGGCCAGGACAGAGTTCTAAGCTGCTTGACGTCCCAGCGCCTCAATTCGGCGAAGCGGGTCACCTTGCTATACATGTTCTTGCTCGCTGCGCTTCTTCGCGAACGCGCGATAGCGTTCGAGAATCTCAGGGAGTTCATTCGGAACATCGGGACCAGTATCGCCGGTCGCGGTAATTCCTGCCTTCTCTACCTCGGCCATAAAGATCGGATAATCAAAGATCTCCCGTGCTCGCTGACGCGCCACCCCCTCGGTGCGGTCCCGAATATCAGCCGATGCCGCAGCCTCGGCAGACAGAACTTCTTGGACCGCGTCAAGCTGCGAGTCGCCTAAAGACAGCGAGAGGCCGTCTAACTCCTGCTGCAGCGCTTTATTGCTGTCTTCAGCGGATCGGATGCGAGCCCAGATTCTCATGGCGTCTTCGGGGGTCACAGAGGAGGAATCGGCGACAGTGCCGTCCTCGAATAAGGCGTCTGCTGGTGCAAACGTGTTCGGATTGACGGCCCGCTGGTAGCGGCGCACCTCTGCTTTTTCCTGAGCGCTCATGCTCTTCACCGCAGCCCTGTACGAGCGTTGCAGGGCGATGATCTCGTCGGTGAGTTGGTTCCGCTCAACGAGCAGGAGCCGCAGACGCTCGGCAGCCGGCCCGAGCGCCTTACATGCGGCAGCGGCTTCGGCCTCTGCCAGGTCTCGCTGCTCAGCCGCCCACCCTTGCGCAAATACCTTGCCTTCGCTAACGGCATCGGCCCATGCATCTTCGTCCTCTGTAGTGAAACGCCGAAGGAAGACAAGAGACGTCTTGACAGTGGCCTTTGAACTAGCAAAGACCTCGTGAGGGACGGAGACGACAGCGAGGAGCTTGGCCCGTCCTTCAACATAGTCCCGTAGCCACTGCATCGAGGGGTTGTTGAGGATTCCTTCGGGCAAGACAATGCCGAGTTCGCCGCCGCGCTCCAAAAGGTCAATGCAGCGCTCGACGAACAAAGTTTCGGTGGACCGATTGGGTCGGATCTTCGACGTTGCTACCGAGCCGCCAATCGGGTCTCGCCCGATGTCGAATAGGCTCAGGATGGGCAGTCGCTCTCTGGCCGCTCGGTGAAGCCTGACGTGGCTGGAGTGCCAATCATCATCTTTGTATAGGTCGGTGTAGAGCTTGATGCGCTTGGGATCGTCTAGTACCCGGGTTTGCTCAGTTGCGCCGACAATCTGGTCGCGGCCCACGTTGGATCCAAATGGCGGGTTGGTAATCACGTACTTGAAGCGGCCGGGGAAAATCCCTCCAACATCGATCAGGCCGTCGTGGTAGTAGATTCCACCGTGCCCATCGCCGTGCATAATCATATTCATTTTGCTGGTGCGCGCTGCGCGAGGCTCGGCGTCGGTCCCATAGATCGTTGAACGGGACAGGACGGATATCCGTGAGCTTTCATCGGAGTCGTCCAACTGAGAGTTAAGCCTGGCAAATTGGTGCTCGATGGCGGCCTGGAGCTGCTCATCTGCCCAGCCCTCTGCCACAGCTTTTGCCTCTAGGTCCGCGCGGGCCTGTCGTTTGCTGCTCTCGACATCCGCGAGAATTTTAGCGCGAATGTACTCAAAGACCTTGATCAAAAAGCCGCCCGTTCCGCTGGCCGGGTCGCAAACGAGGTCGCCTTCTCCTGGATCCAGCATCTCGACCATGAAATCGACGACAGGTCGAGGCGTGAAGAACTGTCCCAACTCACCCCGGAAGGTTTGACCGAGAAAACGTTCGAAGGCGATTCCCTTGACATCATCACTGGTCGCCGAGAGGTCAAAGCCTTCAAGTTTAGCCACGATTCGGCGGAAAGTAGCGAGAGAGATGCGGAGGGTGTCCTCCTCACCGAAGAGCTCGTCTGCCTCGTAGATCTTCTTAGCGTCTTCGTAAAGATCTTTCAACAGTCCTTCTGGGTTGCTGCGCCGCATTTGCGCGTACCGGTCCATGTAATCCCGAGTGAAGCGCTCCCGCTCGCCAGTCCGCTCGAAGCCCATTTTGATGAAGAGGACCTTGGAGATTTCGTCGAAAGCTGACCCAGGATCCATTTTGTGGTTGTCACGCAGGATCGAGTGACACTCGTGCAGAAGCTTCCTGAACTCGTCTCGGGTGAACGCCTTGGTGGCGCGCCGAACGGCCGCCATCCTGCGCCTGTCAGCGAGGTCGGCCGCTGACGGAAGGTCTGCGACCTCTATGCACTCGCCCGGCGCACCGGGCTTCAACAGAAGGCAGCGAGTCTCCTTGTGGTTGTGCATCACAAGGAACTCGCACTCGGCCGAGCGGGCGTAGCTTTCGCCCTGCCAGTAGTCCTCCACCAGCAGAGGTACGTGTTCAGCCTTCGTCTCCACCGCCAGGACGTAATCGCGATTCTCTGCCTTCGCGGCAGCATCGCGACAGACAAGGATGTCCGCTCGTGTCGCCCGACGCCCAACCTGCATCGGCTTCTCTTGGACCATCTGCTCAAGAGAGTACCCGTAGTACGTGTACAGGCGGTAAATGAACGCCTGACGAACCAACTCCTCGGGGTTCGCGATCCGCCATTCCTGCGCAAGCGGAGCCCAAACATAGGAGCCGTCGCGGTGAAGAGGATTCTCCGCCGAATCCGTGTAGTGCTTGCTCGGGACGGCCGTCGGAGGTCGGCGCGACGGGGGCATGGGCTTCCTTCGGGGCTGGCTGACGAGGTTGTTGGGTCAGCCAGAGGGTAGCCGGGCAGGCGTGTGTGACCTAGATCCCACGCAGCTCGAGGCTCCGTGACGAGGCCGGCCGGCCGCCGCAGTGCTGGCCGAGCGGCGAGCGCCGAGACTGGAAAAAGGTGCTGCGAGGACTGATGAGAGGCGGTTCGCAATGCTGTCGACAGCAACGCTGACAGCAACGTCGCTGGACGACGGCACCCTGTCGAGGGCTGGCACGAGCAACGCTTCGAACGTGAAGCCGTTGCCGGACGCGTGCGGACGCGGTGCACAGAGCTTGTAAGCGAGATGTCGCCGGTTCGATCCCGGCCGGGGGCTCCAATTCCAGAAGGCGTCCCGGGTCGGCAGCCGCCGTACGTCCCGGCGGTCAGACGGCGGCGTCCCGCGCGGGCCGCAGGCCCCGGACGGTCAGATAGACGCCCAGCGAGAACTCCCACGCGGCGATGGGGAGTGCGCCGACCGCGGTCACCGGGGACAACCGGTCCCAGGCCCCGAACAGCACGCCGGCGTCGGAGGCGACGAGCAGGGGCGCGCCGACCAGCCCGAGCAGTGGGAGCACACGCGGGACGAGGCGCGACCGGTAGAGCAGGGAGCCCAGCAGCAGAGCGTTCACGGCCGGGATGAGGCTCTGGCTGAGCAGGAACATCGAGTCGTAGAGGGCGACCAGCGCCTGCCCGGTCACCGGTGCCTCCGCGCCGGCCCCGGCCCGCCGCAGGCCGACGATCGTCAGGATGCTCGCGACGCCGACGAGGATGCCGGCGGCCTCCACCACCCGGGCGGCGACGAAACCCAGCGCGCGCGCCTCGCCATGACGCTTGAGCACCGGGAACAGCGCGACGGCGGTGCCGACGCAGGCGAGGGCGACGATCACCTCGAGGACACCGCCGACGACGACCGGGGTCTCCGACGCGGTGCTCGTCAGGAAGTCCGCGTCGCGCACCGGGCGGTACAGCGCGACGGTGGGGATCGAGGAGAAGGTGAGCACGTAGAACCCGCCGGCCACCAGCGAGGTCTTCCGCAGTGGGTCCACCGGCACCCCCTCCGTCGCCACCGTTCCATCGATGATGGCCACTCGGCTGCCCGCGGGCGATCGGCCACTCGGCCAGGTTCGCCGGACCGAGATGTTAAGCGGGGCCCCTTCCTATGCCTGAGGCGTTAACCGGGGGCCCGGCCTTTCGGGCGTAGCCTGCAGCGATGAGCCGGGCGGTGGAGGAGTCGAACCGGGCCATGCTGCGCGCCCGGGACGCGATGGACCGGGCGTACGCGCAGCCGCTGGACATTCCCGCGCTGGCCCGGATCGCGCACGTCTCCGAGGCCCACTTCATCCGGACGTTCCGCGCCACGTTCGGCGAGACCCCGCACCGCTACCTGCAACGCCGGCGCGTCGAGCGGGCCATGTACCTGCTGGTGCACACCGCGCAGCCGGTCACCGAGATCTGTCACCTGGTCGGCTTCGGCAGTCTCGGCACGTTCAGCCGGACGTTCCGCGACGTGGTCGGCGAGTCGCCCTCGGACTACCGGCGCCGCAAGGTCGCCCCGGCGGACCTGCCGAGCTGCTTCACCAAGGCGTGGATGCGCCCGAGCACCGCCGCCGGCCCGCCGCCGGGCGACCTCAGTGGCCCCGGACCCGCCGCCGCACCATGACCCAGAGCCGGTCGCCGAGCCGGCTGCGTCGCACCCAGCGCAGCCCGGCCAGCCGACGAGGCTGCGGTGCGCGTGGACGCGGCGGCGCGGTGACCCGCGCGTAGGTGGCGCCGGTCGGCGGGCGGCTGGTGCCCGGCTCCAGGTGACCGGAGGCGACCGCGAGCGCGGTGAACTGCTGCAATACCCGCGGGTCCGGTCCCTTGCCTCGGGCGGCGGCGCGCAGCGCGCGTTCCACGGCGGGGCGGCGGATCAGGTCGGTGAGCGGTCCGTGCGCGGTGTCCAGCAGTTCGGCCACGGTGGCGACGCCGTCGCCCTCCCAGATCCGGGTGGCCCGCGACGGCCCGGTGGCGGCGCTGACGAACGGCACCTCGGCCCACTCCGGCACGAGCCGGGCGATCAACGCGGTGTGCGGCAGTCGGGCCCGCTTCTCGGCGACGCCGCACGCGAACGTGGTGGCGACGAAACCCGGCGCGAGGAACGGGGTGACCATGCCGGTGGTGTAGGCGGAGGTGCACCAGCGACGCATCCGCTCGACCAGGTAGAGGTAGTCGATCAGGTGCTCGTCGCGCAGCCCGAGGTCGCGCGCGTGGGCGAGCACCGCGGCGACCCGGTCCCGTTCGGCGGCCAGCGCCTCGGGCGCCGCCGCGCCGTGCGGGAGGGCGGCGAGCAGCCGCGCCGGACCCGCCTGCTCCGGCGTGGGGGCGGGGTCGGCGTCGGCCCGGGGATACCAGTAGCCGACCGCCAGCTCGCCGGCCGCGCCGGTCAGGCTCGCCGGGCGGATCGTCTCCGGCAGCCGGGTCCGTGCGGGCGGCCGCACCAGATAGGTGGACGGGAACTGGTGGTCGTGCAACTCGGCGAGGCGCCGGGCCCGCTCGCGCAGTCCGACGCCGAGGACGTCGGCCGGCGCCGCGGCGGGCACCGTGCGGTGCGGCAGGTCCAGCCCGCGCCGGCGCAGGCGCCGCACGAGTTCCCGGGCCACGTCGGCCTCGGCCGGGGTGTCGTCGTGGGTGACCAGGTTCGGCGTACGGCCGGCGGCGACCAGCGTCGCGGCGATGAGCCGTGAGTCCTTGCCGCCGGACAGGCCGAGCGTGACCTCCCCGTCGTGCAGCCGGTGCAGGCTCTCGACGGCGCGGGTCAGCGCGTCGGCGGCCCGGTCCAGCCGCTCCGCGACGGGTCGTTCCCGTTCGGCGAGGCCGGCGCGCACGACGTCGTCGACCGCGTACCGGCACTCGGTGGTGAGTTGCCAGCCGCCGGTGGCGCGACGACGCCCGGTGACCCGCTCGCCGGGCCGGAGCAACCGGATGTCGGCCAGCGGGGAGAGGTCGCCGCCGAAGTGGCCGCAGAGCAGGTACGACGTCCAGCCGGCGAAGTCGGGGCGGGGTGCGCCGTGCAGGAAGGCGGCCAGCAGGCCGGGCCGGGTGCACCAGGCGGTGACCCCATCGGCGGCGCCGGTGAACACCCGGGCCATGCCCAGCCAGTCCTGTTGCAGGGCGAAGCGGTCACCGTCGAGGGCGAGCAGCCCGAACGGCGGCACGATCGCCCGGTGCATGTCGTCACCGGCGAGCAGGCGTCGGGCGAGCGTCACCGGGTCGGGCGCGTCGACGCCGACCGGGACGCCGAGCGAGACGGCGGTGAGCGGGCCGTCGGTGGCGAGCGTGGGCCACCGGTACGCGCCGTGGTCGGCCGGGTGCAGCACCAGCACACCCCAGTCGTCGCCGCCGTACCGGTGCCGGCGCCAGCCCTCGGGCACCAGGTCGGCGACCGCCCGCGCGAAGCGTTGCTCACGGGCGGTCCGGGCGGGCCCGGGCAGTGGACGCGCTGCGGCCCAGGCCAGCATGACGTGCATCGGTGCTTCCCCCGAGGATGCGAAACGAGCAGCCTGTGCGCGGAACGTTAGCAACGAGTTACGCACCGGTGTTGCCGTGGGGGCAAAAGCCGCAGGACGGGCAGCCCCACGGTCGACCCGAACCGGGCAGTTTTGGATAAGCGCCAGGTCAGGGCGTTGCTCTAGCGTCGACGGCATGACGATGACCTCGATCTCCCGCTCCCAGATCTACGTTCTCGACCAGGACGAGGCGCTCGACTTCTATGTCGGCAAGCTGGGCATGGAGGTGAATACCGACCAGGATCTCGGCTTCATGCGCTGGCTCACGGTCAACGTGCCGGGCGACGCGCAGCGGGAGATCCTGCTGGAGAAGCCGGGGCCGCCCGCGCTCGACCCGAAGACCGCCGAGCAGGTCCGGGAACTGCTCACCAAGGGCGCCACCGGTGGCTTCCTGTTCCTCACCACCGACGACGCGCACAAGACGTACGCGGATCTGGTGGCCAAGGGCGTGGAGATCACCGACGAGCCGACCGACCGGCCGTACGGGATCGACTTCGGCATCCGGGACCCGTTCGGCAACCGGATCCGGATCGGCCAGATGCACCCGCGCGAGCAGTGGGCGAACGGCTGACAGCGGGACTGCGGGGCGCCTCGGCGGCGGGTTAGGGTCGGCCTTCCCGATCTTGGCGAGGTGACCGATGGCGACCCGACTGCTGTTCCTGGCCCGGCACGGCGAGCAGGAGGAGACCGCGACGGAGGCGCCGGAGGTCGGCCTCTCCGCCCGGGGCCGGCGGCAGGCGACGCTGCTCGGCGAGCGGCTGCGCGGGGCGCGGCTCGACGCGGTGCACCACGGGCCGCTGGCTCGGGCGGCGGAGACCGCCGCGCTGGTCGCCGCCGCGCTGCCCGGCGTCCCGGTCCATCGGGACGACCGGGCCGGCGACCACATGCCGCACGACACCGACCCCACCGGCCTGCCCGAGCGGCACGCCGCGTTCCTGGCCGAGTTCACCGAGGAGGAGCGGCGGGACGGGCCGCGTGTGACGGCGGAGGCGGTGGCCCGGTTCGCCACCGCTCCCGCCGAGGGCGACGTCCGTGAGCTGGTGGTCACCCACAACTTCCTGGTCGCCTGGCTGGTACGCCACGCGCTGGAGGCGCCGGAGCGCCGCTGGATCGGACTCAACCACGCCAACTGCGCGCTGACCGTGATCCGCTGGAGCGACGCCGGCCCACCCACCGTGATCGCCCTGAACGACGCCGCCCACCTCCCGCCCGACCTGCGCGCCACCGGCTTCCCCGACGACTACCACTTCTGACGTCACGGCGTTGGCCGCGAGGCACCGCCCACCCTTCCCGCCGATCTTGGAGTTGTGGCACCTCTGGTAGTGGGTGAAAAGGTGCATTCGAGGTGCCACAACTCCAAGATCGCGGAGTGCGAGCGGAGTGCGCGCGGAGTGCGAGCGGGTCAGGGGTTCAGGGTCACCACGGCGTCGGCTACCGCGCGGGCGGACTGGGGGTTCTGGCCGGTGACCAGGCGGCCGTCGACCACCACGTGCTCGGTGAAGTTCGGCGCCGGCACGTGCTGCGCGCCGGCCTCGGCGAGCTTGTCGGCGAGCAGGAACGGCACCACGTCGGTCAGGCCGACGGCGGCCTCCTCGTCGTTGGTGAAGCCGGCCACCCGCTTGCCGGCGATCAGGCGCGAGCCGTCGGATCCGGTGAGGTTCACCAGCGCCGACGGGCCGTGGCAGACGGCGGCGACCACGCCGCCGCGCTCGTGGACCGAACGGGCGATCCGGGCCAGGTCAGGGTCGTCGGGGAAGTCCCACATGGTGCCGTGGCCGCCGGCGAAGAGGATCACGTCGTACCCGGTCGGGTCGACGTCGGCCGCCTTCGGGGTGTCGGTCACGCCGGCGGTGGCGAGGAAGTCGTTCTGGGTTTTGTCGTCGGCGTCCCGGCCGTCGGTCGGCGGCTCGCCGCCGGCCACCGACACCAGGTCGACGTCGTACCCGGCGGCCCGGAAGACCTCCCACGGCTCGGCGGCCTCGCCGACGTAGTAGCCGGTCTTGCGGCCGGTGTCACCGAGTTCGGAATGGCTGGTCAGAGCGATGAGTGCACGAGTCATGCCGTCCATGCTGGCGCGCCGAGCCATAGCTGACCAATAGGTAAGAGTCACGTCGGCGATAGGTTTGCTGATGTGAAGGCGTCGCTGGACCTGCTCCGCAGCTTCCTGGCCGTACACCGCGCGGGCTCGATCACCGGCGCGGCCGAACTGCTGGGTGTGGCGCAGCCCACGGTGACCGCCCAGCTCCGGGCGCTGGAGGAGGCGGTCGGCCGGCCGCTGTTCGACCGGCTGCCGCGGGGCGTCACCCCGACCGCCGCCGGGGACGAGCTGGCCCGCCGGGTGGCCGAGCCGCTGGACCGGCTCGCCGCCGTGCTGACCGGGGCGCCGGACACCGCGTACGCCCGGACGGTCTTCCTCGGCGGGCCGGCCGAGCTGCTCGCCGAGCGGGTGCTGCCGGCGCTGGCCGGTCCGGTCGCCGACGGCCTGGAGCTGCGGGTGGCGGCCGGGATGCCGGAGGGGCTGCTGGACGACCTGGTCGCCGGCCGGCTCGACCTGGCGGTGACGAGCGTGCGGCCGCGCCGGCGCCCGGTGATGGTCGAGCCGCTCTACGACGAGGAGTTCGTGCTGGTGGCGGCGCCGTCGTGGGCCGATCGGCTGGCCGGGCCGGTGACCCCGGCGGCGCTGCGCGAGGTGCCGCTGGTCGCCTGGGGCGAGGAGGCGCCGATCCTGCGCCGCTACTGGCGCACCGTCTTCGACACCCGGCTCACCCGGACGCCGAGCCTGGTGGTGGCGGACCTGCGGGCGGTCCGGTCGGCGGTGGCGGCCGGCGCCGGGGTGAGCGTGCTGCCCGCGTACCTCTGCCGGGGTGAGCTGGCCTCGGGCGCGCTGCGGGCGCTGCTCGCGCCGCCGGTGCCGCCGCTCAACACGCTCTTCCTCGCGGTCCGGCCGGGCGCGGCCGGGCGGCGCGAGGTGCAGGCGGTGCGGCGGACGCTGCTCGCGGCGGCGCCCGGCTGGTGAGCCGGCCCGCTCAGCCGGTGGCGCCGGTGAGCAGGCCGACCAGCTCGGAGGTGGCGGCCGGCGGGGTGGCCTGCGGTGGGCAGTCCACGTAGCCGACGGTGGTCGGGCCGATGGTGAGGCGGTAGCTGAACGCGTCGGCGCACATGGTCGCCGGCACGGTGACGGCCGCCTCGGCGAGCAGGCGGGGGTCGGCGGCGAGCCGCCGCAGCCGGTCGAGGTCCGACCCGTCGAGCCGGCCGTCGCGGGCGGCGCCGGCCCGGTCGGTCTTCGTCCAACTGCCGTCCGGGCGCACGGTGATGGTGTCGGTCAGGCCGACGATGCCGCCCGAGCGCACGAGCACCACCTCGACGCCGGGCAGCCCGGTGGCGGCCGGGCCGACCGGTGCCGGGGTGTCGGCGCGGGCACAGCCGGCGAGCGGGACGAGGGCGGCGGTGAGGGTGACCGCCACGGCGTGAGCTGCTCTCATGCCGATCGGACGCACGACGGGGCCACCGGGTTCCGGTCCACCGCGCCTCCTCATCCGTTCGGTCAGTGTCTGGGACGGGAAACCGTCGCCCTCTTTCACGTCCGTCGATGTCTCAGCTATATCTACATCAGTGACTACCCCCGTCACAACTTCTCCTTGCAGGAGGGCACGTGAAAAGAACCGTCGCCGCCGTCAGCGCAGCGCTGCTCACCAGCGGCGTGCTGGCCTGCGTCACCACCACGGCGCAAGCGGCCGCGCCCAGCGCCCCCACCCCCGGGTCCGCCGCGACCCGGGCCGACAGCCTGATCCGTACCAACCCCGGCGCCGTCCAGGGCGCGGGCGGGGAGGCGTACCGGGCGGTCCGCACCAAGGTCGACCCCTCCGGGGCGGCGCACACCCGCTACACCCGGACCTACCAGGGTCTGCGGGTCTACGGCGGTGACTTCGTCGTCCAC
Organism: Micromonospora ferruginea; assembly: GCF_013694245.2. NCBI lineage: Bacteria > Bacillati > Actinomycetota > Actinomycetes > Micromonosporales > Micromonosporaceae > Micromonospora > Micromonospora robiginosa. The sequence goes on from NZ_CP059322.2 coordinate 5,867,977, forward strand.
ACCGCCCCCGACGGCACCCTGACCGGCACCTCGGTCGGCCTGTCCGCCCCGCTGACCCTGGGCACCACCGCCAAGGTCGGCGCGGCCGCCGCCAAGGCCAGCGCGCGCAAGGCGTTCACCGGCAGCCTCACCTCCGTCGGCGCGCCCGAACTCTTCGTCGACGCCAGCAGCGGCAAGGGCCGGCTCGCCTGGGAGACCGTCGCCAGTGGCTGGAAGGCGGACAAGCAGACGCCGTCGAAGCTGCACGTCGTCACCGACGCCAGCACCGGCAAGGTGATCGGCTCGTACGACGAGATCGAGTCGGTGGTCGGCAGCGGCCAGGGCATCTACACCGGCACGGTCAGCATCGACACGACGCTCTCCGGCAGCACCTACCAGATGATCGACCCGTCGCACGGCAACGGCCGTACCTGCGACATGAACAACGGCACCTCCACCTGCACCACCTTCACCGACGCGGACAACGCGTGGGGCAACGGCACCAACTCCAACCGGCAGTCCGCCGGCGTGGACGCCCACTTCGGCGCCGCGAAGACGTTCGACTACTTCAAGAACACGCACGGCCGCAACGGCATCTTCGGCAACGGCCAGGGCGTGCCGAGCCGGGTGCACTACGGCAACAACTACGTCAACGCCTTCTGGGACGGGTCCCAGATGACCTACGGAGACGGCTCGGGCAACGCCCGTCCGCTGGTCTCGCTGGACGTGGCCGGGCACGAGATGAGCCACGGTGTCACCGAGGCGCTGGCCGGCCTGGTCTACTCCGGTGAGTCCGGTGGCCTGAACGAGTCCACCAGCGACATCTTCGGCAACATGGTGGAGTTCTACGCCGCCGCGCCGAGCGACCCGGGCGACTACCAGGTCGGTGAGAAGATCAACATCAACGGCAACGGTACGCCGCTGCGCTACATGTACAACCCGTCGCTGGACGGCTCGTCCGACTCCTGCTGGTCCACCAGCACCAAGAACAAGGACGTGCACTACTCCTCCGGCGTGGGCAACCACTTCTTCTTCAACCTCGCCGAGGGCACCGGCGCCACCTCGTACGGCACCTCGCCGGTCTGCGGTTCGGCCCCGGCGGTCACCGGCATCGGCCGGGCCAAGGCGGAGAAGATCTGGTACCGGGCGCTCGACGTGTACTTCACCTCGAACACCTCGTACGTGAACACCACCACCCCGTCGAACACCGCCCGGGCGTACACCCTGCGCGCGGCGACCGACCTGTACGGCAACTGCTCCACCGAGTACAAGACCGTCCAGGCGGCGTGGACCGCGGTGAACGTGGCCGGCAACGACGCCCCGTGCAGCTCCACCGGTAACGACTTCTCCGTCTCGCTCTCCCCGACCGCCGGTTCGGTGGCGCAGGGCGGATCCACCTCGGCCACCGTCGCCACCGCCACCACCAGCGGGACCGCGCAGACCGTGACGTTCTCCGCGTCCGGCCTGCCGACCGGCGCCACCGCGTCGTTCAGCCCCGCCTCGGTGACCTCGGGCGCCTCGTCCACGCTCACCATCTCCACCAGCGCGAGCACCCCGGCCGGCACCTACTCGGTGACGGTCACCGGCAACGCCACCTCGGGCGCCAAGACCGCCACGTACTCGCTGACGGTCACCGGCACCGGCGGCGGCTGCACCGGCGCCGGCCAGAAGCTCGGCAACCCGGGCTTCGAGTCCGGCAACACCGGCTGGACCACCACCTCCGGCGTGATCGGGCAGTACGGCTCGCAGGGCCAGCCCACCCACGGCGGGACCTGGAACGCGTGGCTGAACGGCTACGGCACCACCCGCACCGACACGCTGGCCCAGTCGGTGAGCCTGCCGACGGGCTGCTCGACCTACAACTTCAGCTTCTGGCTGCACATCGACTCGGCCGAGTCCACCACCACGGTGCAGTACGACAAGCTGAACGTGCAGGTGCTCAACTCGTCCGGCACCGTGCTGGCGACGCTGGCGACCTACTCGAACCTGAACAAGGCCACCGGCTACACCCAGCGGTCGTTCTCCCTGGCCGCGTACGCCGGGCAGACCGTCACCCTGAAGTTCACCGGCACCGAGGACGCCTCGCTGCAGACCTCGTTCGTCGTCGACGACACCGCGCTCAACGTCTCCTGACCTGACCGCCCGACCCCGGGGCCCGGCGGCCACCCCACGCGGGTGGTCGCCGGGCCCCGCCCGTTACGGTCAGCCCCATGCCCGACGCGGAGTTGACCGTCACCGTCACCGGCCCGGTGGCGACCGTGGTGATCCACAACCCGGCCCGCCGCAACGCCATGACCCCGGCCATGTGGCGCCGGCTCCCGGTGCTGCTCGACGGCTTGGAGGCCGACCCGGCGGTGCGGGCGCTGGTGCTCACCGGGTCCGGCGGCACGTTCTGCGCCGGCGCCGACCTCGGCGACCTGGACGAGCTGCTGGCCGCCGGTGACGGCAGCATCGCGGTCGCCGCCGAGGAACGGCTCGCCGCGTTCCGCCGCCCCACCGTGGCCGCCGTCGAGGGCGCCTGCGTGGGCGGCGGCTGCCAGCTCGCCGTCGCCTGCGACCTGCGCCTGGCCGCGTCGGACGCCCGCTTCGGCGTACCGCCGGCCCGGCTCGGCCTGGTCTATCCGGTGCCCACCACGCGGCGGCTCGCCGGGCTGGTCGGGCCGTCCGCCGCCAAGCACCTGCTCTTCACCGGCGACCTGGTCGACGCCGACCGGGCGCTGCGGATCGGCCTGGTCGACGAGGTGCTCCCGGCCGGCGCGCTCGCCGACCGGGTGGCGGCGCTGACCGCCACCATCGCCGAACGGTCCCAGCTCACCGTGACCGCCGCCAAGGAGATCGTCGACGGGCGCGCCGACGCCGACCGGATCGCCTGGTGGCACGCCCAGGTGCGGGACAGCGGCGAGGCCCGCGAGGGGATCGCGGCGGTCAACGAACGCCGGCCGCCGCGCTTCGGCTGGACCCCGCCGGCGCCGCACTGACCGCCGTTTCCCCGCCACACCCTGGGGGTACGCCCCCGAGGGTCGAACGGGGGACCATGATGGACGGTACGGGGGAGCGCCAGGAGATCCGGCGCGGACGTCGACGGTTCCGGCTGCTGCTCGCCGGCACGATTGTGGCCTTCGCGCTGGTGTCGTTTCTGCTAGGGGCACTGGCGGACGGCTTCTGGGACACCTGGCTGGAACGTGGCGACCCGCCGGGCTGGGCGGAGGTGACCGGCGAGGTCCTGATGGCGCTGGGAGTCGTGATCGAGATCGTCGCGCTGGTCCAGATGTTTCGTAGCGGCGGTTACCGGGCCAACCGGAAGTCGCGGCTCTGGGCGGTGGACTGGCGTCGCCGCCGTGAACTGGTGCGGGCGGTTCGGCGTGGTGTCGTGGAGTCCCCGGACGACCTGCCCTGGCTGCGCGCGACCGCGGCCCAGTTGGCCGGCCAGCGATGGATCGTGCTGTTGCTCGCCGGCCTGGCGACGACGAACCTCGGTCAGGGGCTGCTCAGCTTCGCCCCGATCTGGCTGGTCCTGCTGGGCCTCACCGGCGTGATGTTCGGCATCGCCTGCTGGCAGGCTCCCCGCGACGCGCGCCGGGCCGAGGCGTTCCTGCGTCGCTACCCCGCCGCCGCTCCCACCGATGCGTGAGAACCACGCGCCTCGTTAGATCTTGGAAGATTTGGGCCCCTCTGGGGGCCGTTTCCTTCCAAGATCCCGGCTGGCCCCGGGGGAGGGGCTACTCCTCGTCGTCGGCCGGCCGAGGCCGTCGGTGCTCGGTGATCCAGGCTTCGACGTCGGCGGCCAGCCACACCTTCGTGGCGCGCCCCGGAAATGCCTAGATCTTGGTACGGAACCGCCCCTCTGAGGGCCGACCTGTACCAAGATCTCCGGCGGACGGGGCCGGCGGGCGCCGCGCCGGGGTGTACCCCCGACGCCGCCCCCTGTGCCCGCCGGCCGTCCGTCACCGCGCCAGCGACGCCCAGCTCGGGGTCGCCAGCTCCCGCCGCAGCGGCATGCCCGCCTCGGCCGGGGTCCGGTCGCCCTTGCGCTGGTTGCACGGGTAGCAGGCGGCGGTGGTGTTCCCCCAGGTGTTCCGGCCGCCGCGCGAGCGGGGCAGGACGTGGTCGATCGTGGTGGCCGGGCCGTCGCAGTAGGCGCACCGCCGGCCGTCGCGGGCCAGCACCCCGGCCCGGGACCAGGCCGGGCCGGCCCGGAACCGCCAACGGGTCACCACGTACCGGACGAGGCGGACCACCCGCGGCAGCGGGAAGATGCCGATGACCTGGTCCGGCTCGGACTCGTGGATCTCGGCGACCCGGCGGCAGAGCATCCGGATCGCGTGCTGGACGGTGACCCGGTGCAGCGGGCCGAGGTCGGCGTTGACGACGAGGACGGCGTCCACCGGGTTCTCCCTTCACGATCGGTCGCTGGTGCGACGAAAAGGCCGCCCGGTCCACGGGGACCGGGCGGCGACGACGGGGACGCGCGAGGCGCGTCAGTCGGGCCTTCCGGACCATGGGCAGCCGTCGCTGAGCAGCCACGACGTCAGCGTGGTAGCGGATCGCAGCGACATGGACGGCTCCCGGAACGGTGGTTGACCTTGCGGGTTCACGGTAGATCGACGCCGGAAACGCGGGCAACGTATTTCGATCCGACGTCGGACGGTGGCCGCTGCCGTCCGGCCCGCCCGGCCCGGCGGGCGGCGGCGAGCGGGCGGTCGATCCGGGCGCTCATCTGCGCCACCAGCTCGCTCTCCAGCAGCGGCCGGTTCACCTCGGCGGCCACCGACAGCGTGGGCGTGGAGATGGACCGCCAGATGGCGGTGAGCCCGGCACCGAGGCCGACCAGCGCCACCGCGGCCCGGGTGGTGGGGGAGCCGGCCGCCGCCGCGGCGCTGACCCCGACCACCGCCAGGAGCACCACCAGCAGCGGCGCCAGCACCGGCCAGAAGATGCCCCGGGCCGCCTGCGCCACCAGCCTGCGGTCCCGGATGACGACGTTGCGGGCCACCACCGCCCAGTTCTCCTCGTCCAGCAGGTCGCGCGGGTGCAGGCCGCCGGTGAGCACGTCCTGCCACAGGTCGCCCTGGTTGCGCAGCTCGCGGGCCAGCTCGGCGAGCCCCGCCTCACCGGGGTCGCCGACGGTGGCCCGGCCGACCGCGCCGGCCCAGGCGGACAGCGAGCGGCGCACCACCGCCGCCGAGTACGGCGGCAGCACGCTGGCCAACTCGTCCAGCCACCGGCTGAGCTGGACCTGCCGCCCGCCGAACCGCTGCACCAGCTCGGCGGCGTCACTCCGGCGGACCGTGTCGGCCAGCGAGCGACCCAGCCGGTACGCCACCCCGACCCGGTGGTTGGTCGCCATGGTCCAGCGCAGCACGTCGACGTTCAGCCCGTCGAGGGCGAGCAGCAGCGGCTCCCGGTCCGCCCCGGCGGCCCGCCGGGCGGCGTCGGTCGACGGCAGCACCCGACCGGACGGGGTCAGCGGGGCGATCTGGGCGAGCGCCACGTCGACCCCGTCGAGGTACATGCCGAGCCGCTGCCGCCCCGGCATCTCGGTCAGGTTGGACAGCTTCGCCGGGGCGGTCGCCGGCCGGTGGGGGTCCGCGACCAGGTCGGCGGTCTGCGCGTGGTGGTAGGCGTCCGCCATGGACCAGCCGAGGCGCAGCGCGGTGACCACGGCGGTCCGCTCGTCCTGCCGGTCCTCCGTCCGCGCCGCGGTGCCCACCACCCGACCTTATGCGTTTTATGACCGCTTATCGGCGGTTCGTGCCAGCAGCCCCCGGGGACGGATCGAGCGGACCGGCTCAGCCGCCGCCCCCTCCGCCCGCAGGATGTGGTTCGCCGCGATGATCCCGGTCGCCGCCGAACGCTCCATCAACGCGCTCGGGAACTCGGTCCGGATCCCGTCCCCGGCCAGGTACAGCCCCTCGGCGTCGGTGCGTACCCCGGGCCGTCCGGCGTGGCTACCCGGCGTGAACGCCGGCGCCTGCGCCTCGACCCGGGCGCGCAGCTCGCGGACCCGCAGGTCGGCCACCTCCGGCCAGAGCGCGGTCAGCTCCCGCAGCATCCGCGCGGCCAGCTCGTCGGCCGGCACGTCCGGCTCGCAGGCGTACGCGTGCAACTCCACCACCGAACCACCGGTGCGCTCCGCCCAGCGGCGCGGCTCCGCCTCCAGCCGGTGGTAGAGCGTCACCGAGTCCAGTGTGGGCTGACGGGACACGCCGCTGAACACCGCCCGGTCCGGGCGCACGTCCCCGTCCATCCAGTAGCGCGCCACCGCGTACGGCGGACCGGGCTCGCCGAACGCGGGCATCCGCGCTACCAGCTCGGGCGCCGCCGTGACCAGGCCGGGAGAGGCGGCGACCAGCGCGGCCAGCGCCGGCGGGTCGACCGCGAGCACCACGTGCCCGGCCGCCCAGGAGTCGCCGTCCGCACCGGTCACCCGCCAGCCCTCCGCGGTGCGGTCCAGCGTCGCGGCCCGGGCGCCGGTCAGCACCCGGCCGCCGTGCTTCTCCACGTGCCGGGTCAGCGGCTCCCAGATCGCCGTCGCGTAGTCCTGGTCCGGGCAGTCGAACGCCAACCCCTCCGGGTTGCCGAGCAGATAGAAGTGGAACTGCGCGATCATCTCGGCGGCCGACATCTCCGCCTCGTGGTTGAAGAACGAGTGCGAGAAGACCTCGAACAGCATCGCCCGGGCCCGGTCCGGCAGGCGCAGCGAGGTGAGCAGGTCGTCGGCGGTCCGCTCGTCGAACTCCGCGTAGGTGCGCTCCGGGTCGTAGGTGAGCAGCGGCAGCGCGGCGTCCCGGTCCATCGACCGCAGGTCGGCCAGGCGCAGGCTCGGGCTGCGCAGCAGCAGCGCCAGCAGGTTGGCCGGCGGGGCCGGCGGCAGCTTGCCGAACTCCTCGGTCGGCCACTGCGCGGACAGGATCGGATAGCCCGGGATCGGCTTGAGGAAACCCAGCGTCGGGTCGACCCGGCGCAGGATCGACCGCCAGTTCCAGTACTGCCGGAAGAACGCGTGGAAGCCGTGCTCGTTCTGCTGCGGACCGTCGGGCAGCGCCTCCGGCCAGGCGCCGAGCCGGCCGCCGAGATGCGGCGCGGCCTCCAGCACGGTCACCGCCACCCCGCGCTCCGCCAGCACCACCGCCGCCGACATGCCGGCGATGCCGCCACCCACCACCAGCGCCGAGGCCGGCCGGGGAACGCGGGGCGCGCCACCACCGCCCGGGTCCACCACGTGTTCGCGTACGCCGATGAGCCGACCAACCGCTTGCGACAGCCCCACTTCCCCCACCCTCCACTCAACAGTGCCCCCCATCCTGCCCGAGGTGAAAGGCGGGGGCCCTTCTTAACGCATTCGGTAGAGGCGGGGCCCCCGCTTAACCATTGCCGCACAACGAGAAGACGCGCGACGCCGGGTCCACGACCACGGGGAGGAGCGCTCCGGGCACGAGAGCCGGGTCATCGGGGCGAACCGCCTCGACCTCGAAGGTGGCGAACCCGACCCCACTGATCCGCAGGCGGAGTCGCAGCCCGGGGTCCTCGCCCAGGTGATTAGCCACCGCGAGCACCTCCGCCGTGGCGGCGACGCCGGTGGCGGCGAGCCGCCGCATGTCGCGGCGCGAGCGGGTGACGAGTCGCAGGCCCCAGACTCCGAAGCCGACGCCGACGATCGTCGTCAGTAGACCCCCGGCGAGCAGGCCCCAGAAGTCTGTGGCGGACAGGCTCCGGCTCTGCGACACGGCAGCGACCAGGAGGACCGGTCCGGGCAGGCAGATCGCCAGGAACATCACTCGGCAGAGCAGGGCGCCGATCGGACCGATGCGCGTCTCCGCCTCCCGCGGTGCGACCGTCATCCCGACACCCTAGGCGGGGACGGCCTCTCACGGCAGGCAGTGGCGGGGGCGGTCGGAAGGGGGCCAGATGTAGTCCAGGTCGAGTGGGGTGTCGGCGGGGAACAGGGGGCGGTAGTGGGTGGGGTCCTTGCGCAGCAGCGAGGACCGGTGACTGCGGTGCAGGTCGTCGCGGCCCAGCCAGGGCGGAAGATCCCCGGTGGCGGCCAGCTCGTCCTGGGCGCGAACGGTGGTGATGCCGCACGCGGCGGCGAGGTCGGTGGCGAGCGTGGCGGCGCAGGTGTCCGCCCGGCCGGGCTCGCACCACACCGCGCACATGTCCAGCCCGTAGCGGGTCAGCGCCTCCTCGTACCCGGCCCACATCTTCACCGCGGGATGGTTGCGCCAGCCGTAGTCGGGTCGGGTCAGCCCGCGCAGCACCTGGATGGCCTCGACGCGCTGCTTGCCCAGCCGCTTCTGGTCCAGCGTCCGGGCGCTGGCCAGGAAGTCCGGATACGGCAGGAACGTCTGCATGCCGGTGCTCTACCCGTACCCGGCGGCGGCATGCGTTCAAGATCGAAGGGGGCTGCGCTCGCTGCGAGCGGCTGACTACGATCCGGGCATGGCCGAGCCTCTGCGCGATCGAGCGCGCCGCGCGACCGGGTGGCGGTTCCGGCCGAACGGGGACGAACGCCCCCACTACGTGGTCTGCGGCTCCGACCCGCTGGCCTACTGGGTGGTCCGGGCGCTGCTCGCCACCGACCCGGCCGCCGGGCAGGTCCGGGTGACGCTCGTGGTGCCGGAGCGCCGCCGCTCCGACGGCCCCGACGGGCGGGGCGTGCCCGGCGTACGCGTGGTGACGGCGGACCGGCTCGACGAGGCCGCGTTTCGCCGGGCCGGCCTGGCCGACGCGGCCGGGCTGGCCCTGCTGCACCAGGACGACGTGGGCAACATGCACGCGGCGCTCTGCGCGCAGGAGGTCGAGCCCCGGCTGCGCCTGGTGGTGCGGATGTTCAACACCAACCTGGCCGACGGGCTGCGCCAGCTCTTCCCCGACTCGGCGGTCATCTCGGACGCCTCGATGGCCGCCCCGGCCTTCGTCGCCGCCGCGCTGGGCGAGGTGGCGCCCACCCACTTCCGGCACGCCGGCCGCACGCTCTACGTGGCCCGCCGCGCCGACGTACGCCCGCGGGACGTGGTCTGCGGCCTGGCCGTGACCACCGACCCGGAGCTGGTCCGGGTGCTGCCCGCCGACGAGGCCGCGGCCGACGTGGTGCTGGCCGAGGCGACCGGCCAGCCGCCCGGCACCGAACTGGCCGCGCGCCGGCTGGTCCGGGCCCGGCGGCGCCGGCAGCCGGTGGAGGTGCTGGTGCGGGCGGTCCGCAGCTTCGCCACCCGCAAGATCGGCATCGCGGTGCTGGTGCTGCTCGGGGTGATCGCGGTGCTGGGCTGGCTGAACGCCCGCGCCGCCGCCGTCACCTGGAGCGAGGCCATCTACCTGACCCTGGTCACCACGCTCAGCGGCCAGGACCCGGACGTCAACAAACCGGTCGCCGCCCAGGTCATGCAGGTGGTGCTCAACCTGGCCGGGCTCGCGTTGATTCCGCTGATCACGGCCGCCGTGGTCGACGGCATCGTGAACGCCCGGCTGGCCCTGCACGCCGGCCGGATCCAACCCGACCGCTCCGGGCACGTGGTGGTGGTCGGGCTGGGCAACATCGGCACCCGGGTGATGGCGCAGTTGCACGACTTCGGCGTCGAGGTGGTGGTCATCGACAAGAACCCCGACGCGCGGGGCGCCGCGCTGGCGCACCGGCTGGGCGTGCCGGTCATCGTCGGGGACGCCGGCCTGGAGGAGACGTTGCGGTCCGCCTCGGTCGACACCAGCCAGGCGCTGGTGGTGGTCTCCACCGACGACGGGGCGAACCTGCGCGCCGCGCTGATCGCCCGCTCGCTCGACGCCGACCTGCGGGTGGTGCTGCGGCTGTTCGACGGCGACTTCGCCGAACGGATCCAGCAGGCGTTCGGCATCGGCATCTCGCGCAGCGTGTCCTACCTGGCCGCGCCGTCGTTCGCGGCGGCCCTGCTGGACCGCGCGGTGATCGCCACCATCCCGGTGGACCGGCACGCGTTGCTGGTCACCGAGGTGCCCGTGGTGGCCGGCTCCCCGTTGGACGGCCGGCCGCTCGGCGCGGTGGCCCGGCCCGGCGAGGTGCGCCTCCTCGCGCACACCCGTAGCGGGCAGAAGGCCGACTGGTCGGTCGACCCGCGCGTGGTGCTCACCGCCGGGGACCGGCTGACCGTGGTGGCCCGCCGGGCCGGGCTGACCGCGCTGCTGCGGGAGACCACGCCCGCGCCGGTCGCGCCGCCGACCCCGCGTGAACCGGCGGAGTGACCCCGCTCAGCGGTGGCGCACCGCGTACCAGAGGGCGCCGAGGGCGAGCACGCCGAACCCGGCGAGCACGCTGGTCACCGGCAGGCTGACCGCGAGCACCAGGCAGCCGACCAGCCCCAGCGCGGCGAGCAGCGACGGGCCGAGCGTCAGCGCCGCCGCGTTGGTGATCGCGTAGTAGACCAGCACGGTGCAACTGGAGAAACCGATCGCGCCCCGGACGTCGCCGAGTGCCACCACCACGGCCACCACGGCGGCCACCGCCAGTTCGGCGCGGTGCGGCACCCGGTGGCGGGGGTGCACGGCGGCCAGCGCGTCGGGCAGGTCGTGGCGGCGGGCCATCGCCAGCGTGGTGCGGCCGACGCCGGCGAGCAGGGAGAGCAGCACCCCGGTCACCGCGACGGCGGCCCCGGCCCGGACCAGCCAGGCCAGCCCGGGGTGGCCGGCGGCGGTCACCACGTCGACGAGCGGCGCGGTCGAGGCGGCGAGCCGGTCGGGGCCGAGCACGCCGAGCGTCACCACGGCCAGCGTCAGGTAGACCGCCAGCACCGCGCCGAGCGCCAGCGGCACCGCGCGGGGGATGGTGCGTTCCGGGTCGCGGACCTCCTCGCCGAGCGTGGCGATCCGCGCGTACCCGGCGAAGGCGAAGAAGAGCAGGCCGGCGGCGGTGAGCACGCCGTGCGTCGGGACGTCGGCGGAGACGGTGAGCCGATCGGGGACCACCTGCGGTGCGCCGGTCACCGCCACCACCGCGAGCACCGTGAGCACCACCGCGACCAGCGCCCGGGTGACGGCCGCGGTCTTGCCGATCCCGCGCAGGTTCACCGCGGTCACCGCCACCACCGCGAGGACCGCGACGAGCCGCGCCCGACCCGGCCACAGGTAGGCGCCGATGGTCAGCGCCATCGCCGCGCAGCTCGCGGTCTTGCCGACCACGAATCCCCAGCCGGCGACGAAGCCGGCGAACGGGTGCAGCCGTTCCCGGCCGTAGACGTAGGTGCCGCCGGACTCCGGGTGGCGGGCGGCGAGCCGGGCCGAGCTGGTGGCGTTGCAGAACGCGACGAAGCCGGCCAGCGCGAGCGCGACGAGCAGCCCGGCGCCGCCGGCCGCGGACGCGGCCGGGGCGAAGACCACGAAGACGCCCGCGCCGAGCATCGCGCCCAGACCGATGACCACCGCATCGGGTACGCCGAGTCGCCGCGCGAGCCGTTCCACCACCGCAGCCTAGGGTGCCGGGGTGAACGGCCGGTGCCGCCTGCGGGATCGCCCCGACGGCACCGGGCGGAGGTCGACGGGCCACCGCCGTGGCCCGTGGTCGGCGGACGCTCAGTCGAGCCCGTCGGCCGGCCTGGCCCAGGCTCCGAGTCGCGCCGGCAGCGGCAGGGCGTTCCAGGGCACCCGGTGCAGCAGCCGGTCCAGCAGCAGCCCGAGCAGCAGCCCGGCCACCGAGTCGGTGAGCCAGTGCCAGCCCAGGTAGACGGTGGTGCAGAAGACCACCGTCGGCGGCACCACCCGGACCACGGTGACCAGCCGGGGCGGCGCGACGCGGCCGACCGTGCGCAGCAGCGGCGCCAGCAGCAGGGCGAGCACGCCGTACCAGACGATCGCGTTGGCCACGTGCCCGGACGGGTACGACTGGGCGAAGCGCACCGGCAGCTCGTGCTGGAACAGCGGCAGGGTCTGCTCGGGCGTCAGGAACGGCTCCTTGACGCTGGCGCTCGGCGCCGGGCGGGCGGTCCACACCTTCAGCGGGCCGATGGTGAAGAACGTCAGCACGAACGCGGTCACCGGCGGCAGTACCGCCCGCACCGAGCGCAGCCGCAGCGCCAGCAGCACGCCCAGCCCGGCGGCCAGCAACGTCAGCGGGGTGCCCTGCCCGAGCAGGTTGAGTGCCATGGCGACCCAGCGCGCGGCGGTCGGCCGGTGCGCGGCCGACCAGTCGGCGACCGCCCGGTCCAGCCCGAAGAGGTGACCGGAGGCGAGCGTCACGGTCAGCGCCACCAACGCGGCGAGCAGCAGCCCGTCGCACCACCACCCGGCCGGTCGGACCGGCCGCAGCCGCAGGTCGCGGCGTACCGCTGAGGTCTGGCGCACGCGACCACGCTACCGGCCGGCCGGGGGCGAGGAGATCGGAGGCTGTGTGCCGAACCACGAAGGGAAGCGCTGCCCGGGGGTCAGCGGTCACACTGGTTGCCGTGCGGATCACCTCGGCCCTCGTCGACCCGGCGCTGCTCGACCTCCCCTGGTCGACCCCGCTGGAGCAGTGGCCTGCCGAGCACCTGGTGGCGCTGCCCCAGGGCATCTCCCGGCACGTCGTGCGGTTCGTCCGGCTCGGCGGCTACGTCTACGCGGTGAAGGAGACCGGCGAGCGGGTGGCCGAACGGGAGTACGACCTGCTGCGCGCGCTGGAGCGGATCGACTTCCCGTCGGTCGAGGCGATCGCGATCGTGGCCGACCGGCAGACCGACGACGGCGAGCCGCTCGACCCGGTGCTGATCACCCGGCACCTCCAGTTCTCCCTGCCCTATCGGGCGCTGTTCTCCAACATGCTGCGTCCGGAGACGATGAACCGGCTGCTGGACGCGCTGGCCGCGCTGATCGTGCGGATGCACCTGACCGGCTTCTTCTGGGGCGACTGCTCGCTGTCGAACACGCTGTTCCGGCGGGACGCGGGCGCGTTCGCCGCCTACCTGGTCGACGCCGAGACCGGCGCGCTGCACCCGTCGCTCTCCAACGGCCAGCGCGGGGAGGACCTGGAGATCGCCCGGGTCAACATCTTCGGCGAGGCGCTCGACCTGCAGGCCGCCGGCCTGCTGCACGAGTCGATCGACCCGGAGGTGGTCTGCGAGGAGGTGGTGCGGCGCTACGAGCGGCTCTGGCACGAGATCACCTACGAGCAGCAGGTCGAGCGCGCCGCCCGGCACGACATCGAGGGCCGCATCCGCCGCCTCAACGAGCTGGGCTTCGACGTGGCCGAGGTGGCCATGTCGACCGTCGACAACGGGCGGTACCTGGTGCGGCCGAAGGTGGTCGACGCCGGCTACCACACCCGGCGGCTGCTGCGGCTCACCGGCCTGGACGCCGAGGAGAACCAGGCCCGCAAGCTCCTCAACGACCTGGACGCCTACCGGGTGGAGAGCGACCTGACCGACGAGCAGCAGGCGGCGCACCGCTGGCTCACCGAGGTCTTCGAGCCGGTGGTCCGGGCGGTGCCGGCGCACCTACGGCGCAAGCTGGAGCCGCAGGAGCTGTTCGCCCAGATCATCGAGCACAAGTGGCTGCTCTCCGAGCAGGCCGGCCGGGACGTCGGGATGCGCCGGGCCGTGCACTCCTACCTGGCGGACGTGCTGGTGCACCGCCCGGACGAGCAGGCCGTGCTGGGCGTCGAGGTGCCCACCGCCTGACTCACTCCACCCAGTCGCCGGCGCGCATCACCCGGACCACGTTCAGATCGTCGTCCAGCACCACCAGGTCGGCGCGCAGGCCGGCCCGGAGCGCGCCCACCCGGTCGCCCAGCCCGAGCGCGCGGGCCGGGGTGGTGGCGGCCATCCGGACGGCGTCGGGCAGCGCGACGCCGGCGCCGACCGCGTGCCGCAGCGCGGCGTCCATGGTGAGCGTGCTGCCGGCGATCGCGCCGCCGCGGCTGAGCCGGGCCACGCCGTCGGCCACGGTGACCGCCTGGCCGCCCAGCTCGTAGTCGCCGTCGGGCATGCCGGCGGCGGCCATCGCGTCGGTGATCAGCGCGGCCCGCTCCGGACCGGCCACCGAGGCGGCGAAGCCGAGCATGCCGTCGTGCAGGTGCACTCCGTCGGCGACCAGCTCGCAGACCACGCTCGGGGCCTCCAGCAGCGCCACCACCGGGCCGGGCTCGCGGTGGTGCAGCGGTCGCATCCCGTTGAACAGGTGGGTGCCGACGCTCGCCCCGGCGGCCACCGCCGCGCGGGTCTGCGCCCAGGTGGCGTCCGTGTGACCGATCGCCGCGACCACGCCGTTCGCCACCAGCAGCTCGATCGCCTCGGTCGCGCCCGCGCGCTCGGGTGCCACCGTGACCATCCGTACCGCGCCTGCGCCCGCCTCGATCAGCTCGGTCAGCTCCTCGACGGACGGGTCGCGCAGGAACTCCGGGTTCTGCGCGCCGCAGCGGTCCGCGGACAGGTAGGGGCCCTCGAAGTGGATGCCGGCGAGCACGCCGCTCTCGACCAGCGGGCGGAACGCGGCGGTGGCGTCGCGCATCAGCGCGAACGGGGAGCTGACCAGGCTGGCCAGCAGCGTGGTGGTGCCGTGGCCGAGGTGGAACTCGGCGGCCTGCCGGGCGGACTCCGGGTCGCCGGTGGTGAACGTGTGCCCGCCGCCGCCGTGGGTGTGCATGTCCACGAAGCCCGGCACGATCCAGTGCCCGTCACGCACCGACGGGTACTCGGCGACCGCGGTGATCCGGCCGTCCGCGATCTCCACGCAGCCCTGCCGGACGACGCCGGTCGGGGTCACCACCTTGCCGGTCACGCGCCGGGTCATCGACTCTCCTTCGCCAGTGTGTCCAGGGCCAGCAGGGCGGCGCCGAGGCAGCCGGCCTCGTCGCCGAGCGCGGCCGCGACCAGGCGCGGCTCGCGGTGGAAGGTCAGCCGCGCGCGCAGCGCGTCGCGCAGCGGGTCGAACAGCCGGGGGCCGGCCTGGGCCAGGCCGCCGCCGAGCACCACGGTCGCCACGTCGAACAGCGCCTGCCCGGTGGCGAGACCGTCGGCGAGCGCCTCGACCGCCTCCCGCCAGACGTCGCCGGCGAGCCGCTCACCGGCCGCCGCCCGGTCGGCCACCTCCGCCGCGGTCGCCGGCGCGCCGGCCAGCTCCGTGTAGCGGCGGCCGATCGCCGAGGCCGAGGCCACCGCCTCCAGGCAGCCGTCCCGGCCGCAGCCGCAGCGCGGGCCGCCGGGGCGTACCAGGATGTGGCCGATCTCCCCGGCGGCGCCGTGCGCGCCGGTGGCGGCCGACCCGTCGACCACGTGCGCGGCGGCGATGCCGGTGCCGATCGCGACGAAGAGCACGTGGCCGGCGTCGCGCCCGGCGCCGAGCCGGGCCTCGGCCAGGCCGCCCACCCGCACGTCGTGGCCGAGCGCCGCGGGCAGGCCCAGGCGGGTGGCCGCAAGCTCCCGCAGCGGTACGTCCCGGAAGCCCACGTTCGCCGACCAGACCGCCACCCCGCGCGCCTCGTCGACCACCCCGGGCACGGCGATGCCGCAGGCCACCGGCGTGTGCCCGGTGGCGCGAGCCGTGGCGGCCAGCCCGTCGGCCACGGCCAGGATCGTGCCGACCACGGCGTCCGGCCCGCGCTCCGCGTCGGTGGCGTGCCGTTCGGTGTGCACGGTCGTGCCGTCCGGTCGGACCAGGGCGCACTTCATCCCGGTGCCGCCCACGTCCAACGCGACGACGACCTCGTCGCGGTCCGTCACGCCGTCTGCCAGTTGGGCATGCGCTCGTGGCCCTCGCTGCGCTCGGTGCGCTCGCTCATGCCAGGACCACGGACCGGGTCAGGTGCCGGGGGGCGTCGGGGTCGAGGCCGCGGCTGGTGGCCAGCGCGACGGCGAACCGCTGGGCCAGGATCAGGTCGGCCATCGGGTCGACCGGGGTACGGCCGGCCGCCCAGCTCGTCAGCACCGTGCGGCAGCCGTGCGTGCGGCTGTGCGCGAATGCCGCGCCGGTGGCCGCCACGTCCTCCGCGAGCCCGTCCGGGATGTCGCCGAACGCCCAGACCAGCCGGCCCGGGGCGGCGACCGAGATGGGGCCGTGCCGGTAGTCCATGGCCGGGTACGCCTCGGCCCAGAACGTGGCCGCCTCGCGGCACTTCAGTGCCGCCTCCTGGGCCAGCCCGACGGTCCAGCCGCGACCGAGGAACGTCACCTGCTCGATGCCGGCGGGGTCGATCGGCAGCGGCGCCCGGACGGCCACCTCGGCGTCGGCGGCCAGCCGGCCGAGGTCCTCGCCGAGGTGGGCGCGGAGCAGCGCGAGCGCGGTGGTGGCGAAGCGGGTCTGCACGACCGAGCGCTCGTCGGCGAAGGGCAGCGCGACGGCGGCGTCGGCCAGCGCGACGGCGGGCGAGCCCGGGTCGCCCACCAGCACCGTGGTGGGGGTCCGGCCGCGCAGCGCGGCGAGCAGGTCGAGCACCTCGGTGGTGGTGCCGGATCGGGTGATCGCGATGAGCCGGTCGTAGCGGCGGCCGGTGGGGAACTCGCTGGCCTGGAACGCGTCGGTCTCGCCCTGGCCGGCGCCCTCGCGCAGCCCGGCGTACGCCGCTGCCATGAACCACGACGTTCCGCAACCGACCACGGCGACCCGCTCGCCGGGGCTCGGCAGGTGCGCGGCGACGGTCGGCGCCAGTCGGGCCGCCTCACGCCAGCAGTCGGGCTGGCTCGCGATCTCCGCGTGCACGTACGCCATGACAACTCCTCGCCAGGGAAGACCTTGCGCAATACGGCGCGATAAGGCCATCTTTCGCGCGTCATTCTGCGCGAACCGGGGTGGGCGTGGCAACCGTCTCCCGGTTCGCGCAGCACAGGGTTTTGCGCAGACGTAGTTTCGCGCACTACTGTGCACGCAATCAATCACCGTACGTGCACAGTCAGGGGAGGCCCCCGCGGTGGACCGCTACGCGCGTTGGAACGCGCTGCTCGAGATGCTGACCGACAGCGGCCGGGTCAGCGTCGAGGAGGCGGCCGAGCGGCTCGAGGTCTCCCAGGCCACCATCCGGCGGGACTTCGACCAGCTCGCCCAGCAGCAGATGATCACGCGGACCCGGGGCGGCGCGGTCGCCAACGGCGTCTCGTACGACCTGCCGCTGCGCTACAAGACCGCCAAGCACTCGGCGGAGAAGCAGCGGATCGGCGCGGCCGCCGCCGCGCTGGTCTCCCCGGGCACCGTGGTCGGGCTGAACGGCGGCACCACCAGCACCGAGGTGGCCCGGGCCCTGGCGGTCCGCCCCGACCTGAACACCAGCGCCGAGGGCGCCCAGCTCACCGTGGTCACCAACGCGCTGAACATCGCCAACGAGCTGCTGGTGCGCTCGCGGATGAAGGTGGTGGTGGCCGGCGGCGTGGTCCGGCCGAAGTCGTTCGAGCTGGTCGGCCCGCTCGGCGGGGCGCTGCTGCGCGAGGTGACGCTCGACGTCGCACTGCTCGGCGTGGACGCGATCGACCCGCAGCTCGGCGCCGCCGCGCACCACGAGGGTGAGGCGGCCATGAACAGCCTGATGGTGGCGCGCGCCAAGCGGGTCGTGGTGATCGCCGACTCGTCGAAGCTGGGCGGGCACGCGTTCGCCCGGATCTGCCCGGTGGACCGGGTGGAGACGCTGGTGACGGACTCGGGCGCCCCCGCCGCGCTGGTGCAGGCGTTCCGGGACGCCGGCGTGCACGTCGTCTGCGCCTGAGGGGTAAGGAGGGGCCCCCGCTTAACGCCTCCGGTATAGGCGGGGCCCCCTTTTAACACGCCGACACTGCATACCCGGTATTGCCTTCCCGTGCATACCGCGTATGGTGTCGCTGTCACCTAACTCATCGGGGGAGGTCAGCTGTGTCGGCTGTCCTGGAGATCGAAGGTCTCCGCAAGACGTACCGGAGCCGGAAACGCGGGGTCCGCCACGCGCTCGACGGCTTCGACATGCGGGTCGAGGCCGGCCAGGTGCACGGCTTCCTCGGTCCCAACGGTTCCGGCAAGACCACCACGCTGCGTACGCTGCTCGGGCTGATCCGGCCCAACGGCGGCCGGATGGCCATCCTCGGCCAGGAGCTGCCGCAGGCGTTGCCGGCGGTCGCCGGGCAGGTCGGCGCCATCGTGGAGAGCCCGCAGTTCTTCCCGCACTTCTCCGCGCGGGACACCCTGGGCCTGCTCGCCCGCGCCGGCGAGCTGCCGCAGCGGCGGGTCGACGAGGTGTTGGAGCAGGTCGGGCTGCGGGATCGGGCCGGGGAGCGGGTGAAGACCTACTCGCTCGGCATGAAGCAGCGGCTCGCCGTGGCGTCCGCGCTGCTCAAGAACCCGAAGCTGCTGATCCTGGACGAGCCGGCCAACGGCCTCGACCCGGGCGGCATCCGGGAGATGCGCCGGCTCATGCGCGAGCTGGCCGAATCCGGGATGACGGTGGTGCTCTCCAGCCACATCCTGGGCGAGATCCAGCTCATCTGCGACTCGGTCACCATCATCTCGCTCGGCCGGCGGGTCGCGTTCGGGCCGGTCGAGCAGGTGCTCGCGGCGCACTCCCAGGGCAGCGTGCGGGTCCGCCTGGAGGCGGTCACCGACCTGGCGCCGGCGGCGGAGACGCTGACCCGTTCCGGGGTCCGGGTCGCCGCCACCGAACCCGACCACCTGATGCTGTCCGGCGTGGACAAGCCGGCCGTGGTCAGCCGGCTCCTCGCCGAACAGGGCCTCTACGTCAGCGAGCTCACCCCGGTCGCGGTCGACCTGGAGAGCGTGTTCCTCGAACTGACCGCCACCGCGCCGGTCCCCGGCCAGAACCGTCAGGTCGATCAGTCCGCCAAGGTCGACCAGACCGGCACCGCAGGAGGTTGGGGCGCATGAGCCTGTTCGTCACCGAGCTGCGCCGGCTCACCAAGCGCCGGCTCACCCGGCTGCTGCTCGTCCTGCTGGTGGTCGGGCTCGCCACCGTGGCCACCGCGTTCAGCTTCTCCAGCCACAAGCTCTCGCCGGAGGTGGTGGCCGCCGCGCAGGCCGAGTCCGACGCCCAGTACAAGCGGTCGGTCCAGGAGTGGCAGCGCACCGTGACCGAGTGTGAGGCCGCCCTGGCCAAGGGCGAGGCGACCGAGGAACGGTACGGCCCGAACTGCGGCAAGGACTACCAGCCGCAGCCGGAGATGTTCGACCCGAAGTGGAACCTGCCCTACCAGTTCGACTTCCGGGCCGAGTTTCCCATGTTCATCGCCGTGTTCGCCGGCGCGGTGGCGCTCTTCGCGTTCATCGTCGGCGCGTCCTTCGTGGGCGCCGAGTGGAACACCGGCGGCATGATGAACCTGCTGCTCTGGCGGCCGAAACGGCTGGCCGTGCTGGGCACCAAGCTGGCCGCGTTGCTGACCACCGTGCTCGGCCTGAGCGTCGTGCTGGGCGCGTTGTGGACGGCGGTGTTCTGGCTGATCGGCACGTCCCGCGGCACCACCGCGAAGGTGACCGCCGGGGTGTGGCGCTCGATCGGGCTGGACGGGCTGCGGGCGGTGGGGCTGGTCCTGCTCGTCGGCGCGGTCGCGTTCGCGCTCGCCTCGCTGGGCCGGCACACCGCGATGGCGCTGGGCGCGGCGGTGGCGCTGTTCGCGATCAGCGAGATCGGCATCCGGATCGCGGTCAGCGTGCTGTCGGTGCCGTTCGGCGAGCGCTACGTGCTCTCCACGTACGCCCAGTCGTGGTTCATGAAGCAGGCGGAGCTGTTCGACTACGACACCTGCCAGTTCGCCAAGGGCGCCTGCGAGCCGGCCAAGTACGTGGTCACCTGGGAGCAGTCCGCCGTGGTGTTCGGCGTCGGCGCGGTGGCGGCCCTGGTCGCCGCGTTCTGGACGATGCGCCGGCGGGACATCTCCTGACCTCGTCCGCGCCGCCGGCCGCACGCCGGCGGCGCGGACCAGGCGTCCGGTGCGGCCGGTGGCGGCCCTGGTTACGCTGGGGTCCCCCCGGCCGGCGCGGCTCCCGCGCCGGTCACCCGCCGTCGGAGAGGAGCGCCGTGTCCGCCGACGCCACCGACCGGGCCACCGCCGACGAGTCGGCCACGACCAGGGGTACGCGCCGGAGCGCCGGCGCGTCGGTGCCACCGCCCCGCCCCGCCCCGCCGGTCGAGTCCTCGCCTCCGGCCGAGGTCGCGTCGTTCGTCGAGCCGACCGCCGCCGACGCTCGGCTCGACGCCGACGAGACCGACGCCGACGAGACCCGACCCGACGCCGAGGCCGAACCGGCCGGTGGGCTCACCGAGCGGGAGCGGCGGATCCTCGACTTCGAGTCCCGGTGGTGGAAGCACGCCGGTGCGAAGGAGCAGGCCATCCGGGACACGTTCGGACTCTCCGCGACGCGCTACTACCAACTGCTCAACGGGCTGCTCGACCATCCGGCCGCGCTGGCCGCCGAGCCGCTGCTGATCGGCCGGCTGCGCCGGCTCCGGTCGTCGCGGGCCCGCAGCCGGCGGCGTTGACCGGCCTCACTTCTCGTACGTGCGCAGCCCGTTGCCGATGGCGAAGAAGGTCGGCGCCCACTCGCCGATGAAGATGCCCCAGCGGTCCGCCCGGTCCACGCCGGCGCGTTCCAGGCTCTTGGAGAGAAACCAACTGGTGAACGAGAGTCCGATGCTGACGAATCCGGCCAGGTAGGCGTGTTCCGCGCGGATTCCCGACTCGTGCAAGCGTTCCAACATGGCGATCCCCCTGCGACGATCCGACGAGGTCGAACCCGACGTTACCGACCGCGTTCGCGCGGCGACGTGGAGTTGGCCGGATGCGTGGCATGGCCGCACCCGGTCCGGGTAAGGCGGCGGTCGGTGACGGAGGGAGCGGATCGATGGGCGCACCGGACCGCCGGTACGCGACCGGCAGCGGGACGACGCGGCCGGTCGGCGCCGCGCCGATGATGCGGGTGCGTACCGCGTCCGATCCGGCGCCGGGGCGCGCGGAGAACGAGGATCTGGTCTTCCGGTTCGGCCCGCTCGTCGGCGTCCTCGACGGCGCGACCGTGCCGGAGGGCTTCGACACCGGCTGCGTACACGGTCCGGCCTGGTTCGTCCGGCACCTGGCCGCCCGGATCGGCCTGGCGGTCGCCGCGCGGCCGGCGGCCACGCTGATGAGCAGCCTGGCCGCGGCGATCCTGGCGGTACGCGCGGACCACGGCGGCGCCTGCGACCTGGACCACGCCGGCACCCCGTCGTCCACCGTCTGCCTGCTGCGCGAGGGCGGGGACCGGGTCGACTACCTGGTGCTCTGCGACAGTCCGCTGGTGCTCGACACCGACGTCGGGGTCGACGTGGTCACCGACGACCGGCTGGAGGCCGCGGTGGCCGACCTGCGTCGGACCGCGACCGCGCTGTCCGACGGGGAGGTCGACCCGTCGACCCGGTTCCGGCGCGCGGTGACCGGGCAGCGGGCCCGGATGAACCGCAGCCACGGCTACTGGGTGGCGGCCGGTGACCCGGACGCGGCGTACCACGCGGTGACCGGGTCGGTGCCGCTGCGCGGGCCGGGGGCGCTGCGCCGGGCGGTGCTGCTCAGCGACGGCGCGTCCTGCGCGGTCGAGCAGTTCGGCCTCTTCGACTGGGCCGGGTTGGTGGAGGTGGTGGGCGTGGAGGGCCCGGAGGGGCTGATCGACCGGGTACGGGCGGCCGAACGGGCCCACCCGGACCGGCTGCGCCGGCACAAGCGCACCGATGACGCGTCCGTCGCGCTGTGTGAGTTCGGGCCCTCGACGTGAGCACCCTCACCCCCGGAACGGGCCGGTCGGCTGACAACGCAGCGTGAGCCGGGAACACCCCGGGGGTACGACCGGACGCCCCGCTCGTCCGTACCGGCAATGAGTGCCCAAAGGGGTGGACGGGCGTGGCACCGGCCGGCAGACTCCGGCTCGTGACAGGTGCGGTGAGGCTGGAGCCGGTGGACGAGCGAAACCTGGAGCCGTTGCTCTCCGTAGCGGCGGCGGAGGCGGAGCCGGAGGACGTGATGCCTCCGGTGGACGCGCCGGCCGGGTGGTCGCTGGCCCGCCGCGAGGCCTTCCGCGAGTTCCACCGGGCGAGTTTCGGCGGCCTGGACGGCCCGACCGCGACGGCGATGTACGCGATCGTGTCCGGCGGCGAGGTGGTCGGCATGGTGCGCATGGCCCGCCGGGACGAGCCGGGAACGGTGGAGACCGGGATGTGGCTCGGCCGGTCCGCGCGTGGCCGCGGCCTGGGCGCCGCCGCGCTGCGGGAACTGTTGCACGTCGCCGCGGCGGCCGGGATGAACACCGTCGTGGCGGACACCACGCCGGACAACGCCGGTGCCATTTCGGTGCTCCGTAAATGTGGTGCCGAATTGCGCGAGCAGGGCGGTAAGACGTACGCCCGAATGTGTCTGGATTCGGCCCTGCCGACCCACTGAGGTCGTTGCTTGCCTTCCGGCAATCTTCTCGCGTTCCCCCTGCTCAATAGCGCCTTGATGCGAAGTTCGTCCCCCGTGGCAGCGCCTATCTGGTTCTCCGGGGGAAATGTTTTGCGATTGTTCTGACGGGTACTGCCGGCCGGGTCCGCTGATGCGGGACACCGGTCGCAGGCCCTTTTTCGCTGATCCCCGGCAGTTGTTCTCCGGGCCTGCTCCACCCATGAGGTGTCCTTTTCGCCGGGGAGCGAAGGAGAACTGATGAAGAGCGGAGCTCGGATCGCCCTGGCGGTCGGTTTCGGATATGTCCTGGGCCGCCGCCGGAAGCTGCGGACCGCACTCACCCTGGCGGCCGCCGTGGCCGCCGGACGGGCCAGCCAGAACCCCGGCGGCCTGAAGCAGATGGCCACCGGCCTGCTCGGGTCGACCCCACAACTGGGCAACCTGAGCAGGCTCGGCGCACCCCTGGTCACCGCCGGCCGGGCCGCGGCGACCGCCGCCGCCGGCAGCGGCATCGACGCGGTCAGCGGCCGCCTGCGCGACGGCGCGGACGCGTTGCGCCGTCGCACCGGCGCGCCGCCGGAGGGCGGGCCGCGGTCCGCCCCGGACGAGGAGCCGGAGCTGGACGACCAGCCGGACGCCGACTACGACGAGACCGACGACACCGACCGCGCCGACCGGCCGGCCCCGGTGCGTCGACGTCGGGGGCGGTGACCATGCCCACGAACAGCCTCACCGACCGCGCACGCGACGAGATCGGCGGCGAGCTGCGCAACCTCGCCACCGCGATCGGCGAACGCGCCGTGCAGGTGGTGACCGAGCGGGTCACCGGCGCCACCGGCCGGCTCAGCGAGTACGCGAAGCAGGGCGGCGGCCCCGGCCTGGTCGCCGCGGCCACCGGCGCGCAGAAGCTCGCCGACGGCCACTCCCCGCTGAAGGCCATGTTCCATGCCGGCCTGGCCGGCGGTAAGGAGAAGCTGATGTCGGCGTTCGGCGGCGGCAAGGGTGGCAAGGGCGGCAAGAAGCTCAAGGTCACCAACATCGTCGAGACCATCGAGGTCGGCGTGCCGGTCCGGGTGGCCTACAACCAGTGGACCACCTTCGGCGACTTCCCGAGCTTCATGAAGAAGGTCGAGCAGGCCGACAACGACGAAGACGAGAAGATGACCTGGAAGGCGCAGGTCCTCTGGTCGCACCGCACCTGGGAGTCGACGATCGTCCGGCAGATCCCGGACCGGCTCGTCCACTGGCGGTCCAAGGGCGACAAGGGCTCGGTCGACGGCACGGTCAGCTTCCACGAGGTCGGCCCGGAGCTGACCCGGATCCTGGTCGTGCTGGAGTACCACCCGCAGGGCCTCTTCGAGCACACCGGCAACCTCTGGCGGGCGCAGGGCCGCCGGGTCCGGCTGGAGCTGAAGCACTTCGTCCGGCACGTGATGACCGAGACCGTGCTCGACCCGGACTCGGTCGAGGGCTGGCGGGGTGAGATCCAGGACTCCCAGGTGGTCAAGGACCACGAGACCGCACTCCGCGAGGAGCGGGAGGGGAGTGGGCCGCGGGAGTCGGGCCGTGACGGGGAGCCGGCCGAGCAGCGCCGGCCGCCGCGTCGCCGTCGCCCCACCGAGGAGGAGCAGGAGTACGACGACTACGACGACGGCGAGGACTTCGAGGACGACGAGTACGACGAGGAGCCGGAGGAGGAGCAGCCGCCGCGTCGCCGGCAGCCCGAGCGGGCCCGCCGCCCGCAGCGCGACGAGCGGGCGCCCCGCGAGGAGCGGGCCCGCCGCGCACCGGAGGCGCCCCGCCGTCCGGTGGTCCGGCGTCGCCGTGAGGAGCGTGGCGAATGAGCGTGGCGACGGCCGGCCAGTCCGGCGGCGCGCTGGAACGCACCGGCGGCGGCGGTGACGCCCTCGCCGACGTGGTGGAGACCGTGCTGGACAAGGGCGTGGTGATCGACGCCCAGGTGTCGATCGCGGTGGTCGGCATCCAGCTCCTGGAGATCAACGCCCGGGTGGCGATCTCCAGCATCGAGACGTACCTGCGGTACGCCGAGGCGGTCGACCGGATGAACATCGTGCCCAAGGACCAGAAGACGCTGCCCGACCTGATCGACGGCGCGGCCGGCGCGGCCGCCAAGGGCAAGGCGGTGGCCGGGCTGGGCCGGGCGGCGCAGGAGATCAGCGGCGCGGTGGCGGACTCGCTGCGCGACCGCCCGCGCCGGCGGAACGGGGAGGACTGAGATGACGCAGGACACCGGGCTGTTCATCTACGGCATCGTGCCGTCGGACGTGGAGCCGACCCTCGACGCGGAGGGGGTCGGCTCCCCGCCCGGGGAGGTGAGCGCGGTCCGGCACGGCGAACTGGCCGCGCTGGTCAGCGAGGTGGAGCTGGCGGAGCCGCTGGGCCGGCCGGACGACCTGACCGCGTACGAGCGGCTGCTGGACGGCACGGCGGCGGTCGCGCCGGTCCTGCCGGTGCGGTTCGGCACGGTGGTGACCGGCGAGGACGCGGTCGCCGACCTGCTCGACGCGCACCACGACCGGTTCGCCGCCGCCCTCGACGAGTTCGAGGGCCGGGTGCAGTACACCGTGCACGGGCGCTTCGACGAGCAGGCGTTCATCGGCGAGTTGCTGGCCGCCGACCGGAACGCCGCCGCGCTCGCCGAACAGGTACGTGGCCGGCCGGAGGGGCAGAGCCGGGACCAGCGCATCCGGCTCGGCGAGATGATCAGCCAGGCGGTGGAGCTGCGCCGGGAGTCCGAGAACCGCGAGCTGATCGACGCGGTGGGCGGGTACGCGGTGACCGACGCGGCCCGCGCGCCGAGCCACGAGATGGACGCCGCACACGTCGCCTTCCTGGTCGCGGACGAGGACGAGGAGGAGTTCGTCCGGGCCGTGGAGGAGTTCGCCGAGCGGCGGCGGGAGCTGATCCGGATGCGCCTGATCGGGCCACTCGCCCCGTACGACTTCGCCGGCGCGCACCAACTGGTGGGCTGAGCATGGACATCCTGTGGACGCTGCTGACCCTGCCCTACGCCCCGGTGCGCGGGTTGACCGCCATCGTCAAGGTGGTCGCCCGGGAGGCGGAGTCGCAGCAGCACAGCCCGGTCACCATCCGGCGTGAGCTGGAGGAACTCGACCGGGCCGCCGCTGCCGGCGAGATCACGCCGGAGGAGCGGGACCACGGGCAGCGGCGGGTGCTGGAACGACTGACCGGGCCGGCCGCCGGCCGTACCCCGTCGCCGGGTGGCGGCGCGGCGCGGCGGCCGGCGCCCACGCGGCGGGCGACCACCGACCGGCGCGGCGGGCCGCGCCGGCCAGGAGGGGGGCGACGATGACATCGGCGCGGACGCGGGACGAGCGGTATCTCGACGAGGACGACGAGGACGCGATCAGCGCCGCCGAGGCGGCCCGGGAGGGGCTGCGGCAGGTGGTGGCGCTGACCGGCCGGGACGCGCTCGGGATCACCTCGATCCAGCCCACCGACGACGGTTGGCTGGTCGGGGTGGAGGTGGTCGAGGACCGCCGCGTCCCGGCCTCGACCGACCTGCTCGGGCTCTACGAGGTCGAGCTGGACATGACCGGCAGCCTGCTCGGCTACCGGCGGACGCGCCGCTACCAGCGCGGCAAGGGCGACGGGGGCTGACATGAGCCAAGCGTCGACGCCCTCGGTGGTGCAGAACTCGGGCCAGGTGCTGCCGGCCGGCAACGAGCCGGCGAACCTCGGCGACATCCTGGAACGGGTCCTCGACCGGGGCATCGTCATCGCCGGCGACATCCGGGTCAGCCTGCTCGACATCGAACTGCTGACGCTGAAGCTGCGGCTGGTCATCGCCTCGGTGGACACCGCGCGGCAGATCGGCATCGACTGGTGGGAGCACGACCCGTGGCTCAGCTCCCGGGCCCGCCCGCCGGTCGAGCCGGGTCCGCGCGACCCGGAGGAGGTGGAGGCGTCGCGCCGGCCGCGGGTCGCCACCCGGGCCGCGAGGAGGGACCGGGATGACCAGTACGACCGCTGAGCCCGTACCGGTCGCGACCGGGACCGGCGTCTGGCTGCACGCGGTGACGTCCACCGTGGACCCGGCGTCGCTGGCCGGTGTCGCCGGCCTCGCCGGCACACCGGTCCGCGCGGTCACCGGCGCGGGCCTGGTCGCCGTCGTGGGCGATGTGCCGCTGACCGAGTACGGCGAGGAGGCGTTGCGCCGCAACCTGGAGGACCTGGGCTGGCTGGAGCGCGCCGCCCGGGCGCACCACGCGGTGGTGGACGCGCTCGCCCGGTCCGGTGCCGTGGTGCCGGCCCGGCTCGCGACCGTCTACCGCGACGACGACCGGGTGGCCGGGGTGCTGGCCGAACGGCACGCCACCCTGGCCGGCACGCTGGCCCGGCTCACCGGCCGCGAGGAGTGGGGCGTCAAGGGGTACGCGGTGCCCGGCGGCACCCCCCGCGTCGAGGAGCCCGCCGGCGGGGGTGGGGTGGGGGCGGCGTACCTGCGGCGTCGGCGGGCCCAGCTCACCGCCCGGGAGCAGGGGCAGCGGATCGCCGCCGACGCGGCGGCCGCCGTCCACGCCGCGCTGGGCGGGCACGCGGTCGACGCCCGGCGACACGCGCCGCAGGACCGGCGGCTGTCCGGCGCGCCCACCGCCATGGTGCTCAACGGCGCCTACCTGGTGGAACGCGCCGAGGTGGCCGCGTTCTCCGCGCTCGCCGCCGAGTTGGCCGACCGGCACCCGGAACTCCGGTTCGAGCTGACCGGCCCGTGGCCCCCGTACTCCTTCGTGGCCGAACCGGCGGCGGAGTCGGCATGGGAGTGACGGCGCTGGCGCCGAGCAGCGCCGACGACCCGGCGGCCTACCGGCAGGTCGCCCTGGTCGACCTGCTCGACCGGGTGCTGGCGACCGGCGTGGTGATCAGCGGGGACATCACGCTGGCCATCGCGGACGTGGACCTGGTCCGGATCTCGCTGCGCGCGCTGGTCGCGTCCGTCGGCGCGCTCGCCCCGCCCGACCTCGCCGCCGGCTCGCTCGTGTCGCCCGGTCCGGTGGCCGGGCCGCCGGAGCCGGTGGTGTCGCCGTGACCGGCCGGGACGAGGCGGCCGAGCTGGCGGTGGCGCTCGGCGAGCCGCGATGGCAGGCGCCCCGGGTGCGTCCGCTGGACCGCCGGCTCGCGGTCGACCAGGACTCGGTCGAGCGCGGACTGGCCAGCCTGGTGCTCACCGTCGTCGAGCTGCTCCGCCAACTCATGGAACGGCAGGCGCTGCGCCGGGTCGACCTCGGCGACCTGACCGACGAGCAGGTCGAGCGGATCGGCGCCACGCTGATGGCGCTGGAGGAGCAGATGACCCAGCTCCGCGAACACTTCGGCCTCTCCCCCGAGGACCTCAACCTGGACCTGGGCCCCCTGGGCCCCCTCCTCCCCACCGACTGACCGCGCCGACCGCGCCGAGGCGGCGTCGATCATGAAGTTAGCGGCCGGATCGGAGATCTACATCGCCGCCAACTTCATGATCGACCTGGCTTCCCGCGGGGTGGGTGAGCCGTCCTGGATGCCGGGAGTGGGGGAGATCTTGGTACGAAAGGGCCCCTCTGAGGGCCGTTTCGTACCAAGATCTTGAACTGCGGTCAGTCGGTCGATCGGTCGGGGCGGTGCTTCTTGACCCACTTCTCGACGTCTGTCTTCCGCCGGATTCCACGCCTACGGGAGGCGGTGGGTGTCGGCGTAGGACTCCAGGCGGGCCAGTTGGGTCGGGTCCAGGGAGGGGCGGACCCGGGCGCGGGCCGACGCGACGTGTGCCGCCGTCACGGTCGCGGCGGCCAGCGACTCGCGCATCGCGGCCAGGGCCGCCTCCCGGACCAGCGCCGTGCAGTCGGCGGCGGAGAATCCGTCCAGCTCGGCGCCGAGCGCGTCGAGGTCGACGTCCGGCGCGAGCGGGACGTGCCGGGCCGCGGCGCGGAGGATCTCGGCGCGGGCCGGCCCGTCCGGCGGCGGCACGTAGACCGGGCGTTCCAACCGGCCGGGGCGCAGCAGTGCCGGGTCGACCAGCTCCGGCCGGTTCGTCGCGCCGACCACCACCACGTTGCGCAGCGCCTCCACCCCGTCCAGCTCGGTCAGCAGCGCGGCGACCACCCGATCGGTGGTGCCCCCGTCGGTGGCCTGGCCGCGTACCGGGGCCAGCGCGTCCACCTCGTCCAGGAAGACGAGCGTGGGCGCCGCCTCGCGGGCCCGGCGGAACAGCTCACGGACCGCGCGTTCGCTCTCGCCTACCCACTTGGAGAGCAGCTCCGCGCCCTTCACCGACAGCACGTTCGCCCGGCCCGAGCCGGCCAGCGCGGTGACCAGGTAGGTCTTGCCGCAGCCGGGCGGGCCGTAGAGCAGCACGCCGCGCGGCGGCGTCACGCCCAGCCGGGCGAACGTGTCCGGATAGGTCAGCGGCCAGAGCACCGACTCGGTGAGCGTCTGCTTCACCTCGTGCAGGCCGCCTACGTCGTCGAGCGTCACCGAGGCCAGCTCCAGCGTGGAGGCGACCATCGTGGTCGCCCGGACCACCTCCAGCGCGGCGGTGAAGTCGGCCATCGCCACGGTCGGCGTCTCCGCCGTCTTCTGCCGCAGCGCCGCCCGCACCCCGGCCTCGCGCACCAGCGCGGCCAGGTCCGCGGCGACGAAACCGGGGGTACGCGCCGACACCTCGTCCAGCCGCACGTCACCGGCGAGCGGCACCTGCCGGGTGAGCACGGTCAACTGCTCGCGGCGCAGCGCCGGGTCGGGCAGCGGCACGGTGATCCGCAGCGCCAGCAGGTCCGGGCCGCGCAACGCCGGATCCACCGCCTCCGGCCGCCCGGTGGTGCAGACCACCGCCACCCCGGCGCGCAGGATCTCGTCGACCACCTGCCGGAACACGGTGGCCAGCGGGCCCGGCTCGTCGGCCGGGGCGAGCGCCTCCACGTCGGTGACCAGCAGCACGGCGGGCCCGCCGGCGCGTACCGCGGTGGCCGCCTCGCGTAGCCGCCGGGCCGCCGCGTCGTTGGCCAGCGCGGCCAGCTCCGGCGCCCAGAGCGGGCGGACCGACGCGCCGACGCGGGCGGCGACCGCGCGCACCAACGACGACTTGCCCGAGCCGGCCGGACCCTCGACCAGCACGCCCAGCGAAACCGTGGTGCCGAGCCGGCCCAGCACCTCCCGGTGGTGGAAGCCCAGGTCCAGCAGCTCGGTCAGCTCCTCGGCCTGGGCGCGCAGCCCGGGCAGCTCGTCCACGTCGGGCGCGTCCTCCGGGCGCCCGGACCGGAGTTGCTCGTCGGCCGGATGAGTCGTGCCGGCCGAGCGGTCGGCCGCCCCCGGAGGGGCGGAGCCGTGGGTGGCGGCGCCGTGCTCCCAGCCCACCACCGTGTCCATGGTGACCAGTGCGCCGGTGGCCGGCTCCGCCGAGACCACGGTCAGCAGGGTGCTCGTCCAGGCGTACCCGACGGAACTGGCGAGACTGCGCCGCGCGGCCTCGACCAGGCCGCGCACGGCGGCGTCCGGGAGCACGTCCTGCGGCAGCAGCGAGACGTCGTCGCCGGCGGTGACCACCTTGCCGAGCAGCGCGAGCCGCAGCATCTCCGGCGGAACCGCGGCGGTCACCGCCACCGGCCCGCTCAACGTGACCCGGGTCGCCGCGACGCACCGCAGCGGACTCACCGTGACCTGGCCGCCGGCTCGCAGGCCGAGGTTGCCGAGCAGCAGGTCGTCGGCGTGGAGCAGGAGGCTGCTGGTGCCCGGGTCGGCGGCCGCCGCGATGCCGGCGGTGACCCGCCGGCCGCTCAGCCGCACCGGGTCGCCCGGGCGCAGCGCCAGCGCGGTCAGCACCTCGGGGTGCAGGCGTACGACGCCGCGGCGGGCGTCCAGCGCGGCCGGCCGCAGGCTCGCGGTCAGGGTCAGATCGGGTTCCGCCACCCGCCGACAGTAGCCGCCGGGTCCACCCGCCGCCCCGCGTCAGCGCGGGCCCGGGTCCTCCAGCAGCGACGGGTCGCGGCGGATCATCTCGGCGAGCCGGGCCGCCGGATCCGACTCCAGCGGGTCGTGGCCGGGCGCGGCCACCGTCTTGACCGACATCGGCCAGGCCGGCGGCGGCGTCGGCGCGGGCACCGGACCCACCGTCACCTCCGGGCCCGCCCAGGAGACCCGCAGCGGGTACCCCTGATCGCCCAGCTCCACCCGCAGCGTCACGGCGAGCCCGGGGTGCTCGGCGACCACCCGCCGGACCGCCTCGGCGACCTCCTCGACCGGGTCCCGGCGCGGGGGCACCCCGGCACCGGGCAGCGGGACGCCGCCCCGCAGCCGGTACGCGCCGTGTCCCGCCCGGCGCTCCGCCGGCTGGACCCGGTCCGGGCCGTCGACCGGCGTCTCCCGGTCGACCTCCCCGACCGGTTCGCCGGGCAGCGGCACCCGGCGGCGCTGCGCCTCCTCGCGCCGCGCCAGCCGGGCCAGTGTCTCGTCCAGATCACCTCGCATCGCGTCCACCCCCTCGCAGATCACGGACCGAACCGACGGGCGGTTCAGCGTTCCCGGGCCCGGGTCGCCCGGTCCAGCGCCCGATCGAGGACGACCAGCAGGGCGTCCCGTACGGAGAGCCGGTCCCGGGCGTCGAACTGCACCAGCGGCACGTGCTCGGCGATCGCCAGCGCCCACCGGATCGACGGCAGATCCAGGGCCAGCCGCCCGTCGAAGGCGTTGACGCCCACGGCGAACGGCAGCCCGGCCCGCTCGAAGAAGTCGATCGCCGGGTAGCAGTCGTCGAGCCGGGCGCTGTCCACCACCACCAGCGCGCCGAGCGCGCCCCGGGCCAGGTCGTCCCACATGAAGCCGAATCGGGCCTGGCCGGGCGTGCCGAAGAGGTAGAGCTTCAGGCTGCGGTCGATGGTGACGCAGCCGAAATCCATCGCCACCGTGGTGGTGGTCTTCCCGGCCACCCCACCGGGGTCGTCGACGCCGATCCCGGCGGTGGTCATCTCCGCCTCGGTGGTCAGCGGCGCGATCTCCGAGATCGCGCCGACCGTGGTGGTCTTGCCGACGCCGAAGCCGCCGGCGATCAGGATCTTCACCGGGATCGGCGGGCGGGGCGCGGGCACCCGGCTGACGATCGGGGCGGGTTCCCCGGGCCCGCTCGGCGGCCGGTACGGCAACGGCGGACCGGCCGGCGGGGGCGGCGTGGCCCGGCCGATCAGCGGGGCCGGGTTGCCGTAGCGGGCGGGGGCGCTGTTCGCGGCCGGCCCGGCCTGGCCGGCCGCCCGCCATTCAGGAGATCGCACGAAGTCCATCAATCACTCGCAGGATGAGGTCCGGATCGAGGGCGTCGTCGACGTCCGCGACGTGCACGTCGAGGTGGCCGGCGGCGCGCAGGTCGCCGACCAGCACCCGGGTCACCCCGAACTGCATCCGGGTCCGGGCGGAGATCTCGGCGACCGACACCGGCTCGGCGCAGATCGCGACGATCGTGGCCAGTTCCGGTGCCAGCCGCGCGGTCACCGCCCACGAGCCGCTGCCGGGACGGGCGGTCACCTGGGTCTCCAGGCCGATCGACGGGTCGCCTTCCACCCGTCCGGCGGTGAGCACGAACGGGCGTGGGCCGGGCGGCTCCCCGCCGCCGTCGTCCGCCGCCGGGGCCGGGGTGGACGCGCGCAGGAAGGGGCGGATCCGGATGCCGGGTTCCGGCTCCGGGTCCCCACCGGCGGCCCCCGGGATCATTGCTGGACGGCGTTCTTCAGTTCGGCGATCAGGCGGGGGCTCAGGGCACCGCCGGCGCGGCCGGCGAAGAGCGTCATCTCGTACGCCACGGTGCCCAGGTTGGCTGAGCGGTCGGCGACCACGCCGAGGACCGAGCCGCTGCTGATCGCGCTGATCAGCAGGTAGCCCTCGGCCATGTCGACGATCACCCGGTTGAGGCCGCCCAGCGCGTACCAGCTCGCGGCGCCACCGGCGAGGCTGGTCATGCCGGAGACCACGGCGGCGAGCCGTTCCGCGTTGGACCGGTCCTTGATCGCGGACATGGCCATCAGCAGCCCGTCCGAGGAGACCGCGATGGCCTCCATCACCCCGGCGGTGCTCGAGGTGAACGAGTCGAGCAGCCAGTTGAAGGTGCGCGCCTCGGGGCTGAGGTCGCCGGTGGTGCTCTGTTCGACGTTGTCGTGCAGGAACGGGCTGGTCACCGTGATGGATCCTCTTCGTAGCGGCGGTCGGGACTGACTTCGCGCAGCGCACGGGCGACGCCCGCCTCGAACTCGGTGATGAGGTTGCGGACCTCGACGGGGTCACCGGGGTCGGAGCTGGTGGGGGGCGCGGGCGGCACCGGGGAGACGGACAGGTTCGCGCCGGGCACCCGCCGGCTGAGCCGGGGCCGTTCCGGTGTCGGTTCGGCCGGGGTGACGTCGTCCTCGGCTCGGCGTACCCCGTCCTGGAACGCCTCCACCAGGGCGCGGACCGTGGCCGGGTCGTCGGGGACGCCGATCAGCGGCCCGATCACCGGCCCGGCCGGCGCGGACGGTGGGCCGGCCGGCAGGTTCGCGCCCGGCACCCGCTTGCGGATCGGGCGGGTCCCGGCCGGTCCGGCCGGCGCGCCGACCGGTCCGGGGAGGCGGGCCGGGCGGCCGGCGGGAAGCCGGCGGGCGGCGTCGACCGCGGCGCGCCGGCTGGCGGGGTCGGGCCGGCGGGCGCGCGGCGGACCGGCGCGGCGGGGGCCGCCGAGTGGCCCGGGCCGGCGGGGGCCGCCGGGTGGCCCGGGCCGGTGGGCGTCGCGGGGTGGCCCGGGCCGGTGGGTGCCGAGTGGGCCGGCGTCGGGCGGGCCGGCGTCGGGCGGGTGGGCAGCGGGGCGACGGCGGGGCCGGTCGTCGGCCCGGCGGCCGGGGAGCGGCCGGTGCCGGGCCGACGACCGGTGTCGGCGGAGTGGTGCCCGCGGGACGCGCCGACGGGCCGGCGGGAGGCGTGGTGGGCGACCCGGCCGCGGGCGGCCAGGCGGGCGGCGGGCCGCCGGTGGGGAAGCGGAGGTCCTCGGCCGGCGGCGTGTCGACGGCCGGCGCCGCCGCCGCAACGGGCGAGACGTCGCCCGGCTCCGGCTCGTCGGCCTGGCTGCCGAACGCGTTCCACGAGTCGCCGACGGAGATGCTGCGGGTGGCCCGGCTCAGCAGTTCGGCGTCGAAGCCGGTGGGCTCGGCGGTGACCGGCGGCGCGGCGAGCGCGTGCTCCGTCGGTTCCGGTCGCCGCTCGACCGCCGGCACGGCAGCCCGCGCCACGGGCGCCCCCACCGGTTCCGGTCGCCGGATCACCAGCGAGCCGGTCGGGATCTCCACGGCGGCGGTGACGCCGCCACCAAGCGTCGCCGACAGCCGCACGTTCCAGCCGTGCCGGCGGGCCAGCCGGCCCACCACGAACAGCCCCAGCACCTCGGTCGGGGCGAGGTCGAGCCGCTCCCGCCGGGTCAGCCGGGAGTTCTCCTCGGCGAGCCGCTCCGCGGTCAGGCCGATGCCGTGGTCCACCACGATCAGCCGGGCGCCGGCGTCGGTCAGCTCGCCGGCCACCACCACCCGGGTGTGCGGCGGGGAGAACGAGGTGGCGTTCTCCATCAGCTCGGCCAACGCCAGCACCAGGTCGCCGGCGATCGCGGGCGCGGCCGAGACGCCGGGCGGGACCTGCACGTCGACCCGGGTGTAGTCCTCGATCTCGCCGAGCGCGAGCCGGACCACGTCGGCCAGCGGCACCGGCGCCACGTGCCCGTCCGAGCCGGTGGCGCCGGAGAGCACCACCAGGCTCCCGGCGTTGCGGCGCAGCCGGCTGGAGATGTGGTCGAGCCGGTAGAGGTGCTCCAGCCGGCCCGGGTCGGCCTCCTGCCGCTCCAACCGGTCGATCAGCGCGATCTGGCGGCCGACCAGGTTCTGCGTACGGCGGCCGACGTGACCGAACATCTGCGCCACGTTGCGCCGGCCGGCGACCTGCCGCTCGACCAGCCGCCCGGCGGTGTGCTGCACCCGGTCGAAGGCGCGGGCCAGGTCGCCGATCTCGTCCCGGGCGCCGACGTCCACCGGGTCGAGGCGTACCGGCGGCACCGACTCGGTCTCGTCGTCGGCCACCCGGGTCAGCTCCGCCTCGGTGACCCGGGCGATGCGCTCGGCGGAGCGGGTGAGCCGGCTCAGCGGCCGGGACACGGTCCGGGCCACCGTCATGCTGAGCAGCACGACCAGGAACAGGATCACGGCCGCCGCGCCGGCGACCAGCCAGGCCGCGGTGAGCGCGTTCCGCTCCTCGGTCCGGGTCTCCGCGATGACGTCCGCGACGACCTTCTTCTCCACGAACTGGCCCAGCGTGATCATCGAGCGGACCGAGGGGAAGAGCGCGTCCAGCGGCACCGGGGCGATCGCGCCGACCGGGTCCCGGACGCTGTCCTGGAGGAAGGTCGGGCTGGTCCGGGCCGCCACCGCCGCGTCGTCCAGCAGGGCCAGCTTGAGCTGCTCCGGCGTGATCAGCCGGCGGAACCGCCGGTTGTCCACGTTGAGCGCCGAGATGCAGGCGATGTACGAGCCGGCCACCCGCTGGTCGCCGGTCGCCCGGACCAGCACGATCTGGGTGGAGCACGAACTCAACGCCTCGTCGGTACGCAGCAGCGCGTCCAGCGCCAGCACCTGCCGGCCGGCCGAGGTCTTCGTGTCCACCTGGAACGGCAGCCGCAGCGCGTCGATCAGGGCGGTGTCGACCGCGGCGAACGTGGTGAGGATCTGCTGCGGCGTGGCCCGCCCGGCGAGCGTCGCGGTGCGGACGTCGGCCAGCCGGCGTACCCCGTCGAGGGCCTCGCGGACCGGCGCCGGCAGCGACTCGGCGCGCAGGTCGGCGATCCGGTCGTCGACGGTGGCGGACTTCTGGATCAGCTCGGTGCGGTTGACCCGACCGAGCAGCAGCCCGACGGAGAGCAGGCGCTCCTGCTGGAGGTCCTGGACCAGGCTGCCGATCCGACTGGCGACCCGGACCGTCTCGGCGGTGTCGGCGGCCCGCTGCGCGGCGGCCACCCGGTCGATGACCACCGGCACGGCCAACCCGACCATGCTGAGCAGCGGGATGATGACCAGCAGGGCGAGTTTGCCCCGGATCCGCAACCTAGCGAGCAGCATCGAACGGCCTCCACCGCTCGGCCTCGGCGCCCGCGCCGACCCCGACGGGTCGACGGTCGGCGTCGCGGGCGGTGGCCGGTGGGTCCGGGCGGACCGCCGGGGGCAGCGCGGCGTCGGTCGCCGGGCGCGTCCGGGCGGCCTGGCGCCGGAACAGGGTCAGGGCCAGTCCGATGAGCAGCGCGATCGCCACCCCGGCCGCGACCCGGGCCAGCAGCCGGTCCCGGTCGAACGAGTCCAGCCGCTTCTCCAGCAGCCGGTCGAGCTGGTCGAGGATGACGGTCCGGAGCTGCTTGGCGGCGGCCTGGGCGGTGATCCCGGCGGCGGTGAGCTGGTTGGGGTTCGGCGCGGCCTGGCCGCCACCGGCGGCGGTGAACGCTTCGAGGGAGCGCTGGTAGGCGTCCAGCGGGGTGAGCACGTTCGCGCCCAGGTCGGTGCTCTCCGAGCTGTCCACCGCCGCGCGCAGGTCGGCGACCAGGTCGTTGGCCGGCCCGAACGCGGCGGCGCGCAGCTCGGCCAGTTCGAGGCCGGTCCTGGCGCGCTGGGCGGCGGGTCGGGTGGGGGCCAGCCGGACCAGGTCGGCGAGCCGGGCGGCCAGCACCGTGGCGGTGGGCAGGTCCCCGCTGATGCCGTCCTGGAGGAAGAACGAGTCAGGCTCCGGGTCGCGGATCAGGCCGGAACTCTCCCGTACCTTCCGGTAGAGCGCGAGCAGCAGGTCGTTGGCCTCGCCGTACGCCACGTAGGCGGCCTCCGGGTCGGCGAGCCCCCGGTCCGGCAGACCCTCCAGCTTCGCCCGCAGCCCGGCCCACCGCTCGTGGCTGCGCAGCTCGTCGCCGACCGCGTCGTCCACCTGTGCCACCTGCTCGATGGCGGCGTTCAGCGCGGTGCGGGAGACCGGCGCCCCGGCGACGGCGGTGGACTGGGCCTCGACCAGCGCGTCGGTGACCGGCCCCAGGGCGCGCAGGTAGCGGACGCCGAGGCGTTCCCGGCTGGCCAGGTCGTGGTCGTCCGAGGTGTTCCCCTCGGCGACCGCGAAGAGCAGGCCGAGCGGGGCGACCAGCGCCAGCGCCAGCAGCAGGGGCAGGACGCGGCCCGGTACGGAGGGCCGCCGACGGACCCGCGGCGCGGGAACGGTCATGGTCTGTCTCCTCCGGCGACGGCGGGGCGGTCGGTGCGCGGGAGGTCGCCGTCCGCAGTCCCGTCCACCGGACCGGAAAATTAGCCGAACGGGGCGCGGGTGGAGCCGTGGTCGTGGAGTCGGCTTCACGTCAGTTCGTCCGGGGTCACCGATAGTCGATAAAGAGGACACTCAGCGTCCGATTGCACCGTCGAGACGCGGCATCAACGGTAATTTGCGGCTGTAGATGTGAATTCACGTGATCCGAATACATGTCGCTGGGATGCTCTGGACCTTCTGCGGACGACGGGCGGCACACACCGAACGGTGCAACCGGACGGACGTACGGCGGATCTCAGGGAACGCTCAGCCGGAGCGCCGTACCGTGTGCCGCATGAGATCACCCGTGGCGCGGGTCCGGCGCGCCCTCGCCGGCCACCCGCGCCGGATCGTCGCCGCCGCAGTGGTGGTCGTCCTGGTCGCCGCCGCGCTGCTCTGGGCGGTCCGGCCGCAGGGCGCGGACTTCCGGACCGAGTCGGCGGTGGTGAACGTCCGCTCCGGGCCCGACGGCGACGAGCCGGTCGACCTGGACACCACGCTCTACCTGCCGGCCGACGCCTCCGAGACCGACCGGGTGCCGGCGGTGCTGCTCGCGCACGGCTTCGGCGGCACCAAGGAGTCGGTACGCGCCGACGCGGAGGACCTCGTCGCCCGCGGCTACGCGGTGCTCACCTGGACCGCCCGTGGCTTCGGCCGCAGCGGCGGCCAGATCCACCTGGACAACCCCGACTACGAGGTGCGCGACGCGCAACGCCTGCTGGACCGGCTCGCCGCCCGCCCGGACATCCGCCTCGACTCGGCCGGCGACCCGCGCGTCGGCGTGGTCGGCGGCTCGTACGGCGGCGGCCTGGCCCTGCTGCTGGCCGCGCAGGACCCCCGGGTCGACGCGATCGTCCCGATGATCACCTGGAACGACCTGTCCCGCGCCTTCCTGCCGGAGAGCACCGGCAAGGCGCCGACCGAGGGCGTGTTCAAGAAGGGCTGGGCCGGCATCTTCTTCGGCGGGGGCGGCAACGCCGGCTCCGGCCCGGCCGGACTCTCCGGCGCCACCGCCGCCGTACCCGAGGGCGCACCCGCCTCGGCCGGTCCGGCGAGCCCGCAGCCGGGCGCCGGTCCGGGCAGCGGCTCCGGCCGGGCGCCCGGTGGCGCCGCCGACCCGTCCTGCGGCCGGTTCGCCGCCGACGTCTGCGCCGCGTACCTGCGCATCGCCACCACCGGCCGGGCCGACGCCGCCGCGGTCGAGCTGCTGCGCCGCTCGTCGCCGGCCGGCGTGCTCGACCGGATCAAGGCGCCCACCCTGCTGGTGCAGGGCGAGGCGGACACGCTCTTCCCGCTCACCGAGGCGGACGCTAACGCACGCGGCATCGCCGCCGCCGGCACCCCGGTGCGGGTCGCCTGGTTCACCGGCGGCCACGACGGCGGCGCCGGGCCGACGTCCGACTCCGACCGGGTGAAGTTCCTGACCGCGCAGTGGCTCGACCACTACGTCAAGGGCGAGGGGGCGGCGCCGGGCGACACCTTCACGTTCTCCCGGATCGCCGGGTTCGACGCGCTCGACCGCGGCCTGGTGGCCACCGGCTACCGCACCGACGACTACCCGGGCGTGACCGGGCAGCAGCGCCGCGACGTGGCGCTGACCGGCCCGGCGCAGCCGGTCGCGGTGCCGCCGAACGGCAACCCGGCGGCGATCTCCGCGATCCCGTTCGCCGGGGCGCTCGGCTCGCTGCTGGACGGCGTGGCCGGCGACATCCCCGGCCAGCACGCCCTCTTCGAGTCGGCGCCGCTGGACGAGCCGGTCGACGTGGTGGGCGCACCGACCGTGCGGATCCGGGCCGCCTCGAAGACCGGTGAGGCGGTGCTCTTCGTCAAGCTCTACGACGTCGACCCGCAGGGCGCGTCGACGCTGCCGGACGGCCTGGTCGCGCCGGTGCGGCTGACCGGCCTGCCGGCCGGCCTCGACGCCGCGACGCCGGTGACCGTCACACTGCCGGCGATCGTCCGGCGGGTCGAGGCCGGGCACCGGTTGCGGCTCGTGGTGGCGACGTCGGACCAGGCGTACGCGACGCCCGCCGAGCCGGCGGTGCACACCGTGGCGCTCGGCGACGGCCCGGTGGTGCTGCCCACCGTGGACGCCGCGCCGATCCCCACCTCGGCCGCGATCTGGCGCTGGGTGCTGGCCGGCCTGCTCGCCGCGATCGTGGCCGGGCTGGTCGTGGTGGTGCTGCTCACCCGCCACCGGCACCGCCGCCAGGACCGCTCGGTGCACCCGGAGTACGCGGGCGTCCCGCTCGCCGTGCGCAACCTGCGCAAGGAGTACGCGGACGGCTTCGTGGCCGTCTCCGACGTCGACTTCGAGGTGCACCCCGGTCAGGTGGTGGGCCTGCTCGGGCCGAACGGCGCCGGCAAGACCACCACACTGCGGGTGCTGATGGGGCTGACCCAGCCGACGGCCGGGGAGATCTACGTGTTCGGGCACCGGCTGGTGCCCGGCTCGCCGGTGCTCTCCCGGATCGGCGCGCTGGTCGAGGGGCCGGGCTTCCTGCCGCACCTGTCCGGGCTGGACAACCTGAAGGCGTACTGGCGGGCCACCGGGCGGCCGTGGGAGGACGCGCACTTCGACGAGGCGCTGGAGATCGCCGGCCTGGGCGACTCGGTGCACCGGCGGACGAAGAAGTACAGCCACGGCATGCGGCAGCGGCTCGCCATCGCCCAGGCCATGCTCGGCCTGCCCGAGCTGCTGGTGCTCGACGAGCCGACGGACGGGCTCGACCCGCCGCAGATCGCCGAGATGCGCCGGGTGCTCCAGCGCTACGCCACGGACGGCCGGGCGGTGCTGGTCTCCAGTCACCTGCTGGCCGAGGTGGAGCAGACCTGCACCCACGCGGTGGTGGTCAACAAGGGGCGGATCGTGGCGTCCGGCCCGGTCGAGGAGATCGTCGGCGAGTCGCCGAGCGTGCTGTTCGAGGTGAGCGACCCGGACGCGGCGCGGTCGGTGCTGGACCGGCTCGGCGGCGTACGGGTGCTGCCCGACGACGACGGGGCGCTGGTGGTCGACACCAACGGCACCGCCCGCAGCGAGGTGGTGGCCGAACTGGTCCGGGCCGGCATCGGGGTGGACCGGGTGGTGCCCCGGCGTCGCCTGGAGGACGCGTTCCTCGCCCTGGTCGGCGAGAACTCTCGGGGAAGCGGTGACCGGTGATGGTGGACTCTCAGGTGGCGCCGAAAGGCAGTGGCGGGGCGGCGGCCGGCTACCGGCCGTCGGCCACGATGCCGTTCGGGGCGGAGTTCCGGCGGCAGGCGTCGCGCCGGCGTACCCAGTTGGCGCTGGGGTTCATGGTGCTGCTGCCGTTGATCATCCTGGTGGCGTTCCAGTTCGACTCCTCAGACGACGACGGCGGCGGGCGAGGCGAGTTCGCCAGCCTGGCCGACCTGGCCACGTCGGGCGGGCTCAACTTCACCCTGTTCTCCATCCTGGTGTCGGCGTCGTTCCTGCTGGTCGTGGTGGTGGCGCTGTTCTGCGGTGACACGGTGGCCAGCGAGGCGAGCTGGGGCAGCCTGCGCTACCTGCTGGCCGTGCCGGTGCCCCGGGCCCGGCTGCTGGCGGTGAAGCTGGTGGTCGCACTGGCGTACTCCGGCCTGGCGCTGCTGCTGTTGGCGGGCACCGCGCTGGTCGCCGGCACGCTGCGCTACGGCTGGAAGCCGCTGAGCAGCCAGGTCTCCGCCGAGCTGGCCCCGGCGGACGGGCTGCTGCGGCTGCTCGGGGTGCTCGGCTACCTGGCGGTGGTGCTGCTGGTGGTGGCCGGGTTGGCGTTCCTGCTGTCGGTGACCACGGACGCCGCGCTCGGGGCGGTCGGCGGGGCGGTGCTGCTCTGGATCCTGTCCAGCATCCTCGACCAGATCACCGCGCTGGGCGGGCTGCGCAACCTGCTGCCGACCCATTACAGCAGCGCGTGGCTGGGGCTGCTGTCGTCGCCGATGCAGACCGACGACGTGGTCAAGGGCGCGATTTCGGCGGTCGTCTACGCCACGCTGTTCTGGTCGCTCGCCTTCTGGCGCTTCACCCGCAAGGACATCACCAGCTGAGCATGAAAGGCGGGGCCCCCGCTTAACGCCTCCGGTAGAGGAGGGGGCCCCGCTTAACACCTCGCGCCCATATCATGGGAGCGTTCCCATGTACTCGTCCCGCCAGCAAGGAATTGATTAACTTCAATCTCTGTAGCGACCATCCTGGACGTCGTCCGATATCCGTCCAGGAGGTTTCCCATGGTCCCGGCGCAGCTGAACGGTCCCGTGCAGTCCCTGTTCCGCATCGTCATCGGCGCGCTCTTCGTGTGCCACGGCGCGGCGTCGATCTTCGGTGTCTTCGGTGGGAACCCGGCCACCGGTGGGGCCGTACCGGCCGGCACCTGGCCCGGCTGGTGGGCCGCGCTGATCCAGCTCGTCTGCGGCGCCCTGGTGCTCGTCGGGCTGTTCACCCGGCCGGCCGCGCTGCTCGCCTCCGGCTCGATGGCGTACGCGTACTTCGTGGTGCACCAGCCGCACGGCCTGCTGCCGATCGGCAACGGCGGTGAGCTGGCCGCGATCTTCTGCTGGTCGTTCCTGCTGGTCGCGGTGCTCGGCCCCGGCCCGTGGGCGCTCGACGCCCTGCTGGCCCGCCGCCGTCCCGCCGCCCCCGTCGAGACCCCGTCGGCCCCCGCGCGTCCGTCCCCGCCTGAACCGGCGAGATCGTGGTACGGGATCGCCCCCGAGGGGCGGTCCCGTACCACGATTTTCAGCGGCACGACGGCTGCGGCGGGCGGTGGGGTCAGAGCGGGTTGACCGGGGTGGTGGCCGTCGAGGGTGGGGCGTCCGGCACGGCTGGTTGCGTGGTGGGAGAGGCGGGGAGGCGCTTCCAGACGCTCAGGCCGAGGCGGCCGGTGTTGCCGAGGTCGATCGGTCCGTCCAGGGTGACCGGTTGCGACGGGCGTCCGGCCTGCGGCGCGACGTCGAGCTGCCGGCCCTCGGTGGCCGCCACGGTCGAGTCGGTGACCGTGTTGCGCCAGAGCAGCGTGGCGCCGGCCCGTTCGCCGGGGAGCAGCACGATCCGGGTGGGCGGGGCGTCGAAGCCGGAGGTGATCCCGGCGGCGCCCGGGACGGTGTGGACCGTGATCGGGTCCCCGTCCGCGTCCCGCAGGCGCACCGCCGGATAGCCGCGCAGCTCGTACGGCTGGTTGCCGCAGTTGACCAGGTCCAGGCCCATGGCCCGCAGCCCCATCGCGGCGCTGACCCCGGTCTCGGCGATCCGGACGCCGTCCGGGGGGCAGGTCGTCGGGCCGGGCGGTGTGGATTCGTGCTGGCCCGGCCGCGGGACGGGGCCGGACGGCGGGTCGACCGGTGCCGGTGCCCGGGTGCAGGCCGCCAGGAGCGTCAGTGCCGCGAGGAGGCCGGTCCCGGCTGCCGCGTTGCGCATCCGGTGATCATGCCACCGTCCCGGGTGCGGCGAGGACCGCGTCGAGCAACCCGGGACAGGTGCGGTCCAGTTCGTCGCGGCGCAGCCGGACGTAGCGGCTGGTGCCGACGACCCGGGTGCGGGTGGGGCCGGCCTCGCGCAGCACCTTGAAGTGGTGCCAGCGCGGTGGCCGACCTCACCGGCCTCCGGCACGCGCCGGCCGCCGTCGTCGACCGCCCGGCGGTGGTGGAACCGGTCGCCGTGGTCGGCCGTTGAGCCGGCCCACTGCGTGGGATCCCGGGGTGGCGACGACGTGAGCGGCGCATAGACTCGACGGCACAACTGCATACCTCATCCAGAGGGGCTGAGGGATACGGCCCGACGACGCCCCGGCAACCACCCGCACGCTCGACGCCGAGCGCCCTGCGGGCAGGTGCCAATTCCGTCCCCGCCGCACCCGGCGATGCGGGGAAAGATGAGAGGAACTCCTCGACATGACGTCGACGCTTCCCGCCGTCTCCGGCATCGACACCACCCGCAGCCCGGCCCGCGCCCTGGTCTGTCGCGCCTGTTCGGCGCGTTATCCGCTGGCCGCCCAGCACGCCTGCTACGAGTGTTTCGGCCCGCTGGAGGTCGACTACGACATCGCCGCGCTGGCCACCGTCACCCGGGAGCAGATCGAGGCCGGCCCGAACAGCATCTGGCGTTACGCCGCCCTGCTCCCGGCCGGTCAGGATCCGGCCACCCGGGTCACCCTCGACCCGGGGCTGACCCCGCTGGTCGCCGCCGGAAATCTCGCCGCCGAGCTGGGCCTCACCGGCCCGCTCTGGGTCAAGGACGACAGCGCCAACCCCACCCACTCGTTCAAGGACCGGGTGGTGTCGGTGGCGCTGACCGCCGCCCGGGCGCTCGGTTTCACCCGCTACGCCTGCGCGTCCACCGGCAACCTGGCCAACTCGGTCGCCGCGCACGCCGCGCGCGCCGGCGTGCCGTCGGTGGTCTTCATCCCCAGCGACCTGGAGCAGGGCAAGGTCGTCACCACCGCGGTCTACGGCGGCGACCTGGTCGCCATCGACGGCTCGTACGACGACGTGAACCGGCTCTGCGGGGAGCTGGTGGAGACCGACGAGTTCGAGGACACCGCCTTCGTCAACGTCAACGTCCGGCCGTTCTACGCCGAGGGCTCCAAGACGCTCGGCTACGAGGTGGCCGAGCAGTTGGGCTGGCGGATCCCGGCCCAGGTGGTGATCCCGATGGCCAGCGGCGAACTGCTCACCAAGATCGACAAGGCGTTCACCGAGCTGGTCGAGATCGGGCTGGTGGAGGCGCCGGCCGGCGGCTGGAAGGTGTTCGGCGCCCAGTCCGCCGGGTGCAACCCGATCGCCACCGCGCTGCACGACGAGCGCGACACCATCGTCCCGGTCAAGCCCACCGGCATCGCCAAGTCGCTGAACATCGGCGACCCGGCCGCCGGCGTCTACGCGCTGGAGGCGGTCCGCCGTACCGGCGGCTGGATGGAGTACGCCGACGACGACGAGATCCGCGCCGGCATCCGGCTGCTGGCCCGGACCACGGGCGTGTTCGCGGAAACGGCGGGCGGCGTGACGGTGGCGGTCCTGCGGAAGCTGGTGGAGTCCGGCCGCCTCGACCCTACGGCGGAGACGGTGGTCTTCAACACCGGCGAGGGCCTGAAGACCCTCGACGCGGTGGCCGCCACCGCCGGCCCCACCCACCGCATCAAGCCCAACCTCCGAGCCGCCCGAGACGCCGGCCTCCTCTCCTAACCCCCTCCCGCCCCTCTCCCTCACCCGCCCCACCTGCGTCGATCTTGCACTTTCTGCCCCGGCGAAGGGGTGAATCGCCCTTACGTGGGGCCGAAAGTGCAAGATCGACGAAGGGGGCGGGTGGGGTGGGGAGACGGGGGTGGGGGCGGGGGTGACGGGGGGACTGCGGGGAGTGGCAGAAAACCACCGCCAAGGACTTGACGGCAGGAACCGGACGGCGCAAGATGCTCGGTGCGGGAGGGCATCCGCCGGAGAC
This sequence comes from Micromonospora ferruginea, assembly GCF_013694245.2. Classification (NCBI taxonomy): domain Bacteria; kingdom Bacillati; phylum Actinomycetota; class Actinomycetes; order Micromonosporales; family Micromonosporaceae; genus Micromonospora; species Micromonospora robiginosa. Next base: position 5,912,023 of record NZ_CP059322.2, read on the forward strand.
TTTTCTAAGTTTTGCGACCCAACGCCGGAGGCGTTGTGCGGACGTCCCTCCCGACCAACCTCGCGCAGGGCCAGCGGAAAACCGCTGGCCCTGTCGCCGTTTCCGGCCCAGGCTCACCGTCATGGGCCTGACCGTCACTCCGCTGGATCCCGCCGACCCGTCGACGCTCGACGCGGCGTACCGGATCGACTGCGCGGCCCGCGCCGTGGACGAGCCGGACCTGCCACCGACCTGCCGACGGCGGTTCGAGGCGCTGCTGCGGCACCCGATGCCCGGGGTCGACGGGCGCTGGGCCGTCGCCCGCCTCGACGGGGAGCCGGTCGGTTGGCTCCGGCTGCACCTACACACGCTGGAGAACACCGAGAACGCCAGCGTCGAGCTGGTGGTGGACCCGGCCCACCGGCGCCGCGGGATCGGGCGTGCGCTGCACGAGCACGGCCTGCGGCTGCTCCGCGCGCACGGCGGCAAGCGGCTGGTCGGTTCCACCACCGCCGCGCTGCCCGGCGAGGAGGACCGGGAGTTCCCGGGAGCGGCGTTCGCCGTCGCCATGGGCGCGAAGGCGGCGAACGCCGACGTGCGCCGACGGCTCGACCTGGCCACGCTCGACCGGCCCCGGCTGGACGCGCTGCACGCCGACGCCCGCGCGGCGGCCACCGGCTACCGCACCGTGCACTGGCGCGACCACGTGCCCGACGACCACGTCTCCGACGTCGCGCACCTGGAGGGCCGGCTGCTGCTCGACGCGCCGATGGGTGAGCTGGCGTGGGAGCGGCAGCGGATGGACGCGGAACGCAAGCGGGGCGTGGAGCGGGCGCTCGACGCGCGGGGCGTGCGCCGCTACAACACCGGTGCGGTGCACGAGGCGTCCGGCCGGTTGGTCGGCTGGAGCCAGCTCAGCCTCAACGCGAGCAGCACCGACCACGCGTGGCAGCAGATCACCATCGTCGACCCCGGCCACCGCGGCCACCGGCTCGGCCTGCTCTGCAAGGCCGCCAACCTGGGGTACGCGCTGGCGCACGAACCCGCGCTGCGGATCGTGGACACCTGGAACGCCGCCGCCAACACCCCGATGATCGCTATCAACGAGCAGCTCGGCTTCCGCCCGGCCGCCGGTCACGTCGACTGGCAGTTGACGATCTGAGTTGTGACACGCCCCTACTGATCTGGTGCCTTCCTGTTGCATGATGGCGGGCATGACGGAGACCCCGCACCCCCTGTACGACAGGCACGCCGAGACCCTCGACCGGGCGCTGACCGCCATCACGGAGCGCGGGTACTGGTCCGCCTATCCCGAGTCGCCCAGCCCCCGGGTATACGGCGAGACCGCCGCCGCCGACGGCAAGGCCGCCTTCGAGGCGTACCTGGGCGGCGACTTCCCGCTCGACCAGGCCGGCGACGGCAGCACGGTCGCCACCGAGGCCAGCCCGTTCGGGGTGGCGCTGGACGTGCGCTACCCGCACGCCGACGCCGACCAGCTCGTGTCCGCCGCCTCGGCCGCGCTGCCGGCCTGGCGCGACGCCGGCCCGAAGGCCCGCGCCGGGGTGTGCCTGGAGATCCTCGACCGCCTCCACAAGAACATCTTCGAGCTGGCCAACGCGGTGCAGTTCACCAGCGGGCAGGCGTTCGTGATGGCGTTCCAGGCCGGCGGCGCGCACGCGCTGGACCGGGCGCTGGAGGCGGTCGCCTACGCGTACGCGGAGATGACCCGGCACCCGGGGACGGCCGGCTGGGAGAAGGCCGCCGGCAAGGGCGACCCGCTGCGGATGACCAAGACGTTCCACGTGGTGCCGCGCGGGGTGGCCCTGGTCGTCGGCTGCAACACGTTCCCGACCTGGAACTCGTACCCCGGGTTGTTCGCCTCGCTGGTCACCGGCAACCCGGTGGTGGTGAAGCCGCACCCGCGTGCCGTGCTGCCGCTGGCGATCACCGTGAAGTACGCCCGCCAGGTGCTCGCCGAGGCCGGCTTCGACCCGAACCTGGTGCAGCTCGCCCCGGAGGCGGCCGGCGAGAAGCTCGCCTCGACGCTGGCCCTGCACCCGGCCGTGAAGATCGTCGACTTCACCGGTTCCACCGAGTACGGCGACTGGCTGGAGGCGAACGCCCGGCAGGCCGCCGTCTACACCGAGAAGGCCGGCCTGAACACGGTGGTCATCGACTCCACCGACGACTTCGCCGGGCTCTGCCGCAACCTGGGCTTCACGCTCACGCTCTACAGCGGCCAGATGTGCACCACGTCGCAGAACCTGCTGATCCCCCGCGACGGCATCGACACCGACCAGGGGCACAAGAGCTTCGACGAGGTGGCCGCCGGGATCGCCGGCGCGGTCGCCAAGCTGACCGCCGACCCGGCCCGGGGCGTGGAGCTGACCGGCGCGATCGTCAACGACGGGGTGCTGGAGCGCCTGGACGAGGTGACCAAGGTCGGCGAGCCGGTGCTGGAGTCCCGCACCGTCGAGCACCCGTCCTTCCCGGGCGCCGTGGTGCGGACGCCGACGGTGGTCAAGCTGGACGCCGGCGACGCCGCGACCTACGGGCGGGAGTGGTTCGGGCCGATCTCGTTCGCCATCGCGACCGACTCGACCGAGCACAGCCTGCGGGTGCTGCGCGAGACGGTGGGGGAGAAGGGCGCGCTGACCGCCGCCGTCTACTCCACCGACGAGGCGGTGCTGGACGCGGCCGAGGCGGCGGCGGTCGACGCCGGGGTGCACCTGTCCTGCAACCTGACCGGCGGCGTGTTCGTCAACCAGTCGGCGGCGTTCTCCGACTTCCACGGCTCGGGCGCGAACGCCGCGGCGAACTCCGCACTGACCGACGGCGCGTACGTGGCGAACCGCTTCCGCATCGTCCAGTCACGCCGCCACGCGTGAAAGGCGGGGCCCCTTCTTAACGCATTCGGTAGAGGAGGGGCCCCCTTTTAACAACCCGCGCTCAGGCCGGGCGGCGCATCTGGAGTTCGCGCAGGGCGGGGATGCGCGGGTGGCCCACGCGTACCCCGGTGTCGGTGAAGCCCAGCTTCTGGTAGGCCCGGAAGGCGCGGTCGTTGCCGACCACCACCTCCATCATCAGCTCCGGCCGACCGCAGGCGCGCGACCAGGCCGCCACCGCGTCCACCAGCGCGGCGAGCAGCCCGCTGCCCCGCCGGTCCGGCGTCACGTAGACCGCGTACACGAGCGTCAGCCCCGGCTCGTCCGGTGCGACCGTGCCGCCGGCGTGCCCGACCAGGCGACCGCCCGGGTCGGCGACGAACTGGGCGGTGTGGTCGCCGCGGGAGACCGCCGCCACCCGCGCCGCGAAGTCCGCGTGCGGCCGGGCGGCGGCCTCGGCGACGGTCTCCAGGAAGGCCAGCGGGGCGTCGGCGAGCATCTCCAACCGGAGCGCCCGCATCCGGGCGGCGTCGTCGGGACGGATCCGGCGGACCGTGGTCGGGGTGGGCGCGCTGGTCATGCCGCATGCATACCGGACCGGTGCGGAACCGCGCCTCAGCGGGGCCGTGGAGCGCCGAATTATGCCCGTTTTGTGGTCGTGCGCGGTCGTCACGCCTCGTGTAGCGTGCGATTTCGGTCACCGTATTCAGCGGCCGTCGCCGATGGCTCGCACCGGTGCCGCCGGTGCCGGTCCGCCGGTCCCCGGGTCTTGGAACGCCGCGCAGAGTGAGGGAAGTGCACCGTGGCACAGGGCACCGTGAAGTGGTTCAACGCCGAAAAGGGCTACGGCTTCATCGCCGTCGACGGCGGGCAGGACGTCTTCGTCCACTTCTCCGCGATCGAGATGGACGGCTACAAGGCGCTGGACGACGGCCAGCGGGTCGAGTTCGAGATCGCCCAGGGCCAGAAGGGTCCGCAGGCCGAGCGGGTCCGCGTCATCGCCTGATCCCTCGGCGGTCGCGACACGCGGCCGAGCCACCCGACCGGTGCTGCGCCCCGGTCCCGGACCGTGGAAGATCATGAGCCGTTCCAGCCGTCGTCGCTGAGGAGGGCCCATGTCCGAGCCGCCCCCGCCGGGTTCCGCCGAACCGGTGCCCCCGGTCGATCCGATCCGGCCCGCGTCGCCGGCCGCCGGGCCGCCGCCGCAGCGGTCGGGCCCGTCCGGACCGCCGACGTCCGCGGCCGGGCAGCCGGCCGTCGACCCGTGGGCCGCCGCCGGCCCGTCCGACTCCGAGCCGGACATTCCACCGCCGGGGTACGCGGCTCCGCCCGGCTCCCCCTGGGCCGGCTCCACCCCGGACGCCTCCCCGCAGCCCGGCTGGCCGGCACAGCCTGGTGGCCCGGACCAGTCGGCGGGCACCCCGCCTGGCTGGCCGGCGCAGCAGGGCACCCCGCCTGGGTGGTCCGCGCCGCAGGGCACCCCGCCTGGCGGGCTGGCGCCGCAGGGCACGCCGTCCGGCTGGGCCGCGCCGCAGGGCACCCCGCCTGGCGGGCCGGCGCAGCAGGGCATGCCGTCCGGCTGGCCCGCGCCGCAGGGCACCCCGCCTGGCTGGCCGGCACAGCCGGGTACCCCGTCCGGCTGGGCCGCGCCGGACGCCGGGGGGAACTGGGCCGCGGGCGGCCCCGCGTACCCCGGTCATCCGATGCCGGGCGCGACCTATCCCGCGCTGCCGGTGCCCGGCGGCCCGCCCGGCTGGTATCCGGGCCTCGTCCCGAACGATCCGCTGGTCACCCTGCCGCACGAGGGTGTCGGGGGCTGGTTCGCGCGGTGCGTGGGCGCGGTGCGACGGGGCTGGCGGCAGCTTCTGCCGATCATGCTGCTCACCCAGGTCGTCCCGGCGGCGGTGATCTCCGTCCTCTCGCTCTTCCTCGTCCCGTCCGAGCCGATGGGCACCGGCCCGGACGGCGCGCCGGTGCTGCCGGACGGCTATCTGGAGCAGATGCTGGCGTTCTACGGCGTGGTCCTGCTCGCCGCGCTGGTCTTCAGTCCGCTCCAGGCCCTCGGCTGGGGCGCGGGCACGTGGGTGGTGGCCCGCCAGGCGGCCGGGGAGCCGGCGGGGGTCGGCGGCGCGCTCCGGTACGGACTGCGTCGCGCGCTCGGTCTCTGGGGCTGGACGATCGTCGTCTCGCTGCTGATCACCGTCGGCGCCTGTCTCTGCCTGCTGCCCGGCATCTACGCCGGGTTCGCGGTCGCGCTGTTCGGGCCGGTCCACCTGTTCGAGCGGCAGGATCCTCTCGGGCGGGCCTGGCGGATGTTCCATCGGCGCTTCGGCATGGTGCTGGGCCGGGTGGCGCTGGTCGTGTGCGCGCTGCTCGCGGTGAGCGTGCTGGACTTCGTGGTGGGCCTGGTGAGCAGCGCCGTGTTCGGCACCGATCCGACGGCCGCGCCGGGCACCGCGGCCGGTGCGGTGACGCTGGCGCTGATCGGGACCGTGCTGGCCACGCCGGCCTACGTCGCGCAGCTCGTCGGGTTGGTCGTCGCGTACGCCGAACAGCGGGCCCAGGAAGGCCCGGTGAACGCGGCCCGGCTGGCCGCGGAACTCGGCTGAGCGGCGCTGTCGTGCTTGCACTCGGCTAGGGAGAGTGCTAAACAAGTCATTGGCACTCGCGTACGGTGAGTGCCAATGGTCGGGGCGGTAGGGCCACGGTCGCACCGGCGTCGCAAGAGGCGTCGGAGCGGAACGGGGCCGGTCGTCGCGGGCTGTCCGGCCCGACCGAGGAGGACGTCGTCGTCGCCAGGTGGCGACGTCCCCAAGGTGCGTACACCAGACGGCCCATCCGGGCATCCCGGATGGCCCGTGAGTGTCCAGGAGGACAACGCCGTATGGCCAAGATGATCGCGTTCGACGAAGAGGCGCGCCGCGGCCTCGAGCGGGGCATGAACCAGCTCGCCGACGCCGTGAAGGTGACGCTCGGCCCGAGGGGCCGCAACGTCGTGCTCGAGAAGAAGTGGGGTGCCCCCACCATCACCAACGATGGTGTGAGCATCGCCAAGGAGATCGAGCTCGAGGACCCGTACGAGAAGATCGGCGCCGAGCTGGTCAAGGAGGTCGCGAAGAAGACCGACGACGTCGCCGGTGACGGCACGACGACGGCGACCGTCCTGGCCCAGGCCCTGGTTCGCGAGGGTCTGCGCAACGTGGCCGCCGGCGCCAACCCGATGGCCCTGAAGCGGGGCATCGAGGCCGCCGTCGCCAACGTCTCGGAGGAGCTGCTCAAGCTCGCCAAGGACGTGGAGACCAAGGAGCAGATCGCCTCCACCGCCTCCATCTCCGCCGGTGACACCACCGTCGGTGAGATCATCGCCGAGGCGATGGACAAGGTGGGCAAGGAAGGCGTCATCACCGTCGAGGAGAGCAACACCTTCGGCCTCGAGCTCGAGCTCACCGAGGGCATGCGCTTCGACAAGGGCTACATCTCCGCCTACTTCATGACCGACCCGGAGCGTATGGAGGCCGTCTTCGACGACCCCTACATCCTGATCGTCAACAGCAAGATCTCGTCGGTGAAGGACCTGCTCCCGATCCTGGAGAAGGTCATGCAGTCGGGCAAGCCGCTGCTGATCATCGCCGAGGACCTGGAGGGCGAGGCCCTGGCCACCCTGGTGGTCAACAAGGTCCGGGGCACCTTCAAGTCGGTCGCCGTCAAGGCGCCGGGCTTCGGTGACCGCCGCAAGGCCATGCTGACCGACATCGCGATCCTCGCCGGTGGCCAGGTCATCAGCGAGGAGGTCGGCCTCAAGCTGGACGCCGTCAACCTCGACATGCTGGGCCGCGCCCGCAAGGTCGTGGTGACCAAGGACGAGACCACCATCGTCGACGGCGCCGGTGACGCCGAGCAGATCCAGGGCCGGGTCAACCAGATCCGGGCCGAGATCGACAAGAGCGACTCCGACTACGACCGGGAGAAGCTGCAGGAGCGTCTGGCCAAGCTGGCCGGCGGTGTTGCGGTGATCAAGGTCGGCGCGGCCACCGAGGTCGAGCTGAAGGAGCGCAAGCACCGCATCGAGGACGCCGTCCGCAACGCGAAGGCCGCCGTCGAGGAGGGCATCGTCCCGGGTGGTGGCGTCGCGCTGGTGCAGGCCGGCAAGACCGCCTTCGACAAGCTGGACCTGTCCGGCGACGAGGCGACCGGCGCGCAGATCGTCAAGATCGCGCTGGACGCCCCGCTGCGGCAGATCGCCGTCAACGCCGGCCTCGAGGGTGGCGTCGTCGTCGAGCGGGTTCGCAACCTCGACCCGGGTCACGGCCTCAACGCCGCGTCCGGCGAGTACGTGGACCTGCTGGCCGCCGGCATCATCGACCCGGCCAAGGTGACGCGTTCCGCGCTGCAGAACGCCGCCTCGATCGCCGCGCTGTTCCTCACCACCGAGGCCGTCGTGGCGGACAAGCCGGAGAAGACCCCGGCCGCCCCGGCCGGCCCGGGTGGCGGGGACATGGACTTCTGAGTCCAGCCCCATCCAGCACGCCGAGAAGGGGGCGGGCCGCGTCTGCGGTCCGCCCCCTTCCGTGTGTCGTCTCAGGTGGGCAGCGGGCGTTGGTTGCGCCGCTTGTGCGCCCGGTCGTACGGCGGCACCAGCCGTCTCGGCTCGTCCACCGGTTGCCGGGGCTCCTCCTCGGGTGGCTGGTCGGCGGCGGCCTGCTCGGCGTCGCCGAGGTCGAGCCGGTCGGCGGGCAGTTCCCGGGCCGGTTCGTGGGTCCGTTCGTCTTCCGTGGGCATGCGCCGCCTCCTCTGTGCCTCGACGGTAGGTGCCGGTCGATCACCGTGGAGGGGGAATGGCGTTATGCCCGTTTGATGCCCTTCCGGTAGAGGAAGAAGACGCGCTCGATCCGGGCGCCGGCCGCGCCGGAGTAGAACGGCACCGGCCCCACCCAGCCGATCTGCGCCGCGGTGATCCCGGCCGCCGCCTGGTCCCGCAGGCAGCGCCGCAGCAGCACCCCGCCGATCCCGGAGCCCTCGGCCGCCGGGGCGGTGCCCATCGGCCCGAACCAGCTCGGCCGCGCCGACCCGTACGCGGCGAAGCCGAGGATCTCACCGTCCCGCTCGGCCAGGTGGGTGCCCGCGTCCGGGCGGCCCACCGAGCCGGCCAGCTCACCGTCCCAGGTGCCGCCGAACACCGAGCGGGCGAACGCGCTCAGCGCCGGCAGGTCCGCCGGCTCGGCCCGGCGTACCGTCACGCCCCCGGCGGCCAGCCGCCGCTCGGCCGCCTCGGTCGGGCGCAGCGCCGGCGACCCCTCGGTCAGCGCGGCGGTCATGTTCCAGGCCGTCCGGTCCTGCCGGAAGCCGAGCCGCAGCGCGGCGCACACCGCCGGGGTGTAGCGGACGTCGATGCCCGGCCACGCGTAGTGCGGCGGGTTCCCGGCCAGCAGCAGCTCGGACGCGCCGAGCGCGGCCAGCCGCGCCTCCGCCCCGGCCAGCAGCGCCGTGCCGACGCCCCGGCGGCGCTCCGCCGGCGCCACCGCGATCAGGTCGACGTGGCCGCGCTCCGGATCGGTCGCCGACAGCGACCCGAGCAGGACCCCGAGCAGCGTGCCGTCGCGGACCGCGCCGAGCCGCAGCACCGGGCGGTCGGCCGCCGCCCGGTCGGCCAGCGTGGCCACCACGGCCGGCGCCTCGGCCGCGTCCTCCGGCAGGTCCAGCGCCCGCCGGCACAGGTCGACGACCTCGGGCAGCCGGTCCGGACCCAGCTCGATGATCTCCATGAGCGCCGACGCTAGGCCATCCGGGCAGGTTTGTTAACCGGCGCGGGCCGCCCGCACCGCCGCGTACGCGTCGACCAGGCCGGCGCCGACCAGGTCCCGGGTGGCGCCGCAGGTCGCGCCGGCCGGGACGGTGGCCGGGGTGGCGGTCTCGGTGAGGATCCGCCGGGTCCGGTCCAGGTCGCCGACCAGCGCCGGGTTCGCCGACCACATCAGCGCCACCACGCCCGCCACCTGCGGGGTGGCCATCGAGGTGCCGTCCAGGGTGGCGTACCCGCCGCCGGGGAACGCGGACGGCACCGCCGCGCCCGGGGCCACCAGGTCGGGCTTCGCGGCCGTCCCGGCCGGACCCCGGCTGGAGAACTCGGTGAGCTGGCGGGACCGGTCCACCGCGCCGACCGTGAGCACGTCCGGGTACGGCGCCGGCGGGTCGGCGATCGAGCCGCACGACGGGCCGGTGTTGCCGGCGGCGGCCACCACCAGGATGCCGGCGGCGGCCAGCGCGGCGGTCGCCGGGCGCAGCGCCCCCGGGTCGCAGCCCTCAAGCGGCGGGCAGCCCCACGAGTTGGTCAGCACGTCCGGCGCGCGTTGCGGCCGGCCGTCGGTCAGCGGGTTCCCGCCCGGCGGGAACGGGGCCAGCATGAACTGGAGACAGTCCAGGTAGCGGGCCGGGCTGCCGAGGTTGCGGTCCAGGTTGACGCAGCCGACCCAGCTCGCGCCGGGGGCCACCCCGATCCCGTCCCGCCCCACCGCGCTACCCAGCGTGTGGGTGCCGTGGCCGCCCCGGTCGGCCGGCGCGCGGCGGTGCTCCCACGGGTCGTACCAGGAGTCGTCGCCGCCCCGGAAGCCGCCGGCCAGCGCCGGGTGCCGCCCGTCCACGCCCGAGTCCGAGCTGCCCACCACCACGCCGGCTCCGGTCACGCCCAGCTCCGACCAGACCCGGTCCGCGCCGATCAGCGACACGTTCCAGGTCGGCCCGGTCGGCGTCGGGGTGTCGCCGCGGGCCGGCGGCGCCGCCGCGGGCAGCGGACGCGGCCGCTGGTCGACGAGCACCCGGGCCACCTCGGGGCGGCCGGACAGCCACGCCCGCACCGCCGGGCCGCCGTCCGTTTCGATCGCGTTGACCAGGTAGTAGGGCGTCGGGTGCAGGCGCAGCCGGGTCAGCGTGCGGCGCAGCTCGCCCTGCGTCCGGTCGGCGGTGGCGACCAACCGCCGGTAGACCTCGGCGGCCCGTGCGTCCCGTCCCGCCCGGCCCGGTGCGCCGGCCGGCAGGCCGCCCAGGTCGGCCTGCTCGCGCAGCACCACCAGCAGCCGCTCGCCGTACAGGCCCGGCTGGCCGGGGACCAGGTAGACCACCGCCACGGCGGCGAGCAGCGCCCCGGCGGTCAGCCCGGCGACGCCCCGGCGGGGCGCGCGGGCGCGGGGGCGGGCGAGCAGCACGCCGTACCCGACGGCCAGCAGGACCGCGACGGCGAACGCGACGCCGGTGCCGACCGCGACCCAGAACGGCACGTCGCGGCTGGTGGCCAGCAGCAGCGTGATCTCCTCCGGGTCGGTCAGCGCCAGCGGTCCGGCCAGCGCCAGGGCGACCAGCCAGCGCACCGGCGCCGGCCCGGCCGGACGGCCGGCGTGCCGCGCCGCCACCTCCAGCGCGCCCAGCACGAAACCGAGCGGCGGCAGCAGGACCAGGCCCGGCAACTGCGCACCCGACTGCCCGGCGCCGGCCGCCAGCAGCGCCAGCGTGACGCCCGCGACCAGGCCGCCGACCAGCACCAGCCGGGCCGGCCGGACCGCCGTGCCGGGCACGAGGCCGGCCCAGAACGCGGGTCCGAGCAGCACCCCGGCCAGCACCCCGAACGCGGCGGCGGCCAGCCCGGCGAGCACCGTCTCCAGCAGCCCGCCCAGCGCGCCCACCCAGAGCCAGGGCAGCAGGACCGCCAGCCCGGCGGCAGCCGCCAGCAGCGTCACCGCGCCGGGCCGCCGCCGGCCGCCGGCCGTCCCCGGCGTCGCGGCCGGCGCGACCACCGGGCCGGCCGCACGGCGGGTCGAGCGGGCCACGACGAGCGCGAGCAGCGCGGCGGTCGACGCCAGCGCGGCCAGATAGGCCTCGTGGTGCACCGGCGGCAGCGCCCGCAGCAGCGTCGCCGCGCCGAGCGCCACCGCGCCGCCGGTCCACGCCCGCCCGGCCGCCCGCACCGCCGGGGACCGCGGCAGCAGCGCCAACGCCAGCGCCGGCCCGCCCACCAGCAGCGCCGTGACCACGGCGACGAGCGGCCAGCCCGCCACCACCCGGTCCACCCCGGTCACCAGCACCACCTGGTCGACCAGCCAGCCGGTGACCTGGCCGGGCACGGTGACCAGCACCGCCCAGACGCCGGTCGCCACCGCCGCGACGACCGGCCACGGCCCGGTCTCGCGCGGCGGCTGGGGTACGGGAGCAGCGGGCGGGCCGGTCAGCATGGTCATCACGGTACGGCCGGGGCGTGTCGCCGTGGCGCGGGGACGGCTACCGTGGACCCGTGCGCGACCCCAACATGTCCCGATCCGCGGCCGGCCAGCTCTCCGCCGAGCGTCGCGCCGACGACCTGCGCCGGCTGCGCGCCGAACGGTTCGACGTGCTGATCATCGGGGGTGGGGTGACCGGCGCGGGCGCCGCGCTCGACGCCGCCTCCCGAGGGCTGAAGGTCGCCCTGGTCGAGGCGCGCGACTACGCCGCCGGCACGTCGAGCCGGTCCAGCAAGCTGATCCACGGCGGCCTGCGCTACCTGGAACAGTTGGAGTTCCACCTGGTCCACGAGGCGTTGACCGAACGCGGGCTGCTCGCCACCCGGCTCGCCCCGCACCTGGTCCGCCCGGTGCCGATCCTGGTGCCGCTGCCGGCCGAGGGCGGCGTACGCGACCTGCCCCGGCGGTTCCTCCGCCGCTCCTACTACGGCCTCGGCGTGGCCGCGTACGACGTGTTCGCCGGGGTGTTCGGCGGCGGGCGCGGCATGCCGCTGCACCGGCACCTGACCCGCGAGGGCGCGCGCCGGATCTTCCCGAGCCTCCGGCCGGACACGCTGGCCGGCGCGATCCGCTACTACGACGGCCAGGTCGACGACGCGCGCCTGGTGGTGACGCTGGCCCGCACCGCGGCCAGCCTCGGCGCGACCGTGGTCAACAGCGCCCGGGCGGTCGGCCTGATCCGCCAGGCCCGCGAGGTGACCGGCGTCCGGGTGCGTGACCTGGAGGCGCCGGCCGGCTCGCCGGACGCCGAGTTCGAGGTCCGCGCCCGCACCGTGATCGCCGCGACCGGCGTGTGGAGCGACGACATGTCGCGCATGCTCAACGACGTCGGGCTGCGCCCCGGCCTGCGCGTGCGGGCCTCGAAGGGCGTGCACCTCGTGGTGCCCCGGTCGGCGATCGTCGGCGAGACCGGCCTGATCCTGCGCACCGCGACGAGCGTCCTCTTCGTCATCCCGTGGGGCGGGCACTGGATCATCGGGACCACCGACACCGACTGGCAGCTCGACCGGTCCCACCCGGCCGCCACCGCGCGCGACATCGACTACCTGCTGGAGCAGGTCAACACCGTGCTGGACCGGCCGTTGACCACCGCCGACATCGAGGGCGTCTACGCCGGGCTGCGCCCGCTGCTGTCCGGCGAGGCGGACTCCACCTCCAAGCTGTCCCGCGAGCACGCCGTGGTCGAGCCGATGCTCGGCCTGCTGCTGGTGGCCGGCGGGAAATACACCACCTACCGGGTGATGGCCGCCGACGTGGTCGACCACGCGGCGCACCGGCTCGGCCGGGCCCGCCCGTCGCGCACCGCCGACCTGCCGCTGCTCGGCGCCGACGGGTACGCCGCGATGTGGCGGGACCGGGCCGACCTGGCCCGCCGGCACGGGGTGCCGGTCGGGGTGGTCGAGCACCTGCTGGAGCGCTACGGCAACCTCACCCTCGACCTGCTCGCCCTGATCGAGGCCGACCCGCTGCTCGGCTCGCCGCTGGCCGGCGCGCCGGAATACCTCGCCGCCGAGGTGACGTACGCGGCCCGGGCCGAGGGCGCGTTGCACGTGGAGGACGTGCTCACCCGGCGTACCCGGATCTCCATCGAGACCAGCCACCGCGGCCTGGAGTCGGCGGAGCACGCCGCGGAGCTGATGGGCGCGGTGCTCGGCTGGGACGCGGCGACCCGGGCCCGGGAGGTGGCCCACTACCGGGCGCGGGTCGAGGCCGAGCGGGAGTCGCAGCTCATGCCGGACGACATCGCCGCCGACGCGGCGCGGCTCGGCGCGCCCGACGTGCGCGGCTTCGCGGCCGACCGGAACACCGGACTGCCCACCTCGCCGCGCTGAGGAAATAGCAGCCCCTACCGTCCGCTCGGTGGGTAGTGCGCGCAACCTACGGAAGTGTAGGTTTCCCGCGTGGTTCGTCCATCCTCGACGCGCGTCCCCGCACTGTCCGCCGCCGTCCTGCTGGCGACCGCCCTGACCGGCTGCTCGGTCCTCGGCCGGGCCGAGAGCGCCACGACACCCGGTCAGCCGGGCTCGGCCACCCCGACACCGGCCGGGAAACCGGTCACCCTGCTGCAACGACTCGGCGCGGACGGCAAGGTCCGCACGCTGGAGGTCGACCCGGCCGGGCGGTGGCAGTGCCGCGACTGCGCCGGTGACGGCGTCGACGCGACCGGCGCGCTCAACCCGGAGCAGACCCAGCGGTTGCAGCGGATGCTCGCCGACCCGGCGCTGGTGCGGGAGACCGACGAGGCCCGGCGCTACCGGCAGCTCTGCATCGGCGCGCTGACCTCGTCGCTGCTCATCCCGCCGGAGCTGACCATCACCATCCAGGACTGCCCGGGTGAGCCGGCGCCCCCGGTGGCGTACGACGTGCTGCTGCTGCTCACCCAGGCCACCCCGGCCGAGGACAAGGGCTGAGTCAGATCACCTTGCCGGGGTTGAGCAACCCCGCCGGGTCCAGCGCGGCCTTGATCGCCTGGTGCACCCGGACGCCCACCGGGCCGATCTCCCGGGCCAGCCAGTCCCGCTTGAGCAGCCCGACGCCGTGCTCCCCGGTGCAGGTGCCGCCCAACTCCAGACCGAGCCGCATGATCTCGTCGAAGGCGCGCCGGCCCCGGTCCAGGCTCGCCGGGTCGGCCCGGTCGACGACGATGTTGGGGTGCATGTTGCCGTCGCCGGCGTGCCCGACCACGCCGATCGGCACGTCGCACGCCTCGGCGATCCGGGCCACCCCGTCGAGCAGTTCGGCGAGCCGGCCGCGCGGCACCGCCACGTCGTCGATGACCAGGCCGCCGTTGCCGCCGGGGAAGGTCTCGGCGGCGAACCGCTCCATCGCCGGGTGGGCCAGCCGCCGGGCCTGGAGCAGCGCTGCCGCCTCGGTGACGTCGGTGGCGGTCCAGACCTCGTCGGCCCCGGCCGCGCCGCACACCTCGGCGATGCGGGCCAGGTCGTCGGCGGCCCGGTCGCCGGTGTCCACGGCGGCCAGCAGCAGCGCCTGCGCGTCGGTGCGCAACCCCATCGGCCGGTACGCCTCGATCGCCCGCAGGTGCGTGCGGTCCAGCAGCTCCAGCAGGCTCGGGGTGAGGCCCCGCTCGGCGATCCCGGCCACCGCGCCGCCGGCCGCCGCCGTGGTGGGGAAGACCGCGACCAGGGTCAGCGACGCCTCGGGCGCGGGACGCAGCGCCACGGTCACCTCGGTGATCACGCCGAGCGTGCCCTCGGAGCCGACGAAGAGCCGGGTCAGGTCGTACCCGGCGACGCCCTTGGCGGTGCGCCGGCCGGTGCGCAGCACCTCGCCGGAGGCGAGCACCACCTCCAGGCCGAGCACGTACTCGCTCGTCACGCCGTACTTGACGCAGCACATGCCGCCGGCGTTGGTGGCCACGTTGCCGCCGATCGTGGACGACTCCCAGGAGCCGGGGTCCGGCGGATACCAGAGCCCGCGCGCCCGCACCGCCTGCGCCAGCGCCGCATTGACCACGCCGGGCTGCACCACGGCGATCCGGCCGACCGGGTCGACCTCCACGATCCGGTCCATCGCCACCGTGCTCAGCACCATCGCGCCGGCCACCGCGTTCGCCGCGCCGGCCAGCCCGGTCCGCGCCCCCTGCGGCACCACCGGCACCCCGTGCCGCCCGGCCGCGCGCACGGCGGCCACCACCTGGGCGGTGTCGCGGGGACGGACCACCACCAGCGGGGTGCCCGAGGCGCACAGGTCCGCCTCGTCGCGCTCGTGACCGGCCAGCAGGTCCGGGTCGGTCAGCACGGCGGACTCGCCGAGCGTGGACCGCAGGTCGTCGAGGAGGGGATGGGCGGCCATGCCGGGAAGGCTACGCGTACCGTCGGTCGTCATGCTCTACCTGGACCCGCCCGCGGTGCCCTGGCGCGGCCGGCTCTGGTCGCACCTGATCAGCGACGTCTCGTACGCGGAGCTGCACGTCTTCGCCGAGATGCTCGGCGTGCCCCGGCGCGGCTTCGACCGGGACCACTACGACCTGCCCGCCGAGCGGTTCCCGGTGGCGGTCTGGCTGGGCGCCACGGTGGTCCCGCCCCGGGAGATCGTCCGCCGGCTGCACACCGCCGGCATGCGCCGCCCGAAGCGCCGAGGTTCAGGTGAGGCCGTCCAGCTCCCGGGTCAGGTTGGCGCGGGCGCGGTCCTCCCAGCGGGCGTGCGGCTCGGCTAGCCGGTAGAGCGCCGGCAGGTCGAGCAGGTGCCGCAGCACGGCGGCCCGTCCGGCGCGGAAGTCCGGCTCGGGAACGTGGGCGTACTCCCGGCGGATCGCGACGGCGTAGCGGTCGTAGTCGGCCGGCTCGGCCGCCAGCACGGCCAGGTCGGCGTCGCAGAGCAGCGCGCCGTCCGGGTCGTCCGGCCCGATGGCGTGGCCGGCGGTGAGCAGCACCAGCCGGCGTACCTCGTCGACCGGCGCGGCCGGCAGCCCGGCGGCGGTGAGCAGCGCCCCGGTCAGGTCGGCGCTGGCCCGCTCGTTGGCGTCGCCGCCGGCGCGCGGGTCGTAGACCGCGTCGTGGCCCCACGCCGCGAGCCGGACCAGGTCGGGGCGGCGGGCCCAACCGACGTACGCGTCGACCACGTCGAGCACCGCCCGCAGGTGGTCCACGGTGTGGTGGCGCCGGTGCGGCTCCCGCCACCCGGCCAGCAGCCGGTCCCCGGCCCGCCGTACGCCGTCCGGGTCGGTCGCGCCGGCCGCCCGCGCCGCCCGCTCCCACCGCGCCGTCAGCTCGTCCATCCGGTGCAGTCTGCCCGATCCGGGCGCCGGGGCGAGGATTCACCCGGGGCGGGACGGGTAGTACCCGCCATGGCCCGGGACCGACGACCGCCGCTCCTGCGGCGGATGACCTCGCGCGAGGGGCTGGCCGACCTGGACGGGCCGCGGATCGCCGCCGCCGTGGACGAGCTGCGCGACAAGGGCAAGGCCACCCTGCACGACCGGCTGCACCGGGTCCGCACCGCGTTCGGGCTGGCGTTGCAGGCCGGGCTCGCGGCCGGCCTGGCCTACCTGGTCTCGCACCGGCTGCTGCACAACCCGCAGCCGGTCTTCGCGCCGATCTCCGCGGTGGGCACGCTGGCCGCGTCGGTCGGGCAACGATTCCGGCGCACCGTCGAGCTGATCATCGGGGTGGCGGTCGGCGTCCTGGTCGGCGACGTGCTGATCTACTTCCTCGGCACCGGCGCCTGGCAGCTCGCGCTGGTGGTGACCTCGGCGATCCTGCTGACCATCTTCGCCGGGGCGAGCGTCGCCATCGTGATCCAGGCGGCGGCCACCGCGGTGCTGATCGTGACGCTCAGCCCGTCCACCCAGAACCTGGAGTTCCCGCGCTTCGTCGACGCGTTCCTCGGCGGCAGCATCGCGTTGATCGTCACCGCCCTGTTGCTGCCGCTCAACCCGCTACGGGTGATCAACCGGGCCGCCCGGCCGGCGCTGGACCTGCTCGCCGAACAGCTCGACGCCTGCGCCGAGGCGCTGCGCAACCGGGACCGGGGCGCGGCCCAGCGGGCGCTGTTCCGGCTCCGGGAGAACAAGGAGGAGCTGGCCGCGCTCAGCGAGGCGATCGAGGGCGCCAAGGAGACCATCACCATCTCGCCGGCCCGCTGGCACCGGCGCAGCGAGCTGACCCACTACGCGGAGGCGGCCGAGCCGATCGACCGGGCGATGCGCAACAGCGGCACGCTGATCCGCCGCTCGGTCACCATGATCGAGGACGAGGAGGAGATCCCCGAGCCGATGCCGGACGCGATCGCCCACCTCGCCGAGTCGGTACGCCTGCTCCGGCACGAGTTCGCCGCCGGGGAGGAGCCGCAGCAGGCCCGCGAACGGACGTTGCGCGCGGTCAGCGAGGCCAGCCGGGCGTACGCCGAGGGGGTGGGCTTCTCCGGCAGCGTGGTGATCGCGCAGGTGCGGACCGCCGCCAGCGACCTGATGGTGGCCTCCGGCATCGAGCAGGAGGAGGCGAACCGCCTGGTCCGCCAGGCGTTCCACGGCAACGACCAGCAGACCGACGAGGCGCCCCAAGCGCCCACCGCCCCGCCGGTCGGCTGACCGTCGGCGGTCAACCGGGGAGGGTGGCCAGGGCGGTCAGGAGGGCGTCGACCTCACCGGCGGTGGTGCCCAGGCCGATGCTGGCGCGCAGCGCGGTCGGGGGCAGGTCGGTGCGGCCGGACCGGGCGGCGGCCTCGGTGAGCAGGCGGCGGGTCAGCGGGTGGGCGCAGAACAGGCCGTCCCGGACGCCGATCCGACGCCGGGCCAGGTGCGCGGCCACCTCGGCGGAGTCCCGCCCGGCCACCACGAAGCTGACGATGCCCACCCGGGGCGCGTCCGGGCCGAACGCGCGCAGCTCCACCACGTCCGGCAGCGCGGCCAGGCCGGTGCGCAGCCGGGCCAGCAACGCCTGCTCCTCGGCGTGCAGCGCGGCCCGGTCCGCCGCGTCGAGCGCCGCGCCGACCGCCGCGAGCGCCACCGCGCCGAGCAGGTTCGGGGTGCCGCCCTCGTGCCGGGCCGGTCCGGTCGTCCACCGGACGTCGTGGGTGGCCGCGCCGACGTGCGCGGTGGCGCCGCCGCCGGGCAGGTACGGCGGGGCCGCGTCCAGCCAGTCGGCGCGCCCGACCAGTACGCCCGCGCCGAACGGCGCGTACAGCTTGTGGCCGGAGAGCGCCACGTAGTCCAGGTCCGACGCGGTCACGTCGACCGGGGCGTGCGGGGCGAGCTGGGCGGCGTCCACCAGGATCCGCGCGCCGTACCGGTGGGCCACCCGGGCCAGCTCGGCCGCCGGCCAGCACTCGCCGGTCACATTGCTCGCCCCGGTGACGGCGACCAGCACCGGCAGGCCGGGCCGGGCGTCGCGGGCCAGCTCGCCCAGCGCCGCGTCGAGGGACCGGACCGCCCCGGCCGGGCTGTCCGGCACCGGCAGCCGCACCGAGCCGCGCGGCCAGGGCAGCAGGTTGGCGTGGTGCTCCCCGCCGAACGTGACCACCGTGGTGCCGGCCGGCAACGCCCGGGCCAGCAGGTTCACCGCGTCGGTGGTGTTCCGGGTGAAGATCACGTGGTCGGTGGGACGGGCGCCGAGGAAGTCCCCGACCGCCTGCCGGGCCCGCTCGTAGGCGAGCGTGCAGCGCCGCGACAGCGCGCCCGCGCCGCGGTGCACGCTCGCGTACCAGGGCAGCAGTTCGGCCACCGCGTCCGCCGCGGCCCGCGCGCACGGCGCGCTGGCGGCGTGGTCCAGGTTGATCTCACCCGGTACGCCGAGCACGCCGAGCGGGTCCGGCCGGGCCGGCACGGGCAGCGTGGGCAGGGCGGGTACGAGGGTGACGGTCATGGCGAAGCCTCCCGGGGCACCGGGACCCCGGGTGTGGGTGACGGGGTCCGCGCTTGCCCAGCACGCGTGGCGGCGCTGGGCCCGGTCATCACCCGGGGCACCCCACCGCGAACTGACGAGGGTTGCCGGCCAGCAAGCCGGGGCTTGACGCTGGCGCTCGTGACCTGTCCGGAGCATAGCCGTCGTGATGCGGCCGGAACAGTGGGGCGCGGGTGACTACGCTGACCGCATGGCCGTCACCCCGCCCGGCGGAGCACTGCCGCCGCCGTCCGCGCCCGCCGTCCCGCCGCCCGGGGCGCCGTCGCCGCGGATGCCGCTGCGCCGGCTCGGCTGGCGGCGCTTCCTGGCGCTGGCCGGGGTGGTGCTGCTGATCGCGGCCGGCGCCCTGTTCATGGTGTTCACGCTGGGCGAGAGCCTGGGCGCCGAGGCGCTGCTGGTCGGCGTGATCGCGGCGATCCTGCCGGTGCCGGTGCTGGTGTCCTGCTTCCTCTGGCTCGACCGCTACGAGCCCGAGCCGCTGAAATACCTGATCTTCTGCTTCGCCTGGGGCGCCTTCGTCTCCACGGCCATCTCGCTGCTGGTCAACGAGACGGGCGCGCGGCTTTTCAAGGACTGGGGGCTGCCCGCCGCGCTGACCGCGGTGCTGGTCGCGCCGTTCATCGAGGAACTGACCAAGGCGGCCGGCCCGATCCTGCTGCTGATCTTCCGGCGCCGGGAGTTCTCCGGGGTCACCGACGGCCTGGTCTACTGCGGGCTCTCCGCGGTCGGCTTCGCCATGGTGGAGAACATCCTCTACCTGGGCGGCTACGGCTACCGCACCGGCGTCGAGGAGTACGGCCCGGCGACCGGCGCGCAGCAGGTGATCGCGATCTTCATCGTGCGGATCCTGCTGTTCGGCTTCGCCCACCCGCTGTTCACCTCGATGACCGGCGTCGGGCTGGGCGTCGCCGCGCGTACCGCCGACCGGCGGGTGCGGATCCTCGCCCCGCTCGCCGGCCTGCTGCTGGCCATGATGCTGCACGGCACCTGGAACCTGATCCCGTCGCTGGCGCAGATCACCGGGCAGCCGGTGATCGCGCTCTACGGCTACATCGGCGTGATGGTGCCGATCTTCTTCGGCATGGTGGGGCTGGCCGTCGGCCTGCGCGCCTGGGAGGGCCGGCTCACCGAGCGCACGCTGCCCGACTACGTCCGGGCGGGCTGGCTCACCCCACCCGAGGTGGCGGCGCTGGGCAGCCTGGGCCGGCGGCACGCGGCCCGCGCCTGGGCCCGCCGGGTGGCCGGCGACGGCGGGGTGAAGGCGATGCGCGGCTACCAGTTCGCCGCCACCCGGCTGGCGCTGCTGCGCGACGGCATGCGCCGGGGGCTGGACCGCAAGCCCGCCGAGCGGGACCGGACGGCACGGGAGGAACGGGAGCTGCTGGACTCGATCGCCGCGTACCGGTCGTTCTTCGTCGGTCGGGACCCGCAGGCGCCGGTCGGGGTCTGGGACGGTCAGCGCTACCACCTGCGGTTCCCGGACGGGTCCCGGCGCACGGTCGAGGCGCCGGACGAGCCGGTGGTGCCGATCCCGGTGGTGCTGGCCCCGCCGCCCCCGCCGGTCGGTCACGCCCCGCACCCGTGGCACCCGCACGGCTGAGCGGTCAGGACATCAGGCCGGTGAGGAAGTCGCCGAGCCCCTGGGCGATGGCCATCAGCGCTGCGCCGATGCCCCGGAAAAGCTGCGCCGCGCCGTCCGGCCGGAACGCCATGAAGTAGATCAGGAACGCGAGGAACCCCCAGGCGAGAATCCTCTTGATCACGATCGGCATGGTCCCTCCCCAGGGCGCGCTGAGGTGCCTGGGCTTCCCGCCCGGCAGCGCCGCAAACGGCGCCGGCGCGGGGGCGGCCGTCAGAGGTAGAGCCCGGTCGAGCCGGTCTCGCTGCTCTCCACCCGCTCCGCCGCCACCGCGTGCACGTCGCGCTCGCGCAGCAGCACGTACGCCCGGCCGTGCAGCTCGACCTCGGAGCGGTCGTCCGGGTCGAAGAGCACCCGGTCCCCGGCGACGATCGAGCGGACGTGCGGCCCGACGCCCACCGCGGTGGCCCAGGCCAGGCGCTTGCCGACCGCCGCGGTCGCCGGGATCACGATGCCGGCGGTGGAGCGGCGTTCCCCCTCGGCGCCCTCGGTACGCACCAGCACGCGGTCGTGCAGCAGGCGGATGGGCAGCCCGGTGTCGAGACTCTGGTCGGCGGTCACGCGAAGACGCTACCGCGTGCCGCACGCCCGGTTCCGTCGTGGTTGCCGGGTGCGGCGACGGGGCAATGTGTGGCGGGACCGCCCTACGGTGGGGCGGTCGGACGTATTCTGTCCCCCCTGTGACGTGGGTGGACCAGCTTTGCGGGAGGTGCGCTTGAGCCGCTTCGAGCGGATGCGCGGACGGCTCCGCCGCGCGTACGAGTCGGGCCGTGAGTCGGCCCGCTCCGGCCGGGCCGACGCGGACGCGACGCCGGGGGAGACGGGGGTGGCCTCGCCCGCCGCGCCGGGCCCGGCGGCGTCGCCGGCGGCGACCGTGGTCGGCGCCCAGCCGCCGGCCGCGATGCACTCCTCGACGGTGAGCCGGGACGACACCGAGGTGCCGCACGCGCTGCGCATCGCCGCCGCGTGGTGCTGGCGGCTGATCGTGATCGGGATCGTCACCTGGGCCCTGCTCAAGATCGTCGGCACGATCAGCATCGTGATCATCCCGCTGACCGTCGCGATGCTGCTCTCGGCGCTGCTCGCCCCGGCGGTGGGCTGGCTGCTCAAGGCGCACTTCCCCCGTTCACTGGCGACCGGCGTGGTGCTGGTCGGCGGCCTCGCCGCGGTGATCGGCACGCTCACCCTCGTGGTCAACGAGTTCATCCAGGGCGTGCCGGAGCTGAGCGAGAAGTCCTCCCAGGGCGTGCGGCAGATCCAGGACTGGCTCAAGACCGGCCCGCTGCACCTGTCCGACAGTCAGCTCAACCGCTACATCGACGAGGCGCAGAACTGGATCAACGGCAACACCGAGCGGTTCACCAGCGGCGCGCTCAGCACCGCCGCCACGCTGGCCGAGGTGCTCACCGGCACCGTCCTGGTGCTCTTCGCGACGTTCTTCTTCCTCCGCGACGGCAACAACATCTGGCGGTTCCTGGTCCGGCTGCTGCCGGTCGCCGCACGCTGGAAGGTCGACGACGCCGGCCGCGCCTCCTGGGCGACGCTCGGCGCCTACGTCCGGGCCACCGTGCTGGTCGCCTTCATCGACGCGGTGGGCATCGGCATCTTCCTGGTCATCTTCGACATCCCGTTCGCGTTCCCGCTGGCCGCGCTGGTCTTCCTGGGCGCGTTCATCCCGATCGTCGGCGCCACGCTCTCCGGCGTGGTGGCGGTGCTGGTGGCGCTGGTCGACAGCGGCCCGGTGACCGCCCTGATCATCCTCGGCGCGGTGATCGGCGTGCAGCAGGTCGAGGGGCACGTGCTCCAGCCGCTGATCATGGGCCGGGCGGTGGCCATCCACCCGCTCGCCGTGATCATCGGCATCGCCGCCGGCGTGGTGCTCGCCGGCATCGCCGGTGCGCTGGTCGCGGTGCCGCTGATCGCCGTGCTCAACACCGCGGTCCGGCGGCTCGCCGCGCGTACCGTGCCGGACACCCCGCCGGACGCGGTGGTGGTCGCCTCCCAGGCGCCCTGACCCGCATCCGCTCCACCGACGCCCGCGTCACCCCGCCCGGGGAGGCGCGGGCGTCAGCTCTTGGCCAGCCGCTCCAGCGCGCCCCGGGCCACCTCGGGCCGGGTGGTGTACCAGAACGGGGGCAGCGAGCGCCGCAGGAACGGGCCGTAGCCGCGGGCCGTCTCCAGCCGCGAGTCGAGCACCGCCACCACCCCACGGTCACCGGTGGCCCGGATCAGCCGGCCGACGCCCTGAGCCAGCCGGACCGCCGCGATCGGCACGCTCACCGCCGCGAAACCGGACCCGCCGCCGGCGTCGACCGCGGCGGCCCGGGCCGCGGCCAGCGGCTCGTCGGGCCGGGGGAACGGCAGCCGGTCGATCACCACGAGCTGGCAGGCGTCGCCCGGCACGTCGACGCCCTGCCAGAGCGACATCACCCCGAACAGGCAGCTCTCCCGCTCCTGCCGGAAGCGGCGGACCAGCAGCGGCAACGCCTCCTCGCCCTGGAGCAGCACCGGCAGGTCGGTGCGCGCGCGGAGCAGCTCCGCCGCCTGCTGCGCGGCCCGCCGCGACGAGAAGAGCCCGAGGGTACGCCCACCGAGCGCGCCGACCAGCGCCAGCAGCTCCTCGCCGGCCGCCGTGGGCAGCCCGGAGACGCTGGGGCGGGGCAGGTGCGCGGCGACGTAGAGGATGCCCTGCCGGGCGTAGTCGAACGGGGAGCCGACGTCGAGCGACCGCCAGCCCGGCCCCTCGGTGGCCGGCACCGTGCCGACCGCCGCCCGGCTGCCCTCGGTGCTCGCCACCGGCGCCGGGCCGGTGCCCCGGCCGGCGGCGGCAGCGGTGGCCGCCGCGGCGGCGGCCGGCGACGGCGGGGCGGGCGGCGGCGCGTCCAGCCCGAGCGCCCGGGCCACCGTGTCGAAGCGCCCGCCCAGCGCCAGCGTGGCCGAGGTGGCGACCACGGTGCGCTCGTCGTAGAGGTGGGTGGCGAGCGTGCCGGCCACCGACAGCGGCGCCACCACCAGCGCCCGGCGGCTGCCGTTCTCCGGCTTCTCCACCCAGGCGACGTCGTGGTCGCCCTCCTCCAGCAGCCGCTGGGCGGTGGTGGACAGCTCGTCCAGCACGGCCTTGGCCTGCTGCTTGCGGACCGGATCGGGGTCGTCCGCCTTCACGTCGCCGATCGTCTCCAGCGCGGCCCGGGTCGCCGAGTCGAGCAGCGTGCACGCCTCGCGCAGCGCGGGCGGCAGCCCGGCGGTGAGCCGGCCGGCCGGCGCCTCGGCCAACCCCACGGCCAGCGCGTCGCCGGCCTCGGTGAGCCGGTCGGCCAGGTCGGGGCGGAGCAGCGGCCGGGCCCGCCGGGTGGACCTGTCGATCAGCTCCGGCACCAGCTCGGCCTGGGCCGCCGAGGAGACCCGGTCGGCCAGCTCGTGCGCCTCGTCCACGACCAGCAGCCGGTGCGGCGGCACGATGTGCCGGCCGGCGAGCATGTCCACGGCGAGCAGGCTGTGGTTGGTGACCACCAGGTCGGCCTCGCGGGCGCGGGCGCGGGACGCCTCCGCGAAGCACTCCTGCCCGAACGGGCAGCGGGACGCGCCGACGCACTCCCGGGCCGGCATGGAGACGGTCCGCCAGACCTGGTCGTCGACGCCCGGGTCCAGCTCGTCGCGGTCACCGGTGGCGGTCTCCTCCGCCCAGTCGCGCAGCCGCTGCACCTGCTTGCCCAGCCGGCCCGCCTCGCCGAGCCACTTCGTGCCCCCGCCGGAGGAGGGCGCGTCGAAGAGGGCGTCGTCCGGCTCGTCCTCGACGGAGTTGTCCAGCCGGGCCAGGCACAGGTAGTGGTGGCGGCCCTTCAGCACGGCGAACGTGGGGCGGCGGCCGAGCACCGGCTCGACCGCGTCGGCCAGCCGGGGCAGGTCGTGGTCGACGAGCTGGGACTGCAACGCCAGGGTGGCGGTGGAGATCACCACCGGGCCGTCCACGGTCAACGCCGGAGCCAGGTAGGCCAGCGACTTGCCGGTGCCGGTGCCGGCCTGCACCAGCAGGTGCTCGCCGGAGCCGATGCTTCGCTCGATCGCCTCGGCCATCTGCTGCTGGCCGGGCCGGGTCGCGCCGCCGGGGACGGCGCCCACCGCGGCCGCCAGCAGCTCCCCGCCGCTCGGGCGGCCGCTCCGGCGCTTCTTCGGGACGGCGGTGCCGGTGGCGGTGCGGGACGGGCTCACCGTGCGACCGTACCCGCCGGCACCGACGCCGGTCCGGCCGCTCCGGCGGCGTGGCGGCCGGCGGGTCGCGTCCGGTTACCTGCCGATCGCGTGGCGTGGCCGGAATCGGTTAGGGTGCCAGGCATGCCGAGCGACGTGGTCCGCGTGATCTACCGCAAGTACGACGGCAGCGCCCACCGCGACTACCCGGCCCGCCGGCTCGCCGAGGACGACCTCGGCGTCTGGCTCGGCGTGCCGGCCGGCACCGAGTCGGTCTACCACGGCCGGCCCTCGGTCGAGCAGATCCCGTTCGTCCTGCTGGTGCCCCGGCACGGCTGGTGGACCGGCATGTTCAACCCGCCGCCGCGCACCAGCGAGGTCTACTGCGACATCGCCACCCCGGCCCGCTGGGAGGACGGCGAGACGGTGCACCTGGTCGACCTCGACCTGGACGTGGTCCGCCGGCGCGAGACCGGCCTCGTCGAGCTGCGCGACGAGGACGAGTTCGCCGACCACCGGGCCCGGTGGAACTACCCGGACGACCTCGTCGCCGAGGCCGAGGCGGCGGCCCGCTGGCTGCTCGGCGCGCTCGGCGACGGCAGCGAGCCGTTCGCCACCTCGTACCGGAAGTGGTTGGCCCTGGTGGTCTGAGCCGCGCTCACCAGCGCGGCGGCCAGGCGGCGTCCGGGCCCAGCGGCGGCAGCTCGCCCACCTTCTCCGGGTTGAGCTGGTTGAACACGCCGGTGACCCGCCCCTCGTGCACGGCGAACGAGGTGACCATCCGCATCGTCCGCCCGTCCGGCCAGGCCAGCTCCGCGTGCCAGCCCAGCGTCCCGTCCACCAGCACCGGCCGCACCCGCAGGCCGCCCCGCCGCCGGGCCTGGTCGAACAGGCCGAGGAGCAGGCGGGCGGCCGACTCGGCGCCGACCACCGGCCGGCGGGCCGCCGGGAAGTGACCGCCGGCGTCGCCGATCGACACCGCGTCCGGCGCGAGCACCCGGACGAGCTGCTCCAGCTCGCCGGACTCCACCGCAGCCACGAACGCGGTGAGCACCCGCCGTTGCTCGGCGAGGTCGGCGCTGTGCCGGGGCGTGTCCGGCCCGTGCGCCGCCCGGCGGGCCCGGGACGCGAGCTGCCGGGCCGCCTCCGGCGTCGTGCCGAGCACCTCGGCGACGTCGCCGAACGGCACCGCGAACACGTCGTGCAGCACGAACGCCACCCGCTGCTCCGGCGTCAGCCGCTCCAGCACCACCAGCAGTGCGGTGCCGAGCTGGTCGGCCCGCACCGCCCGCTCGGCCGGGTCGGGGGCGAACCCGTCCGCCGCCGGCAGGCCGGTCACCACCGGCTCCGGCAACCACTGACCGGGGTACGCCTCGCGGCGCACCCGCGCCGAGCGGAGCACGTCCAGGCAGAGCCGCGAACAGGTGGTGGTCAACCAGCCGCGCAGGTCCCGGATGCGGGCGCGGTCGGCCGGGTCGGCCAGCGCGCCCGAGTAACGCAGCCAGGTCTCCTGCACGGCGTCCTCGGCCTCGCTCCGGCTGCCCAGCATCCGCTGCGCCACCGCCAGGAGGTGCCCGCGCTCCGCCTCGAACTCCCCCGCCAGCTCGTCCACCCGTTCATTCTCCCGCCCCCGCCCGAGCCCTCGCCCCCGCCGCCCCCGCCCTCCTCGCCGATCTTGGAGTTGTGGCGCCCATGATGTGGCTTGCGAGGCTTTTGCGAGGTGCCACAACTCCAAGATCGACGGGGCGTGGGGGTGGGAAGCGGGCGTAACGGACGCGCGGTACCCATGATCGGGGCTGCGGGGTGAGGATCGGGGGATGAGCGGCGTGGTGAGGCCCGAGGACGGGTCGATGCGGGAGTTGTTGCGGGTGGGACCGGGGCCGGTGGACCTGGCGGCGATCGACCCGCGCTCGACGCCGGGGCTGCCGAGGGCGGCCGGGCGCGGGTCGGCGCGCAAGGAGTGGGCCCGGAGCCAGGTCGAGCTGATCGGGGCCGAGCTGGGCCGGCAGCAGGAGATGCTGTACGCCGCCGCGCAGGTCGCCGCCGGCCCGGGCGGCGCCACCAGCGCGCCCACCCAGGCCGGCGCGGCCCTGGCCGGAAACCGGCCGCGCCGGGTGCTGCTGGTGCTCCAGGCCATGGACTGTGGTGGGAAGGACGGCACGGTCAAGCGGGTGGCCGGCGCGATGAACCCGCTCGGGCTGCACATCCGCTCGTTCGGCCCGCCGACGAAGCAGGAGTTGCGGCACGACTTCCTGTGGCGGGTACGGCGGGCGCTGCCGCCCCCCGGCTACGTGGGCGTGTTCAACCGCTCGCACTACGAGGACGTGCTCATCGCCCGGGTGGAGGAGTTGGTGGACGAGGCCACCTGGCGGGCCCGCTACGAGATCATCAACGATTTCGAGCGGGAGCTGGCCGAGCAGGCGGTCACCGTGGTGAAGGTCATGCTGCACATCTCCCACGCCGAGCAGGGCGAGCGGCTGATGGAACGGCTCACCGACCCGACGAAGCACTGGAAGTACAACCCGAGCGATCTGGACACCCGGGCCCGATGGGACGAATACCAGGACGCGTACGCCGAGGCACTTCGGCGGTGCGGCACGGACGCCGCGCCCTGGTTCGTGGTGCCGGCGGACCGCAAGTGGTTCCGCGACTGGGCGGTGGCCCACCTGCTGCGGGAGACGTTCGACAGTTTGGATCTGGGGTATCCGGCTGCCGATTTCGACGTAGAACGGGAGCGTGCCCGGTTACGTGACCAGGGCTCAGAGTAGTCAGGTGAACGGAAGGTGAACGAGCGGTGAATCGGCTCTGACCAGGGGTGGGCCGGTCGATGCCCGGTTCGGCCGGGTCCCTAGCATGCCCAGAGCAGGTGCCCTCCGGGGCGACGGCCACCCTTCCACCGACACGACGAGGTCCGTGCTGTGAAGTTTTCCTTCCGTCCCACCGAGGGCGCCTTCTACGAGCTCTTCACCAGGGCCGCGCAGAACCTGGTGAAGGGGACCGACCTGCTCAACGAGCTGGGTCTGCCCGGCGCGGACGTGCAGTCGATCAGCGAGCGGCTGACCGAGGTCGAGCACGACAGCGACCAGATCACCCACGATCTCTACAAGAAGATCAACTCCACCTTCATCACGCCGTTCGACCGGGAGGACATCTACCGGCTGGGCTCGCTGCTCGACGACGTGATGGACCACCTGGAGGCGGTCGGCAACCTGCTCTACCTGTACGGCCTCACCAAGCTCCCGTCGCTCCCGCGCGAGCTGCACGAGCTGGTCAACGTGCTCGACCAGCAGGCCAAGCTCACCGCCGAGGCCATGCCCCGGCTGAAGTCGATGAAGGATCTCGAGGACTACTGGATCGAGTGCAACCGGCTGGAGAACGACGGCGACCAGGCCTACCGGATGCTGCTCGTCCGCCTCTTCTCCGGTGAGTACGACGCGCTCACCGTGCTGAAGATGAAGGAGGTGGCCGACGAGCTGGAGGCCGCCTGCGACGCCTTCGAGCACGTGGCCAACACCGTCGAGACCATCGCGGTCAAGGAGTCCTGATCCTGTGAGCCCCGAACTCATCGCCGTGCTGGCGGTGATCGCGGTCGCCATGGCGTTCGACTACACGAACGGCTTCCATGACGCGGCCAACGCGATCGCCACCAGCATCTCGACCCGGGCGTTGACACCCCGGATCGCCCTCGGCCTGGCCGCCGTCGGCAACTTCGTCGGCGCGCACTTCGGCGCCGGGGTCGCCAAGACCGTCGGCGACGGACTGGTCACGCTCCCGACCGGGGTGGAAAGCCTCGGCGTGGTCTTCGCCGGGGTGCTCGGCGCGATCGCCTGGAACCTCATCACCTGGTACTTCGGCCTGCCCTCGTCCTCCTCGCACGCCCTGTTCGGCGGCCTGGTCGGCGCCACGCTGTTCGCCGCCGACGGCATCGTCCAGTGGGGCAACATCGTGGAGAAGGTCCTCCTCCCGATGGTGCTCTCCCCGGTGGTCGGCCTGGTGCTCGGCTTCCTGG
Organism: Micromonospora ferruginea; assembly: GCF_013694245.2. Lineage (NCBI taxonomy): Bacteria > Bacillati > Actinomycetota > Actinomycetes > Micromonosporales > Micromonosporaceae > Micromonospora > Micromonospora robiginosa. The sequence continues at coordinate 5,940,348 of NZ_CP059322.2, forward strand.
TGATGCTGGCGATCATGTGGCTGTTCCGCAAGGGCCAGCCGGGCAAGCTGAGCCGCGGCTTCCGCTGGGCGCAGACCGTGTCCGCCGCCGCCATGTCGGTCGGCCACGGCATGCAGGACGCCGCCAAGACCATGGGCATCATCGTGCTGGCGCTCTACACGGGCGGCTTCCAGGAGAGCAAGACGCACATCCCGGGCTGGGTGTTCTGGACCTCCGCGACGATGCTGGCGCTCGGCACGTACGCGGGCGGCTGGCGGATCATCCGGACGCTGGGCCGGAAGATCATCGACCTCGGCCCGGCGGAGGGCTTCGCCGCCGAGACCGTGGCCAGCGCGGTGCTCTACTTCAACGCCCTGGTGCTCAAGGCGCCGATCTCCACCACCCACACGATCACTTCGGCGATCATGGGGGTGGGCGCGACCAAACGGCTCTCCGCGGTCCGTTGGAACGTGGCCGGCAACATCGTGATCGCCTGGATCATCACGTTCCCGGCCGCCGCCGCGATCGCCTGCCTCGCGTACCTCCTGGTCCGCCCGCTGTTCTAGGCCGCCGCGCGAGGGGTCTTCCGCCTCGGCGGGAGACCCCTCACGCGTAGGAGACGCCGATCCGGGCCTTGATGTCGTCGATCAGCGTCATGATCTCCAGCGTGGCGGCGTGCGGCACCAGCGGGCTCTCGGTCAGCCCGGCCGCCAGGCAGCGCTGCACCTCGATCGCCTCGTACTGGTAACCGCCGCCGGTCATGTCCGCCGGGATGGTCTCCGGTTCGCCGCCGGCCCGGTGCAGCACCGCGGACCCGGGCCGGAAGAACGGCTCGGGCAGGTCGATCCGGCCGGTGGTGCCGGTGATCGACGCGGTGATCGCGGTGGCGCCCACCATGCCGCAGCTCAGCGTCGCCACCGCGCCGGAGTCCCAGCCGAGCACGATGCCGGTGTTCTCGTCCACCGCCTCCGGGCTCAGCCTGGCCCACGCCTGCACGTGCTGCGGCGCGCCGAGCACCAGGTGGGCCAGGCTCAGCGGGTAGACGCCGAGGTCGAGCAGCGCGCCGCCGCCCAACGCACGGTTGCGCATCCGGTGCTCGGGCGGGAACGGCCCGGCCGCCCCGAAGTCCGCCCGAACGTGGGTGACCTCCCCGATCGCGCCGTCGGAGATCAGCTCCAGTACCCGCAGGATCAGCGGGTTCGTCCGCATCCACATGGCCTCCATGAAGAAGAGCCCACGGGCGCGCGCGGTCTCCACCAGTTCGACCGTGGTGGGCAGGTCCAGCGTGCAGGGCTTCTCCACCAGCACGGCCTTGCCGCCGGCCAGGCAGGCGAGCGCCGCCTCGTGGTGCGCGGCGTGCGGCGTCGCCACGTAGATCGCGTCCAGGTCCGGGTCCGCCGCCAGTTCGGCCCAGGAGGCGTACGCCCGCGGCACGTCGTGCCGCCGCGCGAACTCCTCGGCGCTCTCCCGGGTGCGCGACCCCACCGCCACCAGCTCGGCGCCCGGCGCCAACCGCAGGTCGGCGGCGAAGCAGGCGGCGATGTGTCCGGTGGCCAGGATTCCCCAACGCGTCATGCCGGCACGCTATCCCGCCCGGTATCCAAGCCGGCAGGATGATCCACCGGTCGGGACGGACGTCAGTCCCCGGCCGGTGCCCCGGCGCGCTTCACGACACCACGGGTGGCCGAAGGGCCGGTCCCGCCGCCCAGACGGTTCGCGCGCCTCCGGTGGTACTCGGCTCCCCGCGGCCCCGCGCGACGATAGCGGAGCGTGAAGGTTGCACAGCGTTATGGGCTCGGGCGGTCTCCAGGCCAACTCCCGCACTCATCGCTCGCTTACCGGACATAAAGGTCGGCCACCGGCTCGCAGCCCAAGTCCGCGTGGTTGCCTTTGCTCTGCAGCCCTTCGCGCAGCGGTCACCGTCGGTTGCCGCTGCGCGAAGGGCTGCAGAGCAAAGGCGGCGGGGGAGAGACCTGACCGGGAGGATTGCCGCCACGCAGGGTGACGGTCTGGGGTTGTCGCCGGGCGTTCCGCCGAGCAGGGCGGATCGGGGCGGGGCCGGGCAGGGCGGGGCGGATCGGGGCGAGCCGGGTCGGGTCGGGCGGAGAGGGCAGGGCGGATCGGGGCGGGCCAAGTCGGGCGGGGCGGTGCGGTGCGGGGCGAACTGGCAGGACGTGCCGGAGTCGACGCGGGCGCCGCTGGCGGCCGCGGGGACGGCCGCCGACCGGGTCCGGTTGGGCGGCGGGATCCGGTCCGGTCGGCTCGCCCCACCGGAACTAGGCTCGGGCCCATGACGATCGACGGCTTCGCCGCACCTCCCGCCCTGGTGGAGCACGCCCGCCGGTTCCACGCCGAGGGCAGCGCGCCCGCGGCGCCCCGGGTCGCCGCCACCGTGCTGCTGCTCCGGCCGGCCGGCGACGACTTCGAGGTCTACCTGATCCGGCGGGTGGCGGCGATGACGTTCGGCGGCATGTACGCCTTCCCCGGCGGCGGCGTGGACCGGTCCGACTCGGAGACCCACCTCGGCTGGGCCGGGCCGGAGCCGGCGGCGTGGGGTGCGCGGTTCCGGCTCGACCCGGCGGACGCGCAGGCGGTGGTCTGCGCCGCCGCCCGCGAAGTGTTCGAGGAGGCGGGCGTGCTGCTGGCCGGCCCGGACGCGGACACCGTGGTCGGCGACGTGAGCGGCGACGACTGGGAGGCGGCCCGGCAGGACCTGGTGGGTCGGCGTACCGGCTTCGCGGACCTGCTGGCTGGGCGCGGGCTTACGCTCCGGTCGGACCTGCTGCTGCCGTGGACCCGGTGGATCACGCCGGAGTTCGAGCCGCGCCGCTTCGACACGTACTTCTTCGTCGCCCTGCTGCCCGAGGGGCAGCGGACCCGCGACGTCTCCGGCGAGGCCGACCACACGCTGTGGCTGCGGCCGGCGGACGCGCTGGCCCGGGCGGAGGCCGGGGAGTTGACCATGCTGCCGCCGACCATGGTCACGCTCGCCGAGGTCGCCGCCGCCGGTGACCTCGCGGGCGTGGCCCGCGCGGCGGCGGAGCGAGACCCGGGTACGCCGATCCTGCCGCACATCGAGGACCTGGACGGCGCCGAGCCGCGGTTCGTGCTGCGCTGAGCGCAGATGTTAAGCGGGGCCCCTTCCTCTACAGGATGCGTTAACCGGGGGCCCCGCCTTACACCTCAGCCGAAGCGGCCGGTGATGTAGTCCTCGGTCTTCTTCCGGGTGGGGTTGCTGAAGATCTTTTGGGTGTTGTCGTACTCGATCAGCCGGCCCGGGTCGCCGGTCTTCTCGATCGAGAAGAACGCGGTCCGGTCGGACACCCGCGCGGCCTGCTGCATGTTGTGCGTGACGATGATGATGGTGAACTTGTCCTTGAGCTGGAACATCAGGTCCTCGATGGCCAGCGTGGAGATCGGGTCCAGGGCCGAGCACGGCTCGTCCATCAGCACCACCTGCGGCTCGACCGCGATGGTGCGGGCGATGCACAGCCGCTGCTGCTGACCGCCGGAGAGGCCGGCGCCGGGCTTGCCGAGGCGGTCCTTCACCTCGTCCCACAGGTTCGCCGAGCGGAGCGCCTTCTCGGCCGCCTCCTCCAGGATCGACTTGCGCCGCACCCCGTTGAGCCGCAGCCCGGCCACCACGTTCTCGAAGATGCTCATGGTGGGGAACGGGTTCGGCCGCTGGAACACCATGCCGATCATCCGGCGGACCGCGGTGACGTCCACGTCGCGGTCGTAGATGTCCTGCCCGTCGATGGTCAGGTTGCCCTCGACCCGGGCGCCGGGCAGCACCTCGTGCATCCGGTTGATCGACCGCAGGAACGTCGACTTGCCGCAGCCGGACGGCCCGATCAGGGCGGTCACGGTCTTCGGCTCGACGGTCAGGTTGATGTTCTCGATCGCCTTGAACCCGCCGTAGTAGGCGGTCACGTTTGCGGCTTCGACACGCTTGGCCATGGTGGCGGTACCTCCGGGGTTCATCGGCCGAGCCGGTTTCGACGGGCCAGCAGCTTCGCCGCCACGGTCAGCACGAGGACCAGGGCGACCAGGGTCAGCGCCGCGGTCCACGCCCGCGCCGGGGAGTACTTCGACGCCTCGCCGGCCTGCTGGTAGACGAAGAGGGCCAGTGACGACTGGTTGTTCTCGAACGGGTTGAAGTTGATCGCCGCGCCGCCACCGGCGACGAGCAGCACCGGCGCGGTCTCGCCGGCGGCCCGCGCGACCGCGAGCATGATGCCGGTGACGATGCCGGGCAGCGCGGTCGGCAGCACCACCCGCAGGATGGTCTTCCACTTCGGTACGCCGAGCGCGTACGCGCCCTCGCGCAGTGGCGCCGGCACCAGCCGGAGCATCTCCTCGGTGGAGCGGACCACGGTGGGCAGCATGAGCACGCTCAACGCCAGCGCGGCGGCGAAGCCGGAGAAGCTCGGCCGGCCGTCGTTGAACCAGGGCGAGACGATCAGCACCCAGAAGGCCAGCACGAACAGGCCGGTGACGATCGACGGGATGCCGGTCATCACGTCCACGAAGAAGCGGATGGCGAACGCGAACCGGCCGCGGCCGTACTCGACGATGTAGATCGCGCAGAGCACGCCGAGCGGCACGGTGATCAGCGCGGCGATGCCGACCTGCTCCAGCGTGCCGATGATCGCGTGGTAGGCGCCGCCGTTGGCGTCCCGCGCCCCGATGTTGTTCATCGAGGTGCCGAAGAAGTTGGCGTCCAGCCGCTCGGAGCCCTTGCTCACCAGCGTCCAGACCACCGACGCGAGCGGCAGCACGGCCAGCACGAAGGCGGAGTGGATCAGCGCGCTCCAGATCCGGTTGCGGGCCGACCGGCGGCCCTCCACCGCGTTCGCCGCGGCGAAGAGGCCGACCAGGTAGAGCAGCACGCCGAGCACCACGACCAGGACCGGACCGCCGATGCCGGCGCCGTAGACCAGGCCGGTGGCGAGCAGCAGCGCCGCGACGGCGACGGCCGGTGCGGCGTACGCGGGGAGCCGCCGGGCCCGCAGCGTGGCCGGCTGGGCCGGCGGGCGCGGGCGACGGGTGGGAAGAGTGGTGGTCATCAGGCAGCCGACTCCGTGAACTCGCGCCGCCGGTAGATGATCGCCCGAGCGGTGATGTTGACGATCAGCGTGATCGCGAAGAGGACCAGACCGGAGGCGATCAGCGCGCCCCGGCCGGTGTCGTTCGCCTCGGCGAACCGGTTGGCGATGTTGGCGGCGATCGAGTTGCCGCCGCTCTGAAGGATGTTGAACGAGATGGCGTACGTCGAGCCGAGGGTCAGCGCGAGCGCGATGGTCTCGCCGAGCGCCCGGCCCAGGCCCAGCATCACCGCGGCGATGACGCCCGGCCGGCCGTACGGCAGGACCGCGGTGCGGATCATCTCCCAGCGGGTGGCGCCGAGCGCGAGCGCGGCCTCCTCGTTGGCGGTCGGGGTCTGCCGGAACACCTCGCGGGAGAGCGAGGTGACGATCGGCAGCACCATGATCGCCAGCACCACGGAGCCGAGCAGGATCGAGCTGCCGTACGGGCCGTCGCCGAAGATCGGGATCCAGCCGAAGTACGTGTGCAGCCAGGCGGAGAGGTCGGCGACCGGGCCGGCGAAGTAGTCGCGGCCCCAGAGGCCGAAGACCACGCTCGGCACGGCGGCCAGCAGGTCGATCAGGAAGCCCAGGCTGTTGCCGAGCCGCCGCGGGGCGTAGTGCGACAGGTAGAGGGCGATGCCCAGCGCGACGGGCACCGCCATCAGGAGCGCCAGCAGCGAACTCAGGACCGTGCCGAAGGCGAGCGCGCCGATGCCGAACTTCGGCGGGTTGTCGTTCGGGAACCAGCCCTCGAAGGTCCAGAACGACTCGGTGTTGGCCCGCAGCGCCGGTACGGCCTTGGCGATCAGGAAGATCGCGATGGCCGCGATGATGACCAGCACGGTGCTGCCGGCGGCCAGGGTCAGGCCGTGGAACGCCCGTTCCGCGCCGAAGGCGCGGGCGCGCGGAAGGCCGCCGCCCCCGCCGAGGTCGCCGCCGGGGCGGCCAGGGTTTCCGGAGCGCTCGGCCACACGCGCCGAGGCACCGGCGGGCCGCTCGTGGCTCGTGGCCACGGGGGTCCCGCCGGTGCCGGCGTGCGCCGAGCGGTGAGGGGTGTCACCCATCTGCTCGCTCGCTTCGCGTTGAGGAGGTGTCGTTCAGGGCGTCAGGCGAGGCTCTTGACGGCGGCCTCGACCTTGGTGCGGACGGCGTCCGGCAGCGGGGCGTAGCCCAGCTCGGCCAGCTCCTGCTGGCCCTCCGTGCTGGCGGCGTGGCCGAGCAGGCCCTTGACCAGCGGCAGCTTGTCGGCGGCGAGGCCCTTGCTGCAGACGATCTCGTAGGTCGCCAGGACGATCGGGTAGGCCCCGGCCTCCTTGGTGTTGTAGTCGATCGACATCTTGAGGTCGTTGCCCTGGCCCTCGAACTTGGCCCCGGCGATGGTCTTGCCGGCCGAGTCGCCGGTCAGCTCGACGAACTCGCCTGCGCCGTTCTTGATCTTGGCCATCTTCAGGCCCGAGTTCTCGGCGTACGACAGCTCGACGTAGCTGATGGTGCCCTCGGTGCTCTTCACCTTGCTGGCCACGCCGTCGGACTTGGCCGCGCCGACGCCGCCCGGAGCCTTCCACGCCTTGGCGTTGCCGAAGGTCCAGTCCGCCTCGGCGGTCTTGGAGAGGTACTTGGTGAAGTTGTCGGTGGTGCCCGACTCGTCGGAGCGGTGCACCGCCTGGATCGCGGCCGACGGCAGCTTGGCGTCCGGGTTGTCGGCCTTGATCGCCGCGTCGTCCCACTTGGTCACCTTGCCGGCGAAGATCTTCGCCAGGGTGGCCGGGCTGAACTGGAGGTTGTCCGCGCCGCCGACGTTGTAGACGACCGCGACCGGGCCGATCACCATCGGCAGGTTGAGGGCCTGGCCGCCGGCGCACTTGGCGTCGGCCTGCGGCTGCTCCTCCGGCTTGAGCGCGGAGTCGGAGCCGGCGAAGTCGGCGGTGCCGGCGATGAACGCCTGGATGCCGGCGCCGGAGCCGCTCGGCTCGTAGTTGATCGTGGTGCCCGCGCACTTCTGCTGGTAGGCCTTGATCCACTCGGCCATGGCGTTCTTCTGCGCGGAGGAGCCCTGCGCGTTCAGCGTGCCCTTGCCGCAGTCGACGGCGGCGGCGGAACCGGAGGCGGACCCGCCGGCCGGCTCGTTGTTGTCCGAGCCGCAGGCGCTGAGACCGAGAACCGCGGTAAGAGCGAGACAGGCGATGGCGCCGTGCCGCTGGAGCTTCACTTCAGGGGTTTCCCTTCACGTCTTTGGTCAGGTCGCCCGGGGTTGCCGGGGGCCGGCGCTGACCGGCTTGACGTGAAAGTTAGGAGGGCCAGGTGGACGGTTCGCCGGTCGGAAGTGAACGGGGGATGAACACGTCCGGCCGGCGGGATGGCCGTGGGCTGAGGAGGGCCTGTCCATTTCGTGAACTGGCGACCCGTCCGCGCCCCCGAGGGCGTTTTCTCCGCGCCGCCGCTCAGCCGCGCTGGTAGTTGACGTGCGCGGACCAGCGGGCGAAGCCGAGCCGCTCGTAGAGCGCGACCGCGCCGGTGTTGCTCTCGTCGACGTAGAGCATCACCCGGTCCAGCCCGCGCCGGTCGCGCAGGTGGGCCAGGCCGGCGGCGGTGAGCGCCCGGCCGAGCCCGCCGCGGTGCGCGGACGGGTCGACGCCGAGCACGTAGACCTCGCCGATCCGGGCCGACCCCTGCCGCTCGTGCACCTTGGTCCAGTGGAAGCCGAGCAGCCGGCCGGTGGCGGAGTCCGTCGCGAGCAGGAAGCCGGCCGGGTCGAACCACGGCTCGGCGAACCGTACGCGCAGGTCGTCGAGCGTCCACCGGCCCTGCTCGGGGTGCTGGGCGAACGCCGCGTTGTTGACCGCCAGCCAGGCCTCGTCGTCCTCCCCCGGGCGGAACGCGCGCAGCTCCACACCCTCCGGCAGGGCCGGCGCGGGCACCGCCCCGGTCAGCGGCCGGCGGAGCTGCCAGAGCACCCGGGCCCGGGTGAAGCCGAGGTCGACCGCGAGCGCGGCGGCGGACGGGTGGTCGCCGTGCGCCCAGGCGCGCAGCGGTCCCGGCGTGGCCGCCAGTACGCCCCGGGCCAGCGCCCGGCCGGTGCCCCGCCGCCGGTACGCCGGGTGCACCACCAGCTCCACGCCGACGCCCTCGGTCGGCGCGGTGGTGTCCAGGTGCGCGTATCCGGTCAGGGTGCCGTCGGCGCCGCGGGCGGTGAGGTGCACGGCCGGGGCCTCGGGGTCGCGCAGCCGCAGCAGCACGTGCTCGTCCAGCGGGTCGGCGCCGTCGGCGTCGCCGGCCGTCCGGGCCAGCGCCAGCACCTCCGCCACCTCGGGCGCGGCCAGCCGGTCGGCGGGTGTCACCCGGTCGCCGGGAACGGATGCGTCGGGTCCGCCACTCGTCGGCTCGGTGCTGCTCATGCCCGTCACGGTAGTGGCCGGTGGGCCGTGGTTCGCGGCGGAGCGGCGCGGTGGGCGGTGGCGCTCGTCACGCGGCGCCGGTGGGCAGCGGCTCCAGCTCGAAGCGGGCCAGCAGTTCGGGCAGCAGCCGCTGCAACGCGGCGACCGTGCCGGAGCGGTCCCCGCCCGCGTCGTGCATCAGCACGATCGCGCCCGGCCCGGTCTGGGTACGGACGGTCGTCTCGATGGCGGTGGCGCCCGGCGTCTTCCAGTCCGACGGGTCGACGCTCCAGTGCAGCGGGGTGAGGCCCAGCGCCGTGCAGGTGGACATCACCTGAGGTGTCCAGGCGCCGCCCGGCTGCCGGTAGTAGGCGATCCGGGCGGTCGGCGCGGCGGCCAGGATCGCGTCGTTGGTGCGTGTCAGGTCGGCCCGGATCGTGTCCGGGGTGCGCTTGCCGAGGTTGACGTCGTGCTTCCAGGAGTGGTTGCACAGGGTGTGCCCCTCGGCCGCGATGGATCGCACCAGGTCCGGGTAGCTCTCGGCGTTCTCGCCGACGACGCAGAACGTGGCCTTCACGCCGTACTGGCTCAGCAGGGCGAGCACCTGCGGCGTCCACCGGGGGTCGGGGCCGTCGTCGAAGGTCAGCGCGACCCGGGCGGACCCGGTGCTCACGTGCGCGCCGTACGGGCCGTCGCCGTCGGCCGGGTACGGCGCGGCGTCCGGGGCCGCGTCCGCGCTCGGCGTGCCGGGCTCGTCGCTCGGCGGCTGGTCGCCGTAGCGCGGGCCGTAGGCCGAGGTGGTCGCGCCGGCGGTGGACGGTTGGCGTTCGGGCACCAGGCTGTGGCCCAGCGCGTACGCGGAGGCCAGCAGCCCGGCGAGCACCGCGGTCACGACCGTCACCGCCTTCAGCGTCGAGCCGGACATCAGTGGTACCGGCCGTTCGCCGCCCCCGTGGTCAGCATGCGCACCGTTGGCCCCCCTCAGCCCTGACGAATCCGGCAGTCAGGATATGGGCGGCGAGAGTGGCAAATGGGGCATATAGGAAAAGTGCCCCCGAGTGGGGGTGGGGTCAGACCGGCAGCGGGGCGGGCTCCGACTCCGGCAGCGAGCGCGACGGCGGCACGACGAACTTGTAGCCGACCTGGCGGACCGTGCCGATCATCGACTCGTACTCCGAGCCGAGCTTGGCGCGCAGCCGCCGGACGTGCACGTCCACCGTGCGGGTGCCGCCGAAGTAGTCGTAGCCCCAGACCTCGCGCAGCAACTGGTCCCGGGTGAAGACCCGGCCCGGGTGCTGGGCGAGGAACTTCAACAGCTCGAACTCCTTGTAGGTCAGGTCGAGCGGCCGGCCCTTGAGCTTCGCGGCGTAGGTGTCCGGGTCGATGTTCAGCTCACCGGCCCGGATCGAGCCGCCGGCGCCGGCCACGGAGTTGCTCAGCCGGCCGACCGCCAGGCGCAGGCGGGCCTCCACCTCGGCCGGACCGGCCGCGGCGAGGATGACGTCGTCCACGCCCCAGTCGGCGTTCAGCGCGATCAGGCCGGCCTCGGTCACCACCGCGACCAGCGGCACGCCGAGCCCGGTGGCGTGCAGCATCCGGCAGGTGGCCCGCGCCTCGCTCAACTCGGAGCGGGCGTCCACCAGGACGGCGTCCGGGGTCGGGCCGGAAACCAGGGTGCGCACGTCGCGAGGCGCGGTGCGCACCGAGTGTGGCAGCAGGTCGAGTGCCGGCAGCACCGCCGACGGCTCACCCGCCCGTGCGGTCACGAGCAGCAGGAGCTCCACGATCACCTCCGTCCCGGCGGCCCTTCGGCCGCGCGCGACCAGCGGCACACCCGGTGAGGGCGGCGCTGTGAACTTGCGTGGGTCCCGGCGTCGCTGACGGGCGGGGTAACGGGTTGAGCGTAACGGATGGTCCGGCCGTCACCTTCGCGCCTTTTCCCGTTTGCCCTTTCTGCCCTCGAACGCGGCGCAGGTTTTAACGTTGCCGAAACCGTGACCTCCGCCGAGCCGCCCGGGTCTGGCACGATCGGGGCGTGTTTCCCTCCACCTCGCGCGACTCCGGTCGTGAACCGTGGGCCGACGACCCGTCCACCGGGCCGTCCGGCCCCGCCCGTGGCTACCCGCCCGCCCCCGCACCGGGCCGGCCGAGGAGGAGCCGGCGGAGCGGCGTGAGCGCAAGGGCCCCCGCCGGCTCCGCAAGGGCGGCCCCGGGCGGCGCTCCGACGACGACGCCGACGAGTCGCCCGAGGAGGAGACCCCGCCGGTGGAGTTCCGCCGGCCGCTGGCGCTGACCGTGGCCGGTTTCGCCGCGCTGCTCGGCACCGGCCTGGTGCTCGGGGCGCAGACCGCCGGCCCGGGGCACCGGCTGCCGTTCGCCGTCATCATCTTCGGCGTCCAGATGCTCTACGTGCTCGCCTGGACGATGGCCATGCGCCCGCCCGCACTGCTCGTGGTCGCGCTGGTCAGCGCCGGCGCCGCGGCGCTCGCGGACGTCGCCGCCGTGCAGTCGGACGTCGCCGGCCTCGCCCCGCTCGGATACGCCGCGGTCGCCGGGCTCGTGCTCGGCGTGCTCGGGCAGCTCGTCCGCCGGGTGGACCGGGTCCGGGTGACCGACTCGCTGGGCGGGACCCTGCTCATCGTGGTGGGGGTGGTCGCGTTCGCCTCGCTGATCGTGCTCAGCCGGATCCCCAAGGGCACCCAGGCGATCACGGTCTGCCTCACCGCCGCCGGGGTGGCCCTGCTGGTGGCGCGGCTGACCGACGCGGTGGCGCCGTGGCCCCGGCTCGCCCCGCAGGTGCCCCGCGGCGCGGCCGGCGTGGTAGTGGGCGCCATGCTCGGCACGCTGACCAGCGCCGTGCTCGGCAGCTACCTGGTCGGCTTCACCCCGACCAGCGCCGCGCTGGTCGGCGTGGTCACCGCGGCCACCGCCGTGCTGGCCGACCTCGCCGTCGGGTACGCCGAGGCGGGCCGGCTGATGGCCGGTGAGGCGCCGACCATGTGGGTGGCCCGGCACATGCAGGGGCCGCTCGGCGGCTTCGCGCTCGCCGCGCCCGCCGCGTACGCGATGTGCGTGCTCTTCCTCTGAACGCCCGGTTGGCGAAGTCTCGCCCCGGGTAAGTACGGTGGCGCCGCGAGACGCGGTGACGGTGGCGAGGACTGGAGGCGGCGTGGCAGAGGCGTACCCGGCGGAGGGCCGGCCCCGTCGCCGGGGTCGGAAGGTGCTGATCGGTTTCGTCGTCCTGCTGCTGGTGCTCGGCGGGCTGCTGGTCGTCGCCGACCGGGTGGCCGCCGGCGTCGCCGAGCGGGCCATCGCCGACCAGGTGCGGCAGGAGTTGGCCAAGCAGGACGCGCAGTCCGCCGCGCCCAAGGTCGAGGTGGGCGGTTTCCCGTTCCTCAACCAGGTGCTGGCCGGCCGGTACGAGCGCATCTCGATCCAGCTCACCGACGTGAAGGGCAACGTGCAGGGCGGCGCGGTCGACGTGCCCAGGCTGGACGTGGACGCCCGCAACGTGACCGCGTCGCTGGACACGCTCCGCTCCGGCCGGGGCGACGTGGTGGCCCAGACCGTCGACGGGCGGGGCACCGTCACCTACGACAGCCTGGCGAAGCTGATCGAGCGGCCCGGCCTGAAGCTCGGCGAGCGCAACGGCAAGCTGGCGGTGACCGCGCCGGTGGACATCCTCGGCGTCAAGCTCACCGTCAACGGCACCGCCGACCTGACGGTGGCCGGCGGCAAGGTGGCGCTGCGGTTCAACGACCTCACCGCCGAGGGCCTGCCCAACGTGGCGCTGGCGCGCACGCTGCTGGCCAACTACGCCAAGAGCATCTCGATCGACGTGCCGCTGCCGGAGCTGCCGTTCCAGCTCAACCTGCGCACGGTGGAGCCGAAGCCGGAGGGCCTGGTGGTCACCGCGGACGCCAAGGACGTCCCGATCAACTCCGCCGGCTGATCTCGCATCTCGCATGCTGGTCGGGCCGGTGCCCACATGCCGGTCCGGCTGGTAGTGTCCCACCCCATGGGGACCCTCCTCACCAAACGGCGCGCGGTCGACCTGTGCCGCGTGGCCACCTGCCTGTGTCGCCCCGTCATCTGACGGCGGGGCTGTCTCCGGCCGCCTGAGCGGCCACGGCACCAAGGGTCCGTAACCCCCCTCAACGCCCGGCAGCGGCGCCGTCGCACGTACCCGTGATCCGTTCCTAGCTCTGGGTCCCGCGCGTGGTGCGACAGCCACCGACTTCGATCTCCGCGCGCAGGCTCACCACCCATCCTCACCAGGGAGTGATCTGATGAGTCGCGACACCGCACTCGTCTCGGCCGAGTGGGCCGAGAAGAACCTCGACGCCCCGGGCGTCGTCTTCGTCGAGGTCGACGAGGACACCTCGGCCTACGACACCGGCCACCTGGCCGGCGCGATCAAGCTCGACTGGAAGACCGACCTCCAGGACCAGGTCCGCCGGGACTTCGTCAACCAGCAGCAGTTCGCCGCGCTGCTCTCCGAGCGGGGCATCGCCAACGACGACACCGTCGTCCTCTACGGCGGCAACAACAACTGGTTCGCCGCGTACGCGTACTGGTACTTCAAGCTCTACGGCCACCGCGACGTGAAGCTGCTCGACGGTGGCCGCAAGAAGTGGGAGCTGGACGCCCGTCCGCTGGTCAAGGACGCGGTGACCCGCCCGGCGACGCAGTACGTCGCGCAGGCGCCGGACACCTCGATCCGCGCGTTCCGCGACGAGGTGGTCGACGCCATCGGCACCAGGAACCTGGTCGACGTGCGCAGCCCCGACGAGTACGCGGGCCGGCTGCTCGCCCCGGCCCACCTCCCGCAGGAGCAGGCGCAGCGGGCCGGGCACGTGCCGACCGCGATCAGCGTGCCGTGGTCCAAGGCGGCCAACGAGGACGGCACGTTCAAGTCCGACGACGAGCTGCGCAAGATCTACGCCGCCGCCGGGCTGGACGACGGCAAGGAAACCATCGCCTACTGCCGGATCGGCGAGCGCTCGTCGCACACCTGGTTCGTGCTCCAGGAGCTGCTCGGGCACCGGAACGTGAAGAACTACGACGGATCCTGGACCGAGTACGGCTCGCTGGTCGGTGTGCCGGTGGCCCTCGGCGACGAGCCCGGGGAGGCGTGACCATGACCGCTCCGACCGCTTCGACCGCTGCCGGCTGCGCCGCGCCGGACCAGTCCGCCCCGCTCCCGGCCAGCCTGGACCTGGAGAAGGAAACCGTCATCACCGGCCAGGTGCTCGCCGAGTCCGGCGAGGCCGTGCCCGGCGCGTACGTCCGGCTGCTCGACTCGACCGGTGAGTTCACCGCCGAGGTGGTGACGTCCCCGACCGGCCAGTTCCGGTTCTTCGCCGCGCCGGGCTCGTGGACGCTGCGGGCGCTCTCCCGGCACGGCAACGGCGACACCGCGGTGACCGCCGCCCGTGGCATCAACGAGGTCACCGTCACCGTGAAGGCGTAAGGAAGGGCCCCCGGTTAACGCCTTCTGCATAGGAGGGGGCCCCGCTTAACAACGCGCATCGGCTCGGGCCGGTCGCCCCGCCCAGGGGTGGCCGGCCCGAGCCGTTTCCGGACGTGCAGCCGCCCGGATGGTCCGCCCGCTCGACACGGCGGCCCGCGTGCCGGGTCGTGCCGGGCGGGTCGCCGGAGCGTGACACCATGACGCGGTGAGTGCCGTCCAGCCGGGGTACGCCCCGCCGTCCCGTCCCGACCAGCAGGCGACCGGCCGGCACCGGCAGCGTTGGCTGGTGGTCGTCACGGTGGTGTGGGCCGTGCTACTCGCCGGGTTGACCTGGTGGTCGGTGCGCCACGATCCGCCCACCGTCAAGGAGCAGCGCTCGCTGGACCGGGCCGGCCCGGTGGTGGACCGCGCGATCGGTGAGCTGAGCGCCGCGATCGGGGCGGCCGGGGTGCCGGCGCTGCTGCCCGACCGGTTGGCGCGGGACTGCCGGGTGACCCCGCTGGAACGGGGTGCGGACCTGGAACGTGGCATCGAGGTGGCGATCGCCGGTGACGACGCCCGCGCCGTGCTGCGCCAGGTGGCCGACCGGCTGCCGGCCCGGTGGCGGGCGGGCGTCTCGACGTACGACGGCGAGCCGCTGCTGCGCGCGGACGCCGGCGATTTCGTGGCGGTCGAGGGCCGGCCCGGCGGGCCCGGGCGGGTGTTGCTGACCGCCGCCACCGGCTGCCGTCCGCTCGGTGCGGGCTACCGGCCGCCGGCCGCCGACGCCGCGGCGGAGTCCGCCGCGCTGGCGCGCGTGTTGGACCGCTGGGGCGGCGCGACCGGGGCGGTGCAGGTGCTGACCGCGCCCTGCCCCGGCGGGGGGACCGCCCGGACCGCCCGGGGCGAGGCCGCCGCGCCGGCCGACGAGCGGCTGGGCCCGGCGTTCGGCGCGGGCGCCGCGCCGGTGGTGGACTCCGTCGACCGGTACGCCCGGGAGGGTGACCCGGCGGTGCTGGCGGAGCGGGCCGGCGAGCGGGTCCGGGTCGCGGTGACCACCGGCTGCCGGTCCTGATCCGGCGCAGGTCTCAGGCCCGGCGGTTCTCGTCGTCGGGGGTGCGGCTGCGGCCCAGCGCGTCCACCCGGCCCCACCGGCCCGGGATGTCGAGCAGCTCCACCCGGCCCATCCCGGGCGGCACCGCCGGGTCGATGATCAGGTGCTCGCCCTGCGGCTCCAGCCCCAGCATCACCCGCAGCAGCAGCAGTGGCGTGCCGGCGGACCAGGCCTGCGGGCTGCACGCGGTCGGATACTGCACCGGGTAGTCGGTGAGGCCGCGTTCGTAGCCGGCGAACGCCTCCGGAAGCCGCCCGTCGAAGTAGCGGGAGGCGCTGAGCATCGCGTCGCAGATCTGGCCGGCCTCCTCCCGGAAGCCGTACCGCCACAGGCCCCACGCGATGATCGAGTTGTCGAACGGCCAGACCGTGCCGACGTGGTAGCCGATCGGGTTGTAGCGGCCCTGGTCGTCGGCGAGGGTCCGGACGCCCCAGCCGGAGAAGAGGCGCGGCCCGAGCAGGTGCGCGGCGACGGCCGGCGCGCGGGACTCGTCGACGATGCCGCTCCACAGCAGGTGGCCGATGTTGGAGGTGAGCGCGTCCACGTGCCGCCCCTGCGGGTCCAGGGCCAGCGCGTAGTACTCCCGTTCCGGGATCCAGAAGTCGCGGTTGAACCGCTCCTTCAGCGCCGCCGCCTCGCGTTCCAGCTTGTCCGCGTACGCCGGGTCGCCCCACAGCTCGCGGGCCATCCGGGCGCCGCGCCGCTTGGCGTCGTACGCGTACCCCTGTAGTTCGCAGGTGGCCCGGGGGAACGGCGGCAGCCGGCCGTCGCGGTAGGAGATGGCGTCCGGGGAGTCCTTCCAGCACTGGTTCGGCAGCCCGGTCTCCGGGTTGCGGGTCATGTACCAGACGTAGCCGGTGCCGAGCAGGTCGCCGTAGGTGTCGAGCCAGGCCAGCGCCGCCCGGGTCTCCTGTTCGAGTTGGCGGACCAGCGTCGAGTCCCCGGTCCACCGCTCGTACTCGTCGAGCAGGATCACGAAGAGCGCGGTGGTGTCGGCCGCGCCGTAGTACGGCGAGTGCGGCTGTTCCTCGAAGCCGGCGGTCTCGCCGTACCGCAGCTCGTGCAGGATCTTGCCGGGTTCCTCGTCCCGGAAGTCGTCGATCCGTCCGCCCTGCAACCCGGCCAGCATGAGGATGGTCGGCTGGATCATCTCGGGCAGGAACGGCAGGATCTGCAGCGAGGTGAAGATGCTGTCCCGGCCGAA
The DNA here is from genome assembly GCF_013694245.2 of Micromonospora ferruginea. NCBI lineage: Bacteria > Bacillati > Actinomycetota > Actinomycetes > Micromonosporales > Micromonosporaceae > Micromonospora > Micromonospora robiginosa. The sequence goes on from NZ_CP059322.2 coordinate 5,956,561, forward strand.
CAGCGTCATGAACCAGGGCAGGCCGGCGGCGACCAGGCGTACGCCGAGCGTGATCGACTCGTACCGGAGGGCGGCCAGGTCGGTGAGGCTGCGCCGGTACGCCCCGGCGAGCGGCTCGCAGTCGCAGCCCAGCTTGGGCGCGTGCTCGACCAGCGCGTTCTGCTCCGCCTCGATGGCCGCCACCGAGCGGTGCCCGCCCAGCGGCAGGGTGGCCCGGATGTCCTCGCCGCGCGCCCCGTAGATCACGGTGGCGACGTGCAGCCGGGTGGTCCATTCGCCGTGCGCCGGGATACGGATCCGGAACGTCATCCCGTTCTCGTCGACCTCGGCCGGGGCGGTGCTGCTGATCCGCGCCTCCCGGTGGAAGCCCTGCCGGCGGTAGGTGAGCCGGAGGCCGTTCTCCTCCACCGTGGGCGTGGTGCTGCCCTTCTTCTCCCGCCGGTGCTTGATCTCGAAGAGGTCGGCGAAGTCGGAGCCGATGTCGAGCCGGAGGTGGAACTCCTTCTCCTGCTCGGCGTGGTTGAGCAGGGTCAGTTCCTCGTCGAAGCTGCCGCCGATCGAGCGGCTGCGGATCACCGAGACGTCCGCGTCCAGGTAGTGCGTCGGTTCGCCGGGGACCATGAAGAACCGGGTCTTGTAGGAGAGCGCGTCGTCGATGGAGAGCGCGTGCAGCAGTTGCCCGCCGAGGGAGAGGATCCAGGTGGAGAGGAACCGGGTGTCGAAGGAGAACAGCCCGGTGGGGAAGTCGTACGACGGCTCGATGTTGCCGCGCCGGTCGCTGACCAGGAAGGTGTTGCCGTCGAGGATGCTGACCCGTTCCTTCACGCCGACCGCCGGACGTGTTCGCGGGCGGTCTCCCTCGGGTCCCGGGCTCCGGGCGGGTCGGGCAGGAAGCGGCGCAGCGCCAGGAACAGCACCACGTGCCCGCCGAAGGTGGCCTCGTTGCGCAGCACCGCCGACAGCGCGGCCTCGCGGCCGGTGACCAGCCCTTCGAAGAGCGGGGTGCCGATGGTCAGCACGGCGTCCGCCGGACGCTCCTCCTGCCGGCTCACCCGGGCCGACCCGGGCGCCAACGCCACGTACCAGTGTTCGGTGTGGTTGCCGTCGGTCAGGTCGATCTGGAGGGTGCCGCTGATCGGGCTGCGCAACAGGGCGGGAGCGCGGGCCGGCAGGGATGCGAAGAACCGTTCGATCGCCTCACTCACATCCGAATGGTAGGCGCAGACCCGGCATATCGGGTCAGGAACGGCGCACCGGTCAGAATGGACATCCCGCTTGGCGGGGTCAGTAGACCAGGGCCTGGGCGCCCTCGGCCATCGCCTCCTCGACGAAGACCGCCGCCCCGGCGATCCGGACGCCCGGAATCACGTCGTCCGGGCCGATGTCCCGCCGGGCCGCGCACTGGGTGCAGGCGGTCACCCGGCCGGTGGTCAGGATCACGTGCAGCAGCTCGCCCAGCGGCGCCGAGTGCGGCAGCTCGAACGACTCCGCCCGGCCGGGCAGCGCGAACCAGGTGGACTCCCCGGTCAGCCAGAGCGACACGTCCACCCCGGCGGCGGCCGCGGTAGCGGCGACGGTGAACGCCTGGGCGCAGCGTTCCGGGGCGTCCGCCCCGGCGGTGGCCTTGACGACGAGAGTGCGCGTCATGCCGCCAGCATAGGATGGCCCGGATGGTTACCGAGATCGGGTTCGTCAGCCTGCTGGTCGCCGGCCTGGGCGCGCTCGCCGGTGGCCTGGTCTATGTCGCCGTGCGAATCGCAAGAGGTAAGTGGTGAACCCGTGAGTGAGAATCCGCTCCAGCCGCCGTGGCTGAACGCGCCCCCGGTCGAGGAGTACCCGTACGAGGAGAGCCACGACCTGCGCGTCGGCCCGAAGCTGCACCCCAGCCTGGACGGGCTGCTGCCGTACGTCGGGGTGTGGCGCGGCCGGGGCCGGGGCGGCTTCCCCACGATCGAGGACTTCGACTTCGCGCAGGAGATCCGGATCAGCCACGACGGCCGCCCGTTCCTGCTCTACGAGTCGCGGGCCTGGATCCTCGACGAGCAGAGCCGCCCGGTCCGCCCGGCCGGCCGCGAGGTGGGCTGGTGGCGTCCGGTGCTGGACGGCGAGCGGGTCACCGACGAGATCGAGGCGCTGATGAGCGTGCCGACCGGCGTGATGGAGCTGCACATCGGCAAGCGCAAGGGCACCCAGATCGAGTTCTCCACCGACGCGGTCGTCCGCACCGCCACGGCCAAGGAGGTCACGGCCGGCGCCCGCCTGTTCGGCATCGTCGAGGGCGCCCTGCTCTACGCGCAGGAGATGGCCGCCATGGGTCACCCGCTCAGCCCGCACCTCTCCGCCCGCCTGGTCCGGGTGGCCGGCTGATTCGGAGCGGCGCGGCGGCCGAACTATGATCGGAGGGTGTCCGAATCCTCCCTCGCGGAACTGCTCCGCTCGCGCGGGCTGCGGCTGACGGCGCAGCGGCAGCTCGTCCTGCGGGCCGTCCTGGAGCTGGGGCACGCCACCCCGGAGCAGGTGCACACGGCGGTCCGTGAGGTCGCGGCCGGGGTCAACATCACCACCATCTACCGCACGCTGGAGCTGCTGGAACGGCTCGGCCTGGTCACCCACACCCACCTGTCGCACGGCTCGCCGACCTACCACGCGGCCGGCGAGCACCAGCACGTGCACCTGGTGTGCCGGGAGTGCGGGGCGATCGACGAGATCTCTCCGGAGATGCTCCGGCCGCTCGCCGACCAGCTCGCCGAGCAGCGTGGCTTCCAGGTCGACATCGGGCACGTGGCGCTCTTCGGGGTCTGCGGCCGGTGCGCACAGAACGGGGAACCCACATGATCGACATCGCCGGCGCGGTGACCACCGACGCCATCGACGAGCAGACCCGGGACCAGCCCGAGCCGGCCCACCGGGCGGCCGGGGTCGCCCCGGTGGCCGCGCACTACGGCGACCCGATGCGCGAACAGCGCGTCCTGGCCACCGGTGTGGGCCTGGTCGACCGGTCGCACCGGGGCGTGGTCGCGGTGCCCGGCGAGGAGCGGATCGGCTGGCTGCACACGCTGACCAGCCAGCACCTGGCCGGCCTGGCCCCGTGGCAGGGCACCGAGCTGCTGGTGCTCTCGCCGAACGGGCACGTGGAGCAGCACGCGCTGGTCGCCGAGGACGGCGAGACCACCTGGCTGGACACCGAGCCGGGGATGACCGCCGGCCTTCTGTCATACCTGGAGAAGATGCGCTTCTTCAGCAAGGTCGACACGCGCGACGCCACCGCCGGGCACGCGCTGCTGTCGCTGGTCGGGCCGGAGGCCGCCGGCGCGCTCGCCACGCTCGGCGTCGCCGAGCTTGCCGCACCCGACCTGGTCGGGGTGCCGGGCCCGAAGTTCCGCTCCGGCGAGCTGCCCGCGCGGCCCTCCGTGGTGTACGACGTCGCGCCGCTGCCGTCCGGCGGCTGGGCCCGACGGGTGGCGCTCGGCGTCGACCTGCTGGTGCCCCGCCCGACCATGGCCGAGGTGGTGGAGCGGCTGCGCGACGCGGGCGTGCCGGTGGCCGGGCTGTGGGCGTACGAGGCGATGCGGGTGGCCGCCCGCCGGGCCCGGGCCGGGGTGGACACCGACCACCGGACCATTCCCGCCGAGGTGGACCTGATCGCCCCGGCCGTGCACCTGGACAAGGGGTGTTACCGGGGGCAGGAGACGGTGGCCCGGGTGCACAACCTGGGCCGGCCGCCGCGCCGGCTCGCGCTGCTGCACCTGGACGGCATCGCCAGCGACCAGCCGCCGGCCGCCGGTACGCCGGTGACGCTGGACGGCCGGACGGTCGGGTTCGTCGGCACCGCGGTGCACCACTACGAGCTGGGTCAGATCGCGCTCGCCGTGCTGAAGCGCAACGTCCCCGACGACGCCCGCCTGATGGTGGGCGACAGCGCCGCCGCCATCGACAGTTAAGGAAGGGCCCCTTCTTAACGCCTTTGGTAGAGGAAGGGCCCCCGCTTAACACCTTTCGAGGCGGCGCCAGCGGGCGGTCTAGGATCCGGGGCATGACGACAGGGACGTTGATCACGGTTGCCCCCACCGGCGCGGAGTCGGCCAAGGCGGAGGTGCCGGCGCTGCCGGTGACGCTCGACGAGTTGCTGCTGACCGCCAAGGAGTGCGAGGCGCTCGGCGCGGCCGTGATCCACGTCCACATCCGCGACGACGAGGCGCGGCCCACGCTCGACCAGGGGCGGCTGCGGGAGACCGTGACGGCGCTGCGGGAGAGCACCGACCTGATCGTGCAGCTCTCCTCCGGCGGCGCGGTGACCGACCCGGAGGCGCACCGGCTCGCGGTGCTCGACGCCGCGCCGGACATGGCCTCCTGCACCATGGGCACGGTCAACTTCGGTGACGACGTGTTCCTCAACCGCTGGGAGTTCATCGTCGACCTGCACACCCGGATGCAGGAGCGGGGCGTCGTACCCGAGTACGAGATCTTCGAGCTGGGCCACCTCACCGCGTTGCAGCGGCTGCTCGGCAAGCACGGCCTGCCGCACGGCGGGCACGTCCACGTCGACTTCGTGATGGGCGTGCCGGGCGGCATGCCGGGCACCACCGCCACCCTGGTCGCCGCTCAGCAGATGCTGCGCGACCTGCCGGAGGGCACCACGTTCTCGGCCACCGGCATCGGGCGCAGCACCATCCCGGTGATGCTGGCCTCGCTCTCCACCGGTGGTCACCTGCGGGTCGGCATGGAGGACACGGTCACCTACGCCAAAGGTCGCCCGGTGGAGTCCAACATGCAGCTCGTCGCGCGGGCGGTCGGCTTCGCCCAGCTCGCCCAGCGCCCGCCGCTGACCACCGCCGAGGCCCGCACGCTGCTCGGCGTGTAAGCGGCACACCAGCGCCCGCCCCTGTACGGCCGAGGCCGACGTCGCAGGTCACCCCGCTGCGGGCCGGTCGCGTCCCGTCGGTACCGTCCATCTCGTGGGAAAGACGTACGAGGGCGGCGTGCCGCTCGCCGAGGTGGTCCGGTCCGGGTTCGTGGAGGGCGTCCACCGTGGTTCCGTGGTGGTGCTCGACGCCGCCGGCTCGCCGGTCGCCGGGGCGGGTGACGTCGCCTCGCCGATCTTCCCCCGCTCGTCGAACAAGCCGATGCAGGCGATCGGCATGCTCCGGGCCGGGTTGCCGCTGACCGACCCGGCCGACGTGGCGCTGGTCGCCGCGAGCCACGCGGGCGAGGAGTTCCACGTCGAGCGGGTGCACGCGTTGCTGCGGGACGCCGGGCTGGGCGAGGACGCGTTGCACTGCCCGGCGGACCTGCCGTTCGGCGAGGCCGCCCGGGAGGCGGTGCTGCGGGCCGGCGGGGGACCGTCGCGGGTGCTGATGAACTGCTCGGGCAAGCACGCCGGGATGCTGCGCACCTGCCTGGCCGCCGGCTGGTCGCTGGACGGCTACTGGCGGCCGGAGCACCCGCTCCAGCAGCGGCTGACCGCCACCGTGGAGGAGTTCACCGGGGAGCGGGCGGCGGCGATCGGGGTGGACGGCTGCGGCGCGCCGGTGCACGCCGTGTCGCTGACCGGCCTGGCGCGTGCCTTCCTGCGGCTGGTCACCGCCGAGCCGGGCACCGCCGAGCGGACCGTGGCGGACGCGATGCGGGCGTACCCGGAGATGGTCGGCGGCACCCAGGCCGACGACACCCGGCTGATGCGCGGCGTACCCGGGCTCCTGGCCAAGATCGGCGCGGAGGGGGTGATGGCGGCGGCGGTCCCGGGCGTCGGCGCGGTCGCCCTGAAGATCGACGACGGCGCGGCCCGCGCGCGGATGCCGGTCCTGACCTCGGCCCTGTCCCGTCTCGACGTGCGCGCCCCGATCCTCACCGAGTACGCCGAACTCCCCCTCCTGGGCGGTGGCCTCCCGGTGGGCGCCCTCCGCCCCCTCTGGTGACCGCCCGAGGCGGAGGTCAGGGGAGGAAGTCGAGCAGGGCGGCGTTCACCGGGTCGGGGCGCTCCAGCGGGACCAGGTGGGCGGCGTCGGCGATGTCGGGGAGGCGTACGCCCGCCGGGGCCTCGGCGGCGATGCGGTCGGCGAGGCGACGGATGTCGGGGAGGTCGTCGGCACCGGCGGCGGCGAGCACCGGCATCCGCAGCTCGGACAGCCGGTCGACGGCCGGCGGGTCCAGTTCGCCCACCTCGATCGCGCTGAGCGCCTGCTCGGCGGCGAGCGCGCGGCGGTCCATCTCCTCGGCGAACCGGATCAGCTCCGGGTCGACGTCCGCCGGCTGCCGGTTCGGGCCGACCACCCAGAACCGCACCTCGCCGGCGGCGGTGGCCGCGAAGTCCTCCGGGTCGACGTCGCCGACCAGATTCTCCCAGAGCTGCTCGGTCTCCTCGGTCCACTCGTGGCCGGAGACCGGGGCGCCGAACAGCGCCAGCGCGCTCACCCGTTCCGGGTGGGCCAGCGCGGTGTCCACCGCGACCCGGCCGCCGAACGAGCAGCCGACCAGCGCGGCCCGCTCCACGCCGAGCGCGTCCAGCAGCCCGACCACGTCGTCGTGGTGGGCGAACGGGGTGGTCGGCAGCTCCGACTCGCCGTAGCCGCGCAGGTCCGGGACGATCACCCGGTGCCGCTGCGCGAGCGCCGGCACCTGCGCGCGCCACATCCGCCGGTCCGCGATGCCGGCGTGCAGCAGCACCACGACGCTGCCGTCGCCGGCCTCGTCGTACTCCAGCCGGGCGCCGTTGATCTCGATCTTGGTCACGAATGGCACGGTACGGACCGGAAATCCGGCCCGCAACCGGCTTCGGGTGACCTCGCTAACTCTGGCTAGCACTTTGCTTGCAGCAGCTAGCAGGCCGCGTTACGGTGGAACCATGGCCACCAGCAAGGACCTTCCCGATGTCGGCGGGTTCATTCGCGACCTGCGGCGCAACGCGAAGATCTCGCTGCGTCAGCTCGCCGAGCAGGCGGGCGTCAGCAATCCCTACCTGAGCCAGATCGAGCGCGGGTTGCGCAAGCCGAGCGCCGAGGTGCTCCAGCAGCTCGCCAGCGCGCTCCGGGTCTCCACCCCGGCCATGTACCTGCGGGCCGGGCTCCTCGACGACAAGGAGGGCCAGGGCGTGCTCGCGGCCATCGCGGTCGACGCCGAGCTGACCATGGCCCAGAAGCAGTCGCTCACCCAGATCTACGAGACGTTCCGCCGCGAGAACGCGCGCCTCGCCGAGGCCACCGGTGCCGCCGCGACGCCGGCGGAGCCCACCGAGCCCGTCGCCGCACCCGAGGCCCCGGCCACCGTCGCGCCGGCCGCGACCGGCCCGGTGACGCCCGACGGCACCCCGACCGAGGCGGTCCTCGAGTCGGTCGCCGTCACCGAGGCGGGCACCGCGCCCGCACCGACCACCGCCGCCCCAGAACGCACGACCGCCCGCCGGGCGGCCCGGAAGGCCGCCGGAGCGGCCGAAGAGGAGCAGTCATGACCCAGCCGAAGACCAACCGCATCCCCGCCCCCCTCTACGCCGCCGCCGGCGCCGGCGAGCTGGCCCTGGAGCAGCTCCGCAAGCTGCCCACCGTGGTCAGCGGTCTCAGCACCCGGGTCGTCACCGACCTCGGCGGCAAGGCCGTCGGCACCGGCTACGAGCTGCGCCAGAAGGCCACCGAGACCGCCACCGGCCTGCGCTCGACCGACCTCGACCAGCTCCGTCAGGCCGCCAACCTGGACAAGCTCCGCGAGGCCGCCACCCGCAACGCCGCCGCTGTGGTGGCCGGCGCCTACGCCGCGCAGGAGCGCGCCCTGGCCACGTACGCCGAGCTGGTCGCCCGTGGTGAGCGGGTCGTCGGCGCCGGCGTGCTGGAGGCCGCCGACACGGTGAACGCCGACATCGAGGCGACCGAGGAGACCACCCCGAAGACGGTGGCCCCGAAGACCGAGGTGCCCAGCCCGGCCGAGGTGGCCGAGGCGGTGGCCGCCAAGCCGGCCGCCGTGAAGCGGACCCGGGCCACCAAGGCGACCGCCACCAAGGCCGCCGCCGGCACGACGGCCACGCCGTCGGCGAAGCTGCCGAAGACCACGAAGCGGACCCGCCCGGCCGCCGAGTGACCCGACGCTCCACCGAGACCCCGGACAGCGTCCTGTCGGACGTTTCCGGGGTCTCGGCATAAGCTTGTCGACATGGCCTACGCCGCGCCGATCTTCGCGTTCGAAGTTCGCTCCGTGATTCAGCTCATCCTGCTCGTCTTCGCCCTGGTCATCCAGGGTGTGGCCCTGGTGCACGCGATCACCCAGCGCGGCGACGGATTCGCCGCGATCGGCACGCTGCCCAAGGGCGGCTGGGTCGCCATCCTGGCGGTCTGCATGCTGCTGACCCTGCTCGGCTTCGGCCCGATCAGCCTGTTCGGACTGGTCGGCATCGCCGCCGGCCTCATCTACCTGCTCGACGTGCGGCCCGGCCTGCGGGACCTGCACGACGGTCGAGGGTCCTGGTGAGAGGTTTCCGCTGGCCACCGCCGCCGGACGGCGGCCCCCGCACCTGGGGGCCCGGTCCCGGCGGGCCGCGGACCGGGCGGCCGGCGCTGCCCGAGCCGGAGACGGAGCTGGTCGCCACCCCGCACGGGGTGAGCCTGGAACGCCTGGTCACCGGCGTCGGCGACCCGGTCACCGTGTTCGCGCACGGGCTGGGCAACGGCATCGCCACCACCCGGCCGTTCGGCAGCGGCGTCGCCGGGCGGCGCATCTTCTTCCAGTTCCGCGGGCACGGCCGGTCCGACTCCCCAGCCGGGCCGTGGACCTACCTCGACCTCGCCCGTGACCTGCGCGCGGTCGCCGACCTCGGCGGCGCCACCCGGGCGTTCGGCGCCAGCCTCGGCGCGGGCGCGCTGTGCCGGCTGCTGGCCGAGAGCCCGGAACGCTTCGAGAAACTGGTCTTCTTCCTGCCCGCCGTGCTGGACACGCCGCGCGGCGAGGTGGCCCGGGCCCGCCTCACCGGCCTGCTCGACGCGGTGGCCGACGGCGACGCGCACGCGCTCGCCGAGGCGGTGTCGCTGGAACTGCCGCCGTCGGTCCGCAACACCCCGGCCGGCTGGGCCTACCTGCGGCAACGGCTCGACCAACTGCTGCGCGACGGGCTCGCGCCCGGCCTGGCCGGCCTGCCCGAGCAGGCCGCGCTGGACGACGTGGCCGCGCTCGCCGCGGTCACCGCGCCGGCCCTGGTGATCGCCTGCGCCGACGACGACCTGCATCCGGTCGCCGTCGCCGAGCGGCTGGCCGCCGCGCTTCCGGCGGCCACCCTGCACGTGTACGACCGACCCGGCGTCCTCTGGACCGAACGCGCCGACCTGCGGGGGCGCATCTCGACGTTCCTGAACGGGTAACGTCGCCCGACATGGGCGTCACACACCACGGCCGTACGCACCGCCTCGACCTCGCCGACCCCACGCTGCGTGAGTGGACGTGCCGGGTGCTGGCGGCCGACCCCGAGCAGGGCATCGTGCTGGACCGGTCCGCGTTCTACCCGGGCGGCGGCGGGCAGCCGCCGGACCACGGCGTGCTGCTCTGGCAGGGCGTGCAGACCCGGATCGCGGGCACCCGCAAGGCCGACGACCTCTGGTTGATCCCGGTCGACGGCGACCCGCTGCCGCCGGTCGGCACCGAGGTCACCGGCGCGGTCGAGGACGCCCGGCGGACCATGCTGATGCGCACCCACTCCGGGCTGCACGTGCTCTGCGGCGTGGTCTTCCGGGACTTCGGCGCGCTGGTTACCGGCGGCAACATGGAACCCGGCGAGGCCCGGATGGACTTCAACCTCCCCGAGGTGCCGCCCGACTTCAAGGCGCGCATCGAGGAGCTGGTCAACGCCGAGGTGGCCACCGACCGCTCGGTCGCCGTCCGGGTGCTGCCGCGCGCCGACGCGCTGGCCCTGCCGGACATCATCCGCACCCAGTCCAACCTGATCCCGCCGACCGAGCAGGAGGTGCGGATCGTCGACATCGTCGGGTTGGACGTGCAGGCCGACGGCGGCACCCACGTCGCGTCCACCGCCCAGATCGGCAAGGTCCAGGTGGTCAAGGTGGAGAGCAAGGGGCGGGCCAACCGCCGGGTCCGGGTCCGGCTCGCGGACTGAGTCAGCGCGGCAGGTACGCCGCCCGGACGTCGAGCAGCCACCGTTCCACGGGCTCCTCGTCCGGGCGCTCCGGCAGCGGGGAGCGGGTCCGGGCGAACTCCGCCTCGGCGTCCGCCACCAACGTCTCCGCCTCGGCCAGCGCGCCGGCGGCCACCCGCTCACCGAACGCGCGGAACCAGCCCGGGTCGGCCAGCCGGATCTCCAGCACCCCGGTCGCGTACAGCACCCGGCCCTGGTGCAGCAGCCGGGCCAGGTGCCGGGCGTGCTTGGCCGAACGCCGCCGGCCACCGGTGTCGGGCGGCGCGGCGGCGAGCTTGCGGAACTGCTGCGAGGCGTACCCGAGGTAGGCGTCGCGGACCCGGGGCGCGCTGAGGAACGCCGACCGGATGTCGATCAGCCGCTCGCCGAACTCGGTACGCGTCTCGTAGCAGTCGTCCGGCAGCCACATCAGCTCGGTCGCGGTCGGGTTGCCGCTGAGCGCCAGCAGCGCGAATTTTCGCGCCTCGTGCAGGGTGACGTCCGGGTCGGTGGTGACCACCGACTCCCGGGGCGGGCGCAGGCCGTGGAACGCGACGGTCGGCGCGGCGAAGACACCGAGCCGGTCGGTGTCCGAACCGGGCCCGGCCAGCCCGTACGCGACCGAGCCGACGACGCCGGAGAGCAGCAGGTGCATGCCGTCATGATCGCCGATCCGACCCGCTCGGGAAACCGGACTTCGGTTGTCAGGTATCGGTGACACGGTGAACCCATGAACCCACCACTGACCGGAAAGGTCGCGCTGGTCGCGGGCGCGACCCGCGGCGCCGGCCGGCAGATCGCCGTCCAGCTCGGCGCCGCCGGGGCCACCGTCTACGCCACCGGCCGCACCACCCGGGACCGCCGCTCCGAGATGGACCGGCCGGAGACCATCGAGGAGACCGCCGAGCTGGTCACCGCCGCCGGCGGCACCGGCGTCGCGGTCGCCGTCGACCACCTCGACCCCGAGCAGGTACGCAAGCTCGTCGAACGGATCGACGCCGAGCAGGGCCGCCTCGACGTGCTGGTCAACGACATCTGGGGCGCCGACCCGCTGATCACCTGGGAGAAGCCGGTCTGGGAACAGCCGCTCGACGCCGGCTTCCGCACGCTCCGGCTGGCCGTCGACACCCACATCATCACCAGCCACTTCGCGTTGCCGCTGCTGATCCGCAGGCCGGGCGGGCTGGTCGTCGAGATCGGCGACGGCACGAAGGCGTACAACGACGCGACCTACCGCCTGTCCGTCTTCTACGACCTGGCCAAGGTGTCGGTGAACCGGCTCGGCTTCACCCAGGCGCACGAGCTGGCCCCGCACGGCTGCACCGCGCTCGCGCTCACCCCCGGCTGGCTGCGCTCCGAGGCGATGCTGGAGCACTTCGGCGTCACCGAGGCGACCTGGCGCGACGGCGCGAAGACCGACCCGCACTTCGTCATGTCCGAGACGCCGGCGTTCGTCGGGCGGGCGGTGGCCGCGCTGGCCGCCGACCCGGACCGGCACCGCTGGAACGGGCAGTCGCTGGACAGCGGCGGGCTGGCCCAGGAGTACGGCTTCACCGACCTCGACGGCACCCGCCCGCACTGGGCCCGCTACCACGACGAGGTGGTGGCGCCGGGCAAGCCGGCCGACGACAGCGGCTACCGCTGACCGGTGTTCTCCGGCGGCTCGGCGTCCTCCGGCGGCTCGGCGTACAGCGCCGCCGCGCGCCGGGCCGCCTCGGCCAGCCGCGCCCGCAGCTCCGGCGGGGCCAGCACCTCCGCCTCGGGGCCGAGCGCCAGCAGTTGGGCGTACGCCACGTCGACCGACTCGACGGGCAGCCGGAGCACCAGCCGGCCCTGCCCGTCGGGCCGGCCGGCGGCGGCGACCGCCTCGGAGTAGACGAACGGCGCGTCCACCGCGTACCGGAGCAGCCGCAGGCCGGTCGGGCCGAGCCGCACGGTGACCCGTTCCCGCAGCAGCTCCCGCAGGAACGCACCGCCCTGCTCCCGCCAGTACGCCCCGAGGTCGAAGCGCTCATCCCGGTCGAAGCCCGCCGCGCCGTCCTCGACGGTGACCACCCGGTCCACCCGGTACGTCCGCCACGCCTCGCCGACCCGTCCGACGAGATACCAGACCCCGTTCTTCAGCACCAGCCCGTACGGCGCGACGGTCCGGGTCACCTCCCGGTCGCCGCGCCGGTAGCGCAGCTCCACCATCCGGTCCCGCCACACCGCCCGGGCCAGCTCGGCCAGCCGGGGCGGGGGCGCGGACTCCCGGAACCAGCCCGGCACGTCCAGGTGGAACCGCTGGCCGGTACGCGCCGGCGCGTCCCGCAGGCTCGGCGGCAGCGCGGCCAGCACCTTCAGCTCGGCGGCGGCCACCGCGTCGGCCAGTCCCATGTCGCCGGCCGGGCCCGGCAACCCGGCCAGGAACAGCGCCTCGGCCTCGTCGCGGCTCAGCCCGGTCAGCCGGGTCCGGTAGCCGCCGAGCAGCCGGTAGCCGCCGGCCCGGCCCCGGTCGGCGTAGACCGGCACGCCGGCGGCGGAGAGCGCCAGCACGTCCCGGTAGACGGTGCGTTCGGAGACCTCCAGCTCGCGGGCCAGCTCGGTCGCCGTCATCGTCTCCCGGGACTGGAGCAGCAGCACCAACGAGATCAGCCGAGACGCACGCACCCCCCCATTGTGTAAGGAGGGGCCCCCGCTTAACGCATTCGGTATAGGAAGGGCCCCCGCCTAACATCCGGGCGGGGTGCGCGGGCCCACTAGGCTGTGCCGTCGTGAACGCCTCCCGTACCGTCGCGCCCGTGACCGGCGTGGTCACCCGCTTCCTCGGCGGCGCCGGGCTGCTGCTGCGCGGCTTCGGCATGTACGTCCGCAGCCCGAAACTGATGCTGCTCGGCGTCGTGCCGGCGCTCATCTCCGGCGTGCTCTACCTGGCACTCTTCGCCACCCTGATCTATTTCGTGGACGACCTGGCCGCCTGGCTGACCCCGTTCGCCGACGACTGGTCGTCGACCCCGCGCGGGCTGCTGCGGGTCGCCGCCGGGCTGGCCGTCGTCGGGGTGGCCGCGCTGGTCGGGGTGCTCACCTTCACCGCGGTCACGCTGGCCGTCGGCGACCCGTTCTACGAGGCCATCTCCGAGCGGGTCGAGGACCGGCTCGGCGGCACCCCGGGCATGGTGGAGGTGCCGTTCTGGGCCTCAATGCGGCGCAGCATTGCCGACTCGTTGCGCCTGGTGGCGATCTCCGCGCTGGTCGGCGTACCCCTCTTCGCGGCCGGTTTCATCCCGCTGGTGGGCCAGACGGTGGTGCCGGTGGTCGGCGCCCTGGTGGGTGGCTGGTTCCTGGCCCTGGAGCTGGTCGGCGCGCCGTTCCAGCGGCGCGGGATGCGGCTGCCGGACCGGCGGTCGCGGCTGAAGGCCGACCGGCCGACCGCGCTCGGCTTCGGGGTGGCGGTCTTCCTGTGCTTCCTGATCCCGCTCGGCGCGGTGCTGGTCATGCCGGCCGCCGTCGCCGGGGCCGCCCTGCTGGCCCGCCGGTCGCTGGGCCAGCACGTCGAGGAGCGTTGAGATGGACACCGTGCTGATCGAGGGCGACATCACCGCCCAGCAGGTCGACGCGATCGTCAACGCGGCGAACTCGTCGCTGCTCGGCGGCGGGGGAGTGGACGGCGCGATCCACGCCCGGGGCGGGCCGGCGATCCTGGCGGAGTGCCGGGCGCTGCGCGCCTCCCGCTACGGGCGGGGCCTGCCGACCGGGCAGGCGGTCGCCACCACGGCGGGTGACCTGCCGGCGCGTTGGGTGGTGCACACCGTCGGGCCGGTCTTCTCGCCGCGCGAGGACCGGTCCGCGGCGCTGCGCGACTGCTACGCCAACAGCCTCCGGGTCGCCGACGAGCTGGGCGCGCTCCGGGTCGCATTCCCGCTGATCTCGGCCGGGATCTACGGCTGGCCGGTCGAGGACGCGGTGGCGCAGGCGTTGCGCGTGCTGCACGCGGCCACACCGGTGCACGTGGTCGAGGCCCGGCTGGTGCTGTTCGGCGCCGACACGTACGCGACCGCGGTGCGGATCGCCGCCGGCCGGCTCAACTGAGCGTGCGCCGGCACGACCACTGGCTGTCCACCGGCCGGTAGCCGAGGGCCTCGTTGATCGCCAGCATCGGCGCGTTCGCCTCGTCGTTCGAGGTGTACGCGGTGCGTACCCCGCGCCCCGCGGCGAGGTGCAGCGCGGCCTGCTTGGTGAGCCGGCCCAGCCCTCGCCCCCGGTGGGCGGACAGCGTGCCGGTGAAGTCCGACCACATCCGGTCGCCGTCCCGCTTCACCAGGCTGAGCGAGACCAGTTCGCCGTCCACCTCGGCGACCGTGCTGGCCTCCCGGTCCAGCCCCAGGTTCTCCCAGCACTCGTGGAGCCAGAGGTCGTAGTCGAGCGCGTCGGTCGGCACGTCGCCCGGCTCGTCCCGGGCCGACTCGGAGTCCACCCGGTGGACCCGGCGCGGGTCGAGCCCGGCGATCGGCAGCAGCCGTACGCCGGGCGGCGGCTCCGGCATCGGCGGGGCCGGGTCCAGGTCGAGCGCGGAGTAGCGCAGCTCGCGGCTGGGCGTGAAGCCGTGGCGCTGCGCGAACGGCAGCGACTCGGTGCGGGCGTGGGTGAGCACCCGCGTCGACCCGAGCGTGCGCAGGTGGTCGAGCGCGACGTCGAGCAGCGCGGTGCCGGCGCCCCGGCCCCGGTGGTCGGGATGGACGTGCAGGGTGGAGATCTCGCCCACCCCGGGCGTCGAGGTCTGCGTGTTCCGGTACGCCGACACCCAGCCGACCACCTCGCCGTCGGCCTCGGCGACCCAGGCGGCCCAGCCCTCGCCGGGCGGCGGCTCGGCGATCATCCGCCGGGTCGACTCGACTCCGCGCACCAGGTAGGGAAAGACCACCGCGCGCAGCGCCACCACGGCGGCCGCGTCGTCGGGTAGGGCGCGACGGATCTCAGCTTCACTCATCGGCGCGACCCTAGCCACTTCGTTGCCGGCCGCGCGAGCGGTTAAGCGGGGCCCCCGCCTATGCAGAATGCGTTAAGCGGGGGCCCCGCCTTACGCCGAGTCGCGGAGGATGAGCTCGGTGGGCAGCATCAGCGCCTGCTCGACGTGCTCGCCGGCGGCGATGCGCAGCAGTTGGCGGGTCATCGCCCGGCCCAGCTCCACTATCGGCTGCCGCACCGTGGTCAGCGGCGGCTCGGTGTAGGCGGCCGTCTCGATGTCGTCGAACCCGATCACCGCGACGTCCTCGGGCACCCGCCGCCCGGCCTCGCGCAGGGCCCGCAGGGCCGCGTGCGCCATCAGGTCGGAGGCCGCGAACACCGCGTCCAGCTCCGGGTCGGCGGCGAGCAGCTCGCGCATCGCGGCGGTGCCGGACTCCCGGGTGAAGTCGCCGTACGCGACCAGTTCCGGCAGCCCGGCGCCGGTGAGCGCGGTGCGGTAGCCGATCAGCCGTTCGATGCCGGCCACCATGTCCTGCGGCCCGGCGATGGTGGCGACGCGCCGCCGCCCGGACGCGATCAGGTGCTGCACCGCCGCGGTCACGCCGCCGGTGTGGTCGACGTCGACGTACGGTACGTCGGCGCCGTCGAGCGGCCGGCCGCTGCACACCACCGGGATGCCGAGCCGGGCCAGCCGGCCGGGCAGCGGGTCCTCCCCGTGCAGCGAGGCGAAGAGCACGCCGTCGACGTGCCGCCCGGTGGTGTACCGCTCGACCCGCTCGTGCCCGGCCGGCGACCCGGCCAGCATCAGCACGAGCTGCTTGTCCGCCGCCTCCAGTTCCTGGGCGGCGCCCCGGATGATGCCGGGGAACACCTGGTCGTCGGAGAAGACCCGGGTGGCCGCCTCCGGCATGACCAGCGCGACCGAGTCGGTGCGCTGGGTGACCAGGCTGCGGGCGGCGAGGTTCGGGACGTACCCGAGTTCCTCGACCGCCCGGCGGACCGCCTGCTGGATCGACTCGGCGACCGTGGTCGAGCCGTTGACCACCCGGGAGACCGTGGCCCGGGAGACGCCGGCCCGCCGGGCCACCGCCTCCAGGGTCGGCCGCTGTGCCGTCGTCATCCCCGTAACCACCACCTCGTCACAGCCCGTTCCGGGCGATCACCTCCTGGTACCAGCGGGCGCTCTGCTTGGGTGTGCGCCGCTGGGTCAGGTAGTCGACGTGGACGATCCCGAACCGCTTCCGGTATCCCTCGGCCCATTCGAAGTTGTCCAGCAACGACCATACGAGATAACCACGCAGGTCCACCCCGCGGGCGATGGCCTCGTGCGCGGCGCGCAGGTGGCCGTCGAGGTAGGCGGTCCGGTCGGCGTCGGCCACCCGGCCGGTGGAGTCCCGGGTGGCGTCCGGGAACGCGCCGCCGTTCTCGGTGATCATCAGCGGCAGGCCGGGGTGGTCGGCGGCCACCCGTTCCAGCAGCCGGGTCAGCCCGGCCGGCTCGATCGACCAGCCCATGTCGGTGACCGGTTCGGTGGCCGGCATGAACTCGACCACGCCGGCGGTGCCCGGGTACGCGCTGCCGCCCTCTCCGCCCGCCCGCCCGGCCACGTAGGTGGGCGAGTAGTAGTTCAGGCCGAGCAGGTCCAGCGGCGCGGCGATGATCTTCTCGTCGCCGTCGCGGACGAAGTCCGTCGCCACCATCCGCTCGACGTGCGCCAACACGTCCGCCGGGTAGCCGCCGCCGGTGAGCGGGTCGAGGAAGATCCGGTTGTGCAGGCCGTCGACCAGCCGGACCGCCTCGGCGTCCGCCGCGCTGTCGGCGTCCGCCGGCTGCACGTCGGCCAGGTTGAGCGTGATCCCGAGCGTCCGCGCGCCGGCCGCGCGCAGCGCCCGCGCGGCCAGGCCGTGCCCGAGCAGCAGATGGTGTACGGCCCGGAACGCGTCCCCGGCGTCGCGCCGGCCGGGCGCGTGCACCCCGTTGCCGTAGCCGAGGTACGCCGAGCACCACGGCTCGTTCAGCGTGGTCCAAGTGCCGACCCGGTCGCCGAGACGGCCGTGCACCGCGATCGCGTAGTCGGCGAAGTGCTCGGCGGTCTCCCGGACCGTCCAGCCGCCCCGGTCCTCCAGCGCCTGCGGCAGGTCCCAGTGGTAGAGCGTGACGATCGGGTCGATGCCCCGCTCCAGCAGCGCGTCCGTCAACCGGTCGTAGAAGTCCAGCCCGCGCGGCTCGACCGGGCCGGTGCCGTCCGGCCGGATCCGGGGCCAGGCCACCGAGAACCGGTACGCCCGCAACCCCAGGTCGGCCATCAACGCGACGTCCTCGGTGAGCCGGTGGTAGTGGTCGCAGGCGACGTCGCCGCTCTGGCCCTGGAACACCGCCCCCGGCGTACGGCTGAAGGTGTCCCAGATCGACGGCCCGCGACCGTCCTCGCGGGCGGCGCCCTCGATCTGGTACGCCGCGGTGGCCGCCCCCCAGACGAAGCCCTCGGGGAATCGCAGCTCGCTCATGCCTTCACCGCACCTTCCATGATCCCGCCGATGATCTGGCGGCCGAACACGACGAACACCAGCAGCAGCGGCAGCGTGGCGATGGCCGTCCCGGTGAACACCTGGGACATGTCCTGGTAGTACCCGTCGGAGAGGGCCCGCAGCGAGAGCTGCACGGTCGGGTTCTCCGGGTCGTTGAGCACCGCGTACGGCCAGAGGAAGTCGTTCCAGGTGGTCATGAACGTGAGCAGGCCGAGCACGGCGGCGGCCGGGCGCAGCGCGGGCAGCACCACGTTCCAGTAGATCCGCGCGGTGTTGCAGCCGTCCATCCGGGCCGCCTCGATCAGCTCGGTGCTGACCGCCTGGCCGGCGTACTGGCGCATCATGAACACGCCGAAGCCGGTGACCAGCGCCGGCACGATCACGGCGGGCAGCCGGTCGTTCCAGTTGAGCTTGGTCATCAGCAGGTAGAGCGGGATGACGCCGAGCTGGGTGGGGACCATCATGGTGGCGACGATCGCCAGCAGCAGCGCGTTGCGTCCCCCGAAGCGCAGCTTGGCGAACGCGAACCCGGCGAGGGTGGAGAAGAAGACCACCGACACGGTCACCGTGACGGCCACGATCGTCGAGTTGATCAGGCCGGTGAGGAAGTAGGCGTCGGTGTTGTCGAACAGCCGGGCGATGTTGGCGCCGAGGTTGCCGCCGGGGGTGAGCGGCGGCGGGACCTGGCCCATCGCGTCGCTGGTGCGGCTGGCGACCACGAACATCCAGTAGATCGGGAAGATCGACAGCGCGGCCGAGAGGATCAGCGCCAGGTAGGTGAGCCGGCTGGCCGACCAGAGGCGGGTCATCGGGAGACCTCCTTGCGGGCGCCGCCGCCGAGCCGGCGCAGGAGCAGGACGTTGATCGCCGCGACCACCGCGATCAGCGCGAAGAGCAGCCAGGCGATGGCCGAGCCGTAGCCGAAGTTGTAGTGCGGCGCGAACGCGTTCTCGAACATGTACATGGTCACGGTCTGCGACTCGCGCAGCGGTCCGCCGCGGATCGCGTTGGTGCCGGAGTTGAACATCCGGGGCTCGGTGAAGAGCTGAAGCCCGCCGATGGTGGAGATGATGACCGCGAAGACGATGGTCGGCTTGAGCAGCGGCACGGTGATGGACCAGAACTGCCGGGCCCGGCCGGCGCCGTCGATCGACGCCGACTCGTAGAGGTCGCGGGGGATGGCCTGCATGGCGGCCAGGAAGATCAGCGCGTTGTAGCCGGTCCACCGCCAGTCGACCATGGTGGAGATGGCGACCCAGGCGGCGAACCTGTTCGCCTTCCAGTCGATCGCGCTGATTCCGACGTGGTCGAGCAGCCAGTTGATCATGCCGAACTCGCGGCCGAACAGCACCGCGAACACGATCGCCACCGCGGCGGTCGAGGTGACGTTCGGGACCAGCACCGCCATCCGCCAGGTGGTGCGGGC
Organism: Micromonospora ferruginea; assembly: GCF_013694245.2. NCBI lineage: Bacteria > Bacillati > Actinomycetota > Actinomycetes > Micromonosporales > Micromonosporaceae > Micromonospora > Micromonospora robiginosa. Next base: position 5,975,561 of record NZ_CP059322.2, read on the forward strand.
GCGGAGCTGGCGGTTGAGCAGGTTGGCCAGCCAGAGCGCGGCCAGGAGCTGCGGAACCGTCGAGATGACGAAGATGCCCAGCGTGTTGACCACCGAGTGCCAGAAGTCCGGGTCGGCGAGAAGCTGGCTGTAGTTGTCGAGACCGATGAACGGGTGCTCCGCGCCGAGCAGGTCCCAGTCGTGCAGCGAGACCCAGAACGTGTACGCCAGCGGGTACGCCCCGAAGACGCCGAAGAGCAGGAAGAACGGGGCGATGTAGAGGTAGGGCGAGTACTTGGTGTCGAACCGGCTGAGCCGGACGCCCCGGGTGGGGCGGGTGTGACGGGGGGCCGGTGCGACCGGCGGGCGGGCGTCGAGCTGGACGGCCATGACCTGAGAACTCCTCTCCGCCGTGCGGGCGGCACCCGTCGCCGGGCCCGCCCGCACGCGCGCGCTGCTCGGGTTACTTGGCGGCGGCCTTCTCGGCGTTGGACACCGCGTCGGTCCAGCCCTGCTGCGGGGAGCGCTTGCCCAGCTCCACGGTGCGTACGGCGTTCTCCACCTCGGTGCGGACGGCCTGGTTCTTCGGGCCCATGTAGACCGGCTTCAGGTTCTTGGCGCCCTCGGCGAAGATCTTGCCGACCGGGGCCTCGGAGAAGTAGGCGTTCTTCGAGTCGACGACCGCCGGGTCGGCCAGCGCCTGCGGGGACGAGGGCAGCGGGCCCTTGAGCTTGAACGCGCCGATCTGGCCCTTGGCGCTGGTCAGGAACTTGGCCAGCTCGATCGCCTCGGCCTGGTGCTTGCTCTGCTTCGGCACGGCGAGGAAGGAGCCGCCCCAGTTGCCGCCGTTGCCGGGGATCTGGGCGATGTCCCACTTGCCCTTGGCGCCGGGGCCGGCGTTGCCCTCGATCACGCCGGTCATCCAGGCCGGGCAGGCGATGGTGGCGAACTTCGACTGCTTGAACGCAGAGACCCACTCCTCCGACCAGGAGCCGTACTTGCCGGAGAGGCCGGAGTCGATGATGTCCATCGTGGTGTCGTACGCCTGCCGTACCGCCGGGTTGCTGCCCACGACCAGGTTGTTGTTGGTGTCGTAGTAGCTGTAGCCGCTGGTGTTGCCGGCGGTCTGGAGCAGGATGGTGTTGAACGTGTTGGTCGCGGCGTCCAGGAACGAGGCGCCGGTCTTCTTGGCGGTGAACTGCTCGCCGACCTTGACGTAGTCGGTCCAGGTGGGCCAGAGCTTGGACACGGCCTCCCGGTCGGTGGGCAGGCCGGCCTTGGCGAACAGGTCCTTGCGGTAGCACATGGCCATGCCGCCGACGTCGGTGCCGAGGCCGATGAGCTGCTTGCCGTCGGCGGTGAGCCCCTGGTTCCACTTCCAGTCCAGGAAGTTGCCCTTCAGGTCGGCCGCGCCGTGGTCGAGCAGGTTGACGAAGTTCTGCGGGTTGGCCTTGTACTCGACCAGCAGGCCCTCCTCGATGGCGACGACGTCGCCTGCGCCCTTGCCGGCGGCGAGCCACTGGGTGAGCTTCGGCGAGTACTCGTCGAGGTTGCTGCCGGTGCCCCGCTCGACGATCTTCACGTTGGGGTGGCTGGCCATGTACTCCTGGTAGAGGTCCGCGTAGCCGAACTGGCCGAAGACGTCGACGGTGAGCGTGACCGGCCCGTCGGCGGCGGCCTCGTCGTCGCCGCCGCCGCAGCCGGTGGTGCCGAGCAGTGCGGTGGCGGCGACCAGGGCCACCGCCGCGAGTCGACGGCGCGTGAAGGTGAGCATGCTGTCCTGACCTCTCGGGGTCGTAACGGGTGGTGGAAGGCGGTTCCGGTACTAAGAGAGCGCTCTCTCGACAGCCTGGTGGGTAGTCCGGGACGCTGTCAAGAGAGCGCTCTCAGAGCGTCCGAAAAAAGCGGAGAGGGGCGATCGCCGCCCCTCTCCGCCGATATCGGATGCTGTGTCAGCCCACCCGCAGCCCCTCCAGCAGGCCCCGGTCCCCGGCCACGCCGAGCGTGTCGAAGCTGATCCGGCCCATCAACGCCAGCAGCAGGTCGCTGGCCGTGCCGGTCACCTGCGCCCGGGCCCGGTGGTCGTCGTGGTCGAGGATCGTCGCGGTGTCCAGCAACGCCACCCCCTCGCCACGCAACCGCAGATACCACTCCTGGGCCGCGTCGGTCGCGGTCAACTGGACCACCCCGTGCCACGGGCCGGAGTTGATCCGCCGCCCCGCCGGCAGCCAGGTGTCCAACACCTCGCCCACCCCGTCGGCCGCGAGCTTGGACTCGATCGGGTCACCCGCGCCGATGGCGAGCTGGGCGTCCCAGCGGTGCACCGCGGTCTCGTGCGCCACCCGGCGCGGCCAGAAGCCGGCCTTCTTCGGCTGCGGGGCGAAGTTCCACGCCGGGGCCTCCGGGTCCAGACCCTCCAGCAGCACGGTGAGCCGCTCGTACTCCTGGGCGAACCACTGGGCCGGGGTGAGCCCCGCCGGCGGCTCCGGGTCGCGCCGCTCGGGCCGGGCGGTGGCACCGGCGGTCAGCACGGTGCCCACCCAGGCGTAGGTCCGGGTCAGGTGGTGGGCGAGGTCGGTGACCGTCCAGCCGGGACAGGACAGCACCGGTGTCTCGGGAGGCGCCTCCGTGACGGCCGCGGCGAAGGCAGGGCCTTCCGTCCGCAGCGCGCCGATCCAGAAGTCCTTCGTGTGGTGCAGTCTGCTCATCGCCATCCTCCCGGGGGTGACCGGGCCACCAGTGGGTGCCGCGGCTGGCCCTCAGCCTAGGGTGAAAGGCGTGTCAGACGTCTACGCCGAACCGACGACCGCCGCCGGACCGACCGATCCGGGCACCCTGGCGCGCTACACCACCCTACGCCTCGGCGGCCCCGCCGGCCGGCTCGAGATCGCCGAGGACGCCGCCGCGATCGTCCGCACCGTGCGGGAGGCGGAGGCCCGCGAGCAGGCCGTGCTGGTGCTGGCCGGCGGCAGCAACGTGGTGATCGGCGACCAGGGCTTCCCGGGCACCGTCGTGCTCGTCCGCTCCCGGGGCTTCGAGGTCGTCGACTCCGACGACCTCACCGTCACCGTACGGGTGGCCGCCGGCGAGCCCTGGGACGACCTCGTCGCCGCCACCGTCGAGCGCGGCTGGGCGGGACTGGAGTGCCTCTCCGGCATCCCCGGCTCGGCCGGTGCCACGCCGATCCAGAACGTCGGCGCGTACGGCCAGGAGGTGGCCGAGACGATCGTCGCCGTCGAGGCGTACGACCGCACCCACGGCGAGGTGGTCCGGATCCCGGCGGCGGACTGCGGTTTCGCCTACCGGGGCAGCATCTTCAAGTACAGCGACCGCTGGGTGGTGCTCTCGGTCGACTTCCGGCTCACCCGCTCGCCGCTCTCCGGCCCGGTCCGCTACGCCGAACTGGCCCGCGCGCTCGGCGTCGAGGTCGGCGACCGGGTGCCGCTGGCCGACGCCCGGGCCACCGTGCGCCGGCTGCGCGCCGGCAAGGGCATGGTGCTCGACGCGGCCGACCCGGACACCTGGTCGGTGGGCTCCTTCTTCACCAACCCGGTGCTCGACCGCGAGGCGTACGAGCTGCTCCGGGAGCGCGCCGCCGACCTGGGCGAGCCGCCGCACTGGCCGGGCGCGGGCGACGTGGTGAAGGTCAGCGCGGCCTGGCTGATCGACAAGGCCGGCTTCGGCAAGGGCTACGCCGGCCCGGAGGGCGTGGCCATCTCGACCAAGCACACGCTGGCGCTCACCAACCGGTCCGGCACGGCCAGCACCGCCGCCCTGGTGGCCCTGGCCCGGGAGATCCGCGATGGGGTGCACGCCCGGTTCGGCGTCCCCCTGCACCCCGAGCCGGTCCTGGTCAACTGCACCATCTGACCGGTTCCGCCCCGGCCGCCTCTCCTGGTCGGCCTAGGGTGTCGGGCGCTTGTCGCTCCGCTTGGTGCTGCCCGTGCGCCGATCATGCTCCGCTTCGCGCCGCTCATGCTCTGGTCCGTGTCGGCCGAGCCCGGCCACGTGCTGACCGGCCCGGCCACGTGCTGACCGGCCCGGCCACGTGCTGACCGGCCTGGCCACGTGTTGACCGGCCTGGCTGCGTGCCGGCCGGCCTGGCCGCCTGCCGATCCTGCACGATCTCGTCATTCAAACGCCGAACGGGGTGTTTCGCCTCCACCCGGCGCCGACGGCTCCTGCCCGCGCCACAGGTTGCCGGGGACCCGCCCCCGCGCGGCGCTCTGAAAGCTAGCCACCAACCCGGGCTTGCCGAAATTTGAGATCGACCTTCCGAATTGTGGGAAGCATGGAGATCTTGGAACGAAAAGGCCCTCATGGGGGCCGCCCGGTACCAAGATCTCGACCCTGGCGTCGCAACCCGCAGCGATCATGGAGTTATGGCACCTCCCAAAACTTCCAAAGGCCGCATCCTGGGCGCCACAACTCCATGATCGGCGAGGCGGGGCGAGGCGAGGCACGGCACGGCGAGGTGCGGCACGGCACGGCGCGGTGCGGCACGGCGAGGTGCGGTACGGCGAGGCGCGGCACGGCGCGGCACGGGCGGTGATGGCGGAGTCGAGGAACTTGGCGGGAGGCACGGCGAGGCACGGCACGGCGAGGTGGAGCAGGGCAGGGCAGGTCAGGGCAGGTCAGGGCAGGGCAGGAGCGAGGGGCGGGTGGAGCGGGACGGGGCAGGGCGAGGCGGAGAGAAGGCGGGGCAGGACCAGGGCAGGGCTGATCGAGGCGAGGCGGGGGCGAGGCGGGCCGGGGCAAGGCAGGGCGGGGCGGGCCGGGACCAGGGCGAGGCGGGGCGGGCCGGGACCAGGGCGAGGCGGGGCGGGCCGGGACCAGGGCTGGGCGGGTCGGGGCGGGCCGGGACCAGGGCTGGGTGAGGCGGGGGCGAGGCGGGCCGGGACCAGGGCTGGGCGAGGTCGGGCGGGACCGGGGAGGGTAGGGCCGGGAAAGACGGGTCAGGTGGGGGCTACGGCGGGCCAGGGAGGGTCAGGTAGCCGTGCCGCCAGGCGGCCGGGCGGTCCTGGACGGGCCAGCCCGACTCCCTCAGCGCCGCCACCGCGCGCACCCAGCGCTGGCGGGGCCCGAACGGGGCGTAGCCGGCGGCCGAGCGCCAGGCGTGCTCCAGCGCGTCGAGCAGGTCGTGTACGCGTTCACCGGGGACGTTGCGGTGGATCAGCGCCTTCGGCAGCCGTTCGGCGAGCGTGGCCGGGCTCGCCAGGGTGGTCAGCTTCGCGGCCAGGGTGAGCGTGCGCGGGCCGGTGGCGTCCAGCAGCACCCAGGCGCCCAGTCGGCCCAGCTCGTCGCAGGTGCCTTCGACCAGCAGCCCGCCGGGCGCGAGCCGGCCGGTGATCGTGCGCCAGGCGTCGGCGACCTCGCTCTCGTCGTACTGGCGCAGCACGTTGAACGCCCGGACCAGGGCGGGACGCAGCCCGGCCAGTTCGAAGCCGCCCCGGGCGAACGTGAGCCCGGGTGGGTCGGCGGCGGGCCGGGCGGCGGCCACGCGTACCGGATCGATCTCCAGCCCGACCACACGGACGTCGGCGCGGACCCCGGCCGCGAGGCGGGCCCGCAGCTCGACCGGGGTGACCGGGGTGGCGCCGTACCCCAGGTCCACCACGAGCGGGTCGGCGGCGGCGCGGAGCGCGTCGCCGCAGGCCCCGACGATCCAGTTGTCCACCCGCCGGAGCCGGTTGGGATTGGTGGTGCCCCGGGTGACGACCCCGAGCGGGCGTTCCATCAGAACCTCCCGGTTCGCGACTGCCGGGCTCGCAAGACCGGCTCACTCCTCGCGCTTCACGCTAGTTCCGGTGCACCTTGTGCTGGGCGGCCTGGGCCAGCGGGCGGACCACGAGCTGGTCGACGTTGACGTGGTGCGGGCGGGTGGCGCACCAGGCCACGCAGTCGGCCACGTCGTCGGCGACGAGCGGTTCGGCGACCCCGGCGTAGACGGCGGCGGCCCGGTCCGCGTCGCCGTCGAAGCGGACCAGCCCGAACTCCTCGGTCTTCACCATGCCGGGGTCGATCTCGATCACCCGGATCGGCCGGCCGGACAGCTCCAGCCGGAGCGTGCCGGCGATCGCGGTCTGCGCGTGCTTGGCCGCCGTGTAGCCGCCGCCGCCCTCGTAGACCACGTGCCCGGCGGTCGAGCTGACGATCACGACGGTGCCGGCGCCGGAGCGCTCCAGCGCGGGGAGCAGCGCCTTGGTGACCCGCAGCGTGCCGAGCACGTTGACGTCGTACATCCACTGCCAGTCGCCGACGTCGGCGGTCTCCACCGGGTCCAGGCCGCGGGCGCCGCCGGCGTTGTTGACCAGCAGGGTGACCGGGCCGGGCGCGGTGTCCGCCGTGGCGGCCAGGCCGGCGACCGACTCGTCCGAGGTCACGTCGCAGGCGACCGCGGTGGCGGCGCCGCCGGCCGCCTCGATCTCGGCGACCAGCGCGGCCAACCGGTCGGTACGCCGGGCCGCGGCGAGCACGTGGAACCCCTCGGCGGCCAGCCGGCGGGCGGTGGCCGCGCCGATCCCGCTGGACGCTCCGGTGACGATGGCGACTGAGGTCATCCCGCCATTGTCTCCCGCCACCCCGCACCCCGCGGCGATGAGGTCCGTCACGCCCGGGAACCCGCCGCAGGCATTTCCGAACCCCGATGGGGAAGATGACATCCGGCGTTCGGGTTGACCCGAGAGGCGCCGGTCGTGCGGGACGGCATCAACCGTGACAGAGGGAGCGGACGTGGCGGATGTGCACACCGGTGTCGGTCGTCAGCGAGGTAGCCTGCCGTGGCCCCGGCCACGCCGCATCGCCACCCTGTCGGTGCACACCTCGCCGCTGCACCAGCCCGGCACGGGCGACGCGGGCGGCATGAACGTCTACATCCTGGAGGTCGCCCGGCGGCTCGCCGAGGCCGACGTCGAGGTGGAGATCTTCACCCGGGCCACCTCCGGCGACCTGCCCCCGGTGGTCGAGATGGCGCCCGGGGTCACCGTCCGGCACGTCACCGCCGGTCCGCTGGAGGGGCTGACGAAGGAGGAGCTGCCCGGTCAGCTCTGCGCCTTCACCGCCGGCGTGCTGCGCGCCGAGGCGGCCCGCCCGCCCGGCCACTACGACCTGATCCACTCGCACTACTGGCTCTCCGGGCAGGTCGGCTGGCTGGCCAAGGAGCGCTGGGGGGTGCCGCTGGTGCACACCGCGCACACCCTGGCCAAGGTCAAGAACGCCCGGCTCGCCGTCGGGGACCGGCCGGAGCCGAAGGCCCGGGTGATCGGCGAGGAGCAGGTGGTCGCCGAGGCCGACCGGCTGGTCGCCAACACCCGGGTGGAGGCCCGGGACCTGCTCGACCGGTACGCCGCCGACCCCGGTCGGGTGGCCGTGGTGGAGCCCGGCGTGGACCTGGACCGGTTCCGTCCCGCCCCCGGTGACCGGGAGTCCGCGGCCCGGGCCGCCCGTCGCCGCCTCGGCCTGCCGGCGCACGGCTACGTGGTCGCGTTCGTCGGCCGCATCCAGCCGCTCAAGGCCCCGGACGTGCTGGTCCGCGCGGTCGCCGCGCTGCGGGAGCGGGACCCGGTGCTGGCCGACGAGCTGACCGTGGTGATCTGCGGCGGTCCGAGCGGCAGCGGGCTGGACCGGCCCAGCGCGTTGATCGAGCTGGCCCGCTCGCTCGGCGTGGCCGACCGGGTCCGGTTCCTCCCGCCGCAGACCGGGGAGGACCTGCCCGCCCTCTACCGCGCCGCCGACCTGGTCGCGGTGCCCTCGCACAACGAGTCGTTCGGGTTGGTCGCGCTCGAGGCGCAGGCCTGCGGCACGCCGGTGCTCGCCGCCGCGGTGGGCGGGCTGGTGACCGCCGTACGCGACGGGATCAGCGGGGTGCTCATCGACGGGCACGACCCGGTCGACTGGGCGCGGGCGCTGGCCGGCCTGCTTCCGGAGCGGATGCGCCGGGCGGCGCTGGCCGTCGGGGCCGAGCGGCACGCCCGCGACTTCTCCTGGCACCGTACGGTCTCTGGGCTGCTCGCGGTCTACGGGAACGCGATCACCGAGCACCGGGCCCGGCTGGCCGGCCGGCTCGGCGACCCGGCGCTCGCCTGCTCCTGGTGACGCGCCGCCGCCCGGCGGTCGTCGGCGGGCGACCGTAGAGTGGGTCCGATGAGCCGCACGAGTGAGGTCGCCGCGCTGATCGAGGCCGTCTGCGCGGAGCGCGAGCTGGAGTGGGAGTCCACCGGCGAGGCGTCGTACGCGGTGACCCTGCCGGGCACGCACAAGCTCAAGACGATCTGCAACCTGATCGTCGGCGAGCACGCGTTGCGGATCGAGGCGTTCGTGATGCGCCAGCCCGACGAGCGCCGCGAGGAGCTGTGGGCCTGGCTGCTGCAACGCAACGCCCGGATGTACGGCGTCTCGTTCTCCATCGACGCCACCGGCGACGTCTACCTGACCGGCCGGGTCAACCTGGCCGGGCTCGACGCCGACGAGTTGGACCGCCTGTTCGGCTCCGTGCTGACCTACGCCGACGAGTCGTTCGACAGCATGTTGGAGATCGGCTTCGGCACCGCCATCCGCCGGGAGTGGGAGTGGCGGGTGAAGCGGGGCGAGTCGACCGCCAACCTGGCCGCGTTCGCGCACCTCTTCGAGCCTTCGGCGCCGGCCGGCTCGACCGCCGGAGGTTCGGAGCCCGCCTGACGGGTATGCCGCACCGCGCGGTGCGGAGCACTGGGACCCACCGCGGGCCGAGGACGGACTGTCGAGGAGCGTGTCCCATGGCTCAGCGCAACAGCTCAGGTCGCGGCACGACTGCGACCCGGACGAAGCGGCAAACCGGTAACCAGACCCCGAACACCCCAACGGTGTCGGAGTCCCAGATCTCCCGGATGAAGGTCGACGACATCCGGGGCCAACTGCGCCGGCGCGGCGTCGCCGGGATCTCCGCGCTGCGTAAGCCGGAGCTGGTGAAGACGCTCGCGCGCACGATGCGCGCGGAGGGGCGCGGTGGCGCCGCGCGGCGCAGCACCGGCCCGGCCGGCCGGCCGTCGGCCAGCCGCGGGTCCGCCGCGAAGAAGACCACGGCGGCGCGGCGGAGGCCGGCCAAGTCCGCGCCGGCCGCGCGCGCCACCGGCGCCCGGGCCACGGCGATGGGTACGCGCAAGGCGGCGCCCGCCCGGGCGAGGACCGCGTCGTCGCGGGCCAGGGCGATCCCGGCTCGCGCCACGGCCACCGGCTCCCGGGCGAAGGCGGCACCGGCTCGCGCGAAGGCCACGTCGACCCGGGCCACGGCCACGTCGTCGCGCGCCAAGGCGGCTCCGGCTCGCGCGAAGGCGGCCCCGGCTCGCGCGAAGGCGGCCCCGGCTCGCGCGAAGGCCACGTCGACCCGCGCGAAGGCCGCGCCGGCTCGGGGGAAGGCGTCCAGCCGGTCGATCGGATCGTCCCAGCTCATCACGTCGCTCGCGGATCGGCCGGAGCGTCCCGGCCGCAGCCTGGTGACCCGTAACCACGAGGTGATCCAGCGCTGGGCGCGGGCCCGGGGCGCGAAGCCGGCCACCATCGCCGGCACCGAGCGGGGGGACCGGCCCGGGGTGCTGACCTTCAACATGCCGGGTTACCGGGAGAGCAGCCGGATCCGGGAGGTCACCTGGGACGACTGGTTCCGCACGTTCGACTCGCGGCGGCTGAACCTGATCTACCAGGAGCAGTTGCGCGACGGCCGGCAGAGCAACTTCTTCCGGACCGAGAACCCGAATCGCGAGGACGGCTGAGGTTTACGGGAATGGTCGACGGGAACCCGACGTTGGCCACGGCGGAGACCACAGCAGGGACAGCCGGATTCCCGACACGATGGCTGTGACGGGTAAGACAGCGATCTGGGTTGAATCCGGAATCCGGGCGAACTAACTTTATTGCACCGCGTCACGCTTGTTTACGTTCGGGGGAGCGGCGGATCGATCAGATCCGCGCAAGCGAGACGCGAGGATCGGGTGGAGCACACCGTTGGGGGACGGTGCCGCCCGTGGAACCGGCGGCGCGAGCGGGCGACGCTTACGGGGGTGAGGGTCGCCCGCCGCCGCCGGGCGTACGGTACGAGCGCCCATCTCGACGGGGGTCGAGGTGGGCGCTCTGCCGTTCTCACCGCCGGCTCTCCACCGGCTGCCGATCGGCGGCCCGCAACGCGGCGACCCGGCGTTCCCGTGGCCCGCCGGCGAGCAGGTGCCCGGCCGCGGCGCACAGGCCCAGCGCGCCGACCACCAGCCAGTGCCGCTCGCCGAGGTGCTCCAGGCTGAGCCCGCCCAGCGCCGGCGCCACGAACGAGGCCGCCGGGAACGTCAGGTAGAACACCGACTGGTAGCGGGCCCGCAGTTCGGGCGGGGCGAGATCCGCGTTGATCTGCGCGTTCGGCGGCGCGGCGAGCATCTGCCCGACCGTCCAGACCACCGAGGCGCCGAGGTAGAGCGGCAACCCGTCGGCGACGGTCAGCGTGCCGAAGCCCAGCGCCATCAGCCCGGTGGACACGGCCAGCACGGTCGAGCGCCGGTACGGCTCGATCAGCCGTGGCACGAAGAGTTGCCCGGCCACGATCAGCGCCCCGCCGAGCGCCACCACCAGCCCGTACGCGGTGGGACGCAGGCCGTCCGCGCGCATCGCCAGCGGCATGATCGTGGACGTCTGCATGGTCAGCACGGCGAGCAGGAAGGTCAGCCCGACGAAGGCGAGGAAGGTGCGGTCGGTCAGCGCGGTGTGCAGCCCGGGCCGCCGGCCCAGCACCGCGCGCGGCGTCACCTGCCGGCGGCCGAGCGTCTCCGGCACCTTGAGCGCGATGACCAGCGCCGCGGCCAGGGTGGCCCCGGCGTCGACCAGGAACAGCGCGAGGAAGCTCGCCTCGGCGAGCACCCCGGCCAGCAGCGAGGCGACCGCCATGCCCAGGTTGAACGCCCAGAACTGGAGGTTGAACGCGCGGGACCGGCGGGCCTCCGGCACCACGTCCACGATGGCCGCCACGAACGCCGGGCCGGGCATCGAGTGCGCCACCCCGACCAGCGCGGCCAGGACGGCGATCGCCGCGAGGTGCTGGCTGAACGCCAGCGTCGCCATCAGCCCGGCGGCGGCGAGGTGGGCGGCGAGCAGGGTGGACCGCCGGCCCCACCGGTCGGCCAGTACGCCGCCGAGCAGCGTGCCGGCCGCGCCGCCGATCCCGTACGCGCCGACGACGAGCCCGGCCAGCGACGGTGAGGCGCCCCGGGCGGCGGTCAGGTAGAGCGACAGGAACAGCAGCGCGAACGCACCGGCCCGGTTGATCAGCAGACCGGCCCAGAGGTACCAGAAGGTGCCGGGCAGTCCGCCGGCCGTGTCGTCCCACCAGCGCCGCAGGCCGCGCACCCGTCCTCCAGGAAGGTTTCTTTACCGATCCGCCCCCGGTACCGTACCCAGCCGGTCGGCGTACTCAGGAACCGGTCCGGGCCGGCTCGGCGGGTGCGGTGGCCGCGGCCTCGGCCGCCTCGGGCGCCGGGGTGCGGGCCAGGGTGACCGGCGCGGCCGGGACGCCGGCGGCGCGGAGCTGGACGGCGCGCCGCTCCCGAGCCGGGCCGGAGACCAGGTGCGCGACCGCCGTCACCGCGCCGATTCCGGCGCAGGCCAACCACAGCGCGGTGTTGCCGGCCTGCTCACGCAGCAGGCCGCCGAGGATCGGCGCGGACGCCCCGGCGAGCTGCCAGGACAGCGAGAACACGCCCTGGTAGCGACCGCGCAGCGCGGCCGGCGACAGCTCGGCGATCAGGGTGGCGTTGGAGGGCGAGTTGAGCATCTCGCCGAGCGTCCAGATCAGCACGGTGAGGCCGTAGAGCCAGATCGTGTCGGCGAACGCGGTGAGCCCGAAGCCGACGCCCATGATCAGCGCGGCGAGCGCCAGCACGTGCGACCGGCTCCGGCCGCGGATGAGCCGGGGCACGAAGAGCTGGCCGATCACGATGAGCACGCCGTTGAGCGCGATCACCGAGCCGTAGGTGGCCGGGCTGAGCCCGGAGTCGACCATGGCGATCGGCAGCATCGAGATGTGCTGGAGGAAGACCAGCGCGGCGAACAGGTTGAGCGCCACGAAGCCGAGGAAGACCCGGTCGCGCAGGATGGTGCGCAGCGCGCCGGCCGGCGCCGCCGCGCCCTTGGCGACCGGGGCGGCCGGCCGGGTCAGGGTCTCCCGGACCCGGGTGAAGATGATCAGCGCGGTGACCACCGTGGTGGCCGCGTCCACCAGGAAGAGCAGCAGGTAGCCGGCCTCGGCGGCGAACCCGGCCAGCACCGCGGCGCAGGCGAAGCCGAGGTTGATCGCCCAGTAGTTCAGCGAGAACGCGCGGAGCCGGTCCTTCTCCGGCACCACGTCGACCATCATGGCGCCGAAGGCCGGGCGGGCCGCCTCGGCGAACGTGCCGAGCAGCAGCGCGCCCACGGCCACCGCCCAGAGCGGCCGGGCGAGGCCGAGCGCGACCATCATGGTGGCCGCGCCGAGGTGCGCGGTGAGCAGCGTGGGCCGCCGGCCCCAGCGGTCGGTGAGGATGCCGCCGACGGTGGTGCCGACCGCGCCGCCCACGCCCCAGAGCCCGATCACCAGACCGGCCTGCGCGGCCGAGAAGCCGCGTTCCCGGGTCAGGTAGATGGCGAGGAAGATCAGGACGAACGAGCCGAGCCGGTTGATCAGCGTGCCGGTCCACAGGTACCAGAAGGAGCGCGGCAACCCGCCCGCCGTGTCCCGGAACCAACCTCGCACCGTCCGCATCCCGACGCCCCCCGCTCGGTAATGACCGATCAATCTCAGACGCCTTACAACCTAGTGCCGGGCGGGAGGCATGGTCATCCGCATTTCCACGTGGTGGTCGTCACCACAGGTCCCCGCGTGTCCACCCGGCTCGTACGGCAGGATGATCCGCATGACTGCGAGCGAAGGACCCACCGTCGGGACGCTGGTCCTGCTGCGGCACGGCGAGAGCGACTGGAACGCCAAGAACCTCTTCACCGGCTGGGTCGACGTCGACCTGACCGCCAAGGGCGAGACCGAGGCGCGGCGCGGCGGCGAGCTGCTCCGCGAGCACGACCTGCTCCCGGACGTGGTGCACACCAGCGTGATGCGCCGGGCGATCCGCACCGCCGAGCTGGCGCTCAACGCCGCCGACCGGCACTGGATCGCGGTGCGTCGCTCCTGGCGGCTCAACGAGCGCCACTACGGCGCCCTCCAGGGCAAGAACAAGAAGCAGACCCTCGACGAGTACGGCGAGGAGCAGTTCATGCTCTGGCGCCGGTCGTACGACACGCCGCCGCCGCCGATCGACGACAACGACGAGTGGTCACAGGTCGGCGACCCCCGGTACGCGCTGCTGCCGACCGAGCTGATGCCGCGCACCGAGTGCCTCAAGGACGTCGTCGAGCGGATGCTGCCCTACTGGTACGACTCGATCGTGCCGGACATCCTGGCCGGGCGGACCGTGCTGGTGGCGGCGCACGGCAACTCGCTGCGCGCGCTGGTCAAGCACCTCGACCAGATCTCCGACGAGGCGATCGCCAAGCTGAACATCCCGACCGGCATCCCGCTGCGCTACGACCTGGACGCCGACCTGCGCCCGCAGGTCCTGGGCGGCACCTACCTCGACCCCGAGGCCGCCAAGGCGGCTGCTGCCGCCGTCGCCAACCAGGGCCGCTGATGTAAGGCGGGGCCCCCTTTTAACGCCTCCGGTAGAGGAGGGGCCCCTTCTTAACACTCCCCTGTTAAGAAGGGGCCCCGCCTTACCCCCCCGGTGGGTCAGGCGGAGGGGGAGCCGGTGATCAGGTACACCACGTGCTCACCGGCGTTCACCGCGTGGTCGGCGAAGCGCTCGTAGAAGCGGCCCAGCAGGGTGGCGTCGATCGCGGTCTCCACCCCGTACGGCCAGTCGTCGCCGAGCAGCACGCCGAAGAGGCTCTTGTGCAGGTCGTCCATCGCGTCGTCGTCCCGGTCCAGCTCGGCGGCGACGTCGGCGTCGGGCTTGGCCAGCACCGCGCCGATCTTCTCGGCCATCCGGTCGGCGATGCCGGCCATGTCGGTGAAGACCGGCCGCAGCTCGGCCGGCACCGCCGGGGAAGGATGCCGGCGCAGCGCCGTCTTCGCCACGTGGTCGGCCAGGTCGCCCATCCGCTCCAGGTCGGCGGCCACGTGCAGGGCGGTGATCATGGCGCGCAGGTCGGAGGCGACCGGCGCCTGCCGGGCCAGCAGGTCGCAGACCCGCTCCTCCACGTGCCGGTACAGCTCGTCGATCTCGGCGTCCCGCGCGATCACCGTCTCGGCCGCCGCGCGGTCGGCGGTGAGCAGCCCGCGGGTGGCCTGCCGCATGGCCGCGCGCACCGCCTCGGCCATGTCCACCAGCAACTGGCTGACAATCTGCAGGTCGGCCCGGAACTCGTCGCGCATCGTCACTTCCTGGGGTCGGGGGCCGCTGCCCCAGAGGGGTACGGCGTGAGCAGGTGCGCGCCCCACGGTAGGCCGGACGGCCGGCACCAGGGTGAACGTGGATGAACGACGCGGGACCCGTGGGTGAACATTCCCAGAAGCGAGAGTGATTCGTCCCCTTGTGACCGATCTCCGGGTTAACAATGACCCTACGATCGCCAAGTGGAATGGGCGGTGGCCATCGCGGTGGCCGTGGCGCTGGTGACCGGACTGGTCGCCGGGTCGATGCTGTCCGGGCCGGTGGGACAGTGGCGGCGCCGGAGGGCGTCGCGGGGCGGCGGGACCTCCCGTCGTGACGCAGGGAGGCCGACGATTCCGGACGACCAACAGGGGGGCCTCTCCGGGCTCGGCCGCAAGACGATCGACTCGTTGCGCGCCGGCGTGGTGGTGCTCGACCCGGACGACGTGCCGGTGCTGGTGAACCCGGCCGCCCGCGCGATGGGCCTGCTCCGCGCCGGGGCGACACCGGGCGCCATCGCGGCGCACCCGCTCATCCGTACCCTCGCCGGGCAGGTCCGGCGCACGGGCGTGCGGCGCGAGATCGAGCTCGACCTGCCCCGGGGTCGCGACAGTGCCGGCGACAACCCGCTCGGCGTGCACCTGCGGGCCATGGGGCTGGGTGCCGGCTACATCTCGATCGAGGCGGTCGACGTCACCGAGTCGCACCGCCTGGCCCGGGTACGCCGGGACTTCGTGGCCAACGTGA
Organism: Micromonospora ferruginea; assembly: GCF_013694245.2. Classification (NCBI taxonomy): domain Bacteria; kingdom Bacillati; phylum Actinomycetota; class Actinomycetes; order Micromonosporales; family Micromonosporaceae; genus Micromonospora; species Micromonospora robiginosa. The sequence continues at coordinate 5,990,698 of NZ_CP059322.2, forward strand.
GCCACGAGCTGAAGACCCCGATCGGCGCCCTGCAACTGCTCGCCGAGGCGTTGGTGGACGCAACCGAACCGGCCGGCGACGGCGCGCCCGACCTCTCCGAGGACCTGGTCGCCGCGCGGCGCTTCGCCGAGCGCATCCAGCACGAGTCCACCCGGCTCGGCCGGCTCGTGCAGGAACTGCTGGAACTCACCCGGCTCCAGGGCGCCGAGCCGCAACCCGCGCCCGAACCGGTCGCCGTGGACTGGGTGCTCGCCGAGGTCGTCGACCGGACCCGCACCGCGGCCACCGCCCGCCGGGTGGAGATCGTCGTGGGCGGGCAGCGGGGCCTGACCGCGTACGGGAGCGACAGCCAACTCGCCACCGCGGTGGCCAACCTGGTGGAGAACGCGGTCAACTACTCCGCCGAGGACACCACGGTCCGGGTGACCGTGCGGGGCACCGACGAGCACGTCGAGATCGCGGTGGCCGACCAGGGGATCGGCATCGCGCCGAACGAGGTCGACCGGATCTTCGAACGCTTCTACCGCGCCGACCAGGCCCGCTCCCGCTCGACCGGCGGCACCGGCCTGGGCCTGGCCATCGTCAAACACATCGCCAGCAACCATGGCGGCCGGGTGGATGTGTCGAGCACCCTTGGTGGTGGGTCGACGTTCACCCTCCGGCTGCCCGCCCGCCCCCCGGACGACCTGGAGGCGACACTCGCCTCCGCTGGGATCGAGGCCGGCCCGGCCGAGCTCCGGCAGGTCTGACCACAGGAAAGGAAACACCCGTTGAGTCGCGTACTGGTGGTCGAGGACGAGGAGTCGTTCTCCGACGCCCTGTCCTACATGCTCCGCAAGGAGGGCTTCGAGGTCTCCGTCGCCGCGACCGGCACCTCCGCCCTCACCGAGTTCGACCGCACCGGCGCCGACATCGTGCTGCTCGACCTGATGCTGCCGGAGATGTCGGGCACCGAGGTGTGCCGTCAGCTCCGCCAGCGGTCGCACGTCCCGATCATCATGGTCACCGCCCGGGACAGCGAGATCGACAAGGTGGTCGGCCTGGAGATCGGCGCCGACGACTACGTGACCAAGCCGTACTCGCCGCGTGAGCTGGTCGCCCGGATCCGGGCGGTGCTGCGCCGGCAGACCAGCGAGGCGAACGAGACGGGCGCGCCGACCCTGGCCGCCGGCCCGGTACGGATGGACATCGAACGGCACGTGGTGACCGTCGACGGTGCCGGGGTCCAGCTCCCGCTCAAGGAGTTCGAGCTGCTGGAACTGCTGCTGCGCAACGCCGGCCGGGTGCTCACCCGGGGCCAGCTCATCGACCGGGTCTGGGGCGCCGACTACGTGGGCGACACCAAGACGCTTGACGTGCACGTGAAGCGGCTGCGCTCCAAGATCGAGCCGGAGCCGTCCGCGCCGCGCTACATCGTCACGGTGCGAGGCCTGGGCTACAAGTTCGAGCCGTGACCGGCACCCCTCCTGCTGCGCGTAAGGAGGGGGCCCTTGTTAACGCATTCTGCATAAGCGGGGCCCCTTCCTAACGCCGTAGCGCTCGCCCAACCCCGCCGATCACGCCAGCTCGCACCGTCCGGCCGATCCATCGTCGATCTTGGACTTGTGGCACCTCCGATAATCCCAGAAAACCGACATATCCTGGCACCACAACTCCAAGATCGGCGAAGTTGCGTTGGCAGGGCGGGGGAATGCGCCGGGTGTCCGGTTCGACGGTGGTGGGCGGCACGCTGGCGGCGGAATCGGGGCGGGGTGCGGGGCGTTGTAACCCGGTGAACGACCGAGGAAGTCAAGCCCCGCACCCCCGAGCCCTCGGGGAATGGTGGTGGCCGGCCGGTCGTTACACACACTCCCGGCGCCGCGACGCGAGCACGCCGGAACCCCTGATCTTTGAGCGCCTGACGGTGCCCGCACCCCCGTCCCCCACGAGGGTGTGTTGACCCCCGAATGGAGCCCCTCATGAACACGATCCTGCGCAAGAGCATCCTCGGTATCGCTGGTCTGGCCTTCACCGGTGGCGTGTTCGCCGGCCCGATCGCCGCGCACGCCGACACCGCGCATGCCGCCGCCAAGCCGGTGACGGCCACCGTGCAGGGTGAGCAGTCGACCATCGCGCTCAACGGTGAGCAGACCGCCAACGTGAAGGCGATCATCGCCGCGACGAAGAAAGCCGGCCTGCCCGAGCGGGCCGCGGTCATCTCGATCGCGACCAGCCTGCAGGAGTCGAAGCTGGAGAACCTGGGCCACCTCGGCGACCGCAACGACCATGACTCGCTGGGCCTGTTCCAGCAGCGCCCCTCCAGTGGTTGGGGCACGCCGGAGGAGATCACCGACCCCGAGCACTCCACCCTGGCCTTCCTCAAGGGCCTCAAGCAGGTCGACGGCTGGCAGGACATGCCCCTGACCGACGCCGCGCAGACCGTGCAGGTCTCCGCCTACCCGGACGCCTACGCGCAGTGGGAGAAGCAGGCCACCGACCTCGTCGCCCAGCACTGGACCAAGTAAGACCCGCGAAGGCCGGCACCCGGGAACGGGTGCCGGCCTTCAGCGCACGACCTTGACGTTGAACATCGGCGTGCCCAGCCGGCCGTAGAGGCGCAGCCAGATCGGCAGCAGCATCTCGGTGCCCCGGGCCGTGGTGATGTCGCCCAGGTCGATCACGTCGGTGTGACCGAAGCTGGTGAGCAGCTCGGTGACCACCTTCTTGGCGTCGGCGTCGTCGCCGGACACGAAGACGCTGTGGTCTCCGCCGGCGAGCTGCCCGGGGTGGGTCATCAGGTCGGCGGTGAGCGTGTTGAGCGCCTTCACCACCCGGGTACGCGGAAACGCCCGCTGGATCCGCTCGCCGAGCGAGTCGTCGTTGAGCACCGACAGGGTGGGCGGGAAACCCTTGCCGAAGTCGAGCGGGTTGGCGATGTCGAGCAGCACCTTGCCGGCGAGGTTGTCGGCGCCGGCCGCGTCGAGGGCGGGGAGGGATCCGTCGCCGCTGGTCGCGTTGACCACCAGGTCCGCCCCGGTGGCGACGTCGGCGTACCCGGTCAGGGTGACGCCCGGATGGGCGGCGGCCCACTCGCCCCACTCCCCGCCGCGGGTGGTGGCGACGTCGCGGGTGCCGACGACCACGTCGTGGCCCAGCTCGGCCGCGCGGGCGGCGATGGCGCGGCCGACCATGCCGGTGCCCAGTACTGCGATGCGCATGTCGTGTCCGTCCTGACGGAGTCGCGGAACGCCGATGCGTCCCGCTCGGTGCGGACGAGACTAACAGACAGGTCTGTCTACTGGAAGAGGAAAGGAGACGTACCTGTCTGTAGACTTCGGCGAACCACGAGGGAGGAACCATGGCCCGCACTCCCGCCGGCACCGCCCGGGACCGCATCCTGGAGACCGCGTTCCGGCTGTTCTACGCGTACGGGCCGCGCGGCGTCGGGGTGGACACGGTGATCGCCGAGTCGGGCGTCGCGAAGGCCACGCTCTACAAGCACTTCCCGAGCAAGGACGACCTGGTCCTGGCGTACCTGGACAAGGTCGACCAGGCGTGGTCCGGCGCGCTGCGTACCGCGGCCGGGGCGGCCGGCGACGATCCGCGCGACCAGCTCGTCGGCATGTTCGACGCGCTCACCGGGGCGTGCCGCCGCGAGGGCTACCACGGCTGCGCGTTCATCAACACCGCCGCCGAGTCGCCCGCCGGCGGTCCGGTGCACGCGCGTACGGTCGCGCACAAGAACGCGGTGCGGGCCTGGGTGACCGACCTCGCCCGGCAGGCCGGGGCGGCCGAGCCGGAGCTGCTGGCCCGACAGCTCACCCTGCTGCTCGACGGCGGACTGGCCGGCGGCGTGCTCGACGGCGACCCGGCGATCGCCGAGGCGGCCCGGGGCACCGCCCGGGCACTCGTCGACGCGGCGCTGCCGAAGCGTTAAGCGGGGCCCCTTCCTCTACCGGAGGCGTTAAGCGGGGGCCCTTCCTTACTCGCTGGCGGGGTGGGGGGCGATCTGGCCCTGGCGCTGGCGGGCGGCGCACAGCTCGGCCAGCTTCGCGTACGCGGGCGCGCCGATCAGCGCGGTCAGCTCCGGGCCGTACGAGACGTACATCGGGTCGGCGCCGACGTGCGCGTCGGTGGAGGACGTGCACCACCAGTCCAGGTCGTGGCCGCCGGCGCCCCAGCCGCGCCTGTCGAACTCGGCCAGCGTGGAGATCAGCACCTTGGTGTTGTCCGGCCGCGTGTGCCACTCCTGGTCCCGGCGGACCGGGAGCTGCCAGCAGACGTCGGGCTTGTATTCCAGCGGGTGCACCCCGTCGCGCAACGCCTGGGCGTGCAGCGCGCAACCGCCCCCGGCGGGGAAGTCGGCGTCGTTGAGGAACACGCACGGCGCGTCCACGTCCCGGGTGGCGGTGCGCCGGGCCGGCGTCTTGCCGTCGACCGTGTCGTTCTCGGTCCAGTTCTTGAAGCCGCGGCGGAAGTGCTGCCAGGTCTCCGGGGTGAGCCGCTTGACGGCCGCCTTCACCCGCTTCTCGTCGTCCGAGTCGGTGAAGAAGGCGCCGTGCGAGCAGCACCCGTCGGCGGCCCGGCCGGCGACGATGCCGTGGCAGCCCGAGCCGAAGATGCACGTCCAGCGGGACAGCAGCCAGGTCAGGTCGGCCCGGACGACGTGCTTCGGGTCGGCCGGGTCGGCGAACTCGATCCACTCCCGCGGAAAGTCCAGCCCGACCTCGCGGCTGCGCGGGTCGTCCGGGTCGTCCACCAGCACCTGAAGCTCGATCTGCCCTGTCACCCGGACCAGCGTACGCGCGGTCCCCCCGGCCGGCCGGCGAGCCGACGAAACGTGTTGCGCCTAGGGTTCTTGCCATGCGACTGGGTGTCCTCGACGTCGGTTCCAACACGGTGCACCTGCTGGTGGTCGATGCCCACCACGGTGCCCATCCCTGGCCGGCGCACTCGGAGAAGGTGGTGCTGCGGCTGGCCGAGCAGATCGGCCCGGACGGGGCGCTGACCGACACCGGCGCGGACGGGCTGGTCAAGGCGGTCGGCATGGCCCGGGCGGCGGCCGACGGGCTGGGCGCCGAGGACCTGCTGGCGTTCGCCACCAGCGCGGTCCGCGACGCCACCAACGCCGGCGAGGTGCTGACCCGGGTCCGCGAGGAGACCGGCGTACGCCTGGAGGTGCTCTCCGGCGCGGACGAGGCGCGGATGACGTTCCTCGCGGTGCGGCGGTGGTTCGGCTGGTCGGCGGGCCGGCTGCTGGCGCTGGACATCGGCGGCGGCTCGCTGGAGCTGGCCGCCGGCATCGACGAGCACCCGGACGTCGCGGTCTCGCTTCCGCTCGGCGCGGGCCGGCTCAGCCGGGAGCGGCTGGCGGTCGACCCGGCCGGCCTGATGCCGCCGTCGGCCGAGGCCGTGGAGGCGCTCCGGGAGTACGTGGACGCGCAGCTCGACCCGGTGGTCAAACAGTTGACCGAGGTGGGCTGGGAGCGGCCGGTGGCCACCTCGAAGACGTTCCGCACGCTGGCCCGGCTGGCCGGCGCCGCGCCCTCCGGCGCGGGTCTGTGGGCCCGGCGCAGCCTGACCCGCACCGGGCTGCGGCAGGTGCTCGGGTTCGTCCGGCACATCCCGCCGGCCCACCTGCCCGAGTTGGAGGGGGTCAGCGCGCAGCGGGCGCACCAGCTCCTGGCGGGCGTGGTGGTGGCCGAGGCGGTGATGCGCCGGCTGGACGTGGAGTGCCTGGACATCTGCCCGTGGGCGCTGCGCGAGGGGGTCATCCTCCGCCGGCTGGATCAGCTCGCGCCGATGTGATCCCGGCGGCCGCTCTGGGCGCTTTGCGGCTGCTCGTCCCGATGCTTCCCGACGGGTGCGGCTACCCTGAGGGGCGTGACTTCCCGCGTCCCGGTGCTCCTGTCCACGTCCTCGGTCTTCCCCGAACGGACCGCGGCGGCGTTCCAGCTCGCCTCGGCACTCGGGTACGACGGCGTCGAGGTGATGGTCTGGACCGACCCGGTGAGCCAGGACGCGGGCGCGCTACGTGGGCTCTCCGAGCACTACGGCGTGCCGGTGCTCTCGGTGCACGCGCCCTGCCTGCTGGTCACCCAGCGGGTGTGGAGCCCCGACCCGTGGGAGCGGCTGCGCCGGGCGGCCGAGCTGGCCGAGACGCTGGAGGCGCCCACCGTGGTGGTGCACCCGCCGTTCACCTGGCAGCGCGACTACGCGCGCACGTTCACCGACGGGCTGGACGCCATCGCCGGGCAGTTCGGCGGCCTGCGGTTCGCGGTGGAGAACATGTTCCCGGTGCGGATGGCCGGTCGGCAGTTCGTGCCGTACGTGCCGGGTTGGGACCCGACCGACACCGGCTACGCCTCCTACACGCTGGACCTGTCGCACTGCGCCGCCTCGCACACCGACGCGCTGGCGATGGCCGACCGGATGGGCGCCGGGCTGGCGCACGTGCACCTGGGCGACGGCACCGGTGAGGGGCGCGACGAGCACCTGGTGCCCGGCCGGGGCGGCCAGCCCTGCGCGGAACTGCTCCGGTCGCTGGCCGGGCGCGGCTTCACCGGCTCGGTCGCGGTGGAGGTGACCACCCGGGGCGCGAAGAGCCGCGCGGTCCGCGAGGCGGACCTGCGCGAGTCGCTGGAGTTCGCCCGCGCCAACCTGACCGCGCCCTCCCCGGTCGACGCCTGACCGACCGGGTCGGCGTCACGGCACGCGGCCCGGAGACCGGGCCGCCGGGCCGGACGTCAGCTCACCGGGGCCAGCGGCTGGGCCGGGACGGCCTGCTCACCGACCGCCGCGCGCTTGCGGGCCCGGTGCGCGGCCACGTGCGAGCGGGTGGCGCAGCGTTCCGAGCAGAACCGCCGGCAGCAGTTGGACGACGTGTCCAGGTAGACGTTGCCGCAGCGCTCGTCCGCGCAGACGCCGAACCGGGCGCTGCCGTACTCGCAGAGCCAGACGGAGAGGCCCCACACGGCGCCGGCCAGATATTCGGCGGAGACCGAGGCGCCCCGGCTGGTCACGTGCATGTGCCAGTCGGAGGAGTCGTGCCCGGAGATGCGCGGCTGCACCGGGAACGCCTCCAGCAGCGCGTTCAGCTCGGTCACCGCGTCGGCGTCGCGCCCGGAGGTGCCGTACTCGAAGACGTCCCGCAGGCGCTTCTGCGCCCGGCGGAAGATCGCCAGGTCCCGTTCCGCGACCTCGTCGCGCATCCAGGCGTTCTCGTCCGGGAAGAGGGCCCGCAGGCCGTCCAGGTCGTCCAGCCGGGCGTTGACGAGCTCGACCCCGGTCCGGGCGTACGCGTCGAAGTTCACGACACCAACGGTAGACGACTCACGCCGGGCGCGGCGCGTCGATGTAGTGGGGCAGAAACCGCGCGTAACCGTCTGTGATGAGGCTCTCGCTTTCGCGCACCCCGACGCCGGCCGACTCGCCATCCACGATCCAACTGCCCAGCACCGTGTGGTTGCCCTCGAACTGCGGCAACGCCCGGAACTCCTGGAAGCAGAAGCCCTCGTCGCCGTAGATTCCCGGGTTGGTGATCTCGGTGTCGGCGGTCACGATGCGTACCGAGCCGCCCTCGCGGCCGAGCAGCGGCTTGGCCACGTACTCGGTCATGCCGCGCGGCGAGTCGAGGTAGGCCGGCAGCAGGTAGTCGTGCCCGGGGTACAGCTCCCAGAGCACGGCCAGCAGCGCCTTGTTCGACAGCAGGAGCTTCCAGGCCGGCTCGATCCAGGTGGTCGGGGTGCCCGGGTCCAGCGCCGCCGGCCCGTACGGCTCGGCGAGCATCCACTCCCAGGGGTAGAGCTTGAAGCAGGTGGTGATCGGCCGGTCGTCGGCGTCGACGAAGCGCCGCCCGTCCCAGCCGATCCGCTGGATCGGCATGAGCGTCACGTCCAGCCCGGCCTGGCGGGCCGTCTCGGCCAGGTAGCCGGCGGTGATCTGGTCCTCGCCCGACTCCTCCTCGTTCGACCAGACCACGTGCGCCCGGGGATCGTGCAGCCCGGCGCCGATCTTGGCCCACGCGCCGACCAGTCGCTCGTGCAGGCTGTTCCACTGGTCCGCGTCCGGGCGGGTGTGCTCCAGCCAGTACCACTGCACGATGCTCGCCTCGACCAGCGCGGTCGGGGTGTCCGCGTTGTATTCCAGCATCTTCGGCGGCCAGGTGCCGTCGTAGGCGAGGTCGAAGCGGCCGTAGAGCGTCGGCGGGCCCTCCCGCAGCGAGCGGGCGACCGCCTCGGCGGCCCACTCCGGGATGCCGAACTCGGCGTGCCGGCGGCGGGCCACCACGTGCTCGGCGGCGGCCACCGACATCCGGTGCAGCTCCTCGGTCGCCTCCTCCAGCTTGAGCACCTCGTCCAGCGTGAAGGCGTACGCCGCCGTCTCGTCCCAGTACGACATGATCTCGCCGTCGGGCAGCTCGGTGTCGACGTACACCAGGCCCTGGGCCCGGATGGTGTCGTCCCAGTCGGGGCGCGGGGTGCTCGCCTCGCGGCGCACGTCAGCCGCCGCAGGAGGCGAGGTGGGTGCCGAATCCGCCGCGCTCGGGCAGCGCGGCCGTGGTCGGGGCGGCGTCGCCGCGCGCGACCGTGGCCGTCGCGGGGACCCGCAGGGCCACCGCGACGGTGTCGCCGCCCCCGCCGGCCGGGCCGAGCGCGCAGTCGTCATCGTCGTCGTCGTAGCCGTTGTTGCAGCCGGAGAGCGCGAGCGCCAGCGCGGTGAGCGCGCCGAGCTGCACGGTGGCCGAGCGGAGCCGGCGTCGGGGGTGTCGTTCCACGAGACTGTTGTAGCCGATGATCGCCACTTCGGGTGCCCGGCGGGGGTGCGGGGCCGGGCGTTACGCTCGGCTCATGCTCCGTTCCGTCATCCTCGCCGCCTCCCGGTCATCCCAGGTGGAGCGGCTCGTCGCGACGGCCCCGTTCACCCGGGACGTCGTCCGCCGGTTCGTCGCCGGCGCCGGCACCGACGACGCGCTGCGCGCGACCCGCGCACTTGTCGGTGACGGCCAAGCGGTCACCCTCGACTACCTGGGCGAGGACACCACCACCGGTGAGCAGGCGAACGCCACCCGGGACGAATACCTCAAACTGCTGCGCCTGCTCGGGGCCGCCGACCTCACCCCGGCCGCCGAGGTCAGCGTGAAGCTGTCCGCGCTCGGCCAGGCGTTCGACGAGCAGTTCGCGTACGACAACGCGCGGCAGATCTGCGCGGCGGCCGACGCGGTCGGCACCACGGTCACCCTGGACATGGAGGACCACACCACCACCGACTCGACGCTGGACATCCTGGCCAAGCTGCGCAAGGACCACCCGGGGACCGGGGCGGTGCTCCAGGCGTACCTGCGGCGGACCGAGTCGGACTGCCGCGAGCTGTCCGCCGCCGGGTCGCGGGTGCGGCTGTGCAAGGGCGCCTACAAGGAGCCCGAGTCGGTGGCCTACCAGTCCGCCCGCGAGGTGGACAAGTCGTACGTACGCTGCATGAACGTGCTGATGGCGGGCGACGGCTACCCGATGCTGGCCACCCACGACCCGCGCCTGATCGCGATCGGCGAGGACCGGGCGCGCTGGTTCGACCGCGACCCGGGCCGGTTCGAGTTCCAGATGCTCTACGGCATCCGCCCCGAGGAGCAGGCCCGCCTGGTCGGCGAGGGCTACACCCTGCGCACCTACGTCCCCTACGGCGACCAGTGGTACGGCTACCTGATGCGCCGGCTGGCCGAGCGCCCGGCCAACCTGGCGTTCTTCGGCCGCGCGGTGATGTCGAAGAAGTGAGTCAGTCGTTCGACCAGGTCCGGGTGCACAGCACGAGGCGGTAGCCGTCCGGGTCGGCGAACGCGATCCCCCACCTGTCCCAGTACGGGCCGGCGGAGACCCTGGTCCCGCCGGCCCGTTCGACCCTCGTCACCTGGTCGTCCTCGACCGGCCCGTCCAGGTAGAGCACGAACAGGTCCTCCGGGCCGGGTCGCGGGTCGACGGTCAGGTTCGCGCCGCCGAACAGCTCCAGGTGCCAGCCGGCGCCCGGGAGGCCGAGCATCACCAGGTCGTATTCGCCCGGGCCGTCGGGCGCGCCCCGGTAGAGCACGTCCAGGCCCAGCCCGTCGGTCCAGAACCGTTCGGCTGCGGCCAGGTCGCGACTGGGCCGGGCGAGGCGTACGTGGGTGTCGGCGGAGATCGGCATGCCGTGATCGTGCGACCTCAGGTCGGGTTGAGGTCAAGCCTTGACGAGCCTGGCTAATGGCATTAGCTTTACGGCTATGACAGTTAGCCAGGTGGTGCGGGACGGCGGGACCATCGCGTACGAGGTGCACGGCGCCGGACCACTCGTGGTGCTCGCGCACGGCATGGGGGAGAACCGGGCGGCCTTCCGGCACCTCACGCCGCTGCTGGTGGCGGCCGGCTACCGGGTCGCCTCGACCGACGTACGCGGGCACGGCGACTCCAGCCCGCACTGGCCCACGTACGCCCCGGCCGAGGTCGGCGGCGACCTGCTCGCCGTGGTGCGGGACCTGGACGGCGGACCGGCCACGCTGGTGGGCAGCTCGTCCAGCGGGGCGGGCGTGGTGTTCGCCGCCGCCGAGGCGCCGGAGCTGGTCAGCGGCATCGTGCAGATCAGCCCGTTCGTCAGCCGGCCCAAGCCCAACCCGGTGATGCGGGCGCTCCAGGCCGTCGTGCTGCGCAGCCCTCGACTGTTCGGGCAGTTCCACCGCACGCTCTTCCCGTGCGGGCGGCCGGCCGACGACGCCGCGTACCGCAAGGAGTTGGTCGCCAGGCTGCGCGGCCGGATGGACGCGGTGCGCGGCGTGGTCGCGCCGGTCGACCCGCACTGGACCGAACGGGCCGCCCAGGTGCGGCAGCCCGTGCTGGTGCTGATGGGCACGAAGGACCCGGACTTCCCCGACCCCGGCGCCGAGGCCCGGGCCGCCCGCCGGCAGTTCGCCGTCGCCGAGGCGCGCATGATCGCCGACTCCGGCCACTACCCGCACGCCGACCAACCCGACGCCACCGCCGCCGACCTGGTCGAGTTCCTGACGGCGACCGCCCGTGCCTAGGGCCGGCCTGACCCCGGCGACGGTGGTCCGGGAAGCCGCCGTGCTCGCCGACGAGGTCGGATACGACCGGCTGACCCTGGCCGCGCTCGCCGGCCGCCTCGGTGTCGCGCTGCCCAGCCTCTACAAGCACGTGCGCGGCGTCGACGCCCTGCACCAGAAGCTCGCCGTGCTGGCCACCGCCGAGATCGCCGACGTGCTGACCAGCGCCGCCGCGGGCCGGGCCGGCGGCGACGCGTTGCGCGCCGTCGCCACCGCCTACCGGGCGTACGCCCGCCGCCACCCCGGCCGCTACCCGGCCACCCAGCGGGCACCCGACCCCGCCGACCCCGAGCACCTGGCCGCCGCCGAACGCGCGGTCGGCGCGATCTTCGCCATCCTGCACGGGTACGCCGTCGAGGGCGACGCGGCCGTCGACGCCACCCGGATGTTCCGGGCCACCGTGCACGGCTTCGTGACCCTGGAGGCGGCCGGCGGGTTCGGGCTGCCCCGCGACGTCGACCGCTCCTTCGAGCGGCTGGTCGACGGGCTCGACCTCGCGTACCGCGGCTGGGGGTCCCGATGAAGGGCGCGCTGCGGGGGCTCATCTTCCTGCTGGAGCTGGCGCTGCTGTCCGCGGCCGGTCTCTGGGGCTTCACGCTCGACGCCGGCTGGCCGGTGCGGCTGCTCGCCGGCCTGGGTGCGCCGGTGGCGCTCGCCGTGGCCTGGGGCGCGTTCTGCTCGCCCCGGGCCGCCGTGGCGCTGCCCGCCCCGGCCAAGCTCGGCGTCCAGGCCGCGTGCTTCCTGGCCGGCGGAGTCCTGCTGACCCTGGCCGGCCACCCCCTGCTCGGCGCGGCGCTGGTGGTCACCTGGACCGCCGACAAGGCCCTCCTCCTCCATTCCGGCGACCCCGCCTGACCCCTCCCGCCCTGCCCTGCCCTGCCCTGCCCGGCCCTGCCCGGCCCTGCCCGGCCCTGCCCGGCCCTGCCCTGCCCGGCCCTGCCCGGCCCTGCCCGGCCCTGCCCTGCCCGGCCCGGCCCTGCCCGGCCCTGCCCGGCCCTGCCCTGCCCGGCCCGGCCCTGCCCTGCCCTGCCCGGCCCTGCCCGGCCCTGCCCCGCCCGGCCCTGCCCCCGCCCCGCCCGGCCCTGTCCTGCCCCGCCCGCCCGGCCCGGCCCGGCCGTGCCCGGCCCGGCCGTGCCCGCGCTCCGGCCCGCCTCGCCCCGTCGATCTTGGAGTTGTGGCGCCTGTGATGCCCGTGTTGTCGGCTATCGGAGGTGCCACAACTCCAAGATCGACGGGTGGCGTGTGCCGAGGCGGGACGGAAGGGATTACTCGCAGGGCTCTTTCCCGGAACGCCCGATTGGTCGTACCCTTCGCCGGTGACCGACGGCGACGAGGAGCCTCCCGGCCGGGCAGCCGGCGGCGACGAGCCACCCGCCGGGAGCCACGACGAGGGGCAGCAACCCCGCGCCGAGGTGGGGACACCGCCTCCCGCCTCGAAGGCGGAGAGGTCGACGGAGGACCGGTCTTCGAAGCCCGGACCGGTCGCCCCCCGACAGACCGCCTCCGATGGGCCGCCGACCGCGCCCCAGCCGGGTCCGGCTGAGCCGAGCCGCACCACGCCTGAGCCGGCTTCGGTCGCCCCCGAGCCGGGTGTCCTCGCGGCTGACCCGGGTTCAACCGAGTCCGAGCCGGGCTCGGCCCTGCCCGAGCCGTGCCCGGCCCCGCTCGAGCCGCCGCCCGCCCCTGCACCGAGTGAGGTAGCGCGCGAGCCGCGCCCAGCCCCGTATGAGCCGCGCCCAGCCCTGTCTGAGGCGGGTCCGGCCGCCCCTGCGCCAGGCGCGGCAGCGCCCGGGCCGAGTGCGACAGCGCCCGAGTCGAATACCGTCACCCCTGCGCCAGGTGCGCCAGCGTCTGGGACGGCCGCGGTGGTGGCCGAGTCGGATCCGGTCGTGACCGGGGCGGCCGTGCTTCCGATCGAGCCGAGTGCGGCAGCCCTCGAGTCAGGCCCTGTCGATGGTCCCGAGGTGCCTCCGTCCGGCGACTCCGGAACGGACGAGCCCTCCCTCCGCCGGGACGCGGCGACTTCCGAGACGAGCACCGCCGCCGACGGTCCCGCCCCGGCCCCGGTGGCGACCACGCCGACCGAGGCGGCCCCACCCGATCCCCGGCCGGCGGCGAGGAGAGCCCGACGGTCCCCGCCACGACGGCCCACCTAGAGCCGGGCACGACCGCCCCCACCCCGGCACCGGGCACGTCGCCGCCTCCTGACGAGACTCGGGCGTCGGTTCCGGCTACCCCGACTCCCGCCGCGACTCGGGCGCCCGTACCGGCTCCTGCGGCGGCTCGGGCGTCCGTGCCGGGTACGCCGACGCCCGCCGCGTGGCCGGCGCCCGTTCCGGCGGCTCCGACCGGGCTGTCGGTTCCCGGTGTGCCGCAGGTGCCCATGCCCGTCGCGCGGGCGCGGAAGCGTCGGTGGCCGCGGTGGACCGCGCTCGGGCTCGCGCTCGGCCTGGTGGCGGGCGCGGTTCCCGGCGTACTCCTGCGGGAGCTGGCGCCGGACGCGGCCGGGCGGCCGGCGGCGAGCCCGGACCGGCGCGGCACGGCGGCCGAGCGGCAACTCGCCGAGCGGATGGTCGGGCAGCTCGACCGGCAGGGCGCGGCGCTGCTGGGCGGCGACCGGACCGGTTTCCTGGCCGTCGCGGAGCCGGCCGCGCGGCCGGCGCTGACCAAGCGGTACGCGGCGTTGCGGGCGCTCCGGGTCACGGTGTGGCGGCCCGCGGCCGGCGGGGTGCCGGTGGCGGTCGACGGGCGTCCGGGGGAGTGGCGGCTGCCGGTGACGGTGGGCTACTGCTTCGTGGTGCCGGGGTGCGCGCCGAGCACGACCGGGCTGGGCACCCGGTGGCGGCTGGTGGGGGAGCAGCCGCGACTGCTCGCGGTGGAGCCGTCCCGGACCGACCCGACCGGGGTACGCCCGTGGGCGGTGGACGACCTGGCCGTGGCGGTCGGGAAGCGGGCGCTGGTGGCCACCACGCCGGCCCAGCGGGCCAAGCTGCCCGGCCTGCTCGCCCAGGCCGAGGCCGCCGCGCGGGTCGCCGACCGGTACGCGGTCGGGCCGCCGCCGGACCGGTACCTGGTCTACTACGCGGGTCGGGCCGAGTGGCAGCGCTGGTACGGCGGTGGCCGCCCGAAGTGGACCGCCGGGTACGCGGTAGGCGTCGGCGGCGACCGCCACGACGTGGTGCTCAACGCGCAGAGCCTCGCCCCGGGCGGCGTCGACGACCTGCTGCGGCACGAGCTGACCCACGCCTCCTCGCTGCCCGACCAGGGTTACGCGGACCACGCGGACTGGTGGCTGGTGGAGGGGCTGGCCGAGTACGCCGGCACGGACGGGCAGCCGGTGGACCGCTACGACGGGCTGGCCGAGGTGCGCAAGCTGGTCCGTGGCGACTGGGCCGGCCGGCTGGACGCGCTGGCCCCGGCCGACGACGCCTCCGACGACCGGGTCGGCGGCGCGTACGGCGTCGGCTACCTGGCCGTGCGGCATCTCGTGGACCGGTACGGCGAGCAGCGGGTGCTGGACTTCTTCCGGGCCGTGGTGCACGAGCGTCGGCCCCCGGCCGAGGCCGCGGACGAGGTGTTCGGCGACCCGTGGTCGATGCTGCACGACGACTGCGTCGCCTACGTCCGGGCGGCCGCCGGCTGAGCGCCCCGCCACGACACGTCGAGAGGTCGACGCCGGTCGACGGGTCGTAGCATGGGCCGGGTGGCCCGCACTCCCTCGCCGCGGCTGCGCGCAGCCACGCGGCCCCGCCTGCTCACCGCCCTCTTCGCCACCGTCGCGCTGACCGGCACCACGGCCGCCAGTTGCGGCGACGACACCCCGGCGGTCACCGTCGCCCCGGTCGGCCGCGCGCCGGTCGCCGAGGTCATCGACGCGCCGGCCACGGTGACCGCGCGGGCCGCGGCCACGCTCACCGCCCCGGCCGACGGCACCCTGGCCGCCCTGCGCGTCCAACCCGGACAGCGGGTCGCCCGGGGGCAGGTGCTCGCGGTGGTCGACTCGCCGTCCGCGCGGGACCGGCTGGCCCAGGCGCGGGACGCGCTGCGCGCGGCGAAGCGGGCCGGGCGCGGCGTCGGCGTGGGCGACCTGGGCGGCAACCGGCGCGGCACCGACCGGGCCGCCGACGAGGCGTTCGCCGCCGCCCGCGCCGCCGCCGGCAAGGTCGGCGACCCGCAGGCGCGCGCCGCGCTGCTGCTCCAGGTCGAGTCGGCGCAGAAGCAGTACACCTCCGCCGCCCGCGCCGCCGATCGCGCGGTCGCCGCCGTGCAGCGCGGCGTGGCCGGCCTGAACAGCGCCGTCGGCGCGTTGTCGGCCGCGCAGCGCCTCCAGGCCCAGCAGGCGTACGACCTGGCGAAGGCGACCGTCGACGCGTTGACGCTGCGCGCCCCGATCGCCGGGGTGGTGCAGCCGGGGGGCACCCGGTCGGCGGCGCCGACCGACCTGGCCGGGCTGCTGGGCGCGGCCGGTGGTCAGGTGCCGCCGGGCCTGGACCCGTCGGCGTTGGGCGGGGCCGGGTCGGGCGGGCCGCCGGCCGGGGTCGACGACGCCGTGCCGGCCGGTGGCCGGGTCACCGCCGGGACGCCGGTGCTCACCGTGGTGGACACCGGCCGGCTGGGCCTGCTCGCCGAGGTGGACGAGACCGACGTGCTGCTGGTCCGCGCCGGGGTGCCCGCCTCGGTGGAGCTGGACGCGGTGACCGGCGCGACGTACGAGGCGACGGTGCGCTCGGTCGACGTGCTGCCGACCAGTTCGGCCCGGGGCGGGGTCACCTACCGGGTCCGGCTGGACCTGGGCCGGGGCCGGTTCGGCGAGGCGGAGGCCGCCCCGGCGCCTCGCCCCGGCATGAACGCGGTGGTCCGGTTGCGGGTACGCGAGGCGGCCGACGCGGTGGCCGTACCGGCCTCGGCGGTGTTCTCCGCCGACGGGCGGGACGCGGTCTGGGTGCTGCGCGACGGCCGGGCCGACCGGGTGCCGGTGACCGTCGGCGTGCAGGGGCAGGACCTGGTGCAGATCGTCGACGGGGTGCGGGCCGGCGACCGGGTGGTGGTGCGCGGCGCCGACCAGGTGCGCGACGGCCAGGAACTCCGGTGACCGTCGCCGCGGTCGAGGCGGTCGACGTGTCCCGCACGTACGAGCTGGACGGGGTGTCGGTGTCCGCGCTGCGCGGCGTGTCGCTCACCATCGCCCAGGGCGAGTACGTGGCGGTGATCGGCCCTTCCGGTTCGGGCAAGTCGACGCTGATGCACCTGCTCGGCGGGTTGGACCGGCCCAGCGGCGGCCGGCTGGTGATCGGCGGCCGGGACGTGGCCTCGCTGACCGCCCCGGAGCTGGCGACGCTGCGCAACGAGACGATCGGCTTCGTCTTCCAGGCGTTCCACCTGCTGGCCCGGACGTCCGCCGTGGACAACGTGGCGTTGCCGCTGGTCTACCGGGGCGTCGGGGCGCGGCAGCGGCGGGAGCGGGCGGCGGCGATGCTCGGCCGGGTCGGGCTGGGGCATCGCCTGCACCACCGGCCCAACCAGCTCTCCGGCGGGGAGCAGCAGCGGGTGGCGATCGCCCGCGCGTTGGTCACCGAACCGGCGGTGCTGCTCGCCGACGAGCCCACCGGCAACCTGGACAGCGTCACCGGCGAGGCGGTGCTGGAGCTGCTGGAGCGGTTGAACGCCGAGTCCGGGGTGGCATTGGTGATGGTGACGCACGACCCGGAGGTGGCGGCCCGCGCGCGCCGGCGTATCGCGGTCCGGGACGGGCTGATCAGGTCCGACACCGCTCATGATCGACCGGGGTCGGGCGCCGCCGGCGCACCTGCGACACTGGAGCCCGCTCCCAGCGCGGAGCCCCGGTCCGCGTCCGGAAGCGAGCCGGGGCACCCGTCCGGTGGCCCCGGTGGCGCCACCGGAGCCACCGGACGCCTTCCGCATCCGGGCGGGGACGCCGGATGAGGGTGGCCGAGGCCTGGCGGGTGGCGCTGGACGCGCTGCGGGCCAACCGGATGCGCAGTCTGCTGACCATGCTCGGGGTGATCATCGGGGTCGCCTCAGTGGTCATCCTGGTGGCCATCGGCACCGGCACCAAGCGGCAGGTCGAGCAGCAGGTCGAGGGGCTCGGCTCGAACCTGCTCCTGGTGGTGCCGGGCAAGATCGAGGTGGGCACCGCCCCGGTGGTGTCCCCGCTGGACCTCAAGGACGTCGACGCCGTCTCCCGGGTGGTGGGCGATCCGGGCCGGGTGGCCGTGACGGTGGCCTCCGGGGCGACCGCGCGGGCCGGCAACCGGTCCGACTTCACCACCGTGCAGGGCGTGCTGGAGACCACCCCGTCGGTGTTCACCCGGTCGTTGCAGCGGGGCCGCTACCTGACCGGGGCGGACGTGGACACCAGCCGGCGGGTGGCGGTGCTCGGCGCCTCGGTGGCCCGGTCGCTCTTCCCCGACCGGGACCCGCTCGGCCAGCAGGTCACGCTGGCCGGCGTACGGTTCCGGGTGATCGGGGTCTTCGCCCCGCTCGGGCAGAGCCTCGGCGTGGACCGGGACGACGAGGTGCACATCCCGGTGACCGCCGCGCAGCGGCTGTGGGGCACCCGGCGGATCGACGGCATCGCGGTCAAGGCGCCCGACCGGGAGCGGATCGACCAGCTCGGCGAGCGCATCGTGGCGGAGCTGTCCCGCCGGCACCCGGACACCGAGTTCAGCGCCGTCACCCAGCAGCAGATCCTCGGCGTGCTCGGCGACATCCTGGGCGTGCTCACCGGCGTGCTAGCCGCCATCGCCGGCATTTCGCTGCTGGTCGGCGGCGTCGGCGTCTCCAACATCATGCTGGTCTCGGTGCGGGAGCGGACCCGGGAGATCGGCCTGCGCAAGGCGGTCGGCGCCCGGCCCCGGGACATCGGGGTGCAGTTCCTGCTGGAGGCGGTGCTGCTCACCTCGATCGGCGGGCTGACCGGGATGGCGCTCGGGGTGGGCACCGCGCTGCTGGTCGACGCGTTCTCGCCGATCCCGGCCGCCATCACCTGGTGGTCGCTGGCGCTCGCCTTCGGGGTGTCGGCGGCGGTCGGCATCGTGTTCGGGGTGGTGCCGGCGCAGCGGGCCGGGCGGCTCGACCCGGTGGTGGCGTTGCGCGCCGAGTAGGCGATCCGGACGCGCCACCCGTCCGGGCGAAAAAGCCCTGGCGGACGCCCGTCCTGCCATGATCAAAGGACGGAAGGGATCGCGCAGGTCACAGCCGTCCCGCTACCGTACTCATTACACGCGCGTCGCTCGTCGAGGCGGGAGCACCTGCCCGGTGACACGCGCCGGGCACGGGAATGGGTCGGTGAGCCATGGCCGGGTCGCAGTCCGACGCACGGCTGTCGGATGTCAGGTTCCTGACCGTCGCCGAGGTGGCAACGGTCATGCGGGTCTCCAAGATGACGGTCTACCGTCTCGTGCACAGCGGTGAGCTGACCGCGGTACGGGTCGGTCGCTCGTTCCGGGTGCCCGAGCACGCCGTGCACGAATACCTCCGGGGCGCCTTCCAGGAGTCCGCCTGACCTCTCGGTGGCCCTCCGCCGAGTGCGACGAAAAGGGGCATCGACGGGGGCGCGTTGGTCCTGCTGACGCACTCCGGCTACCCTGGAGCCCGACCGAGATCGCACCCTGGTGTGCCCTGCCCACCTCGCTGGTCCGGTCCGTTGTCCGCAAGCGGGCACGGCGCCATCGTGCGGTGGCGCCTGCCGGTCCGCCCCGCACGTTGCATCGAAAGGCTTTCGTATGGGCTCGGTGGTCAAGAAGCGCCGCAAGCGCATGGCTAAGAAGAAGCACCGCAAGCTGCTGCGCAAGACCCGCGTCCAGCGTCGCCGTCTCGGCAAGTGACCGGGGCCGGGCGCTGACCCGGCACCGGCACCACTTGCCAACTGTCGACCCTCGGAGGCTCAGGTGATCAGGCCGCGGACGTCCCGGCTCGGTCCTGCCTGCCGCGCAAGGCGCACGACATGACCCCCGGTGGCACCTCCGGTGCCCCGGGGGTCGTCGTCGTCACCGGGGTCGGCCGGTTCCTCGGCGCCAACGTCGCCGCCCGCCTCGCCGCCGATCCGCGCATCGAGCGCGTCATCGGGGTCGACCCGGCCCCGCCCAACCCCGAGCTGGCCGACCTGCTCGCCGACGTCGAGCTGGTCCGCCTCGACCTGGACTCGCTCGGCGGCCTGCTGATCGACCTCGACGTCGACGCCGTGGTGCACCTGGCGCTGGTCACCGCCCCCGACCCCCAGCAGGGCGGCCGGGCGGCGATGAAGGAACAGAATGTCATCGGCACCATGCAGCTCCTCGCCGCCTGCCAGCGCGCGCCCCGGCTGCGCCGCCTCGTGGTCCGCTCGTCGACCGCCGCCTACGGGGTCTCGTTCCGCGACCCGGCCGTCTTCACCGAGGAGACCGAGCCGCGCGAGGTGCCGCGCGGCGGTTTCGGCCGCGACATCCTCGACATCGAGGGATACGTACGCGGTTTCCGCCGCCGCCGCCCCGAGGTCACCGCGACCGTGCTGCGCTTCGCGCCGTTCATCGGTTACACCGCCGACACCACGCTGACCCGCTACTTCTCCCAGCCGGTGGTGCCGACCATCTTCGGCCGCGACCCGCGCCTGCAGTTCCTGCACATCGACGACGCGTTGACCGTGCTCTACCGGGCCGTCGCCGAGGAGCACCCGGGGACCTACAACGTGGCCGGGCCGGGGGTGCTGTCGCTGTCGCAGGCCATCCGCCGGGCCGGCCGGGTGGCCGTGCCGGTGCTGGAACCGGGCCTGGCCGGGGTGGCCGCGGTCGCCCGCACCATGGGCTTCGGCCGGTACGGCCTGGACCAGGTCGACCTCTTCGTGCACGGTCGGGTGGTGGACACCACCCGACTGGAGCGCGAGTTCGGCTTCACCCCGCGCTCGACCGCCGCCGCCTTCGACGACTTCGTCCGCGCCCACCACGGCGGGGTGGTGGTGACCCGGGACCAGCTCGCCGTCGCCGAGCAGTTGGTGCTGGAGAGCATCCGTCAGGTCCGCTCGACCGTGCGGGAGCGTTCGTGAGCAGCTCGCCGGAGCGGCGTGACGCGCGGTTCGACGTACCCCCGGCGGGGCCCGGGCCGGACGCGGAGCCGGCGCGGCGCAACGGGCACCGGCCGCTCACCGCGCCGGCCGCCCGCCGGGCGGCGCCGGCCGACGAGCCGGACACTTCCACCGACGAACCTGTCGCCCCGAAGCCGGCGGCCGACGAGCGCACCGCGGCGAAGCCGGGCGACGACCAGTCCGCCGCCGTGAAGCCGGATGCCGAGCCCGCCGCCCCGAAGCCGGTCGCGAAGAAGGCCGTCGCCAAGAAGGCCGTGGCGAAGAAGGCGGTCGCGAAGAAGGCCGGGCCGGCACCGGCCCGGGACGCGACGGCCGACGCCGGACCGGTGGCCGACGCGGCGCCGCCCGGGCCGGCGGTGACCGATCGGCCCGGGGACCACTGGGACCGCCGGGTCGCGAAGGGGCTCGCCTTCTTGCGGCGGCGGCTCTCCGGCGACTACGAGGTGGACGAGTTCGGCTTCGACCCCGACCTCACCGACGCGGTCTTCCACCCGCTGGTCCGGCTGCTCTACCGGGACTGGTTCCGCACCGAGGTCGGCGGCCTGGAGCACGTGCCGGCCGACGGTGCCGGCCTGGTGGTGGGCAACCACTCCGGCACCGTGGCGCTGGACGCGCTGATCCTCTCCACCGCGCTGCACGACCGCCACCCGGGGCACCGCTACCTGCGCCTGCTCGGCGCCGACCTGGTCTTCCGGATGCCCGTCGTCTCCGAGCTGGCCCGCAAGACCGGCGGCACGGTCGCCTGCAACCCGGACGCGGAACGGCTGCTCGGCAACGGCGAGCTGGTCGGCGTGTTCCCGGAGGGCTTCAAGGGGGTCGGCAAGCTCTACTCCGACCGCTACAAGCTCCAGCGGTTCGGTCGGGGCGGGTTCGTCTCCGCCGCGCTGCGCACCGGCACGCCGATCGTGCCGGTGGCGATCGTCGGCGGCGAGGAGATCTATCCGATGCTCGCCGACATCAAGCCGCTCGCCCGGCTGCTCAAACTGCCGTACTTCCCGGTGACGCCGACGTTCCCGTGGCTCGGGCCGCTGGGCATGGTGCCGCTGCCGAGCAAGTGGCTGATCGAGTTCTGCCCGCCGATCCCGACCGCGCACCTGCGCGACTCGGCGGACGACCCGCTGGTCGTGTTCAACCTCGCCGACCAGGTGCGGGAGACCATCCAGCAGACGCTGCACCGGCTGCTCGAACGCCGGCCGGACCCGTTCGGCCCCTGACCGCGTGCCTCAGGCCCGCTGGCGGCGGCGGTGCAGCGCCAGGCCGGCGGTGACCGCGCCGGCGAGCAGGCCGGCGGCGGCGGTCGACGGCACGGCGATGCGGGCGGCCCGGCGCCCGGTGCGGAAGTCGCGGACGTCCCAACCCCGCTCACGGGCCCGCCGCAGCAGCGCCGGATCGGGGTTGACCGCCACCGCGCGCCCCACCGCGGACAGCATCGGCAGGTCGTTGGCGGAGTCGCTGTAGGCCGCGCAGCGGGCCAGGTCCAGCCCCTCCACGGCGGCGAGCTGGGTGACCGCCTCGGCCTTCGCGGGCCCGTGCATCAGGTCGCCGACCAGCCGGCCGGTGTAGGCGTCGTCGACCACCTCGGCCACCGTGCCGATCGCGCCGGTCAGGCCGAGCCGGGCCGCGATCACCCGGCCGATCTCCACCGGCGCGGCGCTGACCAGCCACACCCGCTCGCCCGCGTCGAGGTGTCGCTGGGCCAGCCGGCGGGTGCCGGCCCAGATGCGCGGCGCCATCAGCTCGTCGAAGATCTCCTCGGTGAGGCGTTCCACGTCGTCGACCCGCCAGCCCTGCACGAACGCGAGCGCGGCCTCCTTGGCCTGCGACATGGTGCCCACGTGCTCGGTGGCGAGCAGCCGGAACCGGGCCTGCTGCCAGGCGAACCGGGCCAGGTCACCGGCGGTGAAGTAGTTGCGGGCGGCCAGCCCCCGGGCGAACCAGTAGATCGACGCGCCCTGCATCATCGTGTTGTCCACGTCGAAGAACGCGGCGGCGGTCGGGTCCGGCGTGACCGTGGTCGCCGGCGCGTCCGGGGTCTCCGCCCAGCCGGCCGTGTGGCCGTGGACGTCGGTGCTGACCGTCACCTTGCGGGACTCGGTCACGGGTGACCTCCCTCCCTCGACGGCCCCGTGCGGGCTCCGCGTCGAGCGTATCCGGCTCGCCGTGACGCCCGGGTGTCCGTCGGGAGAAGTGTGGCGGCGGGCTCAGCGGTCGCCGGGGCAGCCGGTCGGCGTGGGTCCGAGCGAGTCGCTGCCGGCCGGTGCGGGCAGCCCGCAGGCGATCGTCTCGCGCAGCGCGTCGGCGCGCCGGCCGACCGCGTCGAGCAGCGCCAGCGACCGGCGGGTGCGGTCCCGGTCGGCGTGGTCGGGCCGGTCGAGCAGGCCGCTGACCACCCGGCGCTGGCCGGCGAGGAAGGTGTCCACCGCGTCCAGCGCCGTCGGGTCGGAGCGCTGCGCGGCAACCGTGGTCAGCAGGCGTACGCCCTGGCGGGTGTCCGCGTCCATGTCGTCCAGGACGGCGCTGAAGCCGAGCCGGTCGTGGCGGACCGAGTCGGCCTCGTCGAGCCGGGTCCGGGCGAAGTCGAGGAAGAGCTGCCCCCGGCTGATGTCCGAGTTGGCCAGCGCGAGCTGGGCGCGTTCGGTGGAGCGCTTCATGCCGTACAGCGCGTCGCCCGGTAGCGCGTTCTCGCTGGCGGCGGAGATGCCGGAGAGGGCGATGGCGCCGGCGGCCACGCCGACCAGGATCGCGCCCCGGGCGCGGGCCCGGCGGCCGGTGA
Source organism: Micromonospora ferruginea (assembly GCF_013694245.2). Lineage (NCBI taxonomy): Bacteria > Bacillati > Actinomycetota > Actinomycetes > Micromonosporales > Micromonosporaceae > Micromonospora > Micromonospora robiginosa. The sequence continues at coordinate 6,013,615 of NZ_CP059322.2, forward strand.
TGGCGGGCAGCAGCGCGCCACGGATGCCGGTGGCGGCACCGGATGCGGCGGCGGTGCTCTCCCGCTCGGCGGTGGCCACGAGCATCGCCCGCAGGCCGGTGCGAAACTCGGGGTCGACGTCGACCGTGGGCCGTTCGACGGTGAGCCGCCGGCCCACCTCGACGAGCACGGTCAGCTCGCCGTCGGCCCGGGACCGGACGTGGTGTCGGCGTCCGCCGTTGGCCTCGTCGAGGAGTTGCGCGAAGCGCTCGGCTCGCCGACCGGAGAAGAGGTCGCTGTCCACCGCGGGCACCCCCTTCCGCTGGTCACGGCCCGGGTGGCCGTCAACGTCACCAGCGACCGGTGGCAGCGTGCGGCCGAGGGCCGACCGGGACGGCCGACCTGACCCGCCGGACCGGGTGGGCCCGGGGGACGCCGGGACAACCACTGGTCGCACCCGGAGAAACGGTTCGCGCCGGTCGCCGGTTACGGCCCGATCGGCGGCGAAATCACCGGGTGTGACGGGCGTCGCGGCAGGTGTCGGAGACACGCCGACCACCGGCGCGTGCGCCGGTGGAGCGGACGGGACGGGTCGGGTCAGCCGTGGAAGCCGTCGGGCAGCAGCCGGGCCAGGGCCCGGACCGCCCGGTACTGCAGGGCCTTGATGGCGCCCTCGTTCTTGCCCATGGAGCGCGCCGTCTCGGCCACCGAGAAGCCCTGGAGGAACCGCAGCACGATGCACTCCTGCTGCTCCGGGTTGAGCTGCTTGACGGCGGTGAGCAGGGCGACGTTGGTGATGTGCTCGACCACGGCCGCTTCCGGGCTGCCCTCCGGGCCACGGTCCTCCCGGTCGGCGTCGAGGACGTCGCCGGTGGTCACCTCCAGCCGGTAGCGGCCGGACTTGAAGTGGTCGGCGACCAGGTTGCGGGCGATGGTGACCAGCCAGGCACCGAGGTCGCGCCCCTGCCAGGTGAAGCTGCCGATCCGCTTGAGCGCGCGCAGGAAGGTGTCCGAGGTGAGGTCCTCGGCGAGCTGCCGGTTGCCGACCCGGAAGTAGACGAACCGGAAGACGGTGTCGACGTAGCGGTCGTAGATCAGGCCGAACGCCTCGGCCTCGCCGGCCTGCGCCCGCTCGACCAGCGCCCAGACCTCGGTGGCCGGGTCGGACGGGTCGGGGCGGCTCGGGAAGCCGGTGGCGGGCGGGGCGGCCGGGACGGCCGGCAGCACCGCGGTGTCGCCGGCCGCGACCGCGGGCAGCACGGCGGTCTCGGCGGCGGACGGCTCGGCGCTCGTCGCCGCCTCGCCGCGCCGGACCTGGGGCGGTGGGCCGGGCCGGGGCGGGGCGCCGACCCGCCCGCCGGCCGGCTTCGCGTTGCCGCCGGGCAGCGCCGGGCGCAGCGGCGCCTCGTTGCCGTGGTGGGTGCGGCTGCGCGCGCGCCGGGCGGCCTCGCTGCGCGCGGCGAGCAGGCCGTCGGCGCGCGGGGCCGGGTCGGCGCGTTCGTTGAGCGGGTTCCGCTGGGTCGGGCCGGTCACTCCGGCCGGCCGGTCCGCGTAACCGAAGGTGGTCACCGTGCCTCCCCGATCCAGGTGGACAGCGACCGCGCCGGCGCCGCGAGGCCGGGTACGACCCGGTCGGGCGCGGCCGGTCCGGGACGTGCCGGCGGGCGGCAGATCCCCTTGAGGTGCTGGTCCAATGCGCTCACGGGCACGGGGGCCTCCTCGGGCTGAGGGGTGTCGACTCACGGCAAATGGGGTGAGCCGACCCGAGTGATGATAGGCCCAACGTCACCCGCGCGTGGCAAGTCCGTTACACAGAGCGGAAGTATTTCCCGTGTGGTCGCACTACCGCCGGACCGGTTGTCCGTCGCGTGCGGTTGACTTTCCCGGCGGAACCTGGTTGCGAAAAGAAGTCCAGGTCGGAGCGGATTTTCTTTTCGCTCGGCGTGTCGCGGGGGCGACGTGCGAGGTGCGTCCCGGCGGCGGCCCCGCCGGCCGAGGGAGATCCACGTCCCACGCTCGGGAATCCCACGCTACCTCATTTGCGGTCCCGTGCGGTGGACCCGGCCGGCGGTCGGGGCATGGTCCGGCGGACCCGGCTGTGCCAGACTCAGCCACCGTGCCGGACCCCGCCGAAAGCCCCGCACCGAACCTCGCCGACCGGGTCTGCCGGGCGGCCGCCGACCACGGCGACCGGGCCGCGCTGCACTGGCGCGACCGGACGCTCACCTGGTCCGATCTGGACACCGCGGTCACCACCACCGCCCACGCGCTGCGCGCTGCCGTCCCGCCGCCCGAACCGGCCGCGCACCCGTCCCGGGTGGCCGTGGCGTTCGGCAACACCCCCGACTTCGTGGTCACCTACCTGGCCGTGCTCCGGGCCGGGCTGGTCGCCGTGCCGGTCAACCCCGCGCTGACCGGCCGGGAGCTGCGACACGTGCTCGCCGACTCCGGCGCCGCCGTGCTGGTTGGCGCCGCCGAGGTGACCGCCCGGGTGGACCCGGCCGAGCTGCCCGCCCTGCGCGCGGTGCACACCACCCCGCCGGTCGCCGCCGGCAGCGGCCCCACCCGGTTCCCCGAGCGCGGCGGCGACGACCTGGCCGTCCTGCTCTACACCTCGGGCACCGAGGGACGGCCCAAGGGCGCCATGCTGTCGCACCGGGCGCTGGCCGCCAACCACGACCAGGTCGGCCGGATCGAACCCCCGGTGGTCGGGCCCGACGACATCGTGCTGCTGGCGCTGCCGCTGTTCCACGCGTACGGGCTGAACTCCGGGCTCGGGGCCGTGGTGCACCACGGGGCGACCGGGGTGCTCATCGACGAGCCCGGCCCGGACGGGGCGCTCGACCGGATCGCCCGGCACCGGGTCAGCGTGCTGCTCGGCGTACCGTCGATGTTCCTGACCTGGGCCGACGCGCCTGGTGACCCGGCGGCGGCGCTGACCGGCGTGCGCCTCGCGGTGTGCGGCGCGGCGCCGCTGCCGCCGGCGGCCGGGGCGCGCTTCACCGAGCTGACCGGGCACCCGGTGCACGTCGGCTACGGGCTCACCGAGACCGCGCCGGTGCTCACCTCCACGCTGGTCGGCGGCGAACCCAGGCCCGGCTCGATCGGCCGCCCGTTGCCCGGCGTCGAGCTGCGCCTGGTCGGGTCCGACGGCGTCGAGCTGTGGCGCGACGGGGTGCCCGCCGCCGAGGCCGACGACGACGGGATGGACCTCTCCGACGACCCGACCGGCACCGACCCCGGGCAGATCGTGGTGCGCGGGGCGAACCTGTTCGGCGGCTACTGGCCGGACGGGCGGGGCGGGCCCGGCCCGGACGGCTGGTGGGCCACCGGCGACGTGGCCTACGCCGACGACGACGGCGACCTCTTCCTGGTCGACCGGCTCGGCGAGCTGATCCTGGTCAACGGCTTCAACGTCTACCCGCACGAGGTCGAGCTGGTGCTCCAGGCGCACCCCGGGGTGGCCGAGTCGGCCGTCCTGGGGGTGCCGCACCCCCGGACCGGCGAGACTGTCCGGGCGTACGTGGTGCGGGCGGCCGAGGTGTCGGCGGAGGAGCTGCTCGCCCACTGCGCGCGTAACCTGGCCCGGTTCAAGTGCCCGACCGCCGTCGAGTTCGTCGACACGCTGCCGTACTCGGCGATCGGGAAGGTCCGCAAGACCGAGCTGCGCCCGGCGCCCACGGTGCCGTCGCCGTCGACCGAGATCCGCACGGAGGTATCCGATGTCCAGTGACCCGCGGCTCATCCTGATCACCCGGCCCGGCTGCCACCTCTGCGACGACGCGAAGGCGGCGCTCGACCGGGTGGTCGCGGTGACCGGCGACCGCTGGGTGGAGAAGGACGTGACCGGCGACGTCGAGCTGGAGCGCGACTACGGCGACCGGCTGCCGGTGGTGCTGCTCGACGGCAAGGAGCACGGCTACTGGCGGGTCGAGGAGGACCGGCTGCTGCGGGACCTGACCACCCCTCAGCTCTAGCTATCGTGTCCGGGTGACGGAGACACGGCGCCACCTGGTGTGGGACTGGAACGGGACCCTGCTCGACGACCTCGACCTGGTGGTGCGCGCCACCAACGTGGCGTTCGCCAGCGCCGGCGGCCCGGCGGTCAGCGCCGACGAGCACCGGGTGCGGTTCCGTCGCCCGATCGCCGACTACTACGCCGAGATGCTCGGCCGGGCGGTCGACGCGGAGGCGTTCGGCGCGCTCGACCGGATCTTCCACGACGCGTACCGGGCCGGGCTGACCGGTTGCGCCCTGGCCGCCGACGCCACCGCCGCGATCGCCGCCTGGCCGGGCAGCCAGTCGCTGCTGTCCATGTGGTTCCACGACGAGCTGGTGCCCACCGTGCACACCTACGGGCTGACCCCGCACTTCCGCCGGGTGGACGGGCTGCGCGCGGCGGTCGGCGGCGGCCCGAAGGCCGAGTGGCTGGCGAAGCACCTGGCCGAGCTGGGGCTCGACGGCGCCGACGTGGTGCTGATCGGCGACTCGCTGGACGACGCGGACGCGGCCGTCTCGGTCGGCGGCGCCGCCGTGCTCTACACCGGCGGCCTCTCCGACCCGGCCCGGCTGCGTGCCAGCGGCCACCCGGTCGCCGACACCCTGACCGAGGCGGTGACGCTGGCCCGCGCCCTGCCCTGAGGCGCGCCGGTCAGGCGCGCAGGTGGGCCAGGACCGCCAGCACCCGCCGGTGGTGGGTGGTGGCGTCCGGCGGCAGGTCGAGCTTGGTGAAGATGTTGCGCACGTGCTTCTCGACCGCGCCGTCGCTGACCACCAGGATGCGGGCGATCGCCGTGTTGGAACGGCCCTCGGCCATCAGCGCCAGCACCTCGCGCTCACGCGGGGTCAACGCCGCCAGCGGATCGTCGCGTCGCCGCCGCACCAGCAACTGGCTGATCACCTCCGGGTCGAGCACGGTGCCGCCGGACGCCACCCGGGCCAGCCCGTCCAGGAACTCGTCGATCGCGGCCACCCGGTCCTTGAGCAGGTAGCCGATGCCGCCGCCGGTGCCGCCCGCGGTGTCCAGCAGGTCGTCGGCGTACGACACCTCGACGTACTGGGACAGCACCAGGATCGGTGTGCCCGGCACCCGGCGGCGGGCCTCCACCGCCGCGCGCAGCCCCTCGTCGGTGTGCGACGGCGGCATCCGCACGTCCACCACCGACACGTCCGGCCGGTGCGCCACCACCGCCTCGACCAGGGCGTCCCCGTCCCCGACGGCCGCCACCACCTCGTGCCCGGACTCGGTCAGCAGCCGGATCAGCCCCTCCCGGAGCAGTACGGCGTCGTCCGCGATCACCACCCGCATGGGTCCGGTGTCTATCACGTCCGGGTCCCACGGCGCGGCCTCCGCCCGGTCGGGAGCGTCGCCGGTGGACGTCACCGGGGCAGCTCGGCGTGGATCCGGGTCGGCCCGCCGGCCGGACTGTCCACCGCCAGCGTGCCGCCGGCCGCCCGGACCCGGTCGGCGATGCCGCTGAGCCCGTGCCCCTTGGCCAGGTGGGCGCCGCCGATCCCGTCGTCGTCCACGGTGATCTCCAGCCGGCCCACCTTCCGGGTGACCTCCACCCGGCAGGCGGTGGCCCGGCTGTGCTTGGCCACGTTGGTCAGCGCCTCGGCCACCACGAAGTAGGCGGTGCTCTCCAGCCCCGGGTCGAGCCGGCCGGCGGCGGTGCCCAGCTCGTCGTCGACCACCAGCTCGGTCGGCGCCAGGGCCCGGGCGGCGAGCGCGGCCAGCGCGCTGGGCAGGCCCCGGTCGACCAGGATCGGCGGGGCGATGCCCCGGGACAGGGCGCGCAGCTCGTCGAGCGTCTCCCGGGTCTGGGCGACCGCCTCGTCGAGGGTGCGCCGGGCCGCCTCCGGGTCGGCGGCGAGCTGCTGGCGGGCCCGGCCCAGGTCCATGGCGAGCCGGACCAGGCGCTGCTGCGGCCCGTCGTGGATGTCGCGCTCCAGCTTGCGCAGCGCGGACGCCTCGGCCGAGACCGCGGCCCGCTTCTGCTCCTCCAGCGTGGTGATCCGCTGCCGCATCTCGGCCACGCCGGTGAGCAGGGAGTACGCCACGGCGGCCTGGAACCGGGCCAGGCCCCGCGCGACCAGGGGAAGGGTGAGCAGGGCGAACAGCCCGATCGCGGTGTTCAGCGCGATCCGCGCCCCGGTCCCGTCGCCCATCCCGAGGAGCTGGCTGAGGTCCTGGTCGTCGGGCCCGCGCGGGATCGCCCAGTCGTACGCGCCGTAGAGCGTGCCGGTCAGCGCCAGCGCCCACCACACCAGCATCAGCACGAACGGGGGCAGGGCCACCACGAGCCGGACGAAGGCGTGCAGCAGGTCGAGCCAGGACTGCGGGTCGCGCATCGGGGTGAACACGCGACGCCAGAACCCGGTGCCCCGCGGGGGTGTCAGGTAGACCGGGCGGACCCGGGGCCGGCCGAGCACGCCGGGCAGCCGGAGCCGTTCCAGGTCGGCCAGCCCGCGCGCCGCGTACAGGACGCCGGCGAGGACCGGCAGGCCGAGCGTGGTGACCAACAGCCCGGCGCTGAGTGAGATCCCGGCCACGGCGAGCACGAAGCCGATCACCGCGAGCGGGAGGCTGAAGAGCACGTAGCCGGAGTCGCGGGCGAGCTGGCGGAGGAGACCCCGGGCGGGCGAGGCGGGGATCGGTACGGCGGTCATGGTTCGAGGCTATGGGCGTGGATCGGCCCGGCCCATCCCGCTCGCCGGCCTCTCCCGGGTGGGGTTCTCCCTACTCCGGGACGTGACCCGCGCCTCGCCACGCCGATCACGGAGCGCTACCGGGCGCGCGCGATTGGTCAGAGAAGTCGGGATTGAGCAATAATCGCCACGCGCCGCCGGGGAAGCGCGGTTGATCGATCTTGTGGGAATGGAGGGGCAGGTGGAGCCGCGTCGCGAGTCATCAAGATCGCGATTTGTGCACCTCTTCACAAGCGCCTACTCTGTAGTTCCGACGCGCCCTGCTAGCACAGCCGGCAACATCGGTCGCCAGCGGGAGTCCCGAAGCGGCCGGCCTCCGACGCCGGTCGAGGATCGCACCGCACGGAGTCTCATGAGTCAGCACCGTCCTTCTGGCGCGCCCGGCCGCACCGGTGCCGTACCGGCGCTACCGGAGCTGCCCGAGGCGACCGTGTCCCGGCTCCCGGAATACCTGCGCGCCCTGCACGCGCTCGCCGACGCCGGCCACGAGACCGTGTCCAGCGAGGGCCTGGCCGGCGCCGTCGGGGTCAACTCCGCCAAGCTCCGCAAGGACCTCTCCCACCTCGGCTCGTACGGCACCCGGGGCGTCGGCTACGACGTCGCGCTGCTGATCGACCAGATCGAGTCGGTGCTCGGGCTCACCCAGTGCCGGGCCGTCGCACTGGTCGGCGTGGGTAATCTCGGTCACGCCCTGGCCGGCTACGACGGCTTCGCCAGCCGCGGCTTCCGGATCGCCGCGCTCCTCGACGCCGACCCGTCCCGCGTCGGCGAGGAGATCCACGGCCTGGTCGTCCGGCACGTCGACGAGCTGCCCGGAGTCGTCGCCGAGGAGTCGATCTCGATCGGCGTGATCGCCACCCCGGCACCGGCCGCCCAGGCGGTCGCCGACCAGCTCGTCGCCGTCGGCGTGACGAGCATCCTCAACTTCGCGCCGTGCGTACTCTCGGTCCCGGAGGGGGTCGACGTGCGCAAGGTCGACCTCGCGATCGAGCTGCAGATCCTCTCCTTCCACGAGCACCGCAAGGCGTCGCTGACCGCGCTGCCCGCCACCGGCGGGACCGGTCTCACCGCCCTGCCCGGCGGGCTCGCCACCCCCGACACCCAGGAGGCGATCGGCACGTGAAACTGCTCGTCGTCGGCGCGTCCTACCGCACCGCCCCGGTCGCCGCCCTGGAACGCCTGGCCGTCCCGCCCGCAGACCTCACCCGCACGCTGGACCGGCTCGTCGCCCAGCCGTACGTCGCCGAGGCCGTCCTCGTCTCCACCTGCAACCGGGTGGAGGTCTACGCCGCCGTGTCCGGTTTCCACGGTGGGCTCGGCGACATCTGCGCGGTCCTGGCCGAGCAGGCCGGCTCCCCGCCCGCGGCGCTCGCCCCGCACCTCTACGTGCACTACGACGCCGCCGCCGTGGACCACGTCTTCCGGGTCGCCGCCGGGCTGGACTCCATGGTGGTCGGCGAGGCGCAGATCCTCGGGCAGCTCCGTGACGCCTACCACTTCGCCGGCGGCGCCGACTCGGCCGGGCGGCTGCTGCACGAGCTGATGCAGCAGGCGCTGCGGGTCGGCAAGCGCGCCCACGCCGAGACCGACATCGACCGCGCCGGGCAGAGCGTGGTCACCGCCGCGCTCGACCTCGCCGCCGACCTGCTCCACGGCGACCTGACCGGCCGACCCGCCATGGTGGTCGGCGCCGGGGCGATGGGCTCGCTGAGCGTGGCCACCCTGTCCCGGCTGGGCGCCGGCCCGGTCACCGTCACCAACCGGGGCGCCGCCCGCGCCGTCCGGCTCGCCGAGTCGTACGGCGCGACCGCCGTGCCGATGACCGACCTGGTCGAGGCGCTCGCCGCGGTGGACGTGGTCGTCGCCGCCACCGCCGCCACCGAGGCCGTGCTCACCCGGGACGTGGTGACCCAGGCGCTGGCCCGCCGCGACGCCGCCCGGGGGCCGCTGGTCCTGCTCGACCTGGCCGTTCCGCGCGACGTCGAGGCGGGCGTCGCCGAGCTGCCGGGCGTCGAGGTGATCGACATCGACCGGATGGCAGGCGTCCTCGCCGACGGGCCGGCCGCCGCCGACGCCGCCGAGGTCGGCCGGATCGTCGCCGGCGAGGTCGAGTCGTTCCTGAGCTGGCTGCGCGGCGCCGACGTGGCGCCGACCGTGGCCGCCCTGCGCGGCCGGGCCGACGACGTGGTGACCGCCGAACTGCGCCGCCTCGGCCAGCGCCGCCCCGACCTCAGCGACGACCAGCGCGCCGAGGTCGCCCGCACCGTGCACCGGGTCGTGCAGCGACTGCTGCACCAGCCGACCGTCCGGGTCCGCCAGCTCGCCGCCGAACCCGGCGGCGACCAGTACGCGGCCCTGCTGCGCGAGCTGTTCGACCTGGAGGTGCCGCAGACGTCCCCGGTCGACACCGTCCCCGACGTGGTCGCCACCGACACCGACGGCCGGGCGTCGTTCGACGCCGGCGACGTCCCGTCCACCGGAGGTGCGCGATGACCGCCCCCCTGCGCCTCGGCACCCGGGGCAGCGTCCTGGCGCTGGCCCAGTCCGGCCACGTCGCCGAGGCCCTCACCGCGGCCACCGGCCGCCCGGTCGAGCTGGTCGAGGTGGTGACCGCGGGTGACCGCTCCACCGCACCGGTGCAGCGGCTCGGCGTCGGTGTCTTCGTCTCCGCGCTGCGCGACGCGCTGACCGCCGGCGAGATCGACTTCGCCGTCCACTCGTACAAGGACCTGCCCACCGCGGCGGCGCCCGGCCTGCACATCGCGGCCGTACCGCCCCGGCAGGACCCGCGGGACGCGCTGATCGCCACCGGCGGCCGTACGCTCGCCGAGCTGCCGCCCGGCGCGCGGATCGGCACCGGCGCGCTGCGCCGGATCGCCCAGTTGCACGCGCTGGGCATGCAGTTCGAGGTCACCCCGATCCGGGGGAACATCGACACCCGGCTCGGCCGGGTGCTCGGCCCGGACGCCGACCTCGACGCCGTCGTGCTGGCCCGGGCCGGGCTCACCCGGATCGGCCGCGCCGACGTCATCACCGAGACGCTCGACCCGATGCTCATGCTGCCCGCGCCCGCCCAGGGCGCGCTGGCGGTGGAGTGCCGGGCCGACGACCACGACCTGGTCGAGCTGCTCGCGCTGCTCGATCACGCGCCGTCCCGCGCCGCGGTCACCGCGGAACGGGCGCTGCTGGCCACCCTGGAGGCCGGGTGCAGCGCACCCGTGGCCGCCTACGGCGAACTCGCCGAGGGTGAGACCGGTGAGGAGATCTACCTGCGCGGTGCGGTGATCAGCCCGGACGGTTCCCGTGACCTCCGGCTGTCGCGCACCGGAACGCCCGCCGACGCGGCGGAGATCGGCAAGGCACTCGCCGCCGAACTCCTCGAACTCGGCGCCGACTCGATCCTCGGCCAAGAAGGACACGCCGGCCCGGGGACCCAGCAACTTGGGAGCACAGAATGACCCGCACCCGTAAGCCCGTAGGCCGGATCGCTTTCGTCGGGGCCGGCCCCGGCGACCCGGGCCTGCTGACCCGCCGGGCACTCGACGCCCTGGTCGAGGCCGACCACGTGGTCTACGACCGGGGAGTCCCCGAGTCGCTGCTCACCTACGTCCGCGCCCAGGCCAGTGCCGACGCCGAGTTCAGCCCCGCCGAGGGCGTGCCGGGGGACGTGGCGAAGGTGCTGATCTCCGCGGCCCGCTCCGGCCAGAACGCCGTGCACCTGGTGGCCGGCGACCCGTTCGGCCACGACTCGGTGGTCAAGGAGGTGCAGGCGGTGGCGCGCACCGCCGCGCACTTCGAGGTGGTGCCGGGTGTCGGCCAGGCCGAGGGCGTCGCCACCTACGCGGGCGTCCCGCTGCCGGGCGTCCGGACCGCCGCCGACGTCGAGGACGTCACCACGCTGGACTTCGACGCGCTCGCCGCGGCCGTGGGCCGGGGCTCGCTGGCGCTGGCGGTGGACGCCGGTGACCTGGCCGCCGTCCGGGACGGGCTGCTGGCCGCCGGGGTGGACGGCACCACCGCGGTCGGGGTGACCGGCGACGGCACCGGCGAGACGCAGTACACCACCACGTCGAGCGTGGACTCCTTCGTCGCGGCGGCGCTCGGCTTCACCGGCCGCGTCGTGCTCACCGTCGGCACGGGCGTCACCGACCGCGACAAGCTGAGCTGGTGGGAGAACCGCCCGCTGTACGGCTGGAAGGTGCTGGTGCCCCGCACCAAGGAGCAGGCCGGCGCGATGAGCGCGCGGCTGCGCGCGTACGGGGCGATCCCGTGCGAGGTGCCGACCATCGCGGTCGAGCCGCCGCGCACCCCGGCGCAGATGGAGCGCGCGGTCAAGGGCCTGGTCGACGGCCGGTACGCCTGGGTGATCTTCACCTCGGTGAACGCGGTCCGGGCGGTCTGGGAGAAGTTCGGCGAGCACGGCCTGGACGCCCGGCACTTCGGCGGCGTCAAGATCGCCTGCATCGGCGAGGCGACCGCGGACGCGGTCCGCGCGTTCGGCATCCAGCCGGAGCTGGTCCCCGCCGGGGAGCAGTCCTCGGAGGGCCTGCTGGCCGAGTTCTCGCCGCACGACGAGATCCTCGACCCGGTCGGCCGGGTGCTGCTTCCGCGCGCCGACATCGCCACCGAGACACTTGCCGCCGGCCTCACCGAGCGCGGCTGGGAGGTCGACGACGTGACCGCGTACCGGACCGTGCGGGCGGCGCCGCCGCCGGCCGAGATCCGCGACGCGATCAAGTCGGGCGGGTTCGACGCGGTGCTGTTCACCTCGTCCTCCACGGTCCGGAACCTGGTCGGCATCGCCGGGAAGCCGCACGCGCGTACCGTTGTTGCCGTCATCGGGCCCAAGACGGCGGAGACCGCGACGGAGTTCGGCCTGCGGGTCGACGTGCAGCCGCCGCACGCCTCGGTGCCCGACCTGGTGGAGGCGCTCGCCGCCTACGCCGTCGAGCTGCGCGAGAAGCTCGCCGCCATGCCGGCGAAGCAGCGCCGCGGCTCGAAGGTGCAGGGGCCGACCGCCCTGAGGTTCCGCTGACAGGAGGCACCCCCATGCCGTACCCCGAGATCCGGCCCCGCCGGCTGCGCCGCAACGCGGCCGTGCGGCGGCTGGTCTCCGAGACGCGCGTCGCCCCGGCCGAGCTGGTCGTGCCGATGTTCGTCAAGGAGGGGCTGACCGAGCCGCGGGCCGTCGCGTCGCTGCCGGGGGTGCTCCAGCACTCCCGGGACTCGCTGCGCAAGGCGGCCGTCGAGGCGGTCCAGGCCGGGGTCGGCGGGATCATGCTGTTCGGGGTGCCGGCCGAGCGGGACGAGACCGGCTCCGGTGGTCTCGACCCGGCCGGCATCCTGAACGTCGCGATCCGGGACGTGATCGCCGAGGTCGGTGACTCGACCGTGGTGATGAGCGACCTCTGCCTGGACGAGTTCACCTCGCACGGGCACTGCGGCCTGCTCACCCCGGACGGCGGCGTGGACAACGACGCCACGCTGACCGCGTACGCCCAGATGGCGGTCGCCCAGGCCGACGCCGGGGTCCACGTGGTCGGGCCGTCCGGGATGATGGACGGCCAGGTCGGCGTGGTCCGCAGGGCGCTGGACGCCGCCGGGCACCAGGACGTCTCGGTGCTCGCGTACGCCGCCAAGTACGCCTCCGCCTTCTTCGGCCCGTTCCGGGACGCGGTGGAGTCGGCGCTGGACGGCGACCGGCGCGCCTACCAGCAGGACCCGGCGAACCTGCGGGAGTCGCTGCGCGAGGTCGAGCTGGACGTCGCCGAGGGCGCCGACATGGTGATGGTCAAGCCGGCGCTGCCCTACCTCGACGTGGTGTCGGCGGTCCGGGCCGCGGTGGACGTCCCGGTCGCCGCCTACCAGGTCTCCGGCGAGTACGCGATGGTCGAGGCCGCCGCCGCCAACGGCTGGATCGACCGGGAGCGGACGATGCTGGAGACGCTCACCTCGATCCGTCGGGCGGGTGCCCAGATCATCCTCACCTACTGGGCGGTCGAGGCGGCCCAGATGCTCCGCGAGCGCTACTGACCGTACGGCCGTCGCTCGCGGGCGGCGCGTAGTGCGTCGCCCCACCAGCTCAGCTCGTCGAGCGTCGCGTCGGCGGCCCGCTCCAGCGGGCCGTCGGCGGCCAGCCGGCCCTGCCGGTCGAGGCGGTCCCACGGTGCGGTGAGCACCACGCCGCTGCGGGTGGTGGTGGCGTGCAACTCGGCGAAGACCAGCCGGAGCTGCTCGACCGCGCGGATCCCGCCGGAGCCGGCGCCGTAGGAGACGAACCCGACCGGCTTGGCCACCCATTCCCGGTGGTGCCAGTCGATGGCGTTCTTCAGGGCGGCCGGGAAGCTGTGGTTGTATTCCGGCGTGACCACGACGAACGCGTCCGCGGCGTCGAGGCGTGCGGCGATCGGGCTGGCCGGGTTGCCGCCGGGCGGGGTGTCGGCGAGCGGGAGCGGCACCTCGGCGAGGTCGACCAGGTCGGTGCGGAGGTCGTCGCGGCGGCCGGCGTGGTCGACGAACCAGTCGGCGATCATGCGGCCCATCCGGGGGCGGCGCACGCTGCCGACGAGCACGGCCAGGGTGAGCGGCGATTCTTGCGTCGTCATGCTCTGGACGGTAGGACTTGAACAATTGTTGAAGTCAAGCCGCCGCAGGGAGCGATCATGCACACGTTGACGGTGGGCGAGGTGGCCCGGGAGAGCGGGGTCAGCGGCTCGGCGATCCGCTTCTATGAGCGCCAGGGCCTGATCGAGGCCGGTCGGACCAGCGGCAACCAGCGCCGGTTCGGCCCGGACGCCGCGTGCCGGGTGCGGGTCGCCCGGGTGGCGCAGCGGATCGGCCTGAGCGTCGGCGAGATCCGGGACCTGCTCGCCGCCCTGCCGCCGGAGCCGGCCCTGGCCGACTGGCAGCGGCTGCACGACCGGCTCACCGCCGAGGCGGAGCGGCGCATCGCCGAGTTGCACGCCGCGCTGGGCGACATCCGCTCGGGCCGCCGCCTCTGCGACCTGTAGAACCGGGGCCGAGGCTCCGTCCGGCCCCGGTGTGTTTCCGCCTCGCTCCGGTCCGCTGTCGGCGGCCTCCCGGGAACCCGTGCCGCCCCCGTCCGGTTTCCTGTCCGGCCCACGTCGGTTCGCTCGGGGTGGCCCGCTTCTGTGACGGAGCGTCACGTCATCGCGTGCTGCGGCCTTGACCTCCCGGCGCCTTTGCTCTGCAACCACCGACGCAGCAGACACGGCCCGTCACCGCTGCCTCCGTGGCTGCAGAGCAAAGGCGGCAGCGGTCGTCCCCGCCGCCCGGCGCGACGAACCGCATATGTCCGTTTAGCGGCGTCTGCCCGCCGCAGTCGAACCGCACGCGTCCCGCCAGACGTCACGCACCGTGAAACTCACGCTCCGTGAGCATCGGGGGAAAGGGTGACAGGTCGGCGAGAACGGCCGACCACGCCGTACCCCGGGTTTTCCAACGGAACGGGCGGGGTTGGCGGACCGCCGGTGAAACGCCAGGGTGACGGAATGACCGGCCCCACCGACGACGCCGCGATCGACGCGACCACCTCGCCCGACCGGGCCGCCCCGTGCGGCGGCGCCGATGAGCCCGCGGACGACGATCCGCCCGCGCTGCTCACCGAGCCGCTCGACGTGCCCTTCCCGGCCGCCGGGATCGTCCGCGCGGTCCGCCGCCGCGCCGACGCCAGCCAACGGGAGCTGGCCCGCTTCGCGCGGGTGCACCCGACCACGGTCGGCCGGATCGAGGCCGGCGCCCTGGCGCCGAGTCTCGCCATGCTGTCGCGGATCGTCGGCACGGCCGGCTTCCGGCTCGTCGTCGTGGACGAGTCCGGCAGGGTGCTCACGCCGATGCGCGACCGGGCCGACCTGCGCGACGGCGCGGAGCGGCGCTACCCCTCCCACCTGGACGTCGTCACCGACCCGCAGCCGGGGGAATGGTGGGCCGACATCTACGGGCTGGCCCGGCCGCCGGAGACGTTCTACCGGAACCGGGACGTGCGGGACGCGCTGCGCCGGCGCAGCCAGTGGGAGGTGCGGGTGGCCAAGTATCGCAACGTACCGCCCCCGCCCGACCCGCAACGGTGCGGATACCGCGGCGGCCCGCCGATCCGCTCGTGAGCGAATCGACGGGCCGCGGGACGGTCGACCGGTCAGTCGTCGTTCAGGATCGTCCCCACGCCGGACGGGTCGGCCAGCCGGAGCCCCGGCACGCCGGCCACGTACAGGGTGAGCCGCTCGTCCGCCTCCCACTTGCGGTCCCCGCGCACGGTGACCGGGAAGGCCAGCGACGTCCGGCCCGCGGCCAGCACCCGGCAGCCCACGTACGGGTCGTAGTCGGAGCCGGCCTGCGCCGTGGTGCCGTAGGTGGCTGCGCAGAGCAGGGCCGGCTCGGAGAGCGGCCGGGACACGGTGACGGTGAACGTCATCGTGCTGGTGCCCTTGTCCCCCTCGGTCACCGAGGTGTCGGCCACCCGCAGCGCGGCGCGCGACCGGAACCGCGCCACCGTCGGATCGTGGTCGCTGGCGCCCCGATCGCCCAGCTCGGCGGCGTCGGTCGGGTAGTCGGCGTTGATGTGCGCCGTCCGCACCTGCACCAGGTCCTCGTGCATCGGGTCGTTGACGAACATGTTGTCCAGCGTCTGCGCCTGCCCGCTGAACGTGTACGAGTAGGCCGCCGCCGGGGCGTCCGCGACCAGGTCGTCCCAGAGGTTGTGCAGGCCGGCCTGG
The DNA here is from genome assembly GCF_013694245.2 of Micromonospora ferruginea. Classification (NCBI taxonomy): domain Bacteria; kingdom Bacillati; phylum Actinomycetota; class Actinomycetes; order Micromonosporales; family Micromonosporaceae; genus Micromonospora; species Micromonospora robiginosa. Next base: position 6,029,034 of record NZ_CP059322.2, read on the forward strand.
TAGAGCGGGGCGAGCTGGTCCGACGGGGTCGGGTTCTGCCCGGTGGCGATCGGGTCGTCGGGGCGGGGGAAGACGTTCAGGTCGCCGCCGTAGACCACCCGCGCGTTCGCGTCGGTCGCCTCCACCGCCCGCACCATCGCGGCGCCGTACGCGGCCTGCTCACGGCGCTGCCCGACCCGGCTGTCCGGCCCGGACGAGAAGTGGTTGGCCACGGCCCAGAGCGTGAACTGCTCGCTCGAACCGGGGGCGGCCTTGACGGTGAACCGGGCCAGTTGGGCCGCCCGGGTGTAGACGTTGCTGCCGTCCACACCGGTCGACCGGTCCACGTCGGCCGGCAGCACCGCGTTGAACGCCTTCGGGTTCTGCACGTCCGCGTTGGACGGCAACGCGGCCGAGCGGTAGTCGACGGTCGGCGCGGAACCCAGCAGCGGGTCGGTCGCGGTCGCCTGGGCCAGCGTCAGCCGGTCGGTGCGGTAGAGGAAGGCCGAGGCGATGCCCCGGGCGTCCGCGCCGGTCCGGTCGTACGCGGCGGCGTAGGCGGGGCCGCCGGCTGCCGCGACGGCCAGCGCCAACTCCTGCACCGTGTCCGGCGCGCCGTCGGCGTTGTCGGTGTTGCCGCAGGCCAGGCTGCCGTCGACCACCGAGCAGATGTCCTGGTCCTCGGCCTCCTGCACCAGGATCAGGTCCGGGCTGTGCAGCGAGTTGACGATCTGCCGCGCCTGCGTGGCCAGTTTGGCGGCGTACGCCTCCGGGCTGGCCGGCACGTAGTCGAACGGCGGGCTGACACCCGGGCATCCGGAGTTGCCGGCGAAGTCGCAGCCGTCGAACGGATCGTCCCGGTAGTCGTACAGGTTCTCCACGTTGTAGGTGGCGACCGCGACCTCGCTGCTGCGGTCGGCCGGCAGCGGCGGGTGGTTCTCCGCCGGGTCCGCGCCGCCGGTCAGGGTGAGCTGCTCGGGCTGCACGCTGTACTTGCTGAACGCGTACGAGACGGAGCCGAAGGCGTCCTCGGTCAGCGTGTCGAAGGTGCGCGCCTCGGGCAGCAGCGCCGTGGAGTCACCGGCGGTCGCCTTCACGCCGCCGGCGCCCAGCAGGATCCGCTGGTTGTTGCCGTTGTCGAACAGCGTGCCCGGGATGTCGTCGAGCGGGTGCGCGTCCCGGAACACCCGGCGCGCGTACGGGTCCGACCGCTTCATGATCGGGTCCTCGCGGTCCAGCACGTAGATCTCGGAGTCCGCGGTCGAGGAGTAGATGTGCCGGGGCGCGGAGACGCCGCTGCCGGCCCGCACCCGCATCCGCTCGCCCTCGTGCCGCTCCCAGAACAGGTCGGCGGCGTCCGCCTCGGCCGGCGGGACCGCGTCGTCGGTGCGGACCGCGGTGTCCACGTCGAGCCCGGAGTCGAGCTTGCGGACCAGCGAGGCGCCGGAGAGCTGGGTCTGGTTGAAGTATTCCGACACCCGACCGCGGAGCACGACCTCGTCACCGACGGTCGGTGCGTAGCCGCCGATCAGCGTGGTGAACGAGCCCATGAAGACGAAGAGGCCGTCCGAGGTGAGCGGGTCGCCGTCCTCGCTGCCGAGCCGGCTCTGCAGGTAGAAGCCCCACTGGTCGGCCCCGGCCGAGGTGCGGGTCAACGACTTGCCGGTGATCACGCCGCGCACGTCGTAGAGCGTGGAGCTGGTGCCGTTGCCGGTGGCCGGCGCGAGCGGCGACCGGTCGGTGCGACCGCTCTCGTCGTCGCCGGTGCGGCCCTGCACCTCGCCGACGGAGAGCACGCTCGTCGCCTGCACGGCGAGCGTGCAGGTGGCGGTGCCGCCGTCGGCGTCCGTCGAGGTCACCGTGACGGTGTAGCCGCCGGCCGGCAGGCCGGTCGCGGTCAGCGTGGCCTTGGCCGTGCCGCCGGCCGCGGTCGCCGGGGAGAACGCGGTACGGCTGATCGAGCCGCTGGCCGGCGCCGGCACGACCGAGGTGACCGTCAGGTCGGTGATCGTGTCGTCGGCGTCGGTGGCGGTCACCTCGCGGGTCGCGGTGGCGCCCGCCTCCAGGGTCAGCGCGCCACCACAGGTCAGCGTCGGCGGCTGGTCGACCGGCCCGCCGCCGTCGACGGCGTGACTGCCCAGCCCGTCGAACGTGTCGGTGGCGAAGCCGGCCCACTGGGCGGTCGGGTCGAACGCGTCGGCGGGGTCGGTGTCGCCGGCGGTCACCGAGGGCAGCCGGCGCAGCGTGTTGTCGGCGGTGCTGGTGAGCCCGCTGCCCCACTCGGAGCCCGGGTCGACGCCGACCTGGCCGAGGGAGTCGACCACCGTCTCGCCCTTGCGCAGCACGATCGCGTCGTCGCCGTTGAACAGCGCGCCGCCGTACGTCTGGTCGGCCTGGGCGAGGATCGCCGGCGCGGCCGACGCGGCGGCGAAGACGAACACGTCACCGGCGGCGACGGTGCCGCTGAGCGCCACGGTGGTCGAGGTGGTGGCGCCGTTGAAGAAGAGCTGGAGCTGGTAGCCGCCGGCGGCCAGGTCGACCGGGGCGCCGGTGCCGTTGAACAGCTCGACGGCCTTGTTGTTGGACGACCCCTCGACGTATTCGGAGATGAACAGGTCGGTGGGCGCGGCGCTGGCCGCGAGGGGTGCGACACCGATGGCCGTGACGGTGACGGCGGCGGTGGTCGCGAGCGCGGCCAGTGTGCGGCGCGGGCGCATGGAGCCTCCACGATGGGTGGGCAGGAACTAACGCACGTTAAGGGTCACGGCCGGCCGTCGTCCATCCCCCGGGCAGCCGTTTGGTGAACAGGGGTCAGCGATGACTGTCCAGGCGGTGCACCAACTCGCCGACGTCGACGCCGTATTCGCACCAGTCGCGGTCGGGCCGGTAGCCCAGCTCCGCGTTGACCTTGAGCATCGACTCGTTGACCTGTGCGTTCCAGGTCTGCACCTCGGCGACCTCGGGCTCGGCCGAGCGCAGCTCCAGCAGCATCCGGGCCTTGATGGCCCGGTCGATGCCGTAGCCGCGGTGGTCGCGGACCACGATGGTGTCGTACTGGTCGGCCCGGGTCGGGTGCTGCGCCGGCACCACCACCTCGGTCAACCCGGCCACCTCGCCGGTCTGCTCGTGCAACGCCAGCACGATGTACGGCTTCATGCCGCGCCGGTGCAGCGTGTCGAGGCTGTCGCGGAGCCGCTCCGGGTCGTAGGAGCTGGGGCGCAGTTCGCCGTCGTCCACGTCGCGCACCTCGGCCTTCGCCCGCGCGTACGCCTCGATCAGCTCGTCCGGCGGCCCGCCGGGGCAGAACTCGACGTGGTAGCCCGCGCCCACCTCGGTGGCCATCTCGGTCAGCGCCGGCCAGTCCACCGCGCCGAGGTCGAGCACGCTGCGCGTCTCCACGTATTCCCGGGTGAAGCCCAGCGCCTCGTAGAACCCGACGGCCGGGGTGTCGCCGACCACCTCGACGCCGATCGACTGGAAGCCCTCGTCCCAGACCCGGCGGGCGGCCACCCGGACCAGCTCGCGGCCGATCCCGCTGCGTCGACGGGCCGGGTGCGTCATCACCTCGAGCACGCCGATGCCGCCGAGCAGCAGCACGTGCACGTGCCCGATGATCGCGCCGGGGGTGCCGTCCGGCGCCGGGTCGTCCTGGGCTAGCCAGGAGATCCGTCGTTCGCCGGGCATCACCTCGGAGAGGTATTCCCGCAGGGAGTTCGCCCGCCAGGGAGGATCCTGCGGAAGATCAGCCGCCAGGACCGCGTTCAGCGTGTCCAGCAGCGACGCGATCTCGGCGGACGACGCGGTCCGAGGGTCCCACTCGCGCACCATCACCCGTCTAGCTTGCCGTCAACCGCAGCTCGGGGGAAGGGTTGAGTCCGCGAATGTACGCGCGTCGTCACATCACGTGCCGCTGGAGCGCCCGTACTCGTCGGCCTTCGTGAAGACCTCCTGAGCGTAACGTCGCACATCGTTGTAGGAGAGGATCGCGCCCCACCAGTCACCGGGGACGGTCAGGTTCCGGCCGCCCTTGCACAGGTATTGCGCGGCGGCCAGCGCCGCGTCGTCGATGTCGTGCGGGTTCTTCACGCCGTCGTTGTCGGCGTCCGCGCCGATCTCCTGCCAGGTGCTGGGGATGAACTGCATCGGACCGAGCGCCCGGTCGTAGGTCGTGTCGCCGTCGAGCCGGCCCTGGTCGGTGTCGAGGATCCGGGAGCGACCGCCCTGCCCGTCGAGCGGCGCGCCGAGGATCTCCTTCGAGGTCAGCCCGGTGGGCAGCAGGGTCGCCCCGCCGGCCGAGCCGTGCCGGGACTCCACGAAGCCGATCGCGGCGAGCGTGGTCCAGCTCAGTTGGCAACTGCGCTGGGTCTGCGCCAGCACCAGCTCGGCGTAGCCGTACGCCTGCACCGCCACGGCCGGGATGCCGGTGGTGGCGGCGACCCGCTGCGCCCAGCCGGCCAGCGCGTCGGCCGGGCGGCCGGTCGGCAGGACCGGGTTGGCGGTCGGGCGACCGGCCGGCGGGGTGCCGGTCGGGCCGGCGGTGGCGGGCAGCCCGGGCAACCCGGTCGGGCCGGGCACCGCGGTCAGCCCCGGCACGGCGTCGGTCTGCGGCACGGTCTGGACGGGCGCGGCACTGGTGGCCTCGACGGCGACCGGCTCCGGCTTGCGCACGGCCGCCGGCACCAGTACCGCGCCGGCCGCGACGGCGGCCCCGACCAGGACGAGCAGGAACAGCGCCGGCACGGCGGTGCGCCCGCTCGGCCGGCGGGACCAGGCACGGGTGGCCCGGGCGGCGCCGACGGCGAGCTGTCGCGGCCGCACCCGGCCGGCGTGCGCGAACGGCATCCGCCGCCGCCGGCCGACCACCTCCGGCTTCCCGCCCGTCTCGTCGCCGGTCTTCGCGCCCGTGTCGTCAGCAGCTTCCGCGTCGGCGCTGTCGGCCGTCTTCGGGCCGGCGCCGTCCGCCTTCGGTTCGCGCTTCGCGCCGGCGGCGCCATCCGGCTTCGCACCGGCGGCGCCATCCGGCTTCGCGCCGGCGGCGTCGCCGGTCTTCCGGCCCGCCCCCGCGTCGTCGGCGGTCGCGCCGCCCGCCGGCTCGGCGTCCGCGCCGGCCCGGCCGGTCGCGGCGGTCGGCTCGGTCGTCGGCTCCGCAGTGGACCTCGGCGCGGGATCGGCGGACCCGCCGCGTCGGGAGCGGGGGACCGGCCCGGCGCCGCCGTCGGGCGGCGCGGCGGGTCGCAGGGGCCGGACCGTCGGTCGCCGTTCGCCGTCCACCACCCGACGAGTATCACCCATCCGTGCGACGGCGTCAGGCCCGGCCGTACGCTGGCGGCATGCCCCGGTACGAGTTCCGTTGCCGCGCCTGCGGCGACACCTTCGAGGTCAACCGCCCGATGGCCGAGGCCGGCCGACCCGCGACCTGCCCGCACGGCCACGCCGACACGGTGAAGCTGCTGTCCACGGTGGCGTTCACCGGGCGCGGTGGCGCCGGGCCGGTCGGTGGCGCGCCCGCCCCGGCCGGCGGTGGCGGCTGCTGCGGTGGCGCCTGCGGCTGCTGACGGGCTGCGGGGCGCACGTCGTTCGTGGGAACGTTTGGCCGGAATCTGCCCGACCGTTCTCACGATGCGTGACGAGGCGATCATAGGGCAGCATGAACCCGACGTCAGCGGGCGGAGGTTCGACGTATGTCGCAACGGATCCACCTCCCCAGCGGGTGGGTGACCTTCGTGTTCACCGACATCGAGGGTTCGACGCGGTTGGCCCGCATGCTCGGCCCGGTCTACCGGCCGGTGCTGACGGAACACCGCCGGCTGCTGCGCGACACGCTCACCGGCACCGACGGCGCGGAGCTGCTGACCGAGGGCGACTCGTTCTTCCTCGCCTTCCCGGACGCGGGCGCCGCGGTGCACGCCTGCCTGACCGCGCAGCGCGCGCTCGTCGCGCACGACTGGCCGAATCCGGATGCCACCCCCCGGGTCCGGATGGGCCTGCACACCGGTTACGCGGAGCCGCGCGACGGTGAGTACGCCAGCCCGGAGGTGCACCGGGCGGCCCGGGTGGCCGCTGCCGCGCATGGCGGTCAGGTGCTCTGCTCGGCGGCCACCGCCCGGCACGCCGATCCGCTGCCCGACGGCGCGTCCCTGCTCGACCTCGGCCTGCACCGGCTGCGCGGCTTCGACGACCGGGAGCGGCTGTTCCAGCTCGTCGCGCCCGGTCTGGAGCGGCGGTTCCCGCGCCCGCGCACCGCCGACGCGGCGGCGCACAACCTGCCCACCCAGGTCACCTCGTTCGTCGGCCGGCACTTCGAGCGGGCCGAGCTGGGCCGGCTGGTGGAGGCGTACCGGCTGGTGACCGTGCTGGGTGCGGGCGGCGCGGGGAAGACCCGGCTGGCGGTGGAGCTGGCCTCCGGGATCGTCGAGAACTATCCGGACGGGGTGTGGTTCGTCGACATCGCCGCGGTCACCGACCCGGGTCTGGTCGCGTTCGAGATCGCCGCCGTGCTCGGCCTCCGTCCGGAGCCGGGCCGGCCGATGGTCGACACCCTGGTCGAGTACGCGGGCCCGCGCCGGATGCTCGTCGTGCTGGACACGTGCGACGCCCAGCCGGCCGCCTCGGCCGAGGTGATCAGCCGGTTGCTGGCCGGCGGCCGGGGCGTGCGGGTGCTGGCGACCAGCCGGGAGTCGTTCGGGGTGCCGGGCGAGGTGGTGTGGCGGATCCCGCCGCTCTCGGTGGACGAGGGCCCGGGGGTGGGCGGCAGCGACGCGGTGGCCCTGCTGCTGGACCGCACCGCCGCGGCCCGGGGCGGCCGGGCGCCGGAGGTGACCGAGCAGGAGGACCTGCGCCGGGTGGTGCGCCGGCTGGACGGGTTGCCGCTCGCCATCGAGTTGGCCGCGGCGCGGCTGCGGGTGCTCTCCGCCGGGCAGTTGGCCGAGCGGCTCGACGACATGCTGGGCACCTTGGACGCGGGGCGTGACTCCGCCGAGCCGCCGCCGGTGGAGGCCGGCTGGAGCGGCAACCAGCAGGACACGGTCGACCTGGTGGCGGCCGCGACCGGGTCCGCCCCGCCGACGCCCGCGTCGCGGGCGGTGCAGCGGTCGGCCAGCGAGCGGCACCTGACCATCCAGGCCACGGTGACGTGGTCCTACCGGACGCTTGGTGCCCGCTCGTCCCGGCTGCTGCGCTGGATGGCGGTGTTCGCCGGCCCGGTGGACCTGCCGACCGTGCAGTGGCTGCTGGACGAGGATCCGCTGGATCCGCTGTCGGTGCTGGTGGACAAGTCGATGGTGCTGGCCGAGCCGCACGCCTCGGGCAGCACCTACCGGATGTTGGACCCGATCCGGGCGTACGCGGCCCGTCGGCTGATCTCCACCGGTGAGGAGCAGACCGCCCGGGACCGGCACGTCGCCTGGTCCCGGCACGCGTTGGACCGGGCGCACCTGGGCCCGGACGGCCGGCCGGTGACGTTGTCGCTCTACGCGCTGGACCCGCTGGCCGGTGAGCTGCGGGCCGCGTTGCGGTGGTGCGCGACCGGTGGCAGCGCCCGGTCGGGGCTGCACCTGGCCGGCGGGTTGGACCAGTGGTGGCGCGAGCGCGGGCTGGCCCGGGAGGGCCGGTTGTGGCTGTTCCGGCTCTACGGTCGGATCGCCGAGACCGGTGAGGAGATCCCGGAGGCCGAGCTGGCCGCCGCCTACCACATGCATTCGCTGCACGCGGGCGCGGACGGGGAGTTCGCCGAGGAGCTGCGCTATTCGCAGCGGGCCGAGGCGGCTGCCCGGCAGGCCGGTGACCTGGGACTGCTGGCCCGGGTGCTGGCCGGTCGCGCGGCGCCGCTCGTCGACATGGGCCAGTTCGCCGAGGCGGAGCGGGTCTGCCGCGAGGTGCTCGACTGGGCGTACGCGCAGGATGTGGTGGGCGACGCGTTGCTCGCGGTCTACAACCTGGCCGAGCTGCTCTGGCGGCGGGGTGCGCTGGACGAGGCGGCCGAGGTGCTCGGCGCGGCCCGCCCGGTGGAGGCGACCCGCCCGGTGGAGCGGGGTCGCCGGTCGGTGGACATGCTGCTGGGCATGGTGGCGTTGGGCCGGGGTGACCTGGTCGCGGCGCACGAGCACCTGTTGGTGGCGTTGCGGTCCCGGATGAGCCACGGCTATCTGGGCCGGGCCTGCGACACGATCAACGCGATCGCGGTGCGCTGCGCGCTGGCCGGCGACGCGGTGGCCGCGGCCCGGCTCTTCGGCGCGGCGCAGGCCACCCGGGCGAGCCTGCGGGCGACGCCGGGCATCTACGAGCCGTACTGGCTGGCCCGGCAGGCGGAGCTGCGCCGGAGCTTGGGCGACGAGGCGTTCGACGCGGCGTACGGCGCGGGGGCCGGGCTGCGGCTGGACGAGGCGGCGGCGATGGCGTTGCACGTCGAGCATCCGGACCTGTCGGCCGACTCGTTCTGGTTCGGCCCGTCCAGCTCGCGTCCGGCGGCCGAGCCGCGCAGCACCGCGGGCTGAGCCGGAACCGCGGCCGGGGAGCCCGGCGGGCGGACTCCCCGGCGGCAGTTCAGCTCCGGGCGGCGGCGCGGCGTTCGGCGTCGGCCTTCATCCGCGCGGCGCGGTCGATGTCGGACTGCTGCACGGCGGCGACCGATCCGAAGACGCTGACCGCCTGGTAGTAGGTCCAGGCGAGGCTGTAGCAGGCGGGCCGGACGACCGCGTTGTAGGTGGCGCAGACGCGCTTCAGGTCCTCGTAGAACGCGCTGTCGAGCCGGGACTTGTTGGCCGAGAAGATGCCCATGGCCTTGTGGTTGCGGTAGCCGAAGTCGTGCCGGTAGCAGGAGAGGTTGAAGGAGAAGCCGAGCGGGTTGTCCGGGCTGGACGAGCAGTAGTCGGTGGACCAGTCGAAGCCGTACTCGACCCAGGGCGACCGGTTGAGCCGGGCGCTGTTCCAGGCGTTGTAGCTGCTGGCGCTGGTCTGGGTCCAACTGGACAGCACCGAGAGTTTCTGTTGGGTGCTCACCGCGGCGGCGGCCGGTGAGGCCAGGCCGAGCACGGTGAGCAGGGCGATCATGCCGGTGGCGAGGGTGGTGGCGAGGCGTCGGGACATGGGGGACCTCCGCGTGGGTCGGCGTCGGGTCGGCCGTTCCGGGATCTCCGGATTTCGAAGATTGTCGATCAATGCGGTGACGTCGGGGGATGGCTCCGGCGGCCACTTGCTGACATCCGCCCAAACAGACGAATGACTCCCTGCGGGGGAGCCGCATATGCTCGCCTACGAGTAATCGGATGCGAGGAGTCGGTCGTGCCGAAGCGACGCCGGGTCGGCAACCTGCTGGCGCTCGCCGTGCTCTCCGTGCTGGTCGAGCGCCCGCGCCACCCGTACGAGATCGCCACCGTGCTCCGCGAGCGCGGCAAGGACCAGGACATGCCGATCAAGTGGGGCTCGCTCTACACCGTGGTGGCGAACCTGGAGCGGCACGGGCTGGTCGCGGCGGCGGAGAGCGGCCGGCAGGGGCGGCGTCCGGAGCGGACCGTCTACCGGATCACCGACGCCGGGCGAGCCGAGCTCGTGGACTGGACCCGGGAGCTGGTCGCCGTGCCCGAGCGGGAGCAACCGCGGTTCGAGGCGGGCCTGTCGGTGCTCGGCGCGCTCCACCCGGCCGAGGCGACCGAGCTGCTGCGGCGGCGCCTCGACCGGCTGACCGAGCAGCTCGACGCGCAGCGGGCGGCGCTGGCCCGGCACGCCCGCGAGGTGCCCCGGCTCTTCCTCGTCGAGGCCGAGTACGACCTGGCCGTCCGGGAGGCCGAGGCGACCTGGGTGCGCGGGCTGCTCGACGAGTTGACCACCGGTTCGTTGCCCGGGTTGGCCGCCTGGCGGGCCTGGCACGAGACCGGCGCCATGCCGCCCGAGTGGGCGGAACCGGCGGAGAGGGGGACCGAGACGCACTGACCCACGGACCCCGGCGGGGTGCGGTAACACCGCCGCCGGGGCCCTGACCTGCGAACCGATACCGCGGGAACGGCGATCCGGCCGCAAGGTGGCAACCGCAACGATAACCGGGCGTCCGTCCCCGGGTCGGTTCGTGTCCGCACGAATCGAGACGGAGGAAGAGATGGGTACGAAGGATCTGCGCGCGCCCAAGCGCAAGGTGATGCCCGAGATGGAGGGGGCGACGGCCCGCTGGTACGCCCGCAACCGCGGCTCGGCGGCCCAGTTGGCCGGGTACCGCCGGCAGGCCGCCGCGCTGGCCGACGGGCTGCCCGACGGGGCGGCGGTGCTGGAGGTGGCGCCCGGCCCCGGTTACCTGGCGATCGAGGTGGCCCGGCTCGGGGCGTACCGGATCACCGGGTTGGACGTCAGCCGGACGTTCGTGGCGCTGGCCGGCGAGGCCGCTCGGCGGGCGGGCGTGGCGGTCGACTTCCGCCAGGGTGACGTCCACGACCTGCCGTTCCCGGCGGGCACGTTCGACCTGGTGGTCTGCCAGGCCGCGTTCAAGAACTTCGTCCGCCCGGTGCGGGCGCTGGACGAGATGCACCGGGTGCTGCGCCCGGGCGGCCGGGCGGTGATCCACGACCTGCGGGCCGACGCCTCGGCAGCGGACATCGCGCGGGAGGTGGCCGGGATGGGGGTGGGCCGGCTGGACGCCTTCTGGACCCGTGCGGCGCTGCGGATGCTGCGCCGGCGGGCGGTCACCGCCGACACCTTCGCCCGGCTCGCCGAGGCGAGCGCGTTCGGCGGTGCCGAGGTGCACCGGGACGGGGCGATCGGTCTGGAGGTGCGGCTCACCCGGGCCGGCTGAGCACGCGGGAACGCCCGGGGCTCCACGACGGGAGCCCCGGGCGTCACCGGTCAGCGGACGAAGCGCGGCGGGCTCGCCGGGCTCTCGTTCGCCAGCCGGTCCAGCGCGGTCACGTAGTAGGTGTACCGCGCGCCGTCGGCCGCCGTGGTGTCCACCCAGGACTGGGTGGCGCCGTCGGTGGCCCGGACGGTGCCGACCAGGTGGGACGCGTCGGCGAAGTCGCACCGACCGGCCAGGCCGGTGCCGTCGAACCGGTAGATCGCGTACGAGGTGGCGGTGCCGAGCGGGCCCCTGCCGTCGGCGGGCTGCCGCCAGCTCAGCCGCACCCCGTCCGCCTCCCGCTGGGCCTTGGTGACCACCGGGAAGAGCAGCGGCTTGTGCGGCAGGTGCGTCATGGTCGGCACCAGCGCCGGCCGCGAGTAGTGCTCGGCGGCGTAGATGTCGGTGGCGCCGAGACGGTTGGCCCGGACCTGCACCGCCGAGAAGTGCACGTTGCCGAGCACCTCCGGGTACGACCGGTTGAGCGTCAGGTGGTTCGACAGCTCCTGCGGGTTCATCCAGAACGACCCGTACGCCGGGTCACCGCTCTTGTAGTCGGCCTGACCGATGTAGAGCTGGACGCGGGTGCCGCGCACCTGTTCCGCCCACCACGGCACCAGCCGGGCGTAGTCGGCGGCCGGGTACTGGCCGATGTACCAGTAGAGCTGCGGCACGATGTAGTCGACCCACTCCTCCTTCACCCACTTGCGGGTGTCGGCGGAGATGATGTCGTACGACTGCGATCCGGTGGTGTCCGAGCCGTTCGGGTCGGCCGACGCGTTGCGCCAGATGCCGAACGGGCTGACGCCGAACTTCACCCACGGCTTGGCCGCCTTGATCTTGGCGTTCATCTCCCGCACCAGCAGGTTGATGTTGTCCCGCCGCCAGTCGGCCTTGTCGGTGAACCCGCGGTTGTACTGCGCGAAGGTGGCGTCGTCGGGCACCTGCCAGGTGCCGCTCGGGTAGGGGTAGAAGTAGTCGTCGAAGTGCACGCCGTCGACGTCGTACCGGTTGACCGCGTCCATCATCGCGGTCTGGACGAACTCGCGGACCGCCGGGATGCCGGGGTTGTAGTAGAGCCGGCTGCCGGCGACGCCGGCCGGCGGGTAGGCGAAGACCCAGTCCGGGTGCGCCCGGGCCGGGCTGTCCGGCGCGAGCTGCGACACGTCGGCGCCGGCGCCGCCGGGGGCCGGCATGGAGACGCGGTACGGGTTGAACCAGGCGTGGAACTCCAGGTTCCGCTTGTGCGACTCGGCGACCAGGAAGGCCAGCGGGTCCCAGCCCGGGTTCTTGCCGCGCACGCCGGTCAGGTATTCCGACCACGGCTCGTACGGCGAGGGCCAGAACGCGTCCGCGGTGGGGCGGACCTGGACCACGACGGCGTTGTGGTTGAGCTTCTGGGCCAGGTCGAGCCAGCCCAGGTATTCGGCCTTCTGCTTGGCCACCTGGTCCGGCGCGGTCCAGGAGTCCTTGCTGGGCCAGTCGATGTTCGTCACCGAGGCGATCCACATGGCCCGGAACTGCCGCTTAGGGGTGGCCGGGTTGGTGACGCAGTCGGTGGTCGGGGACGTTGTCGTCTCATTCGGGGCGGCCTGCGCCGGGGCGCCGGCGACCAGCGCGCCGAGCAGCGCCACGGCCAGCGCGGCAGCCCTGAGCGGAGTTGCCTTCATGCGGTGCGGTCCCTTCGTCGGGTCCGGGGGACGGACGGCGGCTACGGCAACATTCGCCGCTAAATTCAAGCCACCGGTAGGAAACTTTCATCTATCCCGACCTGGCGCAAGACCCCGGCCCGGATCGATGCGCCGGTGCCCGCCGCACGGGTCGCGGTGGGCGGGATCACTTCGCGGATCGTGACCATTCCGACACCTCGCGTACGGGGTTGGGTGGGGGAGCGGCTGGGTAGCTTGGCCGGTCACGGGCCGCCGACCCTGGCGGTTCGCCACGGTTGGGGGAGGTGATCCATGTCAGTCCTGCGGACCAAGCCGATCAAGGACGTGCTCGCCCAGGGCGACGCCGACGGCGAGGACGGCAAGCCCGGACTCAAGCGTCGGCTCGGCGCGTTCGACCTGATGGGCTTCGGCATCGGGATCGTGATCGGCACCGGGATCTTCACGCTGACCGGCGTCGAGGCGAAGAACAGCGCGGGACCCGGCGTGGTGATCTCCTTCGGCATCGCCGGCGTGGTCGCGCTGCTCGCCGCGCTCTGCTACGCCGAGCTGGCCGCCAGCGTGCCGACCGCCGGCAGCGCCTACACCTACGCGTACGCCACCATGGGCGAGATCGTCGCCTGGATCATCGGCTGGGACCTGCTGCTGGAGTTCGCGCTCGGCGCGGCGGTGGTGGCCCGCGGCTGGTCCGGCTACCTCGCCGACCTGTTCGGCCTGCCCAGCGCCTGGTTCGCCGAGGAGGGCAGCATCGTCAACCTGGGCGCCATCGGCATCGTGCTGCTGCTCGGCGTGGTCGCCATCGTCGGCATCCGTGAGTCCGCCCGGGTCACCAACGTGCTGGTGCTGGTGAAGGTGGCGATCTGTGCCTTCGTGGTCATCGCCGGGCTGTTCTTCGTCAAGGCGGCCAACCTCACCCCGTTCATCCCGTCCAGCGAGCCGGCCGGCGCCGGTGACGACGGCATCAAGCAGCCGGTCACCCAGGCGCTTTTCGGGCTGGAGCCCTCCGTCTTCGGCTTCGTCGGGGTGCTCACCGCCGCCGCGGTGGTGTTCTTCGCGTACACCGGGTTCGAGGCCGTGGCGAACCTCGGTGAGGAGACCCGCAAGCCCAAGCGCGACCTGCCGCTGGGCCTGCTCGGCACGCTGGTCATCTCCACCGTGCTCTACATCGGCGTCTCGCTGGTCGTGGTCGGCATGGTCAAGTACACCGAGATCGACGAGGGCGCGCCGATCGCGTCCGCGTTCCGGGCGGTCGGCGCCGGCTGGGCCGCCACGCTCGTCTCCATCGCCGCCGTCGCCGGCCTGACCAGCGTCATCCTGGTCGACCTGGTGGCCATGGGCCGGATCGGCTTCGCCATCGCCCGGGACGGGCTCATCCCACCCTCGATCGCCAAGGTGCACCCGCGCTGGGGCACGCCGTACCGGATCGCCGCGATCATGACGGTGGCGGTGGCGCTGCTGGCCGGCTTCCTGCCGCTGTCCGCGCTCGCCGACCTGGTCAGCATCGGCGCGCTCTGCGCGTTCATGCTGGTCGCGATCGCGGTGCCGATCCTGCGCAAGCGGCGCCCCGACCTGGACCGGCCGTTCAAGGTGCCGTTCTCGCCGGTGCTGCCGATCGTCACGGCGGCGGCCTGCCTCTACCTCAGCCTCAACCTGTCGGTGGAGACCTGGGTGCGGTTCCTGATCTGGATGGCGCTCGGGGCGATCATCTACTTCGGCTACGGGCACCGCAAGAACCGGCTGGCCCGCCGCGAGCACGCCGACGACACCCCCGAGCCCGCCCAGGTGTAAGGCGGGGGCCCCGCTTAACACTCGGGTGTTAAGCGGGGCCCCTTCCTATACCGAAAACGTTAAGCGGGGCCCCCGCCTTACCGCTGCACCTCGCGGAGCGGGCCTCGGACGGACGGGGTGCCGTTGGTCCAGGTCAGCTCGTTCAGCCAGATCTGGCGGCCCGGGTCGGTGGTGCCCTCCTGGCCCGGCGGCCACGCGTGGTAGAGCAGCCAGGTGCGGCCGTCCTGCTCGACGATCGAGGCGTGCCCCGGCCCGGTCGCCACGTCGTTGCTCTTCAGGATCGGGTTCTCCGGCGCCTTCACGCACGGCCCGGTCGGGCCCTCGCACACCGCGTAGCCCTCGGCGTACGTGTCCTTGTCGTAGGCGTTGGCGGCGAAGAACAGGAACAGCTTGCCGTCGTGCCGGTGGAAGAACGGCCCCTCGATCAGGGTGCCCTCCCACGGTTCGGTCTGCCTGAGCAGCTTCGTCGCCGGGCCGGTCAGCGTCAGCCCGTCCGGCGAGAGACGCTGCGACCAGAGCCAGGTGTCCACCCCGATCGCGTTGCCGTCGTTCTTCCACAGCAGCCACAGGCTGCCGTCGGTGTCCCGGAACGGGCTCGCGTCGATCGAGCCGCCCAGGTCCGGCTGGCAGACCAGCGGCTTGTCGGAGTCGTCCGCGTACGGCCCGAGCGGCGTGCTCGCCACCGCCCGGCCCAGGCACTGCCGGCCGGAGGCGCGGTCGGCCACCGTGTAGTAGAGGACGAACCGGTCCGGGGCGAGCTGGATCGCCTCCGGCGCCCACGTCTTGCCCGCGTCCGCCCAGTCCGGCAGTTCCGGCAGCGCGTCACCGGCCGGGGTCCACTCGACCAGGTCGGGCGAGGTGAGCACCGGGACGTTCCGGCCGCCGGCGTTGGTGTGGAACAGGTACCAGGTGTCGCCGACCCGGATCGCCTGCGGGTCGGGGGCGTCGGTCTTGACGACCGGGTTGGTGAACACGTTCGCGTCCTTCGGCGTACTCGATTCGGTGGTGGACCCGCCGCCGCAGCCGGTGGCGAGCAGCGCGGCGGCCAGGGCCGCCGCGCCGCGCCGGACACGTCGGTCGGTCATCCCTTCAGGCCGCTGCGGGAGACGCCCTGGATGACGTGGCGCTGGGCGAACACGAACAGGATCAGCACCGGCACGCTGGCCAGCATCGCCCCCGCCATGATCACCGGATAGTCGGTCACGTACGCGCCCTGGAGCAGGCCCAGACCCGCCGGCAGGGTCAGCCGTTCCGGGCTGAACAGCACGTACACCGGCCAGAGGAAGTCGTTCCAGTTGGTCAGGAACGACAGCACGGCCAGCGTGGCCAGGGCCGGCTTCGACAGCGGCAGCAGCACCTGGCGGAAGATCTGCCACTGGTTCGCCCCGTCCAGCACCGCCGCCTCCTCCAGCTCGGCGGGGATGGAGAGGAAGAACTGGCGCAGGAAGAACACCCCGAACGCGCTGGCCGCGCCGGGCACCACCACCACGGTCAAGGTGTCGATCCAGTTGATCCGCTCGGCGATGATGAAGTTCGGGATGATCAGCGAGGTGGGCGGCAGGAAGAGCGTGCCCACGATCAGCGCGAACAGCAGGCCGCGACCGCGGAACCGCATCCGGGCCAGGGCGTACGCGGCCATCGACGCGGTCACCAGCACCAGCAGCGTGTGCAGGGTGGCCGCCAGCATGCTGTTGAGGAACCAGCGCAGCACCGGATTGGCGGTGTTGTTGAGGATCTGGTCGTAGCCGTAGGTGGAGAACGGGTTCGGCAGCCAGCTCGGCGGGTCCTGCTGGGCGACGTCGTACGTCTTCACCGACGTCAACAGCATCCACACCAGGGGGGTCACGAAGATCAGGGTGATCAGGATCAGCGCGGCGTAGCGCGCCACCGGGCGCAGTTTCGACATGGTCGGCCCCTCAGTCTTCCCGGTAGCGGAACAGCCGGAAGTTGACGACGCTCACCACCGCCAGCATCAGCGCGAAGAACACGCTCATCGCGGCGGCCCGACCGGCGTCGTAGTCGCGCAGGCCCTCGTCCACGATCCGCCAGACCACCGTTCGGGTCTGCTCGCCCGGCGCGCCCTGGGTGATCAGGAGCGCCTGCCCGAAGACGTTCGCCGAGGCGAGGATCGTGGTGGTGAGGACGAAGAGCACGACCGGGCGCAGGCCGGGGATCGTCACGTGGCGGAACCGGTCCCACCCGCCGGCGCCGTCGACCTTCGCCGCCTCGTACAGCTCGGGCGGGATGTCCTGGAGACCGGCCAGGTAGATCACCGCGTTGAAGCCGCAGGTCCACCAGACGGTCACGCCGACCAGGGAGACCCAGGCCCACGGCACGTCGGTGACCCACGGCGTGTCCGAGGGCAGGCCGACCGCGCCGAGCAGCAGGTTGACCAGGCCCAGGTTGGCGTCGAGCAGGAAGCGCCAGAGCAGGCCGATCACCGCCACGCCCAGCACGTACGGGGCGAAGAACGCGGCCCGGAAGAAGGTGCGGCCGGGGAACGAGCGGTTCAGCAGCAGCGCCAGCCCCAGCGGGATGACCACCAGCAGCGGCACCGAGAACAGCGTGAAGATGCCGGTCGCCCGGACGCTCGACCACCAGTCCCCGTAGATGGCCGAGTCGCTGGAGAACAGGTCCTGGTAGTTGTCGAACCCGATGAACGGCCGGTTGGGCAGTTGCAGGTCCCACTGGTGCAGGCTGATCCAGACGCCGAACAGGATCGGTGCCAGGCCGAAGACGCCGAACAGGACCAGGTACGGCGCGAGGAAGAGGTACGGCGTCGCCCGGTTGCCGCGCTGCGTCGCGCGCCGGCGACTGGTGGGCCCCGACGGGGGCGGCGCGCTGTCACGCGCCGCCCCGGCCTCGATCACGTCCGCCACGACGGATCAGTTCCCGTACTTCTTGCGGTTGTCCTCGAGCTGCTTGTTGGCCTTGGCCACGCCGTCGTCGAGCGCCTGCTTCGGCGACTTCTTGTTCAGCGCCGCCTCGTTGAAGGCGTTGTAGAAGGTCAGGACGACCTCGCCGAGGCCCGGCACGGCCGGCGGGAACGCCGCGTACTCCAGCTCCGGGGCGAGCGCGTTGACCTCGGTGAGCGCCTTGAACTCGGCGCTGTCCCGGACCGCCTTGCGGGCCGGCACCTGGCCGCCCTTGGCCCAGTCCAGCGAGTGCTGGCTGAGCCAGTTGATGAAGACCTTCGCGCCGGAGACCTTGTTCTCGTTGGCCGAGCGCTGCTTGACGATGGTGAAGTTGTGCGAGTTCGCCCAGGCGGCGGGCTGGCTGCCGATCTGGGGCAGCGGCGCGACGCCCCACTGCACGTTCGGGCTCTTCTTCAGGTCGTTGATCTGCCAGATGCCGTTCCAGTTGAAGGCGTTCTTGCCGCTCTTGAACGCCAGGTAGTCGGCGTCCTGGCCGACGTTGGCCGGCGAGTGGCCCTGCTTGATCAGGTCGACCAGCCAGGTGCACGCCTCGACCGCCGGGTCGGAGTTGAAGGTCGCCTTCGCCACCTCGTCGTCGAAGAGCTTCCCGCCCCACTGGTGCAGCAGGCTGTAGAACGTCATGCCGCCGGTGAACTGGAACGGGCTGACCCAGAAGCCCTGCACGCCCGACTTCTTCAGCTCGGTCAGCGCGGCGGTGTACTCGTCCTTCGTCGCCGGCGGCTTGTTCGGGTCCAGGCCGGCCTTCTGCATCACGGCCTTGTTGTAGTAGAAGCCCAGCGGGTGCATGTCCAGCGGGATGCCGAACCGCTTCTCGTTGTACAGGCCGCCCTTCCACACGGTGGGGGCGAAGTCGCCCTCGTTGAGTTCCAGGTTCTTGGCCACGTCGTCCAGCTCACTGATCGTGCCGCGGGCGGCGAACGTGGCGAGCTGGTCCATGTGCATGACCGCGATGTCCGGGCCGTTGCCGCTGGAGACCGCGCCGGGCAGCTTGCTGTAGTAGTCCGCCCACTCGTAGGTGACCACGCTGACCGCGATGTTCTGGTGCTCGCTGTTGAACTGCTGCACCAGCGCCTTGAAGATGTCGCCGTCACCGCCGGTGAAGCCGTTCCACAGCTTCAGGTCGACCTTCGGGCCGGTGTAGTCCTTGCCGCCGTTGCCCGCCGAGCCGGCCTTGTCGGGGCTGCTGCTGCCGCCACCGCACCCGGCCAGGGTCAGCGAGGCCGCCGTGCCGAGGCCGACACCGAGGCCGAGCAGGCGCCGCCGGCTCATCTCGTTCTGGATCATGCGAACTCCTTGGGGGACGGAATTGGAGTATTGCCTGGTCACGACTGCGGGACGAAACGCAGCAGGTTCCAGGAGGTGGCGGGGAGCGCCACGGTGCAGCGACCGCCGTCGAGGGTGGGGGTGGTGAGCTCCCGGGGCGTGACCCGCTCCGGGTCGGCCTCGGTGTTCGTGGCGGCCGGGTCGTCGCCGGCTGAGAGGGTGGTGTGCGCCTCGCCGCGCAGGCCGGGCAGGCCGCGCAGGTCCAGGTCGAGCGGCAGGGCGTCCGGGCCCCGGTTGACCGCGAAGACGGCCAGGCCGCCGGTCTCCTCGTCGTGCACGGCGACGGTGTCCAGCACCGGCACGTCGCCGTACCGCTCGGTCGGGTACGTCGGGCCGACCGGCTCGGTGCGCAGCACGGTGCCGCGCGCGTGGCGGGCGGTGAGGGCGAACGGGTGGAAGATGCTCTGCCGCCAGGCGGGACCGCCGTTGCGGGTGCGGATCGGGGCGATCACGTTGGCGAGCTGCGCCTGGCAGGCCACCCCGACCCGGTCGGCGTGCCGGAGCAGGGTGATCAGCAGGTCGCCGACCACCACCGCGTCGTCGGCGGTGTAGTCGTCCTCGATCAGCGCGGGCGCCTCGACCCAGCCGCGCCGGTCCAGGTCGGCCTGCAGGCGGGACTGGTACCAGACGTTCCACTCGTCGAACGAGACCTTCAGCTTGCGCTTCTGCCGCAGCTTGGCGCCGACGTGATCCGCGGTGGCGGTCACCTCGGTGATGAAGGCGTCCATGTCGACCGCGGAGGCCAGGATGCTGGCCCGGTCGCCGTCGGAGGGGTCGTAGTAGGTGTGGGCGGAGATGTAGTCGACGTGCTCGTAGGTGTGCTCCAGCACGGTCGCCTCCCACCCGGCGAACGTGGGCATGCCCCGGTTGGAGCTGCCGCAGGCGACCAGGCTGATCGAGGGGTCGATCATCTTCATGGCCCGGGCGGTCTCGGCGGCCAGCCGGCCGTACTCGTCGGCGGTCTTGTGCCCGACCTGCCACGGCCCGTCCATCTCGTTGCCGAGGCACCACAGCCGCACCCCGTACGGCTGCTCGGCGCCGTGCTTGCGGCGCAGGTCGGAGAGCTGGGTGCCGCCCGGGTGGTTGGCGTACTCCAGCAGGTCGCAGGCTTCGGGCATGCCGCGCGTGCCGAGGTTGACCGCCATCATCGGCTCGACGCCGGCCTCGGCGGCCCAGGTCATGAACTCGTCCAGCCCGAACGCGTTGGTCTCGATCGTCTTCCAGGCCAGGTCGAGCCGGCGCGGCCGGTCGCCGACCGGGCCGACGCCGTCCTCCCAGCGGTAGCCGGAGACGAAGTTGCCGCCGGGGTAGCGGACCACCGAGACGCCCATCTCGCGGGTCAGGTCCAGCACGTCGCGGCGGTAGCCGCGTGAGTCGGCGTTCGGGTGCCCGGGTTCGTAGATCCCGCCGTAGACGCATCGCCCCATGTGCTCGACGAAGGAGCCGAAGATCCGCCGGTCGGCCTCGCCGACCCGGAACGCCGGGTCGACCGTGAGCTGCGCGTTCGGCACGGATGCCACCTTTCCCTCGGAGCCGTTGCCCGGTGACCACGGTCACCGTGTCCCTGGTTTCTACAACGTTGTAACCCGTGCTGTAAAGAGGTCGTTACGACGTCGTGACGCGGTAGAGTGCGGCCGGAGCGCTCGTCGGGGAGGAAGTTCAGTGCGGCACAGGCTCAAGGACGTGGCGGAGCGCGCGGGCGTGTCGGTGAAGACCGTCTCGAACGTCGTCAACGGCTACCAGCACGTACGCGCCGACACCCGGGCCCGGGTCGAGGAGGCCATCGCCGAACTGCACTACCGGCCCAACCTGTCGGCCCGCAACCTGCGCAAGGGGCGCACCGGCGTGATCGCGCTGGCCGTCCCCGAACTCGACATCCCCTACTTCGCCGAGCTGGCCCGCCACGTCGTCGCCGCCGCCGCCGACCACGACTGGACGGTGCTGATCGACCAGACCAGCGGCGGCCCGGAGCAGGAACGCAAGGCCGCCAGCGGCATCGGCGACCACATGATCGACGGCCTGATCCTCAGCCCGCTCGCGCTCACCGCCGACGACCTCGCCGGCCTCGACGGCCTGCCCATGGTGCTGCTCGGCGAACGCGTCGACCACGGCCCCGCCGACCACGTCATGATCGACAACGTGGCCGCCGCCCGGGAGATCACCGCCCACCTGGTCGGGCTCGGCCGCCGCCGGATCGCCGCCATCGGCTCGCAACGCACCCCCGAGGGCGCGAGCGCCCGGCTCCGCCTGGAGGGCTACGCCGCCGCGCTGGCCGAGGCCGGCATCGGGTACGACGACAGCCTGGTGGCGCCCGCGCCGGCCTGGCACCGCGCGGACGGCGCGGCCGCCATGCGGCACCTGCTCACCTCCGGGGTACGCCCCGACGCCGTCTTCTGCTTCAACGACACGCTCGCCCTCGGTGCGCTGCGGGCGCTGCACGAGGCCGGGCTGCGCGTGCCGGAGGACGTGGCGGTCGCCGGCTTCGACGACATCGAGGACGGCCGCTTCTCGATCCCCACCCTGAGCACCGTCGCCCCCGACAAGGAGCGCATCGCCCGCCTGGCGGTGGAGTTGCTGGCCGGCCGCCTCACCACCGACCGAGACGCCCCACCCCGAGAACTGGTCGCCCCCACCGCCTCTCCCTCCGCGAATCCGCCCCCACCCTGACCCCCTCCTCCCTCCCTCCTCGGCGATCTTGCACTTTGTGCCCCGGCATTCGGGGTGAATGCCTCATTCGAGGGGCACAAACTGCAAGATCAGCGAGGAGGGCGGGGGCGGGGAGGGCGGGGTCAGTCGAAGAAGCGGGCCAGGTGGGATGGGGGTGGGGCGGGGGCGTCGGGGGTAGGGGGTCAGGTCGGCGAAGATGGAGGCGCCGTCACAGCCGACGTGCAGCGGATACCAGCGTGGGGCGCCGGGTGGGCGTTGGGCGCAGATGCCCTTGAACGTCTGCACGTCGAGCAGGCGGACGTGGGTCGGGTCGGCCACCGCGTTGACGTGCCGCCACCACGGGCTCATCACGTGCAGGACGCCGCCCGGCCGCAGCACCCGGTGGCACTCGTCGAACAGCGGCAGGAAGTCGATCAGGTGCTCGACGATGTGCACGGCGAAGAACACGTCCACCGAGTCGTCCCGCAGCGGCAGCGAACCGGAGAGGTTGGCGACCGCGTCCACCCCCGCCGCCGGGTAGATGTCCAGCCCCAGGTTCCCGGGCCACTGCTTGGTCGCCCCGCACCCCAGGTCCACCACCACCGGCGCCCGGCCGGCCACGCCGACCCGGCACCAGACCCCGAGCACCCCGTCCAGCCGGCCGATCAGCTCCCGCACCAGCCGTAGCTCCGCCGGGTCGGCGACCTCACCGGTCAGGTGTGCCACCCCCCGGTCGAAGCGCGCCTCCACGGTGGTGCCGCGCAGCCGCTCGTCGTGCCGCGCCAGATCGGCCCACGCCTCGGCGAGGAACCCGTCGGCCTGCCGGAGCCGCTCACCCGAGAGCGCGGCCCGCCCCATCGCCACCATGCGCCACCTCCGGCCGCGCGTTACCCCCATTCCACCCCGATACACGCTCCCCGCCCCACCCACCGGCGCGTTGACCATGAAGTTGGCGGGGACGAAAGGGGCAACCGGCGCCGTCAACTTCATGATCGACGGACAAGCGGGGGAGGGAGGGGAGGGGAGGGTCAGGTGGGGAGGGAGCGGCGGGAAGGGCGCATGCGCTGGCGGGGATGGGGGTGGCGGGCTTGGGGCGCTTGAGGTGGTAGCGGTGCAACTCGTTGTTGCCGGCCAGGGACGGGTCCTCGCTCATCGCCACCAGCTCCCAGCCCTGGTCGCCGGCCCGGTTCAGGTGGGCCAGCGCGGTGTCGCCGTAGGGCGTGACGTCGACCATGGAGCCGTCCGGGCCGTACCAGATGAAGACGATCTCCCACCCGGCGTCGTTGGTGGCGGGCTGGCGACGGCGGACCAGCAGCGCGTACTCCCACTTGGGCATGAGGTCATTGTGGCCCCGGGCGGACGCGTCGGCACGGATCAGTCCTCGGCGATCCGTCCGTCCGTCACCCGCAGCCGCCGGTTCACGCTCACCGCGTCGAGCATCCGCCGGTCGTGGGTCACCAACAGCAGCGTGCCGGGATAGGTCGCCAGCGCCGACTCCAACTGCTCGATCGCGGCCAGGTCGAGGTGGTTCGTCGGCTCGTCGAGCACCAGCAGGTTGACGCCACGACCCTGGAGCAGCGCCAACGCGGCCCGGGTCCGCTCGCCGGGAGACAGCGTCGCCGCCGGGCGCAGCACGTGGTCGGCGCGCAGGCCGAACTTGGCCAGCAGCGTCCGGACGTCCGCCGGGTTGAGATCGGGTACGGCGGCGGCGAACGCGTCCAGCAGCGGCTGGTCGCCGAGGAACAGCCCCCGGGCCTGGTCGACCTCGCCGACCACCACGCCAGGGCCGAGCGCGGCGTGCCCCTCGTCCAGCGGTAGCCGGCCCAGCAGCGCGGCCAGCAGGGTGCTCTTGCCGGAGCCGTTCGCCCCGGTGATCGCCACCCGGTCGGCCCAGTCGACCTGGAGGTCCACCGGCCCGAGCGTGAAGGCGCCCCGGCGTACCACCGCTCCTCGGAGCGAGGCCACGACGGCACCGGCGCGGGGCGCGGCGGCGATCTCCATCCGCAGCTCCCACTCCTTGCGCGGCTCCTCGACCACCTCCAGCCGCTCGATCAGCCGGGCGGTCTGCTTGGCCTTCGCGGCCTGCTTCTCGGTCGACTCGGCCCGGAACTTGCGGCCGATCTTGTCGTTGTCGGTGGCCTTGCGCCGGGCGTTCTTCACGCCCTTCTCCATCCAGGCCCGCTGGGTCCGGGCGCGCGCCTCCAGGTCGGCCTTCGTGTCGGCGTACTCCTCGAACTCCTCGCGGGCGTGCCGGCGCGCCACGGCGCGCTCCTCCAGGAAGGCCGCGTAGCCACCGCCGTAGTGGTTGACCTGCCGCTGGTGCAGGTCCAGCTCGACGATCCGGTTCACCGTCCGGGTGAGGAACTCGCGGTCGTGGCTGACCAGCACGGTGCCGGCGCGCAGCCCGGTGACGAAGCGTTCCAGTCGGTCCAGCCCGGCCAGGTCGAGGTCGTTGGTGGGCTCGTCCAGCAGGAAGATGTCGTAGCGGCTGAGCAGCAGCGACGCCAGCCCGGCGCGGGCCGCCTGCCCGCCGGACAGCCCGACCGTCGGATGGTCCAGGCCGACGTCGAGGCCCAGCTCCGCGGCGACCTGCTCGGCCCGCTCGTCCAGGTCCGCGCCGCCCAGGTCCAACCACCGTTCCAGAGCGATCGCGTACGCGTCGTCGGCGCCGGCCGCCCCCGCGGTCAGCGCCTCGGTGGCGGCGTCCAGCGCGGCCTGCGCGGCGGTCACGCCGGTGCGCCGGGACAGGAAGTCGCGGACCGTCTCACCCGGCCGGCGTTCCGGCTCCTGCGGCAGGTAGCCGACCGTGGCGCTGGGCGGGTTCAACGCCACCGACCCCTGCTCGCGGGGCTGGCGGCCGGCGAGCGTGCGCAGCAGCGTGGACTTGCCGGCCCCGTTCACCCCGACCAGGCCGATCACGTCGCCGGGCGCGACGACCAGGCTCAGGTCGGAGAAGAGGAGGCGGTCACCGTGGCCGGCGGTGAGATCCTTGGCGATCAACGTGGCGCTCATCAGGTCACCGAGCCTACCGGCGCGCGCATCCGGATTACCGTGACCCGCGCTCGGGGCGACGCCGGTCTGAGGGAGACTCACAGCCGTGGCGACCACACTGGCGATCGACTGCGGGGGCGGCGGGATCAAGGCCTCCGTGCTTGACGCCGCCGGCACCATGCGGGCCCGCCCGTTGCGCGTGCCCACGCCGTACCCCCTGCCCCCGGCCTTGTTCGTGGAGACGCTGCGGGATCTCGGCGCCCGGCTGCCCGCCGCGGACCGGCTCACCGTCGGCATGCCCGGCATGATCCGGCACGGCGTGGTGGTGGCCACCCCGCACTACGTGACCCGCGCCGGGCCGCGCAGCCGGGTGGACCCGGACCTGGTCGCAGAATGGTCCGGGTACGACGCGCGCGGCGCGCTGGCCGAGGCGTTCGGCGTGCCCGCGCTGGTCCTCAACGACGCCGAGGTGCACGGCGCCGGCGTGGTCGCCGGGACCGGCTGCGAGCTGGTGCTGACGCTCGGCACCGGGCTGGGCAGCGCGCTCTTCGACGGCGGGACGATCGCCCCGCACCTGGAGCTGTCGCACGCGCCGGTGCGGTGGAACACCACCTACGACACGTACGTCGGGGAGCCGGAACGGCGGCGGCTGGGCGACGCGTTCTGGTCCCGGCGGATCCGGCAGGTGGTGGACGGCCTGCGGCCGGTCTTCCGCTGGGACCGGCTCTACCTCGGCGGCGGCAACTCCCGGCTGATCCGGCCGGAGCAGGTCGCCAGGATGGGGGACGATGTCGTGGTCGTCCCGAACACGGCGGGAATCGTGGGTGGTGTCCGAGCCTGGGATCTGGTGGGCGAAAGGTACGACCCCACGCCCTGATCTTCACCCGGTGGAACACTCGCGGTTCCTCCGGTGTTGTGCCAGCGTCGGACAAAGGGCTGACGCGACACGAGGAGGTGGGTCGAGTGGACCTTCTGGCGGAGTACCGGCGGGCGACCATGTTCTTCGACTCGGGGGATCCGACCGGGGCGGCCCGGCTGCTCGAGCCGATCATCGAGGCGGAGCCCGACAACTCCTCGGTGCGGCAGTTGCTGGCCCGCGCCTACTTCCAGTCGGCCCAGCTCAACCGGGCCGAGGAGCACCTGCGTGAGCTGGTCGACCGGGACCCGAGCGACCACTACGCGCACCACGTGCTCGGTCGCACGCTGGAGCGGATGAACCGGCCGGCGGACGCGCTGCGACACCTGCGCATCGCGGCGGCCATGCACTCCACGAACACCGACTACGCCACGGCCCTTCGCCGGGTCGAGGGGCGAGTCGGTCGTTAGTTCTGACGAGGGGCAGCCCGGGTGGGCTGCCCCTCGACATACCTAGGATGGACGCGTGAAGCTCAAGCTCGACCTCCACGACATCTACAACAAGGGCCACGACATCGACCGCGCGTTGCGCGGGATCATGGACGAGGCGGTGGCGAAGAAGGCCACCCTCGTGGAGATCATCCCGGGTAAGGGCTCCGGCGCGCTCAAGAAGAAGGTGCTGCGCTTCCTCGACCAGAAGGACGTCAAGCAGCTCTACCACCGGGTCGAGAAGGACTCGAAGAACTTCGGCCGCCTGTTCGTGCACTTCCGCTGGAAGTAGCGCCCGCTCGTCGGGCTAGACGCAGACCCAGCAGTAGAGGCGTTCGTCTCGGGCCGTGGCGCGACGGGCCAGACCTGCCAGCTCGACCAGGGCCTCGGCCAGGATCGCCGGCTCGGCCAGCCCTCGGAACTCCTCGGTCTCCGACCACGACACCGCCACCTCGCGAAGGCGACCCTCTTCGGCGTCGGCCAACGCCCCGCGCAGCTCGTCGGTCAGCGAGATGACCAGCACCTCGCCGTCGTGCCGGACCGCCACGGCGTGGCCCTGCCTGGGGTTCCGCGTCACGACGTCGTAGTCGACGCCGGTCAGGATCGCCTCCAGCGTGCCGAGCTGCACGACGGGTTCGATGCCCTTCAGCTCGACGACCTCGAAACCGGGATCGGACGCGGCGCGCGGCCCACCCGGGACGTCGGCGGCCGTGGCCGCCGCCTCGTCGGTGGGGGCGGAGAAGTAGTCACAGAGGATGCCCACGGCGCGGATCATGCCAGCCCGGGCCGACACCGGGGACCGGTCTGCAGGTCCCGGACGGCGACGGTCTGGCCGCCGCTCTGCTCGCCGGTCGGCCGGAAGCCCAGCTTCAGGTAGAACTCCTCCGGGCCGCCGGGGCGGGGCTCCCAGGTGACGTACGCCCGGTCGCCGCCCCGGGAGCGGATCTCCTCGCACACGGCCTCGACGGCGTACCGGCCGTAGCCCCGGCCCTGGGTGTCGGCGGCGATGTTCAGCCGCCAGAGGCCGGCGCGCACGTCGTCCGGGTCGTCGTTCCAGGCGATGTCGAAGAACGCCATGAGGAAGCCGACCAGCCGGTCCCCGTCGTAGACGAGCCGGGGCCAGGCGTGCTCCGGGAACACGTACGCCTCGGCCAGCGACTTGACCACCGGCGCCACCAGATCGTCCTGGTCGGGGCGTACCGACAGGGCGAGTGCCGCCTCGTAGTTGTCGGGGGTGACCTTCTCCAGCCGCATGCGGCGCAGCGTAGCGAGCGGGCAGGGGCCGGGCGAGCGGGTATCTCCGGTCCTGATCCGGGTCAGGAGGGCGGGGACCCAGTGGTCCCCGTAGCGGCGCTGGAGGTCCGGCAGTCGCCAGTCGTCACCGGTGACGACGCGGCGGCAGCGCGCCGAGCCGCATCCGCACGTCATCGCGAAGTCGGCGGTGCCGGTGCTGGTGGCGTAGTCGTTCGTCAGCTCATCGCCGGCCGCCACGTCCCGGCGGGTGACCAGGGTGAACGGGGCGGCCCACCACAGGTTCGGGTCGCAGCCGTGGTTGCCCTTGCCGTTGGCGCGTCCGGGCGGCAGGACGAGGTGCAGATCGTCTGCCACGGTGATGGTGTCGACGTAGGGGCGGTCCGGTCGGGCGAGCAGGTCGCGCAGCTCCGCATCGGTGACGAGCCGGCCGCCGAGCCGTGACACCGCCGTGCCGGCCGGCAGGGGAGCGCGGGTGAACAGGCCGTCACCCGAGATCGCGGACGGGCGGACCTCGACGTCGGGGTGGAGCCAGCACTCGGCTTCGGGCGTGTGCCACATTCGTCCACCTTCGCCCGGGCGGGCCGGGCGCACAAGGCAGGGCATGTCGGTCCTCGTCGTGGCCGAATCGCGGATCGCCCCGGCCTTCTCCGATGGTCGGGGGCCGGGGCATCGGCGAGAGCGGATCAGGCGGAGCGGGGCACCCGGTAGGCCAGGTGGGTGACGCCGACCCCCTCGACCACCCGGAACGGCCCCTCCAACTGCACCGGCGCGATCCCGAGGCCGGAGAAGAACGGGATCCCGTCGCCGAGCAGCACCGGCACCAGGTCCACGTGCACCTCGTCCAGCAGCCCGGCCTCCAGCACCTGCCGCGCGATCGTCCCGCCGTTCACCCCGACCTCCTTGCCGCCGGCGAGGGCGTGGGCGCGTTCGATGGCCCGCTCGATGCCGTCGGTGACGAACACGAACGACTCGCCCTCGGCGTCCCAGCCGTCCGGCACCCGGTGGGTCACCACGACCACCGGCTTGTCCATCGGGTGCCGGCCGCCCCAGCCGTTGGTCAGGTCGAACAGCGTGCGGCCGACGACCAGCGCCCCGGTGCGCCCGACCAGCGCGCGGATGTGTTCGGCGCTGGCCGCCGACGTTCGGAACGTCATGTCCGGGTTCGCCGTCGGCACCGCCACGTCGCCGTTGTCGTACCACTGGAAGAGGTGCTCGAACCCGCCGTGCGACGGGTCGGCGACGTAGCCGTCGAGGGACATGGTCGCGCCGGTGGTCACCTTGCTCATCGTGTGCTCCTCGGGTTGTCCGAACCAGCCTTCACCCGGGGGTAGAAGCCGACCGGTCGTTCCTCGACATCCCGGCCGGAAAAAGTTCAGCGGCGGGGTCGGAGCCCGTCGAGCGCGGTGGTGACCAGGCGGTCCGTCCAGTCCGTCGTGAGCGGTCCGGCGCGGTGGAGCCATCGTTGGAACACCGGTCCCCAGATCAGGTCCACCGCGACGTCGAGGTCGAGGTCGTCGGCGAGTTGGCCGGCCCGCTGGGCGCGGCGCAGGCGCTCGCGTTTCGCCTCCCGCAGCGGGCCGTCCAACCGCTCGGCGTACGCGGCTGCCAGCTCGGCGTCGTGGGCGATCTCGGTGGCCAGCGCGCGCATCGGTGGCTCGTACCGGGGGTCGGTCAGCTCGGCCACCGTGGCGCGGAGCACCTCGGTCAGGTCGGCGGTCAGGTCGCCGGTGTCCGGCAGGCGCACCGGCCCGCCCTCGGGGCTCTCGCTGAGCATGAGGAACGCGTCGAAGACGACCGCGCCCTTGGACGGCCACCAGCGGTAGATGGTCTGTTTGCCGACGCCGGCACGGCTCGCGATGCCCTCGATGCTGACCTTCGCGTAGTCGACCTCCTGGAGCAGGTCGAAGGCGGCGGTGAGGATGGCGCGGCGGGAGGTCTCGCGCCGGCGGGCCGTGTTCGGCGGCGTCATGGGAGCATCCTATCAGCGAGACGAACCGTCTCGTCTTGACGAAGGAGGCGCGAGGAGGCAGAGTCGAGACGGACCGTCTCGTCTCACCAGTTGGAGGGAGCGCCGACATGCGCACCTGGTTCATCACCGGCGCCAGCCGCGGCCTGGGCCGCGCGTTCGCCGACGCCGCGCTCGACCGAGGTGACCGGGTCGTCGCCGCGGCCCGGACCGTCACCCGTGACGACTTCGACGCCGGGCACGGCGACCGGCTGCTGACCCTGACCCTCGACGTCACCGACCGGGCCGCCGTCCTCGCCGCCGTGGCCACCGCCGTCGACCACGTCGGCCGGCTCGACATCGTCGTCAACAACGCCGGCACCATGTCCATGGGCATGATCGAGGAGTTCACCGAGGCGGAGGCGCGCGCCCAGTTCGAGGTCAACCTGTTCGGCTCGCTGTGGGTCAGCCAGGCCGTGCTGCCGCACCTGCGCGCCCACCGGTCCGGCCACCTCGTGCAGATCTCCAGCATCGCCGCGCTCGGTGGCTTCCCGAGCACCGGCCTGTACAGCGCGAGCAAGTTCGCCCTGGAGGGCATGAGCGAGGCCCTGGCCGCGGAGGCGGCGGCGTTCGGCGTCAAGGTCAGCATCGTGCAGCCGGGCGGCTACTGGACCGACCTCTACCGCAACATCAGCGCGACCACGCCGATGGACGCGTACGCGCCACTCCGCGCCGAGCTGGAGCGACAGTGGGCGGAAGGCTCGGTCGACAGCGAGCCCCGGCTGGCCGCCGAGGCCCTGCTGCGACTCGTCGACAGCGACGATCCGCCGCTGCGGCTGCTGCTCGGCAGCATGGTGTACGACCTGGCGTTCGACATCACCCGCCGGCGGATGGACACCTGGGCCGGCTGGGAGCGGGTCAGCCGCGCCGCCGAGCACGCGACGCCCGCTCCCGGCACGGCCGGCTAGAGCGAGTACGTCTGCGCCACCGCCAGCAACTCCGAGCTGTGTGAGCCGACCACGCCCACGTTCGCCGGCCGAGGCCGGAAGCCGGGCAGCCCGGACAACCCGTCGCTGGCGTCCATCGCCCGCACCGACACCGTCTCGCCCCGAGGAACCAGCGTCAGCGTCACCTCGACGCCCTCCGGCGGCGGGGCGTGGAACACGATGCCGAAGCCCCACCGGCCGTCGCGCGCCTTCAACGGCACGTTCCGCCCGGCCGCCGAGGCGGCCCGCACGGTGGCGGTGCCGGTGTCGACGTGCAGCGTCAGCAGTCGCACCTGCCGCTGCGGCGTCACCCGCAGCCGCAGCACCCGCTGCCCGCCGTTGCGACTGTCGTCGAGCGTCTCCACCTTCGGCGCCGGCAACGGGGCCGCGACAGCCGGGCCCGCCCGCAGTTCGTCGTCGCCGAGTCCGGGGAAGTCGTCGATCACCGAGATGGTCCGGTCGACGTAGCGGTCGGTCCAGGGCTGCGGCTTCTCCTCGCGGCTGAGCCAGGCGGCCTTCTTCGTGCCGGCGTCCAGCGCGTACATCAGGTGGGTGGGCACGGGGTGGTCGGCGTCGAAGCGGTCGACGGCCAGGCCGACCCCGGCGAGCACCACCGTCGCGACGAACGCCGCGCCGGCCGGCAGCGCGCCGAGGCGGCGGGCGCGCAGCGCCAGCAGGCCGCGCTGGCCGCCGGCGCGCGGGTGCAGCAGGTCCACCACCGGCAGCAGGGCCAGCCCGAGCAGCACCGCGACCAGCGCGGCCACCGCGCCCATGCCCATGCCGAGCGCCGGGAAGAGCAGCACCACCGGGGGCAGCAGCACCACCACGGCCACCGCGCCGGCCAGCGTCACCGCGACCACCGGCCACGGGCCGTCCAGGCGGGTGGCCAGCGCCGCGAGACCGGCGACCGCGCCGGCCAGCGCCGGCAGGGTGGTGAGGTACGCGCCGCCGGGCACCAGCACCGCGAGCAGCACGCCGAACAGGGCCAGCCAGAGCAGGCCGCCGAACGCCAGCGCGGCCGGGCCGACCCGGCGGCGGGACAGCGCGTACCAGCAGAGCAGCACGGTGGCGGCGAGCGCCACCACGGCGAGGCGGTACCAGACCGGACGGTACGGGTCGAGCAGTTCGGCGTACCCCGGTCGGATCGTGGTGATCGCGGCCCAGAGCAGCCACGCGCCCAGCGGGGCCACGACGACCGGCACCAGGGTCAGGCCGGCGCCGGCGGCGAGCGTGCCGACGGTGGCCCGGCCCCGGCGGCGCAGCAGCCAGCCCAGCGCGCCCACGGCGAGCAGTGCGGCGACCGCCAGCGGCAGGGTCAGCCAGCCGGGATAGCGGGCCAGCCCGCCGAGCACCGGGAAGTAGGTGTCGTCGTGGCCGGAGCGCAGGTCGCCCAGGTCGGTGCGGCCGAACTCGCGGGCCAGGCCGAGCGCGTTGTCGCCGTGCATCTGGAGGCTGCCCCGGTCCATCCGGGCCGGCACGTCCAGCGGGGTGTGGTAGATCGCGCCACCGTCGATGTACGCGGAGTTGAGCCCGACGAACTTCCGGTCCCCGAACGCGGTGAAGTCGGTGTCGTTGGGCAGCGCCCGGTAGATCTCCACCGCGAACGAGGTGCCCACCGGGTGCGGCGCGGCCCGGCCGAACACGTCCACCAGCTTCGCGTTGTTCCGCGACGTCTCGAACATGATCACCGGCCCGGTGGAACCGCGCGCCTCCAGGTTGAGCACCACCCCGCCGTCGGCGGCGAGCGGGTGGTCGGCGGCGAAGCCGGCGGCGCCGCAGAGGCACGCCTCCTCGGCGTCGGTGAGCACGAAGACCACGTCGTTGCGGGGGCGCGGGCCGGTGCTCAGCGCCCGGGCCACCTCCAGGATGGCGGCGGTGCCGGCGGCGTCGTCGTTGCCGCCCGGCCCGGTCTGCACCGAGTCGTAGTGCGCGACCAGGAAGACCCTGCCGGTCGGGTCGGTGCCGGGGAGCCGGGCCACCACGTTGCGGACCCGGGCCAGCGTCGCCCCGCCGGCCGCGCTGCTGAGCTGCCCGGCCTCGGGCGCGACCGCGTCCTGCACCTCGGTCTCCAGGCCCAGGCCGCGCAACGTGCCGACCAGGTGCTCGCGTACCCGGTCGTTGGCGGCGCTGCCGGCCACGTGCGGCCGGGCCGCGACCACCTCGACGTTCCGGTACGCCCGGGCGGCGCTGAACTCGCCGGCCGGCGCGTCCGCCGGGCGGGGCGTCGGGGTGGCCAGGCCGACCAGGACGCCCGCCCCGACGGCGAGCAGCGCGACCGGCGCGGCGACGGCGGCGAGCAGCCGGCGGCGGGGCTTGGCGAACGCCCGGTCGGCGGGGCGGGTGGGGGTGCGCCCACGGGAACTCCTCGGGGTGGATCTACGGGGGTGGGCATCATCCTGCACCCAGGCCGGGCGCGGCGGCACTCCCCGGTCGGTGCGCTGCCGGACTGGCAGCGGTTCCGCGTAACATCGTGGGTCGGCCGCGTCGCTGTCCGGGGGGACGGGCACCCACCCGCGCCCACGGCGGGCTTCGTGTTGTGTGCGACCGTTGTTCCCGCCAGCATCTGCAAGGGCACTCGGAAGGAGCCCGCCATCACCAGCGAACTCCCGCGTCTCGCGGCGGTGGCCCGGCCGCACCGGGGGACCGCCGCGCCGGGCGCCCCTGTCGTGCCGCGCGCCGGCGCCGGGCTGCACGGCGGCCTCCCGCCGGGCGAACGGCTGCGGGTGCTGCTGGTCGAGGACGACGAGGGCGACGCCTTCCTGGTCGGCGAGCTGCTCGCCGAGACCAACTCGATGATCGACCTGC
Organism: Micromonospora ferruginea; assembly: GCF_013694245.2. NCBI lineage: Bacteria > Bacillati > Actinomycetota > Actinomycetes > Micromonosporales > Micromonosporaceae > Micromonospora > Micromonospora robiginosa. Next base: position 6,061,514 of record NZ_CP059322.2, read on the forward strand.
TGGTCGCCACCAGCCTCAGCGAGGCGCGCCAGCGGGTGATGGGCGTCGACTGCGTCCTGCTCGACCTGGGCCTGCCCGACGCGCAGGGCCTGGACGGGCTGCGCCGGGTGCTGGAGATGGCCAGCGGCGCCGCGGTCTGCGTGCTGACCGGCCGCTCCGATGAGCACCTCGGCATCGTGGCGGTCGCCGAGGGCGCGCAGGACTACCTGGTCAAGGGGCAGGTCGACGGCGTCCTGCTGACCCGGGCGCTGCGCTACGCGGTGGAACGCAAGCGCGCCGACGAGAACGCCCGCCGGCTGCGCGAGGTGGAGCTGCGCCAGGCCGAGTCGGCCCGCCTGGAACGCGGCCTGCTGCCGCAGCCGCTGATGACCACCGACGAGGTGGCGGTGCACACGTTCTACCGGCCCGGCCGGCACGCGGCGCTGATCGGCGGCGACTTCTACGACGTGGTGCAGACCCGGCCGGACCGGATCGACCTGATCGTCGGCGACGTGTGCGGTCACGGCGTGGACGAGGCGGCGCTCGGCGTCGAGCTGCGCGTCGCCTGGCGGGCGCTGGTGCTGGCCGGGGTGCCCGACGACGAGGTGCTGCCCGCCCTGGAGCAGGTGCTGATGAGCGAGCGTCGGCTCCAGGAGATCTTCGCGACGGTGGCCACCGCCCGGCTCGACCTGGCGTCCGCCCGGGCCACCGTACGGCTCGCCGGTCATCCGCCGCCGCTGCTGCTCAGCGGCGGTAAGGTCGCCCCGGTGCCGGCCAAGGGTGGGCTGCTGCTCGGCGTCCGACCCCGCCGCCCCGTTGCCTTCGACCTGGAGTTCGACACCGATGACTGGTCCCTGCTGATGTACACCGACGGCCTCATCGAGGGTCGGGTCGACGGCGGCGACGAACGGCTCGACGTGCCCGGGCTGACCGGTCTGCTCGCCGAACCGGCCAACCGCGCGGTGCCGCTGTCCGAGCTGCCCGCCTGGCTGGTCGGCCGTGCCGAGCAGATCAACGGCGGCCCGCTCGCCGACGACGTGGCGATGTTGCTGGTGACCCGGGGCGGGGGGCGTTAGTGAGCGCGAGGAGTGAGCCGGGTTTGCGAGCCCCGCAGTCGCGAACGGAGATGGCACGGTGAGCGCGAGGAGTGAGCCGGGTCTGCGAGCCCCGCAGTCGCGAACGGAGATGGCACAGTCGTGAAGTCGTACCAGCAGGGGTGGACGCTGCGGCGGCGGGTGGCCGCGCTGCTCGGCGTGGTCCTGGCGCTGCTGCTCGGGCTGGCCGCCGCGGAGGCGGCGGTCGCCGCGAAGAACCGGCAGAACATCGACGCGGTGCTGCTCAAGACCGGCCCGCTGCGCGTCCAGGCGCAGGAACTGATGAGCGTCCTGCTGGACCAGGAGACCGCGGTACGCGGCTACGCGGTGAACGGCGACCGCAACGACCTGGTTCCCTACCAGGAGGGCGTCAGGCGTGAGCAGGCGCTGATCGGCTCGATCCGTGGCCTCTCCGCCGACTATCCGGACGTCCGCCGGGAGCTGGACGCGGTCGAGCGGCAGACCACCCAGTGGCGGGCCCAGGTGGCCGAGCCGGTGGTCGCGGCCACCGACCGTGGCGGCCCGACCGCCGGCCAGGCGCTGATCACCGACCAGACCCGCCAGCAGTTCGACGGGATACGGGCCTCGATCACCACGCTCCAGGACGAGATCCTCACCGTCCGGCAGCAGACCGCCGAACGGGTCAACTCGACGAGCAACGCGCTGGTCGTGCTGCTGATCGTCGCGGCGCTGGTGGTGGCGGTGGCCGGCGCGGTCATGCTGCTCTCGCTGGACCGGATCCTGATCCGCCCGCTGGCCGGCCTGGTCGGCCAGGTGCGGGAGGTCGCCGCGGGTGACTACCAGCACCACATCGAGGGGTCGGGGCCGCCGGAGTTCCGCCGGCTCGCCGACGACATCGACCTGATGCGGCAGAAGATCGCCCAGGAGCTGGACGAGGTGCGCCAGGCCCGGGAGCGGATCGAGTGGGTCAACGACCAGCTCCAGAAGCAGGCCGAGGAGCTGACCCGCTCCAACCGGGACCTGGAGCAGTTCGCGTACGTGGCCTCGCACGACCTGCAGGAGCCGCTGCGCAAGGTGGCCAGCTTCTGCCAGCTCCTCCAGCGCCGCTACGCCGGCCAGCTCGACGAGCGCGCCGACCAGTACATCGCGTTCGCGGTGGACGGCGCGCAGCGGATGCAGCGGCTGATCAACGACCTGCTGGCGTTCTCCCGGATCGGCCGGCTCACCACCGGGTTCACCGAGGTCGACCTGAACCGGGTGATGGGCGACGTCGCCGGGCAGACCGAGGCGGCCCGGCAGTACGCCGACGCGGAGCTGACCTGGGACGAGATGCCGACCATCCGCGGCGAGGAGCCGCTGCTGACCAACCTGCTGGTCAACCTGGTCAGCAACTCGGTGAAGTTCCGCCGCCCCGACGTGCCGTCGAAGGTGCACGTCTCGGCCCGGCTGGTCGACGGCGAGTGGGAGATCGGCTGCCGGGACAACGGCATCGGCATCGAGCCGGAGTTCGCCGACAAGATCTTCGTGATCTTCCAGCGGCTGCACTCCAAGGACGCGTACCCGGGCACCGGCATCGGACTCGCCATCGTGAAGAAGATCGTGGAATACCACGGCGGCCGGGTCTGGGTGGACACCGAGGCCGATGAGGGCACCACGATCCGGTTCACGCTGCCGGCGCTGGAGGCCGACGTCGAGGCCGCCCGGGCCGCCGGGCAGGCGGACGCGGAGGCGGTCGAGCCGGACGGGACGCCCGCCGAGGACGCGCCGGCGGACGTCGCGGAGCAGCCGGACGGCGCGACACGCGAAGAGTCGCCCACGGGGACGGACCGACAGGATACAAACGGTGGCATGAAGGAGACGGTGGGATGACCGCGCCGGCGGACGGCAAGAGCCCGATCGAGGTCCTGCTCGTCGAGGACGACCCCGGCGACGTGCTGATGACCCAGGAGGCGTTCGAGGAGCACAAGCTCCGCAACCGCCTCACGGTCGTCTCCGACGGCGCCGAGGCGCTGGCCTACCTGCGCCGCGAGGGCCCGTACGAGGACGCGGTCACGCCGGACCTGATCCTGCTCGACCTGAACCTGCCCCGCCGGGACGGCCGGGAGGTGCTGGAGGAGATCAAGAACGACGAGCACCTGCGCCGGATCCCGGTCGTGGTGCTCACCACCTCGCAGGCCGACGAGGACATCCTGCGCAGCTACCAGTTGCACGCCAACGCCTACGTGACCAAGCCGGTGGACTTCGAGCGCTTCATTTCGGTGGTCCGCCAGATCGACGAGTTCTTCGTCAGCGTGGTCAAGCTGCCGCCGCGTGGCTGACCCGCTGCTGGACGACGTCGCCGCGCTGCTGCGGGAGGCCGCGGCCGACGTCGTCGTGCCGCTGTTCCGCCGGCTCGACCCGTCCGACATCTCCGAGAAGGCACCCGGCGAGGTGGTCACCGTCGCCGACCGGGAGGCCGAGAAGCTGATCTCCGAGGGCCTGCGGCGGTTGCGCCCCGGCTCGGTGGTGGTCGGCGAGGAAGCCGTCGCCGAGGACCCGGACCTGCTGCGGCACCTGCACGGCACCGGTGACGTCTGGCTGGTCGACCCGGTCGACGGCACCGCCAACTTCGCCGCCGGCAGGCGGCCGTTCGCGCTGATGGCGGCGCTGCTCACCGACGGCGTGCCGGTGGCCTCCTGGGTCTACGACCCGCTGGCCGACACGATGGCCGCCGGCCGGCTCGACGCGGGCGCCACGCTGGACGGCGCGCCGGTGCGGACCGACCGGCCGACGCCGGACGCGCTGCGCGGCACCGCGATGACGAAGTTCCTGCCCGGCGACGTCCGCCGCGACGTCGAGGCCGGTGGCCGCCGGATCGGCGAGCTGCTGCCCGGCCAGCACTGCGCCGGCCGGGAATACCTGGACGTGCTCACCGGCGCGCAGCAGTTCGTGCTGTTCTGGCGCACGCTGCCGTGGGACCACACCCCCGGCACGCTGCTGGTCCGGGAGGCCGGCGGGGTGGCCCGCCGCTTCGACGGCACCGACTACCACCCGGCCGACGAAGGGCGGGGCCTGCTGGTCGCGGCCAGCCCGGAGATCTGGGACGACGTGTACGCGGCGCTGCTGGCCCGCTGAGCAGCGCTGCGCGACGCCCGCGACACGCTGCGTCGACGACAGGCGTCGTCAGCGGTCACGGATCTGGCGCGGCGCGCCAGGTCCGGTATCGTGACCGCGGTTGACGGAAGGACCATCACGTGCCCAGGACCAGGCTCACCGGCCGGCGTGTCCGCCGGTCACTGCTGGCGCTGCTCGCCGCGACCGCCGTGCTGCTCGGCGCCGGCCTCGCCGCGGCCGGCCCGGCCGCCGCCGCGCCCAGCCCGAACGCCCCCGACGAGGGCGACAGCAAGCAGCTCCGGGCGGCGCTGGAGGCCGCGGCGAAGGGGCACATCGACGCCCGGAACAAGCTGGACAACTCCAAGCGCCGCCAGACCGAGCTGGCCGTCCAGCTCAAGGACATCGAGGCGCGCCTGGTCGGGTTGACCGCGCAGGCCGGCGAGGTGGCCGTCCAGTCCTACCGGCAGGGCCGGCTGACCCCGGTGTCGATGCTGCTGGCCAGCTCCGGGCCGAACGACTTCCTGCACCGGGCGGCCGAGCTGGACATGATGGCCCAGCGCGACAGCAAGCGCCTGGGCGACCTGGCCACCGCGAAGGCGCAGGCCGCCGAGTCGAAGCTGGCCCTCGACGCCGAGGTGCGGGAGCAGGCGAAGCAGGTCGCCGTGCTGGCCCGGAAGAAGAAGGACGCCGAGGTGGCGCTGGCGAAGGTCAGCTCCGGCGCCGGTTCCGGCTTCAGCGGCGGCTCCTCGTCGGCCAAGCCGGCCCCGCGCAACTCGGACGGCTCGTGGCCGTCGGAGTCCTGCTCGGTGGACGACCCGACGCCGGCCAGCGGCTGCATCACGCCGCGCACCCTGCACATGCTCCAGCAGGCCAAGTCGGCCGGCTTCACGCGCTACGCCTCCTGCCACCGCAGCGGCGGCGGCGGGGAACACCCCAAGGGCCGGGCCTGCGACTTCTCCGCCGCCAGCGGCGGGTTCGAGGACAAGACCGCCACCGGCGGCGACAAGACGTACGGCGACCGGCTCGCGAGCTGGGCGAAGAACAACGCCAACCGGCTCGGCATCATGTACGTGATCTGGTACCGGCAGATCTGGATGCCGAACACCGGCTGGCGGGCGTACAGCGGTGGCGGCAGCCCGGCCGCCGACCACACAAACCATGTTCACATCTCGATGTACTGACCCGGACGACCAGGAACGCCGCGTACCCTCGCGACGGTGAGCAGCACATCGTCCGACATCGTCATCGAGCCGGCGACGGACACGCCGGCCCCGCCGCGCGCCCTGCCCAACGGGCTCGCCGCCTTCCTGGTCTTCCTGTCCAGTGGGGCGGTGCTGGTGCTGGAGACCGTCTCGCTGCGCCTGGTCGGCCCGTACGTCGGGGTGACGCTCCAGGTGACCAGCTCGGTCATCGGCATGGCGCTGGCCGCCATCGCGTACGGGGCGTGGATGGGCGGGTGGCTCGCCGACCGGCGGGACCCGCGCGCCCTGCTCGCCCCGGCCCTGGTGCTGGCCGGCATCGCCACCGCGGTCACGCTGCCCATCGTCAGGTACGCCGGTGAGGCGCTGCGCGGCGGCGCGGCCAGCGCGGTGCTCCTGCTGACCGCGCTGACCGTGCTGCTGCCCGCCGCGCTGCTGGCCGGGATCACCCCGCTGGTGGTGAAGCTCCAGCTCGCCGACCTGCGCCGCACCGGTCAGGTGGTCGGCAGGCTCTCCAGCATCGGCACGCTCGGCGGCATCACCGCCACACTGGGCACCGGCTTCATCCTGGTGGCCGCGCTGCCCAGTTCGGTGATCGTGCTGGCGTTGGCCGCGGTGCTCGGCGTGACCGGGCTGGCGCTGGGCTTCTGGTTGCGGCGGCGGTCCGGTGCCGGGCTGTCGACGCCTGGGCGGGCCAAGGCGGCGCTGGCGCTGCTCGGGCTCTCCGCCGCCGGGCTGACCGCCGCCGCGCCGAACCCGTGCGACGTGGAGACCGCCTACCACTGCGCCCGGGTGGAGGTGGACCCGAGTTCGCCGGACGGGCGCACGCTCTACCTCAACTCGGCCGAGCACTCCTACGTCGACCTGACCGATCCGACCCACCTGAAATACTCGTACGCCCAGTGGGTCGGCCTGGTCGCGGACCTGGCGCGGCCGGCCGGGCAGCCGATGGACGCGCTGCACCTGGGCGGCGGCGGCTTCACCGTGCCCGCCTACCTGGCGGCGACCCGCCCCGGCAGCGACAACCTGGTCTTCGAGGTCGACGGCGGGCTGGTCGACCTGGACAAGCGGGAGATGGGGCTGCGCACCGGGCCGAAGCTGCGCGCCGAGGTCGGCGACGCGCGGGTGCTGCTCGGCGGCGAGCCGACCGACAGCCGCGACTTCGTCGTCGGCGACGCGTTCGGCCACCTGGTGGTGCCGTGGCACCTGGCCACCCGGGAGATGGCCGCGGACATCCGGCGGGTGCTCCGCCCGGACGGGATCTACGTGCAGAACGTCATCGACTATCCGCCGGACCGGTTCATCCGGGCCGAGGTGGCCACCGTCTCGGCCGTGTTCGACCACGTCGCGCTGATCGCCCCGCCGGGCGCGCTCGCCGGGCGGCACGGCGCGAACTTCGTCATCGTCGCCTCGGACGTCCCGCTGCCGCTGGCCGGGATCCCCGCCCGGCTGCGAGGTCTCCCCGAGCCGGCCGAACTGCTCGACGAGGCGAGGACGGCCGCGTGGGTCGGCGACGCGCGGGTGCTCACCGACGACTTCGCGCCGGTGGACCAACTCCTGGCGACCGCCTGAACGGGTGACATTCCTGACCGATTCCGACCGGAGAGGTGTAGCGGGTGCCACTTCGGGCAACTGCACCGACCATGGGTGCAGCGATCAGGAACGGCGTGCAGCTGCTGGGTGAGCGCTACCGCCTGGTCGAGCAGTTGGGCGCCGGCGGCATGTCGGTGGTCTGGCGCGGCTACGACGAGGTGCTCGGCCGGCAGGTCGCGGTCAAGGTGCTCGCCTCCCGGCTCGCCGCGGACAAGGCGTTCCGGCACCGGATCCGCGTCGAGGCGCAGGCCGCCGCGCGACTCTGCCACCCCAACATCACCAACGTGTACGACTACGGCGAGTCGGTCCAGGTCGGGCTGACCGTGCCGTACGTGGTCATGGAGCTGGTCGACGGCGGTCCGCTCAGCGGCCGGCTCGGCCGCGACGGGCAACTGCCCTGGCGGGAGGCGCTGGCCATCGGCGCGGAGGTCGCTTCGGCGCTGGCCACCGCGCACGCCCGGGGCGTGGTGCACCGGGACGTGACCCCCGGCAACGTCATGCTCACCCCGACCGGCGTGAAGGTCGTCGACTTCGGCATCTCGGCGCTGGTGGGGGAGAGCGACAAGGGCCCGGACGGTGCGCTGCTCGGCACGCCCGCCTACCTCGCCCCGGAGCGGCTGGACAACGGCCACGTCTCGCCGGCCACCGACGTCTACGCGGTCGGCCTGCTGCTCTACCGGATGCTCACCGGCCGGCTGCCGTGGCAGGCCAGCACCACCACCGAGATGCTGCGCGCGCACATGTACCGCGACCCGGACCCGATGCCGCCGGTGCCGGGGCTGCCGACGCCGGTCACCCACCTGGTGCAGCGGTGCCTGGCGAAGCGCCCGGAGGACCGCCCGCTCACCACCGAGGTGGCCCGTACGCTCGCCGAGGCGGTCGGGATCGCGTCGATCGTGCCGGTGTCGCCGGCGTTCGGCGGCGTCGACCCGGCGCTGACCGAGAACGTCGGCACCACGATCCTGCCCTGGTCGGCGGCGACCGACGCGCTGCCGTACTCGGTGATCCGCACCCGGACCCGGCGGGCGGTGGCGCGTCGGCGGAAGGTGGAGGCCGGGGTGGCCGCCGCCGGCCTGATCGCGGTCACCGCCGCGATGTGGGGGGTGACGTCGAGGAGCCCGGCCAGCGGCGGGGTGGAGCCGACCGAGGCGCGGATGGGGCTGCCCGAGCCGGCGCCCTGCGCGGTCGACTACTCGCTGCGCCGCGACACCGGCAAGGACTTCTCCGCCGAGCTGACGCTGACCAACACCAGCGGCCGGGAACTGCGCGACTGGACCATGAGCTTCAGCTTTCCCGGCAAGCAGGCGGTCACCACGGCCCAGCCGCCGGCCCGGCAGGTCGGGCGGACCGTGTCGGTGGCGGCCCCGACGGCCACCCCGGCGCTGGCGCCGGGCGCGTCGACGAAGCTGACGCTGGCCGGGCGCTACACCGGGAGCAACACGCTGCCGGTGGAGTTCGAGGTCGGCGGCCGGGCGTGCGGGGTGCAGGTGTCCGGCCTCGCCGGCTCGGTGCCGATCACCACCGCGCCGAAGACGAAGGCGCCGACCAAGCCGGCCACGAAGACCACGAAGAGCACCACCAGGAGCGCGCCGACGAAGGCGAAGCCGGCGCCGAAACCCAAGGCGGAGCCGCCGAAGCCCGGCAAGAAGGGCAAGGACGGTGGCAAGGGAAAAGGGTAGGTGAGAAGCCGAAGGGGGGTGGGCCCGGCAAGGGTGGGAAGGGCGGCAAGGGCCCGAAGGGCTGACGGTCAGGTCAGCGCCGCGAAGCGCTGCACCTGGGTGATGCCGCCCTCCACGATGAGCACGCTCTCCGCCGTCAGGACCGTGTCCGGCCCGGCGTAGCGGAACGGCTCGCCGGGCAGCTTCGCGCCGACCACCATCACGCCGTACCGCTCGCGCGGGGCCAGCTCGCGCAGCGCGCGCCCGACCAGCGGCGCCGGCACCCGGACCTTGGCGATGGCGAAGTCGTCGCCGAACTCGATGAAGTCGAGCATCCGGCTGACGATCAGGTGGGCTACCCGCTCGCCGGTCTCCGCCTCCGGGAACACCACGTGGTGCGCGCCCACCGAGTGCAGGATCTTGGCGTGCTTCTCCGAGGTGGCCCGCGCCCAGATCTGCGGCACGCCCAGCTCGGTCAGCGCCAGCACGGTGAGCACGCTCGCCTCGACCGAGGCGCCGATGGCGACCACCACCCGGGCGAAGTCGGCCACGCCGAGCTGGCGCAACGCCACCTCCTCGGTGGCGTCGGCCTGCACCACCCGGTCCAGTTCGGCGGACCAGCGCTGCACCCGGGCCGGGTCCCGGTCGATGGCGAGCACCTCGTGGTCGAGGCGCGCGAGCGCGCCGGCCAGGTGGTAGCCGAACCGGCCCAGGCCGATCACCACGACGCCGGTGTCGTCCGAGTGTCTAGCCGACAATGGGTTGCTCCTCCGGATAGCGGTAGAGGCGTCGCCGGGTGTTCAACGCGATCGCCGACCCGAGGGTGAGCGGTCCGATCCGGCCGACGTACATGAGCGCGGTCAGCAGGTAGACGCCGGGCGCGGGCAGCCGCTGGGTGAGACCGACGGTCAGGCCGGTGGTGCTGAACGCGGAGGTGACCTCGAACAGCGCGGCGTAGTAGCGCACCTCGTCGGTCATCGCGATCAGCACGACCGTGCCGCCGGCCACCAGCGCCACGCTGAGCAGGGCGACCGTCAGCGCCTGCCGCTGGCTGGCCGGGGACACCCGGCGACGGCCGACCGTGGTGTCCGGCTCGCCGCGCAGCTCGGCCCAGATGGCGAAGCCGAGCAGGAAGAACGTGGAGACCTTGATGCCGCCGGCGGTGCTGGCGCTGCCCCCGCCGACGAACATCAGGCCGATAAACATCGGGTAGCTCTCCTCGGTGAGCCGCCCGACGTGGATCACGTCGAAGCCGCCGGTGCGGCTCAACGCGATCTGGGTGAACGCGGCGAGCACCTTCCCCGGCACGTCGAACGTGCCCAGCGTGTACGGGTTCCGCCACTCGGACACCAGCAGGTAGCCGAGGCCGAAGGCGGTGAGCGCCACGCTGCCCCAGACGGTCAGCTTGGTGGCGACCGCCCACCGGCCGGGTCGCCGCCACTCCCGTACCGCCTCGAACAGCGCCGGGAAGCCGAGCCCGCCGATGATCGCGCCGAAGCTGAGCGGCAACGCCACCCACGGGTCCCGGGAGAACGCGACCAGCCCGTCGGTGTAGAGCGCGAAGCCGCCGTTGTTGAACGCCTGGACCGAGTGGAACACCGCCGACCAGAGCGCCCGCCCGGGCGGGTAGTCGTAGACCAGCCAGAAACGCCCGCTGATCACGGCGGTCATCAGCGCCTCGGTGACGAACACGGTGACCGCGATGCGCAACAGCAGCCGGCGTACGTCGCCGAGGCCGAACTCGGCGGTCTCGGCCTGCACGAGCAGCCGGTTACGCAGGCCGAGCTGCCGCGACACCGCCAGGATCACCAGCGCCGCGCCGGTCAGGATGCCGAGGCCGCCGAGCTGGGTCAGCACGGTGATCATCACGAGCCCGAAGTCGTTCCAGTAGTTCGGCGTGTCGGTGATCGCCATGCCGGTCACCGAGACCGCCGAGGTGGAGGTGAACAGCGCGGTCAGGAACGGCGTCCAGCGCTGCTGGCTGGTGGCCCAGGGCAGCATGAGCAGCCCGGTGCCGACCAGGATCACCGCCAGGAACCCGAGCGGCACCAGCCGTACCGGCTTCCGGAGCAGACGGCGCACCCCGTCATCTTCCGTCCGGAGATTCACCGGCAGGTCAGGAACCGACCAACTGGACGTCAACCGCGCCGGGTCTGCTGAGGGCACCGTGCGTCGGCGAGCGGTTCTCGCTGTCGTCGCCCGAGGGAACGAGCCGGTTCAGCTAGCTGGCGGCAGGCAGGCGTCCGTAGAAGTCAATGCTGTTGTTGGTGAGGTCCCGGGCGAGTTCGGCCTGCCCGGCGACAAAACACGCCTGCGCCAGCACGGCCACCGTCTCGCGCTCGGCCTCATACCAGTCGACCGGTGACGCGGCGACCGTGCTGGCAGCCGGGTGGGGTGCGAGGGCAGTCCCTTGAATGGCATCCGGCCGCTCGCCCGCCATCCGGCGGCCCGCCACCTGAACGAGCGCCAGAAGGGTCAGTCCGAGACGGCTCAAGCCGCTCTCCCAGTCGTCCTGGCCGATCTCAGCCTCGCGGCGCTCCCGAGCGAACAGGCGAGTGACGTCGTGGAGGCGGAACCGGGGCTGGCCGGCAAGGTCCGGACCGAGGGTCTCCAGCAGGCGGGCGTCGATCAGCTCGTCAAGAGCTGAGGTACCCGCAGCCGGGGTGGTGCGCAGCAACGCTGCCAGGAACCATTCCGGAAACGATGGCACGTCCAGCTCACCGAGCAGGGCGAAGGCCCGCCGTGCTGCTGGGCTGAGGGCACCGTACGCCAGTTCGAGACCGGGCCGGAGCGCCAGATCACCATGTCGCAGCTCATCCAGCCGTCGCCGTTTGTCGGCGAGGCGGTCCGCGAATGCCTCCACCGTCCAGCTTGGCCGGGCGGCCAGCCGCGCGGACACGATCCTTACCGCGAGCGGCAGCCCGCCGCAGATGGTCGCGAGCTGGTTGGCGGCTTCCGGACGGGCGTGGATCCGCTGCGCACCAACCACCTGGCACATCAGTTCGATCGCCGTCGCCGTGTTCAGCGGGCCGAGGTCGAGCGTCATGATTCCCGGTATCCCGGTCAGCGGAAGCCGGCTGGTCAGGAGTGCGACGCTGCCGTCCGGCGGGATCAACGGTTCGATCTGTCGATGCCCCGTCGCGTCGTCAAGGACCAGCAGCACCCTCCGTCCGGCGAGACTGGCCCGGAACAGCGCCGCGCGGGCGTCCAGCCCCCCGGGCAGTGTCGGTTCGTCGTAGCCAAGCGTATGCAGCAGTTGCCCGAGCACCTCGACCGGGTCGTCGCTGGTGCCGCGCAGTGACGCGTACAACTGTCCGTCGGGGAAGTGGGGCGCGAGCCTGTGGCCGGCGTGGATCGCGAGCGCTGTCTTGCCGACGCCGGGTGGGCCCGACACCGAAGCCAGCCGAACGGAGCCGGTGCCGATACAACTGAGCGCTGCCAACTCGTCGGTCCGTCCCACGAAATCAGGCAGGTCTGCCGGCAATTGCTGGGGTGATGGAACATCTTCCATCGCCGGCGTCGGCTGAGGCGGTGCCCCTGCCCGGTGGCGGGAGGAGCGCGCTACGGTCCGGCGAGTCGCCCACAAGAGCGCATGGCCGGCATTGATGAAATCCGCCCGTTCGTCGCCCGCCAGCACGAGTGCGGTGGCGAGTTGTTCGATCGTCTGTGGCCGAGGTGCGCGTCCGGCCCCGCGTTCGATAGCTCCGACTGAACGTGTGCTGATGCCCGCCCGCTCGGCAAGCGCCTCCTGCGTCAACCGACGCCGGAGGCGGTGCCGCCGCAGCAGGGCAACGAATCTGTCCGACATGTTGGCTCCCCGTGACGTATCCGTGATCGACGATACTTGAGGCGGCGCCCATCGGCGGGCCTGAACGACGCTTCAGGCAGAAGGCGCTTTATGTAAGTCCTTCGGATCAATCGTCCGGATGCCGAACGACAGACACTTCCCACCGCATCCTGTGAAACGTCCGGTGCAACGTCGTGGTGCGGCAGCGAGACGACGACTTTGATGAACGCATCGGTTGCACCTGGCGACCCTTGAGTGAGGAGGTTCCGGTGACTCGGATGGTGACGGCGCTCGCCGATCGGATCGTCGGCATGGTGGTGCCCCGGGTGGAGGCTCAGGCAGGCGACACCTGCTACGAGAAGTTCTGCTACTGCCGCGGTCTCTCGCTGTACACGCAGTGGTGCTGCCCGGCGTACCCCTGCAAGGCGTGTCGGTACGTCGGCGAAGGCTGCTGACAACCGAAATGGCTCGTCGGAGTCGGGCGTTCTCGCCGGCTCCGACGGGCGCCAACTCCCTTCCGTACCTGCGTTCGTCCTGTCGACGAGGAGCCCGATGGACTACTCAGCTGTTGCCATAGCCCTGGTAGGGGCGCTGGCCGCCGTCAATCTCCTGTTCACCTTTGGTGTCATCCGCCGGTTGCGTGAGCACACCGCCGAGCTTGCCAGGATGCGCGGCGGCGGTGCCGGACGGGACGACAGCCCCGTGGCGTTGCCGGCCGGCTCCCGCGTCGGGGACTTCATCGCTGAGAGCGTCGACGGGCGTCCGATCGCACTCGACTCGATGGGTACCCAGCCGCTGATCGGCTTCTTCTCCCCGTCCTGCACGCCGTGTAAGGAGCGGTTGCCTGGCTTCGTCGCGCACGCCGCTTCCCGGCCGGGTGGGCGGGAAGGCATCCTGGCCGTCATCGCCGGCAGCCCGGACGAAGCCGCCGCCTTGCTCGAGCAACTGCTGCCGGTGGCAACCGTCGTGGTGGAACCCGATCGGGGTCCGGTGCAGCAGGCCTTCGGCGTGGACGGCTTCCCCGCCTTCGTGCTGGTGGACGGTGATCGGGTGAAGGTGTCGGACTTCGAGTTCACCTCGATCACCGACGCCGACGCTGTGCCGTCGATCCGCTGAACCGGACCACGATGGTCGTTCGCGCCGCCAACCGTGCACTGGCGATCGCCCGTGACGCGGCGCCGGCTCAGCTCGCCGGCTACATGTCCGCCCAGGTCCTGGGCGGACTGACCCCACTCGCCGTGGCATGGCTGACCAAGGCAGTCGTGGACCGCCTGGCCGCTGCTTCGGTGAGCTGGTCGGACATCGTAGGGCTCGCCGTGACACTCGCCGCAATCGGTGTCGCGGCGGCGCTCGCCCCACATGCCATCCGCTACCTGAAGCTGGAAATGGAGCGCCGGGTACGCCTCACCTGCACAGGCCGGTTGTACGCGGCCGTCGATCAGTTCACCGGTCTGGGTAGATTCGAGGACCCGGCCTTCCTGGACCACATGCAGACCGCTCAGTCAGCCGGTATCAACGGCCCCGGCGAGGTGGTCGACAGCGGGCTCGGAATGCTGCGGTCGCTGATCACCGTCCTTGGCTTTGCCGGCACGCTGCTGCTGCTCGGTCCGTGGGTGGCGACGGTTGTGCTGGTCAGTGCGATACCGGCCATGGTGGCTGAGATTGCGGTCAGTCGCCGCCGGGCCGCAATGGTGGCGCGGATGGGCCCGAGACAACGACGGGAGCTCTTCTTCTCAAGCCTGCTCATCGACCCCGATGCGGCTAAGGAGATCCGGCTGTTCGGGGTGGGCCGTTACCTGTGGCAGCGCATGACGGCAGAGATCAACGTCATCAATCGGGAGCACCGCCGGATCGACCGACGTGAACTGGTGGTGCAGGCGGCGTTGGCGTTGCTGAGCGCAGGCATCACCGGGGCGTTGCTCCTGCTCGCGGTGCGTGCGGCCGTGCGCGGCGAACTCTCGGTCGGTGACGTGGTGCTGGTGGTGGCCGCGGTTGCCAGCGTCCAGACAGCTCTTGCCGGCCTGGTCACCGACACGGTGTCGGCCCACCAGGCGCTGCTCCTGTTCCGCCACTACCTGACCGTGGTCGACGCCGGACCGGACCTTCCCGTTCCCGTGAAGCCTCGACCGGTTCCGGTGCTGCGCCGGGAGATCGAGCTGCGCGATGTCTGGTTCCGCTACGCCGACGACCAGCCATGGGTCCTTCGCGGAGTGAACCTCGTGATCCCGGCGGGTTCGACCACCGCTGTGGTGGGCCTCAACGGCGCCGGCAAGTCGACCCTGGTCAAACTCCTCTGCCGGCTGTACGACCCCACCCGCGGTTCGGTGCTGTGGGACGGCATCGACGTGAGAGAATTTGATCCGGTCAACTTGCGCGAACGTGTTCGCACGGTTTTCCAGGACGCACTCGCCTACGATCTGACTGCCCGCGAGAACATCGCTCTCGGTGACCTCACCGCCTTGACGGACCAGGCTCGGATCGAGGCCGCAGCGCGCACTGCTGGCATCCATGAAACCTTGGACAAGCTACCCCGCGGCTACGAAACCCTGCTCACCCGGATCTTCTTCGCCGAGTCCGAGCATGGTGATCCCGAGACGGGGATGGTGCTCTCCGGAGGTCAGCAACAACGCCTGGCGATCGCGCGTGGCCTGATCCTTGGTGGTTCGGACCTGCTTATCCTCGACGAACCGAGCTCGGCACTGGATGCCGAGGCGGAACACGACGTGCATTCCCGGTTGCGTGACGCGCGGCGGAGCCGAACGGGTCTGCTGATATCCCATCGGCTCGGTGTGGTGCGGGAGGCTGAGTTCATCGTGGTGCTCGCCGAGGGCAGGATCACTGAACGTGGCAATCACGAAGAACTCATCGCGGCAGGCGGCGCGTACTCCGCCCTGTTCGAGCTGCAGGCGGCAGGCTACCGCGCCTCGACGGCTGGGGTTGCGTCATGAGTGCCGTGCTGTTCGGGGCGGCTGTGCTGTTCGTTGCCGGCATGGTGGCGCTGCGAGCTCGAATGACGTTGGTGACGGTGATCGGGATGAGTATGGCACCGACGCTCCTCCCCGGTGATCGGGTGATGGTCCGGCGGGTTTCCACCTCCCGGATCCGTCGAGGAGATGTCATCGTGCTCCGAGTCGCGGGTCCGTGCCGGCCAGGTGACTCGAACGGCGAGGGAAAGGGTCCCTGGCTCGTCAAGCGAGTTGCCGCCGGCCCGGGCGAGCCGATGCCTGCGGTGCTGCCGAGTTGGATACGGGGCTCCGGCGTCGTCGAGCCCGCCATGTTCGTGGTTCTGGGAGACAACCCTGGCTTGAGCCGCGACTCGCGGCACTTCGGGGCCGTTCCGGCTGAGGGGATACTCGGCGTCGTGGTCCGAAAGGCGGGCGGTGGTTCGGTGCCCGCGCCCGTCACCTCCTACCGTCGGTGACGGAGATTGGCGTGAACAGCTGAACCAAGTCGTCCAGCCTGATCGTCAGCAGGGCGGTGATCAGCGCGAACGGAGCCATCAGGGCGAGCGTGTCGACGCCCGGGTCGGGCCCGCGCAGGACGGCGTAAACCCCCACCAGGCCGAGCAGCCCCAGCACCGCGTTGCGTGCCACATGGTGCCAGCCGAAGGGCGCTGACGCGCTACCGCCGAAGCAGCGGCACGACGCGGTCAGCCCTCGCCGCAGGACCACGGTGATGGCCACCGTGAAGCCTGTCAAGAGCACCGTAGCCAGGCCCAGCCCGGCTGCGGTCAACGCAGGCGACGGCACCGCCATGAGCAGGCCGGACGCCACGACTTCCGCCCCTACCACGGCCAGCGACACAGGGCCGACCAGGCGGGCCGGAACAACGGGGAGAGCTGCCACCGAGGACGAGAATTCGCGAAATCGCCGACCGTCCCGAAGCTTGCTCACGGCGGCGACGAGAAACACCGCCAGAAGAAGGAATCGAATGAATGCGGCCACGTATGCCACGAACTACTCCCCCGAGTTGAAGGCTTCGGCGTCCTGACCCGGTGCCGTAGGTAGCGACACCTGCGCTGA
Organism: Micromonospora ferruginea; assembly: GCF_013694245.2. Classification (NCBI taxonomy): domain Bacteria; kingdom Bacillati; phylum Actinomycetota; class Actinomycetes; order Micromonosporales; family Micromonosporaceae; genus Micromonospora; species Micromonospora robiginosa. The sequence goes on from NZ_CP059322.2 coordinate 6,077,900, forward strand.
GACGCCGTGCGGTGCCGCCCACGTAGTGACATGCATTGACCCGCGTCGGCCCTTGAATTATGACCAACTTCTACGCCGAATGGGAGACCGCGTCGGACAGGCTCGCCCTGATGCGCCGGAGCAGACGGCGCGCGAGGTCATCTTCCGTCCGGAGATTCACCGGCAGGTCAGGAACCGACCAACTGGACGTCAACCGCGCCGGGTCTGCTGTGCGTACCCATCGACGACAGGAGACGGCGTTGCGACGTACCCTTTCCGCTCTCGGCCTGGCCGGCACGCTGCTCGCGGCGGCGGCCGTGGTGGTGCCGACCGTGGCCACCCAGGCCGGCCCGGACCGCGCCGAGCGGCCCCGCGCGACCCAGCGGCCACTGGTGATCGGCCACCGCGGGGCCAGCGGCTACCGCCCGGAGCACACCCTGGAGTCCTACCGGCTGGCCATCCGGCAGGGCGCCGACTTCATCGAGCCGGATCTGGTCTCGACGAAGGACGGCGTTCTGGTCGCCCGGCACGAAAATGAGATCTCCGGTACGACCGACGTGGCCGGCCACCCCGAGTTCGCCACCCGGAAGGCGACGAAGACCATCGACGGGGTGGCGGTGACCGGCTGGTTCACCGAGGACTTCACGCTGGCTGAGCTGAAGACGCTGCGGGCCAAGGAGCGGCTGCCGCAGGTGCGGGTGACCAACGCCGCGTTCGACGGGCGGTTCGAGATCCCCACCTTCCAGGAGGTCGTCGACCTGGCCCGGACCGAGTCGAAGGCCCGTGGCCGGACCATCGGCGTCTACCCGGAGACGAAGCACCCGACCTACTTCGCGTCGATCGGGCTCGCGCTGGAGGAGCCGCTGGTCGCGGCGCTCCGCAGGAACCGGCTTACCCACCGGAACGACCCGGTCTTCGTGCAGAGCTTCGAGACCGCCAACCTGCGCAAGCTGGACACGATGATCGATGTGCGGCTGGTCCAGTTGATGGATGCGACCGGCGCGCCCTACGACCTGACCGCGGCCGGCGACCGCCGGACCTACGCGGACCTGGCCACCGCCGCCGGCCTGGCCTGGGTCTCCCGGTACGCCGACGGCGTCGGCCTGAACAAGAACCTGATCGTGCCCCGCGACACCGCCGGCCGGCTGCTCGCGCCGACCCCGGTGATCCGGGACGCGCACCGGCTGAACCTGGTGGTGCACGCCTGGACGTTCCGCGCCGAGAACCAGTTCCTGCCGCTCGACTTCCGTCTCGGCGCCGACCCGAACGCGCGCGGCGACATCACGTCCGAGTACGAACTCTTCTTCGGACTTGGCCTGGACGGCGTGTTCGCCGACCAGCCCGACACCGCCGTGGCCGCCCGCGCCGGCCGCTGACCCGCACGATCGGGTTCAGGGCGTTGTCACGCAGGCTGCTGCCGCTCGGAACTGCTGCCGGCCCAGCCCGGGGCAGCCCTTCGTTCTGGTGCCTTTGGAGCTGATGGCAGAAACGACTCAGGCTGCGTGGTCGGCCTTCGCGGTCGTTGCTGCCGCAGATGTGGGCTTCCCGAGCGGCCCTCGGCGGTGGTTCTGGCGTACGCCGAGTTGTGGCGTCGGGCCGGGAGGGTCGACGGGCGAGTCGTTGCTGACATCAGCTCTGAAGGCGGCGAGGGCAAATCCCGCGTGATGCCTACGACGGGTGCGGGGGAGGTGACCAATGCTCACCATCGGCAAAGCGTTCCAAGAAACGGACATTTCATCCAATACTGGCCTGGTTGTCCTGCGACAAGGGCAGGCGCTGTACGGGGGTTTGTGAATGTCCATTCCGACGATGACACGTGCGCGGCGCCGGTGGTGCGCGGCCGCCGCCCTGACCTTGGTGGGCGGCCTGCTGCCGCTCATCGGCCCGCAGGCGGCGACGCCGGCCCGGGCCGCCGACGCCACCCACGCGACGCTGGTCGTCAACAAGGGCGGCGACCGCACCGGCGAACAGGCCGTCGGGCCGCTGGCCGGCGCCACCTTCGACTTCTACGCGGGCACCAGCGGGACGCGACCCGGACCGGGCGCCACCCCGGACGCGTCCTGCACCACCGACGCCACCGGCAGATGCGCGGTCGACGTGCCGGGGCGCACCGGCACGAACCAGGGCTACTGGATCGTCGAGCGCAGCGCGCCGAGCGGCTGGCGGGTGGTCGACAGCCTGGTCACCGGCAACGGCGGCAACGCGCCCTACCAGTCCACGCCGTACAACGGGGTGTTCACCGGGGCGGTGGCCAACAACCGGACGTACACCTTCCCCGCGGTGACCACCGGGAACACCAACCGGACCGCGCGCGGCTCGATGTGGGCCGACGAGCGCGACAATCCGGCCCTGCCGGCCTCGTGCGGCCTGCGCGTCGCGCTGCTGATCGACGTGTCCGGGTCGATCCGGCCGGACCTGCCGGTGGTGAAGAACGCCGCCAACGGCTTCGTGGACGCGCTGACCGGCACCCCGTCGGAGATCGGGCTCTACACGTTCTCCACGAACGCCGAAGCGGTGCTGAACCCGGTGCCGGTCTCCGACCAGAGCGGCGCGAACACGGTCAAGGCCGCGATCAACGGCCTCACCGCCAACGGCTCCACCAACTGGGACCAGGGCCTGTGGCAGATCGCCGCCGCACCCTACGACTACGACGCGGTGATCGTCCTGACCGACGGCAACCCCACCGTGTACGGCCCGCCGCCCGCCCAGGGATCCGGCAGCTTCACCCGGTTCGTGGAGGTGGAGAACGGCATCTTCTCCGCGAACGCGGTCAAGGCCAAGGGAACCCGGGTCGTCGCGGTCGGCGTCGGCGCGGGCGTCTCCGGCGCGCCGGACAACCTGATCGCCATCTCCGGCCCGGTGGCCAACTCGGACTACTACCAGACCGACTACGACCAGCTCGCCGCCGTCTTCCGGGAACTCGCCCTGGAAAACTGCCGGGGCACGGTCAGCGTGGTCAAGATGGTGATCCCGCCCGGCGGCGGTGACCCGCTGCCGACCGGCGGCTGGACGATCTCCTCCAGCAGCACCGACGTGACCCCGGCGAGCGCCGTCACGGACACCGCCACCGGCGCGGTCAGCCTCGCCGTCGACCTCGGCGGACAGCCCAGCCGGGCGGTGGCGATCGCGGAGACGCCGAAGCCCGGGTACGCCCTGGTCCAGCAGGACGGCCTCAACGCCACCTGCACGGCCGGCGGCCAGCCGGTGCTGGTGGCCAACGTCGGCGCCGCCGGGTTCAGCGTGAACGCGCTCGCCAACGACGCGGTGACCTGCGTGATTGTCAATCAGGCCGAGCCCGAGCCGGCCTCGGTGGTGGTGAACAAGACCTGGGTGGTCAACGGTCAGAGCTTCCCGGACCCGCAGCAGGACGCCTCCATCCAGGCCGAGTTGCTGCTGCCCGGCGTCGACCAGCCGGCCTGGGGCGTGGAGTACCACACCTTCCAGGCGGGGCAGTCGATCGTCGTCGACGAGAAGATCACCGCGCTGCCGCCCGGCTGCAGCAACACGGCCAGCGGCGACCTCGGTGAGCAGACGCTCGCCGCCGGCACCAACACGTACCAGATCACCAACACGGTGACCTGCGAGACGAAGCTGATCCTGGCCAAGTCGGTGCAGAACCCGTACGGCCCGCCGGCGCCGCCGGCGACGGCCTGGGACCTGACCGCGTACGGGCCGGACGGGTTCACCGTGAAGAGCGGCGACCCGGCCCGACCGGTCGTCGCGGAGGCGATCTACTCGCTCGGGGAGAGCACCGTCCCCGGCTTCACCCAGACCGTCGTGCCGGGCGCGACCATCGTGCCGCCGGCCACCGGTAGCTGGAGCTGCGGCGTCCGGGACCGCACCGGGCCGGGGGTCAACCCCGACTTCGGCGGCGAGAACGGCCAGGTGGCCGTGCAGATCGGCCAGACGGTCGTCTGCACCGCGGTCAACCAGGCCCAGCCGGCGTTGTTGACGCTGGTCAAGGAGGTGCGCAACACCCACGGCGGCACCGCGAAGCCGACCGACTGGGTGCTCGCCGCCACCCCACCGGCCGGCTCCGCCACACCGGTCACCGGCCGCAGCGGCGATTCCGCGGTGACGAAGGCGACGGTGAACCCGAACCTGGCCTACACGCTCGCCGAGAGCGGCGGCCCGACGGGGTACGAGCAGGTCGGCGCGCCCACCTGCGTGCTCACCGGCACGTCCACCCCGGTCGCGACGCCGGACAACGTGCTGACGCCGACGTTCGGTCAGGACGTCACCTGCACGTTCGTCAACGCCGACGTGCCGGTGCCACCGGCCACCGGCACGGTCACGCTGGTCAAGGAGGTGGCGAACACCTACGGCGGCACCGCGAAGCCGACCGACTGGGTGCTGAGCGCCACCCCGCCGCAGGGTTCCGGGGCGAACCCGGTCAGCGGGCGCAGCGGTGAACCGGCGGTGACCGACGCCGCGGTGACGGCCGGCGTGCCGTACGGGCTCAGCGAGAGCGGCGGTCCGGCCGGGTACGAGCTGACCGGGCTGCGCTGCGTCTTCAACGACACCGGCGAGCCGGCGCCCACCCCGGGCAACGTGCTCACCCCGGCCGCGGGGCGCGGGTACACCTGCACCTGGCGCAACGGCCAGCTCGACCCGAACGGGGCGCACCTGACCCTGGTCAAGAAGGTCTGGGGCAAGGCCGCTGCGACCGACTGGACGCTGATCGCGGCGCCGGAGAACGCGGCGACCCCGATCAGCGGCCCGTCCGGCAGCCCCCAGGTGACCTCGGTGCCGGTGCGGGTCGGGGTCGGCTACCGGCTCGGCGAGTCGGGCGGCCCGAAGGGCTACCAGCAGGTCGGACCGCCGGAGTGCGTGCTCACCGGCACCGACACCCGGGTGTCGGTGGTGAACGGGGTGGTCACCCCGGCGCGGGGGCAGGACATCACCTGCACGTTCACCAACCGGACGGTGGAGAAGCCGTTCCCGCCGTTCCATCCCGGCAAGCACCTGCCGGTCACCGGCATGAAGCTGACCGGGCTGATCGGCGGCGGCGCGCTGGCGGTGACCGCCGGTGTGGTGCTGACCGTCCTCGGCTGGCGGCGACGCCGGACGACGTGACGGACGACGGTCGGCCGGTGACCGGCTGACCGGTACGACGGCGGCCCGGCGGGGAGTTTCCCGCCGGGCCGCCGCGCGTCCGCCTCCGCGATGGTCCGGGCCGACATTCCGGCCGGGCTGCGCGTGGTGGGCCCGGCCATCCCGAGTCGGTGGGGTTACGAGGTGGTGTCCCACGTTGTAACGTGCGGCCATCCCGCTCCGGAGACTTGTGTGCTCCGGCCACATAGCCCGTGGGTGACGTCACTTCTAGCGTGAGCCGACAACTGACATTCCCCTGTCCTCACCTGGAGTCGCAATGACGATCCGGCACACGCGACGGGTGTTCCTTTCCGCCGCCACGATGATGGCGGCCGCGCTGGCCGCCACGGCCTGTGGCAGCCCGCAGGACACCGCCTCCGGCGGCGGCGACGCCGCGCCGGTCAAGGTCGGCCTGGTCTACTCCCAGTCCGGGCCGCTGGCCAGCTACGGCAAGCAGTACATCGAGGGCTTCAAGGCCGGCCTCGACTTCGCCACCAAGGGCACCGGCAAGGTCGGTGACCGGAAGATCGAGGTGACCGAGGCCGACGACGCCGGCGACCCGGCCAAGGCGGTGTCCGCCGCCAAGGACCTGATCGGCAAGGGCACGAAGATCATCGCCGGGTCCACCTCCTCCGGGGTGGCGCTCCAGGTGGCCCCGATCGCCGCGCAGAACAAGGTGCTGTTCGTCTCCGGCCCGGCCGCCACCGACGCGGTGACCGGCGCGAACAAGTACACCTTCCGCTCCGGCAGGCAGTCGTGGCAGGACGTGGTGACCGCCAAGTCGTTCATCGGCGACGCGGCCGGCAAGAAGGTCGTCGTCTTCGCCCAGGACGGCGCGTTCGGCGACGCCAACGAGGCCGCCGTCAAGGCCGTGATCGGCGGTGCCGGCGCGAGCGTGAGCAGCGTCCGCGCGCCGGCCAGCGCCACCGAGTTCACCCCGTTCGCCAGCCAGATCAAGGCCGCCAAGCCGGACCTGCTCTTCGTCGCCTGGGCCGGCACCACGGCCGGCGCCATGTGGCAGACCCTCGACCAGCAGGGCGTGCTCGCCGCCACCACGGTCGTCACCGGCCTGGACATCCGCGCCTCCTGGCCGACGTTCGGCGCGGCCGGCAGCAAGATCTCGTTCCTGTCGCACTACTTCGACGGCGCCAGTGACACCGAGGCGGCCAAGGCCGCCAAGGCGAAGATCCCCGGCGGCACGCTCGACCTGTTCCACCCGGACGGGTTCGCCGCCGCGCAGATGGTCGTCCGGGCCGTGCAGGAGGGCGGCGACGACGTGGAGAAGATGGTGAAGGCGCTGGAGGGCTGGGAGTTCGAGGGCGTCAAGGGCACCATGAAGATCCGCGCCGAGGACCACGCGCTGCTCCAGCCGATGTACCAGGCCAAGCTCACCGGCAGCGGCACCACGTTCACGGCCACCGCGCAGAAGACGCTGACCGGTGACGAGAGCGCGCCGCCGGTCGCGCAGATGAAGGGCTGAGGAATGCTCGCCACCCGCGGTCTGACCTGGCGGATCGGTGAGGTTGCCATCGTCGACTCCGTCTACCTCGACCTTCAGCCGGGGGAGTTCCTCGGCGTGATCGGGCCCAACGGCGCCGGCAAGACCTCCCTGTTCAACCTGATCACCGGCCTGCGCCGGCCCACCGAGGGCAGGCTCCTGCTGGACGGGGCGGACGTCACCACGCTGCCCCCGCACCGGCGGGCCCGGCTCGGCCTGGGGCGCACCTTCCAGGCGTCCTCGGTCTTCGGTTCGCTGACGGTGCGGGAGAACGTCCGGCTCGCCGTACAGGCGCACCGGGGTGGCTCGATGAAGCTGTGGCGGCGGGCGGCGGCCGACCGGGACGTGGCCGCCGCCGCCGACGCGGCGCTCGACCGGGTCGGCCTGCACCACCGGGGTACGGCGCTGGCCGGCACGCTCGCCCACGGCGAGAAGCGCAAGCTGGAGATCGCCCTGCTGCTCGCCGGGGAACCCCGGGTGATGCTGCTGGACGAGCCGATGGCCGGGGTGAGCGCCGAGGACGTCCCCGAGCTGGTTCGCGTGATCAAGTCGTTGACCGGGGACAGCGGCCGGGCGGTGCTCATGGTGGAGCACCACATGGACGTGATCCTGGAGCTGGCCGACCGGATCGCCGTGATGCACCACGGCGCGCTGCTGGCCTGCGACACCCCGGACACGGTGATGGCCAACGCCACCGTGCAGGAGGCGTACCTGGGGGAGGCGCTCTGATGGTCGAACCTGTGCTGTCGGTGGAGGGCCTGTCCGTGCGGATCGCCGGGCTGCACATCCTCCAGGGCGTGTCGTTCGAGGTGGCGCCGACCGGCGTCACCGTGCTGCTCGGGCGCAACGGCGTCGGCAAGACCACCACGTTGCGGGCGATCGTCGGCCTCACGCCGCGCGGCGGCGAGGTGCGCGGCACGGTGCGGATGGGCGCGCGGAGCCTGCTCGCCCGCCCCACCCACCGGCTGGTCCGTGGCGGCCTCGGCTACGTGCCGGAGGACCGCTGCGTCTTCGCCGGGCTCACCGTCGCGGAGAACCTGCGGCTGGCCGAGCGGCGGGGCACGACCCCGGCGTACGACAAGGTCTTCGCGCTCTTCCCGGAGCTGGACCGGCGCGGACGGCAACGGGCCGGCTCGCTCTCCGGCGGGCAGCAGCAGATGCTCGCCATCGGCCGGGTGCTCCTCAACGACAACCGGCTGCTGCTGGTCGACGAGCCGACCAAGGGGTTGGCGCCGAAGGTGGTGACCGAGGTGGCCGAGGTGCTGGAACGGGTCGCGGAATCCGTGCCGGTGCTGCTGGTCGAGCAGAACCTGGCGGTGGTGCGGCGGCTGGCGTCGGACGCGGTGGTGCTCTCCGCCGGCCGGGTCGCCTGGACCGGCGACGCCCGCGAGCTGCTGCTGGAGACCGCGCTGACCAAGTCGCTGCTGGGTGTCGGCGCTGCGGAGGTGCACTCATGAACACGGTCGTCCTGTTGACGCTGACCGGGCTGGGCCTGGCGGCGCTCTACTTCCTCGTCGCGTCCGGCCTGTCCCTGGTCTTCGGCCTCGCCGACGTGCTCAACTTCGCGCACGGGCTGTTCCTCGGCGTCGGCGCGTACGCGACCTGGTGGGCGGCGGGCAACCTGCCCGGCGCCGGGCCGGACGGTCTCGGCTTCGTGGTGGCGGTGCTCTTCGGGGTGCTGGCCGGCTCGCTGGTCGCGGTGCTGGTCGAGCTGGTGCTGATCCGGCCGCTCTACTCCCGCACCATCGAACAGGTGCTGGTCACCGTCGGCCTGTCGCTGGCCGGGGTGGCGCTGCTCCAGGCCACCTGGGGCGCGGACCCGCGCACCTTCCCGCGCCCCGACTGGAGCCGGAACGTCACCTCTGTGCTCGGCGCGCAGGTGCCGAACGCCGGGCTGCTGCTGATCGTCGCCGCCGTGGTGGTGCTCGGCGCGTTGCTGGCGTTCCTGCGCTGGACCCGGTACGGCCTGATCATCCGGGCCGGCGTGGAGAACCGGGAGATGGTGACCGCGCTCGGCATCGACGTGCGCAAGGCGTTCACGCTGGTCTTCGCGATCGGCGGGGCCGCCGCCGCGCTGGCCGGCGCGCTCGGCGGCGTCTACTTCGGCACCGTCTCGCCGGGCCAGGGCGGCTCGCTGCTGATCTTCGCCTTCATCGTGGTGGTGATCGGCGGGATGGGCTCGGTGGTCGGGTCCGCGTACGCGGCGGTCGCGGTGGGGCTGCTGCAACAGTTCGTCAACTACTACGGCACGTCCGGGCTGGGCGACCTCTGCGTGGTCGGCCTGCTCGCCGTGGTGCTGCTGCTGCGTCCGCAGGGCCTGGCCGGAAAGGTGGCTCACGCATGACCAACTCGGTGGTCGACGCGCCCCCGGCGCAGGTGCCCGACGAACTGACCCCCGGGCGTTCCCGTTGGCACGGCCTCCGCCCGTACCTGCCGTTGGTGGCCCTGGTGGTGGCCGCGGTGCTGCCGTACTCGACGCTGAACCTGCCGGGGATCTTCGAGGGGCCGCTGAACTCGCCCGGCACGCTGCAACTGCTCGCCATCTGCCTGGTCTTCGGCGGTCTCGCGGCCGGCTACGACCTGCTGTTCGGGCGCACCGGCATGCTCTCCTTCGGGCACGCGCTCTACTTCGCCGCCGGCGTCTACGGCACCGACGTGCTGGTCACCAAGGCCGGGCTGCCGCTGTGGCAGGCCGCGGTGCTGACCGTGCTCGGCGGCACCACGCTCGCCGCGCTGCTCGGCGCGGTCGCGTTGCGCACGGTGGGCATCGCGTTCGCCATGGTGACGCTGGCGTTCGCGCAGGTCGGGGCGATCCTGGTGGCCCGGGACTTCGGCGGGCTGACCGGCGGCGAGGAGGGCCTGCCGCTGGACGTGTCGGGCCTGCCGGCGGCGCTGGTCGGCGTCACCAACACGGTCAACCTCTACTGGCTGGCGCTGGCGTACCTGGCGCTGGTGGTCCTGGTGGTGCACCGGGTCAGTGGCTCGCCGACCGGTCGGGTGCTGGCCGGGCTGCGCGACGACGAGCGGCGGATCGGGGTGCTGGGGCTCGACCCGTACCGGTTCAAGCTTGTCGCGTTCACCCTGGCCGGCGGCCTGGCGAGCGCGGGCGGCGTGGTCTACGTGCTGATCGTGGGCGGCGCCAGCCCGCACATCACGAGCAGCGAGCTGACCCTGTCGCTGCTGGTCATGGTGGTGCTCGGCGGCCCGGGCACCCGGTGGGGCCCGGTGCTGGGCGGCATCCTCTACATGTACCTGGACCACCGCCTGACGGCGTTCGGCAGCAGCGACGCGGTGAACAGCCTGCCCGCGTTCCTGAGCCACCCGCTCAGCCAACCCCTGTTCGTCCTGGGCACCGTCTTCATCCTGGCCGTCTACTTCTTCCCCGGCGGCCTGGCCAGCCTCCGCTCCCGCCTGACCCCCCTCCGTCGGGCACTGACTCGTCGATCATGAGGTTGGCGGCGCGACACGCCCTGTCCGTTGCCGCTAACTTCATGGTCAACGGGGTTCGGTGGGTCAGGGGAGGGGTCGGGGATGGGTGCGGAGCGGCAGCGGCTGGCGGTGGTCAGTGGGGGTGGGACCGGGATCGGGGCCGCCGTGGCGCGAGGGCTCGTGGCGGACGGGTTCGACGTGCTGGTCGTCGGGCGGCGGGGGGACGTGCTCGCGGCTGCGGCCCGGGACATCACCGCCGGGAGTGGACGGGCGGACGCCGTCGTGCCGGTGGCCGCGGACCTGACCGACCCGGCGCAGGTGTCGGCGGTGGTCGACGCGGTCGGGGAGCGGACCGTGGACGCGGTGGTGAACAACGCCGGGGGCTATCTCGGCGGGCCGACCGGCACCCTCGGCGAGGTGGCCTCCTGGTGGCGCGCCAACCTCGACGCCAACGTGCTCACCGCCGTCCTGCTCACCGAGGCGCTGCTGCCCGCGCTGCGCCGCCCCGGCGGGCGGGTGGTCCTGCTCAGCTCGATCGCCGCCCAGCGCGGTGGCGGCGGGCCCTACTCGGCGGCGAAGGCGGCGCTGCACGGCTGGGCGTACGACCTGGCAGGGCAGCTCGGTCCGGACCAGATCACGGTCAACGTGGTCAGCCCCGGGTACGTCGCCGAGACCGAGTTCTTCGGCGACCGGATGACGCCGGAGGGCCACGCCAGGCGGGTGGCGGCCACCCTGGTCGGGCGGGCCGGGGTGCCGGACGACATCGCCGCCGCGGTCCGCTACCTGGTCGGCCCGTCGGCCGGCTACGTCACCGGTCAGGTTCTCGGCGTCAACGGCGGCTCCGTCCTCGGCCGCTGAACGCCGCGCCGGGCGGCGGCCCCCCGTGTGGCCGCCGCCGCCCCTGGTAGAAATGCCGGATGAGTCAGGACCGGATGGCCGTGCGGGACCGAGCCGAGGCGGTGCTGCGGCGGCTCGCGGGTGACCACGCCCGGCTGCGCGAGGACCAGTGGCGGGCCATCGAGGCGCTGGTGGTCGACCGGCGTCGGGTGCTCTGCGTCCAGCGCACCGGCTGGGGCAAGTCGGCGGTCTACTTCGTGGCCACCGCGCTGCTGCGCGAGCACGGCGAGCACGGGCCCACGGTGATCGTGTCTCCGCTGCTGGCGTTGATGCGCAACCAGGTCGACTCCGCCGCCCGGGCCGGCATCCGGGCCCGCACCATCAACTCCGCCAACCTCGACGAGTGGGACCAGATCACCGCCGAGATCAACGCCGGGGCGGTCGACGTGCTGCTGATCAGCCCGGAACGCCTGAACAACCCGGACTTCCGGGACGGCGTGCTGCCGAAGCTCGCCGCCACCACCGGGCTGCTGGTGGTGGACGAGGCGCACTGCGTCTCCGACTGGGGGCACGACTTCCGCCCCGACTACCGGCGGCTGCGGACGTTCCTGGCCAACCTGCCGGAGCGCACGCCGGTCCTCGCCACCACCGCCACCGCCAACGCCCGGGTCACCCGCGACGTGGCGGAGCAGTTGGGCGACGCGCTGGTGCTGCGCGGCACGCTGGACCGGGAGTCGCTGCGCCTCGGCGTCCTGGACCTGCCCAGCCCGGCGCACCGCCTGGCCTGGCTGGCCGACCACCTGGACCGGCTCCCCGGCTCGGGGATCGTCTACACGCTCACCGTGGCCGCGGCCACCGAGACGGCCGACTTCCTGCGCGGGCGGGGCTGGTCGGTGGCGTCCTACACCGGGCAGGCCGAGGACGCCGACCGCCGGGCCGCCGAACAGGACCTGCTGGACAACAAGATCAAGGCGCTGGTGGCGACAAGCGCGCTCGGCATGGGCTTCGACAAGCCCGACCTCGGCTTCGTGGTGCACCTCGGCGCGCCACCCTCACCGATCGCCTACTACCAGCAGGTCGGCCGCGCCGGCCGCGCCGTCGACCAGGCCGAGGTGCTGCTCCTGCCGGGCGTCGAGGACGCGGCCATCTGGCGCTACTTCGCCTCGCTCGCGTTCCCGCCCGAGGAGCAGGTGCGCGCCGTGCTCGCCGCGCTGGACACCGACCGGCCGATCTCCACCCAGGCCCTCGAACCGCTCGTCGACCTGCGCCGGGCCCGCCTGGAGCTGATGCTCAAGGTGCTCGACGTGGACGGCGCGGTCCGCCGGGTGCGTGGCGGCTGGCTCGCCACCGGCGAGCCCTGGGTCTACGACGAGGCCCGGTTGCGACGCGTCGCCGACGCGCGCGCCGCCGAGCAGCGGGCCATGCGGGAGTACGCGGCCACCACCACCTGCCGGATGCGCTACCTGCGGGAGGGGCTGGACGACACCGGGGCGGCGGACTGCGGCCGGTGCGACAACTGCGCCGGCCCGCTGTTCGACGTCGAGGTGTCCGCCGAGGCGCTGACCGCCGCGCAGACCTTCCTCGGCCGCCCCGGCGTGCAGATCGCGCCGAAGAAGCTCTGGCCGACCGGGATGGACGCGGTCGGCGTACCGCTCAAGGGCCGGATCGCCCCGGCGGAGCAGGCGTTGGCCGGGCGGGCCGTGGGCCGCCTGTCCGACCTGGGGTGGGGCGGGCGGTTGCGGAGCCTGGTCGGGCCGGAGGCGCCGGACGGCCCGGTGCCCGACGACGTGGTGGCCGCCGTGGTCGAGGTGCTGAAGGCGTGGGCGCACGGCGACGACCCGTGGCCCCGCCGCCCGGCCGGCGTGGTCGCGGTCGGCTCCCGGACCCGGCCGCGGCTGGTCGGTTCGCTGGCCGAGCGGATCGCCACGGTCGGCCGGCTGCCGCTGCTCGGCACCGTCGTCCCCACCGGCCCGGCCGGCGCCGACGGGCCGCGCGGCAACAGCGCCCAGCGGGTCCGTGCGCTGCACGACGCCTTCCACCTGCCGGACGAGTTGACCGACGCGCTGCCCGCGCTGGACGGGCCGGTGCTGCTCGTCGACGACCTGGTCGACTCCGGCTGGACGATGGGCATGGTGGCGCGGTTGCTGCGCCGGGCCGGCGCGCCGGACGTGCTCCCGCTCGCGCTTGCCACGGTGTAAGGAGGGGCCCCCGGTTAACGCTTTCGGTAGAGGAAGGGGCCCCGCTTAACACGGCGACCGGTGCGAGCGGCGCCACGGGGGCGTGGGCGTCGGGGGCGGGGGTCCGGCCGGCGGTAACGTGGGGCCATGACCGAGCGCCGACCCGTCGTCCAGACGTACACCGTGACCGGGATGACCTGCGAACACTGCGTCCGGGCGGTGACCGAGGAACTGTCCGCCCTGCCGGGCGTCGACGAGGTCCGGATCGACCTGGCCGGCGGCACGGCCACGGTCACCAGCGACGCGCCGCTGCCGGTGGAGTCCGTCCGCGCCGCCGTCGACGAGGCGGGCTACGAACTGGTCGGCGGCGTTGCCTGAGTCCTCGGCCCGCACCGCCTCCGCGGTCGACGATCCGGCGACCGGACGCCCCGGGTCGCGGGCCGGCGGTGCCGCGAGCGGCTCGACCGACCGCGCGACCGGTACCGGCGTTGCGGGTTCCGGCGCGCCGGGTCCGGTCGCGGTGGACCGGGAGACGCTGCGGCTCGCCCTGGTGGTCGGCGGCCTGGTGCTGGCCGTGCTGCTCGGCTTCGGGCTCGGCCGGCTGAACCCGCCCGCGAACCCGGCGAGGGCCGGCGCGGCCTCCACCGGCGCCCCCGACAGCGCCGGCGGCGACCACGCCCACGCGCCCGGGACCGGCGCGCACTCGCACGACGGCGCCACGGTCACCCAGGGCGGCGGCGACGGCGCGACCGGCCTGTCGATCAGTTCGGCCGGCTACACGCTCGTCCCGACCGGCCCGGTGCTGACCGCCGGCCGCGCCGGTGAGCTGCGGTTCCAGATCCGCGACGACCGCCGGCGGGCGGTCACCCGGTTCGCCGTCGTGCACGACAAGCCGATGCACGTGATCGTGGTGCGCCGCGACCTCACCGGCTACCGGCACCTGCACCCCACGATGTCCGCCGACGGCACCTGGTCGGTGCCGCTGACGCCGTCCGACCCGGGCGCCTGGCGGATGTACGCGGACTTCACCGCGGTCGCCGACGACGGCCGGCAGGTGGCCGCCGTGCTCGGCGCCGATCTGGCGGTGCCCGGCGGGTACGCGCCCCGCCCGCTGCCCGCGCCCGCGACGTCGGCCACGGTCGACGGGTTCACCGCCGCGTACACCGGCACGCCCGAGGTGGGCCGCTCGGCGCCGCTGCGGTTCCGGGTCACCGCCCCGGGCGGCGGCGGCGCCGCGCCGCTGGAGCCCTACCTGGGCGCGTACGGGCACCTGGTCGCGCTGCGCGAGGGCGATCTCGGCTATCTGCACGTGCACCCGGAGCCGGTGCGCGACGGCGACGCGGTGACGTTCTGGTTGACCGCGCCGGGGCCGGGTCGCTACCGGATGTTCCTGGACTTCCAGGTCGGCGGCGTGGTGCGGACCGCCGCGTTCACCCTCACGGTCGCCTGAGCCGGGCCGGGCGTCGGTCAGCCGGCCCGGCGGACCGGGCGGCGGGCCAGGTAGCGGAGGAGGTCGCGGATGTGGTGCTTCTCCTCGGCGGGGACGTTCGGGTCGGCCAGCCGATCCAGGATCACCCGCACGTCGGCCTCGACCGGGCCGTCCTCGGCGCCCCGGCGGCGGGGCACCGATCCGGCGTCGGGCAGGCCCAGCGCCCGGAACGCGGCGGCCACCGGCAGGTCGAGGGCGGCGCAGAAGCCGCGCACCTTGGCGAGTTCGGGGTAGTCCTGCCAGTCGCCGGCCAGCCAGCGGAAGACGGTGGAGCGGCCGACGCCGGTGTGGGTCGCGAGGTCGGTCACCGTCCAGCCGCGCTCCTCGCGCGCGTCGTCGATGGCCCGTCGCACGAAGCGTGCGAAGGCCATCTGTGGTGACACGTCGGTGGAGCCCATTGCGTCCCGAGCCTAGTACGCCCGCGCGACAAAACAACTGACTGATCGGTCGGAAGGTCCCATGGGTGGGACCCACACCGCGTGAACAGTTGCGAACTGTCAACTAAGCTGGACGAAACCCCTCCCCGGCACCGAGTTCGAAGGAGCAGCATGGCCGAGCCGGACCGTCCCGTCCCGCACCGCCCGGGCGCGGTGAGCCTCTTCTTCGTGGCCAAGGCCGGCGTCTTCGCGCTCGGCTTCTGGATCTGGCTGCTGGTGCTGGCCGTGCAGGGGGACCCGGCGGAGGGCCTGCACCTGATCGCCGCGACCGGCGCGGTCTGCACCACGCTGGTCGGCGTGGTGCTGGGCGCGCGGATGGCGCTCCAGCGCAATGCCGCGGCCCGCCACGCCGAGCTGAAGCGGCTGCTGGTCGACATCTCCTGGAACGCGTTCGCCGCCGCCGGCAACTCCGACCAGCCGGCGAAGGTGGTGCCGTTCCCGAGCCCGCCGCAGGAGGGCGAGCGGTCCACCAACCGCGGTCCGGGCGAGCGGGTGTCGGTCTTCGACCGGGGCGACCGCAACCGGGGCGAACGCCGCCGTTAGCGAGAAGCCCGGTCCACGTCCGCGAGCAGCGTCTCCAGCCGGGGCGTGACGCCCCACCGGTCCACCAGCTCGCGATATTCGGATCGATTGCCGTCGGTCGGCGCGCCGGCGGTCCGCCGCGCGCGGATGAGCAGGTTGCGCGGGGTGTGCCGGGAGTCGACGAACTCCACCACCTCGGCGCGATAGCCGTGCAGCCGGAGCAGCCCGGCGCGCAGCGCGTCGGTGAGCACGTCGGCGAACCGCTCGCGCAGGATGCCCTGCCGGGTGAGCAGCTCGTCCGGCCCGGGCGCGGGGCGGGCCCGCAGTTGCGCGGCCAGGTCGTGGTGGCAGCACGGGGCGGCGAGCACCCAGCGGGCGCCCCAGCGCACCGCGCGGGCCAGCGCCTCGTCGGTCGCCGTGTCGCAGGCGTGCAACGCCAGCACCAGGTCCGGGGCCGGTTCGACGGGCGCCTCGGCGATGGTGCCGGCCACGAAGCTGACCCGGTCGGCCCAGCCCAGCCGCTCGGCCAACTCGGTGTTGCGGCGACGCTGGTCCTCGCGGACGTCCACGCCGACGAGCGTCACGTCCAGGCCGCGCCGGGTCAGGTAGCGGTGCGCGGCGAACGTGAGGTACGCGTTTCCGCAGCCCAGGTCCACCACGCGCAGCGGGCCGGCGAGGTCGTCCGGCAGGGTGGCGGCGAGCGCCCGGAGGAACGCGTCGACCTGACGGCGCTTGGCCGCCGACCCGCCGATCGCGTCGAAGAGCGGGTCGCCGGGGTCGAGCAGCCAGTCCTTCGCCCGGTCGTGCCCGGCCGGCTCGGCGGCGGGGCGGCTGGCCGCGGCGCGGTGCACCTGCGCCTCGCCGGACTTGGTCACCCGGAGCTGGACCGTGGTGTCGGCGGTCTCCACGTGCCAGTTGCCGAACGGCTCGGCGAGCAGCTCGTCGACGGCCGTGCCGGCCTCCGCACCGGGGGCGACGTTGCGGGTGTGCGGCCGGGCGCCGTCCGAGGTGGCGATCTGGAGCCGGGGGCCGGCCTTCAGGGTGACCGGACGTAGTTCCGCGCGGACCACCGAGGGGCGCTGCCCGCGCCGCCGGCCGGCGGCCACCGCCCGGGTCAGGCCCGGGTCCAGCAGCAGCGCCCGGACCTCCCGCAGCGCCGCGTCCAACGGTTCCGCCATGGCGTACCCCTTCCTGCTGCCCGGGCCCGACCAGGATCGTCGATCATGAAGTTGGCGGCCGTGGTCGCGGCGTGTCGCCCCGTCAACTTCATGATCGACGCCGTCGGCGTCGGGCAGGGAGCGGCCCCCGGAACTGGTGGGTCCGGGGGCCGTGTGCGTGTGTGGTCAGTCGGTGGTGGTGCTGGTGGCCTCGGCGGCGGGAGCGCCGGAGCTGCCGGCACGGCGACGCCGGCGACGGCGCGGCTTGGCGGCGGTCTCGCCCTCGGCGGTGGCCGCCACGGTCGGCTCGCCGGCGACCTCGGCGCCGGTCACGCCGGTCGGCTGCTCACCGGCCACCGTCTCGCCGGCCCGGCGGCGACGCCGGCGGCGCGGGGTGCGGGTGCCCTCGTCGGCCCCGGCCTCGATCGCCTCGGCCTCGGCCCCGGCGGCGGGTGCGCCGCCGGACTCGCCGCCGCGACCGCGCCGGCGGTCCCGGTCCCGGCCACGGCTGTCCCCGCCACGCCCCCGGCTGTCGCCGCTGCGGCCCCGGCTGTCGCCGCGCCGCGACCGGCCGCCGCCCAGGTCCTCCTCGACCTCGGCCGACAGGCCGGCGCGGGTGCGCTCGGCGGTCGGCAGGGTGCCGCTGACGTCCCGGGAGATCTCCAGGTCGGTGTAGAGGTGCGGGGAGGTGTGGTAGGTCTCCGGCGGCTCGGGCATGTCCAGCCCGAGGGTCTTGTCGATGATCCGCCAGCGGGGCACGTCGTCCCAGTCGACGAACGTCACCGCGACACCGGTGGCCCCGGCCCGGCCGGTGCGGCCGATCCGGTGGGTGTAGGTGTCCTGGTCCTCGGGGCAGTCGTAGTTGATGACGTGGGTGACGCCGGTGACGTCGATGCCCCGGGCCGCCACGTCGGTGGCGACGAGGGTGTCGATCTTGCCGGCGCGGAACGCCCGCAGGGCCCGCTCCCGGGCGCCCTGGCCCAGGTCGCCGTGCACCGCCGCCACGGCGAAGCCGCGGAAGTCGAGGTCCTCGGCGACCCGGTCGGCGGCCCGCTTGGTGCGGGTGAAGATCATCGTCAGCCCGCGACCCTCGGCCTGCAGGATCCGCGCCACGATCTCGACCTTGTTCATCGAGTGGGTGCGGTAGGCGAGCTGCTGGGTCTGCGGTGACGGGCCGGTCTCGGCGGTGTGCCCGGCGTGGATCGTCACCGGCCGGCGCAGGAAGCGACGGGACAGCGCGACGATCGGGTCCGGCATGGTGGCCGAGAAGAGCATCGTCTGCCGGTCCTCCGGCAGCATCGCGAGGATCTTCTCGACGTCGTCGAGGAAGCCCAGGTCGAGCATCCGGTCGGCCTCGTCGAGGACGAGCGCGCGAACCCGGTCGAGCCGCAGGTGCTTCTGCTTCTGCAGGTCGAGCAGGCGGCCGGGCGTGCCGACCAGGATCTCGACGCCCTTGCGCAGCGCCTCGATCTGCGGCTCGTACGCCACGCCGCCGTAGATCGGCAGCACCCGGACGCCCCGGGTGCGGCCCGCGGCGTCGAGGTCCTTGGCGACCTGGATGCCCAGCTCGCGGGTGGGGACGACGACCAGCGCCTGGGGCACGCCGTCGCTCCCCTCGGACGGGGCGAAGACGCGCTCGAGCAGCGGGATGCCGAAGCCGAGCGTCTTGCCGGTGCCGGTCGGGGCCTGGCCGATCAGGTCGACGCCGCGCAGCCCGATGGGCAGCGCGTATTCCTGGATGGCGAAGGCGCGGGTGATGCCCGCGGCGGCGAGCGCCTCGACGGTCTCCTGACGGGCGCCGAGCGCGGCGAACGTGGGTGCCTCCGGCGGGACCGGAGCTGTGGGGGCCAGTGGCTGGCCGATGGTCTGCTCACTCATGTGGATGTGGGGGTGCCCTCTCGTGGTGCGCCCCTCATGTCCTCAGGGCGCGAACGGTTTGGCGCGGGCCACGCGGTCGGCGGCGGTTTCGCCGAGCCGGACCGGGCCGCACGCGCTCCGGGGACCGGTGCTGATCAGCGAAGCTGACCTGTTCGGTGCCCACGGCAACTGTCTCATCCTACCTGAACAGCCTCTCAGCCGTCCCGATTCCGGGTGCCGGCCGCGCATCCAGGGGTGCCCGGTGTGACCTGTGCCACATTGCGCGCGGGCGGTAGCCTGCGCTCGTGCCCGCCCCCGACCCCGCCGCCGCCGACCTGTTCGGCCTCGTCGCGTACGGCGAACTGCTCGCGTTCGACCGGCTGGCCGCCGATGCCCGACTCGCCCCCGACCTGCGCCGTCGGGCGGCGCTCAGCGAGATGGCCGCGGCCGAGATCGCGCACTACCGGTGGCTCGCCGACCGCCTCGGCGCGCTCGGCGTGGCTCCCGAGGAGGCGATGGCCCCCTACGTCGAGGCGTTGCGGGCGTACCACGACTCGACCGAGCCGAGGGACTGGGCCGAGGCGGTGACCAAGGCGTACGTGGGCGACGCGATCACCGACGACTTCCTGCGCCGGATCGCCGACGGCCTGGCCGGGCCGGACCGCGCGCTGCTGCTCGACGTCCTGCACGACTCCCGGTACGTCGAGTTCGCGGCGGCCGAGATCCGGGCCGCGATCGGGGCCGACCCGAGCGCGGCCGGCCGGCTGTCGATGTGGGCGCGCCGGCTGCTCGGCGAGGCGCTCTCGCAGGCCGGCCGCGTCGCCGCCGCGGACCGGGGCGCGCTCGTCGCGTTGATCGGCCGGGCCGGCGTGGACGTGCCGGCGCTGCTGCGCGAGCTGACCGAGGCGCACGCCGCGCGGATGTCCGCGGCGGGCCTGAACAACTGAGTCGGACCGGGCGACCGGGCCGGACCGGACGGCTGGGCCGACCCCGGAACGACCGGGTCGCCGCGGCAGGTCACCCCGCCACGGCGACCGGTGCGACGCGGATCAGCGGACGGTGAACCCGACGGCGCGGGGCGAGGCCTCCGCGATCTCGACGTAGGCGACCTTGCCGACCGGCACGATGACCCGTCGGCCCTTCTCGTCGGTCAGGGAGAGCGTGCCCTCGCTCCTGGCGAAGGCGTCGGTCACGATCTGCTCGATCTCGGCCGGCGACTGCGCGCTCTCCAGGACCAGCTCCCGCGGCGCGTACTGCACGCCGATCTTGACCTCCACTGTGCCTCCTCAACTGGGGCGAAAAAGCCACCGTGGGAAGGCTATCCGATCAGGCGGCGCGATGGTCAGGCTGACTCACCTTGCAGCGGGAAGCTGGCGATGCCACGCCAGGACAGCGCCGCCACCAGCGCTTCCGCCTCCGGCTTGGCCACCTGCCGGCCGCCGGCCAGCCAGAACTGGGCGGCCGTCTCGGCGGCACCGACGAGCCCGGAGGCGAGCAGCTCGGCGTGCGCGCGGCTCGACCCGGTGTCCGAGATGATGGTGTCGGTGATCGCCGCGATGCAGCCCTGCTCGACCCGCTCCACCCGCTGCCGCACGGCCGGGTCGTTGCGCAGGTCGGACTCGAAGACCAGCCGGAACGCCTCGCTCTCGTGGTCGACGAAGTCGAAGTAGGCCCGCACCGCCGCGCCGACCCGCTCCTTGTTGTCCTGCGTGCCGCGCATCGCGTCGTGCACCTTCGCGACGATGGCGTCACAGTGCGTGTCCAACAGCGCCAGGTAGAGCTCCATCTTCCCGGGGAAGTGTTGGTAGAGGACCGGCTTGGAGACGCCGGCCCGCTCGGCGATGTCGTCCATCGCCGCGGCGTGGTAGCCGTGCGCGACGAACACCTCCTGCGCAGCGGCGAGCAGCTGCTTACGGCGCGCCGAGCGGGGCAGGCGGGTGGGCCGGCCGGCGGTCTGAGCACCGTTCCCCACTGCGGTCATGGGAACCTCCGAGAATCTGCGTCGAGCCGGCACGTATCGCCCGAACCGGGCCGGGTTCGTGAACCCGTCGCGGAATTGGCCCGCCGCTGTAACTTATCGCCACTGTCACCACACGTTATCGGGGAGACGCCGAACGGCCCACCCCGGAGCCGACCGTACGGACCGCCCCCGCCCGCGCACCTCAGCCGAAAAGGCGACCCAAGGCCGCGACCTCCCCCGCCGGGGGGACCCCGAAACCCGACACCCGCCGTCCCGCCGTCCTTCCCCGCCTGGTCAGGGCATAGGCGATGACCACGACTTCGGGCACCGTCGAGTACGTGGCTACCCCAGAGCAGATGATCGAGGCGCATCTCACCTGGATGCGCGCCGGCGGCTACGCCGAGAAGAGCGTCCGAGCGTCCAGCCGCGTCCTCCGCAAGGCCCACGCCGAGCTCCCCGAGGGCCTCCACGCCGCCATCGGCACCGAGCTGGCGGGCTGGCTCGACAACCCCGACTGGGTCCGCGCGACGAAGTGCGCCTACCACAAGCACCTCGTCCGGTTCTACCGCTGGGCGTGCAGCCCGAAGGACCCCTGGCTGTCCTTCGACCCGTCCGCCGACCTGCGCGCGCCGAAGGTCAACCCGGGCGTGCCGCGCCCGGCCGGCGCAGAACTGGTCCGCGCCGCGATCTACGACACCGCCGACCCGTGGCGCATCAACTGCCGCCTCGCCGCGCTCGGCGGGCTGCGCGCCTGCGAGATCGCCGCCCTGCGCCGCGAGGACGTCACCGCCGAGGTGATGCACCTGTGGGGCAAGGGCGACAAGGCCCGGGTCGTCCCCACGCACCCGCTGATCTGGGAGCTGATCGCCCCGCTGCCGCCCGGGCACATCGTCCGGCGCCCGTCCGGTCGGACACCGACCGGCGATTGGGTGTCGACCCAGACCGCCCACTACCTCGCCGCCGCAGGCATCCCCACCAAGCTGTACCCGCTGCGGCACTACTTCGCGTCGACGATCAACCAGCGGTACGGGGACATCCGCGTGGTCCAGGAGCTGCTCGGGCACGCCTCGGTGATGACCACCCAGCGGTACACAGCAGTGACCGCCTCCCGTCTCCGGGAGGCGGTCACCGTGCTGCCGTTCAGCGCACCATCCGCGGCCGGCACGCCGACCGCTGCCCCGGGATCTGGCGGCGCCGTTGCTCCGCCACCACATCGATCCGAGGCGTCCGATCCGCCGGCAGCTCGTCGCGGTCGGCGACCACGACGACCTGGACGCGCCCGTCCATGAGCATCTGCACCACCTCCGGCCATCGGCCGCCGCTCAGGTCGTCGACAACGACGGCCGCGAGGCGAAGGCCCAGCCGGTTGCAGTATTCTGCACATCGATCGGTGTAACGGTCTAGGTTGGCTGCTGTCACGTAGATCAACGCATTGGTCATCTCAAGGTCCTCCCTGGTCAATGGCTGTGCAGGCCGCATTGATCAGGGAGGACTTTCGGTGGGGGAGGGCCCCGCTCCACCGGTCGCCCCGGCGGTCGGTTGTCGAGCGCGGCAGCCACCCCGCCGCGCTGAAGCTCGGGAGCGGCGAGCGTCGCCGTCAGGTCCGCCGACGCCGCGCCAGCCATGCCCGCGCTGCCCGAGGCCGCGCCGCTCGTCGCGTACCCCGGCTCCCACCGTCCGAACGGTGAGAGCGGCGTCGGGCGGGGGCCTGGGTCGGCGGCCTGCGTCAACGGGTCTGTTCGCCGCGCAGGCGGCCGGGACTGCGACTGCTGACGCGGCGGGCCCGCCGAGGCGCCGGCCGTCGGCGGCGACGGCGGCGGCGGCGGCGGAGCTAGCGTGGTCGATCGGGCCGGCGGCGACGCCGACGAAGGCGCTGAAGTCGCTGACCTGGTCGGACGGGGGGAGCGGCTGGGCCGAGGGCTCGGGGATGGTTCGGCGTCGTCGCCGTCGATGTCGGGCAGCCCGGGCACGTCGGGGATGAGCGACGGTAGCGGCTCCGGCAGCGGCAGCGGTGGGACCGGGAGGCTCGGCAGCGGAATGGGCAGCGGCCGGAGCGTGGGCAGCGAGGGCAGCGGCACGGGCAGCGGCAGGCCAGGATCGGCGGACGCTGGGTCGTCGGTGGCCGCGCAAAGGACGGCTGCCGTTCCCAGCGCCAGCAGGATCCCCCCCATGCTGCGACGCATGCAGAGACGATCATCCCGCGAGCGGGACCGAGCAACCCTGGACCGCCCGAAATCGCGCTATGTGAACGCGGCAGATCCGAAGCGTTACTCACATTGTGAACGCGTCGTTAACCTTCCGGGTCAACCGGCATCAATCCGGTCTGACCTGCGCGAACGTGACGCGATACCGGTCCGCCGGATACAGATCCTGCAAACCATCCGGATGTGCGATCACCAACAGCGGCACTCCCTCGGGCACCCCGTAGTCCCGCCGCTCCTGGGGAGTTGGGCTGCGCGCCGACACCCAGTCGCCGAGGTCCACGACGACCTCCTCCGGCTCCACCGACTCGCGCACCACGACACCGCGGCCCCTCACCGCTTCGACCAAACCCTCCGCGCGCAACTGCTTGACGGCGGCTCGGGCGGTCATCGCCGCGACGCCGTAGGTCTGCGACAGATCACGTTCGGACGGAAGGCGGTCGCCTGGCCTGAGCTGCCCAGACGTCACCCGCTCACGGAGGATCGCGGCCAGATCCTGGTAGCCGACCGGCTCCTGCCCGGGGTAAATCACCGCCGCAGGGTAGGCAGCATGCGGAGACATGTAGGTGAGCTAGTTGAGTAGCTTGATCGCCACTACCTGAGGGTGAGGGTTGGCACGTCGGCGTACCGTGGGGTACACGATGTAACCCCTTGCGGAGGTGCCCGATGGTCGACCAGTCTGCCCTCACCCCCGGCCAACGCGTCGAGAAGCTCCGCCGCGGCGTCGGCCTCTCTCGCGAGCGCCTGGCCGGCCTCACCGGCCTGGGCCTCAGCACCATCAAGTTCGTCGAGAACGGCCGCCGCAAGCTCACCCTCAACGTCGCCCAGCGCATCGCCCCGCACCTCGGCGTCCACGACCTCGGAGACCTCTTCGGACCCACCGTCACCCTCTCCCTGGACGGCCGCGCCACCCACCCCGCCGTCGACGACGTCCGCCGCGCGCTGACCGCCTGGCACATCACCATCGACGGACAGCCCGAGAGCACCGACTACCTCCGCGGCGCCGTCGACTCCGCCTGGCAGACCTGGCACACCAGCCGCAACCAGCGCACCGAGGCCGGCCTCGTCCTCCCCGGCCTCCTCGACGCCACCCAGCGGGCCGCGCGGCTGCACACCGGCCAGGACCGGCGAGCCGCACTCGCGCACCTCGCCCAGGCCTACCACCTCGCCCAGGCATACCTGGCGTGGCACGGCGACCGTGAGCTGTGCTGGCTCACCGTCGACCGCGGCATGGCCGCCGCCCTCGACGCCGACGACCCCCTCGCGATCGCCAGCAGCATCTGGTACGCGGCGCACATCCTGCGCGCCGTCGGCCGCGGCGACGAAGCCCTCGAGCGGCTCAGGGAGGCACGAGCCCTGATCGAACCGCGGGTGGCCGATGGCGGCGTGGAGTACGCCGAGATGCTCGCCGACCTCCACCTGTGCACCGCGCTGACCCGAGCCCGCACCGGCGACCAAGGGGCGTGGTCGGACTGGGACACCGCGCGGCAGGTCGTCGACCGGGCGCTCCCGGACGGGTACGTGGGCCTGCGCACCCGAGTGTCGAAGCCACTCGTCGAGGTGTACGCGGTGATGTGCGCCGTCGACCTCGGCGACCCCGACGAAGCCCAGCGCCGGGCGCACTCCCTCGACCCTCAGTCGATCCCGTCGACCGAGCGGCGCGGCCGTCACTACGTCGAGCTGGCCCGCTCCGCCGACCTGGAAGGCGCGCCGGAAGCGACCCTGCACCTGCTCACCCGGGCCGAGGCGACGTCACCGGAGACGGTCAGGTTCTCGCCGCCGGCGCAGGACATGGCCGGGCGCCTCGCCCGCGAGGCCCCGGCGGCGATCCGCGCCGAGGCGGCCGAGCTGGCTCACCGCATCTCCGCTCCTCAGTAGAGGTACACCGAGTCACCGGGTACACCATGTACCCATAGCGACTCGCTTCTCTACCTACCGTCATCGCTGCTGGTGGTGGTGGGGAGTCGCACGGCGTACGACGAGCTGTTCGCCCCGCCGCCCTGAGCCGGACGTGGGTACGTGCTCTGCCCCCGTAGAGCACGGACCCACGCCCCCGGACTGACGGAGGCGAACAGCGTGGCACCCATCCGATCCCTGCTCCGCCGGCTGATCCGGACCGAGAAGCCGCTCGTGTCGGCTCGCCCGGACCAAGCCCAGAAACTCCAGGACGCCGAGGCACGCGCCGCCAAGGAGCGGATGATCGCCCAGGCGCGAATCCTGAACAGCCGCAACGAGCGCGAGGGCGGCTACCAGCGATGAGCCGCCTCGACGAACCGGCGTGTCCGGGGGGCGTCGCTCGAGCGGTGACCGACCGCCCGGCCCGGTCCGCCCGCGCCCTCGCCGTCCTCGACGAGCGGCTGAACCAGCTCGACCACCAACCCGCGCGGCCCGCCTGGAACTGCCAGTCCTGCGGCGGCCCCTGGCCGTGCTCGCCCGCGAAGGTCCGCCTCGCCGAGGCGTACGCCGGCGACCGCACCGGCCTGTCGGTCTACATGTCCGCGCTCTACGCCGCCGCCCTCAACGAACTACCGACAACGTCGGCGGACTGGCTGTACGGCGCGTTCATCCGGTGGACCCGCTCCCTGCCCCGCAAGAGTCCGGCCGCACCCGACGGCCGGCGCAACAAGAAGGAGATCAACCGTGCAGTTCGTACGCCCCAACCGGTGTGACAACTCCGGCCCCAACTGCGTCGAGGTCGCCATCGACGCCCAGCAGAACCGGATCGTCCGCTCGTCGCAGCGCCCCGACGCCCAGGTGACGTTCGACGAGTCGGAGTGGTCGACGTTCATCGACTCGATCCGCGCCGGTCAGACGTTCTGACAGCCACGCCATGACGACGCGGCCGACCTCCACCAGCGCGAGGTCGGCCGCGTCGTCGTCGACCTGCATGGGCTGCGTCGAGGGCATCATCGTCAAGACGCACCGGTGCGCGGGCGCCCACGAGCTGGTGCCGTACGGCGGGTTCTGCGCCTGCCCGAGGCCCGGGTGCGGGCCGGGCGGCCGGCGAGACGAGCGCGGCACCACGACGCGCCGGAGCCGGGCGCCGCCGGGCCCGTCGGTAGACTGACCCGGCTCGTGAGCTGCCAAGATCCCGATCGATCAGGAGAGCACCGTGCAGGTTTCCCAGGCCCTGGACATCATCGAGGCCCTCCTCAACGCTGCCGAGCACCCGGACATCGCCGCCGTCGAGCGGTACGGCCGGGACGCACAGCCCGGCGGCCAGTCCCCCGCCGGGATCCGGGTGCAGCACCGGTCGTCAGACACCCGGGCGCTGCTGATGGCGGACGTCCCGCCGCGCACCGCCCAGCCCGTACCGGTCCTCACCGAGCCGCTGCCGCCCAAGTGGCGGGCGGCTCGGATCCTGGTCCTGGTTCACCAGCTCCTCGACGCCGCCCGGCCCGAGCAGCTCGCCGGGTGGGAGCTGGTCACCCAGGACGGCACGCACTCCCCGGTCGCCGCCGGGATCCGCATCACCGCCCGCGACCGGTCGGTGGTCTACCTGCGGGGCATCGCGGCGTCAGGGCAGCAGCGCGAGCCGGAGAACGATCCGTACCCGGACTACCGAATCCCCCAAGGAGTCCAGTCATGGCACCTCAGTCCCAGTGCTCCATCTGCGGAGCGCGCGTCAGCGTAGCCGCCGGCCAGCCCTGCCCGCCCCACCAGGCGATGGGCAGCCGCGGCAACTGCCCCGGATCCCGCCAGCCCACCGTGTGACAGGAAGCGGCCCCGCTCCTACCCGAAAGGAGCGGGGCCGCTTCGCGTCCAGTTCAGGCCTCGGCCGGGCCGGCCTTCCGCTCAACCCAGGTCCGACGCAGCTGGTACGTCCTGCGGGTCGACAGCGGCTTGTACCGCCAGCCCTGCCCCTCCTCGCCCCACTCCTCCAGGCGCTGCGCCTCGTCTTGCAGGGATCGCTGCACGTGGCGCGGGGAGACCTCCAGCAGCTCGGCTGCCTCTGCCGGGCTCACCCACTTCGTGCTGCTCAACCTGTGCTCCCTGCTCCTGTGCTCACCCGGGCATGATCTCACGCCAGTCACGACCCCGATAGCCACGCCGACACGCTACGACACGACACGACAGTTGCGCCAGACGCGACAGACACGCCAGGATGGCTGTCATGACCTTGTTCCGTCCCCGGCGCACCGCCGAGGAGTTCGCCGCGGCCGCCCGTGCTCAGGACGAGCGCCGCCGGCTTCAGGCCCAGTTCGACCGGGACCAGGCCGCCGCCCACCGAGCCGAGCGCCGCCGCCTCGACCGCGAACGCGCCCGCGCCGACCGCAAGCGCCGCAAGGCCCGAGCCAAGGCCCGCGCCCGCTTCTGGCACCGCATCGGCGCCGGCCTCCGAGCCGCCCGGACCATCGCCCCGCTGCTGCTCGTCAACGCCGCCGCCGTCGGCGGACAGACCGGCTACGCGATCACCCGCACCCCCGAGTCCTGGCCCGCCCCAGCCCGCCTCGCCGTCGCCCTGGTCTACGCCGCGACCGTCGAGTCCATCGCCCTCTACGTGAACTGGCACGCCCACGACGCGCTGATGCACCGGGCCACCGGCACCGCCACCGAGATGCGCCGCCGCGCCTACCTGATCGCCGCCGTGGTGGCGGCCATGAACTACTCGCACTTCGACGGGGAGCACTGGACACCGACGCCGTTCGCGGTCGGCTCCGGCATGGCTTCCCTGCTCTCGCCGTGGCTGTGGGGCCTGCACACCCGCCGCGCCCAGCAACTCCAGCTCCTGCGCGCCGATCTGGTCGACGAAACCGGCGCCGTGTTCGACCGCAAGCGGCGCCGGGCGTTCCCGATCCGGACGTGGCGGGCCGAGCGCTGGAGCATCGAGCACCACATCCGCGACCCCCGGGTGGCGTGGGACGGCTACCACGCCGAGCGGGCCGCCTGCCGGGCGCAGGTCCGGCCGGGCCGGCTCGGGTCGGCGTGGGCGGCGCTGCGCGGTCGCGCGGTGGCCATCCAGCCGCCGGCGCCGAAGCGGGCGTCGGTGCTCGACGAGTCCGACCCGGGCGTGCGGGAGTGCCGGAAGCTGGCCCGGTCGATGGAGTCGGCGACGCAGGGTCTGCGGCCCCGGTTGGCGCGGATCGCTGTGGCCGACTGGTCGCTCGGGCTGTGGCCGGCCAGCGGCCGGCGCGGTGGCCAGTCGGGTGGCCAGCCACCGGCCAGCGGCCGGCCACCGGCACCGGCCGGCCCGGCCAGTCCCCCGCCGGAGCCGCCCGAACCGCCGGCGACTCCACCCCGCCGCCCCGCCGCCGGACGACAGCGCCATCGCGAAGGTCGCCGCCGCCTACGACGAGCTGCTGAAGGAGATCGGCCGGCCGCCGTCCGGCCGGCAGGTGGCCAAGCGCGCCAAGGTCAGCAAGACCACGGCCAACGACTGGCTCAACGAGCATCACAGGAAGAAGTAGAAGCTCCCCGGGGCGCGGCCAACGCCTGGACAGCACGCCGCGCCCCGGGGCCCTCCCCGGAAGGAAGGACCTCCATCATGCCCACCCACCACGCCCTGCCCGGCCAGCCGCCGCCCGACGCGCCGGCCGGCCAGCTGCTCCGCATGAACGTCGACCCGACCGTCATCCAGCCCCGCCGCGTGCCGTGGACGCTCATCCTGGCCGCCGACCTCGTCGGGGTGCTGGCCGCGCTGGCCACCGGACTGGCCGCCCGGCTGGCCGGCCACCTGACCGTCACCGCGGTGGCCGGCATCGTCATGGTGCTGCTCGGCGTCGCCCTGTTCCCGATCACCACGCACCGGGAGATGGACCGCTGATGGCCGCCCTGCCGTACCGCCTGCACATCTTCGACGGCCAGTACGAGGTGCTGGCCGGCCGCCGGCACATCGTCGTGCTGGACCTGTCCCTGCCCGGCTACGGGAGCATCCTCGCCCAGCAGCTCCAGGCGCTCACCCGCGACGCGGTCGCCGCGAACGAACCGATGGACGCGCCCCGCCTCGAGGTCCGCGACCCGGGCACCGGCGCGCTGGTGCTCAACTGGACGGGGGTCTGATGCCGCACACCATGTCCCCCACCGGGGTGGCGATCCTGCTGCTCCTCGCGCTGATCATCGACTACATGAGCGTCGGACCGAACAGCCTGCGCGACCGGCTCGCGTTCATCGTCGCCGTGCCGGTCATCCGCGAAGGCTTCGACGGCAGCCCAGCCGACCAGAAGACCGTCGAGGCGATCGGCAATGTCATCCAGGCGCTGCTCGACTCCACCGGCGGTGCCTACATCGCCGGCGCCAGCGTCAACGCGCTGATCGGCGCGCTGATCGGCCTGCTGTGGATCTACGCCCTCGGCTGCATGCTGCCGGTCAAGGCGTCGAAGCGGCTCGGCCGGTTCGCGACGCTGGCATTCCCGCAGTCCGGGATCTACCGGCTCAACGCCCGCCTGTGGATCGTCGCCATCCTCCTCGGCATGATGTCCGACCTGCCCCAGGGCTTGGTCGGCAGCACCACTCGGTCGCTCGTCGACATGGCCGCGCACCTCGTCGCCCCGCTTCCCGCCATCCTGTTCGGAGCTGCCTGAGATGTTCACCCTCGCCGAGGCGACCGAGCCCCAGCGCGGCTGGGGCGGGCCGGTCGCCCTGCTCATCGCCGTCGTCCTGTTCCTGCTCTTCATCGGCGTGCACTACGCCTGGACCACCATCTGGTTCCCCTCCCCCACCGAGGAGGGTGACACTGATCTTGGTGTCAACTCGCAGGTCAGCTCAGTGTCTGACACCGGTGACACCGACCGTGACACCAGCCCGTGGGGGCGGATCGTCAACCGCGCCGGCCGGCGCGTCCGGGTCTACGACAGCGGCCGGGACACCGAGCTGGACCTCGACCTGGACGGCGCCGACCCGGAGCCGGAGACGCTCGAGGAAGCCGTCGACCGGCTGGACCGGCAGGGCGTCGCGTACGCCGAGATCGTCCGGCGGGTGATGGCCGACCACCGGGTGTCGGAGTCGACCGCGAAGCGGGCCATCCGCACCAGCCGGCAGGCCCGGTCGACTAGCTGACCTGGACACGCGACAGCGCCCCCGCTGGCCTGGTGGCCACGCGGGGGCGCTGTCGCGCTGGGGCTACTGCTGCTTGGCCGGACGGCCCGGGCCGCGCGCGGCGCCGATGCGCTTGCGGTGGGCGGTGACCCGCCGGCGGACCTCGTGGACCGTCACGCCGGCGCGTTCGGCGACCTGGTCCTCCGGCTGGGTCTCGCGGGCCGCTGAGATGGCGGCGTCCATCTCAGCCGCGATGGCCGCCTTGAGGGTGGGCGCGAGGTCGCGCAGGAGTTGGTAGCGGGCCAGGTCGTCTGGGGTGTCCGCTGCGGCGGCGAGCTGACGGGCGAGGTCGCGGAGGTCCATGGGAAAAATTCTACACTACCCTGTTGCAGTAAATGCTAGTGCGATGTAGAATTTAGGTACAGGGAGCGAGAGAAGGAGCCAGAGATGAACCTCAAGACCATCGCCCAGAAGAGCGAGAAGACCTTCCAGATGCACCGCGCCGACGCCGACGCCGACACCCAGCTCGCCCTCGACAAGCTCCGCGCCAACCCGAACATGTCCCAGGCTCAGGCGGTCCGAGAGGCCCACCGGGAGCGGAGCTGGACCGCCAGCGCCGAGTGGCAGGCCACCGCCTGAAGCACCCAGGGGCCCGGGCAACCGGGCCCCTGCTCCGCGCTCCTCCACGCGAAAGTGCCCCCACCCGGCCATCCGGCCAGGTGGGGGCACTTCGTCATGGTGCGTGGTCAGCGGCGGGAGAAGGTCTCCGGCTCGCCCGGGTCCGTCGCCGGGGTGTCGGAGCCGTCCGCGTCGGGGGTCTCCGATCGGAACGCGCCCAGCTCGCCGACCAGGCCGTCGAGGGTGGCCTGCACCCGGTCGGCCGCGGCCTGGGCCTCGGGGTCGCCGGCGGCCCGCTCGATCAGGATCCGCACGTCGGCCTGGATCCCGGCGAGACCGTCGCGGACGGTACCGAGGGTGGCGTTCTGCTGGTCGAGCTGCTCGCTCAGGGTGGACATCTGGTGCTCCATTCGGTGGAGGGTTGCGGGGACCCGTGCCCAGGACCGGGCGCGGGAGATCAGACGGGGCAGCACGGCGGTCAGAGCTGGCCGGTTACGAGGCTCGGCGAGTCCGGCTCGCCGGAGGCCTTCGCCGAAACGAGCGAGGTGAGCACGGACAGCACGAGCGCACCGCTGGCGATGCCGCCGGCCGCCGGCCAGTCGGCGTGCCAGGCGTTGAACACGGCGTCGCCGCCCCAGTAGAGCAACAGCGCCTGGGCCGCGCTCTTGACGGCCCGCTCGGCGGTCGCCTTCCAGAACCTGCCTTCGAACATGGTGGTGCCCTCCTGGGTACAGTCGGTGGATGGTGCACGTGCCTTCTCTGCCAGCCCGGGACCGGCTGGTCCTGGCCGAGCTGTCGGGGGTGGCCGGCCGCTACGGGCACGGCAGCGACCGCGAAAAGCCCCGCGACGAAGCCGTGACGGCGGTGCGCGCGGTGACCACCGACCCGACGCTGTTGGGCGTCCAGGCCGGGGTTGCGATGGCCGACCCGCAGGGCATCAGCGGGCCGACGGTCGACCTGCTCCGCGAGGCGGGCGCGGACATGGAGACGGCCGCAGCCCACGCGGCCGAGGTGCGGGCCCGGATGGAAGCCCAGGGCACCCGGTACGACAGTTAGCTACCGGCCGCCTGCCGGTCGTGTTGGGCGCGGTGCAGCAGCACGCACCGCCACACCACTTGCCCGACCAGGGCTGCGAACGTCACGAACGTGGCCGTGGTGCGGCCGGGGTAGTCCGGCCAGATCCGCGCGGCCACGATCAGGGACATCAGCACGCCGAGATTGGCGGTGAACTGCATGAGGTGCCGGCCGCCCGGGTTGTGCCGCCAGTCCCCGCGCGTGGTCACCCAGAACGCGACCACGAAGTACCAGCAGGCGACTGCGCCGATGACGGCAAGCACGGTGTTCAGGTCCTTCACCGCGACCCCCTCAACGCGTCGGTGATCATTGGGCCGAAGTGGTTACGCCGGCGGATCTCCGCCAGCCGGCGGGCCGCCGCGTCCACCTGGTCGTCGTCGGCGCGGGCTGCCGCCAGATCCGCCTGCGCCCGCTCCAACAGAGTGCGGGCTTCGGTCGTCTCCGGCGACGGCTTCGGCCGGCGCTTACGTCTCCAGATCATGGCGGCCAGCCTCCCGAGCCAAGCCTTGCAGCAGCTGCACGGTCAGGTCGGTGTTCGGCAGCAGCTTCTGCACCTGCTCATCACGTACCCGGACCTGCTCGTCGCGTACCGCGAGAGTGGCCCTCAGGTGGGTGATCTGCTCGTCCTTGTCGCGTACCCGGTCCTCGTGCACGGTGCGCGGCACCAGCCGGCCGGTGAGGACCAGGGCGACGACGAAGAGCAGTACCCCGACCGGGCCGCCGGAGCTGAGCAGCGCGGCGGGGATGTCCGGCACCGGTCAGGCCTGCGGCGCGGCGCCGTCGAGGGACCCGAGGACTGTGCGGAGGGCGGCTTCCAGGTCGTCGCGGGACACCGGCCCATCGGCGGGCGGCAAGCCGGCGAGGACCCGCTCGGCGACCGCGCTGGCGAGCTGGCCAACGTCGACCGGCTCCGGCCGGGGCAGCGCGGCGAGCGCGGCGGCCAGCTCGGCCGGGCTCGTCCCCTCGGCACCGACCAGCGCGGGCAGCTTGGCCAGGGCCGTGGCAACCGCGGCGACCTGCGCCTTGAGTGCCGCCGCCTCCCTGGTCTGCTGCCAGTCGGCGAACGCCGGTCCGCGCTGCTGCTGGTGCAGGTTGCGCAGCAGGGTCCGCAGCGGCAGCGCCCCGGACCCGGTGTAGCTGAGGTCCTCGGCGAGCAAGGCCTTCGCGATTTCGGCGGCAGTCGGCATGTCGTCGTCCCCTTCGATGAGTCCGATGGTGGTGAGGTAGCGGCGGATCACGGCGGTCTGGTCGCGGCCGGCGCGGATCGCGTCGCGGAAGTAGCTCTTGTGGGTGTGGAACAGGTGGGTGATGTCGCCGGACGACCGCCGGCCGAGCCGGTCCCAGCGACGGACCGTCTTCCCGTCCGGGCTGTAGATGACCTCGCGGATATCGCGCGTGTCGTCGGTGCCGGCCTCGCACTGGGCGACCAGCCAACGGGAGTAGTGCGGCAGGTCGTACGTTCCCGTGCTGGTGGTGACCTCGAACTGGCCGACATCCAGCGCGCACGCCCACCGGTCCAGGCCGGTGCGGTCACGCGCCGACTCGACCACGCTGTAGTCGCCGGACACGACCCGGTCCTCACCGCAGTGGTAGCCGCCCCGGTGCGCCGAGTCGCCGACGATGCCCACCTCGGCCGGGTCCAGGTCGTCGTCCACCGTCTTACCCGGGTGCATGTCGAGGTGGTCCAGCAGCAGCTGGCGGGCGTCGAGCAGCGTCTTGGGTGCGGTGGTGGCCACCGGCGTCTCCTCCGAGATGATGGTCTGCCAGGTCAGCCGGGCCGGCTCCGAACCCGGCGCGGCCAGGTCCCAGCCCTCCTTGTGGTACCAGCAGCAGGTCAGGCCGCCATCGGCCTTGATCGCGTCGACCATGGCGCGCATCCACGCCTGCTGGCCTGCGCCGTCGCGGTCGCCCGGGAGCCGTTGCGCGCCCAGCTCGGCCACCAGGTACGGCACGCCGAGCTGCTCGGCGACGGCACGGGGGATCGACAGCAGGTCGTCCGGCGACCTGTACGTGGTGCCGTTGTTGTAGACGTCCCAGCCCACGAAGTCGACCGGCTGCCGGGGCATCCACCGGGTGTCACCCGGGTTGGCCTGCCACCAATACCGGGTGTACGTCGGGCCGAGCCAGATCTCGTCGCGCATCGGTGCCGCGTCGAACGCCGACCACAGCTCCGCCCAGGCGGCGTGGAACTCCTCCGGCGTCGGGTCGCCGGAAGCCGGTCCCTGCTCCGGCTCGTGGTTCTTGGTCAACTTCAGGCGCGACCCGGCCGGCTTCCGCGCCGCCCAGGCCAACACCTCCGCCAGCGGGTTGGTCTTGTACGACACGTGGACCGTCACGCCCGCTGCGACCAGCGGACCCAGCACTGAGCCGTCCCAGGTGGGCATCGGCTTGCCGGGCTGCACGAAGATCCGACCTGCACCGGTGTCCCGGTACATGGCCAGCATCTCCGCTACGCTCCGGCCGCCCGGGCACCAACCGATGAGGGTCACGCCGCCTCCTAGAAGATGGGGATGCCAGGCGCCGGCTCGACGGCAGGCGCCGCGGCGTCGGGCTTGAGCGCGATCGCGAACACCACCGCGTTGCCCTCCGACAGGGAACTGGTGAGCGTCCGCGTGACCCCGGTGGCTGCCGTCAGCGGGCCGCCCGAGTCCCACACCGCCAAGGTGACGTCGGCCGAGCCGGCGTTCGTGGCCAGCTCCGCCCGCTCCGCCTCACCGGAAGCCGACGACGACCAGGTGGACGCGCCGGCCGCGCCGGGAGCGTGGCGGGTGGCCACCCCGTACACCAGCCAGCCGCCCGCCGGCACGTCCACCGCGGGCGTGGTCTGCGACGTGCCCGACACCCCGGCCACCATCGACGCGGCAGCCACCGGCGTGGTCACGTCGAGGCCTCGATAGGCGCCCACCCACGCGCCGAGCTTCGGGGTCGCCGAGGTCGTCCACACGTAGCTGCCCGGCTCCGAAGCGGCGACCCGGGAGCGGATCCGGCCGCCGAGGTTCGCCCCGCTGGTCGCATCGCCGCGCACGGTCAGCCCGGACACCGGCTCGGTGACGGTCGCAGACGCGTTGAGCTGGGCGAAGAAGTGCAGCACCAGGTCCCCGTTGACCACGCCGGTCAGACCGGACACCGTCACCGTGGACTGGGCGCCAGTCGGCATAGCCTCCTGGTCGTCAACTCTGCTGATGGCCATCAGTACGCCAGGACCTGGACGGTGAGGCGGGTACCGGCCGTGGTGGAGCCGACCTGGTCGACGTCGACGGTCAGATACGAGCCGGCCGCCCAGGACGCGGACACGAACGTTGAGGCGACCCCGGAGTACCTGTTCCCGGCGGTGATCGTCGGCCGGTTCCCCGACGTGAACACCGCCGTGCCGTCGACTCGCACCTGCACGATCAGCGATGACCCGGCCGGCGCGGTGCCGCCGATCGACGCGACGACCGACCGCAGCGTCAGCGTGGACGCGGCCGGGTTGTAGACCCGATACGTGCCGGTGCCGACCGCTGCGGTGTCCTGCGTCCAGGTGGGCATCACGCTGACCGTGCTGCCGCCTCCGCCTCCGGCCGCGCCGGCCCAGGTGCCCGGGGTGCCGCCTGCCGTACAGAGCCACAGCGCGCCAGCAGAGTCGACGACGGCGTCTCCGGTGGCCCAGGTGCCGCTGGTGGGCGCGCCCGTGCCGCTCCGCTGTCCTCGGAAGGTGATGCCGGACAGCGAGTTGTACGAGCCGCCTGCTCGTACGCCCTGCAACCCGCTGAAGATCCGCGTCGCCTCGATCCAGCCGGGCTTCGTGCTGTGGCCGGTGCCGTAGCCGCCCAGCAGCGGCTCCCGGTTCGCCGCGTTGGTCGGGTTCGTTGACCATTCCGCGTACCGGCCGGTGCTCGGCCCGCCCAACCCCTCCGCGTACTCGAAGACCCGGTGGGCGATCCGGTTGACCGTCGACGGCGCGGACCGGCCCTCACCGTTGCCGTTGAACCAGCCCGTCTTCACCGACGAGCCACCGGACGTGGTGGAGAAGAACTGCACGGCGTCCGGGTTGTCGTCGGTGGAGCTGTACGGCTGCTGAAGCCGCAGCCACGGCTGCCCGTTCTGGCCCTGGCTGGACAGCGGCGGCGTGACCGCGTTCCCGACGTACGAGCCGCCGGACAGCGGCGGGTTGAGCAACACCGCCCCGGCTGCCGCCGACGGCGGGATCAACCCGAACCCACCACCCGTCACCACCCCGAACAGGTCGCCGACGTTCCGGCTGCCCGGCGGCGGCACGGAGGCGTCGACCAGGTTCGCCACGCCTGTCCCATGCCCATTGCTCTGGGCGACGTGAGCGGCGAACCCGACGGCGGTCGCCACGGCCTGGTCGCCGACGTCGGCGGCCATCCACACGCGGGGTCCGCCGCCGGCCGACGCCCACGCCCCGGTGATCCCGTCCGGGTACTGCACCCGCGGG
Source organism: Micromonospora ferruginea (assembly GCF_013694245.2). Lineage (NCBI taxonomy): Bacteria > Bacillati > Actinomycetota > Actinomycetes > Micromonosporales > Micromonosporaceae > Micromonospora > Micromonospora robiginosa. The sequence continues at coordinate 6,113,642 of NZ_CP059322.2, forward strand.
ATCTGGCCGAGCGCCCGACCGTCGGCGGTCGTCGACGACAGCACCGCCGACACCGCCGCGCCGCCGCTGTCCAGCAGGTCCGTGTACTGGGTGCCGCTGGTCTCCGCGTTCCACCAGGTGATCTCCACGCCGCCCACCACCACGGCGGCCTTGCCCGACAGCGCGCCGATCGTGACGGTGTCACCGGAGACGATCGTGTAGTCCGACGGCCCACCGCCGGCCCAGTAGCGAGTCATGCCCTACCCCTTCCTACGCGGCGTGCCAGACGAGCGACCCGTCTACCGTGCGGTCCTCGTTGATCGCGATGCCGGCGGCGGTGACGACGTAGATACCTGCCGAGGTGACCCGCAGCGCCGCCGGCGCCCCACCGGACCAGTAGAGGGCGGTGGACTGCACCGGGAACGTCGGCTCGAACCCGGCAGGCACGTTCGCGACGCGCGTCGTGGCGCCGGCCGGAATGGCGCCGGTGGTGCGCTGCACCTTCAGGTTGAGCACGCACACACCACCGCGCCGCTGGAGCGAGTTCTCCGTCGCCGAGAACCCTGAGACCATCGTCACCGCGACGATCCCCGAGTCGTCGACGGCGTTACGCCACGTCGTGCCGTCCGAGAGAATCCACCGGCCGGTGTCGGTCTCGAACGCTGTGCGGCCCTTCTGGTGCGGCGGCCTCGTCGACGACTTGCACAGGATCTGCCCGTCCTCACCCAGATACCAGGCCCGCTCCGTGACCGCCGAGCCGGCAAACGTGGTGGCGCCGTTCGCGACCGTGACCGTGGCCAGCTCGATCTCGTAGACACCGGAGCCGGCCGACGCCGGCGTGCGGGTGGCCGCCGGCGCGCCCGCCCCCGGGGTGCCCTGAACGATCTGCACGGTGCAGGTCCAGTCGGCCCGGTTGAGGCGCAGCACCACCAGGTCCACCCTGGTTGAGCCGGAGGAGTTCGCGGCGACGGTCTTGGTGACCACGGCGGCGTCGTTCTGCCAGCCGTAGCCGTCGACAACCGCCTGCCGTGACACCCGGATCCGGATCTCCCGGGTGCCGCTGCCGTCGGCGTAGATCAGCGGCTGATCGGCCGGGTCACCGATCAGCCCTGACGGCAGTGCCCGGCCCAGCAGCCGCTCGTGCTGAAGCTGGGTCACCCCCGGGTTGGGGTAGGAGGACTCGGCCATCAGATGGTCTCCAATCCGGCGAGCCGGCGGGCCAGGGCCCGCGTCACCTTCACCCACGCCGGATCGGCGGAGGCGTCCTGCGAGCCGACCAGCGCGGTGACTGTCTCCCCGTCGCGCGGGCTCACCTCGAGGTGCACGGCGCGGACCACGTCGGCGACCTCCGCGCCGGAGTTCAGCTCGACCGACACGCGGTCGCCGAGCTGGTAGTGCGTGCCGTACCGCTGGTCGGGGGTGTCGACGGTGACGCTGGTCAGCCGGGCTGTCTCGGCCGACCGCTCCAGCTCTTCGTCGCCGGCCTGATTCAGCTCCGCCGCGGCGGCGGCGGTGGCGTCGGACTGCCGCTGGTCGACGAACGTCTCCAGCCGCCACCACTTCGCGACCGCCGGGCTGTTGACCCGCTCGACGATCACCCGCGACGTGCCGACGTCTTTCCCGCCGACGATCGCGACGGTGGCCGTCGGGGCGACCGGCTCGTACGAGTAGGAACGCAGGTTGCCCAGACCGCGGCTGAAGCGGACCGCGCCGTCGCCGCTGGTCCGATTGACCGGCGCGTACACCTGAAACTCGATCGTGGTGCCGACCTGCTGGGTACGGAACCCGAGCCCGCCTCCGGCGATCGCCGCCGACCGCAGGGCGTCGCCGAGCGCTTCGAAGCGAGTCCCGAAAGTGATGCTGGCGCCGAGGCCGGCGCCCGCGCCGAGGACCAGCTGCGGCACCCGCCGGACCGTCAGCGCGCCCGGGCCGGCGTTGAGGTTGACCAGCGACCGCATGATGTCGCCGGCCTCGTCCGTGGCCGTCCACCTGGCGGTCGACGTCTGCGCGGTCGCCACAGCGGCGGGGTTCGGGTAGGTGACCCGGCCGGCGATGAGCGCAAGGTCGTCGGTAAATCCCACGCTGACGGTGCCCGGGTCGGTGTCGGCTCCGTCGACCGACCAGCGTTGCGGGCCGGCCCGCTCGATCGGCCCGGCCGCGAAGATGACGCTGTCGCGGATCACGACCACCCGGTTACCACCGGCGGCGATCAGCTGAAGCAGCTCCGGCCGGGCCGGCGCGGTGAACGACCCGGAGCCGGGCTCGTTGAACCGCAACGTGACGTCCAGGTCTGTCCATCCGGAGACCGGGTCGCCGAGGACGTTGAGGTTCCGGTCGGTGATGAGCAGGGTTGTCCGCGCCGGCGCGGACAGCATCAGAGGCATGGTCAGGCCGTCTCGTATCGAGGGACGTAGGACAGGGTGATCGCCGTGCCGGCGGCCGCACCGGCGACGGCGAACTCCACGTCGTTCAGGCCGGGCTGCAACGCCCACAGCTGCGCGCCGGGCCAGGTGAGCTTGCCGGTCCAGTTCGCGCCGCCCGGCCCGCGCACGGCGGGCGGGTCGGTGGTGATGGTGGCGACCTGCCCGGAGGTCAGGGTGCCGGTCAGGGTGAACGCCTCACCGGTGGTCCGGTTCGTCGCGACGAGCGCGGTGGCCGGCCCGACGATCGTCCAGGACGGCCAGGCCTCGATGTCGCCCTCGTTGACCGCGGTCGCGACGCCGAGCACCGACGACGGCGAAACCGTCAGGTACGGCGACAGGTACGACACTGCCGTGCCGTACGCGTACGGCAGGCTCTGCGGCCGGATCGCCCGCCAGAACGGATCCTCGCAGTAGAGGCTCAGCACCGCCGTGTCGTACGTGTGGCCCTGGCCGGGCTCGCCGTCGAAGCCCTGCTGGTAGTAGCAGGTAATCTCCCGGGCGTCGCCGTTCGGGCGTAGCACCCGCAGCCGGCCCGGCCCGAGCCGGCGGGTCTGGGTGAACGCCCGCGCGAGCGCCCGCCATCCGGCCACCAGCTCCAGGTGAGTGTCCGCCCGCACCCGCAGCGGCCACGTGATCGTGCGGGCCTGCGGCTGGATGTGCCGCACCCGGGTGCCGCCACGCGGGTGGTCGTCGGCCACGATGTTGATCGGCGCCGCGCCCCACCCGGTCACCGCGTTCAGCGTGAAGAACAACGTCGAGTCGTTCGTGAGCGGCCACTCCGTGCCGTCCGGGGCGATCCATACCGCCACCGGCCGGCCCGGGTCGATCGGCGGCGGCGCCGGTGTGGGGATCGGTGACGGCGGGTCGACCGGCGGCGGTGGTGTCGCGATGGTGCCGACGTAGACGGGCATCTACCGTGGCCTCCCCACCCGCGCGAGCGCGTCCTGCCGTGCCTGGTAGGCCTGGAAGTCGGCCATGGTGGCCGTGGCCGTGCGCGGCTGCCAGTAGTAGTGGTTGCTGACCTGTCCGCCGGCCGCGCCGCCGCCAGCGGTCGCCGCTGGCGCGAACCGCTCCCAGCCGCCCCACCAGTTCTCGATCGCGTACCCGACCAGCGCCCGCGTCCGGGCCATGTCCCCGAACCGGGGGGCGAACAGTTCCCCACCGGTCTGCGGTTCCGCCCACGCGTACCGGGCCGGGCCCTGCGGCGCCGCGATCTGCGCCTCCCGCAGCAGCCCGGTCGCCGCGTGCTCGTACACGCCACCCCACCGGTTCTTCAGCTGGGTGCCGCCCGGCACCTTCAGGTCGCCGGTGCTGGTCCAGCGGACCGTGCCGGAGATGTAGATGTGCTTGTCCTTCAGCTCGTTGATCTTCGCCTTGAGCGCCTCGACGGCGGCCTTGGCCTCCGCCGTCGTCGCCCAGAACGGCACCGTCTTGCTGGGCGGTACCGACCTCACGGCGAAGTTGAAGTCCTGCACCTGCCCGGTCGCCTTCGTGGTGCCCGGAGCCGACACGTTCGTCGACACGTTGCCCGGCACCGCCTTGTACTTGCCGATCAGCGCGTCGACTTCACCCTTGGTGTAGCCCGCCTGCAACATCGTGCGACGCAGCCCGTCGATGTCCTTGACGTACTTGCCGTTGACCTCGTCGAGAGTCTCGCCGTGCTCCAGCCGGGCATCCCGCAGCGCCTTGATCCGGTCGACCTGCTCCAACACCGCGGCGATGTTGTCCCGGCCAGCCTGGGTGTTGTCGTTCAGCGTGCGGGTGCCGTCGCGCAGCTCCTCCTTGACGTCGGCGATGCCCTGCTTGTAGGCCAGCAACGACTTGTCGTACGACATCTCCTGCTCGAACAGGGCGTCGAACGCTTCCTTCAACTCCTGCACCTGGTCGGCGGCCTGGCCGGCGGCCCCGCCGACCTGCTGCACCCCGCCCGCGGCGCCGGTCGAGGCCTTCCCAGCCACCTCGAGCGCGGCCGCGTACTGCGGGAACAGCACCTTCAGCTCCTCGATCGAGACGCCGTCCTTCGCGGCTGCCTCCGCGAGCCGGTTGAACGCGGCCGCAGCCTCGTCGGCCTTACCACCCGAGGCGAGCTGCGCCAGCGCCGAGTCCATCGCGTCGACGCGCTCCTTCGTGCGGGTCAGCGAGGTGTTGGTGCCGTCCAGACCCGGGATGATCGCCTCGAGTCCCTCCTGGAGCCCCTTGGTCCACTGGCGGCGCGAGTTGTCGGTGTCGGCCAGGAACTTCAGCCCGACCGCCAGGTCCTGCATGTCCGTACCCAGCACGCGGGCCGATTCGCCGGCGAGCCGGCCGGTCTTACCCCACTCGCCGAGGCCTCGGGCCATAGCGTCGATCTGCGGGTTCAGGTCCTTCTGCATCGCGCCGACGGCCGTGCCGGCCAGCTCGAACGCGGCGAACGCCAGCGTCACCCGACCCGCCCACTTCGCCGTCGTCTCCAGCCCTCGGGCGGCCCGCTGCCCCTGCGGGCCGACCTCGCGCAGCTCCTCGAGCATGTCCCGCGTCGACCGGCGAACCCGCACCCAGCCCGCGCCGAGGAGCATCGCCCCACCGGCCACCCCCGCCATGACGGTGAGGGTCGACGTCAGCGCCGGCGGCAACTGCCCCAGCTCGTCGACGAGCGCGCCGGCCGCCTGCACCAGCAGCCGCAGGCCACCATTCGCTCCGGAGCCGGCCTCGATGGCCATCGTTTCCAGCGATCCCTTGAGTTTCTCAACGTCGCCGGCGAGGTTGTCCATCTTCTTCGCCGCGACGTCGGCGGCGGCACCCTGGTCGTCGACGGCCTTGACGTAGTCCTGGATGCCCTTCTCGCCCAGCTCGTACATGATGTTCGCCGCGCGCATACCGTCCGCGCCGAAGATCGCAGCGAGCGCCGCGTTGCGCTGCTCCTGGGTGAGCCCGCCAAGGGCCTTCTGCAACACCCCGGCCAGCCGCGTCGTGCCGATGAACTCGCCGTTCGTGTCGTACGCGGCGATGCCCAACTGGTCCATCAGCGCCCGGGCCTTATCCGTCGGCGCCTGAAGCATCATCAGAGCGGTCTTCAGCGACGTGCCAGCGTCCGAGCCCACGAGCGCCCGGTCGGCGAACGCCGCCAGCGTGCCGACGGTCTCCTCCAAGCCCATACCGGCCGCGTTGGCCGCCAGGCCGCCCTGCTTGAGCGCCTCGCCCATCTCGTGCACGTCGGTCGCGGACTTGTTGGCCGCGGCCGCGAGGACGTCGGCGATGTGCCCGACGTCGGCGCCCTTGAGCTTGAAGACGTTCATCGTCTTCGCGGCGATGTCCGCCGACTCGGCCAGGTCCAGCGACCCAGCCGCGGCCAGGGCCAGGGACCCGTTGAGCGCGCCGCCGAGGATGTCGGAGGTCTTCAAGCCGGCCTTGGCCAGCTCGGCCTCCGCCTTCGCCGCCTCGGTCGCGGAGAACGCCGTGTCGGCCCCGGCCTTCAAGGCGGCCTGCCGAAGCTGGTCAAGCTCCTTGCCGGTGGCGTCGGAGACCGCCGCGACTTCCGACATCTGCTTGTCGAACTTCGCGGCCATCGCCACGGCCGCACCGAACCCGGCCGCGGCGACGAGACCCATCCGAGACGCCTGGTCAGCGAGCGCGTCGAGCCGGCCCGCGCGAGCCGCCTTGTCCAGCTCCCCGCGCAGTTCGGACGTCGCTGCGCCGGCCCGACGTAGACCAGACCGGAACCCGGAGACGTCGGCGGCGAGGCGCACTCCAACCGTCCGTAGACCAGCCACCGGTCACCTCCGCTCAGCGTGCAGCAGCAGCGCTTCCGGCTGCGGCGAGTCCTTGTACTCCGGGGCCATCGCGCGCAACGCCGTGGTGGCGAAGCACCGGCGCGGCGGCGGTACCGTCCACTGGCCTTCCGACTCTGGGTCGGCGCACACCGACAGCGGCCGGCCGCAGTGCGGGCACAGGCTCGCCCGGTGGGCGGCGAGCGCGAGCATCCAGCCGCGCTCTTCGTCGTCCCATTCCGGCTCTCGGGTCGTCACCGACCTGACCAGCCGGCCCTGCTCGTCGTACTCGTGCTCGGTGACCTCCTCCGGCTCCCAGCCCATGAACCGGCGGCGGCTGATGTTTAGCCGTTCGGCCGTCTCGACGCGGGCCCGGAGTTCCGGGTCGTCACGGAGACGGCCGGTCAGAAAGGGATGTCGGCGATCTGCCGGGTCAACTGGAACGCGACCGTGGCCAGACGGTCGAGCTGTCGGGAGGTGAGCACCCCCAGGGTGGTGTCGTCGCCGAGCAGCGCGGTCCAGTCCTCGTCGTCGAGCTCGGGGTCGACGACGGCCAGGCGCACCAGCGCGGTCGGGAACGTGTCCCGGTTCCAGCCGGACTCGTCCGCCTCGATCGTCTTGCCGACGGCGTCGACGCGGGCCGGGTGGTCCCGCAGCAACTGCGCGTACCGCAGATCGTCGAGGCCCCGCAGCCGGAAGTCGACGGCGAACTCGTCAAGCCGCGCCCGAAGGTCGGCGACCAACTGCTCGGCGTCGGTGACCGAGCCGTTCCCGGCGAGGGAGTCCGCCGGCTTCTGGGCCTCCTCGAGCGCGGCCACCGCGGCCTCGTACTCGTCGACCAGGTCGAGGTCCGCGCCGAGCCACACCCGGACGGTACGAGTGGTGGGGCGGGCGTTCTTGATGCGGTCCTTGATGTTCATGTCCAGCCCTTCGCCCAGCCCAGGAAGGTGCGGGACGGCCGAGCCGGGCTGGTGGCCCGGCCGCCCCGGTCACTGGTCAGGCGACGACCGCGTCCGTCGCCGGCGGGAGCGTGATCGGCGTCGGCACCTCGTACTTGCGTACCGAGTTGGCCTCCGGCGCCAGCTCCTTACGGCGCCCGCAGGTCACCGGGTACACCTCGAGCGGCTGACCGGACGCCCAGGCGGTGGTCTCCGCGAGATCCCGCCGGATCGCGATGAAGCCGCTCGTGCCCCGGGTCAGGGTGTTGCGCGCGGTATCGGGGGCGGTCTGCTTCTTCATTCGCAGGCCCGTGCCGCTGTAGCTGTCCCGGCCGATGGTCTTCGTGTCGAAGGTGCTGGCCAGCGCCGAGTTGTCGACCTCAGCGGTAGTGGCCTCGAAGCCCATCAGCCCGTCCGGGGTGATCACGTACTGAAGCTGGATGCCGGCGTTCAGCTCGGCGGCTGTCGGGCTGTTGATGTTCGCGATGGCCCCCACCCACGAAACGCGGGTCATGCCATCGGCGAGGACGTCAGCCATCGCTCATCTCTCCTGTCCCGCCTCCGGCGGTCGTGGTGTCGGTCTGCACGGCCGCCGGCGCGGCCGAGGTCTGCTGCGGGACCACCGGGTTCGGTTCCTCCGGCGGCTCGCCCGCGCGTTTCCAGCCCCGCTCCAGCCAGTCGTCGACCGCGGCGGCCGGGCACTGCCACTGCCCGCCAGTGCCCGGGTGGATCAGCCACACGTGCTCGTCCACGGTCAGAGCCGGAACAGCTCGTAGGTCAGCCCGGTCTGCGACGAGCTGGTGACCGTCGCGACGCTGGCCGTCGGGTCGATGGCCGACAGCGGGATCAGCAGCCGCCGCACGCCGGTCGCCGGGGCGGCCACCGCCGAGGCGGTGCCCGGGTTGCCCGACGGGGTGCGGCCCGGGTCGAGCACGGTGATGTTCGACGCGGTGCCGGTCGTGATGACCCGCAGCTCGCAGCCGTTCGGGCCGAACTGGCCGGCGGCGATCGTGTCGGACGCGGTGGGGGTGATCGGGTTCGGCGTGGTGCCGGTGGTCGTGGCGGACTGGGAGGTGAGCGCAGCCATCGGCGGCGTCCTTTCAGGTAGGTCCCGCCGATCGGCGGAGGGTGATCTCTTGCGAACGCGCGGTACGGTGCCCGGCATGACTCAGCAGCACGAATCGCGGTGGAGCCTGGCCCACACCGGGAACCGGGTCCTGCTCGCCGTCCTGGTCGGACTCGTCGTGTCGTTCATCGGCCGCCAGCTGGACCTGATCCACGGGGCGGTCGACGTGCTGATGTTTCTGCTCGTCGCGGCGGTGACGTACGGGCTCGTGACCCAGTTCCGGCCCGGCCGCCGCTAGGCCGGCTCCGACTCCAGCCGGTAGACGTCAACGCGGTCCATGACGGGCGAGCCGGTCGAGTCGTCGCGCTGCGGCGGCTGCCCGTCCTCCCGGCGGATCGGCCAGCACTGCCGGCCGGCCACCGTGGGCCGCACGTTCAGCAGCGCCGCCCGGACCCGCTCGCCGACCGATCGGGACGCCGACGCGGTCAGGCCGACGCTGTGCACGTACGCGCGGAGCACGTACCGGGCCGGCCGGCCGGACAGCGGCCGCGAGTCGGGCTCCTCCGGATCCGCGTCGGCGAAGTACACCAACGCGTAGGGCGGCGGCTTGGATCGGCCCGTCGCGTCCTCGGGGACCGCGCCGTCGTAGACGGCCAGCGGGCCGGTGCCCGGCGCGGCAGCCAGCAGAGCCAGCACCGCGTCGGCGTGGGCGCGGATCACCGCTCCCCCAGCAGCCGCACCGCCAGGTCCTCCATCGCCCGTTCGAACCGCGGCAGTTCCGCGTCCGCGGCCGGGTTGATGTGCGGGCGTGGGGCGTTGTTGACCGAGCCGAACTCGATCAGGTTGCCCAGCGCGCCCTGCCGGCGGCCCTTGTCCGGGCCGATCTCCGCCTCCGGTCCGACCGGCGTCTCCCGGGTGTCGTAGGAGATCGACCGCGGGTACGCCGGGGCGTGCCGCAGCCCGCCGACCCGCCGCTGCGCGTCGGTCTTGATGTTCAGGACCGCCCGCTGCACGACCTTGCGGGCCTCCTGCGGTGCGGCGGTGACCACCTCGGCGAAGTCGTACTCCAGCTGGCGCAGCTCCCGGGTGTCGATCTCCATCAGCTCGTCATCTCCTCCACACCGAGGCGCCGGGCGGTGGCCATGCTCTTCGCCGCCTCGTCGCGGACCACCAGCTCGCGGCCAACCAGGTCGGGGTCGTACGTGCAGGCGGTCAACTCGACCCGGTCACCGGCGCGCACGCCAGCCGACGCCACGACCGGCAGGTGCAGCTCGCGGCGGACCATCAACAGCGACGCCTCACCGGCATCCGAGGGCCGGGACTGCACCGCCTGCTGCTGCACCTTGCACCGCCCCTCGTAGAGGGTCGTGTAGGTGGGGGTGACGTTCCCGTCATCGTCCTCGGTCGCGCCACCGGCCCGCCGGATCCGGCACTGGTCGACCATCAGCCGCTCCGCCGCCCGGCGGGCCCGCGCGAGCGCGCCGCCCGCGCTCACTGCGGTGCCACCAGCCGCGCAGAGCGGGCGGGCCGGCCGTACTGGCCACGAAGCCGTCCCATCAGGAACGGACTCGCCTCCATCCGCGCCGCCATCGCTTCGTACTGCACCGAGTAGTCGTCGATCTGCTCCCGTGCCACGCCGAGCGATCCCGACGCGGCACCGGCGGCCAGCGACAGCACCGCCGAGCGGGCCAGCTGCAGCCGCTGGTCGCCGGTCGGGTACCCGTGGGTGTAGGTCACGGTCACCCCGGACGGCTGCGACAGCGGGTAGCCCAGCAGCGTCGACCGCCACCCCGACGGCCGCCACAGCCGCCCCCGGGACAACTGCGCCGACCAGTCCGTCACCGGCGACGACCCGACCAGCACGGTGGCCACCGCGGTGACCGGCCGTTGCGGCAGGCGTAGGTACGCGCCGACGTCGTGGCCGTCCAGGTCGATGACCACCTGGTCGTTGACGACCTGCACGATCCGCTGGCCGCCGCACACCGCCTGCACCACCGCAGTGGCGCACTCGATCAGCAGCGCCTTCGTGTCCTCGGGGAGATCCGGGTCGACGCCGGGTAGGAGGGCGAGGTCCGTTGCCGTCGCCAGCTGGTCAGCCATCGAACCTCGCCCCCTCTCAGCGGTAGAACTGCGGACGTCGGACCGTCGCGGCCTGGATCTCCGCCGGGCCCTTCCGGTTGTCCGCCAGCACGAACGCGCTGTTCACGTCCGGCTTGGTGGTGTTGCCCGACCCGACCGCAGTCCGGACCACGTACGTCTTCCCGCCGTAGGTGACGGTCTTCCCGACCGCGTAGGCGGTGCTGTCGGCGTACGCGGTGGCCGCGCTGCCGTCGGCGCCGCCACGGACGGTGTACTGCGACCGGTCGGCCTCCGGCGACCAGCCGAGGAACCCGTTGGTCGCAGCGGCGGACAGGCTCTCCGAGACCAGGCCGGGGGCCTGCGTCGGGACGCCCATCAGCCGGTCACCTGCGGCGGCGTGTTCGTCGCCTCCGCCGCCCTGGCCGCCGCCTGCGCGTCGGTCTCCGGGGTGGGCTTCCCGGCGATCACCCCGCTGACGGTGTAGTTGTCCAGCGGGGTCGGGTCGACGCGCTCCCCGAAGTACCCCTGGTCGTTGATCTCGTCGAAGTTCGCCTGCACCTCGTCGGCGCTGGCCTTGACGTCGGCCGCGTTGCCGCGGCCACCGCTCTTCGCTGCCATCGCTGGCACCTCCTGGGTTACGCGGCCTGCTTCATCACGGCGAACGGGTACCGGTTGCCCGCGACGGGCTGGTCGTAGTTGAGGGTGTTCGCGACCTGGAAGGCGCTGCGGAACACCACCCGCAGGGCGACCATGTCCTGCTGGGCCAGGTTGTACTGGATGACCCCGGAGCCGTCCTGGATGACCGCCTGGTCCAGCACCTTGTAGGTGATGTCCTGGCGGATGCCGAGGATCCCCTGGGTGAAGTCACCGGCGATCGCCTCGACGGCGCCGGTGGCCGGGGCCGGCCACAGACCGCGCATCGGGTAGCGGACCTGCACGCCGTAGACCGAGTTGGCGTTGACCTCCGGCAGCTGCTGGCCGTTGGCGTCGCGGACGTTGCGCAGCAGCCCCTTGTACGCGGTGTTCGCGGCGATGCCGTTGACGTCGAAGCCGTCGGCCTCGACGGTGGCGAACAGGTCGGAGAAGTAGCCGCTGATGCCGGCCTTGTCGGTACGCGGGGTGCCGACGGACCGGTTGACGACGTTGCCGGCGCTCGCCGCGTCCACGGCGATCGCGGCCGGCCAGCTCGCCGGCTTGTTGGTGCCGAAGATGACCGCCGCGTCCAGGGCCCGGGCGATGGCGTCGCGCAGCAGCGGCATCACGTTGCCCCACACGTCGAACGACGCGTCGTCGAGGACCGCCTCGGGGATCGGCACGATCGCCGCGATCTCCTCGACGTTGAGGTACTTGTTGGCCCAGTCCACCTGGGTGGTCTGCTTCAGGCCGGTGTCGCCGTTGACGAAGTACGCCGTCGGCAGGGCGGCCAGCACCGGCATGCGGGTCTGGTTGGTCGACATCCGCACCTGCCGGAACATCTGCAGGGCCACGGAGTCGTTGGCCAGCCCGTCGAGCAGGTCGTTGGCGACGACCTCGGGGATGAGCGCCTGCGCGCTGGTGCGCGAGATCAGGTTGTTGTACGGCACTGGACCTCCTGATGATCAAGCAGCGGGCCCGTGCCGTACGGGTGCTGCTGGTTACTGCCGTCCGGCGGCCTGCCGGATCAGCGCGTTCATGTCGGGCGCGGCCGCCGCGGTGGTGCGGGCCCCGCCGTCGAAGTTCGGCGGCCGGCGGACGCCGATCACCTCGAGGAGCCGGTCGGCGTCGGCGGCCAGCTCGTCTTCGGTGTCGCCGCGCAGCCGGTCGACGAGGTCGGCCGGGACGCCCTTGGCGGTCGCGACCCGGTATCGGGCCAGGGCCTGCTCCGCTGCGGCGGCCCGCTGCTCGGCGGTCTGCTGCGCCTCGGTGAGCTTCTGCAGTTCGGTCTTGTCGCGGTCCTCGAACTCCTTCAGCCGGGCCTGCGCCTCGGCCAGCTCGCGGGTCGCTTTGCGGGCCTTGGCCCGCTCCTCCTGCAGCGCCTTCTTGCCGGGGTCGCGCAGCTCGTCGGGCGCCTGGTTGGCCTGCTCGCCGGACTCCGTCGCGGTGTCCTCGCCGGCCGTGGTGATGCTGTCCTCAGCCATCGCGGCTGCTCCTCGTGCTCGCCCCGCCCTCGCGGCAGGGGACGTCAGGTGATGTAGCCATGCAGCCGCAGCAGCCGGATCGCGTCCTTGCGGTCCCGGGCGTCGCGGTAGATCTGCTCCGGCATCAGCCGCGGCCGCCGGCCGGCAGCTTCGGTGGTGAACAACCGGCCACCTGCGACCTGCGTCCCGCGGCGGGCGTTGACTACCTTCGCGAGGTCCGCGCCGTCGCGGATCGCCGCCGCACCGGCCGCCGTGAACGCCCGATCCTGCTCCTCGCGAGGCAGGCTGGCGAAGTATTCGCGCGGATCCGTGCGTAGGTCCCCCGCCCGGTCCTCCCTGGAGGGGATGTGCCGGCAGTCGCAGCGAGGATGCCGGCGGAATCCGGCGTTCCACCGATACCAGCGGCCGGCCAGGATCACGCACCGGGAGCACGACCGGCCGACCAGCAGCCGCACGTACCCGCCGCAGTCCGGCCGGGTCACCAGCGCCACCTGGTCGGCGGCGCGGCCCGCGTCGGCGACCTGCGTGCGGGCGATGGCGTCCAGGGCCAGCTGCCCGCCGGCGAGCGCCCGCCCCACGGTCGCGCCCTGCCTGATGCCGGTCAGCGCGGTGACCGCCGGCTGGTAGAGCAGACCGGCGAGGTCCCGGCCGTCCGAGGCGACGCCGGCGAAAGCCGCGACCTGCAGCCGGCCCTCGGTCGCGCCGGTGAGTCCCTGCGCTTCCAGCGCGTCGTCGACGTACACCGTGGCGGCCGCGGCCGCGAGCGCCTGCCCGGTGGACAGCACCTGCACGGCGGCCGGGAGGCTGGCCTGCCACGACCCGGCGATCGCCTGCCCGTCGACGCGCCGCCACAGCCGGGCCAACTCCCGGGCGACCCGGCGCGCCAGAGCCGCCTGCCGGCGGTAGTGCGCGGCCGCGACCTGATCGACACCCACCCGTCAGCCCTGCACCAGGTCCTGCTGGCCCAGGGATCGGGTGGCCGCGCCGATCGGGTCCCGCTCCGCCTCGGCGTCGAGCATCTGCGACCAGCGGCGGATCTCCTCCTGCGAGGCCCCCCACCGCTCCCACAGCGCCTCCACCGGCACCTGCAGCGTCTGCCGCGCCTTGACCAGCGCGTCCATCAGCTCGCCCTCGGTGCGGAACTCCGGGTTCCGCCAGATCGCCTCGATCCGCTCACCCTGCCCGGCCAGCTGGGCAACCCGCCGCGCCAGGCCGGCCGCGTCCTCCGCGCCCTCCCCGGACGTACGGTGCCGCTGCCGGACCTTCGACACCAGGCCGCTCTCGCTGGCCTTCAAGGTCTCCCCGTTGACGTTGCTCATCTCGCCGAGCAGGTACTGCGCCGGCGTGCGGGTGCGCGACGCGACGTCCTTCACGTCCTCCCGCTTCGCACCCGAGTACGGGTCGAGCGGCGCCGCGTCCCACTGCCCGAACCGGGTCTCCTCCACGTCGGAGGTGACCATCCGGTTCCGGCCGACGTCGATGCGGTTCTCGTTGCCGTCGTCGTCTTCCTCCGGGAACCCGGTCGCCCACTTCTGCGGGAACGCCCCGAAGTCCTGCGTCATCAGCCGGTCGGCGAGCGTCTTGTGGATGCGGTCCTGGATGCCGATCACGTCGGCGATCTCGCTGACCCCGCCCGACAGCAGCCGCGGGTTGTTCGCGATCTCGACCAGCGGCACCTCGCCGAGCGGGTTCGGCGCCGGCCAGCTCTCACCGGCCACCGCGCGGCGCCGCCACTGCGGGTTCGGCACCGCACCGGAGCGCGGCGCGTCGGCCTCGTACTTGAAGATCCCGTCAGGCAGGTAGAGCGTGGCCATCAGCCGGCTGGTCCAGTCGTCGAGCCACACCTTCAACCCGGCCGCCCGGACCTGCCGGGCCGTGCCCGGCGCGTACTCGACGATCGCCTGGGTCGGGTGCTCGGCGTGCAGCAGCGGCCGGTCCGGCCGGTCCGGGTTCGGCGCGACCAGCAGGTACGAGCTGCCGCAGATCGCCGACTCCAGCAGCACCTGGTCGAACAGGCTGTCCATGTTGCTGGCCTGCCAGATGTCCCACGTCCCGGCGTCGGCGTCCGGCTGGTCACCCACCCGGAAGCCCTCGATCTGCATCCGCTCGACCATGCTGTCGATGACCAGGCCCATGTAGTTGGCCTTCGTCAGCTTCAGCAGCCGCGCGAACTCATCCTGGGCCTGCTCCGGCAGCCACGGCAACCTCGGCGGCTCGCCCCGGTAGTAGGCGTCGTACAGCTCGAAGGTGCGTGCCTGCTCCTGCAGGCGCCGGTAGAGCCGGCGGACCCACCAGTCCGGGGTCAGCGGCTGCTCAGGCTGCGTCACCGTCCCCCCTCCCTGGTCAGTAACCGCGGGCCTTGCCCTTGACCTTCGTCAGCCCGCTCTTCTGCATGCCCGGCCACAGCAGCGCCGCAGTCGCGTCCGACGCGGCCTCGTGCACGAGGATCGACGTCACGCACGCGTCGATCTTCTGCGTCTGCGACGGCTTCCCCAGCACGTACCGCTGCCCGGCCCGGGCCAGCTTCCGCGCGTTCCGCACGTGCGTCGCCGTGGCCTGGCAGCCGTCATGCGTGAACGTCGAGGCCTGCTTCACCACGTCGGTGTGCAGCCGCACCGCCGCGTCGTGCATCTGCGTCAGCCGGTACGTCGCCCACCGGATGACCCGCTTCTCGCCGTACGCCGCCGACCAGTCGTCGATCTCGGTCTTCCAGTCCGGCGGGTCGGCGTAGAACCGCACCACCTCGAACCGGGTGAACAGCTCGTCGACGGCCGCCCGGACCTCCAACCGCGGCACCTGCCCGCCATGGCGCGCCGGATCCCACACGGTGGGGAGCCGGTCCGGGCCGTACGTCGGCGTGAACTGGTGCCCGTCGGCGGTCTCCGCGCGGATCACCGTCCAGTCGTCGACGTCGGAGCCGTCCATGCCGAGGCAGATCGCCGTGCCGTCAGGAACGGTCCGCGCCGCCGCCCGGGCGTCCCACTTGTCGCCCTCCAGCCACGTGCCGGCGCCGTAGACCAACCGGTTGCCGTAGTACCGCTCCGCCTGCGCCGGGTCCTTCTCGGCCAGCTCGGCGGCCTCCGCGTCGATGCTGTCGACGTCGTTGTGCGGGAACCCGGCGTAGTTGAACGCGTGGATCCGGCGCCGCTCCCGCTTGTTGCGGTACGACAGGTTCGCCGGCGGCGGCTCGTAGAACCGGAACACGTCGCGCGCCGACGACTCGTACGTCCGCTGCGCGACCGAGTCCTCCGACGGGTCGTACGGGTTCGTCGTCTCCATCGACCGGCCGCCCATGCCGGCCGCGCCGCGCCGCTGCGTCTCGGCGACCTTCCGCAGCTTGTTGGAGTCGTTGTAGAGGCCCGTCTCGTCCTGCATCGCGAACGTGACCGGGTTACCGAGCTTCGACAGCGCGCCCGTGGTGACCGTGTCGATCTCACCCTCAAGGCCGATGCGGACCATGTCCTCACCGACGCGCATCAGGTCGGACAGCGGGCCGAGCCGGATCATCGCCTTGATGTGCCGGTAGATGTTGTCGGTCTGGTCCTCCGACGTCGCCGTGATCTGGATCAGCGGCGTCGGCCAGCGCATCCCCTTCGGCTCGCCCGGCTCGTACGCGTACACCCAGCCGCAGCCGCAGCCGTTGTCCGCGCACCGGTAGACGTCGCCCGCCTCCGCCCAGCCGGCGAACAGCGTCGGCCCGCCGCCCTCCGCGAGGCAGATCGCCGCCGACCAGGGGCCCTTGCCGATCTTCTGCGGCCCCATGATCTGCGACCGCCGGTAGTGGAACGCCGGCCCGAGCAGCGGATTCTCCGGCCGCCACACCGCCGTCGGCTTCACCCGGTAGTGGTTGACCGTCCACCACAGCTGCGTCTCGTACAGCTTCAGCGGCCCGCCGCGGCCGAACCGGTCCGGCTGCGGGCAGTGCCGCTCGATCCAGTCCGGGACGATCCACAGCGCCGGGAAGTCGACGACGTACCGGTCAGCTGCCATCGGACGGCACGGACCTCAGCAGACGCTGCCGCGACGACGCCGCCGGCGTGGCCGCCCCGTCGGTGCCCGTCGGCGTCTGGCCGGCCGGCGCGGCCGCGGTCGTGCCCGGCCCGCCGCCGATCTGCCACCGGTTGCGCAGCAGCCCCGGGATCGTCAGGCCGAGCGCCTCACCGAGCTGCCGGACGACCACCACGGTGGCGACCGGCGCGTCGGGCTGCTCGGCGCGGACGAACCGGCGGCAGTACAGCGCCACCTCGTCCTCCTGGCCGAGGACCTCCCACCGGGTCGCCTGCGGCTTCGCCCACAGCTTGGCCCACAGCTCCAGCTCCCGGCCGGACGGGTTAGGCAGCGGCCACTCCGGAGCCGGACCGGGCCGGCCGAGGATCGGCAGGACGTGCCATCCGGCGTCGGTGCCGCGCAGGCGAGCGAGGGCATCCGGGTCCGGTGGCGGCCCTGATCGGGCGCGCGCTCCACCACTGGGCATCTTCGATCATCTCCCTCGGCGCGCATCGCGCGGCACCTCGGATGGCCGTCACATCGCGTGACGGTCGGGTCGGTTTGAACCGTGCCGACCGGACAGAGCCCTCCCCGGCGGTCCGGTGGCCTGCGGGTCTTGGGGGTCACCCCCCACCCCTCGTCACTCAGCGTTAGGTCGGGGAGTCGCCGGGCTCGTCGGTCAGGTGCGCGATGACGGCGAGGTCGATCCAGTCGGCTCTCTGTCGCAGCTCCTCGACCGTGGTGTGGTATGCCACGGCGGTCTCGTACTGCTCGGGCGTGAGGTCGTCGCCCATCGCTAGGGCTACGGCCTTCACCTCGTTGGCTCGGCCTCGTAGGAGAGCGACCAGGTCGGGGGCGCTGAGGTAGACCGTGCCGTCGATGGTGCGGGCTTCGATGGTGGCGGTCACCTGGCGTTCCATCCTCCGGGCTGGGCGACTGCGGTGTGCTGGTCGTGGCATCCCTTGCACAGGCCGCGTCCGCGTCGGTGGTCGTTGGGGTTGAGCCCTGCGTCGACCAGTTCCTTGCGGGACAGGGGGTGGTGGTCGGCCACGGTGCTGGGTCGTAGGCACTGGGTGCCGTGGTCGTGGGCTTGGTCTTCGCAGACGCAGAGCGGGTCGCGTCGGAGTACGCGGCTGCGGAACTGGCGTTCGTGGCGTTCGTCGTAGCCGCGTTGGCGTGCGGTGCCGCGTTGCTGCTCGGCGTTGGTCTGGCATCCGTGGCATCGGCCGGTGGGCACCAGTTCGGGGCAGCCGGGGGTTGAGCAGGTCTTGAGGGCGTGGGGCACGATCTTCGCTCCGCTCCCGCCGGACTTCGCCTCCGGTGAGGGGTACTACACTTTCTGTAGCAACTGCTGATCAGGTGTCCTGATTGGCACCGTCCATCACAGAGAGACCGAGCACGTGACCAACCCTCGTACTGCGCCGGGCGTCGTCGTCCAGCGCAACGCCAGTCAGTTCGATCGCCACCCCACGGCGCTGAAGATCTACGTTCACGACGGGCACCTCTTCGTCCAGAGCTTCGACGCGGACATCGCCATCTACGCGCCTGGTCAGTGGTTGAGCGCGAAGCACGGCAGCGGCCGCGACGAGCAGGTCGCCTCGTAGCTGCGGGCATGCGAACGGCCCGGGAGCTGGGTGCTCGACCGGGCCGTTCGTCAGTTTTCGGGCAGGGTCTGCCTAGGTGTTGGAGTGATCAATAGGATGCGGCGGTGAGGGCGCGTTCGTCAAGTCGGCGTTTGCGGCCGAGGCCGGAGAGGTACTTCTCGGCTTCCTTGGCCTGGGCTTCGTCGAGTGGGTAGTAGACGGTCTGACCTGTGCGGATGCGGGTGAGTGGGCGTGGTTCGCGGTCGGGGTTGGCCCAGTTGCGGATCATGGCGACGGTGATGTCGGGGCCGAGGGCAGCGGCGATCTGCGGGGCGGTGCCGTACTGACGGCCGTCGAGGCGAATCACGGCCGGCTGAGTCCCGGCCAGGGCTTGCGCAGCGGCACGGTCACCGTCTCGCGCAGCACGTTGTTCGTCTCGACGACGACCCTGCCGTTCTCGTCGCGGACGAACTTCTCGATGGTGAGGGTGTCGTCTGCGATGGTCATCTTGGCGTCGACGGGGATGTCCTTGGGGTCGAGGCCGTTCTCGGTGACCCAGGCGGCGACGATGCGCCGGTGGGGTTCGGCGAGGCCGAGCGGGAACTGGAGGTCCACGGTGTGATCGTACCTTTCTAGGCCGCGTTGCTGCTGGTCACAAGGGGGTGGTCGTGGCCCCAGATGTGCGGAACGCCGGCGGTGGGCTGGGCCGTGGTGCAGGGGCAGTCGGGTCCGATGCAGACGCAGTCGCCGGTGCAGGTAACCGTCCAGGTGGGGCGGGGTCCGGTGGTGTGGCTGGTGAGTTGGCGGCGCGCGCAGCGGGGGCAGCGGATTCCGGGGATCGGCTGGCCGGCGGGGTCGAGGTGTAGCACCTCGCGGATCTGCTGGTCGGCATCGTCGAGCCAGCGGGTCAGCTCGCGGCAGGTGGCCGGCCGGAGTGTGGGGATCGCGGCGGTGAGCGCGTCGAGGGGGTCGCCGGCGGCCTGGAGGTGGAGGCGGTCGGCGAGCCACGTCAGGGTGCTGGTGGTCGACGCGGCGAGGCGGGCGAGGCGGCCGTCTCGGACTTCGGGTTCGAGGGTGCCGACGGCGGCGCGGCTGGCGGGGTCGCCGTGGCCGCCCTTACCGGTCGGGCCGGGGATGGGTCGCCAGGCTTGGATGGCGCTGGCGGCGGCGGTGATGCGGGCGTCGTTGAGGCGTGCAGCGTGTTCGCTGGTGACGGCGGAGTCGAGGTGGCGGCGGGCGTCGGTGAGGTTCTGGGCGGCGCGGGTGGCGTGGAGCTGGTGCGGGTGGTTCACGATGCGCTCCGGCGGAGGTGGAAGAGGCATTCGCCGCCGTTGACGGGGTCGGCGGCGAGGACGGTCTTGCCGGCGGCGTGGCAGGGGATGCAGAACCCGACGCCACGCAGGGTGCCGACGGTCAGGTCGGGGGTGCCGGCGACGAGCCGCAGCAGCCGGGCGTCGCCGGTCGACCCACCCTCATCAGAATCCGGTTCGTTCGCGGCCTCGCCCTCGCGCGAGTGGGTGACGGCCGTACGAAGATCAGCTGTCGGTTGGTCGGGTGGTGTTAGAGGTTTAGGTACATGGTTGGTGGCAGCCCGCGCCGTGGGCCGCACGGTGTCCGTGGAACGGGCCGCACGGTCGTCGGTGCGGCCCGTGGAGTGGGCCGCACGGTCCTCGGTGGTGTCGTCGCGTGCGGCCTGTGGGGTGGGCCGCACGGCGGGTTCGGTGGTGGGGCGTGCGGCCTGCGCCGTGGGCTGCACGTCGGAGTTATCCACAGGCTGTGCAGCCAGCGCGGTGGGCCGCACGGTGGTGTCGTCGGTGGGGCGTGCGGCCTGGCGGCTGGGCCGCACGCCCCGCTTCGCGGATCGGATCCGCTCGATCTGCCGTTCGATGTCGGAGGGCGTCGGGACGGGCGCGCCGTCGGTGACGGTGAGCCGGTATTCGTCGGCGCGGCCGCCGAGGGTGCCGTGGCCGACGCGCTCGATCCACCCGGCCTCACGCAGGTCCGCCAGCGAGGCCTTCACGGTGTTGTAGCCCAGCTCGCACACCACGGACAGGCGGGCGATGCCGGGGAACACCTTGGAGCCGTCCTCGTTGGCGTAGAGGGCGAGCATGACCGCGACCAGCTTGGTGGTGCGGCCGAGGCGGGCGCGGCGGATCAGGTCCAGCCATTCCCACCGGTCGACGGGGCGGATCGTCATCTGGTGGCCGTGCCTTTCGGGTTGTGCGTGCGGAGCTGGCTGGTGCGCGCGGGCTACCGGCCGCGTTTCTTGCGGGGTGCGGGGCCGTGGGCGGCGGATTCGCGGTGGCAGCCGTTGCAGCGGACGGGGTAGACGTCGCGGCCGCCGATCCGGTCGGGTTGGCCGTTGGGGAACAGGTAGCCGCCGCACGGCGGGCAGGTGCCGACCGGGGCGTGCTGGGCGAGGGCATCCATCCAGGGCGCGGCGTTGATGTGGCGGCGGTTGTCGAGGAGGAACCGGCGCCAGATGCCGCCTCGGCCGGGGACGTGAAGCAGCGGGGCCTGGTGGGTCATGGCCGCACCGCGCCGACGGGGAGGGCGGCGAATAGGTCGAGCTGCTCGGGGCCGGCCGGGCTCGCCGGCGGCAGGGCGCAGCCGATCGGCGTGCAGCCGCAGGGGCAGATCCAGCGGCAGGGCCGGCCGGACCGCCACACCTCGGTGGAGCGGACGCCCCACCCTCCGGCGACGAGACCGCGGGCGTCGGTAATGCGGGTGTCGCCGTGGGCGCGCGGAGCACCGCCCCAGGCGACCACGTTGCACTTCTCGTGCCGGCCGGCCTGGCAGTGGCCGCAGACGCCCCACTGGCACGGACAGACCGACTGGTCCCGGGTGCCCTTGCGATAGGCGGGCGGGAGGACGACGTCGCGGATCCAGGTGGCGGCGTCGGCGGGGATGGCGGTCATCGGCTGATCCCGGGCAGCTCGACGGTTTCGATGGGCCGGAAGTCGGCGTCGTCGCACCGGTCGTACCAGCCGCAGTCCGGGTCGCCGCAGTCGCACGGGCAGCCGTGCCAGCAGCAGCCGCCTTCGCACTCGTGGCAGCGCCCCTCCTTGCACGGGTCGCAGGTGAGGCCGTCGTCGGGCTCGTCCACGGGTCAGCCCTCGGCCTGGCGGCGGGCGCGGGCCCGGTCGGTGACGGGGACGCCCTTGCAGGAGTGGGTGACGGGCCACACCCACTTGCCGCAGCGGTCGCATTCGGTGCGGCCGTCGCCGGGGTCGGTGTCCGGGGTGGTCGGTTCGCTCACACCTCTTGAATCGTTGGCGGGCCCGGAAGTGCAACAGGCTGCCTCGGCGAGCAGTGCCCGCCACCCGTCGATGACCTCGGCTCGGATCCACCCGGTGTGCCGCCCGCCGCCAGAACCGAAGGGGACGCCTTCGTCGCAGCGGCGAACCACATCGGCGAGGGCGGCGGTGAGCCGGCCGGTCAGGTTGGGTGGAGTGCCGTCGAGCAGCACGCGGCCGTACGCGGTGAGCATCCGGTCGTCGGGCTGCTGGTGGCCGTGCTCGGCCGCCCAGTCGCGGGCGGCGCGGAAGGCGGCCAGGTTGTGCGCGGGCTCGGTCATCGGTTCCTCCAGCGGCGGATCAGGGCGGCGGTCAGGGCCAGGCGCAGGGCCCGGTTGCGGCGTGCGCGGATGCGCAGGAGCGCCTGGTGGCGGACGGCGTCGGCGCGCACGGCACGGTCGGTCACGGGGCACCGTCCGGGCGGCGCGGCCACTCCTCGCCCAGGCCGAACAGGTCCAACCGCTGCGCGATGGCCTCGACGGTCGGGCAGGGCCCCTCGCACACCGGCTCTTCGCAGCCCGTGCACCACGGGCAGCGGCAGTGGCAGTGCTCCCGGCCGCCGCTCGGCGCCGGAAACCAGCCCTTCCCTTCGCAGGACGCGCAGTCCGGATCAGGCCGGCCGGTCGGCGACGGGAGGCTGTAGTGGATGACGATCACGGCGAGGACGACGCCGCGCAGGAGTTGGTCGGTGTCGGGCTGCTCCAGTCGTTCGGCGATGGCGTGGAGCGCCTGGTCGTGTGTGGCGATCAGCGCGCCGGTCACGACGACGCCTCGGTGACGGGGTGGCGGGGGTCGTCCGGCCAGCCGAAGCACTCGACGCACTGCCCGTTACGCAGGCGTGCCGGGTGCATGGTCTGCCGGCCGGCGAACCGGCCGAACACCGACCGCTCGGACAGCTTCTTCGTGGCGGTTTCGGTGGCCACCGTGGCTCCTCTCGTGGCGGGCCCCGCCCGGCCGTGGTGGCCGGGCGGGGCAGTCGGTCAGGGGGTACTAACGCCGGCGCGCCGCTCTTCCAGAACCCGGATCCACAGCTCGCGCAGCGCGTCGAACTCGTCGGCCATCGCCTCGTCGACCTCGCTCACGTCCCGAGCCAGCGACCCGACCGAGCTGTCAAACCCGAACTCGACGGCCTGCTCGATGGAGATCTCGGCCCGGTAGTAGTTGCCGAGGAGCTGCCCGAGGACGCAGTAGCAGTTGTGCGACATGGACAGCTCGTCGACGCGGATCGGGCCGCCGTTGTCGCCCCGGTCGGGCCGATCCGTCTTCCACCAGTCGGGCAGATTGGCGTCCAGCCAGACGACGCCTCGGGCGACCCGGTCCTGAAGGTCCCGGACGGTCAGGGCGGCGGTCACGACGTCTGCTCCGGCGCGCTCTCGGCCTGGGCCATCTCGGCCTGGGCCAGCGCCAGGGACTTGTCGACACGCCCCACCAGCAGCCGCTGGGTGTCGGCGGCGTAGATCGTGGCGTGGATCTGAGCCTTGTGCAGCATCTCCGCCCTCTGCTCTGGAGTGCGGAGGAATGCGTCGCCGTCGGGCCAGAGGTTCTCCAACAGGATCTCGGCCTGCTCGCGGTGCTGCTCGGGCGTCATGCCGCGCCGTCCCCGTCGGAGAACGCCGGCAGCCCGGCCGTCTTCCGCTCCGCCCGCTCGGCGAGGATCTCGTCGGCCGACGCCTCCGGCACCTCCCGCTCGTCGCCGTCCGGCACCACGCTGTCGAACAGCGTCGGGTCGCCGTCGAGGCTCTTCCCGGTCCTGTCCTTGTACAGCTCCGCCAGCAGGTCCCGCGCCCGCTCGTCGTCGCTGTCCAACGGCTCGATGTGCGCGATCGTCGCCGTCGGGATCTTCACGCCCTCGTCGACCTCGTCGGTCACCCGCTTCACCTCGTACGCCACCACGGCGTACCGGGTGCCGCGCGGCTGGTCGACCAGCTCGTGCTCGATGCGGTTGAGGCCGTTGAACTCCCGGTTCGCGCCGGTGAGCTGCGCGGCGATCTTCACTGCCATGTCGGCTACTGCTCCTTGGTGTTGGGCCCGGGCCGGTCGGCGCGGGCGATCGTGACGACCACGGGCACGAGCGGCCCGCAGCCGTGGTCGGTGAACGGCAGGCCGTACCGGGCGCCGCACGTGAGGCAGGCGTGCGCCGGGTACCGGCCGATCACCTGGGTGGCCGCGTTCAGGCCGGTGTGCACGGCGGTGTCGACCTGCTCCTGGAGGCGCTGCCGGGCGGCCGTGGCGCGGTCCAGCTCTTCGCGGAGCTGCGCGATCTCGGCGAGCCGGGCGCCGCGCTCGCGGGCGACCTGCTCCTCACGCTCGACGACCTCGCGGCGGAGGTTCGCCAGCTCGGCCCGGGCCTCGTTCCGCTCGGCGGACAGCACCCGAGCGCCGCGCTGGAGCTGAGCGACGCGCTCCTGCGCCTGGTCGAGGTCCCGGAGTCGGGCGCCGAGCTGGCCGGCGAGCCGGGCGGGGTCGGTTTCGTCGTCGGCCGGTTCGGGCTGGGCGAGCTGTTCGTCGACGGCGGCGACCTGGTCGGCGTGCTCCGCCTGCGCGGCCGGGTCGACCACGGGCTCCGGCTCCGGCTCGGGGTCGGGCTCGTCGGCGGGCTCCGGCTCGGCCTCCACCTCGGCCAGCGTCGGGTGGCCGGCCGGCTGCGGGTCGGCGGCGGGCATGGGCCGGTCCTTCGGCGGCGCGTACCGGTCGCACACGCCGCCGCACTCCACGTCCTTGCAGCCGCCCTTGCCCCGCTTGTGCGACCACTGCGGATGCCCGCACCAGTCGCACGGGCCCAGGTCGACCAGCGGCTCAGCGGTGGTGGTCATCGTCGCCCCCTTCCGGGCGGTCCAGCGCGGCCAGAGCCGCGTCGGTCAGGTGGATCGGCTGCCCGTAGTCCAGGGCGGCCAGCTCGGCGATCGCGATGTTCAGCAGCAGCTCGACGCGCTGCCAGGGCATGTCCTCCAGCGCCAGAGCGACCGTTCCGCCAGCGCACGTCCCCGCGTACTCGCAGGCCATCGCGTCGGTGTGGTGGCGGGCGGACTCGACGAGCTGGCGCAGCTCGGCCCGGTCCTGGTCGGTGGCGGCCGCGATGTGCGGCGGCATCTCAGGCACCGGGCACCACCGGCCCGTGCTCGGTCGCCAACGCCGGCCAGCGCACGTTCTCCAACGCCCGGTGGTGATGCCGGTGCGGCAGCGCCACCAACTGCTGCCCGTACGCCGCCAACGCCATCGTCAGCAGCGACACCGCATCCGCCGCGTTGTGGTCCTCCACGTGGACCAGCCGCCCGTACGTGGCGGTGATCGCCTCCAACACCTGGGTCTTGTTGGCGTTGCCCTTCCCGGTCGCCCAGGTCTTCACCTCGGGCGGGTGCACGTCGACGTAGCGGATGCCCTTGACGTGCAGCCAGTGCTTCATGACCCCGTGCAGCTCGGCCAGGCGCAGCGTGGTGGCGCCCTTGCCGTCGTACATCGGCAGCCACTCGACGACGACCAGGTGCGGCCGGCAGGCGACCGCGGCGGCGACGTCGGCCAGGACCCGGTTGACGCGGGTGTGGTCCATGTCGGTGGTGCCGTGCGCGGTCCGGGCGGTGAGGACGGTGCGGGCGAGGAGGCCGGCCTGGCCGTGGTGGTCGTGGGTGGCGGCGATGCCGGTCCCGGCGAGGGACAGGTCGAGGGCAACCATCCGCAGCGCGCTCACCGACCCTCACCGCCCAGCGGGATCACGGTCATCGCCGGCGTCGGCGCGCCCAGCACGTCGGTGGCCGTCTTACGGACTGCGTCGGCGAACACCGCGTCGCCAGCGACGCCGGCGAGCGCGCCCGCGATCTGCTCGTGCACCGTCCGGACGTAATACTCGCCGTCCTCGGTCAGCTCGCTGATCTCGCGGACCGGGTGCCAGCCGGTCACCACGACCGGCCCGGCGTACGGCATGCGCCCGGCGCCCAGCGCCATCAACAGGATGCTGCCGGCGACGTTGCGCTCCAGGCCCTTCGGGTGGCCGTCGCCGTCGACCCAGCCCATCAGCCCGGACGGCAGGTGGACCATGTCCCACCAGTCGCCGATCGCCTCCTTGATCAGGGCGCTGGTGGGGGTGGTGGTGTGGTGGGTGAGGGTGCCGTCGACCGCGACGACCAGCCAGCCGCTCACTGGCCGGCCTCCGCCCGGCGCTGCCGCACCACCCGGGAGTACATCGCCCCGAGCGGCTCCTGCTCCCCAACCTCGTTGGTTACCACCGCGGCGAGCAGGTTGTGCTGCTGCAACTCCCCGGCGACCTGCTTCAGCCGGCCCAGCGACGTGCGTGGGTCGGAGATCTCGTCCCGGTAGTCCGCCGGCCGCGGCGCCGGCGCGCTGCCCCGCTCATGGTTCGACGCCTCAGCGTCGAGACGCGGGTCGCGGGTCGGGATCGACAGCGCGGTGATCAGCAGGTTCCGGTACGCCACCGTGCACGCCTTCGTCGTGCCCTTGTCGCCGGTGTCCATCGACTCCCCGCACGACTGGGCGGGCATCTCGTCGCCCCGCGGCCCCCGGATGGAGTACGTCACGGTGACCGTGCACTCGCGCATCTTCTTGCTCGCCGCGGTGAGCACGTCCCGGTAGTTCGCCTCGGTCCGGACCGGGATCACCATCACCCCGTGGCGGCGCAGCGCCGGGCCGACCGCGTTGAGGACCCGGTCGACGCCCCGGTACTGGTAGTTGCCGCCGCCGCCGGCCGAGAACCGGTCGCCCTTGCCGATCGACTGGACGTCGGCCATCACCCGCGCCCACGCGGTGTGCACCGGCACCTGGTCGACGTCGGCGATCGCGCCGGTGTACTCGATGTCGGGCAGCTCGTCGACGGGCTCGGCCGCCGCCGGCGGCCGGGCGGCCGGCAGTCCGCTGCCCGGCTCCGCCAGCTCCGGCCAGCCGTCACCGGCCGGGACGCCCTCAGCCTCGTCGACGCGCTCGCGCAGCTTGCTCATTCGAACTCTCCCGTCCGTCGGAACTCCGGCGCCAGCCGGATCTGGTGGGTGGTCTTCTCGGTGACCACGTCCGCGTACGCCTGCGGCCACCGCTCGGCGAGCGCGTCCAGGTCGACGCTGCGGCGGGTGACCGGGCTGAACTCGTAGGCCAGCTCGCCGGCGAAGGTGACCGTCCGGGCGCCGGCGGCGAGCCGGGCGAGGGTGGCCCGGGCGCGCTCCAGCGCCCGCTTCGCGGCGCCGGCCTTCGCCGACAACTCGCCGTACTCCATGACCTCGCCGACGCCGTCGAGGTCGATCTCGCCGACCCTGGCCGGGTGCATGAGCTGGTCCATCTCGATCAGCGCGGCGGCCCGGTCCAGGTCCCACTCGGGCTCGGCGCCGGCGATGAGGTTGTCGGCGCGGAACCGCTCGACCTCGCGGACCACGTATCGCTCCATCCGCTCGTCGCGGCGGATGACGGTCTGCTTGAACTCGTTGCCGCCCAGCAGCACGGCGACGTGGATGTGGTCGTAGCCGGTGACGCGCATCTGCCACACGCCCTGGGCGAGGACGTCGTCGGGAACGTCGGAGCGCCACCGGTTGGCCTTGAACGCCGACCGGCACTTGACCTCCAGGGCGCAGTGGGTCTTCACGCTGCGGTCCATGGGGCATTCGAGGACCTGCCGGTCGAGGGTGGCCATCTGCCACGGCTCGTCGACGTGGGCGACCAGGCCGACGCGTTGGATGACCGACTTGTTGCGGCGGGCCCACTCGCGGGCGACGGGCTCCTCGAGGACGGTGCCCCAGAACGCGGCTTCGCCGGCGTCGTCGACCAGCTCGCCGCGCTTGTCGCGGTAGACGTGCACGGCGGTGTTGTGGTCGGCGACGCCGAGGATCGCGGCGACGTCGGAGGATCCGATGCCGTCGCGGCGGCGGGTGAGCCATTCGTCGCGGGGGGCGTCTGCGGGCAGCAGCCGCACCGCGGTCGGGGTGACCCGCCGTGCGGCTGCTGCGGTGGCGCTCTGTGTCATGGGTGGTCGGCGCCCTTCGGTTCGGGACAGGCGGGGTTGGCGCAGGGCAGCACGTTGGCGAAGGCGATCGCGCAGAGCTGGCAGGTCACCTCGGCGTCGTCGGCGGCGTCGGGCCGGCCGACGACGATGGCGCCGCACAGCGCCTCGATCGGGTCGCAGCAGGTGACGTGGATCGGCTGGCCGGCGGTGGTGGCCGCCTGGCCGTCGTCGACGGTCGGGGCGGTCACAGGCGGGCCGCCTTCCCGGTGCCGGGCAGCAGCCCGGAGCGGGCGAGGATCGCCACGGCGTGCGGGCCGTTACTCGCGCCGAGGTGCTGGTAGGCGCGGTGCAGCCGGGCGCGGGCGGTGGTGGTGTGGCAGCCGACGCGGGTGGCCATCTGGTCGTGGGTGAGTCCGTCGGCGAGCATGTGGAGCAGCCGGATCTGGTCGCGGGTGAGCCGGTGAAACGCGGGTGGCCGGGTGGCCGCCGGCGTGGTGTCGGCGGCCACCGAGGCGAGCTGGGTCGACATCAGCCGGCCGGCCTCGTGGTGATCGGCCCCCACACCGCAGTCAGCCTCTGCCACGAGATGGGCGCACCGGCGCCGACGCCGAAGGCACACCACCGGCCCTTCTCGTCCCGGTTCCACGGGCTGCCATCGCGGTCGTAGACCTCAGTCACGCCCGGTCCGGGTTCCTCGGCCAGGATCTGCGGCTCGCGGCCGGCCAGGGCGACGCGGAGCCGGCGCACCTCGGCCAGCAGCTTCGGCACGTCGGCGGCCAGGAGGCCGGCGTTCCACGCCTTGTCGCCGCCGGGACCGATCGACGCGGCATGGGCCTTCACCCGCGCATCGATCGCGTCCAAGTCCAGCGTCATCGCGCACCAGCCAAGGCGCGCTGCTCGTCGGCGATCTCCCGCAGCCACTCGTCCGCGATCCCCCGGATCGCCGCGTCCGACAACGTCGGAACCGCGTGGTCGATCAGCAGCCGACGGGCCACCGGCGGCGTCACCACGCTCACCACCGGATCCGCCAGGGCCAGCACCGCACCGGGCCGCAGCCGCCGACCGCCCGGCCGGGAGTCGACGTCGACCAGCGGCCAGTCCCGGCGCGACCGGGCCAGGCCGGGCCGGTCCACGCCGAGGGCCGGGGCCGGGGCCGGCTTCGAGTCGTCGTGGTAGTCGGACAGGTCGTGCTGGTCGGCGGTGCGGTCCCGGCCGAAGACGAGCAGCCCGCCGAGGCCGAGGGCGATCGCGCCGAGGCCGGCCAGGGCCGCGTTCAGGTCGATGATCTGCATCAGGAGTCCTCCGGGGTGGCAGAGCGGGGTGCGGGGAACAGCTCGTTGAGGAACAGCTCGATGTCTGCCTTGAGCGCGGCGTCGTCGATGGCGGCCTCGGCGGCCGGGGTGAAAAGCGGGGCGTCGGGGGTGAGCGCGGCGGCGGCCACCTGCTTGTCGGGGTTGGGGATGGTCGGGGCGTGGACGAACTCCCACACCAGCCAGCCGATGGCGGCGACGAAGCCGACCAGGATGAGCGCCACGGCCAGGGCGATCACCGGGCACCGCCCGGGGCGGGGGTGGCCGGTCTCCCCAGCCCGGCCACCCCTGGCCGCCGACACCCTGTCCCCCGACGGGCGCGGACGGCTGGTTGGACCCCGGCCGGGACAAGCGACGAGTGCGCGTCTCGGTGTACCCGGCCGGGGAGTTCGTGGGCCGCGCAGGGCGGCCGGTGATGGACAGACCGTCAACGCCCGGCGGGACCGGCATGGTCGGCGGCTCGTCGTCGCGGGAGTACCGCAGCCCGGCCGGGTCGTCGTCCGCGTCGAGCATCTGGCGGGCGGCCAGCTCGGCCTGAAGCACGGCCGCGTGGAGCTGGGCCTTCCCGGCGTGGAAGGCGTACGCCGCGTACTGGTCGTTGAGCGCCAGGTTGACGCCCTTGATGCCGGCGATCTGCTGGTCGGTCCGGCCTTCCGCGCGGAACTTCGCCATCAACTCGTCGTTGAGCTGGTTCCACTTCGCGGACGCCTCGCTGGCCTTGCTGGCGTGGCGGCGCATCAGGATGAGCTGAAGGTCGACCCAGGCGCGGGCGGACTCGTCGAGGGGACGCATGACGGTCACTCCCCGGCCGACTGCGGCAGCTCGTCGGCGTCACGGCCCGACGCGATGCACTGCGCGCAGAAGATCGCGCCCGTCGCGGGCGGGTTGCTGCACGGCTTGTCGCCGTCCAGGAGGTTGACGCACACCGGCTTCGGCCACTCGGCCTCGGGCAGGAGCGCCATCCCGAACTCGTAGACGCCGGCCGCCTCCGCGCTCGCGTACTGGTGCGACCAGCGGTTCCCGAACACCTCCAGCATCCGCGCCCGGGCGGAGTCGTACGTGCCGGCGATGACGACGTACTTGCCGTCGTGCTGCTGGCCGGAGCCGAAGGTGAAGTACCAGTCCTGCTCCGGATCCGGGTTCGCGATGTGCTTGTCCAGCTCGACGACCGCCTCCGCGATCGAGTCGAAGCCGGCGAACGTCACCCCGCACGCGCACACCGCCGCGCACGCGCCGGCCTCACCACCGGCCCCGGCCGCGTGGTAGTGCTCCGGCTCGGCCGGGAGCGCGTCGGCCTCGGCCTGCACCTTCGCGGCCAGCTCCGCACCCACCGCCGGCTCGACCACCGGATCCGCGTTGCCCTGCACCCGGATGTCCAGCGACAGACGGTCCGTGATCGGCCGGCTGGCGCTCGTCACCGCGATGTCCGGGGCCGCGCGGCTGGTACCGACCTCGGCGCCGAGGTACGTTGCCCACCGCTCCACGTCCGCCTGGGTGCTGAAGTGTCCCGGCGAGACCGTGAAGTGGTACGAGGGAAGCGGAAGTTGGTGCTCGACGATGTCGTCGGCCAGCTTGTGCAGCAACTCCGCCAGCGCGCGCCGCCGGCCCTGGTCCTCGTACTCCCGGACCTCCGCCGAGGTGGCCGCCCAGACCGGCGTGCCCTCCGGGTGACGCATCAGCCACGGCTTCCCCGGACCCAGGGGGCGCAGCGTCAGCGTGATCTCCCGCGCCCCGCCGTCCTGCATCCCGAGGACGTGGACGATCTCGTGCACGCCCTGGCTGTCGCTGACGTGCTCACCGGCCGTCAGCGTCTCGATCGGGCGGCGGTTGGTAGTCTCCTGCTGGGTCATCGACCATGTCCTTTCGGTGGTGTGGTCGCTCTGGTCCTCGCGGGTCGCCCCTGTCCGGGCGGCCCGCGTCTTGCTGTCCGGGGTGGCCGGCCGGAGCCCTACGTCACGGCCGACCACCCGGGGCTTCTCGGGCGGGGCGGAGCAGCGGGGCGCGGATTACCGGGATGCGTCGGCGCGGGGCCGGCGGGACCTGGCGTCACGCCGCCGGCGCCGCGACCTGCTCGGCCGTTGCCGGGGCCGGGAGGAACTGGATCAGTGGCACCCCGAGCAAGTCGGCAACCGCCACCAGCTCGGAGACGCGCCACTCGACGTCGCCGCGAATGCGCTCGGATACCTGGTTGACGGAGATGCCGAGGACGTCGGCGATGTCGCGCTGAGGTCGTCTCTGCCTGGCAAGCTCAGCGCGAACCTCAGAAGAGATGTGCTCGGCGATGTTCTTTCGCATGAGCTGAACTATGTCAGGCTCAGCCTGACTGCGTCAAGCGTTCACGAGATATTGACAATCGTGCCTTGACGTCTCAGGCATGGCCGTTAGGATTCAGGGCATGACGACAAACGCCGGTGAAGGGACCGCGACCCTCTCAGCGGACGTGGCAGCAGAGATCCGCGCCTGGATGGGACGCCTCGGGGTCAACCAAGCCGAACTCGCACGGCGCATCGGCCAGAACGCCCAGTGGCTATCCGTCCGGATCAGCGCAAAGGCCACCGTCGCGATCAACCTCGACGAGATGCAGCGCATCGCCGACGCGCTCGGCATCCTCGTGAAGGACCTGCTACCGGAATACGCCTCGCAACGGGTATCTCGCTCTGAGGCCACCACACGGTAGCCTCAGCGGGGGCGACCAAGGAGCGCGCGGTGAGTGAAACAGGGCAACCCGGAGCCGCCACCCCGGGAGAGCACGGCGACGGGACGGGTCAGCAGGACGACCCGGCCCGCACCGGCGGCGGTTGGGCGCCCCCGGCGAACGGCTGGTCCCGAGGCGCCCCGGCGCCCGGTGGCTGGCCCTACGGTGACCTGGGCGGTGGCTGGGCCGCCTCGTCGCCCCGGCACGGCGACCTGCCGGCCCCGCTGCCCGGTCACCCGGCCGACGAGCCGCCGGCCCACGTCAACGGTCGCCACGTCAACGGCGTGCGTCACGCCGGGGAGGAGTCGCCCGTGACCCGCCAGGCGCCGGTGAGTGCCCCGCCCGTGGGCGAGCCGCCGCGGGAGACCGACGGCGACCGGCTGGCCGTGCCGGCCCCGCGACCCGCGCCCGCGATCGAGCAGCAGCCGGCCGACGCCGGCGGCTCCCGGCACGCCTCGGACGACACCTCCGCCGGGCGGATCCCCCGCTGGGCGGAGAGCGGTCCGACCTCCGCGCCCCCGGCGCTCCAGGTGCCGCCGGTCGGCGCCGCCGCCTCCGGTTTCGAGGTGCCGCCGGGGTTCCACGCGCCGACCGTCGACCCCGCCGCCCCGGCGCCGCACCGGGGCTGGGCCGACCGGGAGCCGGCCGGCCGCGCCGAGCCGTCCCCGACCGAGCCGCCGGCGCACCACCAGGCCGACCTGCGCCCGCCGGACGGCTCCCGTGCCACCGGCGACCCGATGGCCGCCGCCGGCCCCCGTGCCGCGGCCGACCCGGGACCCCGTGCCGTCGCCGACCCGATGGCCGCCGCCGACCCCCGGGGCACCGGCCCGGACGACCCGGGCACGGGTCCGACCGGTGAGCCGGACTGGTCCGGCCCGTCCTGGAACCGCCCGAGCTGGGGCGACGGCTGGGCCCCGCCGTGGGCCCGCACGGACGAGCCGGCCGGACGCCGGGCGGTCCATGACGAGGGGCCCGGCACGCGCCGGGCCCGCGAGGACGAGCCCGCCGACCGGGCGCACCGGGAGGACGAGCCGACCGGCCGTCGCGCCGCCCGTGCGGACCGCGCCGCCGAGTGGGCGCCCGAGCCGGTGCGGCCGTACGAGCCGGCCCGCGTCGAGCCGCCCACCGGCTACGAGCCGCCCCGGCCCGAGCCGGTCCGGCCCTACGAGCCGTTGCGGGCGGAGTCGACCGCCGGGCACGAGCCGCCGCACCCCGAGCCGACCCGGCCGTTCCGGCTGCCCCGGGAGGACGGCGAGCCGCGCCCGGGTCACGAGCCGGCCACCCAGCGCCCCTCCTGGGCCGGCCCGCCGGTGCCGGTGACCCCGTTCGGCGCGCGCCCCGAGCCGACCGGCGCGCCGGTGTCGCCGCGCGAGGCGCCGGCCGGTCCGCCGCCGGCCGCGTACGCTCCCGCGCCGGCCGCCCGGGCCGTCGGCGAGCCGGCCGACGAGTCCCACCGCCCGCCGGACCAGCCGCCCGCCGAGCCGGCCGGTGTCCCGCCGGTCTCCGCCGCCCCGGCGCCGCCCGCGCCCGCGGCGTTCGACCCCTACCGGTCGCCCCGGCCGACCAGCGCCCCGCCCTACGCGGCCCGCCGGTCCGCCCCCGAGCCGCCGCCCGCCGCCGAACCGGTCGCCGAGTCCCCACCGGCGCCGGTGCTGCCGCAGCGGGTGCCCGCCGAGCCGGACGTGCCGGTCGTGCCGGAGCCGCCCGCGGTGGAACCGTCCGCCGAGACTCCCGAGCTGGCCCGCATCGCCACCCACCTGCGCCGGGACGACGAGCCCGCGCCGCTGCGCGAGCGGCCGGAGGGCTTCGACGTCAACGCCATCCTGGACGCGGTCCGCGAGGTGGCCGGCGTGCGGGACGCCGCGCTCCGCCGCACCCCGGCCGGCGCGCACAGCCTCCGGCTGGACCTGGCCGACGGCGCCGACCCGGCCGACGTGAGCCGGCTGGTGGCCCGCCTGCTCCAGGAGCGGATGGGCCTGGCCGCCGCCCCGCAGAACCTGCCCGGCGCGCCGGCCGTGCCACCGCCGCCGGTCCGCCGCCGGTCCGCCGCCGCGCGCGGCGACCGCCTCGCCGAGCTACCGGCCGAACCCCGGTCCGGTACGCCCCAGCCGCGCGCCGACGAGCCGCCGGCCGCGACCGGCGCCCCGGGGAGGACCCGCCCGCCCGGCCCGGCGGGGTACGCCCGGCGAACCGGCCGGCCGAGAACCGCTCCGGCGAGGGCCGGTTCGGTGGGGCGGAGTCGCGCACCGGCCGGTCGGCCGAGGCGCCGGCCGAGATCGTCGAGCCGGGTGGTGAGCCGCCGCGCCGGCGCCGGCAGTCCAGCCACCGGGGTCGGGCCACGGTGGACGAGACGTCGCTGGCCGCCGCGCCGGTCGGCATGTCCACCGGCAGCCCGGTCACGCTCGGCACCTCGTACTCCGGTGGGCAGATGACCACGACGGAGACCGCGCCGTCGCGACCGCTGGACCCGGGCGGCACGCCGGGCCCCCGGGTGGTGATCGACCACGTGCTGGTGAGCACGTTCGGGCTGGACGCCACCACCGAGGTCCGCCTGCTCGCCGGGGACCGGGCGGCCGACGGGCACGCGACCGGGCCGGCCGTCGACGGCTACGTGCTGCGGCTCTGCGCGGTGGCCGCGGCCGCCGCGGTGGACGAACTGCTCGGCGGCGGGGACGTCCCGGCGGGTGAGCGGGGCCGGTGTTTCGTGGAGCACGCCGCCGTGGTGCCGTTCGGCAACTGCGAGGTGGCGACCGTGGTGGTGCTGCTGGTCTGCGAGGGGTGGGTGGAGCAGTTGGCCGGCTCGGCCCTGGTGGCCGGCGATCCCCGGCAGGCGGTGGTCCGGGCCACGTTGGCCGCGGTGAACCGCCGCCTGGAGGCGTTGCTCACCTGAGGGAGTGTGCGGCCGGGGCCGGCGCGGGGAAGACTGGAGACATGAAGCGTGCCGCACTCTGGCCGGATCATCTCCTTCCCGCACCCCACGTCCCGCCGCCCTGGCCCGGCCGGCACGTGCCGCTCGACGGCACGCTCGTGCACGTCCGGGACACCCCGGCGACCGCGCCCGGCGCCGAGCCGGCGCTGTACCTGCACGGTCTCGGCGGCTCCGCGCAGAACTGGACCGACCTGGCCGGCCTGCTCGCCGGCCGGCTGGACGGCCAGGCGATCGACCTGCCGGGGTTCGGGCGCAGCGAGCCCGGGCCGCGCTACACCATCCCGGCGTTCGCCGACCGGGTGGTCCGCTGGATCGAGCACAGCGACCGGGGGCCGGTGCACCTGTTCGGCAACTCGCTGGGCGGCGCGGTCGCGGTGCGGGTGGCGGCGCTGCGGCCGGAGTTGGTCCGCACGCTGACGCTGATCTCGCCGGCCCTGCCGTTCCTGGACTTCCGGCGGTCGTTGCAGGGGCGGATGCTGCCGGTGCTGGTGATCCCCCGGGGCGAGCGGCTGGCCGCCTGGCGGCTGGCCCAGGTCGCCCCGGAGGTGATGGCGCAGCAGGTGATGGAGTCGTGCGTGGCGGACCTGACCCGGATCAGCGAGCAGCGCCGGCAGGAGGCGATCGACGAGATCCGGGTCCGGTACGACGCGGCGCACTACGCCGCCGCGTACGTGCGGACGTTCCGGGGCCTGGTCGGCAGCTTCCTGCGGTCGTACCTGCCGGGGGAGGGCGCGCTGTGGCGGCAGGCCGCGTCGGTGCGGGTGCCCACGCTGGTGGTGGGCGGGCGGCAGGATCGCCTGGTCGACGTGCGGGTCGCCCCGCAGACCGCCCGGGTGATCCCGGACAGCCGGTTGTTGCTGCTCGACGGCGTCGGGCACGTGGCCCAGTTGGAGGTGCCCCGGGTGGTGGCGCGGGCGGTGCTGGCGCTGCTCGGCGAGGCGGCGCCGGCCGCCACGCCGGGGCCGGACGAGCGGAAATCTCAGGCCACGGCGCTGGTCACCGGAACGGGGGAGAGCGGAGGCGGCCACGACGTGGCAGTCTGAGCCGGATGCCCAGCTCACGCCGTCCGCGTACCGCGCGGCCCACGCCCCTTGCCCGCCGGTGGCGCACCGCCGTCGTGGTCTGCGCGTTCCTCGCCGCCGCCGGGGTGGGTGTCGGCGTCGTGTTGCGGCTGCCGCCGGCCGGCGCGAACGAGCTGGTCGCCGAGAGGTTCGCCGCGCCGCCGCCGGAGCCCACGCCGAGCGTCTCGCCGTCGTCGGCCGCGCCGTCGTCCGCCGCGCCCAGTCCGCCGTCAACGCCGGTGCTGGCCCTGTCCGGTCCGGTGCCGGCGCGCGGCGGGGGTGGTTTCTCCTACGACGACCGGTCCAGCGGGGTGCTGGGCCGGGCCGGGGTGCTGCGCCGGTTCCGGGTGGCGGTGGAGGACGGCTCGGGTGAGCAGGCGCGGGCCTTCGGCGACGCGGTGCACCGGGCCCTGGCCGGGCCGGGGAGCTGGGTGGACGGTGGCCGGCTGCGGTTGCAGCGGGTGCCGCCGGGCGGCCGGTACGACTTCACGATCTATCTGGCCACCCGGGACACCGCCGGCCGGTTGTGTGGGGCGGGCGGGATCGACATCCGCAAGGGCGGCGTGCCGTACACGTCGTGTCGGGTGCCGGGCAAGGTCGTGATCAACCTGGACCGGTGGCGCACGTCGGCGCCGCACCTGGTGGCCGCGCGGATGCCGTTGGACACCTACCGGCTCTACGTGGTCAACCACGAGGTGGGGCACCAGTTGGGGCACCACCACGAGGCGTGTCCGGGCGTGGGCCGGGCCGCGCCGGTGATGCAGCAGCAGACGTTGTTCCTCGACGGCTGCCGGCCGAACCCGTGGCCGTACCTGGCCGGGAAGCGGTACACCGGCCCGTCGCGATGACCGGATCGCGAAAGTTTTTCGCGGCATAAGCGGTAAAAGCGGCTGAATGCCCGAATTGCGTGTCACGCTGATCGCATGACGTCGTCGTCCCCGTACGACCCGCCCGAACGCCCCGGGCTGCGCCGGATGCGGCGCCGCCGCCGGCGGGCGGTGCTGCTGCTGGCGATGCTCGTCGCGGCCACCGGCGGCGCGGTGGGGATCACCCGGCTGAGCGGGTCGCCGCGACCGGCGCGGGTCCCGCTCGCCGCCGAGCCCACGCTGATGCCGGACGCCGACACCGAACCGGCGACGTCGCCGACCGGCTATCCCACCGCCGGCCCGGGCACCTTCGCGGTGGCCGCCGGCCGGTCACCGGTACGCGGCCGGGCCGGCCCGCTGCGCCGCTACCGGGTCGAGGTCGAGCAGGGCACGGGGCAGGGCGCCGACGCGTTCGCCGCCACCGTCGACACGGTGCTCGGCGACCCGCGGAGCTGGACCGCCTCCGGTCTGCTGCGGGTGCAGCGGGTGCCCGAGGCGGCAGCCGCCGACTTCACCGTCTACCTGGCCACGCCGGCCACCTCGGAGCGGATGTGCGCCGAGGGTGGCCTGCACACCGAGCGGTACACGTCGTGCCGGCTGCCCGGCCGGGTCGTGCTCAACCTGGCGCGCTGGATGACGGCGGTGCCCGACTACGGCGCCCCGCTGGACGTCTACCGCACCTACGTGATCAACCACGAGGTCGGGCACGAGTTCGGCGAGCTGCACCAGGCCTGCCCCGGCCCCGGCCGGCCCGCGCCGGTGATGCAGCAGCAGACGTACGGGCTGGACGGCTGCGTGCCGAACGCCTGGCCGTACCTCGGTGGGGTGCGGTACGAAGGCGAGCAGACCGACGGCGTCTGAGTTATTCCCGGTCCCGCAGTTCGGGCCGGGTGTCCCTCGTCATGGCCGATCGTCGGTGCGGCGAGCGACAATGGCGCGGTCCCACCGCCGATCCCGGGGAGTCCACCGTGTCGTTGCCCCCGCTCGTCGAGCCCGCCGCCGAGCTGACCGTTGACGAGATCCGCCGCTACTCGCGCCACCTGATCATCCCGGACGTCGGGGTCGAGGGGCAGAAGCGGCTGAAGAACGCCCGGGTGCTCTGCGTCGGCGCCGGCGGTCTCGGCTCGCCCGCCCTGATGTACCTCGCCGCCGCCGGTGTCGGCACGCTCGGCATCATCGACTTCGACACCGTCGACGAGTCCAACCTCCAGCGCCAGATCATCCACGGCGTCTCCGACGTCGGCCGGTCCAAGGCCGAGTCCGCAGCCGCCACGATCCGCGAGATCAACCCGCTGGTGCACGTGGAGATCCACAACACCGCGCTGGACCGGGAGAACGTCAAGGACATCTTCTCCCGGTACGACCTGATCGTCGACGGCACCGACAACTTCGCCACCCGCTACATGGTCAACGACGCGGCCGTGCTGCTCGGCAAGCCGTACGTCTGGGGTTCGATCTACCGCTTCGACGGCCAGGCGTCGGTCTTCTGGGCCGAGCACGGCCCCTGCTACCGCTGCCTCTACCCGGAGCCCCCGCCGCCCGGCATGGTCCCGTCCTGCGCCGAGGGCGGCGTGCTCGGCGTGCTCTGCGCGTCCATCGGGTCGATCCAGGTCAACGAGGCGATCAAGCTGCTCGCCGGCATCGGCGAGCCGCTGGTCGGCCGGCTGATGGTCTACGACGCCCTGGAGATGAGCTACCGCAAGATCAAGGTCCGCAAGGACCCGAACTGCGCGCTCTGCGGCGAGAACCCCACGGTCACCGACCTGCTGGAGGACTACGAGGACTTCTGCGGCGCGGTCTCCGAGGAGGCGCAGGAGGCGGTGGTCGACTCCACCATCACCGCGCTGGAGCTGAAGGAGTGGCAGGACGCCGGCAAGGACATCTTCCTGGTCGACGTGCGCGAGCCCGCCGAGTACGAGATCGTCCGGATCCCCGGTGCGACGCTGATCCCCAAGGGCGAGATCCTCTCCGGTGAGGCGCTGGCGAAGTTCCCGCAGGACCGGCAGATCGTGCTGCACTGCAAGTCCGGCGTCCGGTCGGCCGAGGCGCTCGCCGCGCTGAAGGCGGCCGGTTTCAAGGACTCGGTGCACGTGCAGGGCGGCGTGCTGTCCTGGGTCAAGCAGGTCGACCCGTCGCTGCCCGCGTACTGAGCCACCCCCTCGCTCGGCGGCCCCATCGCTCCGGGAACATTCATGCCTGTGAGTGATGGGGCTTTCGCGCCTTGTGTCCCCGGCCGCCCGGCGGTCCGCGCCAAACCCTGGCCGAGCTACCGAGGCGTAACCACGTCCGCGCAGGTAGCGTCACCGCCGTGGTCGATCTGGAAGCGGCGATCGGGTTCGTCGTGGCACACGGGGACGCGGTGGACCGCGCCCGCATGTCCCGGCTGCGCTCCGGCGCTCCGGTGTCACCGGACCTGCTCGACGCGGCGGAGTCCGGGCAGACCCTGAGCGGCGGCTGGCCCGCCGTGCTCGGCGGCGAGGTCGCCTCGGTCGACGCGACCTGCTTCCGCCTGTCCGAGTTGGACGACCTCGGCGCGCTGGGCCGCCCCGCCGCCCGGCACGCGCTGGACTGGCTGGCCAGCGGCCAGCTCGCCGACGGCGGTTGGGACGAGCACCCGTCGCTGGCCGGGTTCGCGCCGGAGTGGGCCGCTCCCGGCGACCCGGAGGCACGGTTCTACCTGACCGCCGACGCCGGGTTCTGGCTCACCGTGGCCGGGTTGGACGCCCGCGCCGCCGGTCCGCTCGACCACCGGGTCGGCGGCGCGTACGCCGGGGTGGTGCAGGCTGCGGCGCACACGCTCGCCGGACGGCTCGCCCCGGACGGCACCTGGCCGTCGTTCCTGCCGGCCGGGTGGCTGGCCGCGGCCGTGCTGCACCGCCAGCAGATGTTCCTCGAATCGGCGCGGATCCAGGCGGTGCTCGCCGACCGGATCCCCGAGATGTCCCCGGCCGACGTGGCCTGGCTGGCCGCCACGCTGCGGCGGGTGGAGGTGGGCGAGGAGCAGTGGCTGCTGGTCTCGGCCCGGCGGCGGCTCGCCGAGACGCAGCGCAGCGACGGCGGCTGGGACAGCGACGACGGCCACCAGTTCGACGTGCACACCACGCTGCGCGCCATCCGGGCCTGCCGCCCCACCGCGCCCGAGGCCCCGCGTTCCGGCGCGCCGTTCGTGGTGCCGCACACCGTCGCGCTGCCCGCGCCGCCGTCCCCGCGCCCCGGGCCCGACCGGCCGTCGCTTCGACCCGCGGATCCCGCCCCCGACCGGTCCTCGGACCCCGTTCCCGGTCGGTCCTCGGACCCCGTTCCCGACCGGTCCTCGGACCCGTTTTCCGGGCTGACCTCGCCTCCCGCCCCCGACCGGTCCTCGGGCCCGTTTTCCGGGCTGGCCTTGCCTCCCGTCTCGGCCCTGCCGACGGCCGGCGCCGGCTGGCCCGGACCACCCCCGAGCGGTCCGCCGTCGATCGATCCACCCGCGACGTCCGCCGGAGACCCCCTCCGGGTGGCGTAGCCGGCGATCCCGGAGATCTTGGAAGCTACCGGCCCTCCTGGGGGCCATTTCCTTCCAAGATCCCAAGCGCGGCGCGGCGCGGCGCGGCGCAGCGCAGCGCGGCGCATCCCGCGAGCCGGATGTGGGCCACTCCGCCGAGCCGGCGGGAGGCCCGCCCCGGCCGGGCTGTCAGCGGAGGTGGCCGTCGCCGGTCACCACGTACTTCGTGCTGGTCAGCTCCGGCAGGCCCATCGGGCCGCGGGCGTGCAGCTTCTGGGTGGAGATGCCGATCTCGGCGCCGAAGCCGAACTCGCCGCCGTCGGTGAACCGGGTCGACGCGTTGACCATGACGGCGGCGGCGTCCACCCGGGCCACGAACTCCCGGGCCGCCCGCTGCGAGTCGGTGACGATCGCCTCGGTGTGCCCGGTGCCGTACCGCCGGATGTGCGCGACCGCCGCGTCGAGCGAGTCGACCACCGCGACCGAGATGTCGGCGGAGAGGTATTCGGTGGCGTAGTCCTCCTCGGTGGCCGGCACCACGGCGGGGGAGTGCGCGGCGACGTCACCGCTGCCGTGCACGGTCACCCCGGCGTAGGCGAACGCGGCCAGCACGACCGGCAGGAACGCGTCCGCCACGTCCCGGTGCACCAGCAGCGACTCGGCGGTGTTGCAGGTGGACAACCGCTGCGTCTTGGCGTTCAGCGTGATCGCCACCGCCTTGTCGAGGTCGGCGGCGGCGTCCACGTACACATGGCAGTTGCCCACCCCGGTCTCGATCACCGGCACCGTCGACTCCTCGACCACGGTGCGGATCAGCGACGCTCCGCCGCGCGGGATCAGCACGTCGACCAGGCCCCGGGCCCGCATCAGCTCCTTGACCGAGTCGCGCGAGGAGGAGTCGAGCAGTTGCACCGCGTCCGCCGGCAGGCCGGCGCCGGCGACCGCGTCCCGGAGCACCGCGACCAGCGCCGCGTTCGAGTGCGCCGCCGAGGACGAGCCCCGCAGCAGCGCCGCGTTGCCGGACTTCAGGCAGATCCCGGCCGCGTCCACGGTCACGTTCGGCCGGCCCTCGTAGACGATGCCGACCACCCCGAACGGCACCCGCACCTGACGCAACTCCAGCCCGTTCGGCAGGGTGGACCCGCGTACCACCTCGCCGACCGGGTCGGGCAGCGCGGCCATCTCGCGCAGCGCGTCGGCGATGGCGGCCACCCGGTGCTCGTCGAGGGCGAGCCGGTCCAGCACGGCCGCGCTGAGCCCGGCGTCGCGCCCGGCCGCCAGGTCCGTCGAGTTCCCGGCGAGGATTTCCGGCGTACGCGCCACCAGCGCGTCGGCCATCGCGTGCAGCGCGGCGTCCTTGACGGTACGGGTGGCCGTGGCGAGTTCCTCCGCCGCGTCCCGGGCCCGGCGGGCCTGCTCGACGACGCTCATCGTGCGCTCCTTCGCAGAGTTGTTAGGCGGGGGCCCTTCTTATGCAGAATGCGTTAAGAAGGGCCCCCGCCTTACAGCAGGACGAGGTCGTCTCGGTGGACGACCTCACGTTCGTAGGCCGGGCCGAGCGCGGCGGCCAGCTCCGACGTCGAGCGGCCGAGCAGGCCGGGCAGCTCCACCGCGTCGTAGTTGACCAGGCCCCGGGCCACCGGCGCGCCCTCGGTGTCGACCAGGTCCACCGGGTCCCCGGCGGTGAACGCGCCGTCGACCGCGGTGATGCCGGCCGGCAGCAGTGACTTGCGCCGGCCCACCACGGCCTGCACCGCGCCCGGGTCGAGGTGCAGCCGGCCGCGCGGCGCGGTGGCGTGCGCCAGCCAGAACAGCCGGGCGGCCGGGCGGCGGCTGCTGGCGTGGAAGAACGTGCCGACCGGGTCACCGGCCAGCGCCGGGGCGGCCAGCGGCGCGGCGGTGAGCACGACCGGGATGCCGAAGCCGGTCGCGATCCGGGCCGCCTCGACCTTGGTCACCATGCCGCCGGTGCCCACCCCGGCCCGGCCGGCCCCGCCGACGTCCACGCCGGCCAGGTCGCCCTCGCCGTGCACCTCGGTGATCCGGGTGCTGCCGGGGCGGGCCGGGTCGCCGGTCCAGAGCGCGTCCACGTCGGAGAGCAGCACCAGCAGGTCGGCGTCGACGAGCGCGGCCACCAGCGCGGCGAGCCGGTCGTTGTCGCCGAACCGGATCTCCTCGGTGGCCACCGTGTCGTTCTCGTTGACGATCGGCACGGCCCGCAGGTCGAGCAGCTTGCGCAGGGTTCGGTACGCGTTGCGGTAGTGCGCCCGCCGGGTCACGTCGTCGACGGTGAGCAGCACCTGCCCGACGGTGCGCCCGTGCCGGGCGAACGCGGTCGCGTACCGCCCGATGAGCAGGCCCTGGCCGACGCTGGCGGCGGCCTGCTGGGTGGCCAGGTCGCGGGGGCGCCGGGGGAGCCGGAGCGGGGCGAGGCCGGCGGCGATCGCGCCGGAGGAGACCAGCACCACCTCGCGGCCCTGCGCGGCCAGCGCGCCGAGCGTGTCGACGAGCGCGTCGACCCGGGCGTCGTCCAGGCCGCCCGTCGCGGTGGTCAGCGAGGACGATCCGATCTTGACCACGATCCGGCGGGCCGAGGTGACTGCGTCGCGCACCCGACCATTCTGCGGGTTGCGATCCGCAACACCGTGGCGCGTTCCCATATCGTGGCAGCTCGTGACACCTGACGAGTACGTCGAGGCGGTGCTGGCGCTGGTCGAGCGGATCCCGCCGGGGCGGGCGATGTCCTACGGCGCGGTGGCCGACGCGCTGGCCGAGCGGTCCGGGCGGGCGTCGGCGCGGCTGGTCGGCTCGATCATGGCGCGGCACGGTGGCGGGGTGCCGTGGCACCGGGTGGTGAACGCGGCCGGTCGGCTGCCGCCGGGGCACGAGCGGGAGGCCCGGGCCCGGTTGCGCGCCGAGGGGTGCCCGTTGCGCGGTGACCGGGTGGACCTGGCGGCGGCCGCGTGGTCGCCGGAGCAGGGGATGTGACCGCGACCATAACGTGAGTAGCATTCGGCTCCATGACAGCTTCGGGCCTGCCCCGCCGGGTGCACCTCGGGTACGCGTCGGGCTCGCTGGTCACCGGCGCGTTCGGGACCGTGCCGGGGCTGCTCCTGCTGCCCTACCTCACCGACACGCTCGGCGTCGCGGCCGGGCTGGCCGCGCTGCTGGTGCTCCTGCCGAAGGCGTGGGACGTGCTGGTGAACCCGGTGGCCGGGCGGATCTCCGACCGGACCCGGTCCCGCTGGGGTGCCCGTCGGCCCTACCTGCTCGGCGGCGGGCTGGCGCTGGCGGTGCTGTTCGCCTCGATCTTCGCCGCGCCGTTCGGGCGCGGGCCGGCCGCCGCCGCGTACGTGGCGCTGGCGTTCCTGGCCACCGCGACCGCGTTCGCGTTCTTCCAGGTGCCCTACGTGGCCATGCCGGCCGAGCTGACCGCCGACCCGGCGGAGCGTACCCGCATGATGACCTGGCGGATCGCGGTGCTGGCGCTGGCCATCCTGGTCTCCGGCGCGGTGGCCCCGGCGGTGGTGGCGGCCGGCGGTGACGGCGTGCCCGGCCACCGCTGGATGGGCCTGTTCGTCGCGGCGCTGATCGTGGTCGGCACGCTCGGCGTGTTCCTCGGCACCCGCTCCACGCCGGCCGGGACGGTGGCGGAGAGCGAGCCGAGCCTGCGGGCCCAGCTCGCGGTCGCCGGCCGCAACCGGTCGTTCCGGCTGCTGCTGGTCTGCTTCGTGGTCCAGTCCGCCGGGGTGGCCACCGTGCTGGCCGGCGTGAAGTACTTCGCCGACCAGGTGCTGCGCGCCCCGGACAGCGGCCCCACGCTGCTGTTCGCCTGCTTCGTCGCGCCGGCCCTGCTGGTCATGCCGCTGTGGAGCCGCGCCGGCGCGCGGCTGGGTAAGCGCACCTCGCTGGTCGCCGCGTCGCTGCTCTTCGCGGCCGGCGCGCTCGCCCTGGTCGCCGCGCCCGCGCTGCCGGCCGCCGGGGTGTACGCGGTGGTCGCGCTGATCGGCGTCGGGTACGCCGGCCAGCAGGTCTTCGCGCTGGCCATGCTGCCCGACTGCATCGCCGAGGACACCGCGCGCACCGGCCGCCGGCAGGCCGGCGTGTTCACCGGGCTGTGGACCGCCGGGGAGACGTTCGGCCTGGCCCTGGGCCCGGGCATCTACGGCCTGGTGCTCCAGGTCTCCGGCTACGTCTCCTCGTCGACCGGGTCCGCCGCCGCCCAGCCGGACAGCGCCCGCCTCGGCGTGCTGCTCGGCTTCACCGTGCTGCCGGCCCTGCTGGTGGCCGCCCCGGTGGTGCTGCTGCGCGGCTACACGCTCGTCCCGGCCGCACCGGCGACCGCGACCCGTCACGAGGAGAGGACCACCCGATGACCGACCCGGCCGGGGCGGGCGCGCTGCCCGCCGAAGGGCTGCCCGCCACCCGGGTGCTGGACGAGATCCGGGCGTTGCGGGCGGCCGACCGGCCGACGCACGGCGGCCGGCTGTTCGCCTACGTCTACGACCCCGACGTGGCCGGGCTGGACGAGCTGGCCCAGGCCGCGTACGCGCAGAGCGCGCACGTCAACGGCCTCGACCCGACCGCCTTCCCGTCGCTGCTGGCGATGGAGAACGCGCTCGTCGGCGCCGCCGCCCGGCTGCTCGGCGGCGGTCCCGGCACCGACGCGCCGGACGTGGTCGGCAGCGTCACCGGCGGCGGCACCGAGTCGCTGCTGCTCGCCGTCAAGGCCGCCCGCGACGCCCGGCCCGACCTCGCCGAACCGCGGATCGTGGTGCCGGCCAGCGCGCACGCCGCGT
Organism: Micromonospora ferruginea; assembly: GCF_013694245.2. Lineage (NCBI taxonomy): Bacteria > Bacillati > Actinomycetota > Actinomycetes > Micromonosporales > Micromonosporaceae > Micromonospora > Micromonospora robiginosa. Next base: position 6,157,935 of record NZ_CP059322.2, read on the forward strand.
TCGCCAAGGCGGCGCACTACCTGCGGGTGGCGTTGGACCGGGTGCCGGTCGACCCGGTGACGCTGCGCCCGGCCGTCGACGCGGTGGCCGCCGCGATCCGGCCGGAGACCGTGCTGGTGGTCGCGTCCGCCCCGTCGTACGCGCACGGCGTCGTCGACCCGGTCGCCGGGATCGCCGCCGTCGCGGCGGACGCCGGGGTGCGCTGTCACGTGGACGCCTGCTTCGGCGGCTGGGCGTTGCCCTGGCTGCGCCGGCTCGGCCTGCCGGTGCCGCCGTTCGACTTCGCCGTGCCCGGGGTCACCTCGATCTCGGTGGACCTGCACAAGTACGCGTACACGCCGAAGGGGGTTTCGGTGCTGCTGCACCGGGACGCCGCGCGGCGCGCCCCGCAGTTCTTCGCGTACGCGGACTGGCCCGGCTACACGATGGTCAACCCGGTGATCGCCTCGACCCGCTCCGGCGGACCGATCGCTGCCGCGTACGCCACGCTGCGCCACCTGGGTGAGGACGGCTACCTGCGGCTGGCCGCGTCGACCCGGGACGCGGTCGCCGGGCTGGCCGGCGCGGTGCGGGCGACCGACGGGCTGCGGCTGATGGCCGAGCCGGAGTCGACGGTGGTCTGCTTCACCGCCGACGACCCGAAGCTGGACCTGTTCGTGCTGGTGGACGAGCTGACCGCGCGCGGCTGGCACACCCAGCCCCAGCTCCGGTACGCCGACCTGCCGGCCAGTGTGCACCTCACGGTGACCGCCGCGGTGGCGCCCCGGGTGGCCGAGTTCGCTCCGGCGCTGGCCGACGCGGTCGCGGCCGCCCGCGCCGCCGGGCCGGTCGCGCTGCCGCCCGAGCTGACGGCGCTGGCCGGCGGCCTCACCCCGGAGGCGCTCACCCCCGAGCTGGTGGCCGGGCTGGCCGAAGGGCTGGGCCTGGGCGGCGGCGCCGGGGCGCCGGAGAAGATGGCGGTGGTCAACACGCTGCTCGACGCCGCGCCGGCACCGGTGCGCGAGCGGTTGCTGGCGGAGTTCGTCGGGCTGCTCCAGCGCCCGACCTGGTGACGCGGCGACGTCCGGCCGGCGCCCACGGGCGCCGGCCGGACGACGGACCGGTCAGCCCGCGTCGGTCACCGTCACGGTGAACGAGGCGGAGTTGTCGGCCGGGGTGGCGTCGGGCACGGTGAGGGCGTCCCACTGGGTGTTGAGCTGGAGCGTGGTGGTGCCGAGGTCACCCGGCACGGTGCCCGGCTCGGCGTAGAGCAGCACGTCGAAGCTCCGCTGCTCACCGGCCATGAAACGGCCGCCCGGCACGGTGAAGCTGGTGAAGAAGCTCGGCGCGTCCTGCGGGTCGGTGCCCCAGATCTGCACCCCGGCCGGAAGACCGGTGGCCTCGGCCCAGAGCTGGTCGTGCCCGGCGTCGCCGGCCCACCTGACCGTCACCGGCAGCCGCCCCCGGTAGCTGCCGTCCTCCTGGCGGGTCAGCGTGGCCGCGCCGGCCGTGGTGAGCGAGGCGCGGGCCTGGCTGTCCTGCACGTAGGGCACCGGGTTGCGTAGCGACCCGGTGGTGGAGCGGAAGCGCGCCGCGTAGCTGGCCCGGTCGGCGACCTCGTTCCGGCCGTCGCCGACGTTCACCGAGATCTTGCCGCCCTTAGCGATCATCGCGACGTCCCGGGTCTGGGTGAGCACCTCGAACGTGACGGCGAACGTCCGGCTCTCGCCCGGCTCGATGTCACCGCCGGGCACGCCGCAGGTGGCGGTCCGCCGGTTGTCCTGCAACCCCCCGAACCCGCACGCCTCCGCCGGGTCCACCCCGCGGAACGAGCCGGCCACCGGCTCGGTCAGGAAGACGCTGTAGTAGGTGGCGGCCGGGCCGTTGTTGGTCACCGTGACCGGCAGGCTGCCGTGGTAGCCGCGGGCGGTGGGTTCGAGCACCAGCCGGCCCACCGAGATGTCGGCGGCGGGCTCGGCGGTGATCGGTGCGGCGGCGGCCGGAGCGGCGAGCGCCAGCACCGCGGCGCCGGTGCCGAGCAGCACGCCGGCCAGTCGACGTCCGGTACGTGTCGTCATTGGATGGTCCTCCCGTGGTCCCCGTCACCGCGCGGCTCGTCCGCGCGGTGTCACCCGTAGCACGCGACGGATGTCGATCCGGTTGCGATCTTTTCGGTACGACATCCGACAGCGGCGTCAGCGGTACGCGTAGCGGTCCTCGTCGTTCTCGTGGTTCTGGTCCATCAGCGGATCGGCGTCGCTGCCGACCGGTGTCACCTCGGCGATGCCGGTGCCGCTGGCGCTGTTCGTGTTGCGCAGCCCGAGGCGGAACGTCCGTTGCGCGCCGGGGGCGAGCGGACCGAACCGGCAGACGATCGGTCCCTTCGGCGGCGCGCCGCCCGCACAGGCCGACCACTCGGCGCCGTCCGCGACCGTGCCCACCTGCATCCGCAGGTGCAGTTCGACCAGGCCGGCCGGCACCGCGCCGAGGTTCCGCACGGTGACCGCGATCGTCCCGGTCCGCGCGCCGTCCGCGTCCGGCGCGCTCCACGTCACGTCGCCGGCGGTGACCGTCAGATCGGTCAGGTGCGGGTTCGGTCCGAACGACGTGGGACCGTCCACCTGGGCGAAACGCGTGCCGGACCAGCGGTAGCCGCGCCACTGACGCTGCGACCAGTCCAGCGACCAGCCACCCCCGGGCGCGCGGTCCGCCATCTCCACCCGGACCGTGCCCCGCTCGGTGACCTGCGTGTCCAGCAACCACTCGGGCGCCGTCCTCGCGGACCGGGCGACCTGGCCGAGCACCACGATCCGGCCGTCGGCGTCCCGGTCGAGCGCCACCACCTGGGACGGTCCCTGCTGGAAGATCTGGCAGCGGAGCAGGGCGACCGTCTCGTCCGCGCCGTCGCCGTCCACGTCGCCGTGGGTGAGTTCCTCCACCAGCACGTCGCCCTCCTTGCGGTAGTCGGCGGCGATCCGGGTCGGCCCGGCCGCGCAGACCGGCCCCGGCGCCCACGCCGGCAGGTCGATCCGGGCGGCCAGGAGCTGCGACCGGCTGATCCGCCCGTCCGGCACGGCCGCGCTCGGGCTGGCCGTGCTCGGCGACGGGGACGAGGTCGGCGACGGCGACGGCGACGTGCTCTCGGACGGGCTCGGGGTGGGGGTCTGCGCGGGGCGGGCGTCGGGGCGGGCCGCCGGTGCATGGCGGCGTTCGCGCCCACCGGGATCGCGACGGCGAGCACCACGGCCGCCGCGGTGACCACCACGGTCCGCCGGCGACGCCGCCGGACGGTCCGCCGGACCGCGGCCGTCCCGGCCGGGTGCACCACCGGTGCGTACGCCGCGCGGAACTCGGCGAACTCGCCGCCGACCAGGATGTCGTCGGGCTCAGTCATGGTGGTTCACCTCGTTCGTGGTGGTGAGCTTCGCCGCCAGCGCGGCCCGCCCTCGGTGCAGCCAGGACTTGACCGTGCCCTCCGGCACGTCCTCCTGCGCCGCGATCTGCGCGACGCTGAGATCGGCCAGGTAGTGCAGCACCACCGCGCGGCGCTGGACGGCCGGCAGCTCGGCCAGCGCCGCGGTCAACGCGACCCGGTCCGGCCCCGGCCCCGGCACGTGCTCCTCGCGTTGCCGGTGCAGCCACGCCTGGGCCGTCCGCAACCGCCGCCAGCGGCTGGTCGCCAGGTTCCAGGCCACCCGACGCACCCAGGCCACCGGGTCGTCGTAACGCGACACCTTGGACCAGCGCGCGAACGCCCGGCAGAACGCCTCCTGCACCAGGTCCTGCGCCTGGGCCAGGTCGCCGCAGTAGGCGGTGAGCTGGATGGTCAGGGACCGGAAATGGGCGTGGTAGAGACCGTCGAAGTCGACCGTCTCCGGCCCGTCCGGCCGCCTCACCGTCCGCTCGGGCGGCGGATCGTCGAGCCGCGGCTCCCTCGTCACCGTCATCTGGTCCTCCCCGTGAGCATGCCGCCGACGCGGTCACACCGGTCACACGTCCGGACGCCGGCCCGGGTTGCGCGGGTTGCCGGTCCGGGCGCTGTGGTTGACTGTCGGTTCAGGGACAGCGGAGGAGGCCCGAGGTGCAGTTGCCGGCCGTGCTCGGCGAGCCGATCCGGTTCGTGCTGAACTGGGGCCGCCGCTACTCGCTCTGGGTGTTCAACTTCGGCCTTGCCTGCTGCGCCATCGAGTTCATCGCGACCAGCATGGGCCGGCACGACTTCATGCGGCTCGGCGTGATCCCGTTCGCGCACGGCCCCCGGCAGGCCGACCTCATGGTGGTCAGCGGCACGGTCACCGACAAGATGGCCCCGGCGGTCAAGCGGCTCTACGACCAGATGCCCGAACCGAAGTACGTGATCTCGTTCGGCGCCTGCTCCAACTGCGGCGGCCCGTACTGGGATTCCTACTCGGTGACCAAGGGCGTCGACCAGCTCATCCCGGTCGACGTCTACGTGCCCGGCTGCCCGCCCCGGCCGGAGGCGCTGCTGCACGGCATCCTCCGCCTCCAGGAGAAGATCGCCGCCGAGCAGTCCGGTGTCGGCGGCGTGCCCCGCCCGGACCAGCTCGCCTCCCCGGCGGACGTGGTTCCCCGCCCGGTGGAGGCGTTGACCGCGCCCCCGGTGCGTCCACCGGCCGGCTGAGCCCGACCGGGCGGACCGTGGCGCTCGTCACGCCGGCCTCGGCCGATTGTATGATCTTGAATGTCGACCGTTGTCGCTAGATTGCCGAGCATGACATCGTTACGGGCTGCGGGGGCCGTCCTCCTGGCGGCGCTCGTCACCCTTTCCCTGACCGGTGCTCCGGCAGCCGCTGACACCTTCGGCTACACCGGGCTCGTCACCGACCCCGACGGCGCGCCCGTCGCGAACGCCTGTTTCGCCCTGCACACCTCGGCGACCGAGGTGGCCGCCGAATACTGCTCGGACGCGCAGGGCCGGTACACCATCCCCGGTCCCGGGGACGACTCCGGCTACAAGATCCGGATGCACGCCGACGGCTTCCGCACCGAGTGGTGGTACCGCGCCCCGGACTACCTCAACGCGGACCGCGTCGGCCTGCCCGCGTACGACCTCATCGAGCGGGACGTCACCCTCGGGCGTGGCTCGGGCGGCGTGACCGGTCGGATCACCGACGAGAACGGCGCACCGTCCGACGCCACCGTCCGGATCTACGGGGAGGACTCGAACTACGAGGCCTTCGCGTACACCTGGGACCTCGGCGACGGGCGCTACCGGATCGACAACGTGCCGCCCGGCCGTTACCGGATCTCCGTCTACGACAACGAGCGCGGCTTCCAGTGGGTGCCGGGGCAGGAGACCCAGGACACCGCCACCGTGTTCGACGTGGCTGACGGCGCCCCGCTCGTCGTGGACGAGCAACTGCTGCCACTCGGCCGGATCGAGGCCCGGGTGACCGACGCGGTGACCGGCAAGCCGGTGCCGCGTCCCTGCCTCTACGTCTACGGCGGGCGCGACGAGTTCGTCTGCGGCACGGACGGCGTGGTCCGGGTGACCGGCGTGCGGCCGGGCAGTTGGGAGACGGAGGTGACCGGTGGCGCCTCCTACTTCGCGGCGGACCCGAAGCCCACCATCGACGTGCGACGCGGCCAGGTCACCACGGTGGCGTACGCCCTGCGTCCCGGCGCGGCGTTCGCCACCATGGTCCGGGACGCGATGACGTCCGCCCCGGTCGCGGGCATCTGCGTGCACCTGGTCCAGCCGAAGTGGGGCGGGCAGTCCGCGCACATGTCGCAGTACTGCTCCGGCGCCGATGGCTACCTGGAGGCCGGACCGTTCGAGGCCAACGAGCTGGCCACCTGGCAGCTCTACGCCTACCAGGCGGACAACCCGTACGATCCGCCGGCACGCCGCTACGGCGACCAGTGGGTCACCGCCAACGGCGGCAGTGGCGACCAGCGCAACGCGCTGGCGGTGACGCTGCATGCCGGGAAGACCACCACCCTGCCCGCCGTCCGGATGGACCAGCCGGGCACGATCACCGGGACGGTCCGCAACGCCGCCGGCGCGGTGGTCCCGGGGATCTGCGCCTACCCGTTCGCCTTCCATCCCGGCCAGGGCAACATCTTCGGGAAGAACTGTACCGACGCGGCGGGCCGGTATGTGCTCGACGACCTGGGCCCCTACCGCTGGCCGGTCGAGTTCGCGCCGGCCGCCAACACCGGATACGCGTGGCAGTGGTCCGGCAACGTCGCCGACCGGTTCGCCGCCACCTACACAAAGGTCACGGCCGGGCGCAGCGCCACCGTCGACGCCAAGCTGGTCGCCGGTGGCGTCCTGGCCGGCAAGGTGACCGACCCGGCGGACCCGGATGCAGCCGGCTACGTCTGGACGTACAACGCGCGTACCGGCGACATCGCCAGCGCCTCCTACGGGTACTTCGACCGTGGCACCGGTGGGGCGTTCACCGTCAAGGGGCACCGCACCCAGGACGTCTACGTCCAGTACTGGGTGAACAAGGACTGCTGGTACGGCAGCCCGAACGCCAACACCGTCCGGATCAAGGCTGGTGCGACCACCACGGTCGCGATGAACACCACGAGTACCTGCGGGAGCCCGCCCGCCGGGGTGAACCGGGCCCGCAGCGCGCCGCTCGGCGCTCACACCGGCCGCTGACCTCGCGCTCATGAGCCGAGTGGCCGGTCCGGCGGATAATCCCGTCGGACCGGCCGCTCCGGTCGATCCGCGAGGCGGCGTCGCGACTGGCGCCCGGCGGCTAGCCTGCGGACCATGACCGACTCCGCGGAGAAGCGTTCCGCCAACATCGTCGACGTGCTGACCGAGGAGTTCGGCGCGTCCATGGCGATCGACCCGGCGGCGTTCCGCCGGAAGTTCCGCAAGATGGCCGCCTCACCGTTCGCCTTCTACCGGGGCAGCGCCTCGCTCTTCTACGCCGACCAGCGCGGCGACTTCACCAGCGACCGCTACCTCGACGACCGGACCAGCCGGGTGTGGATCCACGGGGACCTGCACGCGGAGAACTTCGGCACCTACATGAACGCCTCCGGCCGGCTGGTGTTCAACGTCAACGACTTCGACGAGGCGTACGTCGGGCCGTTCACCTGGGATTTGAAGCGCCTCGCCGCCTCCGTCGCCCTGCTCGGCTACGCCAAGGCGCTCTCCGACCGGGTGATCGGCGAGCTGGTGACCGGCTTCGCCCGGTCCTACCTGACCGAGCTGCGGGCCATCGCGGCCGGCGGGGACGACGCGATCGGCTCGATCACGCTGGAGAACGCCGACGGCGTGCTGCGCCGGGTGCTCCAGCAGGCGCGGTTGAGCACCCGGGTGGACCTGCTGGCCGCCCAGACCACGGTCGACAACTACGAGCGCCGGTTCTCGCTGGGCGACGGCGTGCACGAGATCGACGCCGCCACCCGGGAGCGGGTGTGCGCCGCGTTCGGCGACTACCTGCACACGCTGCCGGAGTCGAGCGCCCGGCTGCGCCCGGTGGCGACCACCATCAAGGACGTGGTGCTGCGCAAGGGCGTCGGCATCGGCTCGGCCGGGCTGCCGTCCTACAACCTCCTGCTGGAGGGGCACACCGAGGCGTTGGAGAACGACGTCGTCATCTACATGAAGCAGGCCCAGGTGCCGGCGGTGGCGCGGCACATCGACGACGAGCAGGTCCGGTCGTACTTCCGGCATCAGGGGCACCGCACCGCGGAGTCGCAGCGGGCGTTGCAGGCGCACGCCGACCCGTGGCTGGGCTTCACCGAGCTGGACGGTGTCGGCCAGCTCGTCGCCGAGGTCTCGCCATACGCGGCGGACCTCGACTGGGCCGACGTGAACGAGCCCGAGGAGCTGGCCGGGGTGCTGGCCGACCTGGGTCGGGCGGTGGCCCGGATGCACTCGGTGGCCGACGACGAGTCCAGCCACGACCTGGTCGACTACTCGACCGAGGAGTCGATCGTCGCGGCGGTGGACGCCGACGCCGAGGGGTTCACCGACTACCTGGTCGACTTCGCCCACCGGTACGGCATCCGCGCCCGGGAGGACCACCAGCTCTTCGTGGACCTGTTCCGCAACGGCCGGCTGCCCGGCATCTGAGCCGGCTCACCGGGCGAAGTCCAGCACCACCTTGATGTCGTCGCCGGTCGACGCGTACGCCTCGCGGTAGGCGGAGACCGGCACCCGTCGGGTGATCAGCGAGTTCAGCCAGGACCGGTCGGCGCGGGCGAGCGCCTCGCCGGCCAGCTCCCAGTGCCGGCGGCCGGCGTTGACGGAGCCGAACACCACGTTGTTCTCCAGCACCAGTTCCCGGTTGAGCGCGCCGGCGTCGAAGTTGATGGTCCGGCCGCCGCTGGAAACGCCGGTGAGGCAGACGATGCCGTTCGGGGCGGCCTTGCACATGGCGTCCAGCACCACCGGCGGCGCGCCCGTGCACTCGACCACCACGTCCGGTTCGAGGTCCAGCTCGGCCACGGTCGAGGTGTGGTAGGTCGCCCCGAGCGCGCGGACCAGGTCCGGTTTCGGGCCGGTGGTGTTGCGGTCCAGCACGTGCACGGACAGCTCGCGCTGGCTGGCCAGCAGCGCGGCGAGCAGCCCGATCGGCCCGGCGCCGGTGATCAGCGCGGTCTTCGGCTTCCACTCGGCGCGGCGGCCGATCCGCTCGATGTGGTCCCACGCCTTGGCCACCACGCTGGTCGGCTCCAGCAGCATGCCCACCGACTCGAGCGCCGGGTCGAGGCCGACGGCGAACTTGGGTTGCACCCGCCAGCGGTCCCGGGCGAAGCCGTTCAACCCCTTGATGCCGTGCTCGGTGTACTGCCCGTTGCGGCACATGTCCCACTCGTCCATCGCGCAGTTCGCGCAGGGCACCGGGTCGGGATGGCGGACCACGCCGGCGACCAGGTCGCCGGGGTGCAACGTGCCGGTCGGGTCCTCCAGCACCCGGCCCAGCGACTCGTGGCCGAGCACCAGCCGTTCCTGGCCGGGCGGCGCGTCGCCGTACTCCCCGGCGATGATCTCCTGGTCGGTGCCGCAGACGCCGACCGCCAGCGCCTCGACCAGGATCGCGCCCTCCTCGGGCGCCGGGTCCGGCCAGTCCTCGGTAAGTCGGAGCGAGTCGGGGACACCGGGGGTCACAGTCACAGCGCGCACGAGCCTCATCTTTCCCCGCCGGCCGCCCACCCGCCCGGCAAAGCGACGATCCGGGCCCGGACGGCCCGACCCGGGCGGAAGCCGTCGGCCATAGGATCAGCGCATGACTCCGGAAGAGGTCGGCCGGCGGGTGGTCGAGCTGCTCGCGCCCGTCGAGGCCACCGCGTCGGTCTCCGGCGGTCAGGGGTACGCCCGCGCCACCGTCGACGTACCGCCGGCGAGCTGGGCGGACGCGGTGCGCGCGGCACGCGACGACGCCGGGCTGGGCTGTGACTTCCTCGACTGGCTGTCGGCGGTGGACGAGCTGGCCGACGGCTTCGACGTGGTCGCGCACCTCTGGTCGGTCCGGCACCGGCACGGGCTGCTGCTGCGCACCCGGATCCCCCGGGACGCGCCTGTCGTCGCGTCCGTGGTCGACGTCTTCCCGGGCGCGGCGTGGCACGAGCGGGAGACCCACGAGATGTTCGGCATCGACTTCGCCGGCCACGGCGAGCTGCGGCCGCTGCTGCTGCCGCCGGAGTTCGAGGGGCATCCGCTGCGCAAGGAGTTCGTGCTGGCCTCCCGGGTGGCGAAGCCGTGGCCGGGCGCGAAGGAGCCGGGCGAGTCGGAGGCGGGCGGCGGTCGCCGGCCGATCCGGCCGCCGGGCGTGCCCGCGCCGGGGGAGTGGGGGACGACGCCCACGCCGGCCGGCGCGGCCGGCGTCGGTGAGGGCCCCCGCGGGGGTACGCCGGCCCGCCCGGCCCGCGAACGCCCGGCGCGGCCGGCCCCGGGTGAGCGCCCGGCGCGGCCGGGTCCCGATGATCGTCCGATCCCGGCTGCGTCCCGGCCGACCGGTCCGGCCCGCCGGGAACCCGCCCCGCCGCCGCCGGAACCCGGCCCGCTCGGGCGCCCGGTGCCCGGCGAGCGGCCGACCGGCCCGGCGCGGCAGGAGCCGGCGGCCGACCCGGCCGGGCCGGAGCCCGGTGGCGCGGCCGAAGCGGGGGAGAGCTGATGCCGGACTGGTTGGAGCTGGTCCTGCGGGTGGCCGGCGTGCTCGTCGCGTTCCTCACCCTGCCGCTGATCGTGGGCCAGGCCGAACACAAGGTGATGGCCCACATGCAGGGCCGGCTGGGCCCGATGTACGCGGGTGGCTTCCACGGCTGGGCGCAGCTCGTGGCCGACGGGGTGAAGTTCGTGCAGAAGGAGGACGTCACCCCGCGCGAGGCGGACCGGCAGGTGTTCCGGCTGGCCCCGGCCGTGGCGCTGGTGCCCTATCTGCTGGTGCTGCTGGTCATCCCGCTCGGGCCGGGTGACCTGGTCGCCCAGCCGCTCGACATCGGCCTGTTCTTCGTGCTCGCCGTGGTGGGCGTGGGGGTGCTGGCGGTGCTCATGTCGGCGTGGGCGTCGGCCAACAAGTACAGCCTGCTCGGTGGGCTGCGCGGCGCGGCCCAGCTCCTCGGGTACGAGCTGCCGCTGGTGCTGGCCGCCGCCTCGGTGGCGATGGCGGCGGGCACGCTCAGCCTGAGCGGGATCGTCGAGGCGTGGCGGCCGTGGTGGCTGCTCTGGCAGGCGCCGGCCATGGTCATCTTCTTCGTGGCCGGGCTGGCCGAGATCCGCCGCCCGCCGTTCGACATGCCGATCGCCGACTCCGAGCTGGTGTTCGGCTACATGACCGAGTACACCGGCCTGCGGTTCGCGTTCTTCCTGCTCGCCGAGTACGTCGGCATCGTGGTGATCGCGGCGCTGACCACGGTGCTCTTCCTCGGCGGCTGGCAGGGCCCGTTCGCCGACGCCCAGCTCGGCTGGCTGTGGACGCTGCTCAAGGTGTTCGCCGTGGCCTTCGTGATCATCTGGCTGCGGGTGAGCTATCCCCGGCTGCGCGAGGACCAGCTCCAGCGCCTCTGCTGGCTGGTGCTGGTGCCGCTCGCCCTCGCCCAGCTAGTGCTCACCGTGGCGGTTCGGTTGGCGATGTAAGGCGGGGCCCCCGCTTAACGTTTGCGGTAGAGGAAGGGGCCCCGCCTAACACCTCGTCTCAGCGCAGCGGCGTGTGCTGCGGATCCACGCGCTCGTCGGGGGCCGGGGGCGGGGGCGGGGTGCCGTCGCCGAAGGGGCGACCGCCCAACTCCTCCCGGCCGTGCGGGGTGAGCCAGTTCGCCAGGTCGGGGCCGAGCGGCACGACGCCGGTCGGGTTGATGTCCCGGTGGACCTCGTAGTAGTGCCGCTTGATGTGGTCGAAGTCGATCGTGTCGCCGAAGCCCGGCGTCTGGAACAGGTCCCGGGCGTACGCCCACAGCACCGGCATCTCGCTCAGCTTCTGGCGGTTGCACTTGAAGTGCCCGTGGTAGACCGGGTCGAAGCGGGCCAGCGTGGTGAACAGCCGCACGTCCGCCTCGGTGATCGTGTCGCCGACCAGGTACCGCTGCCCGGCCAACCGCTCGCTCAACCAGTCCAGCCGGTCGAAGAGCCGGTGGTACGCCTTGTCGTACGCCTCCTGGCTGCCGGCGAACCCGCACCGGTAGACGCCGTTGTTGACGTCGGCGAAGACCACCGCGTTGACCTCGTCGATCTCGCCGCGCAGCCGCTCCGGGTAGAGCTCCGGCGCGCCCGGCCGGTGGTGGGTCGTCCACTCGGTCGACAGGTCCAGGCTCATCTGCGCGTAGTCGTTGGTCACCACCTGGCCGGTGGGCACGTCCACCAGCGCCGGCACGGTGATGCCCCGCTCGTAGCCGGGGAAGCGGGCGAAGTAGGCGTCGGCGAGCCGCTCGATGCCCAGCACCGGGTCCTTGCCGCCCGGGTCCAGGTCGAACGTCCAGCTCCGCTTGTCGTGGGTGGGACCGGCCACCGCCTGCGAGATGGCGTCCTCCAGCCCGAGCAGCCGGCGTACGATGATCAGCCGGTTCGCCCAGGGGCAGGCCCGGCTGACCGCGAGCCGGTAGCGGCCGGGCTCCACCGGCCAGCCGTCCCGCGCGTCCGCGGTGATCCGGGTGGCGATGTAGCGCTGGTCCCGGGTGAACTCGCCACCGGGTTCCACGTACTTGCCGCCGGTCCGGTCGAGGACCTCGTCGTCGCTGCCGCCCACGCCCACCTCCCGAGTCGGGTTCCGATCCCATCATGGTCGCTCCGGCCGCTCCCGGCAGGCCGAGCGGCGCAGAGGGCGCGCGGCGGAGGGCATAGGCTGCCGGCCGTGACCGATGTGGAGGCGGCGGCCCGACGCTTCGTCGCTGACGTGTGGAACGCGGGCCGCGAGGAGAGCGTGTACGAGCTGGTGGCCCCGGAGTGCCCCGGGCTGGGTGGCGCCGGGCCGGAGGCGGTGCTGGCCTGGCACCGGGACCGGCGGGCGTCGTTCCCCGACCTGCGCTACAAGATCGTCGAGGTGGTGGCCGGCGGCGGGCGGGTGGCGGTGCGCTGGCGGGCCGCCGGCACCCAGGCGGGGCAGTTCGGGCCGGTGCCGCCGACCGGCCGGGTGGTCAGCTATTCCGGGGCGTCGTTCCTGCGCTTCGACGAGGCGGGCCGGATCGTCGACGTGTGGAGCGTCAACGAGCTGTTCCAGGTGCTCCAGCAGCTCGGCGTGCAGATGCTGCCCCCGCTCACACCCGGCGAGGCGTGATCCGGCTGATCGGGAGGTTGACCGGGAAGGGCTCGCCGGTGTCCACGAACTTGGTCCACCGGCCGGTCTCCGCGTAGATCTCGTGGACCGGATCGATCTTGTAGGTGTGGACGACCAAGCCCTCCTCCTCGATCTCGATCCGCCAGTAGAACGGGATCCCGGCCTGCGCGTAGAGCGCCGGCTTGAGCACGCGGTCGATGGACCGGGTGCTGGGCGAGACGATCTCCACGGCGAGCACCACCTCGTGTGGCTCGTACCGGGATGGCTCACGTGCGGCAGCGGCGGCGGTGGTGACCAGCACGTCCGGAATGAAGTAGCGGGTGCGGTTGATCCGCACCCCGACCGCCTGGGTCACGTCGTACCCGTCGGGGCAGTCGTCGTCGAGAGCCACCATGAGCAGGGCAGCGATGCTCTGGTGCATCCGGGTGGGGGAGGGGGACATGAGCAGCACTCCATCGAGCAGTTCGCGGCGGCGACCGTCCTCCGGCAGCGCGTCCAGATCGTCGGTCGTCCACTCGCGCTCCTGCGGGTGGTCGCTCTCCAGCGCGGCGGTCATCGGTGAGCCCTTCCCGGTGTGTCGTTCTCCCCGCGCTCACGATACCGCCGCCAAGAGTCGGGTGGTGGTCGCGCGCGCCCGGGGCACAGGGCAGGATGGGCGGCATGAGCGAGCACGGTGGAGTGCCCGGCGGCGGGCTGGTGAAGGGCCTGGCGGTCACGTTGAAGACGATGACCCGCCGCTCGACCACCCAGCAGTACCCGGACGTGGCACCCGAGCTGCCGCCCCGCTCCCGTGGCGTGATCGCGCTGCTGGAGGAGAACTGCACGGTCTGCATGCTGTGCGCCCGCGAGTGCCCGGACTGGTGCATCTACATCGACTCGCACAAGGAGGAGGTGGCGGTGCCCGGCGCCGCCCGCCCCCGCCAGCGCAACGTGCTCGACAAGTTCGACATCGACTTCTCGCTCTGCATGTACTGCGGCATCTGCATCGAGGTCTGCCCGTTCGACGCGCTCTACTGGTCGCCCGAGTTCGAGTACGCCGAGTACGACATCAAGAACCTGCTGCACGACAAGGACCACCTGGGCGAGTGGATGGGCACCGTACCGCCGCCGCCGGCGCACGACCCGCTCGGCGACCCCTCGAAGGAGGAGACCACCGCCGCCCGTAAGGCCGTGGCGCCCGCCGCCCGTCCGGCCCCGACCCGGGTACGCTCCGACGCCGCCGAGCCGGAGGAGGGCGCGGCCTCATGACCGGTGCGGACGTGCTGCTGCTCGCGCTCGGCGCGGTGGCGGTGGGCTCGGGCGCGCTGGTGGTGGCCACCCGCCACCTGGTGCGGGCCGGCCTGTGGCTGGTGGTCTGCCTGGGCGCGCTGGCCGGGAACTATCTGGTGCTCACCGCCGAGTTGGTGGCCTGGGTGCAGGTGTTGATCTACGTGGGCGCGGTGGTGGTGCTGCTGCTGTTCGCGGTGATGCTGACCCGCGCGCCGATCGGCCCGTCGGACGACCTGGACCGGCCGGGTTGGCCGGCCGCGCTGGTCGGCGCCGGCAGCGGCCTGGGCCTGGCCGTGCTGCTGGTCGACGCGTTCCGCCGGTCGCGGGTGGAGCTGCCCGCCGCGGGCACCGCCGAGCGCCTCGGCGAGCAGGTGTTCCGTTCCTGGGTGCTGCCGTTCGAGGTGCTGTCGGTGCTGCTGCTCGCCGCGCTGGTGGGCGCGATCGTGCTCTCCCGCCCCGACATCGGCCGTCCGGCCCCGGCCGCCGTCGACCCGGCCACGCCGGGAGCGGCGAGGACCGGGCCGGCCGGGGTGGGCGCCGACGAGGGCGGGCGCCGGTGAGGCCGGTCATCCCGTACGTCACCGCCGCGCTGCTGTTCGGCCTCGGCGTCTACGGCGTGCTGCGTCGCCGCAACGCGGTGCTGGTGCTGATGGCGGTGGAGTTGATGCTCAACGCGGTCAACCTGGTGCTGGTCACCGCGGACACCACGGTCCGGGCCGCGCTGCCGCACTCCGGTCAGGTGTTCGCGCTGTTCGTGATCGTGCTGGCCGCCGCCGAGATCGGCGTCGGGCTGGCCATCGTGCTTCAGCTCTACCGGCTGCGGGCCAGCGTCACGGTCGACGACGTCCCGCTGACCGAGCGTCCGCCGGCCGTCCGGGACGAGGTCGCCTCATGAGCACGTCGACGCTGTGGCTGGCGGCGGTGCTGCCGGGCGCGCCGCTGGTCGCCGGCCTGCTCGGGCTGCTGCTGCCGCCCGTCTCGCACGGTGACCGGGCGCCGGCCCGGAGGCTGGCGGTCGGGCTGGGCGTGGCCGGCGCGGCGGTGGCGCTGCTGGCCGCGCTGGCGCTGGTGCTCCGGGTGGACGGGCAGGTCGAGGCGGCCACCACCTGGGTGGAGATGGGCGGGTTGCGGGTCACGTTGGGCCTGCGGCTCGACGGGGTGGCCGTGCTGGTGGCCACCGCGGTCACCGTGGTGGCGCTGGCCGTGCAGGTCTACTCGACCGGTTACCTGCGTCGCGGCCCGCACGACGACGTGGACGTCGACCACCGCTACCCGCCGTACGCGGCCCAGCTCAGCCTCTTCACCGCGGCCATGCTGACCGTGGTGGTGTCCGGTGACCTGATCATGCTGCTGGTCGGCTGGGAGGTGATGGGCATCTGCTCGTATCTGCTCATCGCCCACGACCGGCGGCTGCCGGAGGCGCCCGGCGCGGCGGTGAAGGCGTTCCTGGTCACCCGCGTGGGTGACGTGGGTTTCCTGCTCGGCATCGCGCTGCTGGGGGTGGGCGCGGGCAGTTTCCGGATCGCCGACGTGCTGGCGCACGACTGGTCCACCGGCACGCTGACCGCCGCCTGCCTGCTGCTGCTGGCCGGGGTGGCCGGCAAGAGCGCCCAGTTCCCGCTGCACACCTGGCTGCCGGACGCGATGGCCGGCCCCACGCCGGTGTCCGCGCTGATCCACGCCGCGACCATGGTGGCCGCCGGCGTCTACGCGGTGGCCCGGCTGTTCCCGCTGTTCGCGCAGGCCCCGGCCGCGCTGGCGGTGCTCGGGGTGATGGCCGCGATCACCATCCTGCTGGGCGCGTTCGCGGCCACCGCGCAGGACGACATCAAGCGGGTGCTGGCCTGGTCGACGGTGTCCCAGATCGGCTACATGACCGGTGCGCTCGCGGTGGGCGCGCCCGCCGCCGCGCTGTTCCACCTGCTCACCCACGCCGCGTTCAAGGCGTTGCTGTTCCTCGCCGCGGGCGCGGTGATCCACGCGGTGGGCACCACGTTGATGTCCCGGATGGGTGGCCTGCGCGCCGGCATGCCGGTGACGTTCTGGTGCACGGTGGTGGGGCTCGGCGCGCTGGCCGGGGTGCCGCCGCTGTCCGGGTTCTGGAGCAAGGACGGCGTGCTCGCCGCCGCCGAGGCCACCGCGCTGGACGGTGCCGGCCCGACCGCGACCTGGGTGGGCTGGCTGGTCTGGCTGGCCGGGCTGCTCGGCGTGGCGGTCACCGCCTGGTACGCGACCCGCCTGCTGCTGCGCACGTTCTTCGGCGTGTCCCGCACGCCGCTGGTCCGCCCGCACGATCCGCCCGCGTCGCTGCGCTGGCCGGTGCTGCTGCTCGCGGTCCCGGCCGCGCTGCTCGGGCCGGCCGCGTTCGCGCCGTGGTTCGCCGACCGGCTGCGGGTGCCGGGCGGCGACACCGGCGAGGCGGTCGAGCTGGTCCACCTGGCGCCGAACCTGATCCTGCCGTTCCTGCTGCTCGCGGCCGGCGCGGGCGTGGCCTGGGCCGGCTGGCGTCGGGATCCGGCCGCCGACCCGGCCCGCTTCCTGGGTCCGCTGCGGCCGGTGTTCGCCCGGGCGTTCCGGCTCGACGACGTCCAGCACGCTCTCGTCGTACGCCCGGTCGGCGCGCTGGCGCGGGCCGTGCGGGCCGGCGACGAGCTGGGGGTGGACGGCCTGGTGGAGGGCGCCGGCCGGGCGGCGGTGGAGGCGGGCGACGGGCTGGCCGCGGCGCACCGGGCGGCGTTGCCGCGGGCCGCGGCCGGGGTGCTGGCCGGCGCGTTGCTGATCGGCCTGGCGGTCGCCCTGATCGGAGTCACCTCATGACGTTCGGGCAGGTCCTGTTGGTCGCGGTGGTCGCGGTGCCGGCGTTGGGCGCGGTCGCGACGGCCGCCGTGCCGGGTGACCGGGCCGGCCGGCTGGTCGGCACGGTGGCCGCCGCGTTGACACTGCTGGCGACGCTGCCGCTGGTCGGTGGCGAGCACGGCTGGTTCGGGTACGGTCCCCGGCCGGCGGTGCAGCCGTGGCACCAGCTCGACCTGACCTGGGTGCCGGGGCTGGACCTGCGCTTCCACCTCGGGGTGGACGGCATCTCCTGGCCGCTGGTGGTGCTGACCGCGCTGCTCACGTTGCTGTGCTGCGGCTACACGCTGTGGCGGGTGCCGGGTGGTGGCGGCGGCCGGGCGCTGGTGGCGTTGCTGCTGGTGGTCGAGGTGGGCATCCTCGGCACGTTCCTGGCGCTCGACCTGGTGTTGTTCTTCCTGTTCTTCGAGGTCGTCCTGCTGCCGATGTACGCGATCATCGCCGGCTGGGGCGGGGCGGACCGGCGGCGGGCGGCCCGCAAGTTCGCGCTCTACACGCTGTTCGGCTCGGTGCTGCTGCTGGTCGGCGTCTACGTGGTGGTGGCCGCCGCGGGCACCGCCGACCTGGTCACGCTGACCGGCGGCGCCGGCCTGTCCCGCGACACGCAGCTCGCCGCGTTCACGCTGCTGGCGTTGGCGTTCGCGGTGAAGAGCCCGCTGTGGCCGCTGCACTCGTGGCTGCCCGACGCGCACACCCAGGCGCCCACCGTGGGCAGCGTGATCCTCGCCGGGGTGCTGCTCAAGATGGGCACGTACGGGCTGATCCGGGTGGCCGTGGGGGTGGCGCCGGAGGGGGCCCGCTGGGCGTCGCCGGTGCTCGGCGCGCTCGCCGTCGCGGCGATCCTGATCGGCGGCCTGGTCTGCCTGGCTCAGCGCGAGCTGAAGCGGCTGATCGCCTACTCCAGCGTCGGGCACATGGGCTTCGTGCTGCTCGGGGTGGCCACGCTCACCGCCACCGGCCTCCAGGCGGCGTTGATCGGCAACATCGCCCACGGGGTGATCACCGGACTGATGTTCTTCCTGGCCGGGGCGATCAAGGACCGGACGCACACCGGTTCGCTGGCCGAGCTGTCCGGGTTGCGGGAGACCGCGCCCCGGCTGGCCGGGCTGCTCGGCTTCGCGGCGGTGGCCTCGCTGGGGCTGCCCGGCCTGGCCGGGTTCTGGGGTGAGGCGTTCGCGGTGGTGGCCGCCGTGCGGCGGGGCGGCCCGCTGTGGTTGACGCTGGCCGTGCTGGCGGCGCTGGGCGGGGCGCTGACCGCCGCGTACCTGCTGCGGTTGTTGCGCCGGGTCAGCCACGGCCGGCCCAGCGCGGCGGTGGCGCCGCTCGGGCCGGGGCTGGCCGGGGCGGAGCTGACCGCCTGGGCGCCGCTGGTGGTGCTCGCGCTCGCGGTCGGCCTGGCGCCGGCGCTGGTCCTGTCCTACGCCTCCGGCCCGGTGGAGGCCCTGCTGGGGGTCGTGCCATGAGTCTGGTGCAGCATGTCGACAACGTGGCGCTGCTGCCGGGTTACCTGGCCGCCGGCACGGCCGTGCTGGTGCTCCTGGTCGACCTGCTGGTGGCCCGCCGGGCGGTGACGGTGGCGGTGGCGGCGCTCGGCGCGGCCGGCACCGCGGCCGGCGCGGCACTGGTCGGGGCGGCCGGTGAGCGGCGCACGTTCTGCGTGGGCGCGGACTGCTCCTGGGTGTGGGGCGGCCGGGCGGCCCTGGTGGCGGCGGTGATCGCGCTGCTGACGCTCGGCGTGCTGGTGATCTCCGGGCCGCTGCTGCGGGCCGGGCGCACCCCGGCCGGCGAATACTGCTTCCTGCTCGCCTGCGCGATGACCGGCGGTGTGGTGCTCGGCGCGGCCGGCGACCTGATCACCCTGCTGGTGGCGTTGGAGACGTTGACGCTGCCGCTCTACGTGCTGGTCGGGCTGCGCCGCGCCAGCCTGGCCGGCGCCGAGGCGGCGGTGACGTTCTTCGTGGTCAGCGTGGTCGCCACCACGGTGACGCTGCTCGGCGCGGCGCTGCTCTACGCGGTCGCCGGCAGCCTGCACCTGGACCGGCTGGGCGACACCCTGGCCGCCCGGGACGACCTGCGCGACCTGCCGCTGACCACGGTCGCGGTGGCGTTGGTGGTGGCCGGGCTGGCGTTCAAGGTGGCCGCGGTGCCGTTCCACGCCTGGGCGCCGGCCACCTACGACGGCGCGCCGCTGCCGGTGGCCGCCTACCTGTCGACCGCCTCGAAGCTGGGCGGCGTGGTGGCGTTGCTGGCGGTGGTGCAGCGGGCGCTGCCGCCGGGCGTGACCGGTCCGGTGCTGGCCCTGCTGGCCGCGCTGACCATGACCGTGGGCAACCTGGTGGCGCTGCGCCAGCGGCGTACCGTCCGGTTGCTGGCCTGGTCGTCGGTGGCCCAGGCGGGTTACATCCTGGCCCCGCTCGGCGCGTTGGCGCTGGCGGCGGGGCGCACCGCCGACGCGCGCGACGGCGCGTACGCGGCGGCCGTCGCGTACGCCGTGTTCTTCG
This sequence comes from Micromonospora ferruginea, assembly GCF_013694245.2. Lineage (NCBI taxonomy): Bacteria > Bacillati > Actinomycetota > Actinomycetes > Micromonosporales > Micromonosporaceae > Micromonospora > Micromonospora robiginosa. Next base: position 6,177,241 of record NZ_CP059322.2, read on the forward strand.
TGCTACTGGAGCTGGCCGCGTTCGCCGCGGTGGTGGCGTTGCGGCCGGCGGACGGCGACGGCGGCACGCTCGCCGACCTGCGCGGCGCGGCCCGGCGGCACCCGTGGGTGGGTGGTGCGTTCGCGCTGGCGCTGATCGGGCTGGCCGGCCTGCCGCCGGGGCTGGCCGGGCTGTTCGCCAAGGTGACCGTGGTCCGGTCGCTGCTGGCCGGGCACGCCGGCTGGCTGGCCCTGGTGGTGGCGTTGAACGCGGTGCTCGGCCTGGCCTACTACCTGCGGGTGGCCGCGTCGCTCTACGCGCCGGCCGGCGGTGGCGCGGTCCGGCCGGCCCGTGCCGTGGCGTGGACGCTCGGGGTGGCCACGGTGGCGGCCGTGGTGATCGGTTTCGCACCGCAGCTCGTGCTGGACGTGGCGGCGCGCTGACCGCTTCGTGCCCGGTTGGGCGGGTGGTTCAGCGGGTGCACAGGATTCCCCAGCCAACTTTCAGCCATGAGCCGGATGGTTGACGGGTACCGGTGTGTTGAACCGGTCAGCGGGACACCCGCACGGGCCCGCGCACCGAAGGAGCGATCGATCGTGCATCACAACCGTCTCAAGACCGCAGCGCTGCTCGGCCTGTTGACCTCGCTGATCCTCGCGGTCGGCTACTGGTTCGGCGGTAGCGGTGGTCTCGTCATCGCCGTGGTCGTCTCGTTGCTGATGAACGGCGTCACCTACTTCTTCTCCGACAAGCTCGCGTTGCGCTCGATGAAGGCGCAACCGGTCAGCGAGGCACAGTTCCCCGAGCTGTACCGGATGGTGCGGGAGCTGTCGACGCAGGCCGGCAAGCCGATGCCCCGGCTCTACGTGAGCCCCACGTCGCAGCCGAACGCGTTCGCCACCGGGCGTAACCCGGAGCACGCGGCGGTCTGCGTCACCCAGGGCATCGTGGAAATCCTCGACTACCGGGAGCTGCGCGGCGTGATGGGGCACGAGCTGTCCCACGTCTACAACCGGGACATCCTGATCTCCAGCGTGGCGGCCGGCCTGGCCGGCATCATCACGATGCTGGCCAACCTGGCCTGGTTCATCCCGCTGGGCTCGTCCGACGACGAGGACGGCCCGAACCCGGCGGTGCTGCTGCTCACCCTGATCCTCGGCCCGATCGCGGCCACGGTGATCCAGTTGGCGATCAGCCGGAGCCGGGAATACCAGGCCGACGCGTCCGGCGCCGAGCTGAGCCGCGACCCGCTGGCCCTGGCCAGCGCCCTGAAGAAGATCCACATGGGTACGCAGGCGCGTCCGCTGGCTCCGCAGGGCCAGCTCGCCAGCACCGCCCACCTGATGATCGACAACCCGTTCAAGCGGGGCGGCGGCATCGCCGCGATGTTCGCCACCCACCCGCCGATGGAGCAGCGGGTGGCCCGGCTGGAGCAGATGGCCCGTAACTCCGGGCCGGTGCAGTTCCAGCGCTGACCCGACCGCCCGGCTCCGCCCGCGTCCGCTCCGGACGCGGGCGGAGCCGTGTTCGGGCCGGCGCGCGCGGCGCGGTTCAGGCCGGCTCGACCAGCCGGCCCGCGCGGGTGGCCAGCACCACGGCGAGCAGCACCAGCCCCGCCGCCAGGTAGGCCGCGGCCGGGCCGAACAGGGCGGCGGTGCCGCCGAGCAGGAAGATCCCGATCCCGCCGAACATGATGTTGGAGGCGATCATGGTGACCTCCACCTGACCCATCCGTTCCGGGGGCGCCAGCCGCGCGAACGTGGCCTGCGCGCCGATCAGCCAGCCGGCGCCCGCGCCGATCGACGCGTTCGCCAGGGCGAGCGTCCAGACCGGGGCGTCGAGCGCGACCAGCAGGCCGGCCAGCAGCAGCGCCAGTCCGAGCGCGCGGACGGCGACCACCTGCCCGGCGACCCGGGCCAGCCAGCTGCGTCGGCCGGCGAGGAGCACGAACACCGCGCCGCCGAACGACGAGGCGGCCAGCAGCACCGGCCGCCACCCGCCACCGGCCAGGTCCGGGGCGAGCGTCTCCGGCAACGCGCCGGACAGCACGGTGGCCAGGGTGAGCAGGCCGACGGTGCGCAGCACCGGATGCCCGGCGATGATCCGGATGCCCGCCATGGCGGGTGGTCGCCGACGTCGCCCCTCCCGCGGGCCGACCGGCAGGCCGGCGAGGACCGCGGCGGCGACCAGGAACGACACCAGGTCGATGGCGAGCGCCAGCCGGGGGCCGAGCGCCACCGTCATGCTCGCGCCGGCGAGCAGGCCGAGGACCTGGCTGGTCTGGTTGGCGAACGCGGAGAGCCCGAACAGCGGCAACCGCAGCGGGGCCGCGACCGCCTCGGCGGCGACCGCGACGTGCACGCTGGAATAGGCGGCCCGGACCGCGCCGAGCAGGCCGGCCGCGAGGATCGCCGGCAGCGGCCGGGGAACCGCGACCGGTACGGCGATCAGCGCCGCGCCGGCCAGCGAGAGCGCGACCAGCATGGCGCGCCGGGACGGCACGTCCAGCCAGCCGCTGAACACGGTCGCGACCAGCAGCGCCGGCAGCATCCGGGCGGCGTAGACGGCGGCCGGCCCGAGCACCGAATTGGTCTGGTCGTAGGCGAGCAGCAGCAGCGCGGCGAGCCCGATGAAGTCACCCAGCTCGGAGACGCCCCGGGCGATCAGCAGGCGAGCCGCGACCGGGTGCCGGAAGAGGGCCCGGTAGCCGGGCGCGGGCGTCGCGGTGTCGGTCATCGGCGCGAGCGGTCCGCTTCCTCGACGCCGCTCCGCTGCGGCGCGACGGCCCTGCCGCTCATCCGACCTCCGATCACGCCGGCGGCCGACCCCGCCGCCGTTGGCATGGACTCAGTTCGATGAGCAACCTACCCGCTGGCCGCCGGTAAGGCAGCCCCTGAACCGGTGCCGGTCTACTTCCCGCAGAGCCGGGCCCGGGAGAACGCCGGTCCCGGCGACACGTGGCCCCGCCAGACCGGGTTGATGGTGACCGCCAGCGCCGGGACCTGCCAGGCCGCGCCGAGCAACTGGAGCGTGCCGTACTCGGGCCGCCACGACTGGAGGTTCTCGCCGGAGAGGAAGTCGATCGCCCGGTCGGTGATCACCTGTTGGCCCAGCAGCCCGCCGTGCAGGGCGGGCACCTCGTAGACCGGGATCTGGGTGAACGGACCCGGCGGGAGTTCGGTCGCGCTGACCGTGGGCAGGAAGGCGATCATCCGGACCCCGGGGACCGGGCACATGGTCTGGAACCGGTAGAACGGCGCGTTCTCCATCAGCGATCGGATGAACGGCTCGTCCGGGCTGTCCGAACCCCCGCTGAGCCGCGCCGCCAGCGCGAAGATGCCCCGCAACTGCCAGCCGGGGGCGATGCCCCAGCCCGCCGCCGCGTCCTCCGGCGGGTAGTAGACCCGGGCCGCGCGGACCAGCGGGCTGAACATCAGCAGCGCCGCCACCGGGGAACGCGGATGGTCGCGCAGGTAGGTGCGCCCGACCATCGCCCCCTCGCTCTCGCCGAGCAGCGCCACCGGCCGGCCGGTCCGCGCGTGCAGCGCCCGTACCTGCTCGTCCAGCAGGGCCGAGCTGGAGTCGAGCGAGCGGTGCGTGTCCCGGGACCCGTACGGCTTCGGGCGGCCGGCGGCGTCCCGCCCGTTGTAGGAGAACGTCTCCACCACCGGGTCGTGGGCGGGCCGCCCGTCGTAGCGGGAGTTGTGCGGGCCGAGCACGATCACCGCGTACGGCACCGAGGCGGGCAGTTTCCGGTCGAGCAGCAACGGCCGGAACGCGCCCACCTGGTACGCCGGGCTCGACGTCACCACCTGGGCGGTCAGCGGGATGGCCAGGGCGAGCGCCACCACGAACGGGGCCACCGGCACCCGGGCCCAGCGCACCCGCGCCGGCCGCACCGCCGCCCGTACCGACCGGTTCCACAGCAGCCCGTTGGCGGCCCCGGCGACCGCCGCCACCGCGAGCGTCCACCAGCCGGGCACCCGCCAGACGACCGCGCCGGCGATGGTGATCACCACGAAGTCGAGCAGCGACCAGCCGACCAGTGCCGCCGACGGCAGGCCGCGCCACCAGCCCGCGCCGATCGCGGCCCGTTGCAGGAACGGCGCGAGAAGCAGCATCGGTGCCACCGCGGCGAACACGAACCAGGAGAGCGACACCACTCCGGCGGCGACGGCGAGCGCGGCGAACGGGGTGACGATCACCGCGGTCAGCGCCGCGATCCCCAGGTTGCGCAGCAGGATCCGCCGGCGCGTCGGCCGGGGTGACCCGGCCGGCCAGGCGAGGCCCACCAGGGCGGCGCAGAGCAGCCCGCGCAGCCCGATCGCGACCACCAGTCCGACCGCGTACGCCTGCCAGGTGCTGTGATAGACGAGCAGCCAGCGCATGTCGTTGTACGAGTCGTACGGCCAGACGGCCGATCCCTGCGGCGACAGGCCCTCGGCGCTCTGGAAGTCGAGCATCAGGAACAGCACGTTCTGTGCCACCGGGACGACCGCGGCGAGCGCGACGAGTCCGAGCAGCCTGCTCCTCGGGTGGCTCACCACTCCTCCTCGGCCCGACGTCCCGTCCTGACTCTCCGACGCCGGGTGCCGGCGCGGGACGGAATCGGCGGAATGGCGCACGGTCGGGGCCGCTGTGAGGCAGTCGACCGTTTCCGCCGGTCACCATCGGCGTTAGGGTCGGAGGGCATCTGACTCATTACATCCGGGAGGTCGACCGTGGCCGCACTGCGCCAGTACCTGGGCGTCTGGCGGATCCCCGGCGCGCCGATGCTGCTGGTCCTCGGCATCATCGGCCGGCTCGGGATCGGCATGACCCCGCTGGCGCTGCTGCTCGTGGTCGAGCAGGTCACCGGCCGCTACTCGCTGGCCGCTGTCGCCGGCGGCATCTACGCGCTCGCCGGCGCGGCACTCAGCCCGGTCGCCGGCCGGATCGCCGACCGGGTCGGCCCCACCCCGGTGCTGCTGGTCACCGCGCTGGCCCACCCGCTGGCCCTGCTCGGGCTGCTCGGCGCCAGCCGCGCCGACGTCGCCAACCTCCCGCTGATCTACCTGACGGCCGGCCTCGCCGGCGCCACCTACCCGCCGCTGACCGCTGCTATCCGGGGCGCCTGGAACGACCTGACCGCGCCGGCCACCGGCCGGGGCCACCTGCGCAACACCGCGCTCGCCGCCGAGACCTCGCTGTTCGAGATCGTCTTCGTGCTCGGCCCGCTGCTGGTCGCCGCCTTCGTGCTGCTCGCCGACGCGTCCGCCGCGCTGGTCGGCGCCGCCGTCGTCACCCTGGTCGGCACCGGCTCGGTCGCGCTCGGCCGGGTCATGCGCGGCTGGCGCCCGCACCCGCGCGAGCACCACGCCCGGGGCCTCGGCCCGCTGCGCGTCGGCGGCTTCCCCGCGCTGCTGCTCTGCGTGGCCAGCCTCGGCATCGCGTTCGGCGCCTCCGGCGTGATCGTCCCGGCCTTCGCCGGGAACACCGGCGCCGCCGACCCGGAGAGCCTGGCCGGCGTGCTGCTCGCCGTCTGGGGCGTCGGCAGCGCCGTCGGCGGCTTCTCCTTCGGCGTACGCAAGCCCGCCGCCAACATGACCCGCCAGTTCGCCTGGCTGCTCGGTGCCGTCGCGGCCAGCTTCGCCGTCTTCGCGGTGATGCCCGGCCCGGTCGCGCTCGGCGTCGCCCTGGTGCTCGGCGGCGCGGCCATCGCACCCGCCCTCACCCTGGAGAACACGCTGGTCGGGCGGGTCGCCCCGGCCGGCATGCTGAACGAGGCGTACACCTGGGTGGTCACCATGTCGGTGGCGGCCAGCGCCGTCGGCGGCGCGGTCGCCGGGCTGATCGTCGACCACGCCGGCGGCGTACCGTGGGCGTTCCTCTTCGCCGGCGCGGCGGTCGGCGTGGGCGCGGTGGTCGCCGCGCTGCCCCGCGGGCCGATCGCCCGCGCCGAGGCCGCCGCGGTCCGCGCCGAGCAGTCCCTGGCCGCCTGACACCGCGGCCACCAGCCCGACCACGACGGTCGCCGCCGCGCACCACAGCAGCGTGGGCCGCGCCCCGAGCGCGGCGGTCGCCGGGCCGCCGAGCATGGTGCCCAGCGGCACCGCCAGCACCGTGACCGCCCCGTTGGCGGCCAGCACCCGGGGCAGCTCGGCCGCGTCGGCCCGGCGTTGGAACAGCGCCGTCGCGGTCGGCAGGTAGGGCGCCCAGACCAGCCCGGCCAGCGCGAACGCCGGCAGCGACACGACGACCGGCGCGCCCAGGCCGAGCGGCAGCAGCGCCGCGCCGAACAGCACCACGACGCCGGCCAGCACCCCGCGCGGCGGCCGGTCCCGCAGGAAACCGGTGAGCAGCCCACCGAGCAGCGACCCGACGCCGAACGCGGTGTAGAACGCGCCGAGCAGCGCCGCCGAGGCGTGCCGGTCCTGGATCACGTGCACCGGCATGGCCACGTAGAACGGCCCGAACAGGAAGAAGAACACGAACGTCAGGGCCAGCAGGCCGAGCAGCGCGCGGTCGTGGACGATGACCCGGAAACCCGAGGTACGCGACGGCCCGGCCCCCGCCGCCCGCCCCGCGCGCCGACGATCCGCCGGAACCGCGAGCCGGTAGCTGACCGCCAGCACCGCGAACGTGGCCGCGTCGACCGCGAGCACCCACACCGGCCCCACCCCGGCGATGAGCAGCCCGGCCAGCGGCGGCCCGACCACGGTCGCCGCCTGGCCGAACAGCCCGAGCAGCGCGTTGCCGGCCAGGTGGTGCCGCTGCGGCAGCAGCTCCGCCACCAGCGTGAAGCGGCCGGCCGTCCCCCACGGGTGCAGCAGCGACGACACCGCCAGCAGCGCCACGTAGAGCCCGACGTCCAACACCCCGGCCAGGTGGGCGACCGGAATCGCCCCCAGGGCGAGCGCCCGCAGGCTCGCGTCCCAGCCGGCGAGCTGGGCGCCGCTCCGCGCACCCAGCACCCGCCCCAACAGCACCGCGCCGGCCGCGCCCGGCAACGTGTACGCGGCCACCGCGAACGCGGTCCAGGTGCCGCGCTGCCCGGCGGGCGCGAGTTGCAGCGCCAGCCAGGTCACCGCGACCAGGGCCAGCCCGTCGCCGAGGGCCGACACGGCGAGCCCGGGAAGCAGCCGGCGCAGCACCGGTTGGGCGAGGACCGGGCGGTAGGGGAGGAGCGACATGCTCCCCACCCGACCGCACGCCGGGCCCTCAACTCAACGAAGTTGCCTCAGGGCAGAAGCCCGCTCGCGGTCAGCGGTAGTTGTTGAACTGGAGCGCCACGCCGAAGTCCTCGCCCTTGAGCAGCGCGATGACGGCCTGGAGGTCGTCCTTCTTCTTGCCGGTCACGCGGAGCTGGTCGCCCTGGATCTGCGCCTGGACGCCCTTCGGGCCCTCGTCGCGGATCTTCTTGCTGATCGCCTTCGCCTTGTCGGTGTCGATGCCCTGGATCACCTTGGCGTCGATCTTGAAGATCTTGCCGGACGCCTTGGGGTCGCCCGCGTCCAGCGACTTCAGCGAGATGTTGCGCTTGACCAGCTTCTCCTTGAACACGTCGAGCGCGGCGCGCACCCGCTCCTCGGTCTCCGCCTGGAGGCTGATCCCCTCCTCGCCCGACCAGGAGATCTCGGCGCCGGTGCCGCGGAAGTCGAACCGCTGCGAGAGCTCCTTCTCCGCCTGGCGGAGGGCGTTGTCGACCTCCTGGCGGTCGACCTTGCTCACGATGTCGAACGACGGGTTCGCTGCCATGCTGATGCTCCTGCTGTCCGGCGATGTGTCCTGATCCGTCCCGCGCTGACCAGCGTGGGACTCCCTGACGGTACCCCGTTGCGGAGAGGCCGGGGGCAACCGCTATCCTTGCTTCCGCCGCCGCGTTGCGACGCGGTGGGGTGCCCTGGCGGGTTGCCCGAGCGGCCAATGGGAGCGGACTGTAAATCCGTCGCGAAAGCTTCAGAGGTTCGAATCCTCTACCCGCCACCAGGTGCAGATGCGGCCCCTGACCAGCAGAGATGCTGTTCGGGGGCCGTCTTTGTTGATCTAGCGGAGTCTGGCTGAGTCCAGCCGTTGACGACTGGTTGTGGGCAGATGGTGGGCAGGTCGATCTTGCCTGCTGAGGGCTTTCCTGTGGCTACGAAGGCTGGGGTTGGTGGCCTGGGCCTGGTCTGACGGGGCCGCGCGTGTAGCGATCGGCTGAGGGTCCGCGGTGAGGTGTCGCCGGCTGTGGGCGAGAGGTCGGGGGCAAGCCAGTCCTGGGTCTGGACTGGCGCGGCAGTCGGAAGCCCTGACCGTCGACGAGGCCGACCGGGTTGGCTTCCGTACCGCCTGGCCGTGATCGTGTCGTCGGGCCGGATCAGCAGACTCGGGGCGGCGGTCCGGCGGCAGTCGGTGGCTCTCCGCCCCGGCGCCGGAGGCGGCCGGGGCGGCTTGCCGCCGGCCGGGTTACCGCCCCGCGACGCGCGGAGCGCGGCGCCTTGATCAAAAATAGGGAAATTCAGCAGTTGGAGCCGCGCGAGAGCCGCGCGAGATTGCTCTAGGTCTTTGAGGATCGCTCACGGGTGAGGCTAGATGTCCACACCGGCACCCGGCTCTCGATGGCGACGCGCCACTGCCGCCCCGCCATCGAGAGTTGGCACTCCCGAGCTGGCTGCTTGCAGGCAGCGTGTGCCGGTTTATGACACATCTCCGGGTGCAGAAATGGCCAAGTCGGGGCTTGCGCGGTCCGGCGAGGCCCGGGTACTACCGTCAGCATTCAGGTCCTAACCTTGGCGGGTGGCCGAAGAGCCCGGCAAAGGCCCGTTCCCCGTGGGGTCGGCCGGCGCTAGGATGCTTCCGGTAAGCCGCCCAGTTAAGCCAAATGTGCTGGAGTAGAGGTGGATGAAGCGGAGTCCCTCACCGCCGAACTGTTGGAGAGCACTTCAGAGCTGTTCGCGAACCACTATGTCCTTGATCGAACTCCGTGGCTGTTTGCCTCTCGCAGGCAATACGTCGAATGGAAGATCGCTTTAGCTGAAGGCTTGGCGGTTGACCCATACTCGATCATTGTCGTTGGCAGTGCTTGCACTGGATTTAGCCTCTCGCCATCAAAAAATTTTTCCAGCTTTCATTCGAGATCAGATATTGATGTAGCTGTTATCAGCGTCATGCATTTCGATCAAGCATGGCGGTGGTTGCGGGACCTTAGTCCCGTGGCTGCACTTGGCAGTAAGAACCAGCACAGGCTTTTTGAGGAGCATCGCAGTTCGCTCGTTTTCGATGGCACTATAGCCACCGACAAGTTGCTCGGCCGATTACCCTTCGGAGCTGAGTGGCGGACGGCTCTTCTGGCCGCCGGAAAGAGGGACCCCACAAGGGGGCACTCAGTCAAGACTAGAATTTATCGAGACATTCAGTCGCTTCGTGAATATCAAGTGCGGAGTATTGCCAAGCTCCAAACGAAGATCCTGGCCGACCGCATGGATGCGGGGAGTGAGGTTCCTGAGGCGCTCAGCACATTAGACGAACAAGAATAGGAGGACCGATATGCAGGTTCAGTCCGGGATTCCTAACGCTCGGTTCTTGGATGCTACGCAACAAACCGTTGCCTGGTTCTGGAAGCGTCTCCAGGCCGACGAACTGGAGATGCAGCCTCCTTTTCAGAGGAACCCGGTCTGGCAAGAGGCCCAGAAGGCATATTTGATTGATAGCATTCTGCGGGGCTATCCTGTACCCGAGCTCTATCTGCAGACCTCTGTCACCGCGGATGGTTCAGAGAAGCACGTGGTAGTGGACGGTCAGCAAAGAATACGCGCTTGCGTCGAATACCTCGCGGATGAATACCCCCTCGGCGATGAGTCCGGTGAATTGAGTGGTTATTACTTTAGTGACCTTGACGAGGGAACCCGTCAGCAGTTGTTCCGATACAAGTTCGTGGTTCGAGCCTTGCCCTCCTTGGAGCAGGCTGAAGTTCGCGAAATATTTGGGAGGCTTAACCGGAATAACGTCGCTTTGAATCGCCAAGAGTTGCGGCAGGCGACATACTGGGGCGAATTTATCACAACGGTCACCAAGCTAAGCCAGCACTCTTTTTGGGTCAAATCCGGCCTGTTCACAAGCAATGATTTCCGTCGAATGCTCGACATTGAATATGTCAGCGAGCTGGTGGTTGCCGCTCTATATGGTGTTCAGAATAAGAAAGACCGACTTGACCGCATGTATGCGGACTTCGAATCAGAGTTCCCTGATAGAGAGGAAGTCGAAGAGAAGTTCGAGAAGGTTCTGACCCAACTCTCGCTTCTGTTTGAGTGGCCAACAAGTCTGCGCTGGTCACGCAAGGTCGACTTCTACACTCTCTTCGTCGCTCTCGCCGATCGCAGTCAGGATCTGCCTTTCGACCGGGATGAAGCAGCTCGAACGGCGACCCGCCTCGAGGAGTTTGCGGCAAGGGTGAGCGACGTGCTGTCTTTCAAGGACGAGGGGGAAGAGCCGTCGGAATCTCACCGAATGGTGCCAGTAACCGCGTACGCGCGCGGTGTGCGAAATTCAAGTGACTTGGGGAGTCGGCGCATGCGGCTTCGGGCGCTCGAGGAGTTCGTGTGGCCCTCGGGGAAGCAAGACGACTTAGGTCACCCCGAACGGACCGTCAACAACCGTCATTTGGCGAAGCTTCCCACCCTTGACTCGCTCCTCGAACCAATCCCGACTGACGAGGGTGAGGACGAGCAGGTGCGGTGAGGTGAGCTCGGTGAGGTTGGGTAGCGATCGGGGTCCGCTATGGGCGGACGGCCCATGGCAGACGGCGGTGGATAAGGAAGCGGAGTCATCGGTGTGCAGGTCCTCCGAAGGATCTGGGCTGTGGGAGGGCTCCACGTGGCTGCACGGGTCCGAGCGGGAGCCCCATGACCCGCCAACTCTTTGCCGCCCACCACTACGAGGCAACGCCTCACCCTAAGGGGCATGGTGTGTTCCCCTGACCTCGGATTGCGCCGAAGCGACCGTTGGTTGAAGCGGAACTTGGAGTCGCCGTCCCGGCACCAGCGGGAACGCTGATCGGTGCCTGCTGGCACAGCGGGGCGGCTACGTCGTCGGCGACGGCTGGTGAACCTGTCTCGTGCGGACGGCGCCAAAATAGGCCCGCGACGCACATCGCCCTGCTGAGGGCCCCCCAGCGGGGGCCGAGAGCCAAACAGGCGTCGTCGTCAGCTAGGCGGCGCGCGCTGGGTGGATCTTCGGTCCTGTTGCTGTACGTGTGCCTGGCATATCATCCAGTGATGGTGGCGGGCGAGCTACGACAGCAGACCGGCAGCATTGGCGTAGATCGAGCTAAGCGGTGGCTGAACTATTCGACCCGCGTTGCGTCAATCTACACGAACACTGACAAAGTGTTTAGAGACCTGCTGCATTTCGAGTGGCCCTACGGCGGTCAACCCTTTAGCTTTGACCTTGGGGGAAAATTCCGTGGCGGCACTCTACATGATAAGTCATTCATGGCCGAGGTGAAGGCGTACCGCTACGAGATGGATTCGGCTACGGAGTATCGGAAGTTCGTCGCCGAATGCTACGTAGCCTTCCAAGAGAAGCCGGATCGATGCGACAACCTCTTGTGGTTATCCTGGGCGCCTTTCCAAGCGCAAAACTGGCACAAACATCGAAGTGCAGAATCTATTAAAAAGCACCTTCTTCATGCTGACAACATGTTTCGGGTATTCGGCACGGATTCGGCCGAGGAGGCGCTGGGAAAGCTAGACGAGCAAGTTGTATACGAATTGACCAACCGCTTGTGGCTGCTGACGCTTTGCGAGGAGCAAGAAGGTCTCGTTATCACGAGCGACCACTACCAGCGGGTTATGACGTTCATGGGTATCGGGGAGGAGTCTCAATGAGCGGCGAATTCAGCGCGGCTCTACGCCACGCGTTAGATTTCGACACGCCGGATCGACGAATCGACTCCTTGAAAACGAGCGTCAGCAACTTTCTGCGATCTGGCGATCAGTCTGCCCGCGTCAGGAAGACTGAGTACTTCAATCACACCTTCGCACCTGACTTAGTGCTGACCTGGCCGGATGAAAGGCGTGAGAGACTGGTCTTCCTACGCACCAATCCGAACCCAGAATGGTTAGCAGCCGACCTTAAGGTCATCGCATCTAGCCACCCTATTATGCTCACGTTGGATGACTCCGGATCCGAGAAGGATTCAACTGCTCATGAACTCTTGGTGACGGCCGCGAAGAAGGCGCGGACACTGATCACGGATCCAGACGCGATCGAGGAATTCGTCTCTCCTCGCGTTCCAATTACCTCGGTCCTTAGTAACGCGGTAATTCGTGGCGGCCTGGGCCTAATTGATGAGCAGGCCGCGAGAGGTGCAACCGAATCAGCCATCGCAGGTTTCTCTGCTGCGGAGAATTTGGAGGCGGGGCCCATTAGGTCGGCGCTCGTAGCCGCTGAAGGCATGTTGGACGACGAGCAGGCCAACCGCTTCAGCCGACTTTACCGGGCAGTCTGGGAGGGGCAGGGTGGGACTGCAGAGAACTTCCCCTCCCATCGAAACTTGACTGGCCCGCTAACAGGCGGGGATCTTTCCCTTCTCCTTGCAACCCTGACAACTGCTGACGCCCACTTCTGGCGCAGAGTTGGCCGGAGCGTTCGACTTGAACAAGTGGTAGCTTTGGGGGCAGAGTCAGGGCCAAACTTGGGCTATCTAGTCGAAGCGAACCTGGATCGATTGCTAGCACGTGGAGCACGTGTATTCGGCCAAAGCGGTGCGTCCACCTCTGGGGGGCAACGGGCGGACTGGGGCATCGAACGAGACTGTCTAGCGCTGCGCGGTGACGGCTGGATCGCCTATTTCGCCGCTCGGTCGAACGACTTGCCTCCGCACGAGGTGCGTCACGGCGTTTCGGTTACCACCTTGGTTGAGGGTATCCGTCAGTTGGGAGTCCGGATGACCGACGTCAAAGTACAGCAGGATAACTTCGCCATCTCGATCCAAGCAGTTGGCGATGCCGACGTTGTCGACAGCCCAGACTTCGGTCAACTAGTAGACCGTGGCGACTCGGTGGCGCAGGCAGCCGCAATAGCGATGTCCAGCGGACGCAATTTGATCGCGGACTTCGTTACCGGAACGGCCATGGGTCACACTAATGCCTCTTTTTCGCTCGATGAGCTGGCGCAAGCCGCAGTTCGACTTTTACTTGAACTTAGTCATCGCAATGTTCCGGATTCCGACGTGAGGCTAGTCCCTGGTCGTGATCCAGTAGTAATTCAAGACCCACTTTGGGAATGACGGACTGTTTAGCCACCCTGCCGTTCGCGCTGCCATCGGTTCGCCCTTGTTGGCGGCGGGCCGCCGTCCGCCCGCCACATCAACCGGACCTTGACGCGGCCATGGGCTTCTCGTTCTGCGGCGGCCGACCGCACTTCCCGCTGTTCGCGCAAGCCCCGAGACGTGTGGCGTGGCCGGGAGCGCAGCGACAACGGCGCGCAGGCCCGTGAGTCCAAGCGGCGTCACCTTCCGACCGCTCAGGGCCACCTTGAGGCCGTGCCGAAGGCGGGAACTGCTATTGCTCTTCGACGGCGACCGGTTCGCGCTGGGTTGACCCGTTCCGCAGTCAAGGAGCCTCTGGTGTCGTTGATCTAGCTGAGTCCAGACGAGTCCCGCCTTTCGCGGCTCGTCGTACCAGGTGCGGCCACGCCCTCGGATGAGTCGTCGCGGCGATGCGCGAGGATGGATAGGTGCTTCAAGGGCTCTTCTATGCCTTCGTGCTGCTGTTCCTGGTGCTGCTCGCCTTAGGACTGGTCGTACTGGTCCCTCTCGTGCACCTGACGCGGTGGCTGTGGCGGTCGGTGCCGCGGTGGCCGTCCAGGTGGTGGCACTGGGCGAAGGCACTGACCGTCGACCCGCACCCGGTCGGGCCGTTCAACGACTCGCGGGACGTGTGGCCGATGCCGGCGGACGAATGAGTCCCGCCGGCTGAGGTCGAACGCGGAACGACCTCCCGCAACTGCTCACTAATTGCTGGTGTGGTGCTTCGCGAACTCTACGAAGGAAGCCCAGCGGGCGGCGGCGAAGGTCAGTGACGGGCCGGCGATGTCCTTGCTGTCCCGCACGCCGACGACGCCAGGAAGATTGTCGGCCACCTCGACGCAGTTGCCCTCGTTGCCGCTGTAGCTGCTCTTGCGCCACCGAGGCGTGCCCATCTCAGTCATCGTAGGTCTCCTTGATCAGGGCGCCGACCAGATCCTCGGAGGCGCGTTCGTCCAGGGCGAGGTTCCACAGAGTCTCCCAAACCGAGGTGTACGCCTCTACCTCGTTCGGCCGGTCGAGGTAGATGCTGCCGGTCAGCGACTCGCTGTAAGCCGTGGTCGGCTCGGCGGGCCGGGTGCCCTTCGCCGGAAAGTCGAGCAGTACGAAGTTGCCCGCCACCGACGCCCGGTGGGGGCCGATGTTGCTCGGGAGCACGCGGACACTGATGTTGGTCGACTGCGCCGCATTGACCAGATAGGCCAGTTGGGCCCGCCACGCTTCCACGTCGCCGGTCGGCCGGTGTAGGACGGCCTCATCGACAATCGCCTCGAAGAGGGGCGCGGCCGGACTTCTTCGGGCCAGAAGCTTTTGCCGCTCCATCCGGAGGGCGACTTTCTGAGCCACCTCCTGCGCCGTGCGACCGGGCTTGGTCTCGAAGACGGCGGACATGTACTCCGGTGTCTGAAGGAGCCCGGGGATGAGGTTCGGTTCGTACTGCCGGACGTGACACGCCGCCGCTTCGAGGCCGACGTACAGCTCGAACCACGCGGGGATCACGTCACCGTAGGCGTGCCACCAGCCCTTGCTCTTGCTCTCCCTGGCCAGCGAGACGAGCACTTCGGTCAGCTCGGTGGAGGTGCCGTAGAGCTGGCACATCAGGTTCACGTCGTGGGTGCGGAGCGAGGTCTGGCCAGCCTCCAGGCGGTACATCTTCGCTCGCGACCACTCAAGCGTGGTGGCGGCGGCCTCCAGGTTGATGCCGGCTTCCTCGCGAGCCTGTCGCAGCAGCCGCCCGAGCTGGCGGCGCGGGACGGACGATCCCGTCTCGACCATCTGACCCCAATCTCACCTCAGATGCCCGTCTGTCTCATTCGAGCCAGCGTGCACGCAGCGATGATGCGACGTCAATCTTTTCCCTCGAATCGCTTGCTGAGACGTTGCAGATCGAGCACCCGCTCCACCAGGTTGGCTGCTGACGAGGCTGACCGACGATCAGCGGAGGTGCGTGATGTCCCGACGCGGCAGACATCGCCACGGCGGCCGGCCGTGACGCCGGAGCAGCGGCTGGACACGCCGTTCCTGGTGGCGCTGTCCTGGGCGATCATCGACTACCACGTGGCGTACACGTGCTCCCGCTGCCGGCCGTACGGCTGGTGTCCTCGGGTCGTGGTGGCGCGGGCCCGCATCCGCGCGTGGCGTCGGGTCCGCGAGCAGTGGCGGAGTTGAGGTCGGGCGCGCTGCTCCTCGTCAGCAGGGCGGCGAGCGTCCAGTTCGTGAAGCCGTTCCACTTCCGGTTGATCCGCGTCCTGGACTGGACCACCTACGACGGCTGGAACTGGCTGGACGGATACCAGCTCGACGAGCGGGGTGACGCGGTGGCCCGTCGCTCGATCTTCGTCCTGCGAAGCGGGTTGAGGCCGGGTTCCATCCCGAGCCGCCGGCGGACGGTCAAGGCGCCGCGCTGACGGTATCGGTGTCCGCCCACCAGGCATCGGCGAGCATCGCCACATGATCGTCGCTGGTGGCCGGTTTGCGACAGTGCGGGGTCCGGGTATTCAGCGATACATGTCAGTCTCTGGTCGCCGCTCGGTCGACAGGTTCAACACGTACCTCGACGCCAGTGACGGCCAGCGACTGACCGCGATCGTGCTCGCCCTGGTGGCGGGGCCGGCGGCCGGGCTGCTCTGCGTCTGGCTGGCCACCTCGTTCCTGGGCGGCGCGCACTGGTTGGCGCAGACGCTCGTCTTCGCCGTCATCGGTCTGGTCGTCGGGGCGGGGCTGCTCGTCGTGTTGTCGAGGGTTGGCTCCCGTGCCCGGCGTTGACGGTCACGCCACGGTTGGCGTACGTCAGGTGGGTTTCGCCGTGAGTGAGGGAATCACCCTCTGGCGCTCATGCCGAATGCAGGTATGGTGGTCTATGGCCGGAGCCGACTTCGTCCTGCGGACGGGTCGTGGGCCAGGCGAGCATGAGTGCTGGTGGGATGGAGATTTCGCGTGCCTTGATCGCTTCGCGGCGAACGTCGGAATCCGCAGTGGACGGACTCGGCGGACGCCTTTCAACCCGATGACCTGGCTGCGTGTGGTGGGTGCTTGGGCCGAACGGCGGAACCTGACAGCTACTCGGGCTGCACAGGTCTTCTCTCCTTTTCTGCCCCTGACCGGTGTGGCACGATCGTGGAACCTCCACCATCCCTGTGACACTCTCCCGACAGGAGCAATCATGTCTGGTCGAAGGTTGGGCCGGCTGCTCGGCTCGCTCCTCGTGCTCGCTGCCCTTCTGGTTGGTTCCGGCGTCATCGGCAGCAACGAAGCGCAACTGGGCGACGTCATCTGGGCCGCCGACATCACCCGGTGACCCAAGGACCGCCTCGTGCGGCACAGGGGAGTGGTATGGCCGGCCGGAACCAAGGACGCCGATCGACGGAGCGGGCCTGGCTCATCACCGCACCACTGACGCTCAGCGCGGTCGTCTTCAGCACCGCGATCGCGATCATCGCGGACGACCCCATCGGTGACTGGGGCTGGGGCCTCATCCTGCTCCTCGTGATGACGGCGGTCAGCGTCCCCGTCCTCAACTTCATCGTCCGGCGCCAGTCGGTGGCCGTGACGCTGACCGAAGTGCCGTTGGTGGTGGCACTGTTCTACCTGCCACCACTGACGGTGGTCCTCATCTACACGCTGTCGACGCTGGGCTGGTGCGTCTGGCACCGCTTCACGCCGGCGAAACTGTGGTTCAACGCGGCCAAGGCCGCCGCCGCGACCTCGCTGGCCGGTCTCGTCCTCCTCGCCCTGCCGCCGTTGCAGGGCGTCGATCGGCCGGGCACCTGGGCCAGCCTCTTCGTCGCGATCAACACCATCACCCTGGTCAGCCTGCTCTCCGTGGTCGGCGTGCACGTGCTCCTGCAGGGTTGGCAGCCCGGCCGCGAGGCGTTGCGCACCGCCCCGTCCGTCTTCCTCACCTCGTCCATCAACGCGTCGGTCGGCCTGCTGATCCTGATCGCGTTGGAGACGACCTGGTGGTCCGCGCTGCTGCTCGCCGCCCTGTTCGTCGCGCTCGGGCAGGTCTACCGCTCCTACTCCCAGTTCTTCCAGCAGCACCGCACGCTGGCCGGCATGTACGACCTGGCCCGCCTGATCACCACCAGCACCCAGGGCGCGCTGGGTGACGTGCTGCTCGACCGGGTCCGCGCGCTCATGCAGGCGGAATACGCCACGCTCTGGCTGCCCGCCCAGGGTCGTCACCCGGAGGTGCTGCTCACCGCCCGCGTCGACGCGCCCGGCCTGCTGGACGTCGCCCCGACCCCCGCGGTGTTCCGGGAGCAGGCGCGCAGCCTGGGCCGCACGTTGACCACCGGCCGGCAG
The DNA here is from genome assembly GCF_013694245.2 of Micromonospora ferruginea. NCBI lineage: Bacteria > Bacillati > Actinomycetota > Actinomycetes > Micromonosporales > Micromonosporaceae > Micromonospora > Micromonospora robiginosa. The sequence continues at coordinate 6,194,792 of NZ_CP059322.2, forward strand.
TTGGGCGCCGACACCGCGCTGCGCGGCGTGGCCGACGTGAAGCAGGTCAAGGACGCCATCGTGGTGCCGCTGCGGTCGGGCCAGGCGGTGATCGGGACGCTGGAGGTGGTCAACCGGATCAGCGACGTCGGCCACTTCACGCCGCGTGACCTGCCCGTCTTCGAGACGGTCGCCGCGCACGCCGCGGTGGCCCTGGAAAACTCGCGCCTCGTCGACCGGTTGCGGCACGACGCCGACCACGACGCGCTCACCAAGCTGCCCAACCGGCGCCGGCTCACCTCGGCGGTGGCCGAGGCGATCAAGATCGGGGCGCCGGACGAGGTGGTGGCGCTGCTGCTCTTCGACGTCGACCGGCTGCGCCAGGTCAACGAGTCGCTGGGCCACGCCGCCGGCGACAAGGTCCTGGTCGAGGTGGCCGAGCGGCTGCGCGCCTGCGCGCCCTCCTCGGCGCTGGTGGGCCGCGCCGGGGGTGACGAGTTCCTGGTGACGCTGCGGCTGGAGAGCGCCGACGCGGCGCTGGAGCTGGCCGCGCAGCTCCGCGAGCAGATCCGCGACGAGATGGTCTTCGACGTGCTCACCCTGGACGTGGACACCGCGGTCGGCGTGGCCGTGCACCCCGACCACGGCGGCGACGCGGTGGCACTGCTCCAGCGGGTCGACCTGGCCGCGACCGCGGCCAAGTCGGTGCCGGGCAGTGTGCAGCTCTACAGCCCGGCGCTGGAGTCCCGCTCGCTGCGCCGGCTGGGCCTCGCCGGCGACCTGGAGCGGGCGTTGGCCGACGGCGACCTGGAGGTCTACTTCCAGCCCAAGGTGACGCTGCGGGACCGCCGCCTGGTGGGCGTGGAGTGCCTGGCCCGCTGGGAGCACCCGGCGCACGGCGCGGTCGAGCCGGACGACTTCGTGGCGGTGGCCGAGCACACCGGCCAGCTCGGCCGGCTCACCGAGTTCGTGCTCCGGGAGAGCCTGCGGCGCAGTCGCGACTGGAGCCACGGGGAGCAGGCGCTCTCCGTCTCGGTCAACCTCGCCGCGCGTACGCTCAACGACCAGCACTTCCCGGCGCTCGTGCGCGACCTGCTGGAGGAGTACGACGTACCCCCGCAGCGGCTCACGCTGGAGATCACCGAGTCGGGTGTCCTGGACGGCACCGAACGTCCCATCCCGACCCTGCGCAGCCTCCGCGACCTCGGTGTCCGGCTCTCCGTGGACGACTTCGGCACCGGCAACTCGTCCCTGGCCCAGTTGCGCCGGCTGCCGGTGCACGAGGTGAAGGTGGACCGGTCGTTCGTGCAGGGGATGGCGACCGATCCGGGCGACCTGGCCATCGTCAACGCGGTGGTGACGCTCTCCCAGCAGTTCGGCCTGACCGTGGTGGCCGAGGGTGTGGAGAGCGAGCTGACGCTGGAACTGCTCCAGGACATCGGCTGCGAGATCGGCCAGGGCTTCCTGTTCAGCCGGCCGCTGCCGTACGAGCGCCTGGAGGCCTGGTTCGGCGCCCAGGTCGATCCGGAGACGATCGTCGCCGGGGAGCTTCCGCGCCTGCGTGTGGTGCCCTGATCAGGCGCGACACCTGTCGGGGGGATCCGATTTCACCTCGGCGACGCGGTCGTGTACTGTTTCCTCTGCGCGGCACCCGAAGGGTGATCGAGCAGGCCCCCTTAGCTCAGTCGGCAGAGCGTCTCCATGGTAAGGAGAAGGTCTACGGTTCGATTCCGTAAGGGGGCTCAAAGGGTCCGGCTGGACCCGCCACGGCGGTGTAGCTCAGATGGCAGAGCAAGCGGCTCATAATCGCTGTGTCGCCGGTTCAATTCCGGCCACCGCTACTCTCGTCCTCCGGGTTCGCCCGGTGGCCGGTGGGATGGGCGCCACAGGCGCCCACTTTGCATGTCCGCGTCGTCAGCGCGTAGGCTGACACGCCGTAGTTGATATCCGTGAGCGAGGAAGGCACTCCGCCGTGGCGAAGGCGACCGATGTCCGGCCGAAGATCACTTTGGCGTGTGTGGAGTGCAAGGAGCGCAACTACATCACGCGCAAGAACCGTCGTAACGACCCGGACCGCATCGAGCTGAAGAAGTTCTGCCCCCGGGACGGCAAGCACACCGTCCACCGCGAGACCCGCTGACCCACGGCCGGCGTCGCCGGCCCGCAGCAGCTTTCCCGAACGCCGATCCGCCCGGTCGCGCGGCCCGCAGGGCCACCCGACCGCTCGGATCGGCGTTCGTGTTTTCCGTGTAGGTTCGCGGCATGTCCCTGGACCCGTCCTTCGTCGGCCGGACCTATCCGCCGACCGCCCCCTACCTGGTGGGCCGAGAAAAGATCCGCGAGTTCGCCACCGCCATCGGGGCGACCGACCCGGCGCACCACGACCCGGAGGCGGCCCGCGCGCTCGGCCACGCCGACGTGGTGGCGCCGCCGACCTTCCCGGTGCTGGTGACCATGGCGGCCAGCCGGCAGATCGTCAACGACCCCGAGCTGGGCGTCGACTACAGCCGGGTGGTGCACGGCGACCAGCGGTTCGCGTACACCCGGCCGGTGGTGGCCGGTGACGAGCTGGTCTGCGTGAACACCATCGAGGACGTGAGCACCCGGGGCGGGCACGGCTTCCTGACCACCCGCACGGACGTGAGCACGGTGGACGGTGAGCCGGTGGTCGCGGTCTGGGCCAAGATCGTCGTACGCGGGGAGGCGTGACCATGGAGCTGCCGGTGCAGACCTACCGGGTGACCCGGGCGGACCTGGTCCGCTACGCGGGCGCCTCGGGCGACTTCAACCCGATCCACTGGAGCGACCGGACCGCCACCGGTGTGGGCCTGCCGGGCGTCATCGCCCACGGCATGTTCACCATGGCGCTGGTCGGCCGTGCGGTCGCCGGCTGGGCCGGCGCGCCGGACGCGGTGGTCGACTTCGGCGTCCGTTTCACCCGGCCGGTGGTCGTCCCGGACACCGACGAGGGCACCGAGATCGAGGTGGCCGCCGTGGTCAAGGAGGTCACCGAGGACGGGTTGACCAGGCTCGACATCACCGCCACCTGCCGGGGCGAGAAGGTGCTGTCGCAGGCCCGCGCGTTGGTCCGCACCCCGCGCTGAAGAGCGGACCGACGCGCGAGGGGTGGACCGGTTGGGAAAGTCGTACGACTACCCGTACACTGGTCCGCCGTGGGGCAAGTGACCCCCGCTCGGCACAGCGTGTCCGGGTGGAGGTGAGTTGCCGCACAGGGGTGTAGCTCAATTGGCAGAGCAGCGGTCTCCAAAACCGCAGGCTGCAGGTTCAAGTCCTGTCACCCCTGCGCCTCAGGCCTGACCGTTCCCGTGGGTCGCGCCGCCGTTCGCGGCGGCGTCCGGCCCGTGGTGGTGGCACCGGTGGGGTGGTTCCGAGGCGATCGGGGCACTCCCGGCCGGTCCGCCGGCCGCGGCCCGTCGCGGGACGGTTGGTCCGGCCGGCGTGACCAACACGCCGCGCACGCCGCCCGGCGTGCGACCCCATACCCCGCACGGAGGGCGAAGTGGCCGAGAAGAAGCGGCGCGGCGAGGACGACGGCGACGAGCGTCTGAACGACGACGCGACCGTCGACGGCGTTGCCGACGACGATGTGGCCGACGACGCCGCCGACGCGGACGAGCCGGTATCCCGGGGCGGCACCGCGACCCGCAAGCGGGCGCACGCCGAGCCGGCCGAGGGCCGCAAGACGCGCAAGGACACCGAGCGGATCGGGCTCTTCGCCCGCATCGCGCGGTTCTTCCGCGAGGTCGTGGCCGAACTGCGTAAGGTCATCTGGCCGACCCGCAAGGAGCTGCTGACCTACACGGCGGTGGTGGTCACCTTCGTCGCGGTGATGCTGGCGATCGTGGCTCTCCTGGACTACGGCTTCGCCAAGGCGGTGCTGTGGGTCTTCGGCAACCCCAGCTGACCTGCGGACAGCGATACTGACGGAAGTGAGCGAGCGTGCCTGAGTACGACGAGACCGCCGAGACCCCGGACGAGCAGTCCGCGGTGGCGACGGCGGACAGCAACGAGTCGGTCGAGGCCGCCAGCGAGCCGGAGTTCCCGACCACCGAGCCGGCCCCGGACGAAGACTTCGACCCGGTCGCCGAGCTGCGCCAGAAGCTGCGCTACGCGCCCGGCGACTGGTACGTGGTGCACTCGTACGCCGGCTACGAGAACAAGGTCAAGACCAACCTCGAGACCCGGATCACCTCCCTCGACATGGAGGACTTCATCTACCAGGTCGAGGTGCCGACCCGGGAAGAGGTCGAGGTCAAGAACGGCAAGCGGTCGCAGGTGCAGGCGAAGGTCTTCCCGGGCTACATCCTGGTCCGGATGGAGTTGACCGCCGAGTCCTACTCCTGCGTCCGGAACACCCCGGGGGTCACCGGCTTCGTCGGTGCCACCGACCGGGCCGACCGGCCGGCGCCGCTGAGCCTCGACGAGGTGCTCAAGTGGCTCGCGCCGGCGGTCGAGACCGAGCAGAAGAAGGCCAAGCCCGAGATCAAGGTCCTCGACTTCGAGGTCGGCGACTCGGTCACCGTCACCGACGGCGCGTTCGCGTCGCTGCCGGCGACGATCAGCGAGATCAACGCCGACCAGCAGAAGCTCAAGGTGCTGGTGTCGATCTTCGGCCGGGAGACGCCGGTCGAGCTGAACTTCAACCAGGTCGCCAAGATCTGACGCGCACGTCCGCACCGGCGGTCGGCCTTCGCGGGCCGGCCGCCGGTGTCGTGTGGGACTGCGCTACTCTTGAACGTCGGCCGTCCGCACCGCGCTGACCGTGCGCGCCCGCGGGCGGCGGAGAATCCCAGTTTCAAGCCCCAGGAAGAGACATGCCTCCGAAGAAGAAGCTCGTCAAGACGTTCACGCTTCAGCTCCCGGCGGGCCAGGCCACCCCGGCGCCGCCGGTCGGCCCGGCGCTCGGCCAGCACGGCGTGAACATCATGGAGTTCTGCAAGTCCTACAACGCGCAGACCGAGTCCCAGCGGGGCGACGTCGTCCCCGCCGAGATCAGCGTCTACGAGGACCGCACCTTCACCTTCGTGCTGAAGACCCCGCCCGCCGCCCGGCTGCTGATCAAGGCCGCCGGTGTGCAGAAGGGCTCGGGCGTCCCGCACAAGGAGAAGGTCGGCTCGGTGACCCGCGCCCAGCTGCGCGAGATCGCCGAGAAGAAGATGGCGGACCTCAACGCCAACGACATCGACCAGGCCGAGAAGATCATCGCCGGCACCGCCCGGTCGATGGGCCTGACCGTCGCCGACTGATCTCGCTCCACCGCTCCACCCGATCCGTTCGTGGGAGGGCCGCGATCCCGCGCGCCCGCCAGAGACCACAGGAGTCACCAGAAATGCAGCGCAGCAAGAGCTACCGCAAGGCCGCCGAGGTCATCGACCGGTCGAAGCTCTACGCCCCCGCCGAGGCCGTCAAGCTGGCCAAGGAGAACACCAACGTCAAGTTCGACGCCACGGTCGAGGTCGCGATGCGCCTCGGCGTCGACCCCCGCAAGGCGGACCAGATGGTCCGCGGCGTGGTCAACCTGCCGCACGGCACCGGTAAGACCGCCCGCGTGATCGTCTTCGCCGCCGGCGCGAAGGCCGAGGAGGCCGCCGCGGCGGGCGCGGACGAGGTGGGCACCGACGAGCTGGTCGCCCGCATCCAGGGTGGTTGGCTGGACTTCGACGCCGCCATCGCCACCCCGGACCAGATGGCCAAGATCGGCCGGATCGCGCGGATCCTGGGCCCGCGCGGCCTGATGCCGAACCCGAAGACCGGCACCGTGACCATGGACGTCACCAAGGCGGTCGCGGACATCAAGGGTGGCAAGATCACCTTCCGGGTGGACAAGCACTCGAACCTGCACCTGATCATCGGCAAGGCCTCCTTCTCCGAGGCCCAGCTGGTCGACAACTACGCCGCGGTGCTGGACGAGGTGCTGCGCGCCAAGCCGTCCGCGGCCAAGGGCACCTACCTCCGGAAGGTCACCCTGACCACCACCATGGGCCCGGGCGTCCCGGTGGACCCGAAGGTGGTCAAGAACCTGCAGGAAGGCTCGGAAGCCTGAGCAACCGCACGTCCCGAACGTGGTCCCGCCACCACACCGTGGCGGGGCCCCGTTCGTCTGTCCGGTGTGGCAGGCTCGGCGGATGCGGCTCGACGGGGTCTGGCTCCGCTATCGACGGCACGGCCCGTGGGTGTTGCGGCAGGTCGACGCGACGATCGGCGCGGGTGAGGTCGCGGTCGTGCTCGGCCGCAACGGGGTGGGCAAGTCCACGCTGCTCCAGCTCGCCGCGGGGGTGCTGCGACCGAGCCGGGGCCGGGTGGTCGACCGGCCGGCGGTCGTCGGCTGGGTGCCGGAGCGCTTCCCGGCCGACCAACCGTTCACCGTCGGGGCCTACCTGTCCGCGATGGGCCGCGTCGCCGGCCTGTCCGGGCCGGCCGCCGACCGGGCGGTGGCCCACTGGGTCGAGCGCCTGGGCCTGACCCGCTTCCACGACGTGCGCCTGCCGCAGTTGTCCAAGGGCACCGCGCAGAAGGTCGGCCTGGCGCAGGCGATGCTGCGCCCGCCAGGCCTGCTGGTGCTCGACGAGCCCTGGGAGGGGCTCGACGCGGCCGCCCGCGAGCTGGTCCCCGAGATGATCGGCGAGGTGCTGGCCGGCGGCGGCGCGGTCCTGGTCAGCGACCACCGGGGCGAGACGGTCCGGTTGCCCGGCGCGCGGCACTGGTCGGTCGCCGACGGCACGCTGACCGAGGCGGCGCCGTCCGACGGCTCGGCCGTCGCGGTGGTCGAGCTGGCGGTGCCGGCCGCGGGCCTCGCCGCCGCCGTCGCCCGCCTGCGCGCCGACGGCCACCAGATCCTCCGGATACGCGACCACGCCGTCCCGCCCGCCGCCGGGTCACCCGAGCGGAGCGTGACCCCGTGCCCCGCCGACCCCGAGGCGGTTCCCGGCGGCGCTCCCGGCGTGGTGTCCGAGGTCGGCTCCGGGACGAGGGCCGGTGGCGCTCCGGGTGTGGTGTCCGAGGCGGTTCCCGGCGGCGCTCCCGGCGTGGTGTCCGAGGTCGGCTCCGGGGCGAGGGCCGGTGGCGCTCCGGGCGTGGTGTCCGATGTCGCCCGGGAGGCACCGGGCGGCGACGCCGGCCGCTCCGGGGTGACGTCGGAGGTGAGCGGGTGATCGCGCTGGTGCGGCTGCGGCTCGCCGGCTTCGTGCGTACCGGACGGGCGCTGGCGCCGGTGCTGGCCGGCCTGCTCGCCCTCGGCATCCTCTACGGCGGTGGCCGGGCCCGGCCGGCGGAGGCCTACGGCGTCTCCGCGGTGGTGCTCTTCCCGGTGCTGGCCTGGCAGACCAAGATCCTGCTCGACATCGAGCCCGACGTGCAGCGCCGGCTGGCCCAGGTGGTGGTCGGGCCGGCCCGCGAGCGGGCGGCCGGGCTGCTCGCCGCGACGCTGGCCGGGCTCGCCGTGGTGGCGGTGGCGTTGGTGCTGCCGTGGCCGCTCGGCGGGCTCACCCCGGCGGCCGGGCCGGACGGGCGGCCGGCCCTGGTCGGCGTGGCGCTCGGGCTGTGGGCGCACCTGCTCGCCCTGCCGGCGGCGGTGGCCCTCGGCGCGTTGGCCAGCCGGGCGATCACCCGCAGCGCCGGCTACGGGGTGGCCGTGCTGGCGGTCGGCTCGGTCGGGTTCGTGGTGTTCGGGTTGTCCGGTTCGCTGGTGCCGTGGCTGGTCCCGCCGTTGATGGCGACCGCGCGGGCGGTCACCGGGCCGGTCGCGTCCGGCACCGGGCTGCTGCTCACCGGCTGGGCGGCGCTCTGGTCGGCGGTGGCGCTGGCCGGCTACGCCTGGGTCCGCCGCACCCGCGCCTGAGCGACGGGTGACCGGGAGCACCCGGGGGCGATTTGGCGCGCGTGGCGCGGTCGCGTAACCTGGTGCGGTAGTTCCACCCACAGACCGCTGGTCACCGTGCCCCGGCACGGTCGAAGGTCCCGCGACGACGGGCGACCCGCGCAGGGCGGCAAGCGAAACTCGGTGTCATACACGGTCCGCCGACTGTGCCCATGATCCCGGCCCTCGCCCCGTGCGCCCCGCGCCGGGGCTTTTTCGTTGTCGTGGCGCCTCCGCCGCCGTCGCGAGTTCTCTCGTCGCCGGCGTGCCAGCTCCGAGTAACGAGAGAGGAGGGACATGGCGGACAAGCCGATCCGGGCCGACAAGGCCACGGCCGTCGCCGAGCTGACCGAGAGCTTCCGCTCGTCGGGCGCCACCGTGCTGACCGAGTACCGCGGGCTCACGGTTTCGCAGCTCACCCAGCTGCGGCGCACGCTCGGCAAGGAGACCAGCTACACGGTCGCGAAGAACACGCTGGCCAAGCGTGCCGCGGCCGATGCGGGCATCTCCGGCCTCGACGAGCTGTTCACCGGTCCTACCGCGCTGACTTTCGTTTCGGGCGACGTCGTCGAGGCGGCGAAGGGTCTTCGCGACTTCGCGAAGGCCAACCCGAAGCTCGTCATCAAGGGCGGTGTCTTCGAGGGCAGGGCCATTTCCGCGGCCGAGGTCACGAAGCTCGCCGACCTGGAGTCCCGCGAGGTGCTGCTGGCCAAGCTGGCCGGCGCCATGAAGGGCAACCTGAGCAAGGCCGCGGCCCTGTTCCAGGCTCCGCTCTCCAAGGCCGCCCGCGCGGCGGCCGCCCTGGCGGACAAGAAGCGCGAGCAGGAGGGCGCCGAGGCGGCCTGAGGCCCCGCGGCGCACCACGTTCTTAGTTAATTCTTTGAGGAAAGGACGCCAGACATGGCGAAGCTCAGCACCGACGAGCTGCTCGACGCGTTCAAGGAGATGACGCTGATCGAGCTCTCCGAGTTCGTGAAGCAGTTCGAGGAGACCTTCGAGGTCACCGCCGCCGCTCCGGTCGCGGTCGCCGCTGCCGGTGGCGCCGGTGGCGCCGCCGCCGCCCCGGCCGAGGAGGAGAAGGACGAGTTCGACGTCATCCTCGACGCCGACGGTGGCAAGAAGATCCAGGTCATCAAGGTCGTGCGCGAGCTGACCGGCCTGGGCCTCAAGGAGGCCAAGGACCTGGTCGAGGCCGCTCCGAAGGCCGTCCTGGAGAAGGCCAACAAGGAGACCGCCGAGAAGGCCAAGGCCAAGCTCGAGGGCGAGGGCGCCAAGGTCACCCTCAAGTGACCTTGGTCTGACCTGACGCGCGTCCGGCTCACGTGAGCCCGGGCACAACCGCGTTACGACGGGCGGTGATCCGGAACCGGATCACCGCCCGTCGTGTTGGCGCTACCCGGTGCCAGCGGCGTGAGCTGGGCGTACAGGGTGCTCGCACCGACCTCCCAGGGAGGCGTTGCCGGTAGTCCGTCGGTGGGAAAGACACCCCGAGCGGTAACCGGCCCTTGACGCGGCACCGGCAGTGCAGGCACGCTGACATCAGCAAGACCTTCCGCGCTTGCAACGGCCGCCTCTCGGGTAAGGGCAACGGCAGCACCACCGCCGCCGCCCCACGAGCGGACCGGCAGGAGCGTCGCGTTCTGAGCGGCCCGGCGGACCCGGTTTTCCGAGGTCCCAGGGCTTGTTCCGCGACGACCTGCGGGGTGGGCTGGACAGCGGTTAGCCTCTCGGCTACACTGCTAGTTTGCGCTGCCTTCCGACTTGACCCCTGCTCGGAAATGTCCGATTGCGGATATTTCTGGTGGGGTCATTGGAGTGCACGCGTACCAGCCGTTCTGCAGCACCGGTCCTCGGAAGGACGCATCTTGGCAGCTTCCCGCCCTGCGAAGACCAGTCGTACGTCGAGCGCTTTCGCACCCCGCCGAGTTTCTTTCGGTCGGATCACCGAACACCTCGAGGTCCCCAACCTCCTCGCCATCCAGAACGAGTCGTTCGACTGGCTCGTCGGCAACGAGGCTTGGCAGGGCCGGTCGGCGGACGACCCGCACGCACGCTCGGGTCTCGCGGAAATCCTCGACGAGATCAGTCCCATTGAGGACTTCTCCGGCACCATGTCGCTGTCCTTCTCCGCTCCGCGCTTCGACGAGGTCAAGGCCTCGATCGAGGAGTGCAAGGAGAAGGACCTGACCTACTGCGCGCCGCTCTTCGTGACCGCGGAGTTCACCAACAACACGACTGGCGAGATCAAGAGCCAGACGGTGTTCATGGGTGACTTCCCGATGATGACGCCCAAGGGCACCTTCATCATCAACGGCACCGAGCGCGTCGTGGTCAGCCAGCTCGTCCGCTCGCCGGGCGTCTACTTCGACAAGCAGCCGGACAAGACCTCCGACCGCGACCTCTCCAGCGTCAAGGTCATCCCCAGCCGGGGTGCCTGGCTGGAGTTCGACATCGACAAGCGCGACACGGTCGGCGTCCGCATCGACCGTAAGCGTCGGCAGGCCGTCACCGTCCTGCTCAAGGCCATCGGGTGGTCCGCGGAGCGCATCCGCGAGAAGTTCGGCTGGTCCGAGCTCATGATGACCACGCTCGAGAAGGACCACATCGCCGGCCAGGACGAGGCGCTGCTCGACATCTACCGGAAGCTCCGCCCTGGCGAGCCGCCGACCCGTGAGAACGCCCAGACCCTGCTCGACAACCTCTTCTTCAACCCGAAGCGGTACGACGTCGCCAAGGTCGGGCGCTACAAGTTCAACAAGAAGCTCGAAGTCGACGTGCCGATGAACACCGGCACGCTGACCGAGGACGACATCGTCGCCACCGTGGAATACCTCTGCCGGCTGCACGCCGGTGAGGAGGGCTACGAGGCCGACGACATCGACCACTTCGGCAACCGTCGCCTGCGCACCGTGGGCGAGCTGATCCAGAACCAGGTCCGGGTGGGTCTCTCCCGGATGGAGCGGGTCGTCCGCGAGCGGATGACCACGCAGGACGTCGAGGCGATCACGCCGCAGACCCTGATCAACATCCGCCCGGTGGTGGCGGCGATCAAGGAGTTCTTCGGCACGTCGCAGCTGTCCCAGTTCATGGACCAGACCAACCCGCTGGCGGGTCTGACCCACCGGCGCCGGCTGAGCGCGCTCGGCCCGGGTGGTCTGTCCCGGGAGCGGGCCGGCTTCGAGGTCCGTGACGTGCACCCGTCCCACTACGGCCGGATGTGCCCGATCGAGACGCCGGAAGGCCCGAACATCGGCCTGATCGGCGCGCTCTCCACCTTCGCCCGGGTCAACCCGTTCGGCTTCATCGAGACGCCGTACCGGAAGGTCATCGACGGTCGGGTCACCGACCAGATCGACTACCTGACCGCGGACGAGGAGGACCGGTTCGTCAAGGCGCAGGCCAACGCGCCGCTGCGGGCCGACGGCACCTTCGCCGAGGACCGCGTCCTGGTCCGCCGTAAGGGCGGCGAGACCGAGGACGTGGCGCCGGGCGCCGTGGACTACATGGACGTGTCGCCGCGGCAGATGACCTCGGTCGCCACCGCGATGATCCCGTTCCTGGAGCACGACGACGCGAACCGCGCGCTCATGGGCGCGAACATGCAGCGTCAGGCGGTGCCGCTGGTCAAGGCCGAGGCCCCGCTGGTCGGCACCGGCATGGAATACCGGGCCGCCGTGGACGCCGGCGACGTGGTCGTGGCCGAGGTCGGCGGCGTGGTCGAGGACCTGTGCGCCGACTACGTCACCGTCCACCAGGACGACGGCCACCGTCGGACGTACCTGCTGCACAAGTTCCGCCGCTCCAACGCCGGCTCCTGCGTCAACCAGAAGCCGGTCGTCTTCGAGGGCGACCGCGTCGAGGCCGGTCAGGTCATCGCCGACGGGCCGTGCACCGACGAGGGCGAGATGGCGCTCGGACGCAACCTGCTGGTCGCGTTCATGTGCTGGGAGGGCCACAACTACGAGGACGCGATCATCCTGTCGCAGCGCCTCGTGCAGCAGGACGTGCTCACCTCGATCCACATCGAGGAGCACGAGGTCGACGCCCGGGACACCAAGCTCGGCCCGGAGGAGATCACCCGCGACATCCCGAACGTCAGCGAGGAGATGCTCGCCGACCTCGACGAGCGCGGCATCATCCGGATCGGCGCCGAGGTCGTCCCCGGCGACATCCTGGTCGGCAAGGTCACGCCGAAGGGCGAGACCGAGCTGACCCCCGAGGAGCGGCTGCTCCGCGCGATCTTCGGTGAGAAGGCGCGCGAGGTCCGCGACACCTCGCTGAAGGTGCCGCACGGCGAGACCGGCACGGTCATCGGCGTACGCACCTTCTCCCGCGAGGACGGCGACGAGCTGCCCCCGGGCGTGAACGAGCTGGTGCGGGTCTACGTGGCCCAGAAGCGCAAGATCCAGGACGGTGACAAGCTCGCGGGCCGCCACGGCAACAAGGGCGTCATCTCCAAGATCCTGCCGATCGAGGACATGCCGTTCCTGGAGGACGGCACCCCGGTCGACATCGTGCTGAACCCGCTCGGTGTGCCGTCCCGGATGAACATCGGCCAGGTCCTGGAGACCCACCTCGGGTGGGTGGCCAAGACCGGCTGGAGCGTCGACGGTGACGACGAGGAGTGGAAGCGCCAGCTCAAGTCGATCAACGCGCACGAGTCCGAGCCGGACACCAACGTGGCCACCCCGGTCTTCGACGGTGCCCGCGAGGAGGAGATCTCCGGCCTGCTGGCGTCGACCCTGCCCAACCGGGACGGCAACCAGCTGATCGGGCGCTCCGGCAAGGCGCAGCTCTTCGACGGTCGTTCCGGCGAGCCGCTGCCCGACCCGATCGCGGTCGGCTACGTCTACATCCTCAAGCTCAACCACCTGGTCGACGACAAGATCCACGCCCGGTCGACCGGCCCGTACTCGATGATCACGCAGCAGCCGCTGGGTGGTAAGGCGCAGTTCGGTGGCCAGCGCTTCGGTGAGATGGAGTGCTGGGCCATGCAGGCGTACGGCGCCGCCTACGCCCTGCAGGAGCTGCTGACCATCAAGTCCGACGACGTCCTCGGCCGGGTCAAGGTCTACGAGGCGATCGTCAAGGGCGAGAACATCCCCGAGCCGGGCATCCCGGAGTCGTTCAAGGTGCTGCTCAAGGAGCTGCAGTCGCTGTGCCTCAACGTCGAGGTGCTCTCCAGCGACGGTGTGGCCCTGGAGATGCGCGAGACCGACGACGAGGTGTTCCGGGCGGCGGAGGAGCTGGGCATCGACCTGTCCCGGCGCGAGCCGAGCTCGGTCGAAGAGGTCTGAGGCGGTGATTCGGGGGCCGGCTCGCCGGCCCCCGATCCCGCCCGTTAGCTAGCAGTACAGACGACGACATAGGGGACACAGTGCTCGACGTCAACTTCTTCGACGAGCTGCGCATCGGTCTCGCCACCGCCGACGACATCCGTCAGTGGTCCCACGGCGAGGTCAAGAAGCCCGAGACCATCAACTACCGCACGCTCAAGCCGGAAAAGGACGGGCTCTTCTGCGAGAAGATCTTCGGTCCGCAGCGGGACTGGGAGTGCTACTGCGGTAAGTACAAGCGGGTCCGCTTCAAGGGCATCATCTGCGAGCGCTGCGGCGTCGAGGTGACCCGCTCCAAGGTTCGCCGGGAGCGGATGGGTCACATCGAGCTGGCCGCTCCGGTGACCCACATCTGGTACTTCAAGGGCGTGCCGAGCCGGCTGGGCTACCTGCTGGACCTCGCCCCGAAGGACCTCGAAAAGATCATCTACTTCGCCTCGTACGTCGTGACGAGCGTGGACGCCGAAGCGCGTCACCGCGACCTCTCGACCATCGAGAACGAGATCCTGGCCGAGAAGCGGCAGTCCGAGAACAGCCGCGACTCGGAGATCGAGAAGCGGGCCGCCAAGCTCGAGGCCGACCTGGCCGAGCTGGAGGCCGAGGGCGCGAAGGCGGACGTCCGGCGCAAGGTCAAGGAGGGCGGAGAGCGCGAGATGCGCCAGATCCGCGACCGGGCCCAGCGCGAGATCGACCGCCTTGACGAGGTCCTCGACACCTTCCGCAAGCTCGAGCCGAAGCAGCTCGTCACTGACGAGCTGCTCTACCGCGAGCTGCGCGACCGCTTCGGCGAGTACTTCACCGGCAGCATGGGCGCCGAGGCCATCAAGGCGCTGGTCCAGAACATGGACCTCACCGCCGAGGCGGAGAACCTGCGCGAGACCATCCGCTCCGGCAAGGGCCAGCGGAAGATCCGTGCGCTCAAGCGGCTGAAGGTCGTCGCGGCGTTCCAGAACACCCGGAACTCGCCGCTCGGCATGGTGCTGGACTGCGTCCCGGTCATCCCGCCGGACCTGCGCCCGATGGTGCAGCTTGACGGTGGCCGCTTCGCGACCTCCGACCTGAACGACCTCTACCGGCGTGTGATCAACCGGAACAACCGCCTCAAGCGGCTGATCGACCTCGGCGCGCCCGAGATCATCGTCAACAACGAGAAGCGGATGCTCCAGGAGGCCGTCGACGCGCTGTTCGACAACGGCCGTCGTGGTCGTCCGGTCACCGGCCCGGGTAACCGGCCGCTGAAGTCGCTGTCCGACATGCTCAAGGGCAAGCAGGGCCGGTTCCGCCAGAACCTGCTGGGCAAGCGCGTCGACTACTCCGGCCGTTCGGTCATCGTGGTCGGCCCGAAGCTCAAGCTGCACCAGTGCGGCCTGCCCAAGCAGATGGCGCTGGAGCTGTTCAAGCCGTTCGTGATGAAGCGGCTGGTCGACCTCAACCACGCGCAGAACATCAAGTCCGCAAAGCGGATGGTCGAGCGGCAGCGGCCGGTCGTGTGGGACGTGCTGGAAGAGGTCATCGGCGAGCACCCGGTCCTGCTGAACCGGGCGCCGACCCTGCACCGACTGGGCATCCAGGCCTTCGAGCCGCAGCTCGTCGAGGGCAAGGCCATCCAGATCCACCCGCTGGTCTGCACCGCGTTCAACGCCGACTTCGACGGTGACCAGATGGCGGTCCACGTGCCGCTGTCCGCCGAGGCCCAGGCCGAGGCGCGGATCCTGATGCTGTCGTCGAACAACATCCTCAAGCCGGCCGACGGCAAGCCGGTCACCATGCCCACCCAGGACATGGTCATCGGTCTCTACCACCTCACCCACCTCACTCCGGGGGGCACGGGCGAGGGCCGGGCGTTCAGCTCGGACGCCGAGGCGCGGATGGCGTACGACAACGGCGAGCTGCACCTGCAGACCCCGGTCAAGATCCGGCTGCACGACGTGGTCGGTGTCGACAACGGCGCCGGCGCCGAGCCGTGGACCGCGCCCGAGGGCTGGGTCGAGGGCGAGCCGGTGACGGTGGAGACCACCCTGGGCCGGGTCCTGTTCAACGAGACGCTGCCCCCGGGCTACCGCTTCGTGAACTACGAGATCCGCAAGGGCCAGCTCTCCGCGATCGTCAACGACCTCGCCGAGCGGTTCCCGAAGGTGGCCCTGGCGGCCACCCTGGACGGGCTCAAGGAGGCCGGTTTCCACTGGGCCACCTGGTCCGGCGTCACCATCGGCATGGAGGACGTCATCGCTCCGCCGCGCAAGCGGGAGATCCTGGAGCGGTACGAGAAGGAAGCCGACCGGATCGACAAGCAGTACCAGCGTGGTCTGATGACCGCCGAGGAGCGTCGCGGCGAGCTCATCGAGATCTGGACCAAGGCGACCAACGAGGTCGCCAAGGAGATGGACACCGCGCTGCCGCAGGAGAACCCGCTGTGGAAGATGATCAACTCGGGTGCCCGCGGTAACCTGCTCCAGCTCCGGCAGATCGCGGCGATCCGTGGTCTGGTGGCCAACCCCAAGGGCGAGATCATCCCGCGGCCGATCAAGGCCTCGTACCGGGAGGGTCTGTCCGTGCTGGAGTACTTCATCTCCACGCACGGTGCCCGGAAGGGTCTCGCGGACACCGCCCTGCGTACCGCCGACTCGGGTTACCTGACCCGTCGTCTGGTGGACGTCTCGCAGGACGTCATCATCCGCGAGGAGGACTGCGGCACCGACCGGGCCATCCCGATGCAGATCGGTGAGCACCTGGACGGCAAGCTGGTCGTGCACGAGCACGCCGAGACCAGCGTGCACGCCCGGACGCTGGCCGACGACATCAAGGGGCCGGACGGCACCGTGGTGGCCCACCGCGGCCAGGACATCAACTCCATCGGCGTCGACGCGATCGTCGCCGCCGGCGTGGAGACGGTGCGGGTGCGCAGCGTGCTCACCTGCGAGTCGAAGCTGGGCGTCTGCGGTGCGTGCTACGGCCGCTCGCTGCCGACCGGCAAGACCGTGGACGTCGGCGAGGCGGTCGGCATCATCGCCGCCCAGTCGATCGGTGAGCCGGGCACGCAGCTGACCATGCGTACCTTCCACACCGGTGGTGTCGCGGGTGAGGACATCACCCAGGGTCTGCCCCGTGTCCAGGAGATCTTCGAGGCCCGGGTGCCGAAGGGTAAGGCGCCCATCGCCGACACCCCCGGTCGCATCCGGATCGAGGACGGCGAGCGGTCCCGCAAGATCGTCGTCATCCCGGACGACGGCAGCGACGAGATCGTCTACGACAAGATCTCGAAGCGGGTCCGGCTCCGGGCGCACGACGGCGACCACGTCGAGGTCGGCGAGAAGCTCACCGAGGGCACCATCGACCCGCACGAGCTGCTGCGGATCCTCGGCCCGCGCGCGGTCCAGGTCCACCTGACCCAGGAGGTCCAGGAGGTCTACCGCTCGCAGGGTGTGCTCATCCACGACAAGCACATCGAGATCATCATCCGCCAGATGCTCAAGCGGGTGACGGTCATCGACTCCGGCTCGACCGAGTTCCTGCCGGGCGTGCTGGTCGACCGGGCGCTGTTCGAGTCGGAGAACCGCCGACTCGTCGGCGAGGGTGGCGAGCCCGCCGCCGGTCGCCCGGTCCTGATGGGTATCACCAAGGCCTCGCTGGCCACGGATTCCTGGCTGTCGGCGGCCTCCTTCCAGGAGACCACCCGGGTGCTGACGGACGCGGCGATCCACGCCCGCAGCGACTCGCTGATCGGCCTCAAGGAGAACGTGATCATCGGTAAGCTCATCCCGGCCGGTACGGGCATCAGCAAGTACCGCAACGTCCGGGTCGAGCCGACCGAGGAGGCGAAGGCCAAGGTCTACTCGATGACCGGCTACCCGGAGACCGACTACGGCTTCGGGCCGGCCAGCGGCCAGGCGGTGCCGCTGGACGACTTCGACTTCGGGTCGTACCGCTAAATCGCACGAACGACGAGGCCCCCGGCAGCCGCCGGGGGCCTCGTCGCGTCCGGGGGTCGTGCCGGGGTCGTAGCGGGGCAGAATGGGTGGCATGACGACCGTGCCCGGGCAGGTGCCCGTCGTGCCGCAGGCGCACCGCCACCCGCACGATCCTGAGCCGGTCCGCTCCACGAAGGCCCGTGCCGTCTTCGCCCTCGGCCTGATCGGGGCGCTGACCGGCTTCTTCGTCGGCGGGGTGGTGCCCGCCACCCTCGCGCTCACCCTGGCCCGGCAGGCCCGCCGCGAGGCGTACGCGTCGGGCGGCTACCTCACCGGCGCGGACTGGCTGCGTCGTGGCGAGAGACTGGCCCGGATCGGCCTGGTGCTGACCGCGTTCGCGGTGGTGGCCGCCGTGGTGGTCGGGGTGCTCCGGCACGCCGACGCCTCGTTCGGGCACGACTTCGCCCCGAACTTCGACTGACCGGGTGGGGGAGCGGCCCCGCGCCCGCCCACCCGCTGGTGACCCGCGACGGTAGCCTGGCCGGTGTCCGCCGGGTGGCGGGTGAGCCATGTGGACAGGAGGACGCCGTGACGGAACCGGCCCCGCCGGGAGGCGACCCGACCCGCCCGGACGCCGGGTCGGATCCCGCCGCGCCGCCGGCCGCCGACGCGGTCAGCCCGTGGGCCGCCCCGCAGTCCTCGCCGCCGCCACACTCCGCCCCGCCGCACTCCGCGCCGCCGGGATCGGCGCTGCCGCCGCACTCCGCGCCGCCCGGCCCCTGGCCGCCGGCGGGGCCCTACCCGCCGGGCATGCACGGGCCGGGACCCGGTGGGCCGTACCCGCCGGTGCCCGGGCCGGGACCTGGTGGGCCGTACCAGCCGGGCACGGCCGGTCCGGGCCACGCCGGGCCGCACGAGTGGGCGTACCACCCGGGGGAGTCGGGGCACGGCGCGGCGCTCGGGGCGTACCCGGGAAGTGGGCCGAGCCACGGCGGCGGCTGGGGGGCGCCGGGGAACGCGCCCGGCGGCGGCTGGGGGCCGGCGCTGCCGCCGCCCCCGCGGGAGGCGCCCCGGCCGCCGAAGCGGGTCGACGCGGTGCCGGGCACCCCGTTCGGGGTGGTCCACCTCGACGTGCCGCCGGTCACGTCCGGGCTGGCGATCGGCTCGCTGGTCACCGGGATCGCCTCGATCCTGGTGTCGCTGCTGGTGTTCTGTTTCGGCGTCGCCGGCCCGGACTACGGCGGCGCCTGGGCGGCCGGGGCCTTCACCGTGCTCGGCGCGCTCGCCGGCGTCGGGGCGATCGTGGCCTGGCTGTTCGCCCGCCGGCAGATCCGGCGTCCGGCGCCGCCGCCGGCGGTCCGGTTCACCGGCGGCGGCCTGGCCGTGGCCGGGCTCAGTTGCGGCGCGGTGGGGCTGCTGCTGAGCGTGGTCGGGCTCGGGATCGCGCTGGTGGTGCAGATCACGTGAGCCCGGCCGGAGTAGCATCCGGTTCTGGCCGGAATGCCCGGTTCTGTGCGGCCGGGGGGAGGTCGGGCCCGACGGGTCGCGCCCCGGACGAGCCGGTACACTTGACGACGTAGGTGCCCATCGAGGGCGCACCGGCGATCCGGAAGCCGGTCGGCGGGGCTGCGACGCGGTCCTTCCGAGCCGATCCGTTTTGACCGGCGCGGCTGTGATAGGTACTCTTTCCCCTTGCGCCCGGGCTCGCCCGGGCAATGCGTGCGTGCGCTGGAGCCGGTCAGCCGGTGATCGCGCGGTCGCACCACCAAGACCAAAGATCCGGTACGACGCGTCAGCGGCGCCACCGGGCCGTGACTCGGGCGACACGCCCGACCGCGGGTGCTGGGACCCCGTCAGGTGGTCCCGGCTGGAATGTAGGAGAGCCGTCCATCAGGCCGGCTGGAGCAGACAGCGCGGTCGCCTCGAAGCGGCCGAAGGGAGCGGAGAAACCCGGTGCCCACCATTCAGCAGCTGGTCCGGAAGGGCCGACAGGCCAAGACGACCAAGACCAAGACCCCGGCGCTCAAGGGGTCTCCCCAGCGGCGCGGCGTGTGCACCCGCGTGTACACCACCACCCCGAAGAAGCCGAACTCGGCGCTGCGCAAGGTCGCTCGTGTCAAGCTCAGCAGCCAGATCGAGGTGACCGCCTACATCCCGGGCGTCGGCCACAACCTGCAGGAGCACTCGATCGTGCTCGTGCGTGGCGGCCGTGTGAAGGACCTCCCCGGCGTGCGGTACAAGATCGTTCGCGGCTCGCTGGACACCCAGGGTGTCCGCAACCGCAAGCAGGCTCGCAGCCGTTACGGCGCGAAGAAGGAGAAGAGCTGACATGCCGCGTAAGGGACCCGCTCCGCGGAATCCGCTGGTCGCTGACCCGGTGTACAACTCGCCGCTGGTCACCCAGCTGGTGAACAAGATCCTGCTGCGCGGCAAGCGCCAGCTCGCCGAGCGCATCGTGTACGCCGCCCTGGAGGGCTGCCGCGAGAAGTCCGGCACCGACCCCGTCGTCACGCTCAAGCGGGCGATGGACAACGTGAAGCCGACGCTCGAGGTGCGCAGCCGCCGGGTCGGTGGCGCCACCTACCAGGTTCCGGTCGAGGTTCGCCCGGCCCGCGCGACCACCCTCGGTCTGCGCTGGCTGGTGACCTACTCCCGGGCCCGGCGGGAGAAGACCATGGTCGAGCGGCTGATGAACGAGCTGCTGGACGCGAGCAACGGCCTCGGTGCCGCCGTCAAGCGGCGCGAGGACACGCACAAGATGGCCGAGTCCAACAAGGCCTTCGCGCACTACCGCTGGTAACACCTGAGGTTCCGGCGCCCACCAGGCGCCGGAACCAACCACCAGTTGTGTCGAGACGACGATAAGTAGGGATTGAAGTGGCCGCCGCAGACGCGCTCGCCAACGTACGCAACATCGGCATCATGGCGCACA
The DNA here is from genome assembly GCF_013694245.2 of Micromonospora ferruginea. Taxonomy (NCBI): domain Bacteria; kingdom Bacillati; phylum Actinomycetota; class Actinomycetes; order Micromonosporales; family Micromonosporaceae; genus Micromonospora; species Micromonospora robiginosa. Next base: position 6,214,823 of record NZ_CP059322.2, read on the forward strand.
TCGATGCCGGTAAGACCACGACCACCGAGCGAATCCTCTTCTACACCGGCATCACGTACAAGATCGGCGAGGTCCACGAGGGCGCCGCCGTCATGGACTGGATGGAGCAGGAGCAGGAGCGCGGTATCACCATCACCTCCGCCGCCACGAAGTGCGAGTGGAAGGGCCACACGATCCAGATCATCGACACGCCCGGCCACGTCGACTTCACGGTCGAGGTGGAGCGGTCGCTGCGTGTTCTGGACGGTGCGGTCGCGGTGTACGACGGCGTGGCCGGTGTGGAGCCCCAGACGGAGAACGTCTGGCGCCAGGCGGACAAGTACAACGTCCCCCGGATGTGCTTCGTCAACAAGCTCGACCGGACCGGCGCCGACTTCTTCCGCTGCGTGCAGATGATGATCGACCGGCTCAACGCCACCCCGCTGGTGCTCCAGATCCCGATCGGCCTCGAGGGCGACCACATCGGCGTCGTCGACCTGATCGGCATGCGCGCCCTCACCTGGCGCGGGGAGACCCAGAAGGGTGAGGACTACGCGATCGAGGAGATCCCGGCCGAGCTGGCCGACTCCGCGGCGGAGTGGCGCGAGAAGCTGATGGAGACCCTGGCCGACGTCGACGACGCGGTGATGGAGAAGTACCTGGAGGGCGAGGAGATCTCCACCGAGGAGATCAAGGCCGCCATCCGTCGTGCCACCATCGCGGGCAAGGCGAACCCGGTGCTCTGCGGTTCGGCGTTCAAGAACAAGGGCGTGCAGCCCATGCTCGACGCCGTCATCGACTTCCTGCCGTCGCCGCTGGACGTTCCGGCGATCGAGGGTACGGCCACCGACGGCGAGACGCCGATGCTGCGGAAGCCGTCCCCCTCGGAGCCGTTCTCCGGCCTGGCGTTCAAGATCCAGACCGACAAGCACCTCGGCAAGCTCACCTACGTCCGGGTCTACTCCGGCGTGGTCGAGACCGGTACCCAGGTGGTCAACTCCACCAAGGACCGCAAGGAGCGCATCGGCAAGATCTACCAGATGCACGCCAACAAGCGGGAAGAGCGTGGCTCGGCCAAGGCCGGCGACATCATCGCGGTGCAGGGTCTGAAGCAGACCACCACCGGCGACACGCTCTGCGACTCGGCGAACCCGGTCATCCTGGAGTCGATGACCTTCCCGGAGCCGGTCATCGAGGTCGCGATCGAGCCGAAGACCAAGGCCGACCAGGAGAAGCTCAGCACCGCCATCCAGCGGCTCGCCGAGGAGGACCCGACGTTCCGGGTCAAGCTCGACGACCAGACCGGTCAGACGGTCATCTCCGGCATGGGCGAGCTGCACCTGGACATCCTGGTCGACCGGATGCGCCGCGAGTTCAACGTCGAGGCGAACATCGGTAAGCCGCAGGTGGCGTACCGCGAGACGATCCGCCGCACGGTGGACAAGATCGAGTACACCCACAAGAAGCAGACCGGTGGTTCCGGCCAGTACGCCCGCGTCATCGTGAGCGTCGAGCCGCTGCCCATGGGCAACGACTCGCCGACCTACGAGTTCGCGAACGCCGTCACCGGTGGCCGCATCCCCCGGGAGTTCATCCCGTCGGTGGACGCGGGCGCCCAGGACGCCATGCAGTACGGCATTCTCGCCGGCTTCCCGCTGGTGGGTGTCAAGCTGACGCTGCTGGACGGCCAGTACCACGAGGTCGACTCGTCCGAGATGGCGTTCAAGATCGCCGGTTCGATGGTGATGAAGGAGGCGGCCCGCAAGGCCGACCCCGCACTGCTCGAGCCGATGATGGCTGTTGAGGTCACCACTCCTGAGGAGAACATGGGTGACGTCATCGGCGACCTCAACTCCCGGCGGGGCATCATCCAGGCGATGGAGGAGCGCAGCGGCGCTCGCGTCGTCCGGGCCCTGGTGCCGCTGTCGGAGATGTTCGGCTACGTCGGCGACCTGCGGTCGAAGACCCAGGGCCGGGCTAGCTACAGCATGCAGTTCGACTCCTACGCCGAAGTGCCGCAGAGCGTGGCGAAGGAGATCATCGCCAAGGCGACGGGTGAGTGACACTCACCCCGAGCTGACCCGGTGATCCGGGGCTGGTCGCGGGAGGGCTCTCCCGCCCGCGACCACCTCGGTCGGGTTGTGTGAATCCGGGCCTGTAGGCTTCATCGCCGCAGAACCCACCAAGGCTCTCCGGCCGTCAGGCCGGAAAGGCTGTCGACAGAGTCCTACGCGCCGACCGGCGCACCGGGGCGAACGAACCAAGAAAGTCCACAGGAGGACACCAGTGGCGAAGGCGAAGTTCGAGCGGACTAAGCCGCACGTCAACATCGGCACCATTGGTCACATCGACCACGGTAAGACGACGCTGACGGCGGCCATCACGAAGGTCCTGCACGACCAGTACCCGGACCTGAACCCGTACACGCCGTTCGACGAGATCGACAAGGCGCCGGAGGAGAAGGCCCGCGGCATCACGATCTCGATCGCGCACGTCGAGTACCAGACCGAGGCGCGTCACTACGCGCACGTCGACTGCCCCGGTCACGCCGACTACATCAAGAACATGATCACCGGTGCCGCGCAGATGGACGGCGCGATCCTGGTGGTGGCGGCGACCGACGGCCCGATGCCGCAGACCCGCGAGCACGTGCTGCTGGCCCGTCAGGTCGGTGTGCCGTACATCGTCGTGGCGCTCAACAAGAGCGACATGGTCGACGACGAGGAGCTCCTGGAGCTCGTCGAGCTCGAGGTCCGCGAGCTGCTGTCGGCGCAGGAGTACCCGGGTGACGACCTGCCGGTCGTCCAGGTCTCCGCGCTGAAGGCGCTCGAGGGCGACCCGGTCTGGACCGAGAAGCTGCTCGAGCTGATGAACGCGGTCGACACCGCGATCCCGCAGCCGGAGCGCGAGACCGAGAAGCCGTTCCTCATGCCCGTCGAGGACGTGTTCACGATCACCGGTCGCGGTACGGTCGTCACCGGCCGTGTCGAGCGTGGCGTGCTGCTCCCGAACGAGGACGTCGAGGTTGTCGGCATCCGCGAGAAGGGCTTCAAGACCAAGGTCACCGCGATCGAGATGTTCCGGAAGACCCTGGACGACGCCCGCGCAGGTGAGAACGTCGGCCTGCTGCTGCGTGGTACCAAGCGCGAGGACGTCGAGCGCGGCATGGTGGTCATCAAGCCGGGCACCAACACCCCGCACACGGAGTTCGAGGCGACGGTCTACATCCTCTCCAAGGAGGAGGGCGGCCGGCACACCCCGTTCTTCCAGAACTACCGCCCGCAGTTCTACTTCCGGACCACGGACGTCACCGGCGTCGTCACGCTGCCCGAGGGCACCGAGATGGTCATGCCGGGCGACAACACCACCATGTCGGTGAAGCTGATCCAGCCCATCGCCATGGAGGACAACCTCAAGTTCGCGATTCGCGAGGGTGGTCGTACGGTCGGCGCGGGTCGCGTCACCAAGATCGTCAAGTGAGCTGGGTAACCCCGATTAGCGTCGCCGCCGGTCGTGCGGCATACTAGTCAGGTTGCGTAACGGCAGTAGGTCGACCGCGTCCGGTTGAGGCTGGACCTCCGGAAGGCAGACTGTCATCGCGTGGGGTGGTTGATCGCCATCAGCGGTCAACCACCCTCGCGCGGCGTCCAGGTCGTGTTATCCGCGATCGGCGCCATGACCCACCGCGAGGTCAGAGAATCGCTCCGGAGCCCCGGGGCGGAGCCTGGTCCACGGGCGCGACACGCCCGACCGCGGGGGTCGGCGAAGCGGGGCTGCACCAGCCGGTACAGGCACCCGCAAGACAGCGGCATCGAGAGAAGGAACAGAAGCCACCATGGCGGGACAGAAGATCCGCATCCGGCTCAAGGCCTATGACCACGAGGTCGTCGACTCGTCGGCTCGGAAGATCGTCGAGACGGTGACGCGTACCGGGGCGCAGGTCGCTGGCCCGGTGCCGCTGCCCACGGAGATCAACCGTTTCTGCGTCATCCGCTCGCCGCACAAGTACAAGGACTCGCGCGAGCACTTCGAGATGCGCACGCACAAGCGTCTGATCGACATCATCGACCCGACCCCGAAGACGGTCGACTCGCTCATGCGCCTCGACCTGCCGGCTGGCGTCGACATCGAGATCAAGCTGTAGGGATCGATCAAATGGACAGGCAAGTCAAGGGGATCCTGGGCGCCAAGCTCGGCATGACCCAGGTCTGGGACAACAACAAGGTCGTCCCCGTGACCGTGGTCGAGGCCGGCCCGTGCGTCGTGAGCCAGGTTCGTAGCGCCGACAAGGACGGCTACTCCGCCGTTCAGCTCGCCTACGGAGCCATCGACCCGCGCAAGGTCAAGAAGCCGGTCGCCGGGCACTACGCCAAGGCGGACGTGGCGCCGCGCCGGCACATCGTCGAGCTGCGCACCGCCGACGCCGCGGACTACACGCCGGGCCAGGAGGTCACGGTCGGCGAGTTCCCCGCCGGCGCCGTGATCGACGTGACCGGCAAGACCAAGGGCAAGGGCTACGCCGGCCCGATGAAGCGGCACGGCTTCCACGGTCTGCGCGCCAGCCACGGTGTCGAGCGCAAGCACCGCTCGCCCGGCTCCATCGGCGCCTGCGCGACCCCGGGTCGCGTCTTCAAGGGCACCCGGATGGCGGGCCGGATGGGTGGCGTGCGCTACACCGTCCAGAACCTGACCGTCCAGGCGGTCGACACCGAGAACAACCTCCTGCTCGTCCGCGGTGCCATCCCCGGCCCGAAGGGCGCGCTGGTCCTGGTCCGCACGGCGGCCAAGGCGAAGGTGAAGAAGGGCGGTGTGGCCAAGTGACCACCGTTGACGTCCTCAACGTCGAAGGCGGCAAGAGCGGCTCCGTCGAGCTGCCGGCCGACATCTTCGACGTGCAGGCGAACATCGCGCTGATGCACCAGGTCGTGGTGGCTCAGCTCGCGGCGGCCCGCCAGGGCACGCACAAGACCAAGAGCCGCGGCGAGGTCTCCGGCGGTGGCCGGAAGCCCTACAAGCAGAAGGGCACCGGTCGTGCCCGCCAGGGCTCGACCCGCGCGCCGCAGTTCGCCGGCGGTGGCGTGGTCCACGGCCCGGTGCCGCGTGACTACAGCCAGCGGACCCCGAAGAAGATGAAGGCCGCCGCCCTGCGTGGCGCCCTCTCCGACCGGGCCCGCGCCGGCCAGGTGCACGTCGTCGAGGCGTTCGTCTCGGGCGAGCAGCCGTCCACCAAGGCGGCGCTGGCCACGCTGACCAAGCTGACCAGCGCCCGTCGGGTCCTGGTCGTGCTGAGCAGCACCGACGAGCTGAACTGGGTGTCGCTGCGGAACCTGCGCAACACGCGGGACAGCCGGGTGCACCTGATCGAGGCCGGCCAGCTCAACACCTACGACGTGCTGGTGGCCGACGACGTGGTCTTCACCAAGGAGGCCCTGGACGAGTTCCTGGGCGTGCCAGCCGAGACCACCGAGGAGGGTGGCAAGTGAGCACGATCGCCGATCCGCGCGACATCATCGTCGCGCCGGTCGTCTCGGAGAAGAGCTACAGCGAGCTGAACCGGAACTGGTACACCTTCCTGGTGCACCCGGACGCGAACAAGACCGAGATCAAGATCGCTATCCAGCAGATCTTCAACGTCCGCGTCCTGACGGTCAACACGCTCAACCGCGAGGGCAAGCGCAAGCGGACCCGCACCGGGTTCGGCAAGCGCAAGGACACCAAGCGCGCGATGGTGAAGCTGGCTGACGGTGACCGTATCGAGGCCTTCGGCGGCCCGGTCAGCTGAGGGGTGTAGACAATGGCTATCCGTAAGTACAAGCCGACGACGCCGGGCCGACGCGGTTCCAGCGTCGCCGACTTCGCCGAGATCACCCGGTCCACGCCGGAGAAGTCGCTGCTGGCTCCGCTGCCGAAGAAGGGCGGACGCAACGCCCACGGCCGGATCACCGCGCGGCACCACGGTGGCGGTCACAAGCGGCAGTACCGTCTGATCGACTTCAAGCGGGTCGACAAGGACGGCGTGCCGGCGAAGGTCGCCCACATCGAGTACGACCCGAACCGCACCGCGCGCATCGCGCTGCTGCACTACGCCGACGGCGAGAAGCGCTACATCCTCGCGCCGAAGGACCTGAAGCAGGGCGACCGCGTCGAGTCCGGCCCGGGCGCCGACATCAAGCCGGGCAACAACCTGCCGCTGCGCAACATCCCGGTCGGTACGACGGTCCACAACGTGGAGCTGCGTCCGGGCGGCGGCGCCAAGCTGGCCCGTTCGGCCGGCGTCGGCATCCAGCTGCTCGGCCGTGAGGGCGCGTACGCGACCCTGCGTATGCCGTCCGGCGAGATCCGGCGGGTCGACGTGCGCTGCCGCGCCAGCGTCGGCGAGATCGGCAACGCCGACCAGTCGAACATCAACTGGGGCAAGGCCGGCCGTATGCGCTGGAAGGGCAAGCGCCCCACCGTCCGTGGTGTCGCGATGAACCCGGTCGACCACCCGCACGGTGGTGGTGAGGGTAAGACCTCCGGTGGTCGCCACCCGGTCAACCCGCAGGGTAAGCCCGAGGGCCGCACCCGTCGTAAGGGCCAGCCGAGCGACCGGCTGATCGTCCGCCGCCGCTACGCCACGCGTAAGCGCGGCTGAGGGAGATAAGACATGCCTCGCAGCCTGAAGAAGGGCCCGTTCGTCGACGACCACCTGCTCAAGAAGGTGGAGACGCAGAACGACAAGGGCTCGAAGAACGTGATCAAGACCTGGTCGCGGCGCTCGACGATCATCCCGGAGATGCTGGGTCACACGATCGCCGTGCACGACGGACGCAAGCACGTCCCGGTCTTCGTGACCGAGGCCATGGTCGGGCACAAGCTCGGCGAGTTCGCGCTGACCCGCACGTTCAAGGGTCACGAGAAGGACGACCGGAAGAGCCGCCGGCGCTGACGCCGCGGGCATACGGATAGAGGAACAAGGGGTTACAGCGATGCCAGGAAAGGGCGACGCTCCGGTGCTTCCGGGCGCGCGGGCGGTTGCGCGGCACGTGCGCATCTCGCCGATGAAGGCGCGCCGGGTGGTCAACCTCGTCCGCGGCCTGCCCGCGAAGGAGGCGCTCACGGTGCTGCAGTTCGCGCCGCAGGCTGCGAGCGAGCAGGTGTACAAGGTGCTCGCGAGCGCGATCGCCAACGCGGAGAACAACGAGCGGCTGGACCCCGATGCGCTGCTCGTCAGCGAGGCGTTCGTCGACGAGGGCCCGACGATGAAGCGGTTCCGGCCGCGGGCGCAGGGTCGTGCCTACCGGATCCGCAAGCGGACCTGCCACATCACCGTGGCGGTCGAGGCGGTGGCTCCGGCCGCGCCGAAGAAGTCGGCCAAGAAGGCCGCTCCGGCCAAGCAGGCCGAGCCGGCGCAGGGGCAGAGCACGACGGAGGGTGCCGAGTAATGGGTCAGAAGGTTCACCCCACTGGGTTCCGGCTCGGCATCTCGACCGACTGGAAGTCCCGCTGGTTCGCGGACAAGCTCTACAAGGACTACATCGGCGAGGACGTCAAGATCCGCCGCATGATGTCCAAGGGCCTCGAGCGCGCCGGCATCTCCAAGGTCGACATCGAGCGCACCCGGGACCGGGTCCGCGTGGACATCCACACCGCCCGGCCGGGCATCGTCATCGGCCGTAAGGGTGCGGAGGCCGACCGGATCCGTGGTGAGCTGGAGAAGCTCACCGGCAAGCAGGTCCAGCTGAACATCATCGAGGTGAAGAGCCCGGAGGCGGACGCGCAGCTCGTCGCCCAGGGCGTCGCCGAGCAGCTGTCCAGCCGGGTCAGCTTCCGTCGGGCCATGCGCAAGTCGATGCAGTCCGCGATGAAGAACCCCGCCTGCAAGGGCATCCGGGTTCAGGTCTCGGGCCGTCTCGGCGGCGCCGAGATGAGCCGGACCGAGTTCTACCGCGAGGGCCGGGTTCCGCTGCACACGCTGCGGGCCAACATCGAGTACGGCTTCTTCGAGGCCCGTACCACCTTCGGCCGGATCGGCGTGAAGGTGTGGATCTACAAGGGCGACGCCGTCCCGGGCCGCGAGGCCCCGGCCGAGGCCGCCCCGTCGCGCGGCCCGCGCCGCGACCGTGGCGACCGGCCGGAGCGGCCGCGTCGTGGCCGGTCGGGCTCGTCGGGTACGACCGCCGGCGGTACCGAGGCCGGCCGGGCTGCCGCGACCACCATCGCGCAGCAGGCGGAGACGCCGGCCGGGGACCCGGTCGACAGCAGCGCTGTCGCCGCGGCCGCCTCGGCTCCGGCCGCCAACCAGCCGGCAGAACAGCAGCAGGAGGGCTGACAGATGCTGATGCCGCGCAAGCCTCCGAAGGGCTTCCGCAAGCCGCACCACCCGGACCGCCACGGCGCGTCCAAGGGTGGTAACCGGGTGGTGTTCGGCGAGTTCGGGATCCAGGCTCTCGAGCCGGCGTACGTGACCAACCGCCAGATCGAGTCGGCGCGTATCGCGATGACCCGTCACATCAAGCGTGGCGGCAAGGTCTGGATCACGATCTTCCCGGACCAGGCCCTCACCAAGAAGCCGGCCGAGACCCGGATGGGTTCCGGTAAGGGTTCGCCGGAGTGGTGGGTCGCCAACGTGAAGCCGGGGCGGGTCCTCTTCGAGATGTCCTTCCCCAACGAGCAGATCGCGCGAGAGGCGATGCGTCGCGCGATCCACAAGCTCCCGATGAAGTGCCGCATTGTTACGCGCGAAGTGGGTGAATCCTGATGGCAGCGGGCGTCAAGGCCTCCGAGCTGCGTGAGCTCTCCGAGGAGGAGCTGGTCACGAAGCTGCGTGAGGCGAAGGCGGAGCTGTTCAACCTCCGCGTGCAGGGCGCGACCGGGCAGCTGGACAACAACCGGCGGTTGCAGGTCATCCGTCGGGAGATCGCCCGGATCTACACGATCATGCGTGAGCGTGAGTTGGGTCTCTCGACCGCGCCGACTGAGGTGACTGCATCATGAGTGACGAGAACGCCACCGCCGCCGTGCGGGCCCGCCGTAAGGTCCGTGAGGGCCTCGTGGTGAGCGACAAGATGGACAAGACCGTCGTGGTCGAGGTCGAGGACCGGGTCAAGCACGCGCTGTACGGCAAGATCATGCGTCGTACCCGCAAGCTGAAGGTCCACGACGAGCAGAACTCCGCCGGGATCGGCGACCGCGTCTCGATCATGGAGACCCGGCCGCTCTCCGCCACCAAGCGGTGGCGGCTCGTGGAGATCCTCGAGAAGGCCAAGTAGCGAAGGCTCGAGCTCGGCCGGGATCGGTCGGGCGCAGGTTCCGCCAGGCTCCGGCCGCCCCCGGCGGCCGGAGAACCGGCAGACATAGGAGATAGACGTGATTCAGCAGGAGTCGCGACTGCGCGTCGCCGACAACACGGGTGCCCGGGAGATCCTGTGCATCCGGGTTCTCGGTGGCTCCGGTCGGCGCTACGCGAGCATCGGCGACGTCATCGTGGCCACGGTCAAGGACGCGATCCCCGGTGCCGGTGTGAAGAAGGGCGACGTCGTCAAGGCCGTCGTCGTTCGGACCGCCAAGGAGAGGCGGCGGCCGGACGGGTCGTACATCCGCTTCGACGAGAACGCCGCCGTCATCATCAAGGACGGTGGGGACCCGCGCGGTACCCGCATCTTCGGCCCGGTGGGCCGCGAGCTGCGGGACAAGCGGTTCATGAAGATCATCTCTCTCGCGCCGGAGGTGTTGTGACCGTGAAGGTCAAGAAGGGCGACACGGTCGTCGTCATCGCCGGCAAGGACAAGGGTGCCAAGGGCAAGGTCATCGCGGCCTACCCGCGGCAGGACAAGGTCCTGGTCGAGGGCGTGAACCGGGTCAAGAAGCACACTCGCATCAGCACCACCCAGCGTGGCGCCAAGACCGGTGGCATCGTCACCCAGGAGGCCCCGATCCACGTCTCGAACGTGATGGTCATGGACTCCGACGGCAAGCCGACCCGCGTCGGCTACCGGATCGACGACAACGGCCAGAAGGTCCGCATCGCGCGTAGCACCGGTAAGGACCTGTGATGACCACGGCTACCGAAACGAAGACCCTGCCGCGTCTCAAGGAGCGGTACCGCAACGAGGTCGTGGCGAAGCTGCAGGAGCAGTACGCCTACGGCAACCCCATGCAGGTGCCCGGCATGGTCAAGATCGTCGTCAACATGGGTGTCGGCGAGGCCGCTCGGGACGCCAAGCTGATCGACGGCGCCGTCCGTGACCTGGCCACCATCACCGGCCAGAAGCCGCTGGTCCGGCGGGCCACCAAGTCCATCGCGCAGTTCAAGCTCCGCGAGGGCATGCCGATCGGCGCGAAGGTCACCCTGCGCGGCGACCGGATGTGGGAGTTCCTGGACCGGCTGCTGTCCATCGCGCTGCCGCGTATCCGTGACTTCCGCGGTCTGGACGGGCGCAAGCTCGACGGGCACGGCAACTACACGTTCGGTCTGACCGAGCAGTCGGTGTTCCACGAGATCGACCAGGACAAGATCGATCGCCAGCGGGGCATGGACATCACGGTGGTCACGACCGCCACGACCGACGACGAGGGCCGGGCGCTGCTCAAGCTCCTGGGCTTCCCGTTCAAGGAGAACTGAGATGGCCAAGAAGGCGCTGATCCTCAAGGCGGCCGCGAAGCCGAAGTTCTCGGTTCGCGCGTACACCCGCTGCCAGCGGTGCGGGCGTCCGAAGGCGGTCTACCGCAAGTTCGGTCTCTGCCGGGTGTGCATCCGGGAGATGGCCCACCGCGGTGAGCTGCCCGGCGTGTCCAAGGCTTCCTGGTAATAGCCCGGCGCGCTCCGGCGCGTCAGCTGAACTGTCTCTTCGCCGTAGGCCCCGGGCCTGGCCCGGGGAACCCCGGCGAGAAAGGTTGACGAGTTTTCATGACGATGACCGACCCGATCGCAGACATGCTCACGCGTCTGCGTAACGCCAACCAGGCGTACCACGACCGGGTGACGATGCCCTACTCGAAGATCAAGGCGAACATCGCCGAGGTCCTCAAGGCCGAGGGTTACATCGCCGCCTGGTCGGTCGAGGACCCCGAGGAGGGTGCCGTCGGCAAGCGACTGGTCGTCGAGCTGAAGTACGGCCAGAGCCGCGAGCGGAGCCTGGCCGGCATCAAGCGCGTGTCCAAGCCCGGTCTCCGGGTGTACGCCAAGTCGGACGGGCTCCCCCGGGTGCTCGGCGGGCTGGGCGTGGCGATCATTTCGACGTCCCAGGGGCTGCTCACCGACCGGCAGGCCCGCAAGCGGAGCGTTGGCGGGGAAGTCCTCGCCTTCGTCTGGTAACGGGAGACAGGTAGAAATGTCGCGTATTGGACGTAAGTCGATCCCGGTGCCTTCCGGCGTCGACATCACGATCGACGGCCAGACCGTCAAGGTCAAGGGCCCCAAGGGCGAGCTGAGCCACGTGCTGGCCGAGCCGATCACGGCGGAGCGCAGCGAGAACGGTGAGCTGCAGGTCAACCGGCCCAACGACGAGCGCAAGGCCAAGGAACTGCACGGCCTGAGCCGTACCCTGGTGGCGAACATGATCGTCGGGGTCACCGAGGGCTACCGCAAGAGCCTGGAGATCGCCGGCACCGGTTACCGCGTGACCGCCAAGGGCAAGGACCTCGAGTTCGCGCTCGGGTTCTCGCACCCGGTGGTCGTGCCGGCGCCGGACGGCATCACCTTCACGGTCGAGCGGCCGACCCTGTTCCACGTGGCCGGCATCGACAAGCAGCAGGTCGGCGAGGTCGCCGCCAACATCCGGAAGATCCGTCCGCCGGAGCCCTACAAGGGCAAGGGCGTGAAGTACCAGGGCGAGGTCATCCGCCGTAAGGCTGGAAAGGCAGGTAAGAAGTGAGCGCCACGCTGCTCAAGCGCCGCCGCGGCGTTGCCGCCAAGCGTGCCGTCGGGCGTGCGCGTCGGCACTTCCGGGTCCGCAAGAACGTCAGCGGCACCGGCGAGCGTCCCCGCCTCGTCGTCACCCGTTCCCTGCGGCACATGGTCGCCCAGGTCGTCGACGACACCAAGGGTCACACCCTGGCGTCGGCCTCGACCATGGACGCCTCGCTGCGCGGCGCCGAGGGCGACAAGAGCGCCCTGGCCGGCAAGGTCGGCGCCCTGCTCGCCGAGCGTGCCAAGGCCGCCGGCGTCTCGAAGGTCGTCTTCGACCGCGGTGGCAACCGGTACGCGGGGCGGGTCGCCGCGCTTGCCGACGCCGCCCGCGAAGCCGGGCTCGAGTTCTAGAAACCCCGTCACGAGAGAGAAGGAAGGCTGCTGATGCCAGGTCAACAGCGCCGTGGCGGCGGGTCCGGTGGCAACGAGGGTGGTCGCCGCGACAACCGCCGTGAGGGCGGCCGCGGAAACGCGCCCGTCGAGAAGACCCCGCACCTCGAGCGGGTCGTCGCGATCAACCGCGTCGCCAAGGTCGTGAAGGGTGGTCGTCGCTTCAGCTTCACCGCCCTCGTGATCGTGGGCGACGGCGACGGCACCGTCGGCGTGGGCTACGGAAAGGCCAAGGAGGTGCCCGCGGCGATCGCCAAGGGTGTCGAGGAGGCCAAGAAGCACTTCTTCAAGGTGCCGCGGATCGGTCAGTCGATCCCGCACCCGGTCACGGGCGAGGACGCCGCCGGCGTCGTGCTGCTCAAGCCGGCCTCGGCCGGTACGGGTGTCATCGCCGGTGGTCCGGTGCGTGCCGTGCTGGAGTGCGCGGGCATCCACGACGTGCTCTCCAAGAGCCTCGGCTCGTCCAACCCGATCAACATCGTGCACGCCACCGTGGCGGCCCTGAAGGGGCTCGAGTCCCCCGAGCAGGTCGCGGCGCGTCGTGGCCTGCCGGTGGAGGACGTCGCGCCGGCCGCCATGCTGGCGTCGCGTGCGGGGGTGGCGTCCTGATGGCACGTCTGAAGGTCACCCAGGTGCGGTCCGGTATCGGGCGCAAGCAGAACCAGCGTGACTCGCTGCGTTCGCTCGGGCTCAAGCGGATCAACGACGTGGTGGTCAAGGAAGACCGGCCGGAGATCCGCGGCATGATCTTCACGGTCAACCACCTCGTGAAGGTCGAGGAGGTCGAGTAATGACGATCAAGGTGCACCACCTGCGCCCGGCGCCCGGAGCCAAGACCGACAAGACCCGTGTGGGTCGCGGTGAGGGCTCGAAGGGCAAGACCGCCGGTCGCGGTACCAAGGGTTCGAAGGCCCGGAAGAACATCTCGCCGGCGTTCGAGGGTGGGCAGATGCCCATCCACATGCGCCTGCCGAAGATGAAGGGCTTCAAGAACAAGTTCAAGGTCGTGTTCCAGGTCGTGAACCTGGACCGGCTGGCGGAGCTCTTCCCGAACGGCGGCCAGGTCGGCCCGGTCGAGCTGGTCGAGTCCGGCGCGGTCCGCAAGGGCCACCCGGTCAAGGTGCTCGGCACCGGCGACCTCGGCGGTGTCTCCCTCCAGGTGTCGGCGCACGCGTTCAGCGCGTCGGCCAAGGAGAAGATCACCGCGGCCGGCGGCTCGGTCACCGAGCTGTAAGGCATCTTCGTGGCGCCCGCTCAGTTGTTCGCAACTGGGCGGGCGTCATGGTCTACCGGCCACGTGTGCGCCGGGTAACATCGGATTCGTTTTATGTAGCCGGGCGCATCTGCCCGGACCGGGATCGGGCTGTTAGAGTCCGTTGCCAGCCATGGATACCGGGCACTGGGCCCGGCATCCACCCCGCCCCGCCAGGGATCGTCACCGGCGGCCCGCGTCGCGCAGGAGGAAGAAGTTGCTGTCCGCCTTTCTCAGTGCGTTCCGTACGCCTGACCTGCGCAAGAAGCTGCTGTTCACAGTAGGCATCATCGCGGTCTACCGGCTGGGCGCCACGCTGCCCAGCCCGGGCGTCTCGTACGGCAACGTGCAGAAGTGCCTCGACACCATCCAGGGCAGCACCGGCGTGCTCAACCTGCTGGATCTCTTCTCCGGCGGCGCGCTGCTCCAGCTCTCGGTCTTCGCGCTGGGCATCATGCCCTACATCACCGCGTCGATCATCCTGCAGCTGCTCACGGTGGTGATCCCGCGCCTGGAGCAGCTCCGCAAGGAGGGCCAGGCCGGTCAGGCGAAGATCACCCAGTACACCCGCTACCTCACGCTGGGCCTGGGCGTCCTCCAGTCCTCGGCGTTCGTGGCGCTGGCCCGCTCCGGGCAGCTCTTCAACAACCAGTGCGACCAGTTCCCGATCGTGCCCAAGGGCACCGGCATCCCGGACTGGCTGACGCTCACCATCCTGGTGCTGACCATGACCGCCGGCACCGGCGTGGTGATGTGGCTCGGCGAGCTGATCACCGACCGGGGCGTCGGCAACGGCATGTCCGTGCTGATCTTCACCTCGATCGCCGCCCGGCTCCCCAGCGAGGGCTGGAAGATCAAGACCACCAAGGGCTGGGGGATGTTCCTCCTCGTCATCGCCCTGGTGCTGCTGGTCATCACCGCGGTCACCTTCATCGAGCAGGCGCAGCGCCGGATCCCGGTCCAGTACGCGAAGCGCATGATCGGCCGGCGGATGTACGGCGGCACGTCCACCTACATCCCGCTGAAGGTGAACCAGGCCGGCGTCATCCCGGTCATCTTCGCCTCGTCGCTGCTCTACCTGCCGACGCTCGCGCTGCAGTTCTTCGATCAGAACGACCCGGGCAAGACCCAGGCGTGGATCCAGAACCACATCGTCAAGGCGAGCGCGCCGGAGCACATCGCGATCTACTTCCTGCTGATCATCTTCTTCACGTACTTCTACGTGTCGATCACGTTCAACCCGACCGAGGTCGCGGACAACATGAAGAAGTACGGCGGCTTCGTGCCGGGCATCCGCCCCGGCAAGCCGACCGCCGAGTACCTCGACTTCATCCTCAGCCGGATCACCCTGCCGGGCGCGCTCTACCTGGGCATCGTCGCGATCCTGCCGAACTTCTTCTTCATCTGGCTGGACAACCAGCAGTTCCAGAACTTCCCGTTCGGCGGCACCGCTGTGCTCATCATGGTCGGCGTCGGTCTGGAGACCGTGAAGCAGATCGAGAGCCAACTCATGCAGCGGAACTACGAAGGGTTCCTGCGGTAGATGCGACTCGTTCTGGTTGGCCCGCCGGGCGCGGGCAAGGGCACACAGGCGGAGTTCATCGCCGCCCACCTCTCGGTGCCGAAGATCTCCACCGGTGACATCTTCCGGGCCAACGTCACCCAGGGCACGCCCCTGGGGGTCGAGGCCAAGCGATACATGGACGCCGGCAAGCTGGTCCCGGACGACGTCACGATCAACATGGTCCGGGACCGGCTCGCCGAGCCGGACGCCGGCGAGGGCTTCCTCCTCGACGGCTTCCCGCGGACCACGCCGCAGGCCGCCGAGCTGGACAAGCTTCTCGCCGACCTGGGCAGCGCGCTGGACCTGGTGCTGGAGCTGGTCGTCGACGACGACGAGGTGATCCGGCGGCTCTCCGGCCGGCGCACCTGTCGCGGCTGCGGCAAGATCTGGCACGTCGAGTTCGACGCCACCACCCGGGAGGGCATCTGCGACCGCTGCGGCGCGGAGCTGTTCCAGCGGGACGACGACAAGCCGGAGACCATCGCCGCCCGGCTCCGGGAATACTCGGAGAAGACCGCGCCGCTGGTCGACTACTACGGCGCGCAGGGCAAGCTGGTGGGCATCGACGCGACCGGGCCGGTGGAGGACGTCACCGTCCGCGCCATCGACGCGTTGCGCTCCTACGGCGGCTGACGCGCCGCCGCCAGCCGGCGGATAGAGTGAGAACAGCGGGGTACGCGCGACGTGCCCCGCTGTTCCGTGTAACGAAAGGTGACGCCGTCATGCGCCGTCCCCAGCTGGACATCCAGCTGAAGACCCCCGAGCAGATCGAGCTGATGCGGGCCGCCGGTCTGGTGGTGGCCCGTGCCCTCGCCCGGATGCGCGAGGCGGTCGCGCCCGGCGTGACGACGGCCGACCTGGACGCGATCGCCGAGGCCACCATCCGGGAGGCCGGCGCCGTCCCGTCGTTCAAGGGCTACCACGGTTTCCCGGCGTCGATCTGCTCCTCGGTCAACGAGCAGGTGGTGCACGCCATCCCGTCGCCGAAGCAGGTGCTGCGCGAGGGCGACCTCATCTCGATCGACTGCGGCGCGGTGCTGGACGGCTGGCACGGCGACGCGGCTGTCACCGTGGCGGTGGGGGAGGTCGCCCCGGCGCTCCTGCGGATGGCCGAGGTCGCCGAGGACGCGATGTGGGCCGGCATCGCCGCCGCCGCCCGGGGCGCCGCCTCCGGCAGGGGCCGGCTCACCGACATCTCGCACGCGGTGGAGACCGCGGTCCGCAAGGGCGGCCGGTACGGCATCGTGGACGGCTACGGCGGCCACGGCATCGGCACCGAGATGCACCAGGACCCGCACGTGCTCAACCACGGCCGCCCCGGCAAGGGCCCGCGCCTGGTGCCCGGCCTGGCGCTCGCCATCGAGCCGATGATCACGGCCGGCTCCCCGCGTACCGTCGAATTGTCCGACGGCTGGACGGTGGTGACGCGGGACCGCTCGATGGCGGTGCACGTCGAGCACTCGATGGCGCTGCTGGACGACGGCGTGTGGGTGCTGACCGCGTTCGACGGCGGGCGGGCGCGCCTCGGCGACCTGGTGACCGCCCGCCAGCCCGTGGACTCCCCGACGCGCTGACCGGCCCCGGTCGACCTCGGCGCGCTGATCGACCGGCGCGTCGGCGTGTGACGGCTAGGTTCTCGGTCGGGCGGATCCCGGCATCACTACTTCTCGCGTCATACCTCTCGGTCATATTTATGACCGAGAGGTATGACGCTCAAAAGCGTGATCGTCCGTCACTGGCGTCACCATGCGTGACCACCGTCGGCCGTACCGGCTCGGTCGCGGCAGGACCGGGTTCCCGTGCGGTGGCGGATCGGTGGCATCCTTGCCGTCATGGACGGGCAGCGGGAGATGCGGGCGGCCGACCGCGACCGGGAGGCCATCGCGGAGCGGCTCCGGGTGGCGCTGGAGGAAGGGCGGCTCGGCCTGCACGAGTACGACGAGCGGCTGGCTCGCACGTACGGCGCCCGCACCTACGGTGAGCTGGACGAGGTGGTGGCCGACCTGCCCGGCCCGGCGCCCGCCGAGCGGTCGGCCGTGGTGCCGGCCGCCCCGCTCCGCCGCCCGCCCCGCCCGCGTCGGCCACCAGCGGCCCGCCGGCCGGGCCGGAGGCGACCGCCCCGGCGGGGGCGGTGGCCGAGCCGGATGCCCGCTCGCGGCTGCTCGGGCTCTGGACGCCGTGGCTGCGGGTGGCCGCGCTGCTGGTGCCGATCTGGCTGATCAGCGTGATCACCACCGGCCACGCCGCCGGCGTCTGGCCGCTCTGGGTGCTGGGGCCGTGGGGCGGCCTGGTGCTGATGCAGTCGGTGGGGCTGATCGGGGTGGATCACGGCCGGAAGCGCCGCGACCGCCGCCGTTGATCTGTGCCGCTGGTCACAGCGGGGACCGAAATCGGGCGTCCGGGCCGGCCGGTTTGGCGGCGGTGCGCGGGCGGGCGTAGACTTTCAGATCGGCGCACAGCGTCCACTCCGCCATGCCCACCCTGCGCTTCGGTGGGAGTCGGAGCCGCGGCTGGCGCGGGCTTCCTGATCTTGGTCTGGTGGCCCGTGTAAGACGTTGTGGGCCGTCCGGAGCAACCGACGTCAGGACAGCGGAGTACATGCCGAAAAAAGACGGAGCCATCGAGATCGAGGGTCGGGTCATCGAGCCCCTGCCGAACGCCATGTTCCGGGTGGAGCTCGCGAACGGCCACAAGGTGCTGGCTCACATCAGCGGCAAGATGCGGCAGCACTACATCCGCATCCTGCCGGAGGACCGGGTCGTCGTCGAACTCTCGCCGTACGACCTGACCCGCGGGCGCATCGTCTACCGCTACAAGTAAGCCTGACGACGGCCGGGACGTCCCCGTGTCCGTCTTCGACGTCCGGGTCGCGCTCGCGCGCTCCGGGCCAGATGGGAAGTAAGGCAACCGTGAAGGTCAAGCCGAGCGTCAAGAGGATCTGCAACAAGTGCCGGGTTATCCGCCGGCACGGCCGGGTCATGGTCATCTGCAGCGACCCGCGCCACAAGCAGCGCCAGGGCTGACGCCCCACATCACCAAGTTCGTCCCAGCCGCGGACGGTGCGCTCAGCGCGTACCCCTCGTGGTTGACCCCCGGTCGGAGGCCGGGGCCCGCTCGGGCAGCGGGGTGGGACGGGTCCACACCTCCGCCACAATCATGAGGAGTACGCCCGCACATGGCACGTCTAGTCGGCGTGGATCTCCCCCGCGAGAAGCGGATGGAGATCGCGCTCACCTACATCTTCGGGGTCGGTCGCACCCGCGCCCTGGAGACGCTCGCCGCGACCGGCATCTCGCCGGACAAGCGCGTTCGGGACCTCACGGACGAGGAGCTCGTCGAGCTCCGGAACCACATCGAGGGCAACTACAAGGTTGAAGGCGACCTGCGCCGCGAGGTCGCCGCTGACATCCGCCGCAAGGTCGAGATCGGCTGCTACGCCGGCATCCGGCACCGTCGCGGTCTGCCCGTGCGTGGCCAGCGCACCAAGACCAACGCGCGGACCCGGAAGGGCCCGAAGCGGACCGTGGCCGGCAAGAAGAAGCCCGGCAAGAAGTAATAGGAGCGCAGAAGACTTATGCCACCGAAGGCTCGTGCCGGAGCCGCCGTCAAGAAGGTCCGGCGCAAGGAACGCAAGAACGTCGCCCACGGGCAGGCGCACATCAAGAGCACCTTCAACAACACCATCGTGTCCATCACGGACCCGACCGGTGCGGTCATCTCCTGGGCCTCCTCCGGCCAGGTGGGCTTCAAGGGCTCCCGCAAGTCGACCCCGTTCGCCGCGCAGCTGGCCGCCGAGGCCGCCGCGCGTCGGGCCATGGAGCACGGCATGCGCAAGGTCGACGTGTTCGTCAAGGGCCCCGGCTCCGGCCGGGAGACCGCCATCCGTTCGCTGCAGGCCGCGGGCCTCGAGGTCGGGCAGATCTCCGACGTCACGCCGCAGCCGCACAACGGGTGCCGTCCGCCGAAGCGTCGTCGGGTCTGAGAGGTTAGAGAGAGATGGCTCGTTACACCGGTGCTGACTGCCGCCGTTGCCGGCGGGAGAAGATGAAGCTGTTCCTCAAGGGCAGCAAGTGCGATGGCCCGAAGTGCCCGTTCGAGTCCCGGCCGTTCCCGCCCGGACAGCACGGCCGCGGCCGCACCAAGGAGACGGAGTACCTGCTCCAGCTCCGTGAGAAGCAGAAGGCCCGCCGCGTCTACGGCGTGCTCGAGAAGCAGTTCCGCGGCTACTACGAAGAGGCCGTGGGCAAGAAGGCCAAGACGGGCGAGGTTCTGCTGCAGATCCTCGAGTCGCGGCTGGACAACGTGGTCTACCGGGCCGGCTACGCCAAGTCCCGGGACATGGCCCGCCAGCTGGTCAAGCACGGTCACTTCACGGTGAACGGCAAGAAGGTCGACATCCCGTCGTACCGCGTCAAGGAGCACGACATCGTCGAGGTCCGGGGCAAGAGCAAGGAGCTCACCCCGTTCATCGTCGCGCAGGCCGAGGCCGGCTCCAAGACCGTTCCGGCGTGGCTCGAGGCCATCCCCAGCCAGATGAAGGTCCTCGTGCACTCGCTCCCGGCCCGCCAGGTGATCGACACCCAGGTCCAGGAGCAGCTGATCGTCGAGCTCTACTCCAAGTAAGGGCTCGTTGCGGTGGCCCGCCCTCCGGGGCGGGCCACCGGAACAGTTGTGTCGTGGGCGTCAAATAGCGGGCGCCCCGGAAGAGAAGAGAAAAGATGCTCATCAGCCAGCGACCGTCTCTCTCCGAAGAGTCGATCAACGAGACCCGGTCCCGGTTCACCATCGAGCCGCTGGAGCCCGGCTTCGGCTACACGCTCGGCAACTCGCTGCGGCGTACCCTGCTGTCCTCCATCCCCGGTGCGGCGGTCACCTCGATCAAGATCGACGGTGTCCTGCACGAGTTCACCACGATCCCCGGGGTCAAGGAGGACGTGGTCGAGCTCGTCATGAACATCAAGGAGCTGTGCGTCAGCTCCGAGCACGACGAGCCGGTCAGCATGTACCTGCGCAAGCAGGGCCCGGGCGACGTGACCGCCGGTGACATCCAGCCCCCGGCCGGTGTCTCGGTGCACAACCCGGACCTGAAGCTCGCCACCCTCAACGGCAAGGGTCGGCTCGACATGGAGCTGACCGTCGAGCGGGGCCGGGGCTACGTCACGGCGGCGCAGAACAAGCAGGCGGGCGCCGAGATCGGCCGGATCCCGGTCGACTCGATCTACTCGCCGGTGCTCAAGGTGACGTACCGCGTCGAGGCGACCCGTGTCGAGCAGCGGACCGACTTCGACCGGCTGATCATCGACGTCGAGACCAAGCCGTCGATGGGCCCGCGCACCGCGCTGGCCTCCGCCGGCTCGACGCTGGTGGAGCTGTTCGGGCTCGCCCGTGAGCTGGACGAGACCGCCGAGGGCATCGACATCGGGCCGTCCCCGCAGGACGCCCAGCTCGCGGCCGACCTGGCTCTGCCGATCGAGGAGCTGGACCTCACCGTCCGCTCCTACAACTGCCTCAAGCGCGAGGGCATCAACTCCGTTGGTGAGCTGATCGGGCGTACCGAGGCCGACCTTCTCGACATCCGCAACTTCGGTCAGAAGTCGATCGACGAGGTCAAGATGAAGCTCGCCGGGATGGGCCTGGGGCTGAAGGACTCGGCTCCGAACTTCGACCCGGCGCACGTCGTGGACGCCTTCGGCGAGGCCGACTACGACACCGACGACTACCGCGAGACCGAGCAGCTCTAGTCCGCGCTGCCGCCACACCTGAGGAGCACCAAGCATGCCCACGCCCACCAAGGGCCCCCGCCTCGGCGGCAGCCCCGCGCACGAGCGGCTGATGCTGGCCAACCTGGCCACCGCGCTGTTCCAGCACGGCAAGATCCAGACCACCGAGACGAAGGCCCGGCGGCTCCGCCCGCTGGCCGAGCAGCTCATCACCAAGGCCAAGCGTGGCGACCTCGCCTCGCGCCGGCGGGTGGCGGGCGTCGTCAAGGACAAGGACGTGGTCTTCTCCCTGTTCGACCAGATCGCGCCCCGGTACGCCAACCGCAACGGTGGCTACACCCGGATCGTGAAGACCGGTCCGCGCAAGGGTGACGCCGCTCCGATGGCGATCATCGAGCTGGTGGAGGAGCTTCAGGTCGCCGAGCCGAAGGCGAACAAGAAGACCGCCGCTCGCAAGGCCGCCCAGCAGGACAAGGTCGAGGCCCTGGCCCCGGCCGAGGAGGCCCCCAAGTCGACCGCCGGTGACCAGGACGCCGAGGCGCCGGTCTCCGCGTCGGGTGACACCGCCGCCGCCCGCGAGGACAGCGACGAGGCCACCGAGAACGACAAGGCCTGATCGCCTGCAGCATCGTCGGGCCCGGCATCCCCTCGCGGGGTGCCGGGCCCGACGCCGTCAACGGGAGGTACGAGGTGGACGAGCGGACCCGGCTGCGGCTGGACGTCTCGTACGACGGCACCGACTTCTCCGGTTGGGCCCCGCAGCCCACCCGGCGCACGGTGGCCGGGGTGCTCATGGAGGCGCTCGACCTCGTGCTCGGCGCGGGCACGGTCACCGGCCTGACCGTGGCCGGCCGCACCGACGCCGGGGTGCATGCCACCGGGCAGGTCTGCCACCTCGACCTGCCGACCGAGGTGTGGCGCGCGCACGAGGGGCGGCTGCTGCGCCGGCTGGCCCGGCTGCTCCCCACCGACGCCCGGGTACGGGCGATGACCGAGGTGCCGGCCGACTTCGACGCCCGGTTCTCGGCCACCTTCCGGCGCTACGAGTACCGGGTCACCGACGCGCCGTGGGGTGCCGAGCCGCTGCGCCGGCGGGACACGCTGGCCTGGCCGAAGCCGCTGGACCTGGCCGCGCTGAACGAGGCCGCGGCCGGTCTGGTCGGCGAGCACGACTTCGCCGCGTACTGCCGGCGCAAGGAGAACGCCACCACGCTGCGTGAGGTGACCCGGCTCGACTGGCGACGCGACCCGGACGGGATCCTGGTGGCCACGGTGCAGGCCGACGCGTTCTGCCAGAACATGGTCCGCAGCCTGGTCGGCGCCATGCTGGTCGCCGGGGACGGTCGGCGTCCGGTGGCCTGGCCGGCCGGCCTGCTGACCCGCCGGGAACGCTCCAGCGAGGTGACCGTGGCGCCCGCGCACGGGCTGGCCCTGGTCGAGGTCGGATACCCGGCCGACCCGGCCGGGTACGCCCGCCGCGCCGACCTCACCCGCCGGCTCCGGGTGCCGGTCGCCGAGGGCTGAGAGCCCTCCCCGTACCGCAGCGCGGCCCGCCACCGGCGTCGGTGGCGGGCCGTGGTCGTGCTGCGGTCAGTCGTCGTTGTTCTGCTGGCCGGCGCTGTCGTCGGTGGGGCCGCCGGTGGGCTGCGTGGCCGTCCCGCCGGCGGCCCGGCGGTCCAGCACGCCCCGGTTCAGGTGCAGCTCGATGAGGTCGTACATGATCTCGCGGGCGGTCGCGTCGTCGGTCGGGATGCGTTCGCCGTCGGCGCGGGTGACCAGGCAGAAGGCGAGGTAGTGCCCGCGTACCTGCCAGCCGACCCGGGCGGCGGCCTTCTCCACCGCCTCGGTGTCGTCGCCGGCGGCCAGGCCCCGGAACCGGCCCTGCCGGTCGTCGAGCAGCGGTCGGATCCGGTCGCGTACCCGCTGGGTGCTGGCCACGTCGGTCAGGTTGAACAGGCCGGCGGTGAGCAGGTGGTCGCCGTCGGGGGAGCGGAGCGTGCCCCGGACGACCTGGTTGCACCCGAGCCGCACCAGCAGGTCGGCGATCTCGCCGGCGGCCGCGACCGCGCAGTTCGCGCTCGTCTGGGTCTTGAGCACCCGGTAGGCGGGCTTGCCGTCGGTGACCACCAGTTGCTTGCCGGGGAAGAGTTCCTTGACGGTGAGTGGCGCCTGGTCGGTGTCCCGGGAGTCCAGGTCGGACCCGGTCGACGGGGTCGTCTCCGCCGCCGTGGGCTGCGGGGTGGGCTGGCCGGCCGGGGGTGTGGCGGCCCGCTCGTCGAGCAGCGCCGCGACGGCCAGGCCGGTGAGGGAGAGCAGGAGCAGCACGGCGGCGCCGCCGATCAGCGTCTGCCAGACCCGGCCGCCGCGCCGGCCGGCGCGGCGGTTGCGGGACAGCTCGGACACCTCGGCGGTGCGGAAGGTCGGGCCGGCCGGGATGGGCACGGTGGTCCGGGTCGTCGCGGCGGGCACCGGCTGCGGGACGGGTGGCAGGGGTTGCGGCACCGGTGAGGGTTCCCCGGGCGGCGGCGCCGGCCGGCCCGGTGTGGGCGCGGGGGCGGGCGGCGCGGGGGCGGGCGCCCGGCCGTCGTCGAGGGCCGGGCGGGTGGCCCGCGCCGGCGGCAGTGACGGCGTGGGGAAGCGGGAGGGCGACGGCCCGGCCGGGGGCGGCGTCGCGGCCACGGGCCCGGTCGGTGCCGACCCGGGCTCCGGGTACTCCAGGAAGGCGTCCTCATCGGACTCGTACCGGTACACCATGTGGGATAGAGTAAGACCGATTGTCCCTTTCAGGGGGAATATCGGGAAATTCCGGCGGGGTGGCGTCCGCCCGTACCCGCCGTACCGTCGCCCGGCCCGCCGACGGGCGGTGCGAGAATGCCGACGTGACCGGCGACCACTACTTCACCGCTGAACCCACGGCCCCGGCCCGCCCGCGCGAGGTCGAGTTCTCCGTCGCCGGGCGCGACTACGCCCTCGCCTCGGCCGGCGGCGTGTTCTCCGCCGACCGGCTCGACCCCGGCACCGCGGTGCTGCTGCGCAAGGCCGACCTGCCGACCGCCGACGTCGCCGGCCCGCTGCTCGACATCGGCTGCGGATTCGGCCCGATCACCTGCGTGCTGGCCACCGTCGCGCCGGCCGCCACCGTCTGGGCGGTGGACGTCAACGCCCGGGCCCGCGACCTCACCACCGCCAACGCCGCCCGGATCGGCGCCGCCGACCGGGTCCGGGCCGTCGCGCCGGACGACGTGCCGGCGGACGTCACGTTCGCCCAGATCTGGTCGAACCCGCCGATCCACGTCGGCAAGGCGGACCTGCACGACCTGCTGCGGCGCTGGCTGCCCCGGCTCGCCCCGGACGGCGTCGCCTGGCTCGTGGTGGCCCGCCACCTCGGCGGCGACTCGCTGCACCGCTGGCTGGTCGAGCAGGGTTGGCAGGTCGAACGGCAGGCCAGCCAGAAGGGCTTCCGGGTGCTCCGCGTCACCCGGTAATCCGGTGTCGCCGGCACCGCCCGCTCGGGCAGGATGCCGGCGTGGGATACGTGGACGTGGCAGCGGTCGGGCACATCCTCCCGGACGGGCGGGAGCTGTTCGGCGAGGTGTCGTTCCGGGTCGGCGAGGGCGCCAAGGTGGCGCTCGTCGGCCCCAACGGCGCCGGCAAGACGACCCTGCTGCGGATGGTCGCCGGCGACCTGCCGGTGCGCACCGGCGCGATCGCCCGGGCCGGCGGCCTGGGCGTGATGCGGCAGTTCATCGGCATGATCGGCGACGAGTCGACGCTCGCCGACCTGGCCCTGTCGCTCGCCCCGCCGGCCCTGCAGGACGCCGGGCGCCGGCTCGTCGAGACCGAGGCGGCCATGCGGGCGGCCGAGGTCCGCGGCAAGTACAGCACCGCCGCCGGCAAGGCCCAGCTCGCGTACGCCGACGCGCTGGCCGCCTGGGGCGAGAGCGGCGGGTACGACGCCGAGGTGCTCTTCGACACCGTCACCACCATCGTGCTGGACCTGCCGTGGGACGCCGCCCGCGACCGGCCGGTCCGCACCCTCTCCGGCGGCCAGCAGAAACGGTTCGCGCTGGAGCTGCTGCTGCGCGGCCCGGACGAGGTGCTGCTGCTCGACGAGCCGGACAACTTCCTCGACGTACCGGGCAAACGCTGGCTGGAGGCGCGACTACGCGAGTCCGGCAAGTCGGTGCTCTACGTCTCGCACGACCGTGAGCTGCTGGCGCAGACCGCCGACCGGGTGGTCGCCGTCGAGGGCGGCAGCGCCTGGGTGCACCCGGGCGGCTTCGCGAGCTGGCACGAGGCGCGGGTGGCCCGGCACGCCCGCCTCGACGAGCTGCGCCGGCGCTGGGACGAGGAACACCAGAAGCTGCGCGAGCTGATGCTGATGTACAAGCAGAAGGCCGCGTACAACGACGGGCTGGCGTCCCGCTACCAGGCCGCGCAGACCCGGCTGCGCAAGTTCGAGGAGGCCGGGCCGCCGCCCGTACCCCCGAAGGACCAGGACATCCGGATGCGGCTGACCGGCGGGCGGACCGGCAAGCGCGCGGTGATCGCCGAGCAGTTGGAGCTGGACGGCCTGACCTACCCCTTCGACCTGGAGATCTGGTACGGCGACCGGGTCGCGGTGCTCGGCGCGAACGGCACCGGCAAGTCGCACTTCCTGCGCCTGCTCGCCCGCGGCGGCACCGATCCCGACCCGGGCAACACCCCGGTCGACGGCGCCGCCGCGCTCACCCCGGTCACGCACGACGGCGTGGTCCGGCTCGGCGCCCGGGTCCGGCCCGGGCACTTCTCGCAGACCCACGACCGGCCGGAGCTGATGGCGAAGACGCTCGTGGAGATCCTCTGGCGCGGTGACGAGCACCGGACCGGCATGGACCGGCACGCGGCCATGGGGGTGTTGTCCCGCTACGAGCTGGCCGGGCAGGGCGACCAGCGCTTCGGCACGCTCTCCGGCGGCCAGCAGGCCCGCTTCCTGGTGCTGCTGCTGGAGCTGTCCGGTGCCACGCTGCTGCTGCTCGACGAGCCGACCGACAACCTCGACCTGGCCTCCGCCGAGGCGCTGGAGGCCGGCCTGGGCGCGTTCGACGGCACGGTGATCGCGGTGACCCACGACCGCTGGTTCACCCGCACCTTCGACCGGTTCGTGCTGTTCCGCGGCGACGGGGACGTGGTGGAGACGCCGGAACCGGTCTGGGACGTCGGATGATCGACCGGGAGTTGGCCGCCCGGCTCTGCGCCGTCGACGGCGTGGTGGCGGTGGCGCTCGGCGGCAGCCGGGCCCGCGGCGAGCACCGGCCCGACTCCGACTGGGACCTCGGCCTCTACTACCGGGGTACGCCGGACCTGGCCGGGCTGCGCGCGGTCGCCGCCTCGATCGCCGACGAACCGGTCGAGCTGACCGCCCCCGGCGGCTGGGGTCCCTGGGTCGACGGCGGCGGCTGGCTGCGCGTCGGCGGGGCGGCGGTGGACTGGATCTACCGGGACCTCGACCGGGTGCACCGGGTGTGGGCGGAGTGCCGGGCCGGCCGCTACACGGTTGAGGTGCAGGCCGGGCACCCGCTCGGGTTCTACTCCCACGCGTACGCCGGGGAGGTGGCGCTCGGCCGCATCCTCGCCGACCCGACCGGTGAGCTGACCGCGCTGCGCGCCGAGACCGTCGACTACCCGCCCGCGCTCGGTGCGGCGCTGGTCGCCGGCGGCTGGGAGACCGGCCTGCTGCTCGACGGCGCGGCCAAGGGCGCGTCCGGCGGCGACGCCGGCTACGTGGCCGGCTGCCTGTTCCGGGTGGTCGGGGTGCTGGCGCAGGCGCTGCACGGGCGGGCCGGGCGGTGGCTGGTCAACGAGAAGGGCATGCTCGCCTCCGCGGGCCGGCTGCCCGGCGCGCCGCCGGACTTCACCGATCGGGCCCAGGCGCTGCTCGGCGCGGTGGGGCGTACCCCCGCCGAGCTGTCGGCGACGGTGGCCGACGCCCGCGCGCTGGCCGTCGACGTGCTCGGCTGAGGCGCCGCCCGCGTCCGGCGGGCATAGGGTGGATCTCGTGAGTGAGATGACCTATCGCCGACTGGGCGACTCCGGGCTCGTGGTGTCCGTGGTCGGCATCGGCTGCAACAACTTCGGCCGCAAACTCGACCTCGACGGCACCCGGGCGGTGGTGGACGCCGCGCTCGACGCCGGGATCACCTTCTTCGACACCGCCGACATCTACGGCGAACCCCAGGGCGGCTCCGAGGAACTGCTCGGCCAGGCGCTCAAGGGCCGCCGCGACGACGTGGTGCTCGCCACCAAGTTCGGCATGGACATGAACGGGGCGAACGGGCCGGACCACGGCGCCCGGGGCGCCCGCCGCTACATCGCCCGCGCCGTCGAGGCGTCGCTGCGCCGGCTCGGCACCGACCACATCGACCTCTACCAGATGCACGAGCCCGACCCGGGTACGCCCATCGACGAGACGCTCGCCGCGCTGGACGACCTGGTGACCGCCGGCAAGGTGCGCTACCTCGGCAACTCCAACTTCGCCGGCTGGCAGATCGCCGACGCCGACTGGACCGCGTCGTCGCAGGGGCGTACCCGTTTCATCTCCGCGCAGAACCACTACTCGCTGCTGGAGCGGGGCGTGGAGGACGAGGTGATCCCGGCCTGCGAGCGGTTCGGCCTCGGCATGCTGCCGTTCTTCCCGCTCGCCAACGGGCTGCTCACCGGCAAGTACCAGCGCGGTCAGCAGCCCCCCGAGGGCAGCCGGCTCGCTGGCGGCGGCCGGTACGCCGAGCGGCTGGCCGCGGCGCGCTGGGACACCATCGAGGCGATCGAGGCGTACGCGGCCGAGCGCGGGGTGAGCATGCTCCAGGTGGCCATCGGCGGACTGGCCGCCCGGCCCGCGGTGACCTCGGTGATCGCCGGCGCGACCACGCCCGAGCAGGTACGCGCCAACGCCGACGCCGGCACCTGGCAGCCCACCGACGAGGACCAGGACGCCCTCGACGCCCTCCTCTGACTTCTTGGGCGAAGTGTTCGGTGAGCGGTCCGGTGAGTGGAACGCGATGGCTGTCTCCGGACCGGTTTGACGTTCATAGCGTTCCACTCACGGGCGGAGACGCCGGTGGGTGGAACGCTATGAACGTCAGCGAGGTGGGTCGGACTTCCACGGCAACCAGGGTCGTGCTGCCTGGCAAAGCGTCCGGTGATGAGATGCTCCGGTGTGCGTCGGGCCGCCCCGGTCACGCCAGCGCAGGCTGGGGCATGCGACGCCGCGACGCCGTCCAGTTCCGGGGCGAGCCAAGGTCGGCTAGGGCGTGCGCGAGGTCAGCGCGGCCGGGCGGTGATGCGGCGGCGTTCCACGAGGGCCTGGTGCACCAGGGCGACCGTGGCCTCGGGGCGGCGGAGCACGTCGTCGGCGGTGAAGCGGAGCACGATCCAGCCAGCGGAACGGAGCGCGTTGAGGCGCGCCACGTCCCGCCGGAACTGTGCCCGCTCCCGATGCTGGTCGCCGTCGTACTCGACCGCGACGCGCAACGCCGGCCAGGCCAGGTCCACCCGGGCCACGAAGCGCCCGCCGTGGCGCACCTCGTGCTGGGCGGTCAGCGGGCCGAGACCGGCGTCGAGGAGGAGCAGCCGCAGGCGCGTCTCCATGGGGGACTCGCTCGACGGCTCGGCCAACTTCAGCACCTCGCGCAGCAGCGCCGAGCCCGGCCAGCCCGGGCGTTCCGCGGCGTAGGCGCGTAACGCGGCCGGTTCCACCACCCGGCGACGCAGCAGCGCGTCGACGGCGACCACCGCCTCCACCCGGGGGCTGTGGCGACCCAGGTCGAACGCCGTGCGCAGCGTGGTGGTGACCGGCAGCCCGGCGAACCGGGTGCGATCCTCATCGGGCAGCGGTGATCGCACGATCGACAGCCGGGGATGCGGGCGCAGCCGGGCGGTCGTCGGCAGGAGCACCGTCACCGGTTCGTCCCGGGTGAGCAGGTCGACACCGAAAAGCCAGGCGGCGCTGCGGCCGGCCACGGCGGCGCCGGGCGGCAGCCGCAGCGCGACCGCCTCGCACCACATCCGATGGTCGTCGGGGCGGTAGGCGTCGCCGTGCACGTACACGTCCTGCAACAGGCGGACCCACGTCGGCCCGCGCAGCATCGCCCGGGTGAGAAGACCGTCGCGCACCGCGTCGCCGGCGCGGAACGGCACCGACCACAGGCGGCGCGGGACACGGGCGGGTGCGGCCATCCGGTCAGCGTGTCGTGATGCGACAGTCACCCGCCGTCCCGTTCCGTCGAGTGGTGCGGTCGTGGGAAAAACCTCACCCGCTCTTCCGTCCGGCCGGGGGAGCGTCGTACGGTAGGCCGCAAGTGACCCACGGGAGCCCGGTGCGGACCGGGCTGAGAGGGGGGCTGACAGCCCCCGACCGTCGAACCTGATCCGGGTAATGCCGGCGCAGGGAGGAGCGTTGCCGTGCCGTCCCTGGGACGACTGCATCTCATCACCGACACCCGGCCGGGGCGGGACCCGCTCGCCGTGCTGCGCGCCGCCCTGCCGGTGGCCCGCGCGGAACTCGTCGTGCAGGTGCGGGTGGCGGACGACGCCACCGACCGGGAGGCGTACGAGCTGGCCCGGCGGGTGGTCGAGGCGTGCCGGCCGTACGGGGCGCGGTGCCTGGTCAACGACCGGCTGCACGTGGCGCTGGCGGTGGGCGCGGCCGGTGGGCACGTGGGGGCGGACGACCTGCCCGTGGCGGCCGCCCGGCGGGTGCTCGGCGTCGACGCGGTGCTCGGCGCGACCGCCCGGGAGCCGGTCACCGCCCGGGCCGCGGTCGCCGCCGGGGCCGGCTACCTGGGCGTGGGCCCGTGCCACGCCACCACCACGAAGCCGGGCCTGCCCGCGCCGATCGGCCCGGACGGGGTACGCGCGGTGACCGGGGCGGTGACCGTGCCGGTGATCGCCATCGGCGGGGTGACCGCCGCGTCGGTGCCGGCGTTGCGGGCCGCCGGGGCGTACGGGGTGGCGGTGGTCGGCGCGCTGTCCTCGGCGGCCGACCCCGCACGCGCCACCGCCGAGCTGCTCGGGGCGCTGACGTGTTAAGCGGGGCCCCCTCCTCTACCGAAAGCGTTAAGCGGGGGCCCCGCCTTACTCAGGTGGGGGTGGTGGGGGCGGGGGCGGTGGGGCTGGCGGTGGCGTGGCGGTGCGCGCAGCGCGGGCTGCGCGTCAGCGTGTACGACGACCGCCCCGGGTCGGGCGCGTCGCACGTCGCCGCCGGCATGCTCTCCCCGGTCGCCGAGGCGTACTTCGGTGAGCACAAGCTGACCGCGCTGCTCGTCGAGTCGGCGGCCCGCTGGCCGGGCTTCGCCGCCGAGCTGGCCGAGGCGAGCGGCGTCGACCCGGGCTATCGCACCGAGGGCACGCTCGTGGTCGGGCTCACCGCCGACGACCTGGCCGAGGCGGGGCGGCTGTGGTCGTACCAGCAGGGTCTGGGACTGCCGATCACGCCGCTGCGCCCGTCGGCGCTGCGCGACCGCGAGCCGGCGCTGGCCACCCGGGTGCGCGGCGGCGCGGTCGCACCCGGCGACCACCAGGTCGACCCGCGCCGGCTGGTCGCCGCGTTGCGCGTCGCCGCCGAGCGGGCCGGCGTGGTGTTCCGGCCGGCGCGAGTCGGCGCGCTGTCCGAGGTGGACGCGGCGGTCACCGTGGTCGCGGCCGGCTGCGGCGCGGCGGCGCTGACCGGCCTGCCGGTGCGGCCGGTGAAGGGCCAGGTGCTCCGGCTCCGCGCGCCAGGCGGCGGCCCGCCGGGCTTCCGGCACGTGATCCGGGGGTACGCCGACGGCGAGCCGGTCTACCTGGTGCCCCGGGCCGGCGGCGAGGTGGTGGTCGGCGCGACCGTGGAGGAACGCGCGGACACCGAGGTCACCGCCGGCGGCGTGCTGCGGCTGTTGCGTGCCGCCGTCGAGCTGGTCCCGGAGCTGACCGAGTACGAGCTGGTGGAGGCGGTCGCCGGGCTGCGCCCGGCGACGCCGGACAACGCGCCGCTGATCGGGGCGCTGCCCGGCCGGCCCGGCGTGCTCGCCGCCACCGGGCACCACCGGCACGGCATCGTGCTCACCCCGGTCACCGCCGACCTGGTCACCGAGCTGATCGTCACCGGCGAGCCGGATCCGGCGCTCGCCCCGTTCACCCCCGACCGGTTTCCGAAGGAGCCCCGGTGGAACTGATCGTCAACGGCACGGGACGGACGCTGCCCGACGGCGTCACGCTGGCCGAGGTGGTCCGCGCGGTCACCGATCAGCAGCGCGGCCTGGCGGTCGCCGTCAACGGCGAGGTGGTGCCGCGCGGCGGCTGGCCGGTGAGCGTGCTGCGCGACGGCGACCGGGTCGAGGTGCTCAGCGCCGCGCAGGGCGGGTGAGCGGCATGTCCCTGGAGATCGGCGGTGTCGCGTTCGGCTCCCGGCTGGTGCTCGGCACCGGCGGCGCGGCCAACCTGCACGTGTTGGAGGCGGCGATCCGCGCCTCCGGCACCGGGCTGGTGACGCTGGCGCTGCGCCGGGTGGACACCGCACCGGTCGGCGCGGGCGGGCTGCTCGACCTGCTGGACCGCTGCGGCGTACGGCTGCTGCCGAACACGGCGGGCTGCCGGACGGCGGTGGAGGCGGTGAAGACGGCGCACCTGGCCCGGGAGGCGTTCGACACCGACTGGGTGAAGCTGGAGGTGATCGGCGACGAGCGCACGCTCCTGCCCGACGGGGTGGAGCTGCTGCGCGCCGCCGAGGACCTGGTCGCCGACGGGTTCACCGTGCTGCCGTACACGTCGGACGATCCGGTGCTGGCCCGCCGGCTGGCCGACGTCGGCTGCGCGGCGGTGATGCCGGCCGGTTCGCCGATCGGCTCCGGCCTGGGCATCGGCAACCCGCACCACATCCGGCTGATCCGGCAGGCCGTGGACGTGCCGGTGATCCTCGACGCCGGTGTCGGCACCGCCTCCGACGCCGCGCTCGCCATGGAGCTGGGCTGCGACGCGGTGCTGCTGGCCAGCGCCGTCACCCGGGCCGCCGACCCGGTGGCGATGGCCACCGCGATGCGGTACGCGGTCGAGGCCGGCCACCTGGCGTACGGCGCCGGTCGCATCCCCCGCCGTGACCACGCGCTGCCGTCCACCCCCGACGCCGGCCGACCGAACCTGTGACGGCCTGTTCCGATCTTGGTACGACGGCGCCCCTTCAGGGGCGGATGCGTACCAAGGTCCGCCGATGCCCGGGCGGGCTGGTGCTGATGACGGATCGGCGGGTGGCGCGGCGGCCGCTGGTGGACGTCGTGGCGGCGGCGGTGGGCGGGGGAGTGCGGTGGGTCGTGCTGCGGGAGAAGGACCTGCCCCGCGCCGAGCGCCTCGCCCTCGCCGTCGAACTGCGCGCGGTGCTCGCCGACGTCGACGGCGCGCTGATCGTCGCCGGCCCCGACCCGCTCGACGGGGACGCCGTGCACCTGCCCGCCGCCGGCCCGTACCCGCCGCCGCGCCTCGCGCTGGTCGGCCGCTCCTGCCACGACGCCGCCGAGCTGGCCCGACTGACCACCGAGGACTACGCGACCCTGTCCCCGGTGTTCCCGACCCGCACCAAACCCGGCTACGGCCCCGCGCTGGGCCCGGACGGCTTGCGCGAACTGGTGGCGGCCAGCCCGGTCCCGGTGCTCGCCCTCGGCGGCATCGAAACCCCGGACCAGGTGCGGGCCTGCGTCGACCCCGGCGCCACAGGCGTCGCCGTCCTCGGTGCACTGATGCGCGCCGAGAACCCCACCGACACCGCCACCACGCTCGGCAGCGCCTTCCAGGAGGCGTCCACCCGTCTGGCGCGCACCCTCCACCCACCGACGGACGTCCCCACGAGAGGGCTGCGGCCGACCGTGCCCACGGAGGGATCAAGCCTGACCGCCCAGAGTGGGCACGGTCGGCCGCAGCCCCCCACCGCGACCACAGAGGAAAGACAGTGACGCCGCAGGTACTACTCACCATCGCCGGCTCCGACTCCGGCGGCGGCGCCGGCATCCAGGCCGACCTCAAGACGTTCGCCGCGCTCGGCGCGTACGGCACGAGCGTGCTCACCGCCGTCACCGCGCAGAACACCAGGGGCGTGGACGCGGTCCTGCCGCTGCCCCCGCAGACCGTGCGCGACCAGCTCGACAGCGTGCTCGGCGACTTCCACGTGCGGGCGGTGAAGACCGGGATGCTCGGCACCCCGGCGGTCGCCGACGCGGTGGCCGAGGCGGCCCGGGGCGGGCGGCTGCCCCACCTGGTCGTCGACCCGGTGCTGGTCGCCACCAGCGGGCACCGGCTCGGCGTGGTGGAGGCGGTCGAGCGGCTGCTCCCGTACGCCGAGGTGGCGACGCCGAACTGCGCGGAGGCCGCGGCCCTCACCGGTGGCCCGGTGGGCACGGTCGAGGAGATGGTCGCGGCGGCCGAGGCACTGGCCGCGCGCGGGCCGGCGTTCGTGGTGGTCACCGGCGGCGACGTCGACGCGGCCGGCGAGTCGGTGGACGTGCTGGCCGGCGGCGGGACGACGCGGCTGCTGCGCGCGCCCCGGGTGGACACCCGGCACAGCCACGGCACCGGCTGCTCGTTCGCGGCGGCCGTCGCGGTGCGGCTGGCCGCCGGCGACGCGGCGCCCGTCGCGGTGGCCGCCGCCAAGGAGTACGTGACCCGCGCGCTGACCGGCGCGCGGAGCTGGGAGCTGGGCGCGGGACACGGCCCGCTGGACCACTTCGGCTGGTCCGCTTGAGCGACAGGGAGGCTGTCATGCAGGCACGTCGCAAGGTGTACGTGGACGGGAGCCGGCCGGACGTCCGGGTGCCGTTCGTCGAGGTGACGCTGACCGGGGACAACCCGCCGGTGCGGCTCTACGACACCTCGGGTCCCGGCTCCGACCCGGAGGTGGGGTTGCCCGCGCTGCGCGGGCCGTGGATCGCCGAGCGGGGTGACGTCGCGCCGGTCCGGGGCGCCGGCACGCCGCTGGCCGGGACCCGTCCCACCCAGCTCGCCTACGCGCGGGCCGGGACGATCACGCCGGAGATGGAGTTCGTGGCGATCCGGGAGGGGGTGACGCCGGAGTTCGTCCGGGACGAGATCGCGGCCGGGCGGGCGGTGCTGCCGCTCAACGTCAACCACCCGGAGTGCGAGCCGGCGATCATCGGCAAGGCGTTCCTGGTCAAGGTCAACGCCAACATCGGCACCTCGGCGGTGACGTCGTCGGTGGTGGACGAGGTGGAGAAGCTGACCTGGGCCACCCGGTGGGGCGCGGACACCGTGATGGACCTGTCCACCGGCAAGCGGATCCACGAGACCCGCGAGGCGATCGTCCGCAACTCGCCGGTGCCGATCGGGACCGTGCCGATCTACCAGGCGCTGGAGAAGGTCGGCGGCGATCCGGTGAAGCTGAGCTGGGAGGTGTTCGCCGAGACCGTGATCGAGCAGGCCGAACAGGGCGTCGACTACATGACGGTGCACGCCGGGGTGCTGCTGCCGTACGTGCCGCTGGCCGTGGACCGGGTGACCGGGATCGTGTCCCGGGGCGGCTCGATCATGGCGGCCTGGTGCCTGGCGCACCATGAGGAGAACTTCCTCTACACCAACTTCCGGGAGCTGTGTGCGCTGCTCGCGCGGTACGACGTCACCTTCTCCCTCGGCGACGGGCTGCGCCCCGGGTCGATCGCGGACGCCAACGACGAGGCGCAGTTCGCCGAGCTGCGGACGCTCGGCGAGTTGACGAAGGTGGCCTGGGAGTACGACGTCCAGGTGATGATCGAGGGCCCCGGGCATGTGCCGATGCACAAGATCAAGGAGAACGTGGACCTCCAGCAGGAATGGTGCCACGAGGCCCCGTTCTACACGCTCGGCCCGCTGACCACCGACGTCGCGCCCGCGTACGACCACATCACGTCGGCGATCGGCGCCGCGATGATCGGCATGTTCGGCACCGCGATGCTCTGCTACGTCACGCCGAAGGAGCACCTCGGGCTGCCGGACCGGGACGACGTGAAGGCGGGCGTGATCGCGTACAAGATCGCGGCGCACGCGGCCGACCTGGCCAAGGGGCATCCGGGCGCGCAGGCCTGGGACGACGCGCTGTCCAAGGCGCGGTTCGAGTTCCGCTGGTCCGACCAGTTCAACCTGGCGCTCGACCCGGAGACGGCGCGGGCGTACCACGACGCGACACTGCCCGCCGAGCCGGCGAAGACCGCCCACTTCTGCTCGATGTGCGGGCCGAAGTTCTGCTCCATGAAGATCACCCAGGAGCTGAAGGACTACGCGGCGCGGGGCATGCGCGGCAAGTCGGAGGAGTTCGTCGCCGGCGGCTCGCGGGTCTACCTGCCGCTGGCCTGAGCCGCCGGGGGCCGGCCCGGTCGCCGGCCCGGCCCCCGAACGGTCAGTCCCGGTGGTGCCGGCCGGTACGCAGGGAACGGGCGTCGTCGGCGTTGTCGTCCGAGGCGAGACCGGCGACCCAGTCGACGTACTCGTCGTCGCCGGTGGCGCTCGGCTGGGCCGTCTCGTCGACCTGCTCCGGCTCGTCCTTGCCCCGGTTGCGCCGGAACAGGCCGCGCCGGGCCTTGGCCTTCCCGCCGGCGGCCTCGGCCTCGTCCGCTCCGGCGTGCCGGCCCCGGGCGGGCTCCGGGTCGGCCGCCGTGGCGGGTCCGGCCTGGGTGGGTACGGTCGCGTCGGCGGCCGGGGTCGGCCCGGTCACCTCGGGCGCCGGCCGCCCGGCGGGGCGGGCGCCGGTGGCGAGCGCGTCCCATCCGGTGCTGCGGCCCGGCTCGGGCAGGCCCTGGTGCCGGGGGCGGGGGGCCGGCTCGGCCCGCGCGGTCGTGTCGTCGCGGTCCCGGCCGGTCGCCGGCTCGGTCGGCGCGGGTGCGTCGAGCGGCCGGGGCGGCCGGCCCGCCGCCGGGGTGATCGGCCAGGCCGGTCGCACGTCGCCCGGTCGCTCGGTCACGTCCTCGAAGATGGGGAACCGTGGCCGGGGCGACGAGGCGGACCGGTCGGCCGGCTCGGGGTCGAAGAAGAAGCTCCGCCGGCCGGCCGGCTTCACGGCCCGCGACTCGCCCGAGGCGTCGGCATCGCCCGCGAGCGGGACGGACGTGTCGCCCGCCGCCCGGGTGGACGGGCCGGTCGTCCGGGCGGACGTGCCGTCCGCCGTCGGAGCGGACGTGCCGTCCGCCGGGGTGGCCGTGCCGCTCGTCGTGGCGTTCGTGTCGCCCGCCGGGCCGGACGCGGCGCTCGTCGGGCCGGATGCGGCGCTCGTCGGGCCGGATGCGGCGCTCGTCGGGCCGGACGTGTCGCTCGTCGGGCCGGATGCGGCGCTCGTCGGGCCGGACGTGTCGCTCGTCGGGCCGGACGTGGCGGTCGTCGGGGTGGCCGTGGCGCTCGTCGGGCCGGACGTGGCGCTCGCCGGGGTTGACGTGCCGCCCGCCGGGGCGGACGTGGCGACGGTGGGCGCGGCGGAAGTGGTGGTCTCGCCGGGCGTCGAGGTGTCGTCGGGCCGGGGCGCGGTCGCCGGGGCGGTGTCACTCCGGGTGGTGCGGGGGGCCCGGGTGCGCCGGGCCCGGCCGGCCCGGGTGGTTGCCGTCGTGTCGTCGGCGTCGGTGACCGGCGCGTCGGGAGCGGGGGCGTCTCCGGGAGCCGCCGCGCCGGACGTCGGCCCGTCGGTGGCCGCCGCGGCGGTGCCGGTAGGCGTCCGGTCGTCGGCCGGCGACGTGGCGCGGGCGGCGGTGCGGCTCCGCCGTGGCCGGGTCGCCCGCGGAGTTGCCTCCACCGTGCTCGGGGCGGCGGACGGCTCGGTGCCGGTCGCCTGCTCCTCCGGCGACGTTCGCGGCTCGGGCGTGGGTCGCCCGGCGGTCCGCCCCACCGGCCCGGCGGCGTCGACCGCCGGCCGGGACGAGCCGGCCGGCGTGCCGGCGTCGGACGGTGCGGGGGCGGCGATCCCCGGGCCGGGCGTGTCGTCGCCGGACGGGGTCGCGCCGGCGGCCGGCTGCGGCTCGGGGCGGCCGGCGGACAGCACGTCGATGGCCGAGGTCCGCCGGCCCGGTGGCAGCAGGTTGGGCATCGGCGAGCCGTGCGCCGAACCTTCGCCGTCGCGCGCCGGAGCGGGCGCGGCCGGGTGCGGATCGGGGGAGTCGGGTGCGGTGGGTGACGCCGGGGCGGCGTGCCGAGCGGCTGCCGGCGCGGTGGCGGACCCGCCGGCCTCCGGCCAGTCCCAGTGCGCGGGGGCCGGAGCGCCGGGCGTCGCCGGCGTCGTCGTGGCCACCGCCGGGGCGGAGACGCCGGCCGGCACCGGCGCACCGGTCGGCAGCGGCGCGAGGATGTCGGTGGGCTCGACGGCGTCGGCCCCGGTGGCCGGCCGGGGCAGCACCGTGGTGGCGGTCGAGCCGAGCGCCCCGGCGACGATCGCGATCAACGCGCCGTAGTAGGGCGCCACCTGGTAGCGGTCGCTCGCCGCGCCCGGGCCGGCGGTCAGGTAGGCGAAGGCCACCAGCACCGGTCCGGCCGCGCCGGCCGCGCCACCGACCAGCGGCGGGTGCCCGGCCCGGCGGGCCAGCACGCCGATCGCCCCGCCCGCGAGCAGCGCCAGCGTGGGCAGCAGCAGCATGGCCAGGCGTTGCGCCGCGCCGGCGTCGAGCCAGGACGGTTCCAGGACGCCGAGTCGCACGGTGGCCAGCGGCCGGTTGGACACGATCGCGGGTGCGACGGAGAGCAGGGCGAGCAGCCAGACGATCCCGGCGGAGAGCGCGACGCCCCAGCCGAACGGTGGCTTGAGCAGCACGGCGATCGCCGCGCCCGCGCCCACCACCGCGCCCAGGACGGCACAGATGCCGGCCGCCCACACCGGGTCGACGGAGCCGCCCAGCTCGGCGGCGCGGGCCGGCTGCATGCAGAGCGGGGCGACCACGATCGCGCCCAGCGCGCTGACGCCGGCGACGGAGAGCAGCTCGGTGGTGCCACCGGGACGGTCGTCGCGGCGGGCGAAGCGCTCGGTGAGGACGGCCCCGGCGACGGCGGCGACCGCGGCGAACCAGGCGACCCAGACGAGCTGGGCGGGCCACCGGTTGACCGAGCCGTCGACGAACGCGCCGTCGAGGCGGACGACACCGAAGCCGTACGCGATGCCGAGCTGGCCGGCACCGGCCAGCACGCTCACCCCGAGCGCCGTGAGCAGCAGCCTGCCCCACGTCCGAAAGGCCATGTCGGGCACGTTACGGCCCGGTGAGGTGGTTCGCCACCTTGCCGCCGCGCGGCGCGGCGAACCGCGCCGGGGTGGCTACTTCAACTCGACCAGACGGGCGAGGTAGGTGGTGTCGCCGACGTTGGTCAGCATGTGCACCGCACCCGGGTCGCGGTAGACCACCCCGCCGGTGGGCTCGTCGGCGTCGATCGTGGTGCCGTCGATGGTCTGCACCACGTTCTTCGCGCCCTGGACCGCGATCACCAGGTACGGGTGGTCGTGCCGGTGCAGCGGCTGCCGCTCGCCCGGCTCCAGCCGGATGTGCCAGACCCGGACCCGGTCGTTCTCGTAGACGATCTCCTGGCCCACCGGGCCGAGTTCGAGGTCGGTGGAGAGTTCGCTCATCGGGTTCCGTCCAGTTGGGGGAGCACCTCGGCGGCGATGAGCTCCACGTGGTCGAGGTCGTCGAAGTCGATCAGTCGCAGGTGCACCCGGCTGGTCCCGACCGCGGCGAACTCACCGAGCCGCTCCACGAGCTGGGCCGGGG
Organism: Micromonospora ferruginea; assembly: GCF_013694245.2. NCBI lineage: Bacteria > Bacillati > Actinomycetota > Actinomycetes > Micromonosporales > Micromonosporaceae > Micromonospora > Micromonospora robiginosa. Next base: position 6,253,338 of record NZ_CP059322.2, read on the forward strand.
AGCCGACCACCGGGTCCTCCGGCGGGAGCGCGCTGGCGACGTGCAGCGGCGCGGCCCGTCGCTGCGCCTCGGCGTCGGTGCGCCCGATCGCCACCACGATCCCGGCGGAGAGGGTCAGCGGCGCCCGCCCGGACGCGTCCCGCCCGGTGCGGTCGCACGCCTCGCGGACCCGCTCGTACGCGGCGGCCGTCTCGGCGACGTTCTTGAACGGCATGTTGAACTCGTCGGCGTACCGGGCGGCCAGCTCCGGGGTGCGCTTCGGGCCCTTGCCGCCGACGATCACCGGCGGGCCGGGCCGCTGCACCGGCTTGGGCAGCGCGGGCGCGTCGACCAGCCGGTAGTGCTCGCCGCTGTAGCTGTAGGTCTCCCCGTCCGGGGTGCGCCACAGCCCGGTGACGATCTCCAGTTGCTCGGCCAGCCGGTCGAACCGTTCGCTGACCGGCGGGAACGGGATGCCGTACGCGGTGTGCTCCCGCTCGAACCAGCCGGCGCCGATGCCCAGCTCGACCCGGCCGCCGCTCATCCGGTCGACCTGGGCGACCATGACGGCCAGCGGCCCGGGGAGCCGGAAGGTGGCGGAGGTGACGAGCGTGCCGAGCCGGATGCGGGACGTCTCCCGGGCCAGCGCGGCGAGCGTCAGCCAGGCGTCGGTGGGCCCGGGCAGCGCCGGCTCGTCGCCCATCGACCGGTAGTGGTCGGCGCGGAAGAAGCCCTCGAAGCCGGAATCCTCGACCAGCCGGGCGAACCGGAGCTGATCGTCGTAGTCCGCGCCACGGTGCGGTTCGGTGAAGATCGAGACCCGCATGCTCAGCGCCCTCCCGTGGTCGCGGCCCGCGGCGGCGTCCCGGCCGGCGCCGGTACGCCGGGGGCGTCCCGCTCCATCAGCAGTTCGTGCAGCTCGGCGCTGATCCGGGCGACGTCGGCCAGGTGCGCGTGCCGGCCCAGGGTGCGGGGCCGGGGGACGGCCACCTCGACCACCTCACGGATGCGGCCCGGACGCGGGCTGAGCACGACCACCCGGTCGGCCAGCAGCACCGCCTCGTCGATCGAGTGGGTGACGAAGACGATCGTCGCCTTCGTGTCCATGTGCACCCGCTGGAGTTCGCCGGACAGCTCCTCGCGGGTGAGCGCGTCGAGCGCGGAGAACGGCTCGTCCATCAGCATCACCCGGGGCGAGCCGATCAGCGAGCGGCACAGCGAGACGCGCTGCTGCATGCCGCCGGACAGCTCGTGCGGGAGGCGCTTCTCGAAACCGCCCAGCCCGGCCATCTCCAGCAGCTCGCGGGCGCGTTCGCGGTGCTTGGCCCGGCGCCAGCCGAAGATCTCCACCGGCAGCAGGACGTTGTCGAGCACCGTGCGCCAGGGCAGCAGCGCCGGGCGCTGGAACAGCATGGCGACGTCCTGGCGCGGCTTCGTGATCGGCGTGCCGGCGACGGTGATCTGACCGGCGGTGACCGGCAGCAGGCCGGCGATCATGCGCAGCAGGGTGGACTTGCCGCAGCCGGATCGGCCGAGGACGGCGACGAACTCACCCTCGGCGACGTCGAGGTCGATGCCGCGCAGCGCCTCCACCCGCCCCGAGCGGCCGTCGAAGGTGCGGGACACCCCGGACAGTCGGATCATCTCCCGCCGGCTCCCTTCCCACCTCGTCGCGAACGTGAGCCGGGCTAGCGTAGCGGTCGCGTGCTTATAGCACCGTCCGGGGTGGACGTCAGTCCGCTTTCCGTCACGCTACTTCGTTTCCTTTCCGCAACCCGGACGGTTGCTGCGCGTCATCCCCCTTCTCGTACGCTGTTGCGCGCGAAGAGTCCCCTCGCGACGGTCCAGTCGGCCGACCCTCCTGCCGACCCCGTCGGACCCACGACCCGACCGGCGAAGATCTCCTGGTCGGAAAGGACATGGTGCACTGATGAGAAGGTTGACCCGCACGGTCGCCGCCGCGGCGCTGGCGACCGCCCTCGCCCTCGTGGGCGGCTGCAGCAGTGACTCGGACAAGTCCGAGGCCGGCAGCGGCGGCAACGGTGGGGCGCTGGAGAAGGTGACCTACCTCACGTCGTTCGGTAACTTCGGCCGTGACTCCTACGCCTGGGTGGCCAAGGACAAGGGCTTCTTCAAGGAGGCCGGTTTCGACGTCGACATCAAGCCGGGCCAGGGCACCGGTTCGGTGATCCAGACCATCACCGGCGGCCAGGCCGACTTCGGCCCGATCGACCTGACCGGCGGCATCCTGCAGCTCGGCAACGGTCAGGCCAAGGACTTCGTCGCGGTGGCCGCGATCCAGCAGCGCACCATGGCCGCCATCGTCACGGTCGAGGGCAAGAACATCGCCACCCCGAAGGACCTCGAGGGCAAGAAGCTCGCCGACACCCCGACCTCCGTCGTGCGCAACCTCTTCCCCACGTACGCCCGGCTGGCCGGCATCGACGAGAAGAAGGTGACCTGGGTCAACGGTGAGGCGCAGGGCCTGATCGGCATGCTCGGCTCGGGCTCGGTGGACGGCATCGGCCAGTTCGTGGTCGGTCAGCCCACCGTGGAGGTGGTGACGAAGAAGAAGCCGGTCGTGCTGCCCTACAGCAACGTGATGCAGGACCTCTACGGCAACGCGCTGATCACCTCCAGCAAGATCGCCAAGGAGAAGCCGGAGATGGTGAAGAAGTTCACCGCCGCGCTGCTCAAGGGCCTGAACTACTCGCTGGAGCACCCGGACGAGGCCGGCGAGATCCTGAAGAAGAACGTGCCGGCCGCGAACCCGGCGGCGTCCGCCGCCGAGCTCAAGCTGATGGCCGCGTACGTCCGGTCGAGCAACTCCGGCACCGCCATCGGCACGCTCGACAGCGGCCGGGTGGCCAAGAGCATCGCGCTGCTCCAGGGCGCGGGCGCGCTCAAGCAGAACCTCACCCCCGACCAGATCATCAACTTCGACCTGGCGCCGAAGGCCTGACCGGTCGGCTCGGGCCACGGGGGTGCGACCCGCCGGACACCCGGTGGGTCGCACCCCCTTCGCGTGCCGGTCGTCCCGACCGGACGGAGAAGGAGGACACGTTGTCGCAGTTGACCGAGGCCCGGCCGGGAGCGCCGGCGGAACCGCCTCCGGCGGCGGCCGTCCGGCGGCGCCGGGCCGTACCCCCGGCCACGGTCGGGTTGCCGCTGCTCGGCCTGGTCATCGCGGTGGCCGCCTGGTGGCTGGTCACGTCCGGGCTGCACCTGGTGCACCCGGTCGCGTTGCCGCCGCCGCAGGCGGTGGCCCGTTCGCTGGCCGCCACCACCGACGTGCTGCTGCCCGCGCTGGGGATCACCACCTGGATGACGGTGGCCGGCTTCCTGCTGTCGTCCGCCGTCGGCGTGCTGATCGGGATGGCGCTGGCCGCCTCCAGCCGGGTCGAACGGATGTTCGCGCCGCTGCTGGTGGCCGTGAACGCGGTCCCGAAGATCGCCTTCGGCCCGCTGCTCGTGGTGGCCGTGGGTTTCGGCCAGAAGCCGATCCTGACGATGGTGTTCCTGCTCTGCTTCTTCCCGATCGTGCTCTCCACCGCCACCGGGCTGACCACCACCCCGGCCGACCTGGCGGAGTTGGGCCGATCGCTCAACGCCTCCTGGTGGCAGTCGTTCCGCAAGGTGCGCCTGCCGGCCGCGCTGCCGCAGATCTTCGTCGGGCTCAAGGTGGCCATGCCGCTGGCCGCGATCGGCGCGGTGATCGGCGAGTTCTACTCCGACCGGCCCGGCCTGGGCTACCAGATCCTGCAGTACAACGGCGTCGGTGACACCGCGACCGCCTGGGCGGCCATCCTGCTGGTGGCGCTGATGAGCATCGTGCTCTATGCGGCGCTGAGCGCGATCGAGCGGTTCGCCCTGCCCTGGGTCCGCGCCACCACCTCCGCCCGCTGACCCCCCATCGACCGGCAACCGCCGTCGACCGAGCAGACCCATCCCACCCGTTCGACCGAGAACCCGACGTCGACCGGGGACACGCAAGCCCACCCCCGGGCGGGGACCGACGTCGACCGGGGACACGCAAGCTCAACCCAGCAGCGGTCCGGACGGCGCCCGACCACGACAGGTGTGGGCCCCGGCGCAACCGGCGGAGGGATCAAGCCTGACCGCCCGGAGCCGGTTGTGCCGGGGCCCACACCCCCACCGCGACTACCCGGCGAGACGCCACCGACCCCCACGAGCCACGAGCGTCGTCAGAGCCTGCGGCATCAACCCCGAGTGGTTGTCCGGAGTCATCCGGATCGGCCCGGAGAGCCCGTCGAGCTGCGAGGTCTCCAGGACCTCGCGCAGGGCGTCCCGGTCGACCTCGCCCGACTTGCCGCCGGCGCGCTGCTCGGCGTCGGCGATGAGCTGGACGGCGTCCGCCGCGAACGAGGAGAAGCCGTTGTAGCCGCCCCACCGGGCCGTGTAGTCCTGGAACCACTGTCGCCGGGCGGCCTTGGCCGGGGTGGTGGCGATCACGTCGTCGATCACCATGGTCTGGGTGAAGATCAGCGTGGCCTGCTCGGTGGAGCGGGCGGACGGGCCGAGGAACAGGTCCCCGGCCGCCGAGGCGTCGAAGAACAGCGACCCGCCGAACTTGGCCTGCCGCGCGGTGGTGGCGGCCAGCGTCGCCTGCTCCGGTGGCGTCCACAGGATCAGCGCCTGCGGCTTCTTCTCGATCAGGTCGCCGATCTGTGCGCTCACCTCGGTGTCGGTGGTACGCACGGATTCGGCGGCGACCAGCCGCAGCGTGGTCTTGCCGAACTCGCGGCGCAGCGCGGCGAGCCCTTCCTGGCCGTACCCGTCGGCGCTGTGCAGCACCGCCACCTTGCGGATTTGGCGCCGGGTGAGTTCGGCGGTGAGGGCCGCCGCGCTGTCGACCGCATTCGGGGCCAGCTTGAAGACGTAGCGGCGCTGGTCGACCGGTTCGGTGACCGCTCCCGCCGAAGCGAGCGCGATGGTCGGAATGCGCTTGTCGTTGATCGTGCGCGCCGCGCCGACGGCGCATTCGTTGCAGCCGCCCATGATGACGGCGCTCACCCGCGAGTCGCCGCTGAAATCATTGATGTTGCGCAAGGACTCGGCGGCGTCGGAGCGGTTGTCCTTGACGTTCAGTTCGATCTTCCGGCCGCCCAGCGCGCCGGAGGCGTTCATCTGGTCGACCTTCAGTTCCAGGGCCCGTTGGTAGACCTTGCCGATGGGCGCGGAAGCGCCGGAGAGTTCGAGGTCGGCGGCGATCACGATCGGGCTGGTGTCCTGCGGTTCCCCGCCGATCCCGCAGCCGGTGAGCGTGGTGGCCAGCATGGCCGATGCGAGCGCCGCGATACGCGCGGAGCGGATGGGGCTCAACTCAGTCCTCCATGGTGCGGCGCGGGCCGGCGCCCGACCACCGCCGCTTGACCGTCCTCAGTGGAGGAACGGGATTGGTGTGCCGTACGGTGTGCGCGAAGCCTGCAAAACCTTGCCAATGCCGGGCCCTGCGGTCAAGCGCGGCGGCCGGATGCCGTTTCGGGACGCCCATCCCACATGGTGGGGACACGAAACGTTAACTGACAATTACTGCCCAGATGCGCGCGACCACTCTGGAGTGACATCCCCAGTTCAGGGCGCTGGAGAAAAGAAGGTATTAGGTGACCGGATCACGGCTTGAGTCGACGCCGACCGTTTCCTGCCTCACCGCGGCTTCCCAAAAAGGATCTCGTCTGATGAAATCGCGGCCGTGCCGCGCGTGGCGCTGGCCGCTGCACCAGGCACGGGTCAGCGGGTCACGCGTGGAAGAAACGACGGAGGCGATGTCGTGAGCACCGGACCTACGACCCTGCCCGGGAGCCCCAACGCCGATCAGCGGAACCGGCGACGGCGCCTGCCCCGGCTGCGTGACGCGCGGATCCGCTCCAAGCTCGCCCTCATCCTGGTCGTTCCGGTCGCCGCTGTCATTGCACTGGCAACTATCCGACTCATCTCGGTGGGCCAGGGCGCCTACGAGGCGGACCAGGTCCGCGCGCTGACCGCGGTCTCGGTCGATGTCTCGGCGCTCACCCAGGACCTGCACAAGGAGCGGATGGCGGCGGCCGTCTTCCTGGCCGACCCGGCCGAGAAGCCGGACGCCTACAACCTGCGGGTACGCCGGACCGACGAGCGGATCGCGGCGTACAAGGAGGAGCGCGGCTCGCTCGGCGACGTGCCGGCCTCGGTCCGGGACCGGCTCAAGGTGATCGACGACCACCTGGAGACGCTGAACGGCACCCGCCAGGAGGTGCTCGACCGCACCCAGATGCCGGTGGCCGAGGCGAGCCTGCGCTACGGCATCGTCCTCGACGACCTGGTCGCGTACGGCGACACGCTGGCCCAGCAGCCGGGCGCGGAGAGCCTCGCCGACGCCCGCCGCGCGGTGGCCGCGTTCGCCCACGCCAAGGCCGAGGTGGCGGAGGAGGAGGCGGTCGCCTTCACCGCGCTCTCCGCCGGCGGCCGGATCGACGAGGAGCAGTTCTCCTCGTTCGTGGCCACGCTGACCGGCCAGCAGGAGGCGCTGCTCTCCTTCTCCCGGGCCGCCACCCCGGAGCAGCGGGCCCTGGTGGACCGCACCGTCTCCGGTGACGCCGTCCAGCTCGCCGACCGGGTCGCCGGCGACCTGTCCCGGTCGGTCGGCAAGCCCGCCGTGGTGACCGGGAAGCAGGCGTCCGACGCCGTCGGCGCGGTCGACGACCTGATGCGGTGGGCCGAGATCCAGCTCCTCGACGAGCTGCTGGCCGACGCCGACGCGGTGCGTACCGACGTGATCCGGCAGGCCTTCGTGGAGAGCCTGCTGGTGCTGCTGACCCTGGCCGTCGCCGTGACGCTCGCCGTGGTGCTCGCCCGCTCGCTCAACGACTCGCTGCGCCGGCTGCGTGAGGGCGCGCTCTCGGTGGCCAACCACGACCTGCCGGACGCGGTGAGCCGGCTGCAGAACGTCAACGCCATCGGCGACGGCGGCGTGGACGAGATCGTCCAGCAGGTGCGGGACCCGATCAAGCTGACCAACCGCGACGAGGTCGGCCAGGTGGCGGTGGCCTTCAACGTGGTCCACCGGGAGGCGGTCCGGGTCGCGGCCGAGCAGGCCGCGCTGCGGACCAGCGTCTCGGCGATGTTCCTCAACCTGGCCCGCCGCTCGCAGAGCCTGGTCGACCGGATGATCGGCGAGCTGGACGCGATCGAGCGCGGCGAGGAGGACCCGAAGCGGCTCGCCCAGCTCTTCGAGCTGGACCACCTGGCCACCCGGATGCGCCGCAACGACGAGAACCTGCTGGTCCTGGCCGGCGCCGACTCGGCCGTGCCGCGCCGCGACGACGCCCTCCTGGTCGACGTGCTGCGCGCCGCCCAGTCCGAGGTGGAGCTCTACAACCGGATCGAGTTCGGCACGGTGGACACCGACATCTCGGTCGCCGCGCACGCCGTCAACGACGTGGTGCGGCTGGTCGCCGAGCTGCTCGACAACGCCACCCGGTTCTCGCCGCCGAACACGGTGGTGGTGGCCGACGGCCGGCGCATCCGCGACTACGTGCTGATCCAGGTGGAGGACCGGGGTCTGGGCCTCACCGACGACCAGCTCGACTCGCTGAACCGGCGTCTGGCCGCGCCGCCGACCGTGGACGTGGCCGCGTTCCGGCTGATGGGTCTGGCCGTGGTCAGCCGGCTCGCCTCCCGCTACGGGATCCGGGTCGAGCTGCGCCGCAACGTCGAGGGCGGCACGGTCGCCCAGGTCACCCTGCCGAACTCGACGGTGGTGCTGCCGGCCAACCGCGGCCAGGCCCCGCTGACCCGGCAGCGCCAGCCGCTGGCCGTGGAGCCGTCGCCGCTCAGCCAGGTCGGCGTCGCCGACGCGCTGGCCGGCGCCGGCCGGGGCGGCACCGCCACCCTGGCCGACCAGTGGCGCAACACGACCACGCCGCCGCCGGCCCGCTGGCAGGCTCCCGCCGAGGTGCGGGACACCACCCCGGCGGTGCAGCTCGGCGGCATGTCCGCCGCGCCGATCGCCGCCGGCCCGGTCTCCGCCGTGCCCGCGCCGGCCTCGGGGGCGGGCTGGTCGGCGGGCGGGCCGACGGTCGCGTACCCCGCTCTCGACCCGCTGCCCAAGCGGACGCCGGCCGGTGAGGCGGAGGCGGCGGCCGTGCCGGCCCCGCCGGCCTACCAGCCGCTCGCCGCCGCGCCGGCGGTCGAGACCACCCCGGCCGCGCCGGTGGTGGCCCGACCCGACCGGCCGGCCGAGGCGCCGATATTCCGGGAGATGGAGGCGGTCTGGTTCCGCTCGCACGGAGAGGACGAGACCACCATCTTCACCCGGCCCCGGTTCGACGAGCCGCCGCCCGCCCCGGCGCAGCCCGCCGCGGCCGCCCGGCCGCCGCTGCCCACCCGCACCCCCGGCGCCCAGGCGTCCGGGCTGACCACCCGCCGGCGTACAGCCCGCCGCCGGTCCCGGCCACGCCGCCCGCCGCGTCCGCGCCGCCGGCCAACCCGGTGCCGCCCACGCCCACGCCGGAGCCGGCCCCGGCCCCGTCGGCGATCGACCCGGAGGCCTGGCGGACGGCGGCCGACGACGGATGGAGCCGGGCCACCCAGGCCGCGGAGCCCACCACCGGCGGCACCACCCGCTCCGGCCTGCCCAAGCGGGTGCCGCAGGCGCAGCTCGTGCCCGGCGGGATCGAACCCAAGAGCGGTCGGGACCGCAGCCGGCGCACCCCGGACGAAGTACGGGGTCTGCTCTCCGCCTACCACCGTGGCGTCCAGCGGGGCCGTACGGCCGGCACCGACCTGAACAGCACCTCGACCAAGGAGACGAACCGATGAACAGGCCTGCGGCCATGCAGGACATGGGTTGGTTGCTCACCAACTTCGCCGACAGCGTGGCGGGCATCGCGCACGTGGTGGCGGTGTCCGCGGACGGGTTGCTCCTCGCCTCCTCCCGGGACCTGCCCGGTGACCGCGCCGACCAGCTCGCCGCGATCACCTCCGGCGTGGTCAGCCTCACCGAGGGCGCGGCGCGGATGTTCAGCGCCGGCGGGGTGTTGCAGACCGTCATCGAGATGGACAGCGGATACCTCTTCCTGATGTCCATCAGCGACGGCTCGTCGATGGCCGTGCTCGCGGCCCGTAGCTGCGACGTCGGCCAGGTGGGCTACGAGATGGCGCTGCTGGTGGAACGGGTCGGCCAGGCGTTGGTGCCGCTGCCCAGGGATGCCGTCCGGTCCTGACCGGCTGTCGACCTGGTGATCCGGGGCCGTCCGGCTCCGTACGAGGGGAGGTGATCGCGAGATGGAACCGCGACGTGATCCGCGCGGCGCGCTGGTGCGACCGTACGCGGTCACCCGCGGCCGTACCGAGCCGTTGCAGAACATCGCGCTCGAGGCGGTGCTGTCGAGCACGGCCACCCAGTCGGCCGAGGCGCGTTTCGCCGGGCACGACAAGTACCGCATCTCCTCGGTCTGTGAAGGCCGGGCGCAGTCGCTGGCGGAGATCGCCGCTTACACCCGGATGCCGCTGGGCGTCACCCGGGTGCTGGTCGCCGACATGGTGGCCGAGGGCCTGCTGACGCTACACAGTGCCGCTCCCGCGACGGGTTTCGCGGCGCGGATGAACCTGCTTGGAAGGGTGCTAAGTGGACTTCGCGAACTATGACCCCGACGGGGCGAGCCGCGGCCGGGAGATCATCTCCGCGAAGATCGTGGTCGCGGGTGGCTTCGGGGTGGGCAAGACCACCCTGGTCGGGGCGATCTCCGAGATCCAGCCGCTGACCACCGAGGCGTTGATGACCGCCGCCGGCGTGGGCATCGACGATTCGTCGAAGGTGCCGGGCAAGGAGACCACCACGGTCGCCATGGACTTCGGCCGGATCACCATGGCCGAGGACCTGATCCTCTACCTCTTCGGGACCCCGGGGCAGACCCGCTTCTGGTTCATGTGGGACGAGATCATCCGGGGCGCGGTGGGCGCGGCGGTGCTGGTGGACACCCGTCGGATCACCGACGCGTTCGCGCCGCTGGACTACTTCGAGAACCGCAAGTTGCCGTACGTGGTGGCGCTGAACCGGTTCGACGACGCGCCGCACTACGAGCTGGAGGAGATCCGCGAGGCGCTCGCCATCTCGCCGGACGTGCCGATGGTCATGTGCGACGCCCGCCGGCGGGACTCGGTGAAGCAGGTGCTGGTGACCGTGGTGGAGCACGCCATGCTCCGGCTCCAGGCCGAGCACGGTTACCCGGCGTCGGTGGGCTGAGCCGGATTTGTCGTTGTTCGCGGCGGCGCCCGTAGTGGCCGGGCGACCCGCCGGACTGCGGCTGTTCCGTCCCTGACCTGTGCAAACTTAGGATCCCCCCGAGCATCGTCACGCTGTGTGAATACCTCTTCACGGCGTGCGTAGTGAGAGGGGAATCCCGATGCGGACAGTCAGAGGCATCACCGCGCTGGTCGTCGGCGCCCTGCTCGGTGTGGGCCTGGTGGGAGTGCCCGCCCAGGCGGCGGCGGTGACGAACCCCAGGACCCGCGCCAACACGCTGACGGCGATGGAAGGGGAGGCATTCGCCCACGCCAAGTACCTCGCGTACGGCGCGGAGGCGGCGCGCACCGGCCACGACGACATCGCCGACCTGTTCCGGTCCACCGGCGACACCGAGCTGAACGAGCACTTCACCGAGGAAGCGGCGCTGATCGACTTCGTCGGATCCGACGTGGCCGACCTGCGGACGTCGATCAACGGCGAGTGGCACGAGGCCACCGTCGTCTATCCGGGGTTCGCCCGGCAGGCCCGCCGCGACCGCTGCCCCCGGGCGGCCCGACTCTTCGACGAGCTGGCGGCCGACGAGGCGAGGCATGCCACCCAGTTCCGCCTCGCCCTCTACGCGCTCACCCACCCGGGCTCGGGGGTACGGGTCCCGACGGGCGAGGCCGTCCCGCCGGTCCCGATCGTCGCCGGGACACCGGTGTGCTCCGGCGCGACGCAGGCCAACCTGGAGGCGACGATGCGTGGCGAGGCGTTCGCGTACGCCAGGTACACGCTCTACGCCCGGCACGCGCGCGACGGCGGCCGGCTGCGGCTGGCCCAGCTCTGGGAGAACACCGCCGGCCAGGAACTCGGCGAGCACTTCAGCGAGGCGGCCACGCTCGCCGGCCTGGTCCGCACCGACGCCGACAACCTCCGCGACGCGATCGACGGCGAGGTCTACGAGGCGGGCACCATGTACCCGGCCTTCTCCCGGCAGGCGGCCTCGGTGGGCGAGGACGCGGCGGCGGACCTGTTCGCCGAGATCGCGCACGACGAGGCCGGCCACGCGTCCGCGTTCCTGCTCGCCCTGGTCGACCTCCAGGTCGGCGGCGGGGGCGACCGCGCGGCCCGGGGGGCCTGAACCGGCGTCAGTCCACTCGCAGGCGGTAGCCGCGCTTCACCACGGTCTGCACCACCCGGGGCGCCTTCAGCCCCACCCGCAGCCGGGCCACCGCCATCTCGACGGCGTGCTCGTCCGCACCGCGCGGCAGCGTCCGCAGCAGCGCGGTGCGGGAGAGCACCTTCCCCGGTGACGCCGCCAGGGCCCGCAGCACGGCCATCGGGGCCGGCGCCAACTGGCGCAGCTCGCCGTCCACCACGGCGGCGTGCCCGCGCAGCGTGAGCAGGTGCCCGGCGGCCTTCACCGAGACCGTCCGGCGGGGCAGCTCCTCGACGATCGTGCGGACCAGCGCGCCGAGCCGGGCCCGGCTCGGCGCGCTCACCGGCACCCCACGCCGCACCAGCGGCTCGGCGGTGACCGTGCCCACGCATCCGGCCAGCACGTCGCCGCGCAACGCCGCCAGCACCGTCTCGGTCCGGTCCCCGGCCGCCCGCAGCAGCGCCTCGGCCGCCGGGGCGGAGGTGAACGTGACCGCGTCGACCAGCCGCCCGGCGACCAGGTCGATGAGCCGGTGCAGCGGTGCCGGGTCGGCCGGCGGCGCCCACCGGTAGACCGGCACCTCGATCACCGTGGCCCCGGCCGTGACCAGCGCCTCGGTGCACTCCGGTTGCCGGTCGCCGTGCAGTTGCAGCGCCACCACCTGACCGGCAACGCCGCGCCGGACCAGGTGCTCGACCACCTCGTCGCAGCTCTCCGAGGCGGGCGACCAGTGCTCACGCAGGCCGGCGGCGCGGATCGCCCCGGTCGCCTTCGGCCCCCGCGACACCACGTACGCGTCCGCCAGCGTGCGGTGCAGCGGCTCGGCCAGGCCCCAGCCCTCGGCCGCCTCCAGCCAGCCCCGCATCCCGATGCCGGTGTTCGCCATCAACACGTCCGGCGGGTGCTCCAGGCAGGCCCGGGTGGCCTCGCGCAGGTCGCTGTCGTCGGCCAGCGGCACGATCCGCAGCGCCGGGGCGAGCACCACCCGGGCGCCACGGCGCTGGAACAGCGCGGCCAGTTCGTCGCGCCGCCGGTCCGCGGTGACCCCGATGGTGAAGCCCGCCAGTTCGTCCCGCATTCACTCCTCCTGCCGCAGCCGCACCTCGACCAGGCCGTCCCGGCAGCGCACCCGGTGCCGCCGCAGCGTCACCCCCGCGACGTCCAGGCATCGCCCGGTGGTGAGGTCGTAGACCTGCTTGTGCAGGGGGGAGGCGAGCGTCCGCACCTCGCCCCGGCTGCCCACCAGACCCCGCGACATCACGTACGCGTCGCCGACCGGGTCCAGGTTGTCCACCGCGAAGAGCCCGTCGGCGGTGCGGAAGAGCGCGACCTGCACGCCGTCGACCAGGGCGGCGACGCCGCGATCCTCGTCGAGCCGGTCCAGCGGGCAGACCGGCGTCCAGGCCGGCGTCGTCGCGCGGCTCATCGCCGTACCTCCGGCAGGCCCAGCGCGACGGGTTGGCGGCGGCGGTCGGGGCCCGGCGGCGCGCCGCGCGCCGGCACCGGCTGGCCCCGCTCCACCGCGAAGGTGATGGACGGGTCCGGCACGTCCGGCGCGTTGACGAAGGAGGTGAAGCGGCGCAGCCGCACCGGGTCCTCCAGCACGTCCCGCCACTCGTCGGAGTAGCCGGCGACGTGCCGGGCCATGGCCGCGTCGAGGTCGGCGCAGAGCCCGAGCGAGTCGTCCACCAGCACCGACCGGAGGTGGTCGAGCCCACCGTCCATGGCCTCGATCCAGGCGGCCGTGCGCTGCAACCGGTCGGCGGTGCGGATGTAGTAGATCAGGAACCGGTCGATCATGGTGATCAGCGCTTCCGTCGACAGGTCGGTGGCGAACAGGTCGGCGTGCCGGGGCCGGAAGCCGCCGTTGCCGCCGACGTAGAGGTTCCAGCCGGTCTCGGTGGCGATGACGCCGAAGTCCTTGCCGCGCGCCTCGGCGCACTCCCGGGCGCAACCGGAGACCGCCGACTTCAGCTTGTGCGGCGCGCGCAGGCCCCGATAGCGCAGCTCCAACGCGATCGCCAGGCCGACCGCGTCCTGCACGCCGTACCGGCACCAGGTGTCGCCGACGCAGGACTTCACCGTGCGCAACGCCTTGCCGTACGCGTGACCGGACTCGAAACCGGCGTCCACCAGCCGCCGCCAGATCTGCGGGAGCTGGTCGACCCGCGCGCCGAACAGGTCGATCCGCTGCCCGCCGGTGATCTTCGTGTAGAGCCGGAAGTCGCGGGCCACCTCACCGATCGCGATCAACTTCTCCGGGGTGATCTCGCCGCCGGGGATCCGGGGCACCACCGAGTAGCTGCCGTCGCGTTGCAGGTTGGCCAGAAAGTGGTCGTTGGTGTCCTGCAACGACGCCGCCTCGCCGTCGAGCACGTGGCCGGCGCCGAGCGAGGCCAGGATCGAGGCCACCACCGGCTTGCAGATGTCGCAGCCGTTCCCGCGCCCGTGCTCGGCGACGAGCCGCGAGAACGTCCGGATGCCGCGCACCCGGATCAGGTCGAACAACTCCTGCCGGCCGAGGTCGAAGTGCTCGCAGAGCGCGGTGGACTGCCGCACCCCGGCGGCGTCCAGCAACTGCTTCAGCATCGGCACGCAGGAGCCGCAGCTCGTGCCGGCCCGGGTGCACTCCTTCAAGGCCGGCACGTCGGTCGCCCCGCCGGCGATCGCCGCGTCCAGGTCGGCCCGGGTCACCGCGTTGCAGGAGCAGACCTGGGCGCCGGCCGGCAGCGCGCCGGCGCCGGCGCCCGGCCCGCCGGCCGGGGCGAGCAGCGCCAGCGGGGGAGCGGGCAGCGGCCCGCCGACGCTCGCCCGCAGCGCCGGGTAGGCGCTCGCGTCCCCGACCAGCACGCCGCCGAGCAGCGTCCGCGCGTCGTCGGAGAGGACCAGCTTCGCGTACGACCGGGTGGCCGGGTCGGTGTAGGTCACGTCGAGACTGCCGGCGGTGACGCCGTGCGCGTCGCCGAACGAGGCCACGTCCACGCCGAGCAGCTTGAGCTTGGTCGCGGTGTCCGCGCCGGGGAACGTGGCCGCGCCACCGAGCAGCCGGTCGGCCACCACCTCGGCGGTCGCGTACCCGGGCGCGACCAGCCCGTGACAGGTGCCGTCCACCGCCGCACACTCGCCGACCGCCCAGATCCGCTCGTCCGCGCTCCGGCAGGTCGCGTCCACCAGCACCCCGCCGCGCGGGCCGAGCGGCAGCCCGGCCGCCCGCGCCAGCTCGTCCCGGGGCCGGATGCCGGCGGCCACCACCACCAGCTCCGCGTCGACGGTGCGGCCGTCGGCGAGGGCGAGCGCGGCCACCGCGCCGTCCGGCCCGGCCCGCAGCGCCGTGGTGGCCACCCCGAGGTACGTGGTGACGCCCAGCTCCGCCACGTAGCGACGGAGCATCGCCCCGCCGGCCTCGTCCACCTGCACCGGCATCAGCCGGGGCGCGAACTCGACCACCGCGGTCGCGAGCCCGAGCAGCCGCAGCGCGTTCGCCGCCTCCAGGCCGAGCAGCCCGCCGCCGATCACCGCGCCGGTGTGCCGCCCCCGGGCGTGCTCCCGGATCGCGGTCAGGTCGTCGAGCGTCCGGTAGACGAAGACGCCCGGCAGGTCGGTGCCCTCGACCGGCGGCACGAACGGGGCCGACCCGGTGGCCAGCACCAGCGCGTCGTACCGGATCTCGCCGGTCGCCGTGGTCACCACCCGCCGGGCCCGGTCGATACCGGTGGCCGGTTCACCCAGCCGCAGGTCCACCCCGTCGTCCGGGGTGTGCAGGCTCAGCTCGTCCGCGTCGACCCCGTCGAAGACGGCCGAGAGCCGCACCCGGTCGTACGCCGGGCGCCGCTCCTCGGCGAGCACCGTGACCCGCCACCGCCCGTCCCGGTCGCGGGCCCGCAGCGCCTCGACGAAGCGCTGCCCGACCATGCCGTTGCCGACCACCACCAGCCGGCCGCCCCGCTCGCTCATCGCGTCACCTCCACCACCGCGCGGTCCGTTCCCGCGCCTCGTTCCTCCGCGACCGGGCCGACGCCGGTCGTCGGGTCGCCGTTCCGCGTCTCCGGGTCCGGGCCGATGCCGGTCGGCGGGTTGCCGTTCCGCGTCTCCGTGCTCGGCCGGGCGTCCGCCGGCGGGGTCGCATCCGGCTGCTCCCCGTTCGCGGGCGGCTCGGCCTGGGCGAGCCAGCCGGCGATGCCGGCCACCGCGTCCCGGCAGCCGCCGCAACCGGTGCCGGCCCGGGTCGCCACGGACAGCGCCGCCGCGGTCCGCGCGCCGGCCCGCCAGCACGCCACCAGCTCGCCCTTGGTCACGTCGTTGCACCGGCAGACCGTGGCGGCGTCCGGCATCAGCGCCGGCGAGGCGGCCGGCTCGGCCGGGGCCGCGCCGACCGCCCGGCCGAGCAGCAGCGACCGCCGGTCCGCCGGCACCGGCGCGCCCCGGTCGAAGAGCTGCACCACGGCGCCGACCGCCGGGTTGTCGCCGAGCAGGATCGCCCCGGTCAGGCGATCGTCGCGGATCCGCAGCCGGGCGTAGGTGCCCCGGGCCGGGTCGGCGAACGTCAACTCCTCCACCGGCCCGGTGCCGGCGGGTGCGCCGGCCACGTCGCCCGCGCCGGTGCCGGCGGATGCGCCGGCCACGTAGCCCGCGCCGGTGCCGGCGGGTGCGCCGGCCACGTCGCCCATCGCGGCCAGGTCGATGCCGGCCGCCTTGAGCCGGGTGACCACCGGCCGGGGCCGGTAGCGGACCAGCGGGTCGGCCGTGGCCAGCACGTCGGCCACCACCCGGGCCTGCGCCCAGGCCGGCGCGACCAGCCCGGTCAGCGTCCCGTCGTGCTGGGCGCAGTCGCCGATCGCGGAGATCCGCGGGTCGCTGGTCCGCATCCGGTCGTCCACCACCACGCCCCGGTCGACGGCGAGCCCGGCGGACGCGGCCAGCGTGGTGTCCGGGCGTACCCCGCAGCAGAGGACCAGCAGGTCGGCGGCGAGCGGTTCGCCGTCGGCCAGGCGCAGCCGTACGCCGCCCGCGTCGGCGGTCACGCCGGTCGCCGCCGCGCCGAGCCGCACCCGGACGCCCAATCTGGCGAGCGTGCCGGCGAGGACCGTGCCGGCGGTCGGGTCGAGCTGCCGGTCCATCAGGTGCCCGAGCGGGTGGACCACGGTCACGTCGAGGCCCCGGGTGGCCAGCGCGCGGGCCGCCTCCAGCCCGAGCAGCCCACCGCCGAGCACCAGGGCGCGGCGCGCGCCCCGGGCGGCGGCGAGGATCCGCCGGCAGTCGGCCAGGGTGCGGAACGGGACCACCCGCTCGGGCAGCGGGTCGAGCCCGGGCAGCGGCGGCACCACGGCCCGGCTGCCGGTGGCCAGCACCAGGTGGTCGTACCCGTGCCGGTCGCCGTCGACGGTGCGTACCTCCCGGGCGGCCCGGTCGATCGCGGCGGCCGGCGTGCCGGTCCGCACGTCCAGGCCCGGGCCGACGGCCTCGACCAGCTCCACGTCGGCCTCGCCGATCTTCCCGGCGAGCAGGGTGGACAGCATGATCCGGTTGTACGCCCGGTCCGGCTCCGCCCCGAGCACGGTGACCCGCCGGCCGCCGCCGCGCGCGTGCAGTTCGGCGGTGAGCCGGGCACCGGCCATGCCGTGCCCGACGACCACGATCCGGTCGGTCATGCCGGCTCCACCCGGACCGCGCAGACCTTGAACTCCGGCATCCCGGAGACCGGGTCGACGGCGTCGTTGGTGACCGAGTTGGCCCGGGCCGCGCCGGGCCAGTGGAACGGCGCGAAGACGGTGTCCGGCCGGATCGTCGGGCTGAGCCGGGCCGGCGCCCGCAGCTCGCCCCGGCGGGAGACCACCCGCACCGGCGTCCCCTCGGTGACGCCGAGCCGCGCGGCCAGGTCGGGGTGCAGTTCGACGAAGCCCTCCGGCGCGGCGCGGCGCAGCGCCGCCACCCGCCGGGTCTGCGCGCCGGACTGGTAGTGCGCGAGCACCCGGCCGGTGGTGAAGTGCAGCGGGTAGTCGGCGCAGACCGGCTCGGCGGCCGGGCGATGGGTGACCGGGTGGAAGCGCGCGCGGCCGTCCGGGGTGGGGAACCGGTCGGCGAAGAGCCGGGGGCGGTCCGGCCCGTCCGGGTCCGGGCAGGGCCAGAAGACGCCGGTGTCGGCGTCGATCCGGTCCCAGGTGATGCCGGCGTAGTCGGCCGGGCCGCCGGCCGAGGCCCGCCGCAGCTCCTCGAACACCTCGCGCGGGTCGGTCGGCAGCGGCGCGCCGGTGAGGCGGCCGGCGAGCGCGGAGAGGACCTCCAGGTCGGTACGGACACCGGCGGGCGGTTGCCGCAGCGCGCGCCGGCGCAGCACCCGACCCTCCAGGTTGGTCATCGTGCCGTCCTCCTCGGCCCACTGCGCCACCGGCAGCACCACGTCGGCCAGCTCGGCGGTCTCCGAGCGGAGGAAGTCGGCGACCACCAGCAGGTCCAGGTCGCGCAGCCGGGACTCGATCCGGGCCGCGCGCGGCGCGGAGACCACCGGGTTCGAGCCGAACACCAGCAGCGCCCGCGCCCCGGCGTCGGTGCCGAGCGAGTCGAGCAGTTGGTAGGCGGGCACGCCCGGCCCGGGCAGCGTCGCCGGGTCGACGCCCCACACCCCGGCGACGTGCTCCCGGGCGGCCGGGTCGTCGATCCGGCGGTAGCCGGGAAGCTGGTCGGCCTTCTGCCCGTGTTCCCGGCCGCCCTGCCCGTTGCCCTGCCCGGTCAGGCAGCCGTAGCCGGAGCCGGGCCGGCCGGGCAGGCCCAGGGCGAGCGCCAGGTTGACGAAGGCGGTGACCGTGTCCACGCCCTTGGCATGCTGTTCGGCGCCCCGCGCGGTGAGGATGATCGCCCGCTCCGCGCCGGCCAGCGCGCGGGCGGTGGCCTCCAGATCGGCCACCGGTACGCCGGAGAGGCGTTCCACCGCCGCCGGCCAGTAGCCGGCCACCGTGCGCCGGACCTCGTCGAAGCCGGTGGTCCGGGCCGCCACGTACGCCCGGTCGACGTGGCCCTCGGTGAGCGCGATGTGCAGCAGCGCGTTCGCCACCGCCAGGTCGGTGCCGGGCAGCGGTTGCAGGTGCAGGTCGGCCTGCCGGGCGGTGGCCGTGGCGCGCGGGTCGACCACGATCAGCCGGCCGCCGCGTTCACGCAGGTCGGTGACGTGACGCATGAGCGGCGGCATGGTCTCGGCCGGATTCGCGCCGACCAGCAGCAGCGTGTCCGCCCGGCCCAGGTCGGCGAGCGGGAACGGGAGCCCGCGGTCCACGCCGAAGGCGCGGTTCCCGGCCGCCGCCGCCGACGACATGCACCACCGTCCGTTGTAGTCGACGTGCCGGGTGCCGAGCGTCACCCGGGCGAAGCGGCCCAGCGCGTACGCCTTCTCGTTGGTCAGCCCGCCGCCGCCGAAGACCGCCACCGCGTCCGGTCCGTGCCGGTCGGCGACCGCCCGCAGCCCGGCGGCGACCCGGTCGAGCGCCTCGTCCCAGCCCGCCGGGCGCAGCTCGCCGCCGGGCCGGTCGCGCAGCAGCGGCGTGGTCAGCCGCTCCGGGTGGTCGAGCAACTCGGCGGCGGTCCAGCCCTTCTGGCACAGCCCGCCGCGGTTGGTGGGGAAGTCCCGGGGCGCGACCTCGACGCCGACGGCGGAGTCGCGCAGCACCATGCCGCACTGCAACGCGCAGTACGGGCAGTGCGTGGCCGCCTCCCGGGGGCGCACCCCCGGTTGCGTCGCCACGCGTGCACCGTCTGTCATGTCGGAAAAGCGTGCCGCCGGGCGGTTTCCGGTCCGGGTCCCTTCTGTTTCGGTCCTGTCAAGAGCGCCTCACACCGCACGGGCGTGACGAGACGGACCGCAGGGTCTAGAATGTGAGAAAACTGTCTCATTATTCAGGAGGCACGCATGAGCGTGACGGATGCGTTCGACGCCGTCGCCGGCACCTACGACGAGGCCCGGCGCCGGCTCGTGCCCTGCTTCGACGCCTTCTACGGCACCGCCGTCCAGGTGGCCGCGCCGCCACTGCGGGCGGCGCTCGCCGCCGGGCGTACCCCCGAGGTGCTGGACCTGGGCGCGGGCACCGGCCTGCTCTCCCTGCTGCTGTCCGCGGCCGTCCCGGGCGTCCGGCTGACGCTCGTCGACGGCGCCCCCGGCATGCTGGCGGTGGCCGCCGGACACCTGGCCGCCCGGGGCGTGCCGCACCGCACGGTCCACGCCGACCTCGCCGACCCCTTGCCCGCCGGCCGGTACGACGCGGTGGTCTCCGCGCTGGCCGTGCACCACCTGGACGACGACGGCAAGCGGGCGCTCTACCGACGGGCCGCCGACGCGCTGGCCCCCGGCGGGGTGTTCGTCAACGCCGAGCAGGTCGCCGGCCCGACCCCGGCGCTCGACCGACGCTACGACGAGGTGTGGACGGCCCGGATCACCGAGCTGGGCTCGGGCGCCGAGGAGATCGCCGCCTCCCGGGAGCGGATGCGCTACGACCGCCCGGCCACGGTCGCCGACCAGTGCCGCTGGCTCGGCGAGGCCGGACTGGCCGACGTCGACTGCTTCTTCAAGGAGTGGCGCTTCGCGGTCTTCGGCGGCCACCGTCCGCGGTGAGCCGGGTGTCCGGTTCCGCGATCGGCGCGCGCGGGGATGACTGGCGGTCATACCGATGGGTAATCTCCTCGGCATGACCGCCAAGGTGACACTGTCGTTCTCCGACGAGACGATCGAGGAGGCGCGCCGGTTCGCCAAGCGGGAAGGGCTCTCCCTCTCCGCCTGGATGGACCGGGCCGCCCGGGAGAAGGCGCTGCGCGAGGTGTTCACCGCACACGCCGACGCGGTCGGCCGCGCCGGCCTGGACCTGGAATCCGCCGCCCTGGCCGACGCCCAGGAGGCCGGCATGGTCCACGACGCCCTGTTCGGCGGTGGGCGCCCGCGTGCTGCGTAGGGGAGAGGTCTGGCGCATCTCCGGCGCCCGGGAACGGTACGGCCTGGTCATCAGCTCCGACGTCTACAACTCCACCGACGTGCCGATCGTGATCGTGGCCGAGGTGGTCGAGGAGTCGCTGTTGCGCGACTCCCCGCTCGCCGTGCGGATGGGCGGTTTCGTGGTGATGCCCGACCGGCTCTCCTCGCCGATGAAGAAGTGGTTCACCGAGTGCGTGGACGTGGCGGACACCGCGACCATGCAGCGGGTCGCCCGCGCGCTGCGGATCCTCCAGGAGCTGTGACCGTCTCACCACCGCCGGGCGGCGGACGTGCGATCTCCGTATCCGGGCCGACGCGGGTGGGGCACCGGTTGCGAAACCGGCCGTTCCTAGCGTCCCCCTCGTCACCGACGAGGAGGAGTCGCCGTGAGCACGCTCGCTTCCGCCACCACCCCGGTCCCGGCCGTCGCCGACCGACCCGGGCGGATCACCGAATGGCGCCCGGAGGACCCGGCGTTCTGGGCCGCCGGCGGCGCCCGGACCGCCCGCCGCAACCTGTACGTGTCGATCTTCGCCGAACACGTCGGCTTCTCGGTGTGGAGCCTCTGGTCGGTGACCGTGCTCTTCCTCGGCCCGGAGTACGGCATCGACCCGGCCGGGAAGTTCCTGCTCACCGCCGTGCCGGCCGCGCTGGGCGCGGTGCTGCGGCTGCCGTACACGCTGGCCGTGGCCCGGTTCGGCGGCCGTAACTGGACCATCGTCAGCGCGTTGCTGCTGCTGGTGCCGGCGGTGCCGATGACGATCCTGATCGAGCCCGGGGTGTCGTACGCCACGCTGATGGTGCTGGCCTGCCTGTCCGGCGTGGGCGGCGGCAACTTCGCCTCCTCGATGGCGAACATCAACCTGTTCTTCCCGGACCGCCTCAAGGGTCGGGCGCTGGGGCTCAACGCCGGCGGCGGGAACCTGGGCGTGCCGGCGGTGCAGCTCGTCGGGCTGGCGGTGCTCGGCACCGCCGGGGCCGCGTACCCCCGGTTGGTGCCGGCGGTCTACCTGCCGCTGATCGTGCTCGCCGCGCTGGCCGCGGCGCGGTGGCTGGACAACGTGCCGGGGGCGCGCAACGAGCCGGGCGCGCTGCGTGCGGCGGCCCGCGACCCGCACACCTGGGTGATGTCGCTGCTGTACGTGGGCACGTTCGGCTCGTTCATCGGCTTCGGGTTCGCCTTCGGCCAGGTGCTCCAGCTCCAGTTCCACGACCGGTTCCCCACCCCGGTCGACGCGGCCTGGCTGACCTTCCTCGGGCCGCTGGTCGGCTCGCTGGTCCGGCCGGTCGGGGGTCAGCTCGCCGACCGGCTCGGTGGGGCCCGGGTCACGTTCTGGAACTTCGTGGCGATGGCCGGCGGCGCGGCGCTGGTGCTGTACGCCGCCCGGGACCGGTCGTTCCCGCTCTACCTGGCCGGTTTCCTGGCGCTGTTCGTGTTCTCCGGGATCGGCAACGGCTCCACCTACAAGATGATCCCGGCGATCTTCCGGGTCCGGGCCGCGGCCGAGGCGCGGCGGACCGGCGACCCGGAGGCGGCGCAGCGCCGGGCCCGACGCCGCTCCGGCGCGCTGATCGGCATCGCCGGGGCGGTCGGCGCGTCCGGCGGGGTGCTGGTGAACGTGGCGTTCCGGCAGTCGTTCCTGGCCTCCGGCACCGCCGACGCGGCCTACCTGGCCTTCATCGGCTGGTACGCGCTGTGCTTCCTGGTGACCTGGGCGGTCTACCTGCGGCCGGGACCACGTACGCTGCACGGAGTGTGAGCGGAGTCATGGCCGCGCGCGGGGTGACCCCGTTTTGACCTGCCGCCCGGCGGCCCGGTATCGTTGCCTGCTGTTGTACGACATTCTTAGGCGTGCCGCATCAGGTACGCTTGGTCGTTCGTGCGCGCTGGTTCGACTGGGAAGCCCCGGTTACCTCGGCGCGCGACCCCAGACCGACGACGAGACAAGGTAGACCTGTGCGTACGTACAGCCCGAAGCCGGGTGAGATCGAGCGTCAGTGGCACGTCATCGACGCCTCTGACGTCGTGCTGGGCCGCCTGGCGACCCACGCCGCCACGCTGCTGCGTGGCAAGCACAAGCCGACTTTCGCGCCGCACGTCGACACGGGCGACTTCGTCGTCATCGTGAACGCGGGCAAGGTCGCGCTGACCGGCAACAAGCGTCAGACCAAGGTTGCTTACCGCCACTCCGGCTACCCGGGTGGCCTGAAGCGGGTCGGCTACGACGAGCTGCTCACCAAGCGGCCCGAGCGGGCCGTCGAGCTGGCCGTGAAGGGCATGCTCCCGCACAACAAGCTGGGCCGTCAGATTCTCAAGAAGCTGAAGGTCTACGCCGGTGCCGAGCACCCGCACGGCGCGCAGCAGCCGGCGCCGTTCGAGATCAAGCAGATCGCGCAGTGAGCGCGGGCGAAGGAAGCAGCATGACCGACATCACCGAGACCGAGGTCGCCCCCGAGGCCACCGAGGCGCCGGCGCCCGTCGCGCGCGCGCCCCGCGGTGACCGCCCGATCCAGACCGTGGGCCGTCGCAAGGAAGCCATCGTCCGGGTCCGGATCATCCCGGGCAGCGGCAAGATCACCTGCAACGGCCGCGACCTCGAGGCCTACTTCCCGAGCAAGGTGCACCAGCAGCTCATCAAGGACCCGCTGGTCACCGCCGAGAAGCCCGAGGCGTTCGACGTGATCGCCAACCTGCGTGGCGGCGGCACCACCGGCCAGGCCGGCGCGCTGCGGCTCGCCATCGCCCGGGCGCTGATCGTCAACGAGCCCGACGACCGCCCGGCCCTGAAGAAGGCCGGCTTCCTGACCCGTGACGCCCGGGTCAAGGAGAGCAAGAAGTACGGCCTCAAGAAGGCCCGCAAGGCTCCTCAGTACTCGAAGCGCTGATCACCCTCAGCGTCTTGTACTTCTGACGGACGGCCGGGTCCGCCTCCCTTCTGCGGGGGCGGCCCGGCCGTTCCGCGTTTCTCTCCTCGACGGCACGGAGGTTGGCGGGTATGGGCCGGTTGTTCGGCACGGACGGCGTACGCGGGCGGGCGAACGCGGATCTCACCCCGGAGTTGGCGCTGGCGGTCGCGGTGGCCGCGGCCCACACACTGGCCGAGACGGACCGGAGCCATCCGCCGCTGGCCGTGGTGGGCCGGGACACCCGGGCCAGCGGCGAGATGCTGGAGGCGGCCGTGGTCGCCGGCCTGACCAGCGCGGGCGCCAACGTGGTCCGGGTCGGCGTGCTGCCCACCCCGGCGGTGGCGTTCCTCACCGCCGAGATCAAGGCCGACCTCGGCGTCATGCTCTCCGCCTCGCACAACCCGATGCCGGACAACGGCATCAAGCTCTTCGCGGCCGGCGGGCACAAGCTGCCCGACGAGATCGAGATGCGGATCGAGGCGGCCGTCGAGGCGAACGCCACCACCGCCTGGGAGCGTCCGATCGGCGCCGGCGTGGGCCGGGTCAACGACCTGCTCGACGGCGCCGACCACTACGTGCAGCACCTGGTCGGCACCGTGCCGCACCGCCTCGACGGGATCAAGGTCGTGGTCGACTGCGCCAACGGCGCGGCGGCCGACGTGGCCCCGGTCGCCTACCGGGAGGCCGGCGCCGAGGTCATCGCCATCCACGCCGAGCCGGACGGGCTCAACATCAACGACGAGTGCGGCTCCAACCACATCGACGCGCTGCGCGCCGCCGTGGTCGAGCACGGCGCGCACCTCGGCCTCGCCCACGACGGCGACGCCGACCGGTGCGTCGCGGTCACCGCCGACGGCGTGGAGGTCGACGGCGACCAGGTCATGGCGATCCTCGCCCTGGCCATGCGCGAGGCCGGCGAGCTGACCCAGGACACCCTGGTCGCCACCGTGATGAGCAACCTCGGCCTGCGGCTGGCCATGTCCGCGCACGGCATCCGGCTGGTCGAGACCAAGGTCGGCGACCGGTACGTGCTGGAGGAGCTGCGCGCCTCCGGCCTGGCGCTGGGCGGCGAGCAGAGCGGCCACATCGTGCTGCCCGCGTACGCCACCACCGGCGACGGTGTGCTCACCGGCCTGCACCTGATGGCCCGGATGGCGGCCACCGGCACCTCCCTGGCCGAGCTGGCCGCCGTGGTCACCAAGCTGCCCCAGGTGCTGATCAACGTGCCGGTCGGCGACCGTACCGTCGGCGCCGCCGCGCCGGCCGTGCGCGCCGAGGTCGAGCGGGCCGAGGCGGAGCTGGGCGAGACCGGCCGGGTGCTGCTCCGCCCGTCCGGCACCGAGCCGCTGGTGCGGGTCATGGTCGAGGCGGCCACCGAGGCCACCGCGCGCGAGGTCGCCGAGCGCATCGCCGGGCACGTCCGGACCGCAAGCCCGGTCGGCTGAGCGGGCCCGCCGGCGGTGTGCCGGCGGTCAGAGTCGCAGGCGGGAGGCCCGGTCGAACGTGTCGGCCGGGTCTTCGCCGTCGGTGAGGTCGACGTCCTCGACGATCCGGCCGTCGCCCAGCCGGATCAGCCGGTCGCAGCGGGCGGCGATGGCCCGTTCGTGCGTGGCCAGCAGGATCGTCATGCCGTGCCGCTCGCGCAGCTCCAGCAGCAGGTCGAGGATCTGCGCACCGGTGGTGGAGTCCAGGTTGCCGGTGGGCTCGTCGGCCAGCAGCAGTCGGGGCCGGCCCATCAGCGCCCGCGCGATGGCGACCCGCTGCTGCTGGCCGCCGGAGAGCTGGGCCGGCAGGGCCCGTTCCCGGTCGGCCAGGCCGACGGCGGCCAGCAGCTCGCGGGCCCGGGCCTGGTGGTCGGCCCGGCCGGGGCGGGGCAGCACCGGCGCGATCACGTTGTCCAGCACGGTCAGCGCCGGCAGCAGGTGGTAGCGCTGGAAGACGAAACCGACCCGTTGCCGGTAGCGGGCCAGCGCGGCCCGGCGCAGCGCGGTGATCTCCACGTCGTCCACGGTGAGGCTGCCCCGGTCGGCCCGTTCGATCGCGCCGATCAGGTGCAGCAGCGTCGACTTGCCCGAGCCGCTCGGCCCGGTCAGCGCGGTCACCGAACCGCCCGCGATCTCCAGCGACACCCCGTTGACGGCGGTGAGCCGCTCGGTGCCGGACCGGAACTCACGGACCAGCCCGTCCGTGCGTACGGTGCTTCCGGTGGTCGGGTCCATGGTCACTCCTCGGCGAGCAGTCGGGCGGTGGGCAGGCGGCGGAGCAGGCCGGCCGGTACGAGCGCCGCGAGGCAGGTGACCAGCACCCCGGCGGCGGCGACCACCGCGGCCACGGCCACCAGCGCGGCCGGCACGTCGCCGACGAGCCAGGCCGCGCCGCCGAGGCCGAGGCCGGCGCCGGTGAGCGCGCCGAGCCCGCCGAGGAACAGGGCCTGGTAGCCGATCAGACGGCCGAGCGCGCCGTCGGTCCAGCCGGTGGCCCGCAGGGTGGCCAGCTCGGTGGCCCGGTCGCGGACGTCGAGGTAGACGACGTCGGCGACGGCGGCGGCGCCGAGCAGCACGGTGGCCACGGCGGCCAGGGTGTCCGCGCCGCGCACGCTCAACGACACGGTGTCGCCGAGCAGGCTGCCGACGACGGCCCCGCGGAAGGCGAAGGAGACGGCGCCGACCAGGGTGAGCGCGGCCACGCCGATGGCGAGCGCGGCGGCGCCGAGCAGGGTGCGCCCGGGCACGCGGGCCAGGTTGACCAGGGCCATCCCGGCGACGGTCCGGGTCCGGCGGGCCCGCAGGGCACCGGACACCGGCGGGCGCAGGGCGGCGGCCGGGTGGGCGCGCGCCGCCCGCAGCGCCGGCGCCAGGCCCGCGACCAGCGCCAGCAGCAGGGCCACCGGTACGGCGAGCAGGGCCCGCCCCCAGTCGACGCCGATGTCGAGGGCGTGGCCGAGTGGCACGGCGAGGCCGACGGCGAGCAGCCCGGCGACCAGCCCCAGCGCGGCGACCTCGCCGAGGACGAGCGCGCCGATGCGACGGGCCGGCCAGCCGAGGCAGGCCAGCACGGCCAGTTCGGCGCGGCGGTCCCGGACGGCGGCGGTGACCGCGTTGCCGAGGAAGAGCGCGCAGACCACCAGCACCAGCGCGAACAGCACGGCGCTCTTGCGGTCGACCGCCCGGGTGATGACCGAGGCGACGCCGAGGGCGGACCAGTTCTCGGTCAACCGCAGGTCGGGGCGGCCGAAGGTGCCGGCGGGCAGCTCGACGGTCTGCGGGGCGGGGGAGGAGCCGAGCGTGATGTCCACGTCGAGGCCGGTGGTGGTGGCGATCCGCTCGGCGATCAGCCGGACCCGCTCGGCGGCGCGCTCACGGTAGCCGTCCACGCCGGCGACCCGGACCCGGATCGCGCTGATCGGCGCGGCCCGTTGCGGGCTGCTGCCGCCCTTGAGCAGCTCGGGCACGGCGGCGAGCGTGGTCAGCAACAGTGGTGGCGCGGTGAGGTAGCCGGCCGGGTTGCCGCTGGGCTCCAGCGGCTCGCCGCCCAGCGCGGCGCGGCTGGCGTCGTCGGCGCCCGCGGCGCGCGGTGGCTCGTACGTCTCCAGCGGCACCTTGCCCAGGTCGCTGAACCCGGCCAGCTTCTCCGGGTCGAAGGAGCCCACCGAGCGCCAGCCCCGCACGTCGGCGAGGGACCGGCCGGACGACGGCAGCCCGAGCGCGGCCAGCGGCCGGAACGGCGTGTCGGCGGTGAGCCAGGGGCGGGGGATGGCGATGGCGCGGTCGTTGCCGGCGTACACCTGGGGGTTCGCCTCGGCCGGCCGCGCCCGGAGGCTGCCGTCGGGCTGGCGGTCGTAGCTGGTCCGGCCGGGCTGCACCACCCGGGCGAGCTGGCCCGCGCAGCAGTCCGGCTGACCGGCGAGCTGTGCCTGGTACGCGGCGGCGATCCGCTGGTCGGCGCCGCCCACCCGGGTGGTCGGGGCACCGCGCAGCACCCGGCCGAGGTCCTCCGGCGCGACGTCGCCGAGACCGCCCCGCGGGGTGATCCGGTGCCAGGTGGTGCGGACCGTGCCGTCCAGGTAGGGCCGCGCGCTGACCAGCACCGGAACGGTGTGCACCCGGGTGCCCGGGGTCCGTCGCGTCCGCATCGTGTCGGTCCGGTCCAGCGGCCGGCCGCTGACGACGGACCCGGCCAGGCCGACCAGTCGCTGTTCGGCGTCCGGGTCGACGGCCGCGAGCAGGAACGGCACGGTCACCTTCGGCCGGACCACGAGCCGGTCGGACCGCCGGCTCGACGGTGAGCCGGGGGCGGGGCCCTCGAACCGTCCGTCGGGCAGCAGCCGGACCGCCTCGACCGACCAGACCTGCCGGTCGGTGAGAGTGTTCATGGCCGGGGCGAGGTACCAGCGCGGGTCGCAGACGGGCGCGCTGCGCCCCGGTGACAGCACCTCCCGGGGCACGTCGCCGCAGAGCTGCGAGTCGTAGCTGCGGCCGTCGCTGTACGGGATCGCGTCGGCGCGGAAGCCGAGGTCGGTGCGGGCGTAGAGCAGCGGACGCGTGGTGACGTAGACGTAGATCGGTTGCGCGACGGCGCGGCTCGACCCGCGTTCGGCGAGGAACGTGCGGTCGACCCGGATCACCTGCCGCTCCAGCGAGCGGTCCACCGCGGCGGTCAGGTCGAGCGGCAGCTCGACCTCGGTGGTGGAGTGACCCAGCATGGCGATCGGGGCCGCGACGTCCACCCCGTCGACCGCCTTGACCTGGTCGTACTGGGCGGTGGTGATGCCGCCGTAGGTGCCGGAGAGGTAGTTGGGCCGGACCAGTCCGCGCTCCGCCTCCAGCGGGGTGCGCGTGCCCTTCGGCCGGACCAGGATGTCGTAGGCGGCGCGGGTGTTCCGCTCGACGGCGCCGGTGACAGCGAGCCGGGACGTGGTGGTGGCCCCGGTGAGGACGACGAAGCCGGTGGTGGCGACCAGCGCGCCGAGCAGCAGTGCGACCGACCGTCCGGCGCGACCGCGCAGTTGACCCCAGATGAACCCGACCATGGCGCCTCCCCGTGTGCTGAGCACACTGTGCGCGATACATTGTGACAATGCAAGGCCCCGCCCGGGTGCCTGTCCCGATCCGGATCGGAGAAGACGGTGGCGATCCAGCACGCGGTCCTCGCCCTGCTCGCCCGCGGGCCCAGCTACGGCTACGAGTTGAAGAGCGCGTTCGAGACGGCGGTCGGGCCGCAGTGGGGCCCGCTCAACATCGGCCACCTCTACCAGATCCTCGACCGGCTCTCCCGCGACGGACTGGTGGTCGCCGAACGACAGCCCCAACCGGTCAAGCCCGACCGGGTGGTCTACGAGATCACCGACGACGGCCGCGCCGAACTCGACCGCTGGCTGACCGCGCCCAGCCCGCGCAGCGGCGGCTTCCGGGACGACTTCTTCCTCAAGGTGACCGCCGCCGCCCGGTCCGGCAGGCCCGACGTGGTGCGTGGCGTGCTGACCAACCAGCGCGGCCACCTCATGCGCGAGCTGCGCAACCTCGACGGGCTGCGGCGCGGCGCCGACGACCCGGTGGTCCGGCTGCTGCTCTCGGCCGCCGGCCGGCACGTCGAGGCCGACCTGGCCTTCGTCGACGACGCCGAGGCGGCGCTGCTCGCCGACGGCGGCGCCACGCTCGCCGGCCTCGCCGCCTCGGCCACCCCCGCCGTCGAGCCCCCGGTGACCGGACCCGACGCGGCCCGCGCCGCCGGCTGAGCCGCCGCCCCGCTCCGGCGGCGCGCGGGCGCCGCGATCAGGGCAGGCGGCGCAGGAAGCGGTCGGCCAGCTCGCGTACGCCGTCGGCATCCAGCTCCAGCGCCGGCCCGGCGATCGTCACCTCCGCCAGCGCCAGACCCGGCACCTCACTGTCCCGCCAGCCGCCGACGAACCAGGCCCGCTCCTGTTCGGCGAGCGCGACGTTCGCCGCGTCGAGCACAGACGCCGGATACGGCAGCCAGAACCGGAACTGGTGGGTGTGCGGCGGGGCCGGATGGACCCGGGCGCCGGGCAGCGCCGCCAGCGTCTCGGCCACCACCTTCGCGTGCCCCACGTAGCCGGCCAGCCGGGGCAGCTCCCGCTCCAGCCCGGCCAGCGCGGCGAGCGCCACCGGCCACTGCTGGAACAGCGTGCCGCCGTGCCGGTGCCGCCAGGCGCGGGCGAACCGGACCAGCTCCTCGTCGCCGGCCAGCACCGCGCCGGAGTGGCCGCCGAGCGACTTGTAGAGCGAGACGTACGTGCTGTCGGCCAGCGCCGCGATCTCGGCCGTCGAGTAGCCCAGATGGACCGTCGACTCCCAGAGCCGGGCACCGTCGAGGTGCACCCGGGCGCCCCGCGCCCGCGCCGCCGCGACCACGGCGACCAGCTCGTCCCAGGTCGGCAGCACGAACCCGGCGTCGCGCAGCGGCAACTCCAGGCAGAGCGTGCCGATCGGCTCGTCGAGCGCGGCCACCTCGGCGGCCGTCGGGTTGCGCGGCGCGGTCGTGGTGCGCACCGCCCGCACGCCGGTGAGCAGCGCGTACGCGTCCCGCTCGTGCAGCAGCGGGTGGCTGAGCGGGTGCAGGCCCACACCGGGGCGGCCGGTCAGCTCCGCGCCGTACCGCATGGCGACCTGCTGGGCCATCGTGCCGGACGGGAACAGCGCGGCGGCCTCCGCGCCGAGCAGCTCGGCGACCCGCGCCTCCAGCTCCGCCACCGCCCCGCCCTCACCGTAGAAGTCGGGCAGGTCGTCACCGGCCACCGCGGCCAGCGCGGCCACCTGCTCCCGCACCGTCGCCGGGCGTACGCCGGAGAGCATCGTCCCGCAGCCGCGCTGGGCGGCCAGCCGGCGCAGCCGCTCGGCGTACCCGTCGCTCATCGGTCCTCCCGGAGCCGGCCCAGCCGGGTCACCGCCTCGGCGAGCACCTCCGGTCGCTTGCAGAACGCGAACCGGACCAGCCGGCGGCCCGCCGCCACGTCGTCGTAGAAGACCTGCGTGGGCACCGCCACCACCCCGCACCGCTCCGGCAGGGCCCGGCAGAACTCCACCCCGTCCCGGCCGCCGAGCGGGGAGACGTCGGCGGTGACGAAGTAGGTGCCGTCCGGCGCCAGCACGCCGAACCCGGCGTCGGCGAGCCCGGCGACCAACTGGTCCCGCCGGCGTTGCAGGTCGTCACGGAACCCGGTGAAGTATGCGTCCGGCAGCCCGAGCGCCACCGCCACCGCCGGTTGCAGCGGGCCCGCGTTGACGAACGTGAGGAACTGCTTCACCCGCAGCACGGCGGCGACCAGCGACGCTGGGCCGCTCACCCAGCCGACCTTCCAGCCGGTGCAGGAGAACGTCTTGCCGGCCGAGGAGACCCGCAGGGTCCGCGCCCGCATGCCGGGCAGCGTGGCCAGCGGCACGTGCGGCGCGGCGGCGTCGGTGAACACCAGGTGCTCGTAGACCTCGTCGGTCACCGCGTACGCGTCGTGCTCCTGGCACAGCGCGGCGACCAGGGCCAGCTCGTCGGCGGTGCAGACCTTCCCGGTCGGGTTGTGCGGCGAGTTCAGCAGCACCAGCCGGGTCCGCGGTCCGAACGCCGCGCGCAGCTCCGCCGGGTCGAAGGCGTACCGGCCGTCCGCGCCGGGGCGCAGCGTCACCGGGCGGCGCACCGCGCCGGCCAACGCGATCGAGGCCGCGTACGAGTCGTAGTACGGCTCGAAGCAGACCACCTCGTCACCCGGCTCGCAGAGCGCGAGGATGCTCGCCGCGATCGCCTCGGTGGCGCCGGCGGTCACCACGATCTCGCCGTCCGGGTCGTACTCCAGGTTCCAGAACCGGCGCTGGTGGGCCGCCACGGCCGCGCGCAGCGCGGGGATCCCCGGGCCCGGCGGGTACTGGTTGTGGCCGGTGCGCAGCGCCTCGGCGGCGGCGGCCAGCATCTCCGGCGGGCCGTCCGTGTCCGGGAAGCCCTGCCCCAGGTTGACCGCGCCGGTGCGCACGGCCAGCGCGGACATCTCGGCGAAGATGGTGGTGCCGAACGGCCGCATCCGGGCCACCAGCGGATCGGTCGTCGTCACGGCGGCCAGCCTACGGCCCGGCGCCGACGCCGCAAGCCCACTACCCACCCGTCTGCGGCGTCACCATCCGAAGCAGGTCGCTATCCAGTCCGTCGCGGTCGACTCCTGGGAGACGACCTTTCCGTCGATGGTGATCCGGCAGGTCACCCCGTCGCGTTGTTGGTTGTCGGCCACGGCGACGATCTGCACCTGTTTCCGGTCGTTGGCGGTGAACGTCAGCCGCCACGGTGGCTTCATCCTGTCGACGTGGACGAAGTCGCCATTGGCGTCGTAGAAGTCAACATTGGCTGCTCCCGTGCCGGTGACCTCGTAGACCACTCTGAACCGGCCGGGCCCGCCCGAGGGGGTGGTGGCCGGCGCGGCCTGCGCCGGAGTGGTCGGTGCCGGAGCGGCCGGCGTCAGAGTCGGCTCGTCGGGGCCGTAGACGTAGGGCTCGTCGTAGGGCTCACCGGATGAGGTCACCCCGTTGACGAAGCCGCCGAGCGCTCCCAGGCCGACGCAGCCGCAGAAGGCCAGCACCACCGCGACCACGACGGTGATCACCAGCCCGAGCACCCAACCCCTGCTCGACCGGCGCGGCACCCCGCCGGGATACGCGTACGGCGGCGGGTAGGGCCCCGGCGGGTACGGGCCGGCGGGGTACGGCGGCGGCGGGTACGGCCCGGCGGGATACGGCCCGGCCGGTTGCGACCCGCGTGGATACGACCCGCCCGGGTGGGACGCGGGTGGGTACGGCCCGGTCGGGTACGGCCCGGTCGGGTACGGCCCGGTCGGGGAGGGCCGGCGGCCAGCCCGGCGCGTCCGGTCCGGCGGGTCCGTCGGTCGGGCGGGATCGACCCGTGGCGTCGAGGTCGTCGGGTGCGGCCGGCCGGACGGCCGGGTGGCCGGTCCCGCCCGGCCGGTCGGCGTCCGACGGGGTGGGCGGGCCGGTCGGGGTGGGCGGGCCGGTCGGGTCGCTGCCGGGCGGTGCCCACGGGCTCGGCTCCGAGGGCGTCCAGGGTGCGGGCGGCGTCCAGGGCTGCGGCGCGGCCAGCGGATCCGGCGGCGTCCAGGCAGCGGGCTCCCCGGCGGCCGGTGCCACGGTCGGGTCCGCCGGGCCGGGGGTCGGCTCGGGGAGGGGTCGTCTCGGACATCGGCTCAGCTCACAGGGGTACGGCGCGGACGACGCGGAGGGGGCGAGGCGGGCCCTCAATGTAGGGGCTCACCGCCATCCGCGCGCCCCCGCGGTTCCGCCGGTCGGGCCGCTCGGCCGAGATCTTGGTACGGAACGGCCGCCGGAGGGGCACTTTCGTACCAAGATCTCCGAGGTTCTCGCGATGTGGATGGGTGATCCCGATTGGTGGTGGGTGTCGGGTAGGGGCGTGCGCGGGGGGTGCGTGTTTTGTCCGGTGGGTGAGCTGGGGCGACCGGTTCGCTCATGGCCGGTGATCGTAAACCGGCCTTCCGCGCACGCGCGATGAGCGAAACTGGGCTAGGCTGCGGACCATGTGTGGAATCGTGGGTTACGCCGGTGCGCGCCCGGCGCTCGGCATCGTGCTCGACGGACTTCGGCGGCTGGAATACCGCGGCTACGACTCGGCCGGCGTGGCCGTCGTCTGCGACGACGAACTGCTGATCGAGAAGAAGGCCGGCAAGCTGGCCAACCTGGAGAAGGTGCTCTCCGAGCGGGCCGCCGACAACCCCGAGGACTGCGCCGCCAGCCCGATCGGCATCGGCGACGGCACCACCGGCATCGGCCACACCCGTTGGGCCACGCACGGCGGCCCGACCGACCGCAACGCCCACCCGCACCTCTCCCCGGACGGCCGGGTCGCGGTGATCCACAACGGCATCATCGAGAACTTCGCGAAGCTGCGCACCGAGCTGGAGAACGAGGGCGTCGAGTTCGCCTCCGACACCGACACCGAGTGCGCCGCCCACCTGATCGCCCGCGCGCTGGCCGACCTGCGCTCCGCCGGTGAGGCCGACAGCCCGAAGCTGCTCGCCTCCGCGATGCGGGTCGTCTGCGAGCGGCTCGAAGGCGCGTTCACGTTGCTCGCGGTGGACGCCGCCATCCCCGGCGCGGTGGTCGGCGCCCGGCGCAACTCGCCGCTGGTGGTGGGCCGGGGCGACGGCGAGAACTACCTCGCCAGCGACGTGGCCGCGTTCATCGAGCACACCCGGGACGCCGTCGAGCTGGGCCAGGACCAGATCGTCCTGATCACGCCGGACAGCATCGAGATCACCGACTTCGCCGGCCAGCCCGCGAGCGGCAAGGACTTCCACATCGACTGGGACTCGTCGGCCGCCGAGAAGGGTGGCTACGACTGGTTCATGCTCAAGGAGATCGAGGAGCAGCCGCAGGCCATCGCCGACACGCTGCTCGGCCGGCTCACCGAGAGCGGCGAGATCGCGCTCGACGAGGTCCGCCTCAGCGAGCAGGACCTGCGCGACGTCGACAAGATCTTCATCGTCGCCTGCGGCACCTCCTACCACGCCGGGCTGGTCGCCAAGTACGCCATCGAGCACTGGACCCGGATCCCCTGCGAGGTGGAGCTGGCCAGCGAGTTCCGCTACCGCGACCCGGTGCTCGACCGGTCCACCCTGATCGTGGTGATCTCGCAGTCCGGCGAGACCATGGACACGCTGATGGCGCTGCGGCACGCCAAGGAGCAGAAGGCCCGCGTGCTGGCCATCTGCAACACCAACGGCTCGACCATCCCGCGCGAGTCCGACGCGGTGCTCTACACCCACGGCGGCCCGGAGATCGCGGTCGCCTCCACCAAGGCGTTCCTCACCCAGGTCGTCGCCTGCTATCTGATCGGCCTGCACCTGGCCCAGGTGCGCGGCATCAAGTTCGCCGACGAGGTGGGCGCGGTGGTGTCCCAGCTCCAGGAGATGCCGGCCAAGCTGCGCGAGCTGCTGGACCGGATCGAGCCGGTCCGCGAGCTCGGCCGTGAGCTGAAGTCCGAGCCGACCGTGCTGTTCATCGGCCGGCACGTGGGCTACCCGGTGGCGCTGGAGGGCGCGCTGAAGCTCAAGGAGCTGGCGTACATGCACGCCGAGGGCTTCGCCGCCGGCGAACTGAAGCACGGCCCGATCTCGCTGATCGACAAGGGCACGCCGGTGATCTGCATCGTGCCGTCGCCGGTGGGCCGGGGCATGCTGCACGACAAGGTCGTCTCCAACATCCAGGAGGTGCGCGCCCGCGGCGCCCGCACCATCGTGATCGCGGAGGAGGGCGACGAGGCGGTGGTCCGCTACGCCGACCACCTGATCTACGTGCCGCGTACGCCGACGCTGCTGGCGCCGCTGGTGACCACCGTGCCGCTCCAGGTGCTCGCCGCCGAGATCGCCGCGGCCCGCGGGCACGACGTCGACCAGCCGCGGAACCTCGCCAAGTCGGTCACCGTCGAGTAGCCCCGACCCGCGCCACGGCCCCCTCCACCGCAGCACGGAGGGGGCCGTGGTCGTCTCCCGGCGGCTCACCGGCCCAGCACGATCCGGGCCATCCCGTCCAGCGCCGGGTTGTCCGCGTCCCAGTAACCGGCGTGGCCGCGCCGCGCGCTCGGGAAGCGCCGCCCGCCGAAGCCGGGCGTGCTCGGGTCCGCGCCGAACCAGAGCCGGTCGGCGTGCGGATCCAGCACGGCCAGCGCCGGGCCGAGCGGCGTACCGGCCAGCACGGTGCGGCGGGCCAGCTCGTCCGGATCGCGGGCCAGCCGGATCACGTCGTCCGGCGCGGTCGACGCCCAGACCTGTCCGGCCGGCATCCGCAGCTCGGTGGCGTGGTCGACGCCGACCCCGGGTGACCCGACGAAGACCAGCGCGTCGGCGCCCAGCCCGTGGTCCCGGGCGGCGGTGCCCACCACCAGCGAGCCGTAGCTGTGCCCGAGCACCGTCTGCCGGGCCGGCGGCCCCTCGTGGGTGGCCCGCAGCCCCTCCTGGAACCGGTGCAGGGCCGGCCCGGCGTCCTCGGCCTGCCGGGCCCCGGTCGCCTCGGGGAGGAAGTCCGGCGCGTCGTAGTCGAGCCAGAGCACCGCCGCGGTCTCCTCGCCTGGCCCGATCGCCGCGCACCGCGCCAGCACCCGCGCGGCCCGGCCCAGCTCGGCGGGCGCGTCGGCGAGATCGGCGGTCATGCCGGGCACGTAGGTCAGCACCGCGCCGGACCGGTCCGGGTTGCCCAGCGCCACCACCGCCCGCCCGTCCCCGCCGGGGTCGAACCCCAGCAGGTATGCCCGCGGCGCGCCGGTCGCGGCGAGCCGCTCGCCCAACCCGTCAAGGCCGCGCAGCGCCGCCTCCACCCGGGCCAGCCGGGCGCGCCGGGTCACCTCCAGCGGGCCGGCCGGCAGCGGGTGCCGCAGCGCCGACCGACGGGCCAGCAACTCCTCCCGCCGGTCGGCGAGCAGCAGCCGGTTGGCCTGGTCGCGGGCGCCCGCCGGCACGCCGTCGAGCCGACCGACGCGGCCCGGCTCGTGCCCGACCAGCCACCGCCGCTCGGCCGGGCTCAGCCCGGCCCACCAACGGCTCACCTCGGCCGGCCCGGCGCCGGGTCCCGGACGCCGGGCGGGCGGAACGCTGACCCAGCCGGTCAGCGCCGCCGTGGCCAGCTCGCCGAGCCGGCCGGCCGCCTCGCGGTCCGCCGCGCCGGCCAGCGCCAGCGCGCCACGGATCCCGGCCTGTGCCCGGACCACCGCCGGGCCGGCCCGGTCGGCGGGTCGAGTCGGGTCGGCCCGGACCGCCCCGGTGCGGTCCACCGCCAGGCCGCCGGTCTCGGCCCGGGTCACCTCGGCGCCGAGCCGGGCCTTCGCCACGCCCACCCGGGCGGCGAACTCGGCGAGCGTCTGGTCCACCTCGAACAGGGCGGGCAGCACGTCGGTGAGCGCGGCGCGCAGCTCGCCGATCCGCCGCCGGGCGGCCGTCGAGGCGGTGCCGGACCACCCCGGCCGGAGCGCGCCGGCGTGGGCGCTCAGCCCGTCGGCCCGCCGGCGCACCGGGTCGGCGAGCCCGCGCCAGGCCGCGCCGGTGGCGAGCCAGGCCCCCGGATCGGCCCGCCAGAGCTGCGCGTAGCCGACCGGGCCGGCGGCGGTCGGCCGCGACCGCCCGCCGCCGGTCATCGCGTGGTCCCGGCGAGGCGGCGGGCGGCCCGCTCGTCCACCGCCTCGTAGCCCTCCGCGCCGCTGCGCAGCGCCTCGGCGGTGGCCGCCACCCGGCCCGCGAGCGCGCCGGACCAGCGCCGCACCGCGGCCTCCAGCTCGTCCAGCGCCGCACCGGCCCGCCACCCGTCCGGCGGCGGCCCCACCGGGCCGGGCGCCCCGCCCGGTCCGTGGGCCAGCCGGTACGCGTCGTCGGCCAGCTCCCGGGCCACCGCGCGCAGCAGCTCCGGATCGACGGCGAACGGCTCCTCGACCATCACGACCTCCCCACCCCGCCGGCCCCACCGGCCGGTCCCGGACAGCGGGGACGTTAGGGGCGGCGGAACCGTCCGCGTGGGCCCCTGTGGACAACGTCGCCGGTTGTCCACAGGCGCGGTCGGTGGCCGGCCCGGGAGCCGGCGCGCCGGTAGGGTGAGGTGGTGATCGTGGCCGATCCGGCCGGCGGCGGCGAACGGGGCGGGATGGCATGAGACCGGTGTGGCGGGTCGCGGACGTGCGCGCGGCGGAGGCAGGGCTGATGGCCACCCTGCCGCCCGGGGCGCTGATGCAACGG
This sequence comes from Micromonospora ferruginea, assembly GCF_013694245.2. Lineage (NCBI taxonomy): Bacteria > Bacillati > Actinomycetota > Actinomycetes > Micromonosporales > Micromonosporaceae > Micromonospora > Micromonospora robiginosa. The sequence goes on from NZ_CP059322.2 coordinate 6,290,302, forward strand.
GCCGCGGCCGGGCTGGCCCGCCGGTGCGCGCTGCTGCTGGCCGACCGGGGCGGCGTCTACGGCGCCCGCGTGCTGGTGCTGGTCGGCTCCGGCGACAACGGCGGCGACGCCCTCTACGCGGCCGCCCGCCTGGCCGGCCGGGGCGCGGCCGTCGACGCCCTGCTCCTCACCCCCGGGCGGGCGCACGCCGAGGGTCTGGCCGCGCTGCGCGCCGCCGGCGGGCGGGTGGTCGAGCGGCCGGCCGGCGTGGTCGACCTGGTGCTCGACGGCATCGTGGGCATCGGCGGCACCGGCGGGTTGCGGGAGACCGCCGACCAGCTCGCCGCGAGCCTGGCCGGTCGCCTCGGCCGCGACGGCGCCCGGGCCACCGTGGTCGCGGTGGACGTGCCCAGTGGCGTCGCGGTGGACACCGGCCACGTCCCGCTGACCGAGGCCGGGCGGCCCGGCGCGGTCCGGGCCGACGTGACGGTGGCCTTCGGCGCGCTCAAGCCGGCCCTGGTGGTCGGCCCGGCCGCCGAGCTGGCCGGGCAGGTCGACCTGGTCGACATCGGGCTCACGCCGTGGTTGCGCGGCTCGCCGGCGCTGCGCGTGACCGAGTGGTCCGACCTGGTCGACTGGTGGCCGGCGCTCGGCGCCTCGTCGGAGAAATACTCCCGGGGCGTGGTCGGGGTGGCCACCGGTTCGGCGACCTACCCGGGCGCCGCGGTGCTCTCGGTCGGCGGCGCGCTGGCCGGCCCCACCGGCCTGGTGCGCTACGCCGGCGGCGCGCGGGCCGAGGTGGTGCACCAGCATCCGTCGGTGATCGCCACCGGGCGGGTCGCGGACGCCGGCCGGGTGCAGGCCTGGGTGTGCGGCTCGGGGCTGGGCACCGGTGACGAGTCCGCCGCCGAGCTGCGCGCGGTGCTGGCCGCGCCGGTGCCGGTGGTGCTCGACGCCGACGCGCTGACGCTGCTGGTCGACGGCAAGCTCGCCGACCGGCTGCGCGGGCGCGACGCCCCGATCGTGGTGACCCCGCACGACCGGGAGTTCGCCCGGCTCTGCGGCGAGACGCCGGGCGAGGACCGGGTCGCCGCGGCGCTGCGGCTGGCCGCCTGGATGAACGCGGTGGTGCTGCTCAAGGGCGACCGGACGATCGTCGGCACGCCCGACGGCCGGGCCTACGTCAACCCGACCGGCACCCCGGCGCTGGCCACCGGGGGCACCGGCGACGTGCTGGCCGGGCTGCTCGGCTCGCTGCTCGCCGCCGGGCTGGCTCCGGAGCGGGCGGCCGCCGCGGCGGCGTACCTGCACGGGTTGGCCGGGCGGGAGGCGGCGCGCGGCGGTCCGGTGACCGCGCCCGACGTGGCCGCCGCGTTGCGTCCGGTGCTGGCCCGTCTGGGCTGATCCGGGCCCGGCCGGCGGGGCGGGCCGGGCGCTCACGGCCACGATGATCACCCGCGGAAGTAGGCTGGGGGCATGTGGCAGTCGGAGGTGCGTGTCGATCTCGACGCGATCCGGGAGAACGTGGCCCGGCTCAAGGCCGGCACCAGCGCCGAGCTGATGGCGGTGGTGAAGGCCGACGGTTACGGGCACGGCATGGTGCCGGCGGCCCGCGCGGCGCTCGACGCCGGGGCGGACCAGCTCGGCGTCTGCACCCTCGACGAGGCGCTCCGGCTGCGCCAGGAGGGGATCACCGCCCCGGTGCTGGCGTGGCTGCTCGATCCGGGCCTGCCGCTGCACGACGGGATCACGGTCGGGGTCGACCTCGGCTGCGCCAGCCTGACCCAGCTCGACGAGATGATCGAGGCGAGCCGCCGGGCGGGTCGTCCAGCCCGGCTGCACCTCAAGATCGACACCGGGCTGTCCCGGGGCGGCGCCACGGTCGCCGACTGGCCGGCGCTGTTGGAGGCCGCCGCGAAGGCCCAGGCCGACGGCCTGGTCGAGGTGGTCGGCGTGTGGAGCCACTTCGTGTACGCGGACTCACCCGGCCACCCCACGACGGACCGCCAGCTCGCGATCTTCCACGAGGGGCTGGAGATGGTGACACGGGCCGGCCTGCGGCCCCGGTACCGGCACCTGGCCAACTCGGCGGCCACGCTGACCCGGCCGGACACCCACTTCGACCTGGTCCGTCCCGGGATCGCGGTCTACGGGCTGTCACCGATCGAGGGTGAGCGGTTCGGGCTGCGCCCGGCGATGACCGCCCGGGCCCGGGTGATGCTGACCAAGCGGGTCCCGGCCGGCACCGGCGTCTCCTACGGCCACACCTACCTCACCGACGCCGAGAGCAACCTGGCCGTGGTGCCGCTCGGCTACGCCGACGGGGTGCCCCGGCACGCCTCGAACACCGGCCCGGTGCTGCTCGCCGGTGAGCGGCGGACCATCTCCGGCCGCGTCTGCATGGACCAGTTCGTGGTCGACTGCGGCGACGACGAGGTGGCCGCCGGTGACGTGGCGACGCTGTTCGGCAGCGGCGCGGACGGCGAGCCCACCGCCGACGACTGGGCGGAGGCGGTCGGCACCATCAACTACGAGATCGTCACCCGGTTCGGCGGCGTGCGGGTGCCGCGCGTCTACGACGGCGAGCGGGCATGAGTCCCCGGGTGCCGCGTCCACGGGGTGCCGCCGGCAAGGTCGCCGGGCTGGTCGGCGCCGCCGTCGGGGTGGCCGCCGCCGGGCTCGCGGCGGGCGTGGTCAGCGAGCGGGTGCTGGTCCGCCGGCTCAAGAACGACCCCGCCGACCGGTACGCCCACGAGGTCTTCGGCCAGCAGCGCTACGACGAGGCGTACCTGCTGGAGATGCCGGACGGCACCGACATCCACGTGGAGGTGGTCGAGCCGACCCGGCCGGTCCCCGGGCATCCGACCGTGGTGCTGGTGCACGGCTTCTGCCTGGACATGGGGACGTTCCACTTCCAGCGCCGGATGCTCGCCGAGCGGGGCGACTACCGGGTGGTGGCGTACGACCAGCCGGGGCACGGCCGGTCCGGCCGGCTGGAGACCGGCGAGTACGACCTGACCGCGCTGGGCCGCACGTTGCGCCGGGTGCTCGACGAGGTGGCCCCGGAGGGGCCGCTGGTGCTGGTCGGGCACTCGATGGGCGGCATGACGATCATGGCGCTGGCCGAGTTGTATCCGGAGCTGTTCGGCGACCGGGTGGTCGGCACCGTACTGATGGCCACCTCGGGCGGCCTGGCGGCGGAGACGAAGCTGGTGGCGCCCGCCCTGCTCGGCCGGGTCGGCGCGCCGGTGCTCTACATGATGAGCAACGCCACCCGGTACGGCGGCACGGTGATCGACAAGGCTCGCAAGTCGACCTCGAACGTGGCCTGGCTGCTCACCCGCAGGTACGGCTTCGGCACCCCGAAGCCCAGCCCGGCCCTGGTGTCGTACGTGGAGATGATGAACTCCCGCACCTCGGCCGACACGGTCACCCGCTACCTGCGGACGCTGGCCACCCACTCCCGGTTCCCGGCGCTCGCCGCGCTGGCCGGCACGCCGGTGCTGGTGATCGTGGGGGACAAGGACATGATCACGCCGGTGACCCACTCGGAGGAGATCGTCCGGCGGCTGCCGGAGGCCGAGTTCGTGAAGATCCACGACAGCGGGCACGTGGTGATGCTGGAGCACGCCGACGAGGTCAACGCGGCGCTGGAGCGGTTCCTGGAGTCGGTGACCGGGTGACCGTGGTGGTGGAGTTGAAGACCGTCGACGACACCCACGGGTTCGGCCGGCGGCTGGCCGGCGTGCTGCGCGCCGGGGACCTGCTGCTGCTCAGCGGCCCGCTGGGCGCGGGCAAGACCGCGTTGACCCAGGGCGTCGGCGCCGGTCTCGGCGTACGCGGCGCCATCACCTCGCCGACCTTCGTCATCGCCCGGGTGCACCGACCGGATCCGGCGCGGGGCGGCCGGGTGACGCTGGTGCACGCCGACGCGTACCGCCTGGGGGAGTCCGCCGACCCGCGGGCCGAGATCGACGACCTCGACCTGGACGCCTCGGTGGACGAGGCGGTCACCGTGGTGGAGTGGGGCGAGGGGATGGTCGAGCAGTTGGTCGACGCCCACCTGCGGGTACGCATCGACCGGCGGGACGACGACACCCGGGTGGTGACGCTGGAACCGGTCGGCGGCGACTGGGCGGCCCGGCTGGCCACCCTCGACTGAGCGCTGTCGTACCCGCTGCCTAGAGTCCCGGGGACGACTGCGAAAGGTTGCCGATGCCCGACGACGCCCCCGCCCTCGACCTGCTGGCCCTCCTGCCCGAGCCGTGGCGGGAGGCGCTGACCCCGCACCTCGACCCGGCCCGCACCGCGGCGCTGGCCGAGTTCGTCGCCGGGGAATACGCGACCGCCACGGTCTTCCCGCCGCTGGCGGACCTGTTCTCCGCCTACCGGCTGTGCGGGCCGGCGGAGACGCGGGTGCTCATCCTCGGGCAGGATCCCTACCACAAGGCCGGGCAGGCGCACGGGTTGAGCTTCAGCGTGCGCGAGGGCGTGTCGGTGCCGCCGTCGCTGCGCAACGTCTTCAAGGAGTTGGAGGCGGATCTGGGCGTGCCGAAGCCGCGCAGCGGCAACCTGGACGGTTGGGCGGCCCAGGGCGTGCTGCTGCTCAACTCGGTGCTCACGGTCCGCCAGGCCACGCCCGGCTCGCACGCCAACCGGGGCTGGGAGGAGTTCACCGACGCCACCATCAAGGCGCTCGACGCGCTCGACCAGCGGGTGGTCTTCCTGCTCTGGGGCGGCTACGCGCGCAAGAAGGCGGCGCTGGTCACCAATCCGCGGCACGTGGTGCTGGAGGCCGGGCACCCCAGCCCGATGAACCCGAAGGGCTTCCTCGGCAGCCGGCCGTTCAGCGCGGCCGACAAGGCGCTGGCCGACGCGGGCCTCCCACCGGTCGACTGGTCCCGCTCAGCCGGCTGACCCGCCGGTTCCGGCCGTCGTGTCGAGGGCTGCGTCCAGGTGGTCGTCCAACGGCTCGACCTCGATCCGGAGCTGGCGGTCGAGCGCGGTGAGCAGGCGCTCCGCGGTGGTCAGGCTGGGCAGCCGGTCGCCTCGCTCGATGCGGGCGACGGCGGCCTGGCTCAGCCCGGCGCGGGCGGCCAGCGCCTGCTGGGTGAGTCCGGCCCGTTCGCGTTCGTGCCGCAGGGTGTGGGCGAACTGCCGGACCAGGCGACTCTCCGTCATCCCCGCAGAATGGCAGTCCACTCGCGGGCGATATGCCGCTGAGTCATGAATATGACCGAGAGGCATATCGCTCGAAAGTGATGCCTCGTATCGGGAGTGCTACCCAGCGTGAGGGCATGGGGTGGGAGGGGCGCCGCAGGCGGCGGCTAGGCTGGTTCACCGTGCTCGTACTGGTGGTGGACTCCTCGACGCCCGCGGTGACCGCGGCGCTGGTCGAGGTCTCGGCGGACGGCGTCGCGCTCCGCGCGTCCCGGTGCACGGTCGACGCCCGGGCCCACGGCGAGTTGCTCGCGCCGCAGGTCGACGCCGTGCTCGCCGACGTCGGCGCGCGCCCCGGCGACCTGGCCGCGATCGTCGCCGGGCTCGGCCCCGGCCCGTTCACCGGGCTGCGGGTCGGCCTGGTCACCGCCGCCACCATGGGTCAGGTGCTCGGCGTCCCGACGTACGGCGTCTGCTCGCTGGACGGCCTCGGCCAACCGTCGGGTGACGGCGGGTCGGTGCTGGTGGCGAGCGACGCGCGGCGTCGCGAGATCTACTGGGCCGTCCACGACGGCGCCGGCCGGCGCGTCGCCGGGCCGGACGTGGCGGCCCCGGCGGTCGTCGCCGAGCGGGCCCGCGAGCTGGCGGTCACCGCCGCGGTGGGCGACGGCGCACACCGGTACGCCGACGTGCTCGGGCTGCCGGTGCGGGACGAGCCGCGCTACCCGGACCCGCTGGTGCTGGCCGGTCTCGCCGCGCCGCGGATCCGCGCGGGTGGGCCCGGTGAGCCGCTCACCCCGCTCTACCTGCGCCGCCCGGACGCGGTCGCGGCCACCGGCCACAAGCCGGTCCTGCGATGAGGCTGGGCCGGTTCCGCTGGTGGCACGTCGAGGAGGTGCTGCCCATCGAGGCGGACCTGTTCGGCGCCGAGCAGTGGACCCCGGGCATGTTCTGGAACGAACTCGCCAACGGGCACTTCTACCTGGTCGCCACCGACGACGACGGCAGCGTGGCCGGCTACGCCGGGCTGGCCGTCGCCCCGCCCGACGAGGCGTGGGTGCAGAACGTCGCGGTGCGCCGGGACGCCCAGCGTCGAGGCGTCGGCCGCCTGCTGCTGGAGGCGCTGCTCGCCGAGGCGGCCCGGCGGGGCGTCCGCAGCACGCTGCTGGAGGTCGCCGCGGACAACGCCCCGGCGCAGCGGCTCTACGCCACCTACGGCTTCGAGCCGATCGGGGTGCGGCGGGGCTACTACCAACCGAGCAACACCGACGCGCTGGTCATGCAGCGCAACGAGGACTGACGGGCATGGCTGACGAACCACTGATCCTCGGCATCGAGACCTCCTGCGACGAGACCGGCGTGGGCATCGTGCGCGGGCACACGCTGCTCGCCGACGCGCTGGCCTCCAGCGTCGAGGAACACGCCCGGTTCGGCGGCGTGGTGCCCGAGGTGGCCAGCCGGGCCCACCTGGAGGCGATCGTGCCGACGATGGACCGGGCGCTGCGGGAGGCCGGCGTCACCATCGCCGACGTCGACGCCATCGCGGTGACCTCCGGGCCGGGCCTGGCCGGCGCGCTGCTCGTCGGCGTCGCCGCCGCCAAGGGGTACGCGGTGGCCGCGGAGAAACCGGTGTACGGGGTGAACCACCTCGCCGCGCACGTGGCCGTGGACACGCTGGAGCACGGTCCGCTGCCCGAGCCGGCGATCGCGCTGCTGGTCTCCGGCGGGCACTCCTCGCTGCTGCGCGTCGACGACCTGGCCCGGGGCGTCGTCCCGCTCGGCGCCACCATCGACGACGCGGCCGGGGAGGCGTTCGACAAGGTGGCCCGGCTGCTCGGGCTGCCGTTCCCCGGCGGGCCGTACATCGACCGGGAGGCGCGGGCCGGCGACCCGGCGTCGATCGTGTTCCCGCGCGGCCTGACCGCCGCGAAGGACCTGGCCGCGCACCGGTACGACTTCTCCTTCTCCGGCCTGAAGACCGCGGTGGCCCGCTGGGTGGAGGCGCGGCAGCGGGTCGGCGAGCCGGTGCCGGTGGCCGACGTGGCGGCGTCCTTCCAGGAGGCGGTCTGCGACGTGCTGGTCGGCAAGGCGCTGGACGCCTGCCGCACCAGCGGGATCGACACGCTGGTGATCGGTGGCGGGGTGGCGGCCAACTCCCGACTGCGGGCGATGGCCGAGCAGCGGGCCGCCAGGCACGGCGTCCGGGTGCGTACGCCCCGGCCGAAGCTCTGCACGGACAACGGCGCGATGGTGGCGGCGCTCGGTTCGCACCTGGTCGCCGCGGGGGTCGCCCCGAGCCGGCTGGACCTGCCGGCCGACTCCGCGATGCCGCTGACCGTGGTCAGCGTCTGACCGGGGAGGAACCGACATGATCGTCCGGATGTGGGAGGCGAAGGCCGAGCCGTACGGCTTCGCCGACCTGATCACCTGGGTCTGCGAGACCGCGCTGCCCGAGTTCGAGCACGACCCGATGCACGTGGCCAGCGAGGTGTTCTCCTCCACCGACCACCGCCTGGTGGTCATCTCCAAGTGGCGGAACAATCCGCGCGACCTCCCCGAGCCGCCCATGCGGCTGGTCGCCCGCCCGCCGCACAGCTGGGACTTCACCGAGGTCGACCGCTAGGGCTGCCCCCGGGGCGGGCCGGCACGGCGGCCGGAATTGGTTGGCGGGCGATCGGCTCCGGCACCTAGCGTCGGTGGGTCATGCGCTTCTCACCGGCCGGCGATCCCGGCACCCCCGACGCGCGGTCCGCCACCCGCTACCTGGTGTGGCTCGCCGGGCGACATCCCGTCTACTTCGGCGGCGGCATCACGCTGGGCGTGATCTGGATGCTGGCCCAGGCGCTGGTGCCGGCCGCGATCGGGCGGGCGGTGGAGGCCGGGCTGGCCCAACGCGACCCGGACGCGCTGCTGCGCTGGGCCCTCGCCCTGCTCGGGCTGGGCCTGGTCCAGGCCGTCGCCGGCATCCTGCGGCACCGCTGCGCGGTGCACAACTGGCTCGGCGCCGCCTACCGCACCGTGCAGGTCACCGTGGACGCCACCAACCGGCTCGGCGCGGCGCTGCCCCGCCGGGTGGCGGCCGGCGAGGTGGTGAGCATCGGCACCTCCGACATCGAGCACATCGGCGGCGCGATCGACATCACCGCCCGGGGCGCCGGGTCCGTGGTCGGCATCGTCACCGTCGCGGTGATCCTGCTCGACGCCTCCCTGCCGCTCGGTCTCGTGGTGGTGCTCGGCGTGCCGCTGCTGATGGCGCTGGTCGGGCTGCTGATCCGGCCGCTGCACCACAAGCAGGCCGCCTACCGGGAGTCGACCGGCCGGCTCACCGCCCGGGCCGCGGACATCGTCTCCGGCCTGCGGGTGCTGCGCGGGGTGGGCGGGGAGCCGGTGCTGGCCGCCCGCTACCGGGAACGGTCGCAGGCGTTGCGCGCGGACGGCCTGCGGGTGGCCCGGGTGGAGTCGCTGCTCCAGGCCGCGCAGATCCTGCTACCAGGCGTCTTCGTGGTGCTGGTGACCTGGCTCGGCGCGCGGTTCGCGCTGCGCGGCGAGATCACCGCCGGCCAGCTCGTCTCGTTCTACGGCTACACCGCGTTCCTGGTCAGCCCGCTGCGCAACCTCACCGAGGCGGCCGACAAGCTGACCCGGGGGCACGTCGCGGCCCGCCGGGTGGTCCGGCTGCTGCGGCTCGCGCCGGAGTTCACCGACCCGACGCGCCCGGTGCCGGTGCCGGCCGGGCCCGGTGAGCTGGTGGACGTGCGTTCCGGGCTGGTGCTGCGGCCGGGCCGGCTCACCGCGCTGGCCGCCGCCGCGCCGCAGGACGCCGCCGAGATCGCCGACCGGCTCGGCCGGTACGCCGACGGCGACGTGACGCTGCACGGCGTACCGCTGCGGGACGTGGCGCTGGCGACGGTGCGCGAGCGGATCCTGGTGGCCGACAACGACGCGCAGCTTTTCAGCGGCGTGCTCCGCACGGAGCTGGACCCGCACGACCGGGCCGAGCCCGGCGCGGTCGAGGCGGCGCTGGTCGCGGCGAGCGCGACCGACGTGGTCGAGGCGCTGCCCGGCGGCCTGGACGGCGCGGTCGCCGAGCGCGGCCGGGAGTTCTCCGGCGGGCAGCGGCAGCGGCTGCGGCTGGCCCGCGCGCTGGTCGCCGACCCGGAGACGCTGATCCTCGTCGAGCCGACCAGCGCGGTGGACGCGCACACCGAGGCGCAGGTCGCCGGCCGGTTGGGCGCGGCCCGGCGCGGTCGCACCACGCTGGTCTGCACCACCAGCCCGCTGATGCTCGGCCGGGCCGAGCACGTGGTCTTCGTGGAGGACGGCAAGGTCGTCGCCGAGGGCCGGCACGACGAACTGCTCGCCACCGAGCCCCGGTACGCGGCCACGGTGAGCCGGGAGGAGGACCGATGAGCAACGCGCTGCCCGTCGCCGACGGCGCGCGGGTCCGCCGGTACGTGCGGGAGCTGATCCGCCGGCACCCGCGCGGCCTGGCCACCGTGCTCGGCCTGCACGCGCTGGCCGCGGCGGCCGGGCTGGTCACCCCGCGCCTGCTCGGTGACCTGGTCGAGGGGATCTCCCGGGGTGTCGCGGCGACCACCGTCGACCGGGTGGTGGCCGCCATCGCCGCGTTCGTGGTGGTGCAGTCGGTGCTGGTCCGCTTCGCGCACCTGGCCTCCGCCCGGCTCGGCGAGCGGGTCCTCGCCGAGCTGCGCGAGGAGTTCGTCGACCGGGTGCTCGCGCTGCCGCTGTCCACGGTGGAGCGGGCCGGCACCGGTGACCTGCTCACCCGCACCTCGCGGGACGTCTCCGCGCTGTCCCGGACGGTCCGCTTCGCCGGGCCGGAGACGCTGATCGCGGCGCTGACCGTGTTGCTGATCCTCGGCGCGCTGCTGCTGACCGGGCCGCTGCTGGTGCTGCCCAGCCTGCTCGCGGTGCCGGTGCTCGTTGCCGGCACCCGGTGGTACCTGCGCCGCGCGCCGCAGGGCTACCTGCGGGAGAACGCCGCCTACTCGGACATCACCGACGGGATCAGCGAGACGGTCGAGGGCGCGCGGACCACCGAGGCACTGCGCCAGGCCGCCCGCCGCCGGGCCCGTGGCGACGCCGACATCGAGCGGTCGTACGCGGCCGAGCGCTACACGCTGTTCCTGCGCACCGTCTTCTGGCCGGTGGCGGAGTTCGGCTATCTGGTGCCGATGGTGGCCACCCTGCTCATCGGCGGCTGGTTCCACCTGAAGGGCTGGGCCAGCCTGGGCCAGGTCACCGCCGCCACGCTCTACGCCCAGCAGCTCACCGACCCGATCGAGCGGCTGCTCGGCTGGCTGGACGAGTTCCAGGTGGGCGGCGCCTCGCTGGCCCGGCTGCTCGGCGTGGCCGTCGAGCCGGACGACCGGTCCCCGGTGTCCACCGGCGCCGGCCGGCGCGACGTCGACGGCCGGCTGGCCGCGCACGACGTTCGGTACGCGTACCGGCCCGGCCACGACGTGCTGCACGGGGTGACGCTGGTGCCCCGGCCGGGGGAGCGGCTGGCCATGGTGGGTCCGTCCGGCGCCGGCAAGTCGACGCTGGGCCGGCTGCTGGCCGGCGTGCACACCCCGAGCGCCGGCACCGTGACCGTCGACGGTCGACCCCTCACCGACCTGCCCCTGGACGAGCTGCGGACCCACGTCGCGCTGGTCAGCCAGGAGCACCACGTGTTCATCGGCACGCTCGCCGACAACGTGGCGATGGTCCGTCCGGCCGCCGGACCCGCCGAGGTGCGGGCCGCGTTGGCCGCGGTGGACGCGCTGGACTGGGCGCTGGCGCTGCCGGCGGGGCTGGACACGGTCGTCGGCGCGGGCGGGCATCCGCTCACCCCGGCGCAGGCGCAGCAGCTCGCGCTGGCCCGGCTGGTCCTGGCCGACCCGCACACGCTGGTGCTGGACGAGGCCACCTCGCTGATCGACCCGCGGGCCGCCCGGGCGCTGGAACGCTCGCTGGCGGCGGTGCTGCACGGGCGGACCGTGATCGCCATCGCGCACCGGCTCTTCTCCGCGCACGACGCGGACCGGGTGGCGGTGGTGTCCGACGGCCGGATCGTGGAGCTGGGCTCGCACGACGAGTTGGTCGCCGCCGACGGCTCCTACGCCGCGCTGTGGCGCTCCTGGCACGGGTGAGGTGTAAGGAGGGGCCCCTTCTTAACGCCTGGCGTAGAGGAAGGGGCCCCGCTTAACACCGCTTGCTCACGAGCGGCGCATCAGCCGCCAGGTCGTGTACCCGCCGGTGCCCAGCGCGATCAGGAAGACCGCCCACACGATCCCGGTGCTCACCTGGAGCCCGCCGCCGCTGGACGCGTTGGCCTGGGCGGCGGCCACCAGGGAATCGCTCTGCGCGGCCGGGATCGCGGGCGGCGGCAACTGCTGCCAGCGGACCAGCCCGGTGCTCTCCAGCATGGTCATGTGGTCGTTGACGAACTTGTTGGCGTCCTCGGCGAGCTTGCGCACGACCGGGTCCTTGGTGCTGGCCCGGACCGCCCCGATCACCGGGAAGATGTTGCCGTGGGCGACCCGGAGCCGGGTGACGAAGATCTGGTCGAACTGGGCGCCGTTGGCGTTCTGCATCTCGGTCAGCCAGCCCTTCTGCTGGGTCGTCGGCTCCGCCGGCAGCACCGCGCCCAGCTTGTTGGCGGCCTCGACCACCAGTTGGTCCAGCACGCCGTGCTGGCGGGCGATCTCCGCGCCGACCTCCCGGACCCGGGGGGACTTGCCCTTCTCGGCGGCCATCGTCCCGGCCGGCATCTCCCACAGCCCGGCCAGCCGGACGCCGTTGAGCAGCGTCATGTCGGCGGCGTTCATCTGCACGCCGGGGTTGGGCGCGGCCTGCGCCATGCCGGGAAGGACGCCGATCCCCGCGCCGATCGCGACGAGCAGCAGGGTCACCCGGTGCGCCAGCCGGCGACGTGCGGATTCCAGCGATGCCATGGTTGGGTTGCCTCCTCGATCCGGACCGCTACGCGGGGTCGCGGACGGCCGAGCCGAGCGGCCGTCCGCACACTGGTACGGATCACCGCGCCGATCAGTTCAGCGGGTCGGCCAGGAGGCGTTCGAAGGCCAGCTCGGCGGCGCCGATCAGCGCCGCGTCGTCGCCGAGTTTCGGGGTACGCAGCCGCACGTGCTCCAGGCAGGCGGGCAGGCCGTTGCGGTTGAGCCGGCTGCGCACCTGGGCGGCGGCGGCCAGGTAGAGGTCGCGCATGGTGCCACCGAAGATGACCATCTCCGGGTTGAAGATGTTGACCAGGTTGGCCACGCCGAAGCCGAGCCAGTCGCCGGCCTGCCGGACCGCGCTCTGCGCCCGCGCGTCGCCCCGGTCGGCCGCGTCGAAGACGCCCAACAGCGCGTCCCGACCGCGCGCCTCGGCGTGCCCGGCGGCGCGCAGCAGCCCGTACTCGCCGATCTCGGTCTCCCAGCAGCCGCGCCGGCCGCACTCGCAGCGCGCGCCGTCGCGGACCACCACCATGTGGCCGACCTCGCCGCCGTAGCCGCCGTGCCCGGTCAGGCGCCGCCCGCCGGCGATGATGCCGGCGCCGACGCCGACGTCCCCGTACAGGTAGATGACGTTGTCGCAGCCGGTGGCCGCGCCCCGGGCGTGCTCGGCGAAGGCGGCCACGTCGGCCACGTTGCCCACCGTGATCGGCACGTCGATGCCCAGCTCGGCGGCGAGCGCCGCGCCGATCGGCTCGTCCACCCAGCCGGTGGTGGGGCTGAGTCGCACCAGCCCGTCGTCGCGGCGGACCATGCCGCACACGGCCACCCCCGCGCCCACGCACAGCGAGTCCGGCGGCACCCCGTGGTGCATCTCCTTGACCGCGCCGGCCAGCAGCGGGGCGGCCTCCCCGGCGACCAGGTTGCGCGGCCGGTCCAGTTCGCGACGATCGAGCACCTCGCCGCCGAGACCGACCCTCGCGGCCCGCAGCCGGTCCACCTCGACGCTGTACGCGTACGCGTAGACCCGGCCCGACTCGGGCCGGACGACGAGTGACGGTCGTCCGGCCCGGCCGGTCTCCTTCGGCGTCCCCTCGCTGACCAGACCGGCGCCGGCCAGGTCCGCGGTCAGCGCGCCGATGGTGCTGCGGTTGAGCCCGAGCGCGGTGGTCAGCTCCGCGCGGGTGGTGGCGCCGTGCACGTGCACGTAGCGGAGCAATGCGCCCAGGTTCTGCCGGCGGATCTCGTCCTGGCTGGGACCCGCGCGCGTTGCCACTGCCATCGTGTGTCCGTACCCGGGGTCAGCGCACGCCGGTGGCGGCGGCCCGCCGCCTCGACAGCGCGTCGATGGTCGCCGCGGCGAGCAGGACCACGCCGGTGACCACGAACTTGACGCCCGAGCTGTACCCCATCAGTCCCATCCCGTTGTCGATCACCGCGACCACCGCGCCACCGAGCACGGCGTCGAGGACCCGGCCCTTGCCGCCGAAGAGGCTGGTGCCGCCGATCACCGCCGCGCCGACGGCGTAGAGCAGCACGTTGCTGCCGCCGGTGTTGGGGTCGACCGAGTTGGCCCGGCTGGCCGCCACGATGCCGCCGATGGCGGCCATCCCGGAGCAGATGACGAAGACGGAGATGCGGATCCGGTCCACGTTGATGCCGGCCCGGCGGGACGCCTCGGCGTTGCCGCCGACCGCGTAGATGTGCCGGCCGTAGCTGGTGCGCTGGAGCACGAACGTCCAGACGACCAGCAGCACCGCGATGATCGGCACCACGATCGGCACGCCCTTGAGCGACACCACCAGGACGTTGCGGCTGCGCTCCAGGTTGAGCACGTAGACCGCGACGCCGAGGATCACGGCGAGACCGCCGATGCGGGCGGCCACCACCGCGATCGGGTCGGTGAGCAGGCCACGGGCGGACCGGTTGCGGTGGCGCAGGAGCTGCACGGCCGCGTACCCGCCGACGGCCAGCACGGCCAGCACCCAGCCCAGCACGGGGGAGAGGTTGCGGTTGGCGATCGCGACCAGGGTGTCGTCCCGGACGGCGATGTTGGCGCCCTCGTCCATCAGCGTCAGCACCACGCCCTGGAAGGCGAGGAAGCCGGCGAGGGTGACCACGAAGGAGGGGATGCCGACCTTCGCGACCAGCAGGCCGAGCACGGTGCCGATCACCACGCCGGTGACGACGGCGGCGAGCACCGCGACGTACCAGGGGTAGCCCATCACGGTGACCACGTTGGCCAGGATCGCCGCGCACACGCCGCTGGCGAAGCCGGCGGAGAGGTCGATCTCGCCGAGCAGCAGGACGAAGACCAGGCCCATCGCGATCAGCGTGACCGCCGCGCCCTGGGTGAACAGGTTCGCCAGGTTGCCGGCGGTGAAGAACGACGGGCGGGCGATCGAGAAGCCGATGGCGAGCACGAGCAGCATGACCACCGCGGGCAGCGCCCCGATGTCGCCGCCGCGTACCCGGCGCCAGTAGTTGTTCACGTGGCTGCCCACGGTCGGCGCCGGTGCGACGCCGGCCGGGCCTTCCTTCTTCACGACGGTGGCGGTCATCGGACGGCTCCTGGGGTGGTGTCGGCGGGCGCGGCGCCGGTGCCGTTGCTGCCCGGTTCGCCGGCGAGGCCGAGGTCGCCGGAGCGACCGGCGGTGATCAGCTCGACCACCTGCGAGTGGGTGATGTCGGTGGTCTTCACCTGGGCGACCATCTGGCCGAGGTAGAGCGCGGCGATCCGGTCGGAGACGGCGAAGACGTCGTTCATGTTGTGCGAGATGAGCACCACGGCCAGGCCGTTGTCGGCCAGCCGGCGGACCAGCTCCAGCACCTGGGCGGTCTGCGCGACGCCCAGCGCGGCGGTCGGCTCGTCCAGGATGACCAGTCTGCTGTTCCAGAGCACGGCCTTGGCGATGGCCACCGTCTGCCGCTGGCCGCCGGAGAGGCTGGAGACGTGCTGGCGCAGCGACTTCACGGTGCGCACGCTCAGGCCGGCCAGGGTCTCGGCGGCCATCTGCTCCATGGTCGGCTCGTCGAGCACGAGGCCGCTGCGCTTCTCCCGGCCGAGGAACATGTTCTGCACGATGTCGAGGTTGTCGCAGAGCGCCAGGTCCTGGTAGACGACCTCGATCCCGAGCGCGGCGGCGTCCCGGGGGCTGCTGATGCTCACCGGCTTGCCGTCGAAGAGGAACTCGCCGGCGTCGGTGGGGTAGATGCCGCTGATGCACTTGACCAGGGTCGACTTGCCGGCGCCGTTGTCGCCGACCAGCGCGGTCACCTCGCCGGGGTGCGCGGCGAAGGCGACGTCGCGAAGCACCTGGACGGGACCGAAGCTCTTGTCGATCCCGCGTAGCTCCAGCAGGGGGGTTGCGGACACGGGGGTCTCCTTTGGGCGGAGGGAGGTCTCGGATCCCGTCCGGCGTGGGTACCGCCCGGCACGGGAGTCTTCCCGTGCCGGGCGGTGCCGCCTGAGGCGGGGTGGGTCAGCTCACGCCGGCGTCGGTGCAGAGCTTGGTGAACGCACCGGTGCAGAGCTCTTCCTTGGTGACGTAACCGTCGGCCACGACGTCCTTGACGTTGTCCTTGTAGATGGCCTTCGGCTCCAGCAGCACGGCCGGCACGTCCCGGTTGCCCTCCGGGTCCTTGACGGTCTGGCCGGTGTCCTTCTTCTCGCCCTTGGCGAGCGCGATGGCCAGCTCGGAGGCGGCGTCCGCCTCCTTCTTGACCGCCTTGTAGACGGTCATGCACTGGTCACCGGCGAGGATGTTCTGCAGGCCCTCCTTGGTGGCGTCCTGACCGGTCACCGGGACCTTGCCGTTGAGCTTGTTCTTCTTCAGCACCGAGATGGCCGCGTTGCCGAGACCGTCGTTGGCGGCGAGCACACCGTCGATCTTGCCGCTGGCCTTGGTGAGCTGCTGCTCGAAGATGGTGGCGGCCTGCGCGTTGTCCCACGCCGGCACCGAGTCGTCGGCGACCTTGGTGTATTCCTTCGAGTCGAACTTCGGCTTGAGCACCGAGTCGTACCCGTTCTTGAACAGGGTGGCGTTGTTGTCGGTCGGCGAGCCGTTGAGGTACGCGATCGACGGGTTCTTGGCGCCCTTGTCGGTCAGGCACTTGCTCAGGCCCTCGCCCTGGAGCTTGCCGACGGCCTCGTTGTCGAAGCTGACGTAGTACTGGGCGGAGCCGCCCAGGGTCAGCCGGTCGTAGTCGATCGTGGCGACGCCCTGCGACTTGGCCTTGTCGAGCACGGCCTTGCCGGTGCCGGAGTCCAGGTTGACGATCATCAGCACGTTGACGCCGTTGGTGATCATCTGGTCGGCGATGGTCTGGAACGCGGTCTTGTCGTTCTGCGCGTTCTGGATGTCCGACTCGACGCCGGCCGCGTCGAACGCCGCCTTGAGGAACTTGCGGTCCGCGCCCTCCCAGCGGGCGGAGGACTTGCTGTCCGGCAGGATCACGCCGATCTTCGGCTTCTTGTCGTTCGAACCGCCGGCCTGGTCGGAAGAACCGCCGTTGTCACCACAGGCGGCCATGCTGCCGGTCGCGAGGAGACCGACGGCCGCGAAGGTGAGGAAGCCCTTGCGCATGTGCACGGGTCCTTTCGGGGGGTGGGGGAGTTGCGTTCGGTTGTTTTGTTGTGTCCGGCAACGTATTCCGCGCTTCCCGGGGTCCGCAAGAGTGCCGAGGTCAGAAGTTTGTTGGCGGCGGTAACAATTCAGCAACGCGGTTGTCACCTCACGGACACCGGCTGCGGAAACGCTCCCGGACGTCCGGTTCAGCCGGCCGCGATCGGGGCGGTCACGGCCCCGGTCAGCGCCACCAGATCGGCCGGCGCGAGCCGAAGCTGGAGACCCCGGCGACCGGCCGACACGTACACCGCCGGGTACGCCGACGCGGACGCGTCGACCACCGTTTGCAACCGCTTCCGCTGCCCCAGCGGGCTGATCCCGCCCCGCACGTACCCGGTGGCCCGCTCGGCCGCGACCCGGTCGGCCAGCGCGGCCCGCTTGCCGCCGACCGCCGCGGCCAGCGCCTTCAGGTCCAGCTCCCCGGTCACCGGCACCACCGCCACGGTCAGCCCGCCGTCGACCTCGGTGACCAGCGACTTGAACACCTGCCCCGGCGGCACCCCGAGGGCGTCGGCGACCAGCGCGCCGTAGTTCGGCGCGTCCGGCGACACGTCGTACGGATGCGTGGTGTACGCGATCTTCCGCCTGGTCAGCAGCGCGGTCGCCGGAGTGCCCTGTCCCGCCATGACCGTCAAGCTAACCCGGCCGTCGGGTCACGGCGACCCGGCACGTGGCGCGGCGGCCGGGTGACGCCGTCAGCCGGCCGCCGGCGCCGGGCGGCAGATCAGCACGGTGGGCGCGCCGGCCACCCGGGTCAGCACCAGGCTGGCCGCCTCGTCGCCGGCCAGCCGCAGGTCCCGGCGCAGCTTCTCCGGCTCCAGCGCCGACCCCCGCTTGAGGATCTCCACCCGACCGACCCGGCGTTCCCGCAGCAGGGCGCGCAGCCGCTTCAGGGAGAACGGCAGCACGTCGGTGATCTCCAGGCAGCGGGCGAACGGGGTGGCGTGTGCCGCGTCCGCGTAGAGGTAGGCGATCGACGGGTCGGCGAGCGTGGCGCCGAGGTCGGCGGACAGCTCCGCGACCAGGTGCGCGCGCACCACCGCCGGGTCCGGGTCGAACAGGAACCGCCGTACCGCGCCCACCGCCGCCTCGTCCGCGCCGGTGCCGGTGAGGTGATAAGCGGGGGCCCCTTCTCTACCGGAGGCGTTAACGGGGGCCCCTTCCTTGCTCCGCAGCAGGGTGGCGCGGCGGGGGACGTCGGCGAGGGGCCCGCACCAGAGCGCGGCCTCCACCAGGTCGCCGTCGACGCTCACCCACTCCGCCTCGGCGCCGGCCGGGATCAGCGCGTGGTCCAGGCCGGGCGCCACCTTGACCACGGTACGCGGCACCCGCGCGGCCAGCCCGGTGACGAAGTCCCACGGCGGGGAGTAGGCGTTCGGGTCGAAGATCCGCCGGCCGGTGCCGGCCCGCCGCCGCGCCGGGTCGCAGAACGCGCCGTCCACCCGGGACACGTCGAACGCGGTGGCGTCGCCGCACTCGACCGTGACCAGGTCGGCCAGCCCGGCCGCCTCGGCGTTCGCGGCGGCCATCGCGGCGGTCACCGGGTCGGCCTCGACCCCGTGCACGCGGATGCCGGCACGGGCCGCGGCCAGCGCGTCGGCGCCCAGCCCGCACCCCAGGTCGGCCAGGGTCGTCACGCCCGCGGCGCGCAGCCGCGCGGCCCGCCGGTCGGCGACCACCCGGCGGGTGGCCTGTTCCAGCCCGGCCCGGGTGAGGAACATGCCGGCCGCCGCCGGGCCGAACTTGCCTGCCGCCCGGCGGCGCAGTTCCGCCTGGGTCAGCGCCGCCGCGGCGAGCCCGCCGGGGATACCGGCCGAGCGCAGCGCGGCCGCCGCCGCCAGCGGGTCGCCGCCGGCCACCTCCGCCGCCGCGGCGAGCGCGGCCGACCCCTCGGGGGTACGCAGCGCGGTGAGCTGGTCGAGGTCCACCGGTTCATTCTCCCGACCCGGAGGGCGACACGGTGGGCGGGGCGCTGGCACTCTCCTTGACGGAGTGCTAGCCGAGGAATAACCTGCGATTAGCACTCTCACCCTGAGGGTGCCAACCTCCGGGCCCTGGTGCCCGAGGGTTGAACGCCAGGCGGACCGGCACCCGCGACGACGGCCCCGCCCGGTGGCATGTGGCAGATTGACGCTGGTCGGCATGCCGACCGGTAACGACACCAAGTACCCCAGGAGGGTATGCCCGTGACTACCGCGACCAAGGTTGCGATCAAGCCGCTCGAGGACCGCATCGTGGTCCAGGCGAACGAGGCCGAGACCACCACCGCCTCGGGCATCGTGATCCCCGACACCGCCAAGGAGAAGCCGCAGGAGGGCACCGTCCTCGCTGTGGGCCCGGGCCGGATCGACGACAAGGGCAACCGCGTGCCGGTCGACGTGAAGGTCGGCGACACCGTTCTCTACTCGAAGTACGGCGGCACCGAGGTCAAGTACGCCGGCGAGGAGTACCTGGTGCTCTCCGCCCGCGACGTCCTCGCGGTCATCGAGAAGTAAGCAACCGATCAGTGTCGTTGCCCCGGTCCGGCTCGCCGGGCCGGGGCAACGTCGCTTCGAAGGGATACCGATGGCAAAGATCCTGAGCTTCTCGGATGACGCCCGGCACCTGCTGGAGCACGGTGTCAACGCCCTGGCGGACGCGGTCAAGGTCACCCTCGGCCCGCGCGGGCGCAACGTCGTCCTGGACAAGAAGTTCGGTGTGCCCACGATCACCAACGACGGCGTGACCATCGCCAAGGAGATCGAGCTCACCAACCCGTACGAGAACCTCGGCGCGCAGTTGGTCAAGGAGGTGGCGACCAAGACCAACGACGTCGCCGGCGACGGGACCACCACCGCGACCGTGCTGGCCCAGGCCATGGTCCGCGAGGGCCTGCGCAACGTGGCCGCGGGCACCAACCCGACCGGCCTGAAGCGGGGCATCGACGCGGCGGCCGCCAAGGTCTCCGAGGCGCTGCTCGGCAAGGCCGTCGAGGTCGCCAGCAAGGAGTCGATCGCGCACGTGGCGACCGTCTCCGCGCAGGACGCCACGATCGGCGAGCTGATCGCCGAGGCGATGGAGCGGGTCGGCCGCGACGGTGTCATCACCGTCGAGGAGGGCTCCGCGCTCACCACCGAGCTGGAGGTGACCGAGGGTCTCCAGTTCGACAAGGGCTTCATCTCGCCGAACTTCGTCACCGACGTGGAGTCGCAGGAGTCGGTCCTGGAGGACCCGTACATCCTCATCACCACGCAGAAGATCTCGGCGATCGAGGAGCTGCTGCCGCTGCTGGAGAAGGTCCTCCAGAACAACAAGCCGCTGCTCATCATCGCCGAGGACGTCGAGGGCCAGGCCCTGTCCACGCTGGTGGTCAACGCCATCCGCAAGACCGTGAAGGTCTGCGCGGTGAAGGCCCCCGGCTTCGGCGACCGCCGCAAGGCGATGCTGCAGGACATGGCGGTGCTGACCGGCGCCGAGCTGGTCGCCCCGGAGCTGGGCTACAAGCTCGACCAGGTCGGCCTGGAGGTGCTCGGCACCGCCCGCCGCGTCGTGGTCGACAAGGAGAACACCACGGTCGTCGACGGTGGCGGCCAGTCCGCCGAGGTCACCGACCGGGTCGCCCAGATCCGTAAGGAGATCGAGGCGTCGGACTCCGAGTGGGACCGGGAGAAGCTCTCCGAGCGGCTGGCGAAGCTGTCCGGTGGCATCGCGGTGATCAAGGTCGGCGCGGCCACCGAGGTCGAGATGAAGGAGCGCAAGCACCGCATCGAGGACGCCATCGCCGCGACCAAGGCCGCGGTCGAGGAGGGTACGGTCCCGGGCGGCGGCGCCGCGCTGGCCCAGATCCTGCCGGTGCTCGACGACGACCTGGGCTTCACCGGCGAGGAGAAGGTCGGCGTCTCGATCGTGCGCAAGGCGCTCGTCGAGCCGCTGCGCTGGATCGCCCAGAACGCCGGCCACGACGGCTACGTGGTGGTGCAGAAGGTCGTCGGCCAGGACTGGGGCACCGGCCTGGACGCCGCCACCGGCGAGTACGTCGACCTGGCCAAGGCCGGCATCCTCGACCCGGTGAAGGTGACCCGCAACGCGGTCTCCAACGCCGCGTCGATCGCCGGCCTGCTGCTCACCACGGAGAGCCTCGTGGTGGAGAAGCCGGCCGAGCCGGAGCCGGCCGCCGCCGGTGGGCACGGCCACTCGCACGGCCACGGCCACCAGCACGGCCCGGGTTTCTGACCCGAGGAGCACGGCCCGACGTCAGGGCACACCGCCACCCGGCGGTGTGCCCTGACGCGTATCCGCCTTACGGAACGCTGACGAGATTGGCGGCCGGGCCGACCGGTCGACCACACTGGGCCGGGTGAGCACGATCTCCCGCCGCCACGCGGCACTGTCCGGTGTCGTCGCCGCCGCGGTGGCGCTCGGCGTCGCCGAGCCGGTGGCCGTCCTGACCGGTCCCCGGTCCGCCCCGCTGATCGCCGTCGGCGGCCTCGTGGTCGACCTGGTGCCCGAGCCGCTCAAGCAGTTCGCCATCGACGTCTTCGGCACGTACGACAAGATCGCGCTGCTGACCGGCACGGCGCTGCTGCTGGCCGCCTTCGCGGCGCTGCTCGGCCTGGCCGCGGCCCGTCGGTTGGCGATCGGCCTGGCCGGCATCGCCGCGTTCGCCGTCCTCGGCGTGGCCGCCGCGCTGACCCGGCCCGGCGCGGACGCGTTCGACGCGCTTCCGTCCCTGGTCGGCGCCGCCCTCGGCGGCCTGACGCTCTGGGCCTTCGTGGCCGGCCCGCTGCGCGCGGACCGCGACCCGGCCACCCCCGCGGCGCGCTCCGGTGACGCCGACACGGCCGTCGCCCGGCGCGGCCCCGTGCCACCCCCGGCGGCCGCCGCGCTCGCGCGCGAGGAGGAGGGCGCCGGAGGTTGGGAGCCGTCGGTGGGCGGTGACCAGGAGTCGCGCCGCCGGTTCCTGCGCGGCGCCGGCCTGCTGACCGGTGCGGCGGCGGTGGCCGGCCTCGGCGGGCACTGGCTGGCCGGCCGGCGCGGCGTCTCGGCGGCCCGGGAGGCGGTGACGTTGCCGGCACCGGCCGGCGCCGCCCCGCCGGTGCCGGCCGGTGCGGACCTGTCCCTGCCCCGGCTCGCCCCCTACGTCACCCCGAACCGGGAGTTCTACCGGATCGACACCGCGCTGGTGGTGCCGCAGGTCGACCCGGTCACCTGGAAGCTGCGCATCCACGGCCGGGTCCGCAACCCGATCGAGCTGAGCTTCGACGACCTGCTGGCCCGACCGATGGTCGAGCGGTACGTGACGCTCGCCTGCGTCTCCAACGAGGTGGGCGGCGACCTGATCGGCAACGCCCGCTGGCTCGGCGTGCCGATCAAGGAGCTGCTGGACGAGGCCGACCCGGAGGAGGGCGCGGACCAGGTGGTCGGGCGCGCGGCCGACGGCTGGACCTGCGGCACCCCCACGTCGGCGCTGCGCGACGGGCGGGACGCGCTGCTCGCGGTGGGCATGAACGGCGAGCCGCTGCCGGTCGAGCACGGCTTCCCGGTGCGGATGGTGGTGCCCGGCCTCTACGGGTACGTCTCGGCGTGCAAGTGGCTGACCGAGCTGGAGTTGACCAGCTTCGCCGACTTCGACGCGTACTGGGTGCCGCGCGGCTGGTCCGCCCAGGGGCCGATCAAGACGCAGTCGCGGATCGACACGCCTCGCGCCCGCAGCCGCCCGGCCGCCGGCCCGGTGACGGTCGCCGGCGTGGCGTGGGCGCAGCACCGCGGCATCCGCCGCGTCGAGGTACGCGTCGACGGCGGGCCCTGGCGGGAGGCGACGCTGGCTCCGGCGGTGTCGTCGGACACCTGGGTCCAGTGGTCGTGGCGCTGGGACGCGACCCCGGGCGAGCACCGTCTCCAGGTGCGTGCCACCGACGCGGCCGGCGAGACGCAGCCGGAGCAGCGCAGCCCGGTGGCCCCGGACGGCGCGACCGGCTGGCACACCGTCACGGTGACGGTGGCCTGACCGCGCCCCAACAGGCGGTGATACCGGACCGGGATGCCGCCACTTCGGCGTCCTGGCGGCTCGACCGTCCGCCCGCCCCGGTCGACGTGCCCGAGCCGACGAGTCGCGCGGCAGGTGCGCGGCAGGTGCGCGGCGGGTGCGCGGAGGGCGCGTGCCGACACCGGCCTTCAGGGCCACCCCGGCCGGTGCCGCGGCCCGATGGTGGGCGCGCTGCCGGTCCGGGTGACGCGCGGGCGGTGCCGCTCTTCTCAGCGCCTTTCGAGCTGATATCAGAAGCGACTCAGGCGCCGTCCCGACCGTCGAGGCTTGGCCGCAGGCTCCGGTGTGCCCGGGCCAGGGATCGGAAGCGGCGAGCGCCCCGGGCCGTGGCTCATCTCCGGGCCGCTCCGAGGGTTCGTCCGGTCCTGGCTTGAGTCGTTGGTGATGTCAGCTCGACAGGCGGCCCTGAGGGTTCGTCCGGTCCTGGCTTGAGTCGTTGGTGATGTCAGCTCGACAGGCGGCCCTGAGGGTTCGTCCGGTCCTGGCTTGAGTCGTTCGGGACGTCAGCTCGACAGGCGGCCCTGAGGGTTCGTCCGGTCCCGGCCCGAGTCGTTGGTGATGTCAGCTCGACAGGCGGTCGCGGGGAAGCCGGCCCAGGCGCGGCGGCGACGGTGTCGGGTGGCGGGACCATGGCACGGACGTGAAGCGACGCTGTGCCCCGGGTCGGGGCACAGCGTCGGGAGGTGAGCGGGTCAGGCGACCTTGCGCTGGTCGGGGACGGCGGTCTTGTGCGCGCGGCCGAGGCGGGCCTCCAGCCGGGCGACGTCCACCCGGGACTGCCTGCGGTCGGCCGCGTCCTCCCAGCCGAGGGCGAGCAGCCGCAGCCGCTCGGACTCGCTGAACCCGCCCCAGACGCCGTACGGCTCGCGGACGGCGAGGGCGTGCGCGGCGCACTCGGCGCGCACCGGGCAGGCACCGCAGACCGTCTTCGCGCCGGTCTCGCGGCGCAGTCGGGACGAGCCGCGCTCGCCGTCCGGGTGGAAGAACTGGGCGCTGTCGCGGCCCCGGCACGCGCCGAGCCGCTGCCAGTCCCAGAGGTCGACGATGGGTCCAGGCAGCCTACGTACGTTCGACATCAGCACCCCTCCTCCCGCGCGGCACCGCGGAGAATGTTCGTGGCCAGCTACCGGGCGGCGGTCCGCGCGGGATGCCGGTTCCGGATGGACAACTCGGTACCCGAGCCGTCCCCGGCTCACACATCTGTGATCGAAAACCTCGGACACTCGGTGG
Source organism: Micromonospora ferruginea (assembly GCF_013694245.2). NCBI lineage: Bacteria > Bacillati > Actinomycetota > Actinomycetes > Micromonosporales > Micromonosporaceae > Micromonospora > Micromonospora robiginosa. The sequence continues at coordinate 6,314,283 of NZ_CP059322.2, forward strand.
CATATGCCCCATCTGTCGGAAAAGTTCGGATGATTGCTCGGAACCCCCTCCCGACCCCACCCGCACGTGGTCTGCTCTGAGGCGGAGAGGAGACCACAGTGCGTAGCGTTCTTGTATGCGTTCGGACACCATTGGCGGCCCAGCATCTGACCTCCGCGGCGGCGCGGCTCGGGCTGTCCGGCGTCGTCCGGACGGCCGTCTCCGATCCCGAGGTGATGCTGCGGCTCGCCGAGCGCCCGGTCGACGTGGTGCTCGCGGACACCGCCCTCACCCGACCGGACAGCGCCGGCTTCGTGCGCCGGGTGCTCGCCCGCGCGCCGCAGGCCGCGGTGCTGCTGCTCGGCGCCGAGGAGTCGGAGTCGGCGGCGGCCACCATCAGCGCCGGGGCGCGCGGTCTGATCCAGAACGCCGACCACGACCTGACCAGCGCGGTGGCGAAGGCGCTGCTGCTGCTCTCCGCCCCCGGGCGGGCCAACCGGCACCGGGTGGCCGACACCGCCCGGGACGCGGCGGCGGTCGGCGGGCCGACCCGGGCGACGGCGCCGGGGCGTACCCCGGCCGGGCCGAACTGGCCGGCGGCGCCGGTGGATGCCGCGGGCCTGCCCACGGTGGTGCCGGTGCAGCGGGGCGAGGACGCCAACGACCCGGCGGCGGAGGGGGCGGAGACGCCTCAGCCGGGCCCCGGCCAGCGCGCGGGACGGACGCCGCGCAGCGCGATCGGGCTCACCGAGCGTGAGCTTCAGGTGCTGCTCGGCATGGCGGAGGGCAAGAGCAACGCGGAGATCGGGCGGGAGCTGTTCGTCTCCGAGGACACCGTCAAGACGCACGCCCGGCGGCTGTTCCGCAAGCTCGGCGCGCGCGACCGGGCGCACGCGGTGGCGGCCGGCTTCCGGGCTGGCCTGGTCGCCTGACCGTCGGCCGGGTCACTCCTGGGCGGCGTCGTCCGTGCCCTCGGTGAGCGTGTCGTGCACGCCGTCCGCGTAGCCGCGGGCGTAGTCCCAGCTCACGTAGTGGTCGGGGTCGGGGTCGTAGGCCGGCTCGTGCACCCGGGGGCGCCCCGAGTTGAGCAGGTGGCGCAGGTTGCCCCGGAGCAGGTCCCAGTCGAAGTAGTGCGGCTCGCGGCAGTCCTCGCACTCGATCACCAGGCCACGCACCCCGATCGGCTGGAGCAGGGCCTGGTAGATCTCCAGATCGGCGAGATCCTCCAGGACGTCCTGCCGCTCGACCTCGGTCAGCGGGTCGAGCGTCTCCTCCTCGCCGGAATCGTGCAGGCCGGCAGCCGGATCGGCCGGGTCGCCGTTGAACGGGTCGATGGGCTCGTCGTGCACCCCCTCACCGTAGACCCCGCGCCGCCGGAAAGCCCGCCCCCGGCCGCGCTGTGGCCCGGCCTACCCGGGGCCCGCCACTGCCCGGACCCGGCCGGGCCAGTGGGTACGATGAGGCGACGCGCCGTCACACCGGTGCGCGCCGGTGCCCGCGCGCGCCGCCTCGCTGCAGCCCGTTCGACCAGCTCAGGGGAGCAATCGTGGAGAATTCGCCCAGCACCGAGACCCCGACCGGCCCCGACGGCGGCGAGCTGGGCGGCCACCTGCCCGAGCTGCCGGCCGGCTCCGCCCGGGTGGTGCCGCTCGGGCTGACCTTCGACGACGTGCTCCTGCAGCCGGGCGAGTCGGACGTGGTGCCCAGCCGGGTCAACACCCGCACCCGGCTCACCCGCAACATCGAGCTGACCGTGCCGCTGCTCTCCAGCGCGATGGACACCGTCACCGAGGGCCGGATGGCGATCGCCATGGCCCGCCAGGGCGGCATCGGCGTGCTGCACCGCAACCTCTCGGTCGAGGACCAGGCGCTCCAGGTCGACCTGGTCAAGCGCTCCGAGTCCGGCATGATCACCAACCCGGTGACGGCCAGCCCGGACGACACGCTGCGCGACGTCGACGCGCTCTGCGGCCGCTACCGCATCTCCGGCGTGCCGGTGGTCGACGGGCAGGGGCAGCTCGTCGGCATCGTCACCAACCGCGACATGCGCTTCGTCTCCGACCCGGCCACGCCGGTCCGCGACATCATGACCCGCACCCCGCTGATCACCGCCTCGGTCGGGGTGAGCAAGGACGACGCGCTCGACCTGCTGCGCCGCCACAAGGTCGAGAAGCTGCCGATCGTCGACGGGTCCGGTGCGCTGCGCGGCCTGATCACGGTCAAGGACTTCACCAAGAGCGAGCAGTACCCGAACGCCACCAAGGACGACGCGGGGCGGCTCCGGGTCGCCGCCGCGGTCGGCGTGGGCGAGGACGGCTACAAGCGGGCCCGTGCCCTGGTCGACGCCGGCGTCGACGTGGTCATCGTGGACACCGCGCACGGCCATCAGCGGGCCGTGCTGGAGATGGTCGCCCGGCTCAAGCGCGACGTGGCCGTCGACATCGTCGGCGGCAACATCGCCACCTACGCGGGCGCGAAGGCGCTGGTCGAGGCCGGCGCCGACGGCGTCAAGGTGGGCGTCGGCCCGGGCGCCATCTGCACCACCCGGATCGTGGCCGGGGTGGGCGTGCCGCAGGTCACCGCGATCATGGAGGCGGCCCGGGCCGCCCGACCGGCCGGCGTGCCGGTGATCGGCGACGGCGGCATCCAATACTCCGGCGACATCGCCAAGGCGCTGGTGGCCGGCGCCGACACGGTGATGCTGGGCAGCCTGCTGGCCGGCTGCGAGGAGAGCCCCGGCGAGCTGATCTTCATCAACGGCAAGCAGTACAAGGCGTACCGGGGGATGGGCTCGCTCGGCGCGATGCAGTCGCGCGGCCAGGGCAAGTCGTACTCCAAGGACCGCTACTTCCAGCAGGACGTGATGGCCGAGGACAAGCTGGTCCCCGAGGGCGTCGAGGGGCAGGTGCCCTACCGGGGCCCGCTCGCCCAGGTCGCCCACCAGCTCACCGGCGGCCTGCGCGCCGCCATGGGCTACGTCGGCGCCGAGAGCATCCCCGAGCTGCACCGGCGTGGCCAGCTCATCCGGATCACCGCGGCCGGGCTCAAGGAGAGCCACCCGCACGACATCCAGATGACCGTCGAGGCGCCGAACTACCACTCCCGCTGACCTCTCCCTCCACCCCCGAACACACCTGGAGTCCCCATGCGTGACGTGGTCGAGATCGGGCTGGGCAAGACCGCGCAGCGCGGTTACCACCTGGACGACATCGCCATCGTGCCGAGCCGCCGCACCCGGGACGTCGACGACGTCTCCACCGCGTGGCAGCTCGACGCCTACCCGTTCGGCATCCCCTGCGTCGCGCACCCCTCGGACGCGACCATGAGCCCCACCTCGGCGGTGCGCCTCGGCGAGCTGGGCGGCCTCGGCGTGCTCAACGTCGAGGGCCTCTGGACCCGCTACGAGAACCCGACCAAGATCCTGGAGGAGCTGGCCGGCCTGGGCGAGGACGCCCGCGCGACCAAGCGTCTCCAGGAGGTCTACGCCGAGCCGATCCGGCCCGACCTGATCGCCGAGCGGGTCCGCGAGCTGCGGGCCGGCGGCGGCACGGTGGCCGTCCGGGTCTCGCCGCAGCACACCCTGGCGCTGGCCCCGGTGATCCTGGACGCCGGCGTGGACATCCTGGTCATCCAGGGCACGCTCGTCTCCGCGGAGCACGTCTCCACCACCGACGAGCCGCTGAACCTCAAGGAGTTCATCGCCGACCTCGACCTGCCGGTCATCGTGGGCGGCTGCACCGACTACAAGACCGCGCTGCACCTGATGCGCACCGGTGCGGCCGGCGTGATCGTGGGCATCGGCGGCGACGACTGGTCGACCACCGAGTCGGTGCTCGGCATCCGGGTGCCGATGGCCACCGCCATCGCCGACGCCGCCGCGGCCCGCCGCGACTACCTCGACGAGACCGGTGGCCGGTACGTGCACCTGATCGCCGACGGCGACATGCAGACCTCCGGCGACATCGCCAAGGCGCTCGGCTGCGGCGCGGACGCGGTGATGCTCGGCGAGCCGCTCTCGCTCTGCGAGGAGGCCCCGGCCGGCGGCGCCTGGTGGCACTCGGCGGCCAGCCACCCGTCGCTGCCCCGGGGCGCGTTCGAGGTGGCCGGCGAGCCGATCGGCTCGATGGAGCGGCTGCTGTTCGGCCCGGCCGACGAGCCGGACGGCCAGCTCAACCTCTTCGGCGGGCTGCGCCGCGCGATGGCCAAGTGCGGCTACCGCGACCTCAAGGAGTTCCAGAAGGTCGGCCTGGTCCTGGACCGCTGAGCGGATGTGACCCGTCGGCGCGGGCGCGGGTTCCGACCCCGCCCGCGCCGACGCGCGTCTAGGCTCGCCGGGTGAGCTGGCGGCGGCGGTGGTGCGGGGCGGCGTTGGCCGTCGCGCTGACGGCGGGCGGCTGCACTGCGGGGCACGACGACCGCGACGGGTTCCGGCCCGGTGCGGCGGACGCCGGCGACCCGTACGTGCCGGGGGCCGGCAACGGCGGCTACGACGTCGGGCACTACGCGCTCGACGTCCGCTACGAGCCGGCGGACGACCGGCTCACCGGCACCGCCACGCTGACCGTCACCGCCACCCGGGCGCTGTCGCGCTTCCAGCTCGACCTGGCCGGCCTCACCGTCGACCGGGTCCGGGTCGACGGTGAGCCGGCGAAGCACCGCCACGACGACGCGGAGCTGGTCGTCACCCCGGCGCACGGGCTGCCGGCCGGGAAACGGTTCACCGTCGAGGTCGCGTACGGCGGGGTGCCCCGGCCGCTGCCCGCCGCCGAGCTGGGCGACGGCGGGTTCCACCACACGCCGGACGGGGCGATCGCGCTCGGCCAGCCGGAGTCGGCGAGCACCTGGTTTCCGGTCAACGACCACCCGTCGGACAAGGCCACCTACGACTTCGCGGTCACCGTGCCGGACGGGCTCGCCGCCATCTCCAACGGGGTGCCGAAGGGCCGGACGAGCGCTGGCGGACGGACCACCTGGCGCTGGTCGGAGCGCTCGCCGATGGCCAGCTACCTGACCACGCTGGTGATCGGCGACTACCGGGTCACCAGCGGCACGCACGCCGGCAGGCCACTCGTCACCGCTGTCGCCGCGGCACTGCCCGCGGACGGTCCGGCCGCCGCGTCGGTGGCCCGCACCGGCGAGGTCGCCGACTTCCTGGCCGCCCGCTTCGGGCCGTACCCGTTCGACGCGTACGGCGGCGTGGTGGTCGCCGACGACCGGATCCGGTACGCGCTGGAGACCCAGAGCCGACCGGTGTACGGGCCGGGCTTCTTCCGGTCCGGCCGGCCGAACACCGAGGTGGTCGCGCACGAGCTGGCCCACCAGTGGTTCGGCGACAGCGTGTCGGTGGCAAAGTGGAGCGACATCTGGCTCAACGAGGGCTTCGCCACGTACGCCGAATGGCTCTGGGCCGAACACGACGGCGGGCGGAGCGTGGCGCGGACCGTCGCCGACCGGTACGCCGCCACCGACTGGTCGAAGCCGTCGGTGGACCCGGGCCGGGCCGGGATGTTCGGCGACGCGGTCTACCAGCGGGGCGCGCTCGCGGTGCACGCGCTGCGCCGCGCGCTCGGCGACGAGACGTTCTTCCGCGTCCTGCGCGGGTGGCTGGCGGAGCGCCGCGACGGCAACGCCACCACCGCGGACTTCGTCGGGTACGCGGAGCGCGCCGCCGGCCGCCCGCTGCGCGCGCTCCTGGACACCTGGTTGATCGGCGCGACGCCGCCGGGCCTACCGTGACGCCGGCGCGCCCGGACGCGGTGGCCGGCGAGCGGGCCTGCCGTGACGCGGACGTGATCGACAGTCGGTAGGCTGCCGCGGGCGGAACGGCCCGTGGGCGGGCCGCCGTTCGGGGCCCCGGGAGGGATCGAGGCGATGGCGCGGCGCGGCGGACGACGACGGCTCGGGCTGCTGGCCTGCGGGACGCTGCTGCTGGCCGGCTGCGGATCGGCCGAGCCGGACCGGAGCGCGGCGGCGCCCACCGAGCCCGGCCCGACGGCGAGCCGCACCTTCGCGCCCGGCGCGGCCGGGGCCGGCGACAGCTATTTCCCCAGCTACGGCAACGGCGGCTACGACGTCGCGAACTACGCGATCAAGGTGCGCTACGACCCGGACACCGACAAGCTGACCGGCACCACCACGGTGCGGGCCACCGCGACCGCCGACCTGTCCGCGTTCCACCTGGACCTGGCCGGGCTGACGGTCCGTTCGGTCACCGTGGACGGCGCCGCGGCCCGGCACGCCCGCGCCGACGACGAACTGGTCGTCACGCCGGCCACCGGCCTCACCTCGGGCAACGGGTTCGTCACCGAGATCCGGTACGACGGCAGGCCGGCGGCGCTGCGCACCGAGGCGCTGGGCGAGGGCGGCTGGCTGCACACCGCCGACGGCGCGGTCGCGCTCGGCCAGCCGGAGTCGGCGAGCACCTGGTTCCCGGTCAACGACCACCCGTCGGACAAGGCCACCTACGACATCGAGATCACCGTGCCGAAGGGGCTCACCGCGGTCTCCAACGGGGTGCCGAAGGGGAAGTCGACGGCCGGCGACTGGACCACCTGGCGCTGGTCGGAGGGCTCGCCGATGGCCAGTTACCTGAGCATGGTGGCGATCGGGAAGTTCCGCGTCACCACCGCCGAGCACAAGGGACGTCCGGTCTTCAGCGCGGTCACCACCGGGCTGCCCGAGGGCGCGCCGGACCGCTCGATCGCGCGCACCGTCGAGGTCGCCGACTACCTGGAGAGCATCTTCGGGCCGTACCCGTTCGACGCGTACGGCGGCGTGGTGGTCGCCGACGACCGGATCCGGTACGCGTTGGAGACGCAGAGCCGGCCGGTCTACGCGTCGAGCTTCTTCCGGCGGGGCGACAACACCGACGTGGTGGCGCACGAGCTGGCCCACCAGTGGTACGGCGACAGCGTCTCGATCCAGCGCTGGCAGGACATCTGGCTCAACGAGGGGCTGGCCACGTACGCGGAGTGGCTCTGGGCCGAGCACAGCGGGTCGTCAACCGTCCAGCGCACGTTCGAGCAGACGTACGCGGCCGCGCCCGGCCCGGTGTGGCGGACTCCGCCGGGCAGGCCGGGGGTGGAGAACCTGTTCGGCCGCTCGGTCTACGAGCGCGGCGCGATGACCGTGCACGCCTTGCGGCTGGCGGTGGGCGAGGCCGCGTTCTTCGCCGTACTGAAGACCTGGGCGGCGGAGCGGAAGAACGGCAACGCCACCACCGCGGACTTCCGCGCGCTGGCGGAGCGGGTGTCCGGCAAGAAGCTGGACAAGCTCTTCGACACCTGGTTGCTCGGCACCGAACGCCCCGCTCTCCCCAAGGCGAAGTAAGGCGGGGCCCCCGCTTAACGCATTCTGCATAGGCGGGGCCCCCGCCTAACGCCTCAGGTCTTCACGCGCAGCGAAGGGTGGGCGGCGAGGTACGCGTCGGCCTTGCCGCCGCGCAGGGCGGTGAGGAAGTCGCGGCCCGGCTTCTGGAGCTGCTCGCCGCGGTAGGCCCCGCCGCTGCCCACCCCGGTGCCGGGGAGCCCGACCAGGGTGATCCGGCCCGCCGGCATGCCACCCAGGGCGTACGCGAAGTCGATCAGCTTCCGCCCACCGCCGACGTACACCAGGGTCCTGCCGAGCGCGGCGACCACCTGCTCGACCCGCTGCGGGTCGCGGGGCGTGCCCTGGCCGAGGAGCTTGCCGGCGAGCGCGCGGATGAGCTGCTGCTGGTGCCGCTGCCGGGTGTAGTCGCCGCCGGCGGTGTAGCGCTGCCGGGCGTAGTCGAGCGCCTGCCAGCCGACCAGGTGCCGGTCGCCCTTCTGGTAGACCATCTGCGGCCCGGTGTAGCCGCCGCCGCCCAGCGGCCGCATCTTCCCGTCCGGCCGGCGGTGCCGGGACTCGACCTTCTGGTCGACGTAGAGGTCGACGCCGCCGAGCGTGTCCACCAGCTTGTCGAAGCCGCCGAACGTGATCACCGCGCCGGCGTCGATGCGCAACCCGGTGTAGCGGGAGACGGTGGTGCGCAGCAGCTCGTACCCCTGGGCGGTGCTGGGGTGGGCCTTGTCGCCCGGCACCCGGCTGCCGTAGCTCATCGCGTGGGTGAGCTTGGTCTTCCCGCCCGGGTAGCGGGCCTTCGGAAAGGCCGGGATGTCGACCACCAGGTCGCGGGGGAGCGAGAACAGGTACGCCCGGTCCAGCCCGGCGGGCACGTGCAGCACCAGCACGGCGTCGGCGTGCGGCTCCCAGCCGGGGATGCTGACCCGGGTGTCGACGCCGACGAGCATCAGGTTGAGCGGCCCGGTCAGGTCGGCGCCGGGCGGCGGGGTCGGGCTGGCGGTGGTCGGCGCCGGCGTCGGCGAACCCGGGGACGAGGTGGCCGGCGCGGCGGCCCGGGTCGGCGCGTGGTTGCCGACCAGCCGCGTCGTCACCACCGTGCCGCCGGCGACCAGCAGCGCCGCCACCAGGGCGGCCAGGCCGAGCAGGCGTCGTCTCGTCACGCGTTCTTTCCTCTCCCCGTGGTGTTCGACGCGTCCGGGCACCCCGAAGGTTGCACCGGTGGCCGGAGCGCTCTGCATGATCTGCGAAAAACCCGTGCTGGCGCCATAGCTACCCGTCGGTAATGATGCGTTCATGCGCTACGACGTGGTCGTCATCGGGTCGGGCTTCGGCGGCAGCGTCACCGCGCTCCGCCTGGCGGAGAAGGGCTACTCGGTCGGTGTCCTGGAGGCCGGCCGGCGCTTCGCCGACGAGGAGTTCCCGAAGACGTCCTGGCAGGCGCGGCGGTTCCTCTGGGCGCCGAAGCTCGGCTGCTTCGGGCTGCAACGGATCACCCTGCTCCGCTCCGCCGACCGGAAGGCCGGCGGCGGGGTGATGGTGCTCTCCGGCGCCGGGGTGGGCGGCGGGTCGCTGGTCTACGCGAACACGCTCTACGAGCCGCTGGACGCGTTCTACGCCGACCCGCAGTGGCGGGACATCACCGACTGGCGCGACGAGTTGGCCCGCCACTACGACCAGGCGAAGCGGATGCTCGGTGTCACCACGTACCCGATCGACACCGGCGCGGACCGGGCCATGCGGGCGGTGGCCGAGCGGATGGGGGTGGCGCACACGTTCCACCCGACGCCGGTCGGCGTGCACATCGGACGGCCGGGGCAGCGGGTGGCGGACCCGTACTTCGGCGGCGTCGGGCCGGACCGCACCGGGTGCAGCCACTGCGGCTCGTGCATGACCGGCTGCCGGCACGGCGCGAAGAACACGCTGGTCAAGAACTACCTCTGGCTCGCCGAGCGGCTCGGCGCGCAGGTGCACCCGCTGACCACCGTCACCGCCGTGCGGCCGGAGGAGGCCGGCGGCTACGCGGTGCACACCGAGCGGACCGGCGCCTGGCTGCGCAAGCGCCGCGCGGTCATCCACGCCGACCAGGTGGTCTTCGCGGCCGGCGCGCTCGGCACCCAGCGGCTGCTGCACGAGATGAAGGCGACCGGCGCGCTGCCGGCGCTGTCGCCCCGGCTGGGCGAGCTGACCCGGACCAACTCGGAGGCGATCCTCGGCGCCTCGGTGGGATCCGGCGCGGCCCGGCGGCGTGGTCTGGACTTCTCCGAGGGGGTGGCGATCACCAGCTCGTTCCACCCCGACCCGCAGACCCACATCGAGCCGGTCCGCTACGGCAAGGGCTCCAACGCGATGGGCCTGCTCCAGTCGCTGCTGGTCGACGGCGGGCCGCACCGGGTCCGGCGGTGGCTGGGCAGCATCGTCCGGCAGCCGGGGCTGGCCGCGCGGATGCTGTCCGTGCGCGGCTGGTCCGAACGCACCGTCATCGCGCTGGTCATGCAGTCGGTCGACAACTCGCTGACCACCCGCTGGCGGGGGCGCCGGTTGGTCTCCGGCCCCGGGCACGGCGCGCCCAACCCGACCTGGATCCCGGCCGGCAACGAGGCGGTCCGGCTGCTCGCCGAGGAGATCGACGGCACCCCGGGCGGCGCGGTGACCGAGCCGTTCAACATCCCGATGACCGCGCACATCCTCGGCGGCGCGGTGATCGGCGCCACCCCCGACGACGGGGTGGTCGACCCCTGGCACCGGGTGTACGGCCACCCGGGGCTGCACGTGGTGGACGGCGCGGCGGTCTCGGCGAACCTGGGCGTCAACCCGTCGCTGACGATCACCGCGCAGGCCGAGCGGGCGATGTCGTTCTGGCCCAACAGGGGCGAGCCCGACCCGCGCCCGGCGCCCGGCTCCGCGTACACGCGGGTGGCGGCGGTGCCGCCGCGTACGCCAGCGGTGCCGGCGCACGCTCCCGCCGCGCTGAGGTGAAAGGAGGGGCCCCCGGTTAACGCCTCCGGTAGAGGCGGGGCCCCTTGCTTAACACCTGGCGAGCGACGCGCCGCCGGGGCGCGTCCACGCGGCCGGTGACTGTCGGTAGGCTTTGCGCACATGAGCACGCCTCGCCCCGTCCTCGTGGTGGACTTCGGAGCCCAGTACGCCCAGCTCATCGCGCGCCGCGTCCGCGAGGCGAAGGTCTACTCGGAGATCGTCCCGCACTCCATGCCGGTGTCCGAGATGCTGGCGAAGAACCCCGCCGCGATCATCCTGTCCGGCGGCCCGGCCAGCGTCTACGCGCCGGACGCGCCGCAGATCGACGCCGGGATGTTCGACGCCGACGTGCCGGTCTTCGGCATCTGCTACGGCTTCCAGGCGATGGCCCAGGCGCTCGGCGGCACGGTCTCGCGCACCGGCAACCGCGAGTACGGCGGCACCCCGCTGCGCCCGCGCCTGACCGAGCCCGGCGTGCTGCTGCGTGACCTGCCGGCCGACCTGCCGGTCTGGATGAGCCACGGCGACTGCGTGACCGAGGCGCCGGCCGGCTTCACGGTGACCGCCGAGTCGGCGGGCGCCCCGGTCGCCGCGTTCGAGGACCTGGCCGGCCGGCGGGCCGGTGTGCAGTTCCACCCCGAGGTGGGGCACACCGCGCACGGGCAGGAGATGCTGACCCGCTTCCTCTACGACATCGCCGGCGTCGCGCCGACCTGGACGCCCGAGAACATCATCGACGAGCAGGTGGCCCGGATCCGCGAGCAGATCGGCGACAAGGAGGTCATCTGCGGCCTCTCCGGCGGCGTCGACTCGGCGGTCGCGGCGGCGCTGGTGCACCGGGCGGTGGGCGACCAGCTCACCTGCGTCTTCGTCGACCACGGGCTGCTGCGCGCCGGCGAGGCCGAGCAGGTGGAGAAGGACTACGTGGCGGCGACCGGCATCAAGCTCAAGGTGGTCGACGCCCGGGAGCGGTTCCTCGGCGCGCTCGCCGGGGTGACCGATCCGGAACAGAAGCGCAAGATCATCGGCCGGGAGTTCATCCGGGTCTTCGAGGCCGCCGCCCGGGAGATCGCCGCGCACGGCGACGTCGAGTTCCTGGTGCAGGGCACGCTCTACCCGGACGTGGTGGAGTCCGGCGGCGGCACCGGCACCGCCAACATCAAGAGCCACCACAACGTCGGCGGCCTGCCCGAGGACCTGAAGTTCTCGCTGGTCGAGCCGTTGCGCACGCTGTTCAAGGACGAGGTCCGCACGATCGGCCTGGAGCTGGGGCTGCCCGAGGCGATGGTGTGGCGGCACCCGTTCCCCGGCCCGGGCCTGGCCATCCGGATCATCGGCGCGGTCGACGAGGAGCGCCTCGCCGTGCTCCGCAAGGCCGACCTGATCGCCCGGGAGGAGCTGACCGCGGCCGGCCTGGACCGGGGCGTCTGGCAGTTCCCGGTGGTGCTGCTGGCCGACGTCCGCAGCGTCGGCGTGCAGGGCGACGGGCGCACCTACGGGCATCCCGTGGTGCTGCGCCCGGTCTCCAGCGAGGACGCGATGACCGCCGACTGGTCCCGGCTGCCCTACGAGGTGGTAACCCGGATCTCCACCCGGATCACCAACGAGGTCGCCGAGGTCAACCGGGTGGTCCTGGACGTGACGAGCAAGCCGCCGGGCACCATCGAGTGGGAGTGACGCCGGGTCAGGCGGCGGGCGGCGGCCCGGCCTGCGGCCCCGGGCCGGCCGGCGGGACCGGCGGCCAACCGGGCGCGGTGCCCGGCGGGTGCGGCCAGGCGGGCGCGCCGGCCGGCTCCTCGGGCATCAGGAACCACATGATCGGGTACGCGAGCGCGGCGAGCCCGCCGGTGAGCACGGTGGCGGTCGCGAAGACCACCCGGACGAGCGTGGGGTCGAGGGCGAAGTAGCGGCCGAGCCCGCTGGCCACCCCGGCGATCATGCGGTCGCTGACCGGGCGGCGGAGCTGCTTGTACGGCGCTTGCGAGGGGTTCGTGGAGGTCATGTGTCCACGGTCCCGCGCCGGTCGGCGGGCGACCTCGGTGACCGCCCGGAGACCTACCCTGACCCGTCCCTGAGGCGCCAGCGAAGAGTCAGGAATCTGACTCTTTTCGATGGAGGTAACCCGGTCCGGGGAGAATTTGCTTCCGTGACCACCTCGCTGGAGCCGCTGCGCAGGATCGCGGCATACGCAGTTTGTGCTGATTCAAACGGCCGAGTGTTGCTGGTCCGCGCATCGGAGCGCTCCGGCACCCCCGGCACCTGGTCCCTCCCCGGCGGGGCGGTCGACCACGGTGAGGACCCCAAGCACACCGTCGTCCGGGAGACCGCGGCCGAGACCGGGCTCTCGGTGGCCGTCGCCGGCCTGCAGGACGTGCTGGCCGACATGCGGGCGCTGCCCGAGCGGCACATCACGATCCACACCGACCGCCTGCTCTACACCGTCTCGGTGCGCGGCGGGACGCTCACCGAGCGGGTCGACCGCCCCACCGACCTGGCCCGCTGGTTCACCATCGACGAGGCCCGGGAGCTGCCGCTGCGGTTGTTCACCGCGCGTGCGCTGGGCCTGCCCACCTCCACCGACGACATCGTGCCGGAGGAGGTCCCCGAGTTCCCGTCGTTCTACGCCGTCCCCGGCCCGGACGGGCTGCACCGGGCGCAGCGCTTCGCCGCGTACGCGGTGGTGACCGACCCGGAGGAGCGGGTGCTGTTGACCCGCGTCTCCGACGGCTACCCGGGCGCCGGTTGCTGGCACCTGCCCGGCGGCGGCACCGACTACGGCGAGCAGCCCGCCGCCGCGCTGATCCGGGAGCTGGTCGAGGAGACCGGGCAGACCGGCCGCCTGGTCGAGCTGCTCGGGGTGGCCAGCCACCGCGACGCCGCCTCGCTCGGCCCGGAGGGCTACCCGATCGACTGGCACGGCGTGCGAGCCTTCTACCGGGTGGTCGTTGACCAGCCCGCGCCGCCCACCGTGGCGGACGTCGGCGGCTCCACCTGCGAGGCCCGTTGGTTCCGCCGCGAGGAGCTCGGCGCCCTCCCCACCGACCGCCTGACCGAGGTGACCGCCGAGGCCGTCCAGGCCGCCCACCTCCTCTGACCCGCGCCCACCGCCCTGACCCGGCGATCATGAGGTTGACGGGACGAAATGTCCGTCCCGGGACCGCTAACCTCATGATCGACGCAGGGACGGACGGGGAGGCGTGGGGTGGAGCAGCGGCGGCGGGTGGCGGCGTTCGGGGTTTTGCGGGACGAAGGCGGGCGGGTTCTGCTGGCGCGCGGGGGACGCGGTGCCCGTATCCGGGGGTGTGGCAGCTTCCGGGGGGCGGGGTCGAGCACGCCGAGCACCCGGCCGCCGCGGTGGTCCGCGAGTTCGCCGAGGAGACCGGGCTGACCGTGGCGGTCGTCCGGCTCGCCGACGCGGTCGCCGACGTGGCCACCTATCCGCCCGGTGACGTCGCGGTGCACACGGATCGGCTGATCTTCGAGGTGGAGGCCCGGGGCGGGCGGCTGCGGCCGGAGCCGGACGGCGGCAGCGACGACGTGGGCTGGTTCAGCGCCGAGGAGGCTTCGGCCCGACCGCTGATGCCGTTCACCGCCGAGCTGCTCGGCCTGCCGGTGACGCCGCTGCCGGCCGACCTGCCCCGGGGCCTGCCCGGCGCGCCGACCGGCCCGGCCGCCGACCGCCGGCAGCGCTTCGCCGCGTACGGGCTGGTCACCGACCCGGACGACCGGGTGCTGCTCACCATGATCGCGGACGGCTATCCGGGCGCCGGCCGGTGGCACCTGCCCGGCGGCGGCACCGACCACGGCGAGCAGCCGGCGGCCGGGCTGCTCCGCGAGCTGGTCGAGGAGGCCGGCCAGCTCGGCCGGGTGGTCGACCTGCTGGACGTGGACAACCTGCACACGCCGGGCGCGCTGGGGCCGGAGGGACGCCCGCTCGACTGGCACGGCATCCGGGTGGTCTACCGGGTGCGGGTGGACGTGCCGACCGAGGCCGTGGTGACCGAGCTGGCCGGCGGATCGACCGCCCGGGCCGCCTGGTTCCCCCGGGAGCGGTTGGCCGGTCTGTCGATGACCGGGGTGGCGGTGCGGGCCACCGGGCGACGGGTGAGCTGAACCGCTCGCCGAGCCGTCCTGGGCCACCTCCGGTACAGTCAGGAGTTGGGACCGGCAGACAAAAATGGGCGTTGAGGCCCGAGATGGGAATGAACGAGCAGTTCGCGCGGTTAAGGGAGTTATAAGTACCGCCGGCAGCTATACCCAAGCCCTTGTCCCCTGTGCAATGGTGTACTCCGCAAATGGGCTGCCGGGCCCGAAAGGTCCGGCACGAGACAGCCGGACACCCGCCCCGACGTGGGCGGCCAGTCGATCCGGTGATGGAGGAAACGTGCCGAGAGCCCCATGGCGCCGGCGTCGTACGACTGACAGTCCGCGCCCCGCAGGGCGTCGCTGGGCGGGCCGGTTGCGCCGCAGCAGCACGTTCGCCCGCCAGGTGCTTCTGGTCCGGGTGGGCCGCCGTGACGGCCTGGCCGGTTCCGGGGTCGACCTGGTCACCCCCGACCACCGCTACGCCGACCGCCAGCGCATCCGCTACCCCCGGCTCGACGCCGACGTCGAGGCGATCCGCCCGATCAGCCCGGCGCTGCCGGTGACCGCGCCGGTCGACGAGTCGCCGGCGATGTCGATCCCGCTGCTGCCGGGTGAGCGCACCACCGCCCGGCGCGCCAAGTTCGCGCTGGTCAACGCGTGCACCCTGAGCAGCCTCATGCTCGGCATGCTGGCCATCTTCCTGGCCATGCAGGGCGAGGTGCGGCTGGCCGCGGTCTGCCTGATCGCCTGCGTCGCGTTCGACGGCCTCGACGGGGCGCTGGCCCGCAAGCTCGGCGTGGCCAGCCCGTTCGGCGCGCAGATGGACTCGCTCGCCGACATGTGCTCGTTCGGCCTCGCCGCGCCGGTGGTGGTCTACGCCTCACTGGCCGGCTCGGTGCCGCCGGCGGCCGCCGCGGTCGCCTGCGCCCTGGTCGCGGCCTGCGCCGCCATCCGGCTCGCCCGGTTCAACGTCTCGCCGAAGGACGGCCGCTTCTTCTGCGGCGTGCCGACCACCATGGCGGCGGCGGTGCTCGCCCTGACCGTGGCGATCGGCGTACCGGTCCCTGGCCTGGTCATGGTCGCCGGCGTGGCGCTGCTCGCCTTCGCGATGGTGTCGAGCTTCCCCTACGCCAAGCTCGCCCGGCTGCTGAAGCTGCCGCCGTGGCTCTGGTTCGTCCCGGTGGTCGGCGCGCTCGTCGACATCCGGCTCACCTTCGCCCTCGTGGTGGTGGGCTACCTGGTCAGCGGCCCGCTGCTCTGGCTGCACCAGCGTCGCGCCGCCTAGCGCGGACACGCACGACGAAAGGGGCGCCGCGCGATCGCGCGGCGCCCCTTTCATTCCGTTCTCTCCCGTCAGCGCCAGCGGGCGATGACCGTGGACCCGCCGACCACCTTGTCGCCCGGGCCGACCAGCGGATCCGCGGTGTCGGCCGGCAGGTAGACGTCGGTACGCGAGCCGAACCGGATCAGGCCGAACCGCTCGCCCTTGGCCAGCAGTGAGCCGACCGGCGCCCGCTGCACGATGCGGCGGGCGATCAGCCCGGTGCGCTGGGCCACGACCACCGTGCCGCGGTCGGTGTCCAACACCGTGTACGCCGCCACGTTGTGCTCGGCGTCCGGCTTCATGGCGTTGACGAACCCGCCGTCGGCGACGAAGTAGTCGACCACCTTGCCGGCCACCGGCGCGCGGTTGACGTGCACGTCCAGCACCGACAGGAAGACCGCGATCCGCAGCCACTCGCCGTCGCCGAAGCGCTCGTCCTGCATCCGCTGCACGGACAGCACCTGGCCGTCCGCCGAGGCGACCACGGCCGACGGGTCCTCCGGGACGTCCCGCTCCGGGTCGCGGAAGAACGCGGCCACCGGGCCGGCGGCCAGCGCCGGCACCAGCCACAGCTTGGACTTCGGCCGGGCGGCCCGGGCCAGGGCGGCCAGGCCGAGCGTGATGCCGGCGGCGGCCACCCCGTTGGAGTCGATGTGCATCTGCCGGGTCACCGGCACGCTCGACGGCCGGTACGCCGGCGAGAGCGAGGCGGCCAGCGCGGCCGGGGCCGGGGTGAAGCGCAGGTGGTGCACGCGCACCGGCGGCGAGTTGCGCAGCACCACGTCGGTGCGGACGCCGTGCAGCACGCCCTGCCGGTCCAGCTCGGCGCCGGCGCCCTCGGTGCGGAACAGCGGCGCGGCGACGCTCAGCACCGCGCCCTCGGCGAGATATTTGGACAGCCCGTCCACCGCGGCGCGGGCCTCCTCGGCGGTGCCGGTGAACGGCTCGGCGACGACCACCACCGCGGCGGCGTCCGCCTCGGCGAGCGTGTCGACCACGCGTACCCGGTCGGCGACCCAGCGCCCCTGGGCGGTCACGTGCTCGCGCAGCGCCGCCGTCGCGGCCCCCTCGGCCGGCACGACGATCAGCCGGTCACCCGGGAGCAGCGCCTCGATCGCGGCGGCCAGTACCGCGGACTCCGGCGTCGCGCCGACCAGCAGGCCGGCCTTCGGGTCGTTACGCCGGGCGAACTCGGCGACGAGCGTACGGGCGGCGCGCTCGCCGAGGCGGACCGCACCGGACGGACCGGTGACGCGCACGGCGGGGGACTGGGTCATGTCGGATGAACTCCTGACGAGGTAGAGACGGACGGGGACCGCCGGTGTCGCGACCGGCCGGGACCGGGAGCGCCGGGCACGGTCACCGGTGGCACGGACCGGACGGCAGCGGCGAGATCTCCCGCGACCAGCATAGGCCGCGCCGCCGGGCTCCCGCACCGGCGAGGTCAGACCGTCGGCCCTCCGGAGGGCTGCCGCCCGGTCGGCGGTTCCCCGGTCTCCGGGTCGACCGGCGGCAGCTCACGGGTGACCGGGTCGGACCGGTCCTCGGGTTCGGGGCCGGACGGTGTCCCGACCGGTGACCAGCTCGTCGCCCGGTCCTCCCGCGCCGGGACGGGCACGTCGCCCACGGCGTCGGTGGCCCACTCGTCGGCCCCGTCCGGGGTGCCCACGGTGCCGGTCGAGGTGCCGTCGAGGTACGGCGCGGCCACGGTCGTCTCCGGCCCGCCCGCCGCGTCCGGTCGAGCCGCCGCGTCCGGTCGAGCCGCCGGGTCGGGACGAGCCGCCGGGTCGGGACGAGCCGCCGGGGCGCGGACCGAGCGCAGCGCGCCGACCAGGCCGAGCAGCCCGATCACCACCAGCCCGCCGGCCAGGAACCAGCCGACCGGCGGCACGGCCAGCCCGAGGATGCGGGCCAGCAGCCACCAGAGCGCGAGCCCCAGGAAGACGAGGCCGAAGGCGAACGAGACGATGTCCGTCCGATGGGCCTTCACCGGGTCACCTCCAGATTTCCGGCGTTCAGATGGACGTAGAGGCGCAGGGTGCCCCCGCCGGGGCCGTCCGCGCCCGCGTCGGTGCTCTCCCAGTGCCGGCCGTCGAGCCCGCCGGTGCGCCGGCCGAAGACGTTCGCCTCGCCGGCGTTGACGTCGGCCACCGTGGTCACGTCCACGTCCGGTGGCACCACCACTGTCGCGTTGCCCAGGTTGACCTCGACGGTCACCTGGATGTCCTGCTTGTCGAAGTCGATCCCGCGCAGGTCGAGCACCGCGTCGCCGAAGTTGTTCTCGTACCGGTCGGCCAGGTCGCGGCGGTCGGTCGGGGCCCAGGTGACGTTGCCGTCGATGCCCCGGACCCGGTCGTAGGACTCGGCGACGGTGGCGACGCCGAGTGCCGCCGCGGTCACCAGACCGAGAGCGATCAGCCATCGCGCCCGACCGAACCAGGTGCCCACGAGCAGCCCGAGGCCGATGGTGGCCAGCACCGCGGCGAAGTAGCCGGCGGCGCCGACCGGGAACACGCCCATCAGGTCGAGCATCGCCACCAGGCCGAGCGCCAGGAAGATCAGCGAGAAGGTGATCGCGCCGAGCGGGGAGCGCTCCTTCGGCCGCTTCGGCGGCCGGGGCGGCCGGACGGGCGCCGGGGCGGGCGACCCGGCGTACGGGCCGTGCGGGGCGAACGGCGGCCGGTAGCCGCCCGGCGGCAGCGGGGCGCCGACCGGCGCGGGCGGTGGCACGGCGGCCGGCCCGCCGACCGGGGCGCCGGTGGTCGGCGCGGCCGGCCAGGCCGGTGCGGCGCCGGAGGTGGGCCACGCGCCGGTGTCACCGGCCGGTGCGGTCACCCCGGGCATCGCCGCGGTCGCCGGCTCGGACCGGACCGGTCGGGTGCCGGCCGCGGCGGGCCACCCGGGGGCCGGCAGCGGCGCGGCCGGGTACCCGGGCTCGACCGAGGACGTGGCCGGGTAGCCGGGCTCGACCCGGCCGGAGGGCGTGGCCGGGTAGCCGGGCTCGGACCGGGCCGGGTGGCCGGGTTCGGTCAGATCGGACGGCGTGGGCGGGTAGCCGGGCTCGGACCAGGCCGGGTGGCCGGGTTCGGTCGGTGCGGAGGGCGCGGGCGGGTAGCCCGGCTCGGCCCGGACGCCGGACGGCGCGCCGCCGGCGGGCCAGCCCGGCGGCGTGACCCCGACCGGTCCGCCGGGGCGGGGAGGGGCGACGGTGCCGGGCGGTGTCGCGTGCCCGCCGGGCCAGGGCGTCCCGGCCGGCCCGCCCCCGGGGGTGGGCTGCGGACCCGGCGCCGTGCCGCCCCGGGACGCGAGGCCGCGCTGCTCGCGGTTGAGCATCAGCGCGCCGCCGATCAGGATCACCGCGCCCAGCAGAATGGCCCGGAAGCCGTCGGTGACGACGTACGCGAAGCCGACCGCGACCAGGATGCCGAGCACGATGACGGTGACCGGCGACATGCTGGAGCGGCCCCGGCCGAGCATCGACTCCACCGGGGAGGCGGTGTCCCCTTCACCCGGGATGATCAGCCACGCGGCGAGGTAGACGAGCAGCCCGATGCCGCCGAAGAAGCCGAGCACGGCCAGCAGGACGCGCCAGAGCACCGGGTCGGTGTTGGTGGCCCGGCCGACGGCCGCGCACACCCCGGCCAGGTAGCGGCCCTCCCGGGGGCGGACCAGCCCGTAGCGGGTGGTGAAGCCGGCGGCGCCGGGCGGCGGAGCGTACCCACCGGGTGGTGGGTCGGCGAACGGCGCGCCGCCGGGTGGCGGGGGCGTGTCGTCGCCGGCGGGCGCCGACCCCGGCGGGGGCGGCGGCGGATCGTCCTGTGCTGCCGCCCAGGGGCGGGG
Source organism: Micromonospora ferruginea (assembly GCF_013694245.2). Lineage (NCBI taxonomy): Bacteria > Bacillati > Actinomycetota > Actinomycetes > Micromonosporales > Micromonosporaceae > Micromonospora > Micromonospora robiginosa. Next base: position 6,333,811 of record NZ_CP059322.2, read on the forward strand.
CGGACGGGCAGCGTCCTCGGTCATGCCTCCGATACTGCGGCCCCGGCCGCCCGGACGACCTCAGGAACCGACCCTGACCCCACCCTGAGATCGGGCGTCGGCGAATGTCCGGGGCGTCCCCGTGGTCCGGGGCCTACCCAGCGTGTGACGATCGGAGCGTCGGCCGCCGCCGGCATCTCCGCGCCGACCCGGGAGCCCGAGATCACCAGCACCGTCACGCCGCACCCCCCGCGTCTCTACCGGGCCACCGAGCACCGGCTGGGCGCCGGGGTGGCCGCCGGCATCGCCGAACACCTGGGCATCCCGGTGCTCCGGGTCCGGGTGGCGTTCATGGTGCTGCTCGGGCTGAGCGGTCTCGGCCTGTTGCTCTACGCCGCCTTCTGGGCGGTGGTCCCGCCCCGCCCCGGCGACACCGCGGCCCCGCCCCGTCGCGATCTCGCCCAGTTGCTGCCGTTCGTGGTGATCGGGCTGGGCGTGCTGCTGCTCCAGGTCGTCGCGTTCGACTCGGTCGGCGCGGCCGGCACCGCCGGTTGGCTGGTGGCGATCATCGCGGTCGGCGCCGGGGTCATCTGGCACCAGTCCGGGCCGGAGCGCCGCCGGCAGTGGGGCGACTCCGCGGTGCCCTGGCTGGGCGCGGTGGTGGAGGAGAGCGACCGGCGGGCGTTCGTGCTCCGCTTCATCGGCGGCGGGGTGCTCGTCGCGGTCGGCATCATCGGCGTGGCCGCGGTCTACTCGCCGGCGCAGAACTTCGACGCGGTGCTCAACGGCGTCATCTTCGCGCTGGTCGGGCTGGCCGGCGTGGGCGTGGTGACCGGCCCGGTGCTCTGGCGCACCTGGAACCAGCTCCGCTCCGAGCGGGAGGGGCGCATCCGCGAGCAGGAGCGGGCCGAGCTGGCCGCGATGGTGCACGACCAGGTGCTGCACACGCTCGCCCTGATCCAGCGCAACGCCAGCGACGTCAAGACGGTGCAGCGGCTGGCCCGGGGTCAGGAGCGTTCGTTGCGCAACTGGCTCTACAAGCCGACCGCCTCGCCGACCGAACGCTTCGCGGCCGCCCTGGAGCAGGCCGCCGCCGAGGTGGAGGACACGTTCGCGATCACCGTCGAGACGGTGGTGGTCGGCGACCGGGAGACCGACGAGCGGGTCGGCGCGCTCGTCGCCGCCGCGCGCGAGGCGCTCGTGAACGCGGCCCGGCACGCCGGGGTGCAGACCGTGTCGCTCTACGCCGAGGTGGAACCCGAGCAGGTCAGCGCCTTCGTTCGGGACCGGGGCAAGGGCTTCGACCCGGATACCGTGGAGAATCACCGGCACGGCGTCCGGGGCTCGATCATCGGACGGATGAAGCGGCACGGCGGCCGGGCGGAGATCCGGTCCGAGCCGGGAGAGGGGACCGAGGTCCGGCTGATCCTGCCGATCACCGGCTCGGGCTCCACGGCGGAAAGGGACAGATGACCATGTCCGAGCAGGAACCGGTCGAGGGCGCGGCGCCGCGGGGGCCGCTGCGGGTGTTCCTCGTCGACGACCACGCCATGTTCCGCGCCGGCGTCCGCGCCGAGCTGGGCACCCGGGTCGAGGTGGTGGGCGAGGCCAGCTCGGTGGCCGAGGCGGTCACCCGCATCGCGGCCACCGGTCCGGACGTGGTGCTGCTCGACGTGCACATGCCCGACGGTGGCGGTCGCGCCGTGCTGGAGGCGATGCGGCGGACCCACCCGCAGGTGAAGTTCCTGGCGTTGAGCGTCTCGGACGCGGCCGAGGACGTGATCGGCCTGATCCGGGCCGGCGCCCGGGGCTACGTCACCAAGACCATCTCGCCGGAGGAGCTGACCGACGCGATCCGCCGGGTGGCCGACGGGGATGCCGTGTTCAGCCCGCGGCTGGCCGGGTTCGTGCTGGACGCGTTCGCGTCCCGGCCGGACGCGCCGGTCGCCGACCCCGAGCTGGATCAGCTCACCAACCGGGAGCGCGAGGTGCTCCGGCTGCTCGCCCGGGGGTACGCGTACAAGGAGATCGCCAAGGAGCTGTTCATCTCGATCAAGACGGTCGAGACGCACGTCTCCAACGTGCTGCGCAAGCTCCAGATGTCGAACCGGTACGAGTTGTCCCGCTGGGCCGCCGACCGCCGGCTGGTCTGAGCCCGCGACCCCGACGCCCTCGTCCACCCGGGCGGCGAGCGTGTCCGCACAGCCGAAGGTGCCATCGTCCGGACGGCCAGAACTGCGCGATCCCGGTGCCGGTCCGCCGGGCGCGGTCGCGCTCCTGGGCGCGCTCCCCACGGCGGAGGTACCGGGTGGTGTCGATCGGTGTGGGCACGTCTTACCTGTTCAGGGCGGTGCGGTAGGCGCCGTTTGTGATCTTTTCTCAAGTATCGGCAACGTGGCGAGCAACTAACGGCTTGATAACGGCACCTTCACGGAAAGGGCCGGTGAGTGTCACAGTGGCAGCACCTCACCCCCCGGTGTGAGGCATCTCGTCGGGCCTGCCGACCACGTGACGCCGCCACCAGCGCCGCCCCGTGGTCGTCGACCCTGCGCGATGTCCTCGTCGAAGGGTGTGGCGCCCGGCGGATCGGTACCCCTGGGGTGTCCCGATTTCCTCTGCGGTAAACCGGCGTCCTGTGGTTCGGGACGTCGGCGGTGTCACCCCCCACACGTGCGTGAAACCCACGACGGAACCAGGTTAAGAAAGAGGAGGCCCCTCGGAATGAGAGTCTCGAAGCGGGCGAGCGGCGCGCTCGCGGTGGGCGCGGCATTCGCGCTCATCGCGTCCGGCTGCTCCAGCGGGAACAACGACGGTGGCGACGCCGGCGCCAGCTCGGACGGCGCGATCGTCATCGACGGCACCCAGCCGGAGAACCCCCTGGTTCCGGCGAACACCACCGAGACCGGTGGCGGCAAGATCATCGACTGGGTGTGGAGCGGCCTGGTCGAGTACCCCAACAACGGTGGGGCGCCGCAGAACCTGCTCGCCGAGTCGATCGACACGAGCGACTCGAAGGTCTTCAAGATCAAGATCAAGCAGAACACCAAGTTCCACGACGGCACCACCGTCAAGGCCGAGAGCTTCGTCAAGGCCTGGAACTGGGCGGCGTACGGCCCGAACGGCGCGCAGAACGCCTCCTTCTTCTCCGACATCCAGGGCTTCGGCGACGTCTTCACCGAGGACCCGGACGGCCCGGACGGCCCGAAGAAGGCCCCGGAGCCGGCGAAGAAGGAGATGTCCGGCCTCAAGGTCGTCGACGACTGGAACTTCGAGGTCACCCTCGCCGCGCCGACCGCCGTGTTCCCGACCAAGCTCGGCTACAGCGCCTTCATGCCGCTGCCGGACGCGTTCTTCTCCAGCACCCCGGCGGAGTTCGGCAAGAAGCCGATCGGCAACGGCCCGGTCAAGCTGACCGCCTGGCAGGACGACGTCGAGATCAAGCTGACTCGTTTCGACGACTACAGCCTGCGCGACAAGATGAAGATCAAGGACGTCACCGTCAAGATCTACCAGGACGACACGGCGGCCTACAACGACCTGCTCGCCAACAACCTGGACTTCCAGCAGCAGGTCCCGGTCTCGTCGCTGGCCGGTGACAAGTGGAAGACCGACCTGGGCGAGCGGGCGATCTCCACGACGATCCCGTCGACCGGCATCATCGCCTTCCCGATCTACGACAAGCGCTTCACCAACCCGAAGCTGCGCAAGGCGATCTCGCTCTCCATCGACCGGCAGTCGATCACCGACAAGATCTTCTTCGGTAACCGCAAGCCGGCCGACAGCTGGGCCAACCCGCTGACCCCGGGCGCCGCGCCCGGCAACTGCACCGCCTGCAAGTTCGACGTGGCGCAGGCCAAGCAGCTCCTCACCGAGGCCGGTGGCTTCCAGGGCAAGCTGACCCTGTCGTACAACGCGGACGCCAGCCACAAGGAGTGGATGGAGGCCGTCGCCCAGCAGATCAAGACCAACCTGGGCATCGACGCGGTCGCCGTCGGCGTGCCGACCTTCGCGGTCTTCCGCGCCAACATCAACAACTACAAGATGACCGGCATGTACCGCGCCGGTTGGCAGCAGGACTACCCGGACGTGGAGAACTGGATCAACCCGCTCTACGTGACCGGCGGTTCCTCGAACGACGGCAAGTACAGCAACCCGCAGGTGGACGCCCTCGCCAAGGAGGCCTCCGCGGCCCCCAGCATCGAGGAGGCCCACAAGAAGTTCGCCGAGGCCGTCAAGCTGATCGATGAGGACGTCCCGACGATCCCGATCTACTTCAGCGGCGAGCAGTCCGGCCACTCGGAGAAGATCAAGAAGCTGGAGCTGACCAACGTCGGCGAGCTCGACATCACCTCGGTCGAGCTCTGATCCGAACGGTCTGACCCCGGGTCGGGCTCGCCTCACCGGTGAGCCCGGCCCGGGGCCGTTCCGCGAGGGGGTGTACAACAAACCCCTCGCACGTTGTCGTCACCGCGTCGGGTGCCCGGCGCTCCCTGTCTGGAGGACCACCCCATGGGCCGTTATCTCTTGAGACGGCTGCTGCAACTCGTGCCGGTGTTCATCGGCACGACGTTCCTGATCTACTGGCTCGTCTGGTCGGTGCCCGGTGACCCCTTCGCCGGCAAGTGCGGCGACCGTGGCTGCCCGCCGAACTACCGGGCCATGATGACCGAGAAGTACCATCTCGACGACTCGATCTGGGTGCAGTACGCCAGCTACATGAAGAACCTTTTCCAGGGTGACTTCGGTATCACGTTCGGCGGTCGCGAGATCAGCGACATCATCGCCACGTCGTACCCGAACACCCTGAAGCTGGCGGTGGTCGCCCTCGCCATCGAGGCCGTGATCGGTCTCGGCGCGGGCATCCTGACCGGTCTGCGGCGCAACGGCTTCCTGGACAACCTGGTCCTGGTCTCCACCCTCTTCCTGATCGCCCTGCCGGTCTTCGTCATCGGCTTCGTGCTCCAGTGGGTGCTGGGCGTGAAGTGGGGCATCGTCAACCCGACCGTCTCCAACGAGATGCGGTTCAGCGAGCTGATCGTCCCCGGCTTCGTGCTCGGCAGCGCCTCGATGGCCTACATCGCCCGGGTGGCACGGACGAGCATCGCCGAGAACCGGCGGGCCGACTACGTGCGTACCGCGATCGCCAAGGGCCTCCCGATGCGCCGGGTGGTCGGTGTGCACCTGCTGCGCAACTCGCTCATCCCGGTGGTCACGCTGCTCGGCACCGACCTGGGCGCCCTGATGGGTGGCGCGATCGTCACCGAGGGCATCTTCGGCATCAACGGCATCGGCCGGCAGGTGCTCCGCTCGATCGTCACCAAGGAGAGCGCTACCGTTGTCGGCATCGTGGTGGTGCTGGTGGTCGTCTACCTCGTGATGAACCTGCTGGTGGACCTGCTCTACGCCGCCCTCGACCCGAGGATCCGCTATGAGTGACCGTCGCAGCGAACGAATCGTCCCAGCAGTCTGCGCGGGCAACCACGCCCGCGCCGAGCGCAGCGAGGTGCGGGCATGAGTGACCCGAGTACCGCGTCGATCGTGTCGACGCCGCCCGCGACCATGCCCACCGAGGCCGGGTCCGGCGCGCCCACCAACGCCGGCCTGCCGGAGAGCGCCAAGCAGCAGAAGCCCCGTGGCCTGCTCGGCGACGCCTGGATCGACCTGCGGCGCAAGCCGCTGTTCTGGATCTCGGCGGCGTTCATCGTGCTCTTCCTGGTGATGGCCGCGTTCCCGTCGCTGTTCACCTCCGGCGACGCGGTGAACGGCGCGCTGGAGCGCAGCCGGGTCGAACCGTCCTCGTCGGCCTGGTTCGGCTACGACGTGCAGGGCCGCGACGTCTACTCGCGGGTCATCTACGGCGCCCGCGCGTCGATCGTGGTGGCCGTGGTCTCCACGGTCCTCACGCTGCTGTTCGGTGGCGCGATGGGCATCATCGCCGGCTACCGCGGCGGCTGGGTCGACGCGGTGCTCTCCCGCGTCGCGGACATCTTCTTCGGCCTGCCGTTCGTGCTCGGCTCGATCGTCATCCTGACCACGTTCAACGGCTCCGGCACCGACAACGGCGAGTGGACGATCATGGGGCTGGTCATCCTGTCCCTGAGCGTGCTGAGCTGGCCGGTCGTGATGCGGCTGATGCGCTCCTCGGTGCTCGCCACCAAGGAGGCCGACTACATCGTCGCGGCCCGCGCCCTGGGCGCCGGCACCGGCCGGATCATCCTGAAGCACCTGCTGCCCAACTGCCTGGCGCCGCTGCTGGTCTACGGCACGATCATGGTCGGCTCGTTCATCGGGGCCGAGGCCACCCTGTCGTTCCTGGGCATCGGCCTGAAGAGCCCGGTGGTCTCCTGGGGCATCATGATCAGCGAAGCCCAGAACTACATCCGGGTCTCGCCGTTCCTGCTGTTCTTCCCCTCCGCGTTCCTCGTCACCGCCGTGCTGAGCTTCGTCATGCTCGGCGAGGCGGTCCGCGAGGCCCTCGACCCGAAGCTCCGATAGGGGAACTGAGTTGTCCGACATTCTCGTGTCCGAGCAGTCCGCGGCGGGCGCCGACGGATCCGGCCGCCCCTCGGGCCGCCTGCTCGAGGTCGACGACCTGCGGGTGGAGTTCCGCACCCGGGACGGCGTCGCCAAGGTCATCAACGGTGTGACGTACCACGTCGACGCGGGGGAGACCCTCGCCGTGCTCGGCGAGTCCGGCTCCGGCAAGAGCGTCACCGCGCAGACCGTCATGGGCATCCTGGACACCCCGCCCGGGTTCGTCACCGGCGGCCAGGTGCGCTTCCACGGCAAGGACATGCTCAAGATGTCCGCCGAGCAGCGGCGACGGATCCGTGGCGAGGGCATCGCCATGATCTTCCAGGACTCGCTCTCGGCCCTCAACCCGGTTTTCACCGTCGGCTTCCAGATCGCCGAGCAGTTCCGCATCCGGCGCGGCCTCAGCCGCTCGGACGCCAAGAAGCGCGCGATCGAGATGCTCGACCAGGTGAAGATCCCCAACGCCAAGGGTCGGTTCAGCAACTACCCGCACCAGTTCTCCGGCGGTATGCGGCAGCGCGCGATGATCGCCATGTCGCTGGCGCTGGACCCCGAGGTGCTGATCGCCGACGAGCCGACCACCGCGCTGGACGTGACCGTGCAGGCCCAGATCATGGACCTGCTCGGCGAGCTCCAGCGGGAGCGGCAGATGGGCATGATCCTGATCACCCACGACCTCGGCGTGGTCGCCGACGTCGCGGACCGGATCGCGGTCATGTACGCCGGCCGGATCGTCGAGTACGCCGACGTCTACGACCTGTACGCCAAGCCGGCGCACCCGTACACGCTCGGCCTGCTCAACTCGATCCCGCGGATGGACGAGAAGGGGCAGGAGCTCCGGACCATCAAGGGGCTCCCGCCGAACCTGATGAACATCCCGCCGGGCTGCGCCTTCAACCCGCGCTGCCCGATGGCGCAGCCGGTGTGCCGGGAGAAGGTCCCGCCGCTGCTGCAGTTGGGCAACGGCCGGGCCAGCGCCTGCCACTTCGCCGAGGAGCTCGTGAACCGTGACTGAGAACATCATCGAGGTTCGTGACCTGGTCAAGCACTACCCGGTGACCCAGGGCATCGTGTTCAAGAAGACCATCGGCCAGGTCAAGGCGGTCGACGGCGTCTCCTTCGACCTCAAGGCCGGCGAGACGCTGGGCGTGGTCGGCGAGTCCGGCTGCGGCAAGTCGACGCTCGCCCGGGTGCTGATGAACCTGGAGAAGCCGACCGCGGGTCAGGTGCTCTACAAGGGCCAGGACATCTCCAAGCTCTCCGGTGGCGCGCTGCGGCGGCTGCGCCGGCAGATCCAGCTTGTCATGCAGGACCCGTACACCTCGCTCAACCCGCGGATGACCGTCGGTGACCTGATCGGCGAGCCGTTCGAGATCCACCCCGAGGTGGCGCCGCGCGGCAGCCGTCGGGGCAAGGTCAAGGAACTGCTCGACCTGGTCGGCCTCAACCCGGAGCACATCAACCGCTACCCGCACCAGTTCTCCGGCGGTCAGCGGCAGCGCATCGGCATCGCCCGGGCGTTGGCGCTGCGGCCCGAGGTGATCGTCTGCGACGAGCCGGTGTCGGCCCTGGACGTCTCCATCCAGGGCCAGGTGATGAACCTGCTGGAGAAGCTCCAGGCCGAGTTCGGCCTGTCGTACGTCTTCATCGCCCACGACCTGTCGGTCGTGCGCCACCTGTCCGACCGGGTCGCCGTGATGTACCTGGGCAAGATGGTGGAGATCGGCACCGAGGACGAGATCTACGAGCGGCCGACCCACCCGTACACCCAGGCGCTGCTGTCGGCGGTGCCGGTGCCGGACCCGACCGTGCGGGAGAGCAAGGCGATCATCCGGCTCCAGGGCGACGTCCCCTCGCCGATCAGCCCGCCCTCGGGCTGCCGGTTCCGCACCCGGTGCTGGAAGGCGCAGGACGTCTGCGCCCAGGAGGTCCCGCTGCTGGAGATCCGGCCGGGCTCGGACCACCCGAGCGCCTGCCACTTCGCCGAGAAGCGGGAGATCGTCGTCACCCACGAGGTGGCCTGATCCACCTCGGACCGCCTGCCGGTGTCACCTCGACGCCGGCAGGCGGTTCGTCGTTTCCGGCGCCCGCGCCGGTCCGGTCACAGCGGGCCGCGGCCGGCGCGCAGCAGCAGCAGCGCGAGCTGGGTGCCGTCGGCGCCCAGCTCGGCCCGGAACCGCTCCAGGATCTCCCGCTCCCGGGAGAGCACCAGCCGGGTCCCGCCGGAGGCCATCCGGGTCGCACCGACCTCCTGGGAGAGCGCGGCGCGTTCCTGCCAGAGCGTGACGAGCGTGCGGTCGATCTCGTCGATGCGTCGCCGGATCTCCCCGATCCGCTCGGCCGCCGCCGAGTCGTCGGTGCCGGTACGCGACGCCGCGGCGCCGGTCGGGTCGCTGCCGGTCGGCCGGTCGTGCCGCGCCAGGCTGCCGCTGGACTCCACCACGTCAGTCATCATCGTCGTCCCTCTCAGGGCTCGGGCCCGGTACCCGGATCCCGGGACGGAAAAGCCCCGGGCTCTGGGAGCCCGGGGCTTTTTCGTAGGTCTGACGATCAGGCGCGACCCACGGCTGCCGGACTCCCGGAGCCGTAGTAAAAGAAGCGCTGATCGGACACGTCGTCGAGTATGCCGACCGGCGGGGCGGACGCGCAAGGAAACCGGCCAACAGGTGAGACGCGACGCCGTGCGCGAACCGGCGGCGCGGGCGGGGAAGTGTCCGGGCGGCGGCATAGACTCGGACTGCGATGCATCCTCTCTTCGACATTCCCGCGTCCCCGCCCGCGCCGGAGTCCCGGCCGACCCCGCCGCGCCGTTCCGGGGGCGCGCGGTCGGATCCGCAGGCCCTCCTCGACGGCCTGAACGGCCCCCAGCGGGACGCGGTGACCCACGCCGGCTCGCCGCTGCTGATCGTGGCCGGCGCCGGCTCGGGCAAGACCCGGGTGCTGACCAACCGGATCGCCTACCTGCTCGGCGCCCGGGACGTGCACCCCGGCGAGATCATCGCGATCACCTTCACCAACAAGGCCGCCGGCGAGATGAAGGAACGGGTGGCCGCGCTGGTCGGCCCGCGCGCCCGGATGATGTGGGTGTCGACGTTCCACTCGGCCTGCGTCCGCATCCTGCGCGCCGAGCACGAGCACGCCGGCCTCAAGTCGACGTTCTCGATCTACGACGCCGACGACTCCCGGCGGCTGATGCAACTCGTCGCCCGCGAGCTGGACCTGGACCCGAAGCGCTACCCGGCCCGGGGCCTCGCCGCCCAGGTCTCCAACCTGAAGAACGAGCTGGTCGACCCGGAGGAGTTCGCCGGCCGGGCCAAGGGGCCCAACGAGCGGGCCCTGGCCGAGGCGTACGCGCTCTACCAGCGGCGGCTGCGCGAGGCGCACGCGCTGGACTTCGACGATCTGATCATGACCACGGTGCACCTGCTCCAGTCGCACCCGCACGTGGCGGAGAGCTACCGGCGTCGGTTCCGGCACGTGCTGGTGGACGAATACCAGGACACCAACCACGCCCAGTACGTGCTGATCAAGGAGCTGGTCTCCGGCACCGAGGGCATCCCGCCGGCCGAGCTGTGCGTGGTGGGTGACGCCGACCAGTCCATCTACGCCTTCCGCGGCGCGACCATCCGCAACATCCTGGAGTTCGAGCGGGACTTCACCGACGCCCGGACCATCCTGCTGGAGCAGAACTACCGCTCGACCCAGACCATCCTCAACGCGGCCAACGCGGTCATCGACCGGAACACCTCGCGCAAGCCCAAGCGGCTGTGGAGCGACGCCGGGGCCGGTGAGCAGATCGTCGGGTACGTGGCCGACACCGAGCACGCCGAGGCGGACTGGGTGGCCCGGGAGATCGACCGGCTGGTCGACGCCGGCGAGACCCGTCCGGGCGACGTGGCCGTCTTCTACCGCACGAACGCCATGTCCCGGGTGTTCGAGGAGGTGTTCATCCGGGTCGGCCTGCCCTACAAGGTGGTCGGCGGGGTGCGCTTCTACGAGCGCAAGGAGGTCCGCGACGCGCTGGCCTACCTGCGTGCCGTGGTGAACGACGACGACACGGTCAGCCTGCGCCGGGTCCTCAACACCCCGCGCCGGGGCATCGGCGAGCGGGCCGAGGCCTGCGTCGAGGCGTTGTCCGCGCGCGACCGCGTCTCCTTCGGCGCCGCGCTGCGGCGGGCCCGGGAGGCGCCGGGCATCTCCACCCGGGCGGCCAACGGCATCGCCGAGTTCGTCGCGCTGCTCGACTCGGCGCGTGAGCTGGCCGCCACCGGGACCCCGGAGGAGGTCCTGGAGGCGGTGCTGACCCGCTCGGGCTACCTGGCCGAGCTGGAGGAGAGCCTCGACCCGCAGGACGCCGGCCGGGTGGACAACCTCCAGGAGCTGGTGAGCGTCGCCCGGGAGTACACCGAGCGGATCGAGGCGCTGGGCGCCGACGACGAGCGGGCCACCCTGGCCGGGTTCCTGGAGCAGGTGGCGCTGGTCGCCGACGCCGACCAGATCCCCAGTGACGACCCGGACCACCAGGGCGTGGTCACCCTGATGACGCTGCACACCGCCAAGGGGCTGGAGTTCCCGGTGGTCTTCCTGAGCGGCCTGGAGGACGGCGTCTTCCCGCACCTGCGGTCGCTCGGCGACACCCGCGAGCTGGAGGAGGAGCGGCGCCTGGCGTACGTGGGCATCACCCGCGCCCGGCAGCGGCTCTACCTGTCCCGGGCGGTCACCCGGTCGGCCTGGGGCGCGCCGGCCTACAACCCGCCGTCGCGGTTCCTGGAGGAGCTGCCGCCGGAGCTGGTGCGGTGGGAGCGCACCGAGGGGTCGTACACCTCGTGGGGCGGTGGTGGGGGCGGCGTCGGCGGCCGGGCGGACCGGATGTCGGGCGGCTTCACCGGCGGCACACCCAGGGCGACCCAGCTCGCCAAGCGGCTCGGGGTGGACGCCAGCCGGTTGGCCACCGCGAGCGAGCTGAAGCAGGCGCCCAAGGTCTCGGCGGGCGACCGGGTCAACCACCAGCGCTACGGCCTGGGCCGGGTGCTGGCGGTGGAGGGCGCCGGGCCGGGCGCCCGGGTCCAGATCGACTTCGGTGACCAGACCATGTGGCTGGTGCTGCGGCACGCCCCGATCGACAAGCTCTGACCGACGGGGAGGGGCCCGGTCCGGCGTGCCGCCGGGCCGGGCCCCTCCCCGTGCCGGGGCCGTCAGCAGGCCACGTCGATGCCCCGGGCGCGCAGGAACGGCGCCGGGTCGATCTGGTTCCACATGGCGCCCTTGTGCACCTCGAAGTGCAGGTGCGGGCCGGTGGCGTCGCCGGTGGCGCCCTCGTAGCCGATGACCTGGCCGGCCTTCACCCGGTCGCCGACGTCGACGAGGAGCCGGCTCTGGTGGGCGTAGTGGGTCAGGTAGCCGTTGTGGTGGTCGACGAAGACGGAGTTGCCGTAGCCGTCGCCCACGTCGCCGGCCTTGACCACGGTGCCGGAGGCGGCGGCCCGGATCGGGGTTCCGGCGGGCATGGCGAAGTCGATGCCGGCGTGCAGGGTGCCCCACCGCTGCCCGTAGCAGGAGGTGATGTCGGCGCCCTTCATCGGGATGACCCAGCTCGGCTTCGGCGCGACCTTCTTCTTCGGCTTCGGCTTCGGCTTCGCCGTCTTCCGCGGCTTCGGGCTGGTGGCGCTGGGGCTCGGCGTCGGGCTGGCCGGGGTGGCGGACGGGGTGACCGGGCTGACCGACTCGCGGGCCGACCGGTCGGCCCGGGCGGCGGCGTCGGCGCGCGCCCGCGCGTCGAAGTCCACCGCGGCCGGGGTGGGGGCCGGGTCGTCGCCGGTGGCGACCACGACACCGCCGAGGCCGAGACCGAGCAGGGCGACCGCGCCGGTGACCAGGTACGCGGTACGCCGGCCGGTGCGGCGGTGCCGGGCGGGGGCGTGGTCCGGGGTGTTGCCGTTCGGGATGGGACTGCTGTGCTGCACGAGAACCTTCACCGGTCGAGGGGCACACGGACCTGGAAATACTGGTGTCGGTCCCGGCTTCGGCGGGTGGCGGGTTCGCGGCCCGGGCGCGGGCCTCGCCGGCGAGTGTCCGGCTTCGCGTCGGGTGGGCGGTTCCCGACAAGAGTCGATCACGAGGTGGTGTGCGGCCGCTCACATCCGTCGGTGTGACGCGCCAGACTTGCCCGGACGCGAAACCGCCCGGATCGCGGGATCCGGGCGGTCATCGGGCGGTGCGCAGCGTCAGGAGGCGGCTACATCGCTGTAAAGTGCCTCGGTTTCGAGCTTGATGTCCACTCCGCGGTCCTGGAGCCACGGCACCGGGTCCAGCGGCTGGCCGTTGACATGGACCTCGAGGTGCAGGTGGGAGCCGTAGGAGTGGCCGGTGTTGCCGACCAGGCCGAGCTGGTCGCCGGCCTTCACCTCCTGGCCCTCCTTGACCGTCACCGCGGAGGAGTGGCCGTAGATGGCCTCGCTGCCGTCGGCGTGCTTGACGATCACCGCGTAGCCGTAGCCGCCGAACCAGCCGGCCTTGGTGACCGTGCCGGAGTGGATGGCCTGGTAGGGCGTGCCCTCCGGGGCGACCAGGTCGACGCCGGTGTGCAACTTGCCGAAGCGCACGCCGTAGGGCGACTTGAAGTCGTAGCCGTGCAGGGGGAGGAGCCAGGGGTCCTGCTGGGTGGCGGCGGTCTCGTCGCCGGACCGCTCGTCACGGGTGGCGCGGTCGCCGGTGCTCGCCCGGTCGGCGGCGTCCTGGCTGGCGACCGAGGCCTGCCGGAGCTCGTCGAGGACCGAGGGGCTGACGCTCTTGGCGTCGGGGAGGGCGTTCGCGCCGAGGGCGACGATGCCGGCGCCGACGAAGGCGGTGGTGACGACCGCCGCGTAGCGGCTCCGCGGGGGGGTGGGTACGCGGCGACGGCCGCGATATCTATCGGGCTCAGACGACAGGCGCTGGCGCACGCACACCCTCCGTTGTCGGGGATCCGATGCGACCTCGGACCGTTCGGTGAAGCTCGGTCGAACCTCCGGTGTCGCGTCGTCACCCGTCCGTGGACTCGATGACAACCGTGGACACGTTAGCCAACCGCCACTCCTGTCACAAGCCGAAGCGCCGAACCGGCGATTCTTTATGTCCGCTTCCGTCCGGTCTTGTGATAGGTCGTGCCCCCGGATGGATGGCCCATCGACCGTCCATTCGTCGCGGACGGTGACCATTCGGCGGAGGTGTCCGACTTCCGGCGTGCGCGATCGGGCGGTAGGGGACGGCCCGGCTTCCGGCCCGCCGCCCGGCCGGGTTACCGTTCGTTCAGGTCAGGAGTGCCGCTGCCGGTGAAAGGTGTACGCGAATGAGCTCTCGTATCCGGGTCGTCGTCGCGAAGCCCGGCCTGGACGGCCACGACCGGGGCGCGAAGGTCGTCGCCCGAGCACTGCGTGACGCGGGCATGGAGGTCATCTACACCGGCCTGCACCAGACCCCGGAGCAGATCGTCGAGACGGCGATCCAGGAGGACGCGGACGCGGTCGGCCTCTCGGTGCTCTCCGGCGCGCACATGACCCTCTTCAAGCGGGTCCTCGAACTGCTCACCGAGCGCGAGGCGACCGACATCGTGGTCTTCGGCGGCGGCATCATCCCCGAGGGCGACATCCCGGAGCTGCAGCGGCTCGGCGTCGCCAAGATCTTCACCCCGGGCGCCACCACCGGCTCGATCGTCGACTGGGTGCGGGAGAACGTGGCGCAGCCGGTCGGCTGAGTGCCGCTCGGGCGAATCGCGGGCAGGGGGAGGGGCCGGACGCACCCCTCACACGCCCGGCCCCTCTATGCACGATGCCCCGCCGCCACCCCTCGACCGACAGGGCATCGGCCGCTCCCGTCATCGCGCTTGACCAGCGCTCCGACATCAGACTCAACGACGCCCCCGACCGGGGGTTACGCCCCGGTCCGGACATCCCCCGGACGGCTGACGCGCGACCCCGTACCGGGCCTGCCGGCGCCCGCGGTTCCGTCGACGGCTGTGCATTACCGCACACCACGCACCCGCTCGGTTGCCGCCGGTTCCCATCTCGTTAGGCTGCGGCAAATGGCCTGTCTGTTCTGAAGACAGGCGTCAAACTGATTTTCCAACGCTGGTGGCGGCGCGACGGCGCGCCGCGGAGACGGGACGGGACGCGCAATCGTGGACCTGTACGAGTACCAGGGGCGGGACCTGTTCGAGCGGCACGGCTTGCCCGTGCTCGCCGGCGGCGTCGCCACTACCCCGGAGGAGGCCCGCGCGATCGCCGAACGCCTCGGCGGCCGGGTGGTCGTCAAGGCGCAGGTGAAGGTCGGTGGCCGCGGCAAGGCCGGCGGCGTGAAGCTGGCCGAGGGCGCGGAGGAGACGGTGGCCCGGGCCACCGACATCCTCGGCATGGACATCAAGGGTCACACCGTCCACAAGGTCATGATCACGGTGACCGCGGACGTGGCCGAGGAGTACTACTTCTCGTACCTGCTCGACCGGGCGAACCGCACCTTCCTCTGCATCGCCAGCGTCGCCGGCGGCATGGACATCGAGGCGGTCGCCGCCGAGACCCCGGAGAAGGTCGTCAAGGCCCCGATCGACGCCAACACCGGCGTGGACGAGGCCAAGGCGCGCGAGATCGTCGGCGCGGCCGGCTTCCCGGCCGAGGTCGCCGACCAGATCGTCGAGGTCGCGGTCGGGCTGTGGCAGGCGTTCGTCGCCGAGGACGCCACCCTGGTCGAGGTGAACCCGCTGGCCACCACCAAGGACGGCAAGCTGCTGCTCCTGGACGCCAAGATCACCCTGGACGAGAACGCCGCGTTCCGGCACCCGGACCACGAGGCCCTGGTCGACCAGGCGTCGGTGGACCCGCTGGAGCAGGCCGCCAAGGAGAAGGACCTCAACTACGTCAAGCTCGACGGCGAGGTCGGCATCATCGGCAACGGCGCCGGCCTGGTCATGTCCACGCTCGACGTGGTCGCGTACGCGGGCGAGCGGCACGGCGGCGTCAAGCCGGCCAACTTCCTCGACATCGGCGGCGGCGCGAGCGCCGAGGTGATGGCGAACGGCCTGGAGATCGTCCTCTCCGACCCGTCGGTGAAGAGCGTCTTCGTCAACGTCTTCGGCGGCATCACCGCCTGCGACGCGGTCGCCAACGGCATCGTGCAGGCGCTGGCGCTGCTGGAGCAGCGCGGCGAGAAGGCCACCAAGCCGCTCGTGGTCCGCCTCGACGGCAACAACGCCGAGGCCGGTCGGGCCATTCTCGACGGCGCGGCCAACCCGCTCATCCAGCGGGTCGACACCATGGACGGCGCGGCCGAGCGGGCCGCCGAGCTGGCAGCGGCGGGGGTCTGACAATGGCTATCTGGCTGACCAAGGACTCCAAGGTCATCGTGCAGGGCATGACCGGTTCCGAGGGTTCGAAGCACACCCGGCGGATGCTCGCCGCCGGCACCACCGTCGTCGGCGGCGTGAACCCGCGCAAGGCCGGCACCACCGTCGACTTCGACGGCACCGAGCTGCCCGTCTTCGCCTCCGTCGCGGACGCGATGAAGGAGACCGGGGCGGACGTCACGGTCATCTTCGTCCCGCCGCAGTTCACCAAGGCCGCGGTGGTCGAGGCCATCGACGCCGGCATCGACCTGGCCGTGGTGATCACCGAGGGCGTGCCGGTGCACGACACCGCCGCGTTCTGGGCGTACAACGTGGCCAAGGGCGAGCGGACCCGGATCATCGGCCCGAACTGCCCGGGCATCGCCTCGCCGGGCGCGTCGAACGCCGGCATCATCCCGGCCGACATCACCGGCGCCGGCCGGATCGGCCTGGTCAGCAAGAGCGGCACGCTGACCTACCAGATGATGTACGAGCTGCGCGACATCGGCTTCTCCACCTGCGTCGGCATCGGCGGCGACCCGATCATCGGGACCACCCACATCGACGCGCTCGCCGCGTTCGAGGCGGACCCGGAGACCGAGGCCATCGTCATGATCGGTGAGATCGGCGGCGACGCCGAGGAGCGGGCGGCCGAGTTCATCAAGGCCAACGTCACCAAGCCGGTCGTCGGCTACATCGCCGGCTTCACCGCCCCGCCCGGCAAGACCATGGGCCACGCCGGTGCGATCATCTCCGGTTCGGCGGGCACCGCCGACGCCAAGAAGGCGGCGCTGGAGGCGGTCGGCGTCAAGGTCGGCAAGACCCCGACCGAGACCGCCGAGCTGATGCGGGAGATCATGTCCGGTCGCTGAGCGGCCGCGTGACGTGCCGAGGGGGTCGACCGGTTCGCCGGTCGGCCCCCTCGTCGCTCAGCGGTACCAGTACGGGTAGTAGTAGTGGCCCCGGGCCCGCACGATGACGCTGGCGACGATGTTGACCACGCCGAACGCGATGGCCAGCCAGCCGAGCAGTTGCGACTTGCCGTTGCGCCGCGCGTCCCGGATCGACAACCAGCCGAAGACGATGCCCAGGATGCCGCAGCAGAACAGGCCGAACACGATGCCGAGGACGCCCCAGAGCGTGGTCCGGTCCCGGCCGGCGGCCGGTGGCGGCGGGGGCGGCGGGTACGGAGCGTTCACGGCTTCCTCCGAGCGGTCGGTGCCGCGACAGGAAAGGTCGCGCCTCAAGCCGAGGCTAGACCGGATCACCGGCGCCGATCCTCGGGTTCGGCGAACTCGCCACCGTCGCGGCCCGGTATCGGACTGCCGTCCTCAGCGCGGCGTGCCAGAGTAGACGGCGATGTCACGTGTCACCCCTGACCAGCCCCGCCGCGCGGCCACCGGCCCGACCGCCGGCGCCCGGCCGCGCGCCCGTGCCCGCCCCACCGGGCGGGTGCCCACGCCCCGGGCGGGCGAGCCGTCCCGCAACCGGCCCCCGCTGCCCGTCGCCGCCGGGGTGGCCGCCCTCTGGGCCGCGGTGACCTCCTGGTTGCCGGTCACCGTGGTGCTCGGCCTCGCCCAGCTCACCGAGGACGCCGGCTCGCTCGGCGGCGCGCTGCGCGCCGGGCTCGCCGGCTGGCTGCTCGGGCACGGGGTGCCGTTGCAGACCGCCGCCGGGCCGCTCGGCCTGGCGCCGCTCGCCCTGAGCGCGCTCGTCGTCTGGCGGCTCACCCGCGCCGGGGTGCACGTCAGCCGTGCCGTGGGCGCGCGCGGCGGCGGGTCGCCCCGCCAGGCGCTCACCGTCGCGGTCGCGGTCGGCATCGCGTACGCGCTGCTGGGCGCGCTCGCCGCGCTGGCCGTCGGCGCCGGCGGGCTGCGGGTCTCCCCGGTCACCGCCGCGCTCACGTTCGCCGCGTTCGGCGCCCCGGCCGCCCTGGTCGGCGCGCTGCGCACCACCGGGGTCTGGGCGCTGCTGGCGAGGCGCTGCCCACCGCCCGTGCGCGACGGGTTGCGCGCCGGGCTGGTCGCCGCGCTGCTGCTGTTCGGGGCGAGCGCCGGCGCGGCCGGGCTGTCGGTGGCCACCGGCGGCGGGGACGCCGCCGACATGATCGGGGCGTACCGGACCGGGGTGGCCGGTCAGGCGGGCATCACGCTGGTCAGCCTCGCCTACGCGCCGAACGCCACCGCCTGGTCCGCCAGCTACCTGCTCGGCCCCGGGTTCGCCGTCGGCACCGACACCGCGATCCGCACCAGCGAGGTGTCGGTGGGCGCGCTGCCGGCCGTACCCCTGCTGGCCGGCCTGCCGCGCGGCCCGGTCGACGGGCTCGGCGCCGGGCTGCTCGCGGTGCCGGTGCTGGTCGCCATGGCGGCCGGCTGGCTGCTCGCCCGGCGGCTGCTGCGCGCGGCGGCCGAGGAACGCGCCGAGGTCGGCTGGCCGGCGCTCCTGGTCCCGGCCGCGCTCGCCGGGCCGGTCGCCGGCGCGCTGCTGGGGCTGGTCGCGGCGGCCTCCGGTGGGCCGCTCGGCGGTGGCCGGCTGGCCGAGGTCGGTCCGTCGCCCTGGCCGGTGTTCGGCGTGGCCACGCTCGTGGTCGCGGTCGGCGCGGTGCTCGGCGCCGCCGCCACCCGCACCCTGATTCGCCCGGCCGCGCCGGCCCGCTCGCCGCGCGTCACCCCGCCCCGCGACGACCCCGCGCAACGCTGACGCGGCCCCGACGACGCGCGAGGGGCGCCCGGCGGTCAGCCGGACGCCCCTCGTCGGGACCGGTTCAGGAGCCGAGGTTGCCCATGTTGATCATGGTGCCGGCGATGGCGCTGATGATGCCGACGACCACGCCGACCCCACCGCAGATCAGGGCGGCCTTGGCCTGGCCGGCGTTGCTGGCCTCGCCGGCCTGGACCTTCTTCTGGCCGAGCACGCCGAGCACCACGCCGGCGATGCCGGCCGGGACGCCCAGCAGCGGGCAGCACAGGCCGAGCACGATCGACACGATGCCGACGATCATGCCGATCAGGCCCATGGTGTTGTTCTGGCCCTGACCCGCGGCCGGACCGGTGGGGTACCCGGCGGCCGGGTACTGCGGGGCGGCGCCGTACGGCTGCTGCTGCTGCTGCGCGTACGGGTCCTGGCCGTAGGGCTGGCCGGAGGTGGGCTGCCCGTAGGGCTGGCCGGAGGTGGGCTGCTGCCCGTACTGCGGCTGCTGCCCGTACTCCGGCTGCTGTCCGTACTGCGGGGCCTGCGGCGGCTGGCCGTACGGGTCGTGCGGCTGGGCGGTCGGGTCCTGGTTCGGCTGCTGGCCGTACGGATCCTGTCCGGGGTAACCGGGCTGCATGTCAGGGAACTCCTCAGGTTGGGTCGGCTGTCGGTCAGTTCGTGCCGGTGCTGCCGCCGACGAGACCCGCCAGGCCACCGAACAGGCAACACACCACAATGATGCCGATCCAGACCAGGCCGACGATCAGGGCCCACTTGGACCACTTCTTGGACTCGGCGGCGGCGGCCTGGGCGCCGGCGTAGTCGCCCTGCTGGATCAGCGGGTTGACCTTGGACGCGTTGATGATCGCCGGGATCGCGAGCGGCCAGAACAAGAAGATCGCGACGATGGACATCGTCATGTTGTTGTCGATCTGCTGCGGCGGCTGCTGGGGGTAACCGGGCTGCATGGGGGTGACTCCTAGGTCCTGCGGCACGACGTGCCGGGTTCTCGTCAGGATGCGGGTCGGCCGTGGGCCGGACACCGGGCGACCGGCAGCGTACCGCGACGGCGCCACCCAGGAGATCATCCGACAAGCCGCCGCCCGACGGCCGGACCGGCCGGCCTGCCCGATAGGGTTGCCGCGTGACCGAGCCCGCGTCCGTCGCCCGCCTCGTCGTCCTCGTCTCCGGTTCCGGCAGCAACCTCCAGGCGCTGCTGGACGCCGCCGCCGACCCCGGCTACGGGGCCCGGGTGGTGGCCGTGGGCGCCGACCGGGACGGGATCGCCGGCCTGGATCGGGCCGCCGCCGCCGGCGTGCCGTCCTTCGTCGAGCGGGTCAAGGACCACCCGACCCGCGCCGACTGGGACAAGGCGCTCACCGCCCGGGTCGCCGAGCACCGGCCCGACCTGGTGGTCAGCGCGGGCTTCCTCAAGCTGGTCGGTCCGGAGTTCCTGACCGCGTTCGGGGACCGCTACCTCAACACCCACAACACGCTGCTGCCGGCGTTCCCCGGCATCCACGGCCCCCGCGACGCGCTGGCGTACGGCGTGAAGGTCACCGGGGCCACGCTGTTCTTCGTCGACGCCGGGATGGACACCGGCCCGATCGTCGCCCAGGTCGCCGTTCCGGTGCTCGACGACGACGACGTGGAGACGCTCACCGAGCGCATCAAGTCCGCCGAGCGGCGCCAGCTCGTCGAGCAGGTCGGCCGCCTGGTCCGTGAAGGTTGGACGATCACCGGCAGAAAGGTCAGCATTCCGTGAGCACCATCGAGGAAGGCCGCCGCCCGATCCGGCGCGCGCTGGTCAGCGTCTACGACAAGGCCGGTCTGGTCGAGCTGGCCCGGGCCCTGCACGAGGCCGGCGTGGAGATCGTCTCGACCGGCAGCACCGCCTCGACCATCGCCGGCGCCGGGGTGCCGGTCACCCCGGTCGAGCAGGTCACCGGCTTCCCGGAGATCCTCGACGGCCGGGTGAAGACGCTGCACCCGAAGATCCACGGTGGTCTCCTGGCCGACCTGCGCAAGGACGCGCACGCCGCCCAGCTCGACGAGCACGGCATCGCCGGCATCGACCTGCTGGTCTCCAACCTCTACCCGTTCCAGGCCACCGTCGCCTCCGGCGCCGACGCCGACGAGTGCGTCGAGCAGATCGACATCGGCGGCCCGGCGATGGTGCGGGCGGCCGCGAAGAACCACGCCTCGGTGGCGGTGGTGACCGACCCGGCCGCGTACCCGGCGGTGGTGGCCGCGCTCGCCGACGGCGGCTTCACGCTGGCGCGTCGGCGGGCGCTCGCGGCCCGGGCGTTCGCCGACATCGCCGACTACGACGTGGCGGTGGCCGACTGGTTCGCCGCCACGGTGGCCCCGGCCGAGGACGGCTGGCCGGAGTTCGCCGGGCTGGCGCTGCGCCGCCAGGCGGTGCTGCGCTACGGCGAGAACCCGCACCAGTCGGCGGCGCTCTACACCGACCCGGGCGCGCCGGCCGGGCTCGCCCAGGCCGAGCAGTTGCACGGCAAGGAGATGTCCTACAACAACTACGTCGACGCGGACGCCGCGTGGCGCGCCGCCCACGACTTCCCGGACCAGCCGGCGGTGGCGATCATCAAGCACGCCAACCCGTGCGGCATCGCGGTCGGCGCGGACGTGGCCGAGGCGCACCGCAAGGCGCACGCCTGCGACCCGGTCTCCGCGTTCGGCGGGGTGATCGCGGTGAACCGGCCGGTCGGCGTGGAGCTGGCCGGTCAGGTGGCGGAGATCTTCACCGAGGTGCTGGTGGCGCCCGGCTTCAACGACGACGCGCTGGAGCTGCTGCGGGCCAAGAAGAACATCCGGCTGCTGCGGGCGCCCGCGTTCGCGCCGCGGCCGGCGGAGTGGCGGCAGGTCACCGGCGGTGTGCTGGTGCAGATGCGGGACGCGGTCGACGCGCCCGGCGACGACCCGGCCGGGTGGACGCTGGCCACCGGCGACGCGGCCGACGAGTCCACGCTGCGCGACCTCGCGTTCGCCTGGCGTGCGGTCCGCGCGGTGAAGAGCAACGCCATCCTGCTGGCCCGCGACGGCGCCACGGTCGGCGTCGGAATGGGGCAGGTCAACCGCGTCGACTCGGCGCGGCTGGCGGTCAGCCGGGCCGGTGCCGACCGGGCCCGCGGCTCGGTCTGCGCCTCGGACGCGTTCTTCCCGTTCGCCGACGGCCCGCAGATCCTCATCGACGCCGGTGTCCGGGCGATCGTGCAGCCGGGTGGCTCGATCCGCGACGAGGAGACCATCGCGGCCTGCAAGGAGGCCGGCGTGACCATGTACCTCACCGGCACCCGGCACTTCTTCCACTAGGTCCGCACCTCGCCGCCGGTTACCGTGCGTGATCTCGGCGAAAGAAGCAATCAGATTTGAGCGGTATACCTCAGAGGCATATTTGTGACGCTGAGGTATACCGCTTCAAGCACCTCAATGCCGCTGGCCCCGACACGCCGGAAGGCCGGTGGCGCAACGCGCCGGACCCGGGCGGCCCGCCATCCGCGCGTCCGGCCGTGCGCCGTTGCCGGCCGCCGTGGGCGGTTGCTAGCGTGTGCCCGGCGACGATCGATCGACCGTCTCCGCTGTTCAGGAGCCCCGGCAGGTGTGCCATGCGCGTGCGCGACCGGTTGACCGCCGTCGTCGTCACGCTGTCGTTCGCCCTGGCCGCGCCCGGCTCTGCCGCCGGCCCGCCTTCCGCCGGACCCGTCGCCGTCGCGTCGATCGCCGCCGACCTGCTCCTCGCCGGACCCGTCGTCGCAGGGTCGAGCGTCCCGGGCCCGGCCGTCGCCCGGTCCGCCGTCGTACCCGCCTCGGGGTGTCGGGCCGGACCGGTCGCGTCGGTCGGCGGGTACCCGCAACGGCGGTGCGCGGAGCTTCCCGGCGGGCGGTGGAGCGACCGGCGCGATGGCCTCGCCTACGGCGACGGGCCGGACGACCCGCTTCCGGCCGCGCCCCCGAGGGTGGCCGACCCGGTCGTGCCGGCCCGGTTCGTGCCCGGGCCACGGCCGCCGGCCCTGCCGCTGCCGCCGCGTG
This sequence comes from Micromonospora ferruginea, assembly GCF_013694245.2. Lineage (NCBI taxonomy): Bacteria > Bacillati > Actinomycetota > Actinomycetes > Micromonosporales > Micromonosporaceae > Micromonospora > Micromonospora robiginosa. The sequence goes on from NZ_CP059322.2 coordinate 6,356,417, forward strand.
GCGCGCCGGCGGCGCGGGCGCCGCCGCCCACCGCCTGAGCCGCATCGGAAACCGCCGCGTCGACCCGGCGGTTCCGTCGCGAGCCGACGTCGCTCACGGGGGCGCGCCTCACGCCACCCGAACGCCGAATCGAGCCCCGCCCCCACTTCCTCCGGGGGGCGGGGCTCAGACGTCCGGACGCACCTCGGCGAAGTGGCAGGCCGACGGGTGCGGGTCGGCCGCCCGGGGCACGGTCTGCGGGTCCTGGACGGCGCACACCTCCTCCGCCTTCCAGCACCGGGTGCGGAACCGGCAGCCGGACGGCGGGTCGGCCGGGCTGGGCACGTCACCGGTGAGCCGGATGACGGTCCGCCGGTCGCGGGCCTCCGGGTCGGGCACCGGGACCGCGGAGAGCAGCGCCTGGGTGTACGGGTGGGTGGCGCGCTGGTAGATCTGCTCCTCGGTGCCGATCTCCACGATCCGGCCCAGGTACATCACCGCCACCCGGTCGCAGATGTGCCGGACCACCGACAGGTCGTGCGCGATGAAGATGTAGGAGAGCCCGAACTCGTCCTGGAGCTGCTCCAACAGGTTGATCACCTGGGCCTGGATGGAGACGTCCAGGGCGGACACCGGCTCGTCGCAGACGATGATCTCGGGTCGCAGCGCCAGCGCCCGGGCGATGCCGATGCGCTGCCGTTGGCCGCCGGAGAACTGGTGCGGATAGCGGTTGATGTGCTCCGGGTTGAGCCCGACCACGTCCAGCAGCTCCCGCACCCGCTGGCGCCGGCTGCCCTTCGGCGCGGCGTCCGGGTGGATCACGAACGGTTCGCCGACGATGTCGCCGACCGTCATCCGCGGGTTGAGCGAGGTGTACGGGTCCTGCATCACCATCTGCATGTTCCGCCGCAGCCGGCGCAGCTCCGACCCGGAGGCCCGGAACAGGTCCCGACCCTCCAGCGTGGCCCGGCCGGAGGTCGCCGTCTCCAGCCGCATGAGCAGCCGGGCCAGCGTGGACTTGCCGCAGCCGGACTCGCCGACCACGCCGAGCGTCTCGCCGCGGCGCAGCTCGAAGCTCACCCCGTCGACCGCCCGCACCGCGCCGATCTGCCGCTTGAACAGCACGCCCTGGGTGATCGGGAAGTGCTTGACCAGCTCGTCGACCCCGAGGATCGTCTCGCCGCGCACCTTGGCCGGGTCAGCGGTCATCGTGGACCTCCTGCGCGAAGTGGCACGCGCTGGTCCGGCCGTCGCCGAGGACCAGGTCGTGGGGCACCTCGTCGACGCAGACCTGCCGCGCGTACGGGCAGCGGGGGTGGAACGGGCAGCCGGACGGGATCCGCATCAGGTTCGGCGGCAGCCCCCGGATGGTCGACAGCGCCTGGCCGCGCACGTCGAGCCGGGGAATCGACTCCAACAACCCCTTGGTGTACGGGTGCGCGGGCGCCCGGTAGAGCGGGCGCACGTCGGCGTGCTCGACGATGCGGCCGGCGTACATGACCGCGATCCGGTCCGCCACGCCGGCCACCACCCCGAGGTCGTGGGTGATCAGGATCAGGGCCATGCCGAGGTCCCGGCGCAGGTCGGCCAGGAGGTCCATGATCTGCGCCTGCACGGTGACGTCGAGCGCCGTGGTGGGTTCGTCGGCGATCAGCACCTTCGGGTCCAGCGCCAGCGCCATGGCGATCATGACGCGCTGCCGCATCCCGCCGGAGAACTGGTGCGGGTAGTCGCCGAGCCGCTTCGCCGCGGCCGGGATCCGGACCAGGTCCATCAGCTCGACCGTGCGGCGGCGCGCGTCGGCCCGGGACATTCCGGCCCGCTCGCGCAGCGACTCGCCGATCTGCCAGCCGACCGGGAAGACCGGGTTCAACGCGGACAGCGCGTCCTGGAAGATCATCGCGATCTCCGTGCCGCGGATCCGCCGGCGCTCCTCCTCGCCGAGGGTGAGCAGGTCCCGCCCCCGGTAGCGGATCTCGCCGGAGCGGACGTGGGCGGGCGGGGTGTCCAGGATGCCCATGATCGCCTGGGCGGTGACCGACTTGCCGGAGCCGGACTCGCCCAGCACGGCGAGCGTCTCACCGGCGTCCAGGTGGTAGCTCACCCCGTTGATCACCCGGGCCACGCCCTCGCCGGTGCGGAACTCGACGTGCAGGTCCCGTACCTCCAGCAGGTGCCCGTCGGGCGGGGTGGGGGAGGCGGGTGTCGGCATGGGTCTCACCGCAGCTTCGGGTCGAAGGCGTCGCGGATCGCGTCGCCGAGCATGATGAAGGCGAGCACGGTCAGCGCGAGGAACGTCGACGGGACGATCAGCGGCGTCGCCGACTCGCGCATGTGCACCCGGCCCGCGTCGATGTCGATGCCCCAGGAGATGGTCGGCGCCTTCAGGCCGATGCCGAGGAAGCTCAGCGTGGCCTCGGCCGCGATGAACGACCCGAGCGCGATGGTGAGCACCACGATCGCCGGGGCGAGCGCGTTCGGCAGGATGTGCCGCCACATGATCCGGCCGTTGCCGGCGCCGAGCATCCGGGCGGCGGCCACGTAGTCCTGCTCCCGGGCGGTGATGACCGAGGAGCGCACCACCCGGGCCGCGGTGGTCCAGCCGAGCAGCGCCAGCACCAGGATGACCGCGAGCAGGCGTACCGTCTCGCCGCTGGTGCTGACCCGCTTGAGCAGCACGATCGCGGCCAGCAGCAGCGGGATGCCGAGCACGATGTCGATCACCCGGGAGAGCACCGCGTCCAACCAGCCGCCGAAGAAGCCGGCCAGCATCCCGACCACCAGCGCGATCGCGCCGGTGATCAGCGCCGAGAGCGCGCCGACCAGCAGCGAGGCGCGCGCGCCGTAGACCGCCCGGGCGAACGTGTCGCAGCCCTGGAAGTCGTACCCGAAGATGGCCCCGCCGGACGGCCCGGCGTGCTGCCGGGACAGCACGCAGTCGCGCGGGTCGTTGGAGGTGAACAGCCCGGGGGCGACGGCCATCGCGGCGACCAGCACGACCAGCAGCAGGCTCAGCCAGAAGACCGGGTTGCGGCGCAGGTCGCGCCAGGCGTCGCCGGCCAGGCTGCGCGGCCGGCCCGGCTCGCCGGCCCGGTCCGGGGTGCCCGGCTCGCCGGAGACGCCCCGCCGCGCCGACTGGTCCTCGGTCGCCGCCACCGTCTCGAAGTCACTCATATCTGATCCTCGGGTCGAGTACGGCGTAGAGCACGTCCACCACCAGGTTGGACAGCAGGTAGACCACGACGAGCACGCTGACGATGCCGACCACCAGCGGGCCGTCCTCGGTGCGGATGCCGCGGAACAGGTTGAAGCCGACGCCGGGGATGTTGAACACGCCCTCGGTGATGATCGCGCCGCTCATCAGGTTGCCGAGTTCGACGCCGAGGAAGGTGACCACCGGGATGAGCGAGTTGCGCAGCACGTGCACGCCGACGATGCGGCGTCGCACCAGGCCCTTCGCGCGGGCGGTCCGCACGTAGTCGGCGCGCAGGTTCTCCGACACCGACGTGCGGGTCAGCCGCAGCGCGGTGGCCAGCGACAGCGAGCCGAGCACGATGCCGGGCAGCAGCAGCGCCCAGAGCGACGGTTGCGCGCCGGCGGTGGGCGGGAAGATCGGCCAGCGTACGCCGAGGAAGTACTGGGCCAGCGGGGCCAGCACGATGGTCGGGATGCCGAGCACGAGCAGCGTGAGGACGAGCGTCGCGTGGTCGAAGACGCCGGCGCGCCGGATGCCGGCGATCACTCCGGCGGTGACCCCGACGAGGATGGTCACGGCCATCGCGATCAGGGCGAGCTTGACGGTGACCGGCCAGGCGGCGGCGAGGATGTCGCCGATCTGCCGGCCGGTCAGCGACTGGCCGAGGTCGCCCCGGAGCAGGCCGCCCAGGTAGTTGAAGTAGCGGTAGAAGAAGCCGCCGATCCCGGTCGCGTCCAGGTGGTACTTCTCGGTGAGGTAGGCGCGTTGCGCCGCGGTGACCGGTCGTTCCCCGGCGAGCGCCTGGATCGGGTCGCCCTGCCCGGCGAACATCAACGCGTAGACGATCAGCGTGGTCCCGAAGAAGGCGAGGACCATCTGGAGCAGTCGCCGCAGGATGAACCGGAGCATGCTGGCCAGTGTGCCGAAAGCCGGGCAAATGCGGGCCAATGCCAGGGCCGGGCCACCCGTGGGGGTGGCCCGGCCCTGTGGTCGGTCAGGTCAGGCGCGTTCGATCTTCAGCAGGTCCACCCGGTCGAAGAGGTCCACGTGGACGTTCTTGACCTTGGTCGAGTGGCCGAAGTTGTTCTGCCCGTACCGCAGCGGGATCACCGGCATGTCCTGCGCCAGCAGGTCCTCCGCCGCCTGGTACTTCTTGACCGCCTCGTCCTCGGTCGCCGCGCGGGCGCCCTCGGCGAGCAGCTTGTCGAACTCCGGGTTGCTGTAGCCGTAGTAGTTCGACGAGCCGTTGGTGCTGTACAGCGGGCCCAGGTAGTTCTCCATGGACGGGTAGTCCATCACCCAGCCCATCCGGAACAGGCCGACCGACTGCTTCTGCTTGAGCTTGGTCAGCAGGTCCGCGAACTTCGGCTCGGCGGTGCCGACGCAGTCCACACCCAGGTTCGTCTTGAGCTGGTTGCAGGTGGCGTCGATCCAGTCCTTGTGGCCGCCGTCGCCGTTGTAGGACAGCTCGATCTTCTTCGGGCCGCCCGCGGCCTCGTACATGGCCTTGGCCTTGGCCGGGTCGAACGAGCCGGCGGTGCCGATGGTGTTCTCCCGGTAGCCGGCGACCACCGGCGAGACGAACGAGCGGGCCGGCTGCTGCGAGTCCTTGAAGATCGACTTGGTGATCTCGTCCCGGTCGATCGCCATCGAGATGGCCTTGCGCACCTCGGGCTTGGCGAACTCCTTCTGGAACGTCGGGAACGCCAGCACCTGCAGCGACGAGGCCGGGCTCTGCTGGAACCGGTCACCGAGGTCGGTGGCGGCGGTCGACAGGTTCTCGGTCGGGATCGTCTTGATCACGTCGAGGTTGTCCGACAGCACGTCCGCGTACGCGGCGGTCGGCTGCTGGTAGATCCGGAACTCGACGCCACCCACCTTGGGCTGCTGGCCCGGGAACGCGTCGTACTTCTCCACCTCGACCTTGGCGTCGTGCTGCCAGTTGCCCTTCATCTTGAACGGGCCCTGGCCGATCGGCGCCTGCTCGTAGCCGTCGGCGAGCACGCCCGGCGCGGAGAAGGCCGCCTTGGGCAGCGGGTAGAAGGCGGTGTAGCCGAGCATGGTCTTGAAGTCCACGTACGGCTCGGTGAGCGTCACGGTGAAGGTCAGGTCGTCGACCTTCTTCAGGCCGCTGAGCGTCTTCGCCTTCGGCGTCTCGCCCTGCAGGTCGTCGTAGCCGGCGATCTTCTCGAAGAAGTAGCTGGAGTTCTGGCCGTTCGGCGCGTACGCGCCGTAGTTCCAGGCGTCGACGTAGTTGTCGGCGGTGACCTTCTCGCCGTTGTGGAACGTGTAGCCGGGCTTCAGCTTGATCGTCCAGACCTTGTTGTCCGACGACGTCACCTTCTCGGCGGCCACCTCGTGCGGCTTGTTCGCCTCGTCGTAGTCGACGAGCGGGCTGAACAGGGCCGACAGCACCTGCGAGCCACTGGTCTCGTTGGTGTTGGTCGGCACCAGGTGCTGCGGCTCGGCGATCTCGATCCGCACGGCCGCATCGGGGTCGCTTGCGCCGCCGCTGCCGCCGCCCGAGCCGCAGGCCGCCAGGCCCAGGGTCACCGCGAGCGGGAGCGCGGTCCAGGCCGCGAGCCTACGAACACGCATGGAGTCTCCTCATCTCCTCACGCTGCGCGGTCGGCCCGGCGCTGGGTGACGCTGCGCAACGAGCCGTAACGGTAGGTCGCGATGCGGCGGGTCGACAACGGTTGGGTAACGGAGTGGTGACGCATCGTGCCCGAATGTTCCGTTTTGAGGGATGTCTCGTGACTCTGAGTGATGAAGGCCACGCGTCAGCGCGTTGTCGGCGGGCGTCGCGGTCCCGCCTCGCGGACGTGAGACGATCACCTGGTGACGGCGACGATCCTGGACGGCAAGGCCACGGCGGCGGAGATCAAGGACGAGCTGCGGGCGCGGGTCAAGGCGCTCGCCGAGCGGGGCATCACCCCCGGCCTCGGCACGGTCCTGGTCGGGGAGGACCCCGGCTCCCAGGCGTACGTCAACGGCAAGCACCGCGACTGCGCCGAGGTCGGCATCGCCTCGCTGCGGGTGACGCTGCCCGCCGACGCCACCCAGGAGCAACTGGACGCGGCGCTGGCCGAGCTGAACGCCGACCCGGCCTGCCACGGCTACATCGTGCAGCTCCCGCTCCCGGCCCACCTGGACACCCAGCGGGCGCTGGAGTCCATCGACCCGGACAAGGACGCCGACGGCCTGCACCCGGTCAACCTGGGCCGGCTGGTGCTCGGCTACGACGCCCCGCTGCCCTGCACCCCGCGCGGCATCGTCGAACTGCTGCGCCGGCACGACGTGCCGCTGCGCGGCGCGAACGTCGCCGTGGTGGGCCGGGGCAACACGGTCGGCCGGCCGCTCGGCCTGCTGCTCACCCGGCGCAGCGAGAACGCCACCGTCACGCTCTGCCACACCGGCACCCTCGACCTCGCCTCGCACACCCGCGCGGCCGAGGTGGTGATCGTCGCCGCCGGCGTGCCCGGGCTGCTCACCGCCGACATGGTCACCCCCGGCGCGACCGTGGTGGACGTCGGCATCACCCGGGTGATCGGCGACGACGGCAAGGGTCGCTACACCGGCGACGTCGACCCGGAGGTGGCCGAGGTGGCCGGCAGGATCGTCCCGATGCCGGGCGGCGTCGGGCCGATGACCCGGGCCATGCTGCTGACCAACGTGGTCGAGCGGGCCGAGCGGGACCGCTGACCACCCAGACAGGTCATAACCGTCCGCCCCTCGCCCGTTCGGTGCCAGGATGGCTGATACGGTCCGGGAAACCGACTGGTATCAGGGAGTGGGACGACCATGGGTAAGAAGGTCACTGTCGTCGGGGCCGGCTTCTACGGCTCCACCACCGCACAGCGTCTGGCCGAGTACGACGTCTTCGACACCGTCGTCATCACCGACATCGTGGAGGGCAAGCCGGCGGGTCTCGCGCTGGACCTCAACCAGTCGCGGCCGGTCGAGGGCTTCGAGACCACGATCGTCGGCGTCACCACCGGCCCGAACGGCGAGGGCTACGAGGCCATCGAGGGCTCGGACGTCGTCGTCATCACCGCCGGCCTGCCCCGCAAGCCGGGCATGAGCCGGATGGACCTGCTGGAGACCAACGCCAAGATCGTTCGCCAGGTCTCCGAGAACGTCGCCAAGTACGCCCCGAACGCCGTCGTCATCGTGGTGTCGAACCCGCTCGACGAGATGACCGCGCTGGCCCAGCTCGCCACCCAGTTCCCGAAGAACCGGGTGCTCGGCCAGGCCGGCATGCTCGACACCGCCCGGTTCACCAACTTCGTCGCCGAGGCGCTGAGCGTACCGGTGAAGTCGGTGCGGACCCTGACCCTCGGCTCGCACGGCGACACCATGGTCCCGGTCCCGTCCAAGAGCACCGTGAACGGCAAGCCGCTGCGCGACGTCATGCCGGCCGAGCAGATCGAGGAGCTGGTCGTCAAGACCCGCAACGGTGGCGCCGAGGTCGTCGCGCTGCTGAAGACCGGCTCGGCCTACTACGCTCCGTCCGCCGCCGCCGCCCGGATGGCGAAGGCTGTGGCCGAGGACTCCGGCGACGTGATGCCGGTCTGCGCCTGGGTCGACGGCGAGTACGGCATCTCCGGCGTCTACCTCGGCGTCGAGGCCGAGATCGGCGCGCAGGGCGTAAAGCGGGTCGTGGAGACCGAGCTGGACGCCGACGAGCGGGCCGCCCTGATGGAGGCCGCCGAGGCCGTCCGCGCCAAGCAGAACGACATCTCCTCCCTCTGACCCCCCCAGCACCACCCGCCGAAGGGCGGCCGGCTCCCCGCCGGCCGCCCTTCCGCGTCCCCGCCTCCCCGGGCCTCGCCGCGTCGATCATGAAGTTAGCGGCAGTTTCGGAGATCGAAAATGCCGCCAACTTCATGATCGACGGGGTCAGGCGGGGTGCAGGTGGGGGTGGGGGTGAAGGGGCGGTCAGGTGGGGGTGGCCAGGAGGACGGGGAGAGGGTCCGGAGGATCCGCTCGCGGGTTCGGCGGGCCTCGGGTGGGTTCTCCTCGTGGGCGTACGGCAGCGCCGGGTCGATCAACTGGATGGCGTGCACCAGGAGGTCGCCGGTGACCAGGAGGCGGTCGTCGCCCTGCTCCACCAGCACCGACTGGTGGCCGGGGGTGTGGCCGGGCGTGCTCAGCACGCGTACCCCCGGGGTCAGGTCGGTGTCGCCGTCGACCACCCGCAGCCGGCCGTCGGCGCGCAACGGCCCGAGCAGCCGGGCCGGCAGCTCCGGGTGGAACAGCTCCAGCGCGGCCAGCTCGGCGCGCTGGACGAGATGGTCGGCGTTTCCGAACAGCGGCCCGGCCCAGCCGACGTGGTCGCTGTGCAGGTGGGTGAGGACGACCGTGCGGACGTCCGCCGGGTCGATGCCGGCGGCCGCCAGCTCGTCGGGCAGCCGCCCCGGCACCGGCGCCCAGCCCGCGGCGAGCGCGTCCGCCGGACCGATGCCGGCGTCGACCAGGGTGACCGGACCGTCGCCGCGGCGCAGCGCGAACGCGCGGAACGGGAGCATCCAGCCGCCGTCCGGCCCGACCGCGTCCGGGTCCCGACGGTCCGCCTCGCGCCACTGCGCCTCGGTGGCGCCGTCGAACGCCGCCGCGCGCGGCTGGAAGAAGGGGCCCGTCCCGTCGAGCAGAGCGGTGACCGTGATAGACCCGAGCGTGTGCGTCGACGGCATCCGGGAAGGATGCCACCGTGAGGCCGGCTGGGGCGCCCCGGTCGGTTTCCAGTACGCTCGTACTGCTTGAGCACGTGTCCCCCGAGAGGAGCGCCGGCCGATGGCGAAGATCAAGGTAAACAACCCGGTCGTGGAAATCGACGGCGACGAGATGACCCGGATCATCTGGAAGCAGATCCGGGAGCAGCTGATCCTGCCCTACCTCGACGTCGACCTGCACTACTACGACCTGTCGATCCAGTACCGCGACGAGACCGACGACCAGGTCACCGTCGACGCCGCCAACGCCATCAAGGAGCACGGCGTCGGCGTCAAGTGCGCCACCATCACCCCGGACGAGGCCCGGGTGGAGGAGTTCGGCCTGAAGAAGATGTGGCGGTCGCCGAACGGCACCATCCGCAACATCCTCGGCGGCGTGGTCTTCCGCGAGCCGATCATCATGTCGAACGTGCCGCGGCTCGTCCCGGGCTGGACCAAGCCGATCATCATCGGCCGGCACGCGCACGGCGACCAGTACAAGGCCACCGACTTCGTCGTCCCCGGCCCCGGCAAGGTCACCATCACCTACGCCCCGGCCGACGGCTCCGCGCCGATGGAGATGGAGGTCGCCAACTTCCCCGGCGGCGGCATCGCCATGGGCATGTACAACTACGACGAGTCGATCCGGGACTTCGCCCGCGCCTCGTTCCGGTACGGCCTGGACCGCAACTACCCGGTCTACATGTCGACCAAGAACACCATCCTCAAGGCGTACGACGGCCGGTTCAAGGACATCTTCGCCGAGGTGTTCGAGGCCGAGTTCAAGGCCGAGTTCGACGCCGCCGGCCTGACCTACGAGCACCGGCTGATCGACGACATGGTCGCCGCCGCGCTCAAGTGGGAGGGCGGGTACGTCTGGGCCTGCAAGAACTACGACGGTGACGTGCAGTCCGACACCGTCGCGCAGGGCTTCGGCTCGCTCGGCCTGATGACCTCGGTGCTGCTCTCCCCGGACGGCCGCACCGTCGAGGCCGAGGCCGCGCACGGCACGGTGACCCGGCACTACCGGCAGTACCAGAAGGGCGAGAAGACCTCGACCAACCCGATCGCCTCGATCTACGCCTGGACCCGGGGCCTGGCCCACCGGGGCAAGCTGGACGGCACCCCGGCGGTCACCGAGTTCGCGAACACGCTGGAGAAGGTCATCGTGGACACCGTCGAGGGCGGCCAGATGACCAAGGACCTCGCGCTGCTCATCTCGCGGGACGCCCCGTGGCTGACCACCGACGAGTTCATGAACGCGCTCGACGAGAACCTGGCCCGCAAGCTCGCGGCCTGACCCTCGCCGACCACCACGGAGCCCGCCGGCACGCGCCGGCGGGCTCCGTCGTGTCCCGCGGGGCGGGCGTCACCCGGGCCTGGCCGGACTCGTTGCACCAGGTGGACGCGATGCCAGTCGGCGTCCAGCTGTCCCTTCCCCGCGGGGGCCCGGTCTCCGGGCCCCCGCGCCCTGTCTCCGGGGCGCGGGGGTGTTAAGCGGGGGCCCCTCCTCTACCGGAGGCGTTAAGCGGGGGCCCCGCCTTACCCGGCGCGCAGCAGTTGGGCGGCGCGCTCGGGAGCGATGTCGTTGATGAACACACCCATGCCGGACTCCGAACCCGCCAGGTACTTCAGCTTGTCCTTCGCCCGCCGGACGCTGAACAACTGCAGGTGCAGGTGGCCCAGCTCGCGGTCGACGCGCACCGGCGCCTGGTGCCAGGCCGCGATGTAGGGCATCGGCAGGTCGAACAGCCCGTCGAAGCGGCGCAGCAGGTCGAGGTAGAGCGGACCGAAGGCGTCCCGCTCGGCGTCGTCGAGCGCCGGGATGTCCGGCACCGGGCGGTGCGGCGCCACGTGCACCTCGAACGGCCAGCGGGCCGCCGCCGGCACGTACGCGGTCCAGTGCTCGTTGCTCGCCACCACCCGGTCGCCGGCGGCCCGCTCGGCGGCCAGCACGTCGGCGTAGAGGTTGCCGCCGGTGCGCTCGGCGTGCCGCCGGGCGGCGGCCAGCAGGCTCCGGGTCCGCGGCGTGAGGAACGGGTACGCGTAGATCTGGCCGTGCGGGTGGTGCAGCGTCACCCCGATCTCCACGCCCCGGTTCTCGAACGGGAACACCTGCTCCACGCCGGGCAGCTCGCTCAGCGCGGCGGTGCGGTCGGCGAGCGCGTCCAGCACGGTCCGCACCCGCAGCGGGGAGAGGCGGGCGAACGAGGCGTTGTGGTCGTCGGTGAAGCAGACCACCTCGCAGCGGCCCAGCCCGGGGCGTACCGGGGTGAACGGCGTGATCTCGGCCGGCTCCTCGGCCGGGCGCTGGCTCAGCGACGGGAACCGGTTCTCGAAGACCACCACGTCGTAGTCCGGTGCCGGGATCTCGCTGTGCCGGTCGCCCCGGGACGGGCAGAGCGGGCACTGGTCGGCCGGGGGCAGGAAGGTGCGGGTCTGCCGGTGCACCGCCACCGCCACCCACTCGTCGGTCAGCGGGTCGTACCGCAGTTGCGAGGCGGGCGGCGGCGGGGGCAGGTCCCGCCGGTCCGGCTGGTCCCGCACCGCGTCGTCGCGCTCGTCGAAGTAGATCAGCTCGCGGCCGTCGGCCAGCTCGATCTGCGTACGCTTCACGCCGCCCCCCTCGTCGCCGGCACCGTCACCAGCTCACCCACCCTGTCCTCGAGTACCCGCCGTGCGTCGGGTGTCAACCGGTCGTCGGTGACCAGCACGTCCGCCGCCTCCAGGCCGACGATCGACGAGATGCCGACCGTGCCCCACTTGGTGTGGTCGGCGAGCACCACGAGCGCGTCGGCGGCCGCCACCAGCGCCCGGTTCGTGTCCGCCTCCATCAGGTTGGGCGTGGTGAACCCGGCCCGCTCGCTGATCCCGTGCACGCCGAGGAAGAGCAGGTCCAGGTGGAGCGCGGCGATCGCGGCCACGGCCAGCGGACCGACCAGCGCGTCGGACGGGGTGCGGACCCCGCCGGTTAGCACCACGGTCTGGTCCGGCCGGCCACCGACGTGCAGGATCTCGGCCACCGGCAGCGAGTTGGTGACCACCGTCAGGGCCGGCACGTCGACCAGGCGGCGGGCCAGCTCGGCGGTGGTGGTGCCGGCGGACAGGGCGATCGCGGCGCCGGGGCGGACCAGCCCGGCGGCGTGCTCGGCGATGGCGGTCTTCTCGGCGGACTGCCGGACGGACTTGGCCCGGAAACCGGGCTCGTCGGTCGAGCCGGGCCCGGCCACCGTCGCCCCGCCGTGCACCTTGGCCAGCAGCCCCTGCTCGTGCAGCGTCTCCAGGTCGCGCCGGATGGTCATGTCGGACACGCCGAACTCGGCGGCCAGCTCGGTGACCCGGACCCCGCCCTCGGCGCGGACCCGTTCCAGGATGGTCGTCTGCCGCTGTCGCGCCAGCATCCCGCCTCGCCTCCCGAGCGTCACCGACCGTGCGAACGCGGTCGAACGTGTTCCAACAAAGACGAACACTACCGGTCGGCGTGGGCGAACGCGACACCGCCGCCGTCCCCGGTGGGGACGACGGCGGCCGGCGAATCCGTGCGGGTCAGGCGGGCTGGAGGCGGGGCTCCACCCAGCCGGTCTCGCCGAGGTGCTCCATCACCCGCTGGACCGCCTCGTCGACGGTCAGGTCCGAGGTGTCCACCACCAGGTCGGCGTCGGTGGGCTCCTCGTACGGGTCGTCGATCCCGGTCATCCCGGTGATCAGACCGGCGCGGGCGCGGGCGTAGAGGCCCTTGCGGTCACGCTGCTCGCAGACCGCCAACGGGGTCGCCACGTGCACCAGCAGGAAGCCCGCCCCGGCCGCCTGGGCCATCTCCCGGGCGGTCGCCCGGGCCGCCGCGTACGGCGCGATCGGGCAGCAGATGCCGACGCCCCGGTGCCGGGCGATCTCGGCGGCCACCCAGCCGATCCGGCGCACGTTGAGATCGCGGTCGGCCTTGCCGAAGCCCAACCCGGCGGACAGCTCCCGCCGCACCACGTCGCCGTCGAGCAGCGTGATGCTCCGGTCGCCCTGCTCCCGCAGCACGTCCGCGAGGCCCCGGGCGATCGTCGACTTGCCCGAGCCGGACAGCCCGGTCAGGAAGATCACCAGGCCGCGGTGCCGCCGGGGCGGGCGGGCCCGGGCCAGCTCCCGGGCCACCGCGGGCGGGGTGTGCCACTCGGGCAGCGGGAAGCCCCGGTCGAGCAGGTCGTCGATCTCGGCCTGGCCGAGCGCCAACCGGCGGTTGCGCGGCGGGATGTCCTCCCGCCAGCGCCACTGCCCGTCCCGGTTGTCGTAGGCCAACTCCCGGGGCACCAGCACCCGCAGGCCGGCGCCGGAGAGCATGCCCTCGGTGGAGAGCAGGTGGCTCACGCCGTAGGCGGCGGCGACCCGCGCCCGCAGCAACGCGTCGCTGATCTCGTCGGACCGGCGGGCCAGCGGCACCGCCACCAGCGTCGCCGGGGGCATCCGGTCACGGGCGGCGAACACGCTGCGCACCAGCGCCTCGGCCGGCAGGCCGCCGGTCGACTCCTCGCCCACCGGGATCAGCACCAGCAGGTGCGCGCCGAGCGTGCGGGCCGCGTGCGCGATCTGGGCCAACTGCGGGCGGTGCAGCGGGCGGTCGGCGAAGACGCCGAGCACCCGGCCCGGCGGCAGCAGCCCGCGCACCTCGTCCGGGCTGCGTCGCAGGCGCTGGAACGGACCATGGCCGCCGTCGCCGAGCCGGCGCACCGCGCCGCCCACGCCGACCATGCCCTCGCGGGTCGGCCAGACGTCGACCACGTCCATCGCCGCCACCGGGGCGCCCTCGCCGTCGGTGAGCACCAGCGCGCGGCGGGCCGGGTCGGCCGGCTCCAGGCCGTCCGCGAGCGCCGCCGGCACCTGCAGGGTCACCGGCACCGGCCACGGCGTGCCGTCGGCGAGCCGGCCGCGCCGGCTGAGCGCCGCCAGGTCCGCCCGGGTCATGAAACCGGTCAACGGCGCGTACGCCCCGGTCACCAACAGCTCGAGATCGGCCAGCTCAGTGGGTCTGGGCGCGTACGACGGCGCATCCCGCAGCACATCCTCGGGCAGGATCCACCCGTTGCTCATCGAACCCCCAACTCGCCGGCCGGCACACAGTTTCGCAGCCCACCGGCGATCGGTCGAGAGCGCCACTCCACCTGGCGGCCACCGGGCGGTCGGCCGGGCGTCGCCGGCCGCTCAGCCGGCGGGCGCCAGCGCCGCCGCGCCGAACGAGACGGCGAACCGCTCGCACCAGATCGAGACGCTGGTCAGCCCGGCGAGATCGGTTCCGGCGGGGATCGCGTACGCCTGGTCGCCCCGGTTCCCCTTGAGCGCGCCGAGCGCCACGTGCCGGCCGTCGTCGAACACGTGCCACCCGGACGGCCCGGTCCGAACCGGCTGGTCGGTCAGCCAGACCTGAAGATCCGGACCGTTCGAGGTGTCCAGCCCGACCAGTTCCAGCCGGTGCCGCCCGTCGGCGGTGCGGACGATCCGGGCGGCGCCGCGGGTGTCGTGCTCGTGGCTGACGAACTCGCCGCCGGCGAGCAGCACCGGGCCGGCCGGCGTCGAGGCGGGCGCGGCCGACGGCGACGGGGCCGGCGCGGTCACGGACGGCACCGCCGCCAACTCCTCGTGCACCTCGGTGTCGGTGACCAGCTTCCAGGGCTGGAACCAGTAGAGCGCGGTCGCCGCGCCGAGCGCGAGGACGGCGACGGCGACCCAGGTCAGCGGGGCCCGCAGGAGACGCATCGGCATGCGTCGAGTCTGCCGGGGCCGGGCCGGGCGGTCACCGGTCCGGCCGCTTACGGAAGCCTTACCGGCGGTGTCCGGGCGGAATCAGGGACATCCCCGAGCGTTTCCCGGTGCACCGGTGAGCCCTCGCTTCCTACGCTGGCAGCGTGACACTGCTCGCGACCGAGTCGCTGACCAAGACGTACGGAGGTCGGGTCACCGCGTTGGCCGACCTCACCGTGTCGGTCGAGCCGGGGATCATCGGCCTGGTCGGCGCCAACGGCGCCGGCAAGTCCACGCTGATCAAGATCCTGCTGGGTCTGCTCCCGCCGACCACCGGCCGGGTGCAGGTGCTCGGCCTCGACCCCACCACCGACCCGGCCGCGGTCCGCGCCCGGGTCGGCTACATGCCCGAGCACGACGCCCTCCCGCCGGACCTCTCCGCCGCCGAGCTGGTCACCCACCTGGGCCGGATGAGCGGGCTGCCGCGCACCGTCGCCCGGGAACGGGCCTCCGAGGCGCTGCGCCACGTCGGCCTGCACGAGGAGCGGCACCGGGCCGTCGGCGGTTACTCCACCGGCATGAAGCAGCGGGTGAAGCTCGCCCAGGCGCTGGTGCACGACCCCGACCTGCTGCTGCTCGACGAGCCCACCAACGGCCTCGACCCGGCCGGGCGGGACGCCATGCTCGCCCTGGTGCACCGGATCGGCACCGAGTTCGGCATCTCCGTGGTGGTCTGCTCGCACCTGCTCGGCGAGGTGGAACGGATCTGCGACACGCTCGTCGCGATCGACGGCGGCCGGCTGCTGCGCGCCGACCGGGTCGCCGCGATGACCACCGCCACGGACGTGCTCGCCGTCGAGGTGAGCGAGGGCACGGACGAGCTGGCCGCCCGGCTGGCCGCGCTCGACCTGCCGGTGTCCCGGGACGGGCGGCTGCTGCTCGTCCCGCTCACCGACGAGCACACCTACGACCTGATCCTCGGCGCGGTCGCCGAGCTGGACCTGCCGCTGCACCGGCTGGACCAGCGGCGGCACCGGGTGGCCGAACTCTTCGCCCCGAGGGAGCCCAGCCATGCCTGAAGCCACCGGCGTCATCCACGACATCGGCTACCAGCGCTACACCGGCCCGCGGCTCGGCCGCCGGCAGGTCTTCGGCGCGCTCTACGGCCACGGCGTGCGTACCGTCTTCGGGTTGGGCCGCAGCGCCAAGGCGAAGATCTTCCCGTGGCTGGTGGTCGCCGTGGTCACCGTGGTGGCCGCCGGGCTGACCGCGGTGCGCAGCCAGATCGGCCAGGTGGTGATGACGTACGCCCAGTTCGCCGACGCGATGAGCTGGCTGGTCATCTTCTTCGCCGCGGTGGCCGCCCCCGAGCTGGTCTCCCGCGACCTGCGCAGCGGCGTGCTGCCGCTCTACTTCTCCCGGCCGCTGCCGCGCGGCGACTACGCGCTGGCCAAGCTGCTGGCGCTGGTCACGTCGCTCTGGCTGCTGCTCGGCGGCCCGCAACTGGTGATGTTCCTGGGCGCCGCGTTCACCACCTCGAAGGGCATGCGCGGGGTGTGGGACGAGCTGCTCGACCTGCTGCCCGGCCTGCTCTACGCGGGGCTGTGGGCGGTGGTCTTCGCCTCGATCGCCCTGCTGGTCGCCTCGCTCACCGGCAAGCGCGCCTTCGCCGCCGGCGGCATCGTCGCGGTGTTCCTGATGACCACGCCGGTGGTCGGCGTGCTGAACATCATGCCCTCCCGGACGGTCAACGAACTGTCCTTCCTCGCCTCCCCGTCGACGCTCGTCGGCGGCGTGGGCAACTGGGCGCTCGGCGACAAGCTGACCCAGGGTCGCGGCGGCATGCCGATCGGCGACTTCGGCCCGGTCTACGCCGTGGTCGCCGTGCTGCTGGTCGCCGCCTGCGTCAGCCTGCTGCTCCTGCGATACCGGAAGGTGGCCGCCCGATGACGGCGATCAGCACGCAACCGGCGGCCGACGCGCCCGCCGCCGCGACGACCAGCACCCTCGACCTGGCCGGCGTCTCCCGCTGGTACGGCAACGTGGTGGCGGTCAACGACGTCACCATGCGGCTCGGCCCCGGGGTGACCGGCCTGCTCGGCCCGAACGGGGCCGGCAAGACCACGCTGCTGCACATGATGGCCGGATTCCTCGCCCCGTCCCGGGGCACGGTGACGCTGGACGGGGAGCCGACCTGGCGCAACCCGGGCGTCTACCGGCGGCTGGGCCTGGTCAGCGAGCGCGAGGCGGTGCACACCTTCCTCAGCGCGTACGAGTTCGTGCTGGCCAGCGCGAAGCTGCACAAGCTGCCCGACCCGGAGGCGGCGGCCCGCCGGGCGATCGAGCTGGTCGAGATGGAGAGCGCGCAGGGCCGCCGCATCGGCACCTACTCCAAGGGCATGCGGCAGCGCACCCGGGTGGCCGCCGCGCTGGTGCACGACCCGCAGGTGCTGCTGCTCGACGAGCCGTTCAACGGCATGGACCCCCGGCAGCGGCTGCACATGATGGGGCTGCTGCACCGGCTCGGCGACGCCGGCCGGACCATCCTGTTCAGCTCGCACATCCTGGAGGAGGTCGAGCAGGTCTCCGGCACGGTCCAGGTGATGGTCGCCGGCCGGCTGGCCGCCTCCGGCGACTACCGCACCATCCGCCGGTTGATGACCAACCGGCCGCACGTCTTCGCGGTGCGTTCCACCGACGACCGGGCCCTGGCGGTGGCGCTGATGGCCGAGCCGTCGGTGTCCGGCGTCGAGCTGGGCCGCACCGGCCTGACCGTGAAGGCCGGCGACTACGGCGCCTTCACCCGGGCGCTGCCCAGGATCGCACTCCGCCACGGCATCCGGGTCCGGCAGTTGCTGCCGGAGGACGAGTCGCTGGAGAGCGTCTTCTCGTATCTGGTGGAGGCCTGATGTCGACCGTTACCTGGATCACCGCGCGCGGCCTGTTCGGCCGGAGCCGGTTCCTCATGCTGTTGCCGTTGCCGTTGATCCTGATCGGCCTGGCGGCGCTCTGCCGGGCGCTCGGCGTGGACCCGGGCCAGTGGGGGCCGCCGGTGCTGGTCGGTCTCGGCCTGGCGGTGGTGCTGCCGGTGGTCGCCCTGATCGTGGGCACCGGCGTGCTCGGCGCCGAGATCGACGACGGCACCGTGGTGCACATCCTCACCAAGCCGATGCCCCGCTGGCAGATCGTGCTGCCGAAGCTCGCGGTCGCGGCCGCGGTCACCGCCGTCACCGTCGGCGTCCCGATCTACGTCGCGGGCGTGCTCGCCGACTCGGTACGCCTCGGGCTGGCCCTGGTCGCCGCGTCGGCGGCGGGCGCGCTCGCCTACTCGGCGCTGTTCCTGGCGCTCAGCCTGGTGAGCCGGCGGCCGGTGCTGCTCGGCCTGGTCTACGTGCTGATCTGGGAGGGCCTGCTCGGCCGGTTCGTCGACGGCACCAAGGTGCTGTCGGTCCAGCAGTGGGTGATCGCGCTGGCCGACCGGATGGCGCCCACCCCGCTGCTCGGCACCACCGTCTCGGTGCCGGTCGCCGCCGTGCTGACCGCCCTGGTGGCGGTCGGTTTCACGGTCCTGGCGATCGACCGGCTCCGGTCGTTCAGCGTGGCCGGCGAGACGAGCTGAGGCCTGACGGGACCCCTTTCCGCCGACCGTCCGGTGGCGGAAAGGGGTCCCGCCGCATGCTCCCCGCTCTGCTAGGTTGCGGCGTCGACGACACCAGACACGGGGAGAACACATTGCGTCCCGCTCGACCCGCCCTGCTGGCTCCGGCCGCGGTGGCGCTGATCATCATGTCCGGCTGCACCACCGACGGTGACGACACGTCGGCGGCCGAACCCGCCGGCGCGTCCGCTCCGGCCGCCTCGACGCCGTCGGCGCCGGCCGCGTCGCCCGCCCCGGTGGGCCTCGACGCGGCCACCCGCACCACCTGCGCCACCGCCCAGAAGGACATCACGGCCGCGCTCAAGGAGGTCGCCGAGGCGGAGAAGATCGGCCCGCCGGCCGGTCACTCCGCGGTGAGCGCGCAATACTCCGCCGGCGCGGCGACCATGTACACGCACGCGTTCACCAGCAGCGACGAGGTCAACGAGGCGGTGAAGGCGGTCGCCACCGAGATGGGCGACCTCGCCGACACCTGGGCCAAGGCACCGAAGAAGGCGCCCAGCAGGGCGGACCTCACCGCCGCCCAGGGCAAGCTCAAGGCGACCTGCGCGGCCGGCTGACCCACCTGAAGGGGCGGTTCGGCCTCGTGCCGGCCGCCCCTTCGCCGTGCTCAGAACGCGCAGGCGACGACCAGCTCCGGGGTACGGTCGGGCAGCAGGTCGAGCTTCGCGATCCGGCCCGCCGCCCTCAGGTCGTCGGCCACGGTGGTGAGCTGGTCGAGCAGGGCCGCCGGCCCGAGCGCCTCGGCCAGCGGCACCTCCGCCTTCATCGACAGCTTCCGCTCCGACTTGGCCCGGCGCACCTGCCCCAGCGCGTCGGCGGCCAGCCGCAGCAGCTCCGGGTCACCGGGCGCGGCCATCGCGCGGCCCACCTCGTAGGTGGTCGGCCACGTCGAGCGGTGCACCGAGCCGTACCGCCACCAGGACCAGACCTCTTCGGTGACGAACGGCAGCACCGGGGCGAACAGTCGCAACTGCACCGACAACGCGGTGGCGAGCGCCGCCCGGGCCGAGTCGGCCGCCGGCCCGGAGCCGTAGGCGCGCTCCTTCACCAGCTCGATGTAGTCGTCGCAGAACCGCCAGAAGAACGCCTCCGTGGCCATCAGGGCGGCCGTGTGGTCGTACCCGTCGAAGGCGGCGGTCGCGGTGGCGACCACGCCGGACAGCTCGGCGAGCATCGCGGTGTCCAACGGTTGGGTCACCGGGGCCCGCAGCGCGTCGGCGGCGCCCAGCCCGAGCGCGAACCGGGACGCGTTGAGCACCTTCGTGGCCAACCGGCGGCCCACCTTGACCTGGGCCGGGTCGAAGGCCAGGTCCATGCCCGGCTTGCCGTTGGCGGCCCAGTAGCGCACCGCGTCGGAGCCGTGCTGCTCCAGCAGCCCCATCGGGGTGACCACGTTCCCCTTGGACTTCGACATCTTCTTCCGGTCCGGGTCGAGGATCCAGCCGGAGAGCACCGCCGTGCGCCAGGGCAGCACGCCGTGCTCCAGATGGGACCGGACCACGGTGGCGAACAGCCAGGTGCGGATGATGTCGTGGCCCTGCGGGCGCAGGTCCATCGGGAAGACCCGCCGGTGCAGGTCCGGGTCGGTCTCCCAACCGCCGACGACCTGCGGGGTCAGCGACGAGGTGGCCCAGGTGTCCAGCACGTCCGGATCCCCGGTGAAACCACCGGGGACGCCACGCTGCGCCTCCTGGTAGCCGGGCGGCGGCTCGCTGGTCGGATCGATCGGCAACATCGCCTCGTCCGGTGTGAGAGGGTGGGTCCAGTCCGGCTCGCCAGCGTCGTCGAGCCGGTACCACACCGGCACCGGCACGCCGAAGAACCGCTGCCGGCTGACCAGCCAGTCACCGGTGAGGCCGCCCACCCAGTGCTCGTAGCGGTGCCGCATGTGCTCCGGCACCCAGCGCAGCTCGCGGCCCCGGGCCAGCAACTCCTCGCGCAGGTCGGCGTCCCGGCCGCCGTTGCGCAGATACCACTGCCGGGTCGACACGATCTCCAGCGGCCGGTCGCCGCGCTCGTAGAACTTCACCGGATGGGTGATCGGGCGCGGCTCGCCGACCAGGTCACCGGCGTCGGCCAGCAGTTCCACGAGCGTCCGCCGGGCGCCGTTGACGGTCTGGCCGGCCAGCGCCGCGTAGGGCCCGGCCGGCACGCCGGCCGGCGCCTCCGGCAGCAGCCGGCCGTCCCGGCCGATCACCACCCGGGTGTCCAGCCGCAGCTCCCGCCACCAGGTCACGTCCGCCAGGTCGCCGAACGTGCAGACCATCGCGATGCCGGTGCCCTTGGCCGGGTCCGCCAGCGGGTGCGCGCGCACCGGCACCTCCACCCCGAAGACCGGGGTACGCGCCGACGCGCCGACCAGGTCGGCGTACCGCTCGTCGTCGGGGTGGCAGACCAACGCCACGCAGGCCGGCAGCAGCTCCGGCCGGGTGGTGTCGATCAGCACCTCGCGCCCGTCCGGGCCGGTGAACCGCAGCCGGTGGTACGCGCCCGGGCGGTCCCGGTCCTCCAACTCCGCCTGGGCGACCGCGGTGCCGAAGCCCACGTCCCAGAGCGTCGGCGCCTCCGCCTGGTAGGCCTCGCCCCGGGCCAGGTTGCGCAGGAACGCGCGCTGGCTCGCCGCGCGGGCCGGCCGCCCGATCGTGGTGTAGGTCAGCGACCAGTCCACCGACAGGCCCAGCCGGCGCCACAGCGCCTCGAAGACCTTCTCGTCCTCCACGGTCAGCGTCTCGCACAGCTCGATGAAGTTGCGCCGGGAGATCGCCGTCGGATTCTTCCGGGCGTCGTCGCCCACCGGGGCGGCCGGCGGTCGCCAGTCCCGGTCGTACGGCAGCGCCGGGTCGGGACGCACCCCGTAGACGTTCTGCACCCGGCGTTCGGTGGGCAGCCCGTTGTCGTCCCAGCCCATCGGGTAGAACACGGTCCGCCCGCGCATCCGCTGGAACCGCGCCACCGCGTCGGTGTGCGTGTAGGAGAAGACATGCCCCATGTGCAGCTCGCCCGACACGGTCGGCGGCGGGGTGTCGATCGAGTAGACGTCCGCGCGTTCCTTCGAACGGTCGAACGCGTACGTGCCGTCGGACTGCCAGCGGCGGGACCAGGTCTCTTCGAGGCCGTCCAGGCTCGGACGCTCGGGGACGCCAGCGCGGGCCGTCCTCGTCGTGTCGGTCATCTGCCGATGGTAGGCGGGCCCAGCGGGCCGCTCCACGGCTTTCGCACGGTCGAGGGACAGCGGGCCGGTCGGCGGGTGTGACAGCATCTGGCCGTCCACGGATGCGGGGGAGGCACCACGATGGACGGAAACACACGCGCCCCGGCGCTGGCCGCCGCCACGGTCGCGGCGTTCGCGGTCGGGGCCTACTTCGGCACCCGTGGCCTCGCCGTGGCCCGCCAGGCCGGCTTCGCCGATCTCGTCCAGGGCTTCCCGACCGGGTCACTGCGCTACGGCGTGACGCTGGTGCCGCTGGTCGCCGGCGGCCTGCTCGCCGTGGCCCTGGTCGCGGTCGCGGTGGTCGACCGGCTGCCCGGCTGGCCGGTCGCGCTGGCCGGCCTGGCGCTCGACTACCTGGCCGGCGGGGTGCTCCTCGGGCGCGGGACCGGGATCGTGCCCCAGCAGCCGCCCACCGCCGCGCAGGCGCTGACCGTGTTCGCCGCAGCCCTCGGCGCGGGTCTGGCGCTCGGCGGGGCGCTGTCCGCCCTGGCCCGCCTCGGGCCGTCGAGGCGTTGGCCGGTCGCCGCCGCGCTCGCCGCCGGCCTGGTGGCGCATCCGGGCGTCGAGGACATGTTCCGCGTCGCGGTGAGCGACAGTTACGAGGGCGTCGGCCGGGCCTGGCCGGCCCAGGCCGGGGTCAGCCTGGCGGTGGTCGCGGTGGCCGCGGTGCTGGCGCATCTCGCCCGGCCCGGTGGTCGAGTGTCGGCCGGGCCGCCCCGGTTCGGTCCCGCGGTGGTCACCGCCCTCGCGGCCGTGCTCACCCTGGTCGGGCTGGCGGCGCGTTGGTGGGTGGTGGACGTGTTCCGGCTCAGCCCGGACGGGCTGGCCGGGCCGAGGCGGGCGCGGTTCGTCGAGTCGGTCGCCTACTTCGCCCCGGTGGCCGTCGCGGTGGTGGTCGGGCTGGTCCTGCTCGGCTACGCCTACCGGGTCGGCCGGGCGGTGGCCGCCCGCTGGGTGGTGCTCGGGTTCGCCGCCGGGCCGTTGCTCTTCCTCGGGCTGCGGATCGGGTTCGCCGGTCAGCGGTCCCAGGCGTACCTCGTCGTGCTGGCCGGCGTGGCGGCGGCGGTGGCCGGTGCGGTGGTGGCCCGGCTGCGTCCCGGCCTGCTGCCGTGGGACGCGGTCGGTCTGCTTCTCGCCGCGCTCGCGGTGCCGCTGGCCGCCCCGGCGGTCCGGGCCGAGTTGCCGGGCGCCACCGATCTCCTCGTCTCGCTGCCCGCCGCCGTCGGGTTGGGCCTGGCGCTCGGCTTCGGCCTGGCACTCGCCGCTTCCGGTCCGGAAGCTGCCGCCGAGCCGGAGCCGGGGCGCACGGCAGGGATCCTGGCGCTCGGGGCGGCCGCGACGGCGCTGTCCGCCCTGACGCTGGCCCCGACCCTGCTCGTCGGGCTGGGCACCGTCCCGTCCGGCGGGGTGGCCCTGACCGTGCCGGTGCTCGTCACCGCCTGCGCGGCGCTCCTCGTGCTGCTGCACGGCTTCGGCTGGGCGGTCGACCGGCTCCGGCGCGACCTGCGCGCCGAGGCCGCCGCCGGGCCGGCCGCCCGTCCCTAGGGTGCGGCGCGGCGCCGGCGGACCCGCCGTCCTGCTCAGAGCAGCGAGTCGCGCCACTGGCGGTGCAGCGCGGCGTAGCGACCGCCGGCGGCGGCCAGGTCGGCCGGTGAGCCGTCCTCGACGATCCCGCCGGTGTCCAGCACCAGCACCCGGTCGGCGGTCTCCACGGTGGAGAGCCGGTGCGCGATCACCAGCGCGGTGCGGTCGCGCAGCACGTTCCGCAGCGCCCGCTGCACCAGCCGTTCCGTGGGCACGTCCAGCGACGAGGTGGCCTCGTCGAGGATCAGCACCCGGGGATCGGCCAGGAACGCCCGGGCGAACGCGACGAGCTGCCGCTGCCCGGCGGAGAGGCGGCCGCCGCGCCGGTGCACGTCGGTGGCGTACCCGTCGGGCAGCGCGGCGATGAACTCGTGCGCGCCGATGGCCCGCGCGGCGGCGACCACGGCGGCGTCGTCGGCGTCCGGCCGGCCGAACCGGATGTTCTCCGCGACGGACCCGCTGAACAGGTGGGTCTCCTGGGTGACCAGCACCACCGCGCGGCGCAACTCGGCGTCGGCCAGCTCGCGCAGGTCGACCCCGTCCAGGCGGACCGACCCGGCGTCCGGGTCGTGGAACCGGGCCAGCAGCTTCGCCACCGTGGACTTGCCCGCGCCGGTCGGCCCGATCAACGCGACCGTCTGCCCGGCCGGCACGGTCAGCTCCAGGCCGGCCAGGATCGGCGTCTCCGGCCGGTAGCCGAAGGAGACCGACCGGAAGGTCACCGCGCCGCGTGGCGGCCCGGCGGGCAGCGACGCCGGCCGGACCGGTTCGGCCACCGCGGGACGCTCGTCGAGCACCCCGGCCAGCTTCTCCAGCGCCGCGGTCGCCGACTGGAGCGAGTTGTAGAACTGGCTCAGGTCCTCCATCGGCTCGAAGAACCGCCGCAGGTAGAGCAGGAACGCGGCGAGCACGCCGACCTCGGTGTGGCCGCCCAGCACCCGCCAGCCCCCGTACGCGAGCACCGTCGCGGCGGTGAGGTTGCCGATCAGTCGGATGCCGGGGGAGTAGATCGCGATCAGCCGGAACGCGCGCAGGCTGGCCGCCCGGTAGTCGTCGTTGACCGCGGCGAAGATGCGCTGGTTGCGGGCCTCCCGGCGGAACGCCTGCACCGCCCGGATCCCGCGCAGCGACTCGACGAAGTGCACGATGACCAGCGCCACCGCCTCCCGGGTGCGCCGGTACGCGCCGGCCGAGGCCCGGGCGAACCAGCGGGACAGCCAGAACAGGAACGGGAAGGCGACCAGGGTGACCGCGGCCAG
The DNA here is from genome assembly GCF_013694245.2 of Micromonospora ferruginea. NCBI lineage: Bacteria > Bacillati > Actinomycetota > Actinomycetes > Micromonosporales > Micromonosporaceae > Micromonospora > Micromonospora robiginosa. Next base: position 6,380,745 of record NZ_CP059322.2, read on the forward strand.
CGGCGGGTCCAGCCAGAGCAGGATGGCCGCCACGGACAGCACCGACAGCACGGCCATGACCAGCCGGTCGATGCCGCCGTCGACCAGCTCGCCGATCGACTCCAGGTCGCTGGTCAGCCGGGACACCATCCGACCCGAGGTGTATCGCTCGTGGAAGCCCACGTCGAGGCGGAGGAAGTGCGCGTACACCCGGCGTCGCAGGTCGAGCAGGACGGCCTGGCCGATCCGCGCGGCGAGGGCGAGGAACGCGCGCCGGGCCGCGTACTCGGTGGCGGTGGCCACCACGAACACGGCGGCCACCGCGATCAGCGGCCCGGCGTCGCCGGCCCGCAGCGGACCGATGCCCCGGTCGATGCCGAGCATGACCAGGTACGGGCCGGCCATCGCGGCCGCGTTCTGCACCAGCAGCAGCGTCACCGCCAGGCCGAGCGGGCGACGGTGCGGGCGGAGCAGGCGCCGCAGCAGGAGCCGGCTGCGGGCACGCAGCCGGGTGACCGCCTCCGGTGACGAGTCCTCGGCGCGGCTGCGGTCGGCGTCCGGGTCGGTGGCCCGACCTCGCCACCTGGCGAGTCCGGCGTCGGCGTCCCGACCGTCGGCGTCCCGACCGGCGGCGTCGCAATCGGAGGCGGCGCGCCCGGCGGCGTCGCTGGTGGCGGCGGCGTGCCGGGCGGCCGGGCCGCGAGGTGGCGGCACCCGCGCGCCGCGGCGGGTCACGACCGCACCAGGCCGACGCCGTCGGGCCGGCGTTCCGGCTCGGCGGAGAGCACCGCCCGGTAGGCCGGCACCTCGGCCAGCATCCGGGAGTGGGTGCCGACCGCGACGATCCGGCCGCCCTCCATCAGCGCCACCCGGTCGGCCAGCGCCACCGTGGAGGGCCGGTGCACCACCAGCAGCGCGGTGGTGTCCCGCAGCACCCGGCGCAGCGCCGCCTCGACCAGCGCCTCGGTGTGCACGTCCAGCGCGGAGAGCGGGTCGTCGAGGACCAGCAGCGCGGGCCGGCCGAGCACGGCCCGGGCCAACGCCAGCCGCTGCCGCTGCCCGCCGGAGAGCGACAGCCCCTGCTCGCCGATCCGGGTGGCCAGACCCCACGGCAGGTCGTACGCGAAGTCGGCCTGCGCCAGCGCCAGCGCGGCCCGGACCTCCTCGTCGCCGGCGTCCGGCCGGCCCAGGGTGAGGTTCTCCCGGACCGACATGGAGAACAGGGTCGGTTCCTCGAAGGCCACCCCGACCAGCCGGCGCAGCGAGCCGAGCCGCAGGTCGCGCAGGTCGTGGCCGTCGAGCGTGATCCGGCCGCCGGTCACCTCGTGCAACCGGGGGACCAGCGAGAGCAGCGTGCTCTTGCCGCACCCGGTGGCGCCGACCAACGCGAGCGTCTCTCCCGGCTCGACGGTGAGATCCAGCTCGTGCAGCACCGGAGCGGGCGCGCCCGGATAGCGGAAGCTCACCCGGTCGAACCGGAGCCGGCCGCTGACCTCGGCGCGCCGCAGCGACCGGGCGTTGGGGGCGTCCACGATGGTCGGCGGGGTGTCGAGCACCTCCTGGATCCGGTCGGCGGCGGTGGCGGCCTCCTGCCCGTTCGCGATGATCCAGCCGAGGGACTGCACCGGCCAGATCAGCATGAGCTGGAGGCTGACGAAGGCGACCAACTGCCCGATGGTGAGCGCGCCGTCGGCCACGGCGGCGGCGCCGGCGACCAGGACCGCGCCGAGCGTCAGGTTGGGCACCAGGTCGAACAGCGCGGACGTGCGGGCGAGCAGCCGCGCCTTGTCGATCCCGGTGTCGTGCAGCCGGCGCGCACCGGTGGCGAACCGGGCGGCCAGCTCCGGGCCTCGCCCGTACGCCCGCATGGTGCGCAGCCCCTGCGCCGTCTCCTCGACCAGCGTGGCGATGTCGCCCTGCTGGTCCTGCATGCGGCGGGAGGCCGCGTGGTAGTGCCGGGCGAACCGGCGGCTGATCAGGAACAGCGGCACCGCGCTGGCCGCGACCAGCAGGCCCAGCCAGGGGTGCAGCCGGATCAGCAGCACCACCACGGCGGCGTAGGTGACCAGGTTGAGCACCAGGAAGAGCAGGCCGAAGGAGAGGAACCGGCGGATCACCGAGAGGTCGCTGGTGACCCGGGAGAGCAGTTGGCCGGACTGCCAGCGGTCGTGGAAGCCGGCCGGCAGCCGTTGCAGGTGCGCGTAGATGTCGGCGCGGATGGCCGCCTCCATGCCGACCGAGGAGGACGACTGCGTCCACCGCCGGATGAAGATCAGCGCCGCCTCGGCGAGCCCGAGCAGCAGCGCGAGCGCGCCGAGGCGGAACAGCCCGGCCTCGTCGTGCCGGGCCACCGGCCCGTCCACCACCCGCTGCACCACCAGCGGGACGGCCAGGCTCGCCGCGGTCGCGGCCAGCGCCGCGACCAGCAGCCAGGCGAACTCCGCCGCATACGGGCGCAGGTAGGGGCGCAGCCGCCAGAGGTTGCGCAGCGGCTGGGACCGGGCGCCGGGATGCGCCGCGGGATTGCCATCGCTGGGCGCGGGCACCAGCCGACGGTAGCGGCCTGGTGTGACGGTGCGGGGTCAGCTAGCCGTCACCCGTCCCTCATGCCCGAGAAGCCACTTCTTCACGTCCAGCCCCCAGCGGTAGCCGCCGAGCGCGCCGTCGGTGCGCAGCACCCGGTGGCAGGGGACGAAGAGCGCGGCGGCGTTGCGCGCGCAGGCCGCCGCGGCGGCACGGACCGCGGCCGGTCGCCCGGCCAGCGCGGCGAAGCCGGTGTAGGTCACCGGGTCGCCCGGCTTGACGTCGCGCAGCACCCGCCAGGCGTGCGCCAGGAAGACGCCGTCGGTGTGCTGCTCCACCTCGACCGCGTCGATCGCGGCCAGGTCGCCGTCGAGGTAGGCCCGGACCGCGGCGGTCACCGGACCGAGGTCGGCCCGCTCGCGCAGGTCGCCGCGCAGGCTGAGGTGCGTCAACGGCACCAGCGTCGCCGGGTCGGCGGTGAAGCCGGCGGCGCGTACCGCCCCGTCGGGACCGGCGAGCACGCTCAGCGGGCCGGCGGGGGTGTCGATGACGGTGCTGTCCACCATGGTCATGTCGCTCTCCAGAGTCGGATCGTCGCGTACGACCGCCAGGGGCGCCAGCGGTCGGCGTAGGCGTGCAGGGTCTTCGGGTCGTCGGGCAGGCCGAGCGCGGCTGCGCCCCGGCGGACGCCCAGGTCGGTGGCGAGGATGACGTCGGGATCGCCGAGCGCGCGCATGGCCAGGTAGCCGGCGGTCCAGGGCCCGACGCCGGGCAGCGCGGTCAACTGCCGCACCGCCTCCTCCCGGTCGCCGCCCGGCTCCAGGTCCAGCTCACCGTCGGCGACGGCCCGGGCCAGCGCCCGGATCGTCTCCCGCCGGGCCCCCGGCATCCGGAACGCCGCATCCGGCGCCGCGAGCACCTCGGCCGGGCTCGGGAACGCCCGCGGCCCGCCCGGCGTGAGGTCGACGGCCGACCCGTCGGCACGCCGGACGGCGGCGAGCAGGTGGGTGAGCGTGGTCCGGGCCGAGCGCAGCGAGACCTGCTGGGTGGTGACGGCCCGGACGGCCATTTCGAAGCCGTCCACCGCGTGCGGCAGCCGGACCCCGGGCTCGGCGGCGACCGCCGGGGCCAGGGCCGGGTCGCCGGCCAGGGTGGCGTCCACCGCGACCGGGTCCGCGTCGAGGTCGAGCAGGCGGCGGCACCGGGCCACCGCGGGCGCCAGGTCGCGCATGTCGGCCAGCCGGAGCGTGGCCGCCACGTGCCCGTCGGCCGGGGCCAGCGTCACCGTGGCGGGCCCGTGCGGCAGGCGCAGGCCCCGGTGGTAGGCACCGTCGCGGACCTCCTCGACGCCGGGCAGCGCGCGTAGCGCGAGGAAGTCCAGCAGCGCGCCCGCGTGCAGCGGCGGCCGGTGGGCCAGGCGCAGCGTGATGGTGCCCGCCCCGCCGGCCGCCTGTCGGGTGCTCCGGCCGGCCCGCAGCTCGGACGGGGTGACGCCGTAGACCTCGCGGACCGTCTCGTTGAACTGCCGCACGCTGCCGAACCCGGCGGCGAAGGCCACCTCGGCGAGGCCGAGCCCGGTGGTCTCGACCAGGATCCGGGCGGTCTGCGCGCGTTGCGCCCGGGCCAGCGCGAGCGGGCCGGCGCCCAGCCCCTCCCGGAGCATCCGGTGCAGGTGCCGCTCGGTGTAGCCCAGCCGGTCGGCCAACCCGGGCACGCCGTCCCGGTCGACCACACCGTCGGCGATCAGCCGCATCGCGCGACCCACCAGGTCGGCCCGGACGTCCCACTGCGGCGAGCCCGGCGCGGCGTCGGGCCGGCACCGGCGGCAGGCCCGCAGCCCGGCGCCCTGGGCGGCGGCGGCGGACGGGAAGAACCGGACGTTCTGCCGCTTCGGCGTCATCGCCGGGCAGGACGGCCGGCAGTAGATCCCGGTCGAGGTGACACCGGTGTAGAACCAGCCGTCGAACCGCGGGTCGCGGCTGTCGACGGCCCGGTAGCACCGCTCGAAGTCCAGTTCCATGACACCGATCCTGCCTTGCAGGTCGGACGCTCGGCTGGCGGGATTCGGACATGACGTGCGGGAGTCGCGCCAGCTCGGCGACGTGGCGGTGTCCCGGCCCTGCGGATGCCGCCGTCCCGGCGAGGTGGCGTGGATCTTGCCGACCGATCCGAGAAACTGTCGTAAGTGGTCGGTACCGTCCCGCCACCAACTCAAGAAGAGGTGCGAGGCATGGCGAGCGTGGCCGGGCGGGGTGTCCGCTGATGCGATCGGGGCGAGCACGGATCGACGCCGCGGTGGTGCAGGGCTTCTACGACCGGATGCGGGCGGTGGCGCCGGCCGCCTACGGCGCGATCGAGCGGGACCGGGCCGGCGACCCGGAACGGGCCTTCACCGACACCGCCTGCGGCCGGCTCGTCGCGTCGCTCGACCCGGCCGGGCTGCGGGCGCTCGGCATGTGGGCGCACCACTGGTGCATGCGCTTCTACGACGACGACACCCGGGTCGGCGTGCGGCTGGTCCGCCAGCTCGCCGCCCGGCCCGGCCTCGGCTGGACCGCCGACGAGGTGCGCTGGCTGCTCGACCGCTCCTACGCGGCCGGGCCCGCCGCCGCGCACCGGTTCACCCTGCCGCTCGCCGCAGCGGCCGAACTGCCGCCCGGCGCGCTTCCCGAGGGCGTCGCGATCGACACGCTGCCGGCGGACTGGCGCCGGCTGCGGGCCGGCTGACCCGCTCGTCCGGAGATCCTGGCCCGGCCGAGCAGACCGGACCGCGCCCGGACCGCGCCCGGAGCCGGCCGACCCGACCGCGGGCGGACCGCGCCGGGAGCCGGCTGACCCGACCCCGCCCGGACCGCGGCCGGAGCCGGCCGGCCGGGGAGCTGGCCGAGCACCATGGCGGCGACCGCCACCGCGAAGCCGGCGAGTTGGATCGGGCCGAGCGCCTGGCCGAGCACCAGCCAGCCGAGCGCCGCGGCGGTCAGCGGGCTGAGCGCGCCGAGCATCGACACCTGCGACACCGGCAGCCGGCCCGCGCCCCGGAACCACAGCACGTAGGCGAGCGCGGTGCCGACCAGCCCGAGCCACGCGTACCCGAGCAGGGCCGGGCCGTCCGGTGCGGGCGGCGCGCCCTCGACGGCGGCGGCGACCGGCAGGATCAGCACGCCGCCGGCGACGAGCTGCCAACTGGTGGCCGCGAGCGTGCCCACCCCCGGCGGCCGTCCCCAGCGGCGGGTGAGCACCAGGCCGGTGGCCATGGCCGCGGTGCCGGCGAGGCCGGCGGCGACGCCGAGCGGGTCGAGCCCGGCGTCCGGCCGCAGCACGACGAGCGCGACGCCGGCCGGGGCGGCCACGGCGGCGAGGAGGGCCGGTCGGCCGGGCCGGTCCCGGAGCAGGGCGACGGTGAGCACCGCGACCAGCAGTGGCTGGGCGGCGCCGAGCACGGCCGCGGTGCCGCCGGGCAGCCGGTAGGCGGCGACGAAGAGCAGCGGGAAGAACGCCCCGATGTTGAGCGTGCCGAGCAGTGCGGCCCGGGCCCACCAGATGCCGTGCGGACGCCGGCGGGTGAGGGCCAGCAGCAGCAGGCCGGCCGGCAGGGCGCGGATCGCCCCGGCCCAGAGCGGTCGGTCGGCGGGCAGCAGTTCGGCGGTCACCAGGTAGGTGGTGCCCCAGGTGGCGGGCGCGAGCGCGGTGAGCGCGACGTCGGTCCGACGGGTCATCCCGGCCTCTTTTCATGCCGCTAAGTATCTTAGCTCTAAGCTACTTGATGTCGAGTGAAAGTGGAAGGGCGAGGTACGGCACAATCGACAGCCGTGGCAACGGACGAGGTCGACGCGATCGTCGAGCAGTGGCGCCGGGAACGGGCCGGCATGCGGCCCGAGCCGATGGCGGTCTTCGGTCGCATCTACCGGCTGGCCCGGCTGGTCGGCGACCGCCAGGAGAAGGTGTACGCCGACTGGGGCATCGGTCGCGGCGAGTTCGACGTGCTCGCCGCGCTGCGCCGCTCCGGCGCGCCGTACACCCTCGCGCCGAAGGCGCTCACCGCCACGCTGATGCTCACGTCCGGCGGGATGACCGGCCGGCTCGACCGGCTGGAGCGGGCCGGGCTGGTGCGCCGCGCGCCCGACCCGGCCGATCGGCGGGCGCTGCGGGTCAGCCTCACCGACGCCGGCCGCCGGGTGGTGGAGGAGTCCGCGGAGGCCGGGCTGGAGGTGCAGCGCCGGATCCTCGACGCGCTGCCGGCCGCCGACCAGGACCGGCTGGCCGACCTGCTGCGGACGCTGCTCGCCGCCGCCGAGGCGGCGGAACCGGCCTCGGACGGGGCACAATGATCTCCACCGCCGCCGACCGGAAGGACACCCGTGCCCGCCTCTGAACCGACGATCGTCGCCACCAGCATGGGCTACTTCAGCCGGCGGCGAGGCCCGTGGGACGCCCGGCCAAGCCAGCTCTTCGACCACATGGCCGAGCTGGCGCAGGCCGGCGACGCGCCCCGGGTCTGCTACCTCGGCCAGGCCGTCGGTGACCAGCCCACCGGCCTCACCGTGTTCTACGGCGCGTTCGCGAACACCCGGTACCGCGCGTCACACCTGGCGCTCTTCCCGATGCCGACCGTCGACGACATCCGCGCCCACCTGCTCGCCCAGGACATCGTCTGGGTCGGCGGCGGCAGCGTGGCCAACCTGTGCGCGGTGTGGCGGGTGCACGGCCTGCCGGAGATCCTGCACGAGTGCTGGCAGGCCGGCGTGGTGCTCGGCGGGGTCTCCGCCGGCTCGATCTGCTGGCATGCCGGCGGCGCCACCGACAGCTACGGCCCCGACCTGCGGGCCTTCACCGACGGGCTGGGCTGGCTCCCGTACGGCAACGGCGTGCACTACGACAGCGAGGAGCAGCGCCGGCCGCTGATGCACCGGCTGGTCGCCGACGGGACGCTGCCGACCAGCCACTGCACCGACGACGGCGTCGGCCTGATCTACCGGGGCACCCGGCTGGCCGAGGCGGTGGCCGACCGACCCGACGTGGCCGCGTACGAGCTGGTGCGCGCCGACGACGGCACGGTGCGGGAGACCCGGATCGAGCCCCGGCTGCTGCCCGCCGGGCCGGACGGCCGGTAGACCGCGTAAGCTGGCTCGTCGTGAGTCTCACCATCGGCATCGTCGGCCTGCCCAACGTGGGCAAGAGCACCCTGTTCAACGCGCTGACCAAGAACGACGTGCTCGCCGCGAACTACCCGTTCGCCACCATCGAGCCGAACGTCGGCGTGGTCGGGCTCCCCGACGAGCGGCTCGGCAAGCTGGCGGAGATCTTCTCCTCGCAGAAGGTGCTGCCCGCGCCGGTCTCGTTCGTCGACATCGCCGGCCTGGTCCGGGGCGCCTCCAAGGGGCAGGGCCGCGGCAACGCGTTCCTGGCCAACATCCGCGACGCCTCGGCGATCTGCCAGGTGGTGCGCGCCTTCTCCGACCCGAACGTGGTGCACGTCGACGGCAAGGTCTCCCCGGCCGACGACATCGAGACGATCAACACCGAGCTGATCCTGGCCGACCTCCAGACGCTGGAGAAGGCGCTGCCCCGGCTGGAGAAGGAGGCCAAGCTCCGCAAGGACCGGGCCGCCGCGGTCGAGGCCGCGAAGAAGGCCGCCGAAGTGCTCGACCAGGGCATCACGCTGTACGCGGGCGCCGCCGCCGCCAAGGTCGAGCTGGAACACCTGCGCGAGCTGCACCTGCTCACCACCAAGCCGTTCCTCTACGTCTTCAACGTCGACGAGGCCGAGCTGGGCAACGCCGAGTTCCTCGACGAGCTGCGCGGCCTGGTCGCGCCGGCCGAGGCGGTCTTCATGGACGCCAAGATCGAGTCCGAGCTGGTGGACCTGCCCGAGGACGAGGCCCGTGAGCTGCTGGAGTCGATCGGGCAGTCCGAGCCGGGGCTGGACCAGTTGGTCCGGGTGGGCTTCCGGACGCTCGGGCTCCAGACGTACCTCACCGCCGGCCCCAAGGAGGCGCGGGCCTGGACCGTGCCGGTCGGGGCGACCGCGCCGGAGGCCGCCGGGGTGATCCACAGCGACTTCCAGCGCGGCTTCATCAAGGCCGAGGTGGTCTCCTACCACGACCTGGTCGCGGCCGGATCGATGGCGGCGGCGAAGGCCGCCGGCAAGGTCCGGATCGAGGGCAAGGAGTACGTCATGCAGGACGGCGACGTGGTGGAGTTCCGCTTCAACGTCTGACCCCGTCCTGCCGACGGTAGAGGTCGCGCAGCAGGGAGATTTCGGCGCCGTGATGGATCAGCTCCCGGTTGACGTGCAGGATCCTGTTCGCCATGGGAAACCGCTCGGGACCGACCGCGGGTGGATTCTCCAGGTCGGCGTCCGAGAGGCCGCGAACCCCCGCGTTCCATCTCCGGTACATGTCATCGAGCTGGTTCAGCGCCTTGTCAGCGGTCCCCGCGTAGGCGAATGTCTCGGAGTCGACGTCCGGGCCGCCGAAGTACCATCCGACCCGGTAGCCCAGACACGAGACGATGATGTGCGCCAGCCGCCAGGCGATCGTGGTCACCGGTGCTGGCACCGGTTCGGGGAACGCGTGGTCCATCGTCCATTCCCCGGAACCTTCCGGCATCGGCTGGGCCGACGTGCTCCGTGGGCGGACACTCCAGCAGTCGCGCACCGGCTCCCAGAAGTACTCCTCGTCGGTGAGACCCTCCAGCCGTGGCCGCAGGTTCCTACGCCAGTGCCAGTCCAACTGCTCCGAGAGCTGCTCACTACTTGTCACTTCCGCACCGTACGGGCATCGGAGACCTAGTCGGGACCCTCGCGGAGGCCACGCCGGCGTGACCTGCCGCCGGGCGCACGCCCGACCAGCGCCGCTTGCCCCGCGATACCCGTCGAAGCGTCACGTTGCGATCTTGGTACGAGCACGCCCTTCCCGGGGCCGGTGCGTACCAAGATCTGCTGAGTTGTTGGCGATATCAGGTCGACAGGGCGTGCGGGTCACGATCCCGGGCTGGCTGATCTCCTGGGGGCAGGGCTGATGGCATCACGGTGGCATCGCGGTGGCGGCAGGCATATGAGCTGCTGAAGCGCGTTTAAGGGAAGAGCCGGGGCAGGTTTGGTGCCAATGTGATGCCAGAATGGCTTGCCTTGGTGCCACGACCTGTGTCACAGTAGTGCCATGGACCTGACCTCGTATGTGAGCAACCTCGGGCGGGAGTTCGCCGCGCTCGCCGAAGCCGGTGGTGAGGAGTCGCGTGCGCTGGTCGAGCGCCTGACCGGGCCGCTGGAGTCGGCGGTCCGGATGACCCTGCTGGACGCGTTGTCGGCCGCCGCCGACGAGATCACCCGGGAGCTGGCCCCGGGCTCGGTGGAACTGCGCCTGCGCGGTCGCGACCCGGACTTCGTCGTGTCGGTGCCGCCCGCCGAACCGCCCCACGCCGCGCCCGAGGCGGGCGCGGCGCCCGACATCGACCTGCCGATCACCGAGGACGGCCCGGTCGCCCGGATCAACGTCCGGATGCCCGAGCAGCTCAAGGCCGCGGTCGAGGAGGCCGCCGCAGCCGAGGGGCGTTCGGTCAACGCCTGGCTGGTCCGGGCCGCCGCCGCCGGCCTGCGCGGCGGCGACCGGGAGCCTCGTCCCGAGCCGCCCCACGCCGGGACGCGGTCCCGGCAGCGGTTCACCGGCTGGGTGCACTGACCGCACCCCGCCGCGCCACTCCTTCTCTCCCGTCCCCCTGACCTGCGGGGACGACCCACCCACCCAGGATGCGGGACAACCATGCCTGTTTTCGACACACCCGGATCGATCGCCGTCACGATGGAGCTCGGCGTCGCCTCGGTGCGGATCGCCGCGAGCGACCGCGCCGACACCGTGGTCGAGGTCCGCCCCAGCAACGCCGACGACGAGTCCGACGTGCAGGCCGCCGCGCAGGTGCGCGTCGACTACACCGACGGCACGCTCCAGGTCACCGGACCGAGGCGCGCCTTCGACTTCTCGAAGAAGAGCAGGTCGGTGGACGTCACCATCGAGTTGCCGAGCGACTCCAAGCTGGCCGCGCACCTGCTGATGGGCGACGTCAGCGCCGCCGGCCGGCTCGGCGAGACCCGGGTGAAGACCACCGGCAACGTCCGGCTGGAGCAGACCGGGCCGCTGCGCCTGCACACCGGCGTCGGGCGGGTCAGCATCGACGGCGTCACCGGCGACGCGGAGATCTCCACCGGCTCCGGCGCCGTCCAGGTCGGCCGGGTCGAGGGTGCGGTGGCGGTGAAGAACTCCAACGGCGACACCACGATCGACGCGGCCACCGGCGACGTGCGGGTGCGCAACGCCAACGGCGGCATCGAGGTGACCCGCGCCGGCGCGGGCGTCGACGCGAAGACCTCCAACGGCGGCATCCGGATCGCCGAGGTGGTGCGCGGCTCGGTCGTACTCGGCACGGCCATGGGTGACCTGGACGTCGGTGTCGCCCAGGGCACTGCCGCCTGGCTGGAGGTCAACACCAGCTTCGGCCAGGTGCACAACCAACTGGAGAGCACCGCCCGGCCCGGCGGCGCCGAGCAGACCGTCGAGGTGCGCGGTCGCACCTCGTACGGCGACATCACCATCCACCGGTCCTGAGAGGGAGGGCACCGTGACCACGAACCAGATCACCGTCACCGGGCTGCGGAAGTCGTTCGGCGACCACGTCGTGCTCGACGGCATCGACCTGCGCATCCCCGAGGGGACCGTCTTCTCGCTGCTCGGCGCGAACGGCGCCGGGAAGACCACCACCGTGAAGATCCTCTCCACCCTGCTCTCCGCCGACGCCGGTGAGGTGCGGGTGGCCGGGCACGACCTGGCCCGCGAGCCGGACGCGGTACGCGCCGCGATCGGCGTCACCGGGCAGTTCTCCGCGGTGGACAAGCTGCTCACCGGCGCGGAGAACCTGCGGCTGATGGCCGACCTGCACCACCTGCCCCGGGAGGAGGGCCGGCGGCGCGCCGCCGGGCTGCTCGAACGGTTCGGCCTGACCGAGGCGGCCGGCAAGCCGGCGTCCACCTACTCCGGTGGCATGCTGCGGCGGCTCGACCTGGCGATGACGCTGGTCGGCGACCCGCGCGTGATCTTCCTGGACGAGCCGACCACCGGGCTGGACCCGCGCAGCCGCCGCGACATGTGGCAGATCGTCCGCGACCTGGTGGCCGGTGGCGTCACCATCTTCCTCACCACGCAGTACCTGGAGGAGGCGGACGAGCTGGCCGACCGGATCGCGGTCCTGGACCGCGGCCGGGTGGTCGCCGAGGGCACGCCCGAGGAGCTGAAGCGCCGCATCCCGGGCGGGCACGTCCGGTTGCGGTTCGCCGACCCGAGGGCTCGCGACGCGGCGGTACGCGTGCTCGACCGGGCCACCCGCGACGGCGACGCGCTCGCCCTGCGGGTGCCCGGCGACGGGAGCCTGCGCTCGCTCAAGGCGTTGATCGGCCGGCTCGACGACCAGGGTGTCGAGGTCGACGAGCTGTCCGTGCACACCCCCGACCTGGACGACGTCTTCCTCGCCCTCACCGGCGACCCCACCGACGAGAAGGTGACCACGTCATGAGCGTCTCCGCCCCCGCCGACCTCCGCTTCCACCCGCTGCACGACTCGGTGACGATGCTGCGGCGCAACCTCCGGCGCATGCTGCGCTACCCGTCGATGACCGTGATGCTGGTCGGGATGCCCGTGGTGTTCCTGCTGCTCTTCGTCTACGTGCTCGGGGGCACGCTGGGCGCCGGGCTCGACGGTGGGGTGGCCGGCGCAGGTTCGCGCGCCGCGTACGCCAACTACGTGGCGCCGGCGATCATCCTGATGACGGTGGCGGCCACCGTGCAGGGGACCGCGATCTCGATCGCCATGGACATGACCGAGGGCATCATCGCCCGGTTCCGCACCATGCACATCGCCCGGGTGTCGGTGCTGACCGGGCACGTGCTCGGCAGCATGATCCAGGCGGCGATCAGCCTGGCCGTGGTGATCGGCGTGGCGCTGCTGGTCGGCTTCCGGCCCACCGCCGGCCCGGCCGGTTGGCTGGGCGCGGTCGGCCTGCTCGCCGCGGTGACGTTCGCGCTGGTCTGGCTGGCCGTCGCGCTCGGTCAGGTGAGCGAGAGCGTGGAGACCGCGAGCAACCTGCCGATGCCGCTGATCCTGCTGCCGTTCCTCGGCAGCGGCTTCGTACCCACCGACTCGATGCCGGCCGGCCTGCGCTGGTTCGCGGAATACCAGCCGTTCACCCCGATCATCGAGAGCCTGCGCGCCCTGCTGATGGCGGAGCCGCTCGGCGACGACGGCTGGATCGCGCTCGGCTGGTGCGCGGCGATCGCGCTCGGCGGGTACCTCTGGTCCCGGCGGCTGTTCAACCGCGAGTCGCGCTGAAACCGGCGCGCAGCCCCCGGACCGCGTCAGCGGATCCGGGGGCTGCGCCGTTCGATCAGCGTGACGTCCCGCCAGACGCCGTGGTGGCGCCCGATCCGCTCCCGGGTGCCGACCACCCGGAACCCGCGCGCCGCGTGCAGGGCCAGGCTGGCGGTGTTCTCCGGGAACACGCCGGACTGGACGGTCCAGACGCCGGCCGCCTCGGTCGAGTCGATCAACGCGTCCAGCAGCGCCCCGCCGACGCCGCGCCCCCGCGCCTCGGGGTGCACGTAGACGGAGTGCTCGACCACCCCGGCGTAGACGCAGCGATCGGAGACCGTCGAGCAGGCCACCCAGCCGAGCACCCGCCCCGCCGGGTCGAGCGCCACCCACCGGTGGCCGGGCAGCCGACCGGCGGTGAACCGGCCCCAGTCGGGCGGCTCGGTCTCGAAGGTGGCGTGCCCCTCGGCGATCCCGAGGCGGTAGATGTCCAACACGGCGTCGGCGTGCGTGTCGTCCATCGCGGCAATGGTCACGGTCATCGACTCGTCCGTCCGCCTCAGCCGGCCCGCAGGGCGTCGTCCACTCCGGTCTCCCGGCGGCCGAGGTGCACCGGGTCCCGCCCGGAGAGCACGTCCACCGCGGCCTTCACGCCGGCGCCGTACTCCCGGGTGGTGCTGATCCGCCACTGCCGGTCGAACCGGCGGACCGTGTCGTCACCGACGCCGTTGGTCTCGATGCCCAACTCCCGGCAGAGCGCCACCGCGCGCGGCAGGTGGAACGACTGGGTGACCACGGTGGCCCGCCGCACGCCGAAGATGCGCCGGGCGCGGGCACACGAGTCGTAGGTGTCGAAGCCGGCGTGGTCGAGCACCACCTGCTCCGCCGGCACGCCCCGCTCGACGAGCCAGCGGCGCATCGCGTCCGGCTCGTCGTAGTCCCAGTCCATGTGGTCGCCGGAGACCAGCACCACCTCGACCTTGCCGGCGGCGAACAACTGCCGGGCGATCTCCAACCGGGCGGCCAGGAACGGCGAGGGCGTGCCGTCCGCCTCCACCTTGGCGCCGAGCACCAGCGCCACCGGCGCGTCCGGCACGTCGGCGGCGGTGAACACGTGCCCCCGGGCGTCGCCGCGGATCCAGACCGCGCTGGCCACGGTCGCCACGGCCAGCAGCACCACACCGGCCGCGGCGACCAGGACGAGCCGGCGGAGCAGGCGTACGGCCCGCCGGTGGTCGGCGCGCCAGGCGCGCCCGCGTGCGATCAACCCCCGCATGGCGGCGATTGTGTCAGTCCGGTCAGGAGATGTGGTGCAGGATCACGTTGTGCACGTGGTGGCTCTTGTCCGCGCCCCGGAACTCCACCTCGTAGCTGTGCGTGCCGACGTGCACGGCGATCGCCCCGGTGGAGAAGAACGAGCCGCCCCAGGACTTGTTGCTCACCACGCTCACGCTGGTGATCTTCGAGTACGGGATGCTCGTGATGGCGTACTTCTTGCCGACGAACGAGCGGTCCTGAACGATCACCCGCCGGTCGGTCAGGCCGATGAAGCCGGTGCCGGTGCCGATCGCGTCGTAGACGGCGATGATCTGCTCACCGGGCAGCAGGCCGCTCTGGATCTGCTGGAACTGTTCCTTGCGGTCGTACGTCGGGCCAGACATGACCTCGACGGTAGGGCAGGCGCGCCAGCGCTCAGTGCTCGGTGACCGCGCGGACCGCGTCCTCGATGCGCGCCGCGAGCAGCACCTCACCCTCGGTGAGCGGCTCGCCGTCGTCGTGACCCAGCCGGATCTGGGTCCGGTCGGCCCGCCGGCTGATGTCGGGGCGCAGCCGCAGCGCGTCGGCGACCACGGCCACCCGTTCGGTGAGCGCGGCGTGCTGGGTGTCGTCGAGCACCAGCGTGCGGCGGATCTGCTCACCCTCGCGCGTCCATCCGGACAGCAGAGCGAGCGCGTCGCTGAGGTAGTCGTGCTTCGCCCGGCTGCTGAACAGCACGCGCATCACCGCACCTCCCAGGCGTCGTTGCCGGCTTGTGGCCAAATCGTCGCCATCCCGTGTCCCAGTCGACGCCCTCTAGTCTGTCGTCGCACAGATGGTGTGTCCACGCCCACACTTCCGTGTTCTGCTGGCCTGATGGCCGACTCAGTTACCCGAACCGCCGATTGATCTGGCACGCTGGTGGCTCGTGCGGACCGAACGGTTTAGCGGGAGCGGGCAGGCCGACCGGCGCGAGCCGAAGGTGGTCGTCGGGGCGGCGATCATCGTGGACGGCCGCGTCCTCGCCTGTGAACGCGCGGCGCCCCCCGAGGTGGCGGGCCGGTGGGAGTTCCCCGGCGGCAAGGTCGAGCCGGGGGAGACCGAGCCCGACGCGCTGGCCCGCGAGTGCGCCGAGGAACTGGGCGTCCGGGTCGCGATCGGCGACCGGGTCGGTCGGGACGTGCGGATGGCCCACGGCCGGTCCGTGCTGCGGGTCTACGCGGCCCGCCTGCTCCACGGCGACCAGCCGACCGCACTGGAGCACGGCGACCTGCGCTGGCTCTCCGCGACCGAGTTGGACAGCGTCGACTGGCTGCCGGCCGACGTGCCGATCGTCTCCGCGCTGCGCCCGCTGCTCGCCGCCTCCTGAGCCGCGCCGGTCGGGCGCGCCGCCCTCGCGCCGCGCGGGGACGGCGTCGAACCGGACAGCCGGTCGGAAACGGGACGGGGGCCGGCGGCGTGTGCCGCTGGCCCCCGTCATCGTCGCGCCGCTGCTCAGTGCTTCGGCTCGTCCTGCTGTGGGTGGGCGAAGTTGAGGTGCTCGGCCGGCAGCGGGAACTCCACGTCGTCGCCGAACGGCGACGGCGCGGCGGCCCGGTCGAAGGTCAGCTCGGTCAGCGGCAGCTTGCCGCTGGCGTCGACCGCCGGCGCCGTCGGGTGCGGCACCTCGCGCTGCCAGTTGACGCCCTGCTGGGCCTGGCGCTCGGCGCCGCTGTCGTGCGAGCCGCCGGCGTGCGAGTGCACGCCGCCATGGGCCGCGCCGCTGGTCACCGCACCGCTGGAATGCCCGCTGGTCGCGCTGGTCTGAGGCACCTGACCCCTCCGGAAGATCTTGTTACCGAGCCACACAAGGGGATCGTACCTGCGGTCGACGACCCGTTCCTTCATGGGGATGATCCCGTTGTCGGTGATCTTGATGTGCTCGGGGCAGACCTCGGTGCAGCACTTGGTGATGTTGCAGAAGCCGAGCCCCATCTCGGACTGCGCGTACTCCTTGCGGTCGGTACGCGCGTCGAGCGGGTGCATGTCCAGCTCCGAGGCCCGGATGAAGAACCGGGGACCGGAGAACGCCGGCTTGTTCTCGTCGTGGTCACGGATCACGTGGCAGACGTTCTGGCACAGGAAGCACTCGATGCACTTGCGGAACTCCTGCGACCGCTCCACGTCGATCTGCTGCATCCGGTAGTCGCCGGGCGCCACGTCGGCCGGCGGCGCGAACGCCGGGGTCTCCCGGGCCTTCTCGTAGTTGAACGAGACGTCGGTGACCAGGTCCCGGATCACCGGGAAGGTGCGCAGCGGGGTGACCGTGACGGTCTCCGCCTCCTCGAACGTCGACATCCGCGTCATGCAGCCCAGTCGCGGCTTGCCGTTGATCTCCATCGAGCAGGAGCCGCACTTGCCGGCCTTGCAGTTCCACCGGCACGCCAGATCCGGCGCCTCGGTGGCCTGGAGGCGGTGAATGACGTCGAGGACGACCTCGCCCTCGTTCACCTCGACCGTGTAGTCCTGCAGGTCGCCGCCGGTCTCGTCGCCCCGCCAGATGCGGAACTGCCGCTTGCTTCCCATCAGTTGCTCGCCTCCTCGGTGAGGGCGTCGAACTCGGCGAGTTCCTCGTCGGTGAGATATTTGGACAGCTCCGCCCGGTCGAAGAGCCCGATCAGCTCCGGGCGCATCCTGGGCAGCGGCTTGTGGGTCAGCCGGACGGCGTCGCCGTCCAGCGCGCAGACCAGGTTGACCCGGCGCCACTTCGGGTCCATCGCCGGATAGTCCTCCCGGGTGTGCCCGCCGCGCGACTCCTGCCGCTCCAGCGCCGCCTTCGCGGTGCACTCCGAGACCACCAGCATGTTGCGCAGGTCGAGCGCCAGGTGCCAGCCCGGGTTGTAGCGCCGGCCGCCGACCGCGCTCACCTTCGCCACCCGCTCCCGCAGCTCCGCCAGCCGGCCCAACGCGTCGGCCAGCTCGCCCTCCCGCCGGATGATGCCGACCAGGTCGCCCATCACCACCTGGAGGTCCTGCTGGAGCTGGTAGGGGTTCTCGCCGGTGTCGCGCTGCAACGGCGCCAGTGCCGTCTCCACCGCGGCCTCCACCGCCGCCACCGGCACCGCCGGGCGCGCGGTGAGCTGATCGGCGTACGTCGCGGCGTGGCCGCCCGCCCGCTTGCCGAAGACCAGCAGGTCGGACAGCGAGTTGCCGCCGAGTCGGTTGGAGCCGTGCATCCCGCCGGAGACCTCGCCGGCGGCGAACAGTCCGCGTACGGTGCCCGCCGCCGCGCCGGTGTCCGGGTCCACCTCCACGCCACCCATCACGTAGTGACAGGTCGGGCCGACCTCCATCGGCTCCTTGGTGATGTCGACGTCGGCCAGCTCCTTGAACTGGTGGTACATCGAAGGCAGCCGCCGACGGATCTCCTCCGCCGACTTGCGGGACGCGATGTCCAGGTAGACGCCACCGGCCGGCGTACCCCGGCCCTCCTTGACCTCGGTGTTGATCGCCCGGGCGACCTCGTCGCGGGGCAGCAGCTCCGGCGGGCGCCGGTTGTTGTCCGGGTCGGTGTACCAGCGGTCCGCCTCCTCCTCCGTCTCCGCGTACTGCTTGCGGAAGACGTCGGGGACGTAGTCGAACATGAACCGCTTGCCGTCGGAGTTCTTCAGCACGCCACCGTCGCCGCGCACCGACTCGGTGACGAGGATGCCCTTCACCGAGGGCGGCCAGACCATGCCGGTCGGGTGGAACTGGAGGAACTCCATGTTGATCAGCGTGGCCCCGCTGCGCAGTGCCAGCGCGTGACCGTCCCCGGTGTACTCCCAGGAGTTCGAGGTGACCTTGTAGGACCGGCCGACACCGCCGGTGGCCAGCACCACGGCCGGCGCCTCGAAGA
Source organism: Micromonospora ferruginea (assembly GCF_013694245.2). Classification (NCBI taxonomy): domain Bacteria; kingdom Bacillati; phylum Actinomycetota; class Actinomycetes; order Micromonosporales; family Micromonosporaceae; genus Micromonospora; species Micromonospora robiginosa. The sequence goes on from NZ_CP059322.2 coordinate 6,398,733, forward strand.
GGATGAACTCGCCGGACTCCCGGTAGTAGCCGAACGCCCCGGCCACGCGGTCCCCGTCGAGCAGCAGCTCGGTGATCGTGGTCTCGGAGAAGACCCGGATCCGCGCGTCGTAGCTGCCGAACTCGCGCTTGTCCTCCTGCTGGAGGGAGACGATCTTCTGCTGGAGCGTGCGGATCAGCTCCAGGCCGGTCCGGTCGCCGACGTGCGCCAGGCGCGGGTACTCGTGGCCGCCGAAGTTGCGCTGCGAGATCTTGCCGTCCTTGGTGCGGTCGAAGAGCGCGCCGTACGTCTCCAGCTCCCAGATCCGCTGCGGCGACTCCTTCGCGTGCAGCTCGGCCATCCGGAAGTTGTTCAGGAACTTGCCGCCGCGCATGGTGTCCCGGAAGTGCACCTGCCAGTTGTCCCGCGAGTTCACGTTGCCCATGGCCGCCGCGGCGCCACCCTCGGCCATCACCGTGTGCGCCTTGCCGAACAGCGACTTCGAGATGATCGCGGTCTTCTTGCCGGCCAACCGGGCCTCGATCGCCGCGCGCAGGCCGGCGCCACCGGCCCCGATCACGACGACGTCGTAGTGGTGTCGTTCGATTCGCGTTTCAGTCATGTCAGGGGCCCTCAGTTGATGAACCGCAGGTCGGGGAACCAGTTGGCCGCGATCGCCATCACGTAGAAGTCGGTCAGCGCCAGGGTGCCCAGGGTGATCCAGGCGAGCTGCATGTGCCGGACGTTCAACCAGGACACCCCGGTCCACGCCTTGTATCGCACCGGGTGCTTGGAGAAGTGCTTGAGCCGGCCGCCGATGATGTGCCGGCAGGAGTGGCAGGAGATCGTGTACGCCCAGAGCATCACCACGTTGAGCAGCAGGATGATGTTGCCCAGGCCGAAGCCGAAGCCCTCGGGGGAGTGGAAGGCGAGGACGGCGTCCCAGGTGTTGATCAGCGAGATGATCGCGGCGGCGTAGAAGAAGTAGCGGTGCAGGTTCTGCCCGAGCAGCGGGAACCGGGTCTCCCCGCTGTAGGTCTGGTGCCCGTCCGGCACCGCGCAGGCCGGCGGCGACAGCCAGAACGACCGGTAGTAGGCCTTGCGGTAGTAGTAGCAGGTCAGCCGGAACAGCAGCAGGAACGGCAGGGTCAGCGCCGCGTCCGGGATGATCCACCAGCCGGGCAGGAAGCTGCCGAAGTGCGAGGAGCCCTCGACGCACCGCTCGGTCACGCACGGGGAGTAGAACGGCGTCAGGTAGTGGTATTGCTCGACCCAGTACCACTTGTGCATGAACACCCGGACCGTCGCGTAGATGACCCAGGCGCTGAGCCCGACCACGGTGATCAGTGGGGCGAGCCACCATCGGTCGGTCCGCAACGTCTTCGCCGCGATGGCGGCACGTGCCCGCGCTCCCCGCGGCCTCGTCGCCGTTGATGTCATTCGAGTCTCCCTGACGTCACTGCCCGTCATTGCGCACGCACGACCACGCCGCGAACCGGCGCGGCTAAGTGACACACGTTACGCCGATCTTCACGGCCCGGCCGCGCAACGCAGTGTCCCGTGTGTCCCGCTGGTTGGAAAGACCCGAATCATGATCAATATGCGTGGCGACGCGCGTGGCGCGCCCACCGGTCACCCGCGCGGGCCGACCGGTCAGCCGGACGCGCCGCCGGTGAAGTTCCACGAGGACAGTCGCACCGCGGGCGCCTCCCACCACGACCCGTCGGACCGGTCCGGCTGACGCACCGGCGACCGGCCCAGGCCGAGCACCCGCCCCGGCCCCAACGCCCGCGGGTAGGACTCGGTGAACCGGAAGTCGCGCACCGCCCGGACGGGCACACCGTCCTCGACCAGCCAGACGCCGTTGCGGGTCAGCCCGGTGACCACCAACTGCTTCGGATCCAGCACCCGCGTGTACCAGAAGTCGCTGACCAGCAGCCCCCGCCGCACACCAGCCACCAGGGCCGCGGTGTCCGGGTCGCCGACCGCCCCGGTCACCCCCGCGCCCACCGTCGCGGCCGGACCGTCGCCGGTCGCGCCCGCCACCCGTTCCGCCGGCAGCAGGCGCAGGTTGTGCGGGATCGGGCCGAAGGTCGACCCGCCCGGCATGCCGTGCCCGGTCGACCCCGTGCCCGCCTCGGCGCCGCTGCGCCTGTCGTACGCCAACGCGCCGGTGGTGCCGGCCGTCACCAGGGACAACGCCCGCCGGGGCGTGCCCTCCAGGTCGAACGGCAGCGTCGACGCGTGCAACGGGTCGTCCACCAGCGTCACCGCCGGGTCGAACTGGGCCGTGCCCGGCTCGGCGAAGGCCAGGCGCTCGGCGTGCCGCTTGCCGTTGAAGCCGTACCAGGCGAGGTTCTGCAGCAGGTCGGCCACGGCGGCCGGCTCGAGCACCACCTCGTAGCGACCCGGCGGCAGCTCGACCGGGTCGGCCGCGGCCCGCGCCTTGGCCGCCGCGCGGGCGCCGAGCGCGGCGCCGTCCAGGTCGGCGAGGCGGTCGGCGCAGAGCCGGGCCACCCCGTCCGCGCCGCCGGCCCGGGCGATGCCGTCCATCGCCGCCTCGGCGGCCCGCCCCACCGCCGAGTGGCCGGCCGAGTTGGCGAACGCGCCGGACCGGTAGGACGTGCGGCAGTAACCGGCCGCCTCCAACCCCTCGACCGCGTCCACGAACGCGCGTACCCGGGCGGCCCGCTCGTCGGGCGACGCGAACGCGGTCGCCTCGTCCACCTCCGCGCCGGCCGGCACCGGGGCCGGCGCGGTGAGCCCCGGCCAGGCCGGGTCCGGCGGGACCAGCCGGGCCGCCGCTCGGGTCCGCTCGACGAGCGCGGCCAGCCCGTCCGGGTCGACCCGGCTGCCGCCACCCGCGGCGGTCCGGCCGTCCACGTGCAGCCGGAGCTGCACGGCGGTGCCGGTCTCGGCCACGTTCTGGTGGACGAACGAGTTGGCGAACCGGGTGAGGGCCAGGTCGGTGCGGGTCACCAGCACCTCCGCCTCGGCGGCCGGACCGGCCACCCGCCGGACCAGCTCCACCACCCGGGCCGCGAGATCCCGCTCGCTCCGCTCGGTGCGTTCGCTCATGCCGTGCCGACCGGGCATGCGCTCACGGCCCTCGCTCCGCTCGGTGCGCTCGCTCATGCGCGCACCCCCACTCGGACGCCGCGGAACCGGGCCGGCGCGGCCGGGTGGCCGGTGTGCCCGACCTGGCCGGGCTGCCCCTTGCCGCAGTTGGGCGTGCCCCAGGCGACCGTCTCCGAGGAGAGCATGTCCATCGAGCGCCAGAAGACCGGCCCGATGCCGGTGTAGGTCGGGTTGCGCAGCATCCGCCCCCGGCGGCCGTTGCGCACCTCCCAGCCGACCTCGCAGCCGAACTGGAAGTTGAGCCGCTTGTCGTCGATCGACCAGGACCGGTTGATGTCCATCAGCACCCCGTCGTCGGTCGCCGCGATGATCTCGTCGAGCGTGTGCGGGCCCGGTTCCAGGCCCACGTTCGTCATCCGCACCATCGGCAGCCGGGCCCAGCCGTCGGCGCGTACGCTGCCGCCGTAGTCCAGGCCGGCGACGGCGGCCGAGTCCCGCCCGGCGAGCACGCCGACCCACCGCCCCTCGCGTACCGCGTCCCGGCGGACCGCCGGGGAGCCCTCGTCGTCGAAGCCGAAGCTGCCCAGCGCGCCCGGGATGGTCGGGTCGATGGTCACGTTCATCAGCTCGGAGCCGTAGCGCAGCGAGCCGAGGCGGGCCAGGTCGAGCCAGGAGGTGCCGGCGAAGGCCGCCTCCCAGCCGAGGATCCGGTCCAGCTCGATGGCGTGCCCGACCGACTCGTGGATCTGCAACGCGAGCTGCTCGCCGCCGAGGATCAGGTCGGTCTCGCCGGCCGGGCACTCCGGGGCGGTCAGCAACTCCCGGGACTCCTCGGCGATCCGGGCGGCGTGCGCGGCCAGGTCGAGCGAGGTGACCAGCTCCCAGCCGGTGGTGCCGTACTGCCCGCGGTAGCTCGGGTAGGACCGGCGCTGCGTCTCGCCGTCGCCGATCGAGGTGGCCGAGATGCCGCCGCCGCACTCCCGGATGTGCTGGTCGATCCGGTGGCCCTCGCTGGAGACGAACCACTTCGTGGTGTCCCAGATCTGGTAGAGCCCCTCGGCCAGGTCGGCCCCGTGCTCGCGCATCGTGGCGGTGGCGCCGACCAGCAGGTCACCCTTGTCGGACAGCGGCACCCCGAGCGGGTCGACCGCGCAGTCGGAGGCCCAGCTCGCCACCGCCGCGTCGACTGGCACGAGGTCGATCGGCGGGCCCGGGACCCGCGCGCTCGCGGTGGCGACCGCCGCCGCGCGCCGGCCGGCGTCGCGGGCCGCGGCGTCGGACAACTCGGGTACGGCGTGGAAGCCCCAGCCGGAGCCGACCAGGGCGCGTACGCCCAACCCGATGCTCTCGTGCTGGGCCAGCTCCTCGACGTCGCCGTTGCGCGCCGACATCGACTCGTAGCGCCGGTGCATCACCCGGGCGTCCGCGTAGCGGGCCCCCGCGTCGAGGGCGGCCTGGACGGCGGCGGTCGCCGCGTCGAATCCCATGCGCCCGACCCTAGGCGAGCGCACCGACATCCGTCAGTCGAGCAGATCCTCCGGCCGGATCGTGACCCGGACGGGATCCGTCAGCTCCAGCGTCTCGCCCGCCTTGGTGACGGACCGTTCGACGTAGTGCGCGCCCCGCCGCTGGTACAGGTGCATCGTCAGGGACTCCTGGTCGACGAGGAGGTACCACTCGATGCCGGCGGCCGCGTAGTAGTGCATCTTGAGCACCTTGTCGGTGGCGGCGTTGCTGGGGGAGATGATTTCGCAGACCAACCGGACACTGTTCGCCTCGATCACCGGAATGCGGAGGTCGACGTCTTCGACGATGGCGAGGTCCGGGATCGGGATCCGACCGGGCCTGAGTCGGACGTTCACCGCCTCCAGCACGCGGAGCCCGGCTTGGCGTACCGGTGTCCGTAGAGCGGCGCGCAGCTCGCCGGAGATGTTCTGATGCCGTGGGGTGGGACCTGGGGTCACGCAGAGGCTCCAGTCGAAGAGTTCGACGCGTTCCTGCGTCTCGCCGAGGGCGAGGTACTCCTCTTCGGTCCACGGGCCGTCGTGGCCGAACACCGCCGTGGTCATGGCTACCTCCCTCGTGTCGGCGGGAATGGTCCCCTGGTTGCCAGGACCATGGTCGCACCTCCGATGCGACGACGGGGCGGTGGCAGTCAGTTGCGGCGGTGAATGTCCCAGGTGAGGGCTGTTCAGGTCGGAAACCTAGTCGTTACGCTCTGACCGCTGACAGCCCGGCCTTTGTAGCTTATTTTCGCCTCCAGAGGTTTCCTGTAGGTTCTCTTCATCACCGAAGGGGAGGCGGTCATGGGCAGGTCGGAGGCGGTGCCGTCCGGGGAGCCGGACCGCCCGGAGGTGCCGGAGCAGCGCTCCGGTGAAGCGCCCTATCTCCAGGTCAGCGACCTGCGGGTGCGGTTCGACACCGAGGACGGTGTGGTCAAGGCCGTGGACGGTGTGTCCTTCGCCGTCGAGCGGGGCCGCACGCTCGGGATCGTGGGGGAGTCCGGTTCGGGCAAGAGCGTGACGTCGCTGGCGATCCTGGGTCTGCACCACTCGAAGCGGGCGTCGATCACCGGGGAGATCTCGGTGGGTGGCCGTCAGCTCGTCGGGCTGCCCGAGGAGGAGGTGCGGCGGTTGCGGGGTCGGGACATGGCGATGATCTTCCAGGACCCGCTTTCCGCGTTGCACCCCTACTACACGGTGGGCAGGCAGATCGCGGAGGCGTATCGGGTGCACCACCCGAAGGCCGGGAAGCGGGAGGCCCGGTCGCGGGCGGTGGACATGCTGCAGCGGGTGGGGATTCCGCAGCCGGCGAAGCGGTTCGAGCAGTATCCGCACGAGTTCTCCGGTGGGATGCGGCAGCGGGCGATGATCGCGATGGCCCTGGTCAACGATCCGGATCTGCTGATCGCCGACGAGCCGACCACCGCGCTGGACGTGACGGTGCAGGCGCAGATCCTGGACCTCCTCGCGGATCTGCAGGAGGAGTTCCGCTCGGCGATCATCCTGATCACCCATGACCTGGGTGTGGTGGCGCAGGTGGCCGACGACGTACTGGTGATGTACGGCGGTCGGGCGGTGGAGCAGGGCAGCGTGGCGCAGGTGTTGCGCTCGCCGCAGCATCCGTACACCTGGGGGTTGTTGTCGAGCGTGCCGTCGTTGCACGGTGACGCGGACGCGGACCTGGTGCCCATTGCGGGTAACCCGCCGTCGTTGATCAACCTGCCGTCCGGGTGCGCGTTCCATCCGCGCTGCCGCTACGCCGACGACCACTCCCGCACCCAGGTGCCGGAACTGCGTGATGCCGGCCAGCCGGGGCACCTGGTGGCGTGTCACCTGTCGGCGCAGGACCGCACCCGGCTGTATCGGCAGGACGTCGCGCAGACGGGAGTGGCCCGATGAGTGTCGAGACCGAGCCGCTGCTGTCGGTGCGGGGGTTGACCAAGCATTTCCCGGTCCGCCAAGGCTTGCGGGGCAAGGCGGTGGTGCGGGCGGTCGACGGGCTGGACTTCGACGTGCGCCCCGGCGAAACCCTCGGGCTGGTGGGGGAGTCCGGGTGCGGCAAGACCACGACCGGGCGGATGCTGGTGCGGCTGCTGGAACCCACGAGCGGCAGCATCACCTTCGCCGGCCGCGACATCACCCACGCCGGCCGCCGTGACCTGCGGTCACTGCGGCAGGACCTGCAGATCATCTTCCAGGACCCCTACGCGTCGCTGAACCCCCGCCACACCGTCGGGCGGATCGTGGCCATGCCGTTGCAGGTCAACAACATCACCCCACCCGGCGGCGTGAAACACCGCGTGCAGGAACTGCTGGAACTGGTCGGGCTCAACCCCGAGCACTACAACCGCTACCCACACGAGTTCTCCGGCGGACAACGCCAACGCATCGGCATCGCCCGCGCCCTCGCGTTGAAACCCAAACTCATCGTCGCCGACGAACCCGTCTCCGCCCTCGACGTCTCCATCCAGGCCCAGGTCATCAACCTGCTACGCGACCTGCAACGCGACCTGGACCTGGCGTTCGTGTTCATCGCCCACGACCTCGCCGTCATCCGCCACTTCTCCCACCGCGTCGCCGTCATGTACCTCGGCACCATCGTCGAGATCGGTGACCGCGACACCATCTACACCCGGCCGCAGCACCCCTACACCCGAGCCCTGCTCTCCGCCATCCCCGACGTCACCACCCTCGGACCCGCCGGCCGCATCCGCCTCACCGGCGACGTCCCCACCCCCCTCGACCCACCCTCAGGCTGCCGCTTCCGCACCCGCTGCTGGAAAGCCACCGACCACTGCGCCACCGAGACACCCGCACTGACCACCCGCGACGGCGGCACCCAACTCACCGCCTGCCACTACCCGGAGGGCGGACCGGTCGACGCCGGTGCGCCCGCGACCGTCGCCGGCGGCACCCCGCAACTGAAGGAGGTGGCGGAATGAGCCTCTCCCCGGTCGAGGGTGTGGCCCTCGCGGAGATCGAGTCCCCAGGTGAGGGCGACGAACGCCGGGACCGGGAGTTCGTCGGCCGCTCGCCCGGTCAACTCGCGCTGGCACGGCTCCGGAGGGACCGCACCGCCATGATCAGCGGCGCGCTGCTCGTCTTCTTCGTGCTGGTCGCGCTCGCCGTGCCGCTGATCCAGGCGCTGTACGGGGTCGGCCCGAAGGAGCAGTTCCAGAGCCGCCTCGACGGCTACGGCATGCCGCTGGGCTATGCCGGCGGCGTCGCCGGCGAGCACTGGTTCGGGCTGGAGCCCGGCCTGGGCCGGGACATCTTCATCCGGATGGTGCACGGGCTGCGGACGTCGCTGTTCATCGCGTTCGCCGCCGCCGTGCTGACCGCAATGATCGGCGTGACGCTGGGTACGCTCGCCGGCTACCTCGGCGGCTGGCTCGACTCGGTGATCAACTGGATCACCGACCTGACCCTGGCCATGCCGTTCCTGATCATCGCGCTGGCGTTGATGCCCACCGTCGCGCTGCGCTTCTACGGCCAGCGGGAGGCGGTGCCCGCGTACTTCCAGATCGGTGTGCTCATCGCGATCTTCGCGCTGTTCGGCTGGACCAGTACGGCCCGGCTGGTGCGCGGCCAGATCATCGCGCTGCGTGAGCGCGAGTTCGTGGAGGCGGCCCGGGCCAGCGGCGCCGGGCTGGGGCACATGCTGTTCCGCCAGTTGCTGCCGAACGTCTGGGCGCCGATCCTGGTCGCCTTCTCGCTGGCGGTCCCGCAGTACATCACCAGCGAGGCGGCGCTGTCGTTCATCGGCGTCGGCCTGACCGACGAGACGCCGAGCTTCGGGCGGATGATCTACCGCAGTCTGGACTACCTGCAGACCGACCCGTCGTACGTCTTCTTCCCCGGCATCACGATCTTCGCGCTCGTGCTCGCCTTCAACCTCTTCGGCGACGCGCTGCGCGACGCGCTCGACCCGAAGTCGTCCCGGTAGGAGGCCGACCCATGACGCGTTTCCTCGTCCGCCGGCTGCTCTCGGCCGCGCTCACCCTCTTCGCGGTCAGCGTGCTCAGCTTCCTGATGTTCTTCGCGCTGCCGCGGGACCCGGTCACCGGCATGTGCCCGAAGAACTGCAACCCGGAGCGGCTGGAGCGGGTCCGGCAGGAGTTGGGCCTGCGCGACCCGCTGATCAGCCAGTACGCCGGTTACATGAAGGGCATCGTCACCGGTCGGGACCTGGGCAGCGCCCAGGGCGGCCGGTGCGACGCGCCCTGCCTCGGCTGGTCGTACGTCTCCAACGAGGCGGTGTCGGACACCATCGCCCGGGTGCTGCCGGTGACGCTGAGCATCGTCATCCCGGCGGCGATCCTGTGGCTGCTGCTCGGCGTCGGGCTCGGCATGCTCTCGGCGCTGCGCCGGGGAAGCTGGCTGGACCGGGCGGCGATCGGCTTCTCGCTGACCGGCGCGTCGTTGCAGCTCTACTTCGTCGGCGCGGTGCTGCTCATCGTCTTCGTCTACAACCTGCGGTTGCTGCCGGTGCCGAGCTACACCTCGCTGTTCGACAATCCGTTGAAGTGGGTCAGCGGGTTGGTGCTGGCCTGGGTGGCGCTGGCCTTCCTCTTCTCCGCCATCTACGCCCGGCTGTCGAGGGCGCAGATGCTGGAGACGTTGTCGGAGGACTTCGTCCGCACCGCGCGGGCCAAGGGCCTGGCCAAACGCACGGTGTACGGCCGGCACGCGCTACGCGCCGCGATCACCCCGGTGGTGACCATCGCCGGGCTGGACGTCGGCGGGGCGCTGGGCGGGACGGTGATCACCGAGACGACGTTCGGCCTGAACGGGATGGGGCGTACCGCTGTCGACGCGGTCCGCTCCGGCGACCTGCCGACCATCATGGCGACCGTGCTGATCGCGGCGGTCTTCGTGGTGCTGGCGAACGTGGTGGTTGACCTGCTCTACGCGGTGATCGACCCGCGGGTACGGCTCGGCTGAACCGCGACGAAATTTATCGACAACTGTTACCCAACTTGTAGTTTTTCTTCTTTACGATCCTCGGGACGTCGGCGGATGCGCTCGGCGAACGGGTGGAGGAGGTAGGACATGCGACCACGCGCAGCGGCCGCCGCGGGCGGTGCCATCGCACTGGTTGTGGCACTCGGTGCCTGCTCGGAGAACACGGGCGAGGGCACCAAGGTGGACGGCAACCGGCAGCAGACCGGGGTCATCGCCACCGATCCGAAGGACTCGCAGGGGCCGGCCGCCGAGATCGACGGCGCGGCCAAGGGCGGGACGTTCACCATCATCCGGGAGACCCCCATCTCCCACCTGGACCCGCAGCGGACGTACTCGTTCGCCGGTCTGATGGCCAACCCGCTCTTCGCCCGCTACCTGACCACCTGGAAGGACGACGGCAAGGGCGGCCTGGTCCTGGTGGGCGACCTGGCCGAGACCCCGGGCAAGAACGTCAACAACGACTGCAAGGTCTGGGAATTCACCATCAAGGACGGGGTGAAGTTCGAGGACGGCAGCCCGATCACCGCCAAGGAGATCGCGTACGGCATCGCCCGCTCCTTCGACCCCGACCTGACCGGCGGCCCGACCTACATCCAGGAGTGGCTGGCCGACAGCCCGCAGTTCGACACCAAGTGGGACTTCAAGAAGAACAAGACGTCGCTGCCGCCCGGCCTGACCACGCCGGACGACAAGACGCTGCGCTTCGAGTTCGCCAAGCCCCGCTGCGACCTGCCGTTCGCGGTCTCGCTGCCGACCACCGCGCCGCTGAAGCCGCAGGCGGACACCGGGGTCAACCTGGACCAGAAGCCGTTCTCGTCCGGCCCCTACAAGATCGCCAAGAACCAGGTCGGCGTCCAGCTCACCCTGGACCGCAACCCGAACTGGGACGCGAAGACCGACCCGGTGCGGCACCAGTACCCGGACCAGTTCGTGTGGACCTTCGGTCCGACCCAGGACGCCGCCAACAACCGGGTGATCGCCGACAACGGCGCGGACCAGAGCGCGCTGGCGTTCAACTCGGTGCCACCCGCGCTGGTCGCCAAGGTGGCCGGTGACCCGGCGCTGAAGTCCCGCACCCTGCTGTCCCCGACCCCGAGCGCGAACCAGCTCGTGATCAACACGCAGCGGGTCAAGGACCTGAAGATCCGCCAGGCGCTCAACTACGCGATCGACCGGGAGGGCCTGGTCAAGGCGCTCGGCGGCCAGACCGTCGCCCAGCCGATGACCACGCTGATGCCGTCGTCGACCATCGGCTACAAGGCGTACGACGCCTATCCGGCGGGTGCCAACGGCAACCCGGAGAAGGCGAAGGAACTGCTCGGCGGCCAGACGCCGGAGCTGGTCCTCGGCGCCGCCGACAACACCGACGAGCAGCAGATCGCGGTCCAGCTCAAGGGCAACCTGGAGCGCGCCGGCTTCAAGATCACCGTCCGGAACATCCCGGACGACGCGAAGCTGGACGAGGTCAAGAAGAAGAACAACCCCTGGGACCTCTACATCGGCAACTGGGCCGCCGACTGGCCGAGCGGCGCGTCGATCCTGCCGGTGCTCTACGACGGCCGCACCATCAAGGCCGAGGGCAACAGCAACCAGTCCTACTTCAACGACGACGCGATCAACGCCGAGATGGACCGGATCCTGGCCATGCCCCCGGCCGACCAGGGCCCGGAGTGGGGCAAGCTCGACGAGCGGATCATGAAGGAGCACGCGCCTGTGGTGCCGCTCTACGTCGACGTGGCCTACAACGTGCACGGCTCCAAGGCCGGCGGCGTCTTCATCTCGTCCGTCTTCGGCTACCCGAACTTCGTCAACGCCTTCGTCAAGCAGTAACCCCCGGCCCTGCCGGTAAGGAGGGGCCCCCTTTTAACACTCGTTGTTAAAAGGGGGCCCCTCCTATGCAGAATGCGTTAAGCGGGGCCCCCTCCTTACACCAGGTGGCGGCGGAGGAAGTCCAGCTCCAGGCGGAGCAGGCGCTCGGACACGCCGCCGGCCGCCAGGTGACTCGCCCCGGTCAGCGGCAACACCGCGTGCGGGCGGCCGGTGGACAGCAGCGCGGCGGAGAGCCGCAGCGTGTGCGCGGCCAGCACGTTGTCGTCGACCAGGCCGTGCACCAGCAGCATCGGCCGGGCCTCGGCCGGGTCGCCGACCGGTTCGGCGGCCAGCTCGACCAGCGAGTGGTGGGCGTAGACGTCCAAGCCGTCCTCGGGCATGCCCAGGTAGCGCTCGCTGTACGCGGTGTCGTACAACGCCCAGTCGGTGACCGGCGCGCCCACGATCGCGCAGGTGAACAACTCCGGGTGACGCAGCACCGCCAGCCCGGCCAGCCAGCCGCCGAACGACCAGCCACGCACCGCCACCCGGCCCAGGTCCAGGTCGGGGTGCTTGCCGGCGAGCGCGGTCAGCGCGTCCACCTGATCGGTCAGGATCACGTCCGCCACCCGGCGGTGGATCGCCTTCTCGAACGAGGGCGCGATGCCCGGCGTACCCCGGTTGTCGATGGTCACCACCGCGAAGCCCTGGTCGGCCCACCACTGCCGCTCCAGCCAGGCGCCGCGCGCCGCGATCACCTCCTGGTGACCGGGGCCGCCGTAGATGTCCACCAGCACCGGCAGCCGGGTGCCCTTGACGTGCTCGGTGGGGTAGAGCACCGCGCTGGGCAGCCGCCGGTCGGTCACCCGGACCAGCGTCGGCCGCGGGGCGTACGAGCTGGTGGCGGCGAGCGAGCGCAGCTCGGCCACCTCGCGGTCGCCGTGCCACACCCGCCAGCGGACCCCGGCGTGCTCCAGCGAGGCGACGCCGACCGCCAGCGTGGACCCGCCGATCGTGGCGGTGTGCCAGCCCGGGTCGCTGCCCATCCGGCGGGCGTCCATCCCGCCGCCGATGGCGGTCCGCACCCGGTAGAGGTGGCGCTGGCTCGGTTCGCCCTCGCTCGCCTCCACCAGCAGGTCGGCGGCCGTGCCCGGGCCGGCCGGCAGCCGCCCGACCACCCGCCGGACGTACAGCGAGGGCGGGGTGAGCAGCGTGCCGTCGGCGAACAGGCAGCGGGCGTCGTACCCGTCGTGGGCCAGTTCGCCGCCGACCAGCACCCGCCCGTCGGGCAGGTGCGCCGGGGTGCCCGGGATCGGCTCCACCCAGCGCGGGTCGGCCAGCTCGGCGTGCACCTGCGTCTCGCCGGTACGCGGGTCCACCGCGAGCACCAGGCCGTGCTGCTGCGAGCGCCGCAGCACCGTGATCAGCGGCCCGCCGTCGGCCCACTCGACCGAGCTGAGGTAGGGGTAGGTCTCCCGGTCCCAGTGCACGTCGACCCAACCGCCGTCGAGGTCGAGCAGGTGCAGGCTGACCTCCGCGTTCGGGCCGCCCGCCACCGGGTACGCCAACGACGTCGGCGGGCTCGCCGGCTCGGCCGGGTCGTGCAGGTACCAGCGGGGCAGGCGGGACTCGTCCACCCGGGCAGCCAGCACCGACCGCCCGTCCGGGGCCCACCAGTAGCCCCGGTAGCGGTGGAACTCCTCGGCCGCGACGTGCTCGGCCAACCCCCAGGTCACGCCGCTGTCCTCGCCGGCCAGCAGGTTGTCGGTGCCGTCCGGCTCGACCACCCGGAGCTGACCCCGGCGGACGCCCTCGGTGGCGTCGGTGACGTATGCCAGCCGCTCGCCGGTCGGGTCGGGTCGCGGATCGATCACCGGGCCGGCGGCGGCCACCTCGATCACGTCGCCGTGCACCAGGTCGGCCCGGAACAGTCGCCCGGCCAGCGCGAACGCGGCGATCCGCCCGGCGGCGTCCAGCGCGTACGAGCCGATGCCGCCGGAGCTGAGCCGCAGCCGCTCGCGCAGCGCCCGCTCGCCCGGCGCCAGGCGGGCCGGGTCGGCGTCCGCGCCCAGCAGCACCGCCGGGTCGGCGACCAGGCGTTCCTCGCCGCTGTCCACGTCGAGCAGCCAGAGCGCGTCGGTGGGGTCCTCCGGTCCCGCCGAGCGCAGGAAGAGCACCCGGCAGCCGTCGCCCGTGACGGTCACGGCGCGCGGCGCGCCATGGCTGAACCGACGGGTACGGGCGGCCAGCTCGGGGAAGTCCACGCCTGCAGATCGTAGGCGGGCGTCGGGCGTGATGTGGCCGACCTGGGCGGACGCATGACCGTCCGAGGGGCAGGACCGCCGGTTAGAGTGACGGGCGTGACGACGCTGCCCGACCGACGCCTCCTGCTGGTCCACGCGCATCCCGACGACGAGTCGATCGGCACCGGCGCGACGATGGCGCACTACGCCGCCGCCGGCGCCCACGTCACGCTGGTGACCTGCACGTTGGGCGAGGAGGGCGAGATCCACGTGCCGGCGCTGGCCGGGCTCGCCGCGGCGGAGGCCGACCAGCTCGGCGGCTACCGGATCGGCGAGCTGGCCGACGCCTGCGCCGCGCTCGGCGTCACCGACCACCGGTTCCTCGGCGGCGCGGGCCGCTACCGCGACTCCGGGATGATGGGGCTGGCCACCAACGACCACCCGCGGGCGTTCTGGCGGGCCGATCTCGACTCCGCCGCCGGGCAGCTTCTCGAGGTGATCCGCGAGATCCGGCCGCAGGTCCTGGTCACCTACGACCCGAACGGCTTCTACGGCCACCCGGACCACATCCAGGCGCACCGGGTCGCCATGCGCGCGGTGGAGCTGGCCGTGGCCGAGGGGATCGCCCCGGCGAAGGTCTACTGGACGGCCATGCCGCGCAGCGTGCTGGACGCCGGCCTGGAGGCGTTCACCGGGTCGTCGGACAATCCGTTCGCCGGCATCGACGACGCGTCGGAGCTGCCCTTCGGCACCCCGGACGCGCAGATCGCCGCGCGGATCGACGCCACCGAGCAGCACGCGGCCAAGGAGGCGGCGATGCGCGCGCACGCCACCCAGATCCCGGCCAACTCCTGGCTCTACGCGATCGCCGGCAACTTCGGCGCCGAGTTCATGGGGGTCGAATACTTCACGCTCGCGGTCGGCGAGAAGGGCCCGGGCCGGGGTCGGTACGGCTGGGAGGACGACCTCTTCGCCGGGGTGGGGCGGGACGAACCAGACCGCGCCCCGGTCGCGGCGGCCGGTCTCCGGTGACGTCGCCCGCCGTAGAAGTGCCGGTCCTGCCCGAGCCGCCGCCACCCGCCCCGCCGAGCCGGGCGGAGCGGGTGCTGGACCGCGTGTTGCGGGTGGCCGGCGGCGTGGTGGCCCTCTGGGCCGGCGTGCTGGCCGCGCTGCTCGACCTGATCTTCGCCACCTGGGCGTGGGAGACGGTGCAGGGCCGGTCCGGCGGCGCCCAGGCGCTGGTCGGCATCGGGCTGGCGGTCGCCGGGATCGCCGCGGTGGCGGCCTCGACGGTGCTGCTCGGCTGGTTCGCGCACTCCTCGACGGGCAGCCGGTGGGCGGTCGCGCTGGTCGCGCTGCCGTGGTTCCTGGTGATCGTGGTGGGCGGCTTCCGCACCACCGAGGGCGATCTGGCGCTGGCCGGCGACAACGTGCTCGGCCTCGCGCTGATCGTGACCGGCGCGGTGACCTTCGCGGTGCTCGGCTTCCGGCACGTCGTGACGCCACCCGCGCCCGCTGCCCGGTGAGGTGCTGACGCCGCACCGGCGACGGTGGTAGACATTCCTGCCAGAGGCCCGCCGCGGTGGCGGGCGGTACGGCGGGAGGCGTGCGATGGGTCAGCGGTGGCGTGCGGTCGGTGTGCTGGCGGCCGCGTTGTTCGCGGTCAACGTGGTGGCGCGGCTGGTCATCAGGTTCGCCTTCCCGGACGACGACACCGCCGCCAACCGGGTCTCCCTGGTGATGTTCCTGGCGATCGGCCTGGTCCTGGCCGGCGCCGCGTTCCGCTGGGGCGCCGCCCGCCCGCTCGGGCACTGGGCCGGTGACCTGGCCCTGGCGGTGGTCGCGGCGCTGGCGCTGACGGTCTTCGTCGGCCCGTTGCTGGTCGGCGAGAACCCGTTCGGCGGTGGCGCCGGGCTCTTCTTCGCCCAGATCTGGCTCTATCTCGCGGCCACCGCGGCCGGTGTGCTGGTCGGCTACCTGACCCTCACCGCGCTCGGCCGGGACTTCCGGTCCCGCCAGCTCAAGCGGTACGCCGAGCTGAAGCAGTCCCGGCCCCGCAAGATCGTCCGCCGCTGAGTCAGGGCGCCACCCGGGTGAGATAGGTGTGGTGGGTGGTGAAGCCGAGCCGGCGGTAGAGCGCCACCGCGCCGACGTTGCGCTGCTCGACCTGGAGGAAGGCGTGCGTGGCGCCCTCGGCCGCGGCCCAGCCGGCCAGGGCGCGCACCACCGCGCCGGCCAGCCCGCGCCGGCGGGCCTCCGGCAGCACCTCGAGCAGGCTCACGCCGAGCCACCGGCCCTCGCCGGTGACGGTGCCCCGGCCCACCGCGAGCAGCCGGCCGTCGACCCGCAGCTCGGCGAAGCGGATCCGGTCCACGGCGGTGAGCACGTGCCGGGCGGCCTCCGGCAGCCCGCCCTTGCGGTCGGCGGCGACCGCCAGCCAGTCGTCGGCGGGCGCGCCGGGCAGGGTCACCGGCGGCAGGTGCGGGTCGGCCGGCGCGGTCAGGGTGGCCAGCGGGACGGTCTGCACCAGCACCGGCGGGCGCGACGTCCAGCCGCGCGCGTCCAGCTCCGCGCCGACCGGGGCGGCCAGCGGCAGCGGCGTGTTCACCATCGCCGGCTGGCCGTGGTCGGCGTACCAGCGTTGCACCGCGTCCAGCGCCTCGGGCAGCGGCCGGTCCGGGTCGCCGATCGGCAGCGCGCTGTTCGCCCGCCCGGTCCAGCCGGCGGCGGAGCGCAGTCGCCAGTCGCCGAGCCGCCCGCGTACCGGCGCCGGCCAGGCCTCGTCGGCGGCGGTCTCCAGCGCGACGACGGCCGCGGCGGTCGGCCGCCGGGCCGGCGGCACCCGCTTGGCCCGGTGCACCTCGCCGACCGGTACGCGCAGCGGCCCGCCGTCGGTGGCCAGGGTGATGTGGGTCTCGCTCAGCTCGACCAGCTCGCCGAGCGCGTCGGTGAACAGCGGCCGGCCCTCGCGAATCCCCACAATCCGGCGGACCACGATCCGGTGTCCCACGTCCTGCTGTCGGAGCACGATCGACCCCCTCCCCGGCGAGATACTAGGCTCTTACCGTTGCGGATGATCGCGACGAGTCTTGCGGAGGAGAAGACCGGTGACCTACATCATCGCCGAGCCGTGCGTGGATGTGCTCGACAAGGCATGCATCGAGGAGTGCCCGGTCGACTGCATCTACGAGGGCAACCGGATGCTCTACATCCACCCCGACGAGTGCGTCGACTGTGGTGCCTGCGAGCCGGTCTGCCCGGTGGAAGCGATCTTCTACGAGGACGACGTGCCGGAGCAGTGGAAGGACTACACCGGCGCGAACTACGAGTTCTTCGAGGACCTGGGCTCGCCCGGGGGCGCCTCGAAGATCGGCAAGGTGGAGAAGGACGCCACCTTCGTCGCCGCGCAGCCGCCGCGCGGCGAGGGCCACTGAGCCGGCCCACGCCGGTCTCGGCGCGGCTGCCCGAGTTCACCTGGGACACGCTGGACGCCGCGGCCGCCACGGCCGCGGCGCACCCGGGCGGTCTCATCAACCTCTCGATGGGCACGCCGGTCGACCCGGTGCCGCCGCTGATCCGGCAGGCGCTCGCCGACGCGTCGGACGCGCCGGGCTATCCGCTGACCGCCGGCACGCCCGCCCTGCGGGACGCCATCGCGGCCTGGGTGGCCCGGGCCTGCGGCGCGGGCGTCGACGGGCTCGGCGTGCTGCCCACGATCGGCTCCAAGGAGCTGGTGGCCTGGCTGCCCACGCTGCTCGGGCTCGGCCCGGGTGACGTGGTCGTGGTGCCGTCGGTCGCCTACCCGACCTACGAGGACGGGGCCCGGCTGGCCGGCGCCACGGTGGTGCGCGCCGACTCGCTGACCGCGCTCGGCCCCGACCCCCGGGTCCGCCTGGTCTGGGTCAACTCGCCCGGCAACCCGACCGGGCGGGTGCTGCCCGCCGCCCACCTGCGCAAGGTGGTCGACTGGGCCCGGGAGCGCGGCGCGGTGGTCGCCAGCGACGAGTGCTACCTGCCGCTGGGCTGGGACGCCGAGCCCGTCTCGGTGCTCTCGCCGCAGGTCTGCGGCGGCTCGTACGCGGGCGTGCTGGCGGTGCACTCGCTCTCCAAGCGCTCCAACCTCGCCGGCTACCGGGCCGGCTTCGTGGCCGGCGACCCGGCGCTGACGGCCGAGCTGCTCAAGGTGCGCAAGCACGCCGGCATGATCGTGCCGGCCCCGGTGCAGGCCGCCATGGTGGCCGCGCTCGCCGACCAGGCGCACGCCGACGCCCAGCGGGAGCGCTACCGGGCCCGGCGGGAGACGCTGCGGGCCGCGTTCACCGCCGCCGGTTTCACCGTCGAGCACTCCGAGGCCGGGCTCTACCTCTGGTTGACCCGCGACGAGGACTGCTGGGACACCGTCAACTGGCTGGCCCGGCGCGGCATCCTGGTCGCCGCCGGCGTCTTCTACGGCCCGGCCGGCGCCCGGCACGTGCGGGTGGCGCTGACCGAGTCCGACGCACACGTCGACGCGGTGGCCGGGCGGCTCGCCGAGTCCTGACACGCCGACCGTCGGCCCCGGAGCAGGGCCGGCGGCCGGCGCGGCTCAGCCGTTGATCCGCCGGAACACCGTCAGCAGCGTGTCCCGGCTGCGCTTCTCCAGGAACTCGCTGGCCATCAGCTCCTGCATCTGCACGGTCCGGCCGTCGAACAGCGTCAGCGTGGCCTTCAGCGGCACCTCCCGCCGCACCTCCACCGAGGTGATCTCCTCGTACGGCAGGTAGGGGTGGCGGGCGGCCAGGTCGGCGACCGGCACCGAGCCGACGAGCGCGGTCAGCCGCTTCTCGCCCTCGCCGGCCTTGCCCGGGTCGGCGATCAGCACCAGGCCGTTGTCGAGCACCAGCACGTCGTGCTCCCGGCCGTCGATCTTGATGTTGGCCAGCCCGGCGATCAGGTCGGCGTTCCGGGCCGAGGCTCGGGACTGCACGACGGTGGCGCCGGCGACGTCGACGCCCCGCTCGGCCAGTCGGGCCAACGCCTCGTCCACGCTCGCCGGGGCGACCGCCAGCTCGGCCACGTCGGCCAGGTCCCACGGCTCGCCGTCCGGCCCGACCAGCCGCGCCGGGCCGGTCCAGGAGAGTTCCCAGCGGGCCCGGCCGGAGCGGACCGCCGCGTTGTCCAGCAGCGTCTCCATCGGGCCGGCGAACGCGGCCGCCGCCTCCTTGCGGGTGGCGCCGTCGAAGAACTGCTCGGCGAACTCACCGAGCCGGCCGGACCGGACCAGCTCCAGCACCGTCGGCAGGCCCGGGGAGGGGGTGCCGGTGAACCGGCCGGCCGCCCGGTAGATGCCGTCGGCCTGCCGCTGCACGCCGGCCGCCACCGACTCGGCGACGAACTCCGGCCACGGCAGCACCCGCCGGGAGCCGTGCGCGACCACCAGCGACTGGAGGTGGCGGCCGGCGCCGGCCACGTCGGCCAGCAGCGTCCGTCCCGGCCGCTCGTCCGCCCCGGGCCCGGTGGCGGGTGCGGCCGTCATCGCGGCGACCCGCACGCCGATCGGCGGGTGGGTGTCCCAGCGGGACGGCTCGCGCTCCGGCGCGTTCTCCCGCAACGCGTCGATCTCGTCGCGGCGGGCGTCGAGCAACTGCGCGAAGCCGCCGAAGAGGTCGTCCGGGGCCAGCCCGGCCGACCAGCCCGACTCGACGTAGCGGCGCATGTAGAAGGCCCAGGCGGCGTCCAGCGCCGGCAGCGTACGCAGCGCCGAGGTGGCCGCCTCGGTGCCGGCGAGCGCCACCGACGCGCGGTCCGCCTCCAGCTCCTGGCGACGCGAGGCGGCGTTGTCCACCATCAGGTAGAGCAGCGCGTAGCCCTTGAACACCCAGCCGATCGGGTTGCGCGGGCTGATCCGCTCGATCGTCTCCCCGATGGCCAGCCGGCCCCGGTAGGCCACCCCGCCGAGGCGGGTGTGCCGGCCGGAGTAGTGGCCCAGCTCGTGGGCGAGCACCGAGCGGAGCTGGTCGATCCGCATGGCCTGCAACAGCGGCAACCCGACGTAGAGCGTGCGCCGGCCGCCGACCAGGCCGAGCAGCCGGCTCTGCTCGCCGACCGCCGCGTTCACCTCCGGGACCAGCCGGATCTCGTCCGGCGCCCGGGTGCCGACCGCGGTGGCCAGCTCGCGCACCGTGGCCCAGAGCCCCGGCGCCGCCCGCTCGTCCAGGACCAGGCCGGGCGCGGGTTCGTTCTTCGTACGGATCGCCTTCCACATCCCGACGCCCACCGCGCCCAGCGCGACCACCAGCGGCAGCAGCAGCTTTCCGGTGACCACGCCGTTGGTGTGGCCGAACAGCCAGACCCCGAGCGCGACCACGGCGGCGAGCTGGAGCAGCGCGACGACGTAGAAACCGATCAACATGACCACCGAGGCGAGCGCCCGGTACGTCGCGGACATGTGTGTCCCTCTTCCCCCGTTGACGAAGGCCCGACCGGTGGGTCCGGTCGAGCCGCCGGAGGACCGTACGACGCGCCCCCAACCCGGACATCCCCCGTCCGGCCGAATCGATCTCCACCGTCGATCCGTAAGGCGGGGCCCCCGCTTAACGCTTCCGGTAGAGGCGGGGTCCCCGCTTAACGCGAGGTGTTAAGAAGGGCCCCCGCCTTACAACCCGGCCTCGGCGGGTGGGGCGATATCCTCGGCGGGACTTCCCGCGGGGCCGCCCGGGCTCCGCCGACGACGCGGACGCCGAGGTGGACCGATGGTGGGCGAGGCCGGCGGGCTGGCACGCGCGGCGGTGGTCGGCACCGGGCTGATCGGTGGTTCGGTGCTGCTCCGGCTCCGCGACGCGGGGCTCGACGTCGCCGCCTGGGATCCGGACCCGGCCGCCCGGCGGCAGGTGGGCCGGCGGGGCATCGAGGCCCCCGACGAGGTCGAGGCGGCGGTCGCCGGCCGGGACGTGGTGTTCGTCTGCGGCCCGCTGCCCACGTTGCCCGCCATGCTGGCCCGGGTGGCCGCCGCCACCGACGACGGGTGCGTGCTGACGGACGTGGGCAGCGTCAAGGCGGAGGTGGCCACCGCCGCCACCGCGCAGGGGCTGGGGCACCGGTTCGTGCCGGGGCATCCGATGGCCGGCGCCGACCGGGCCGGCCTGGGCGCGGCCGGCCCGGAGCTGCTGGACGGCGCGGCCTGGGTGCTGTGCCCGGGGCCGACCGGGGTGGACCCGTTCCGCCGGCTCGCCGCGCTGCTGGTCGACGTCTTCCACGCCCGGGTGGTGCCGATGTCGGCCCCGGAGCACGACGCCGCCGCCGCGCTCGCCTCGCACCTGCCGCACCTGCTGGCCGGCGCGCTGGCCGGCGCGGTGCAGCGCTCGGCGTTGCGGGACGCGGTGCTGGCGCTGGCCGCCGGCAGCTTCTCCGACGGGACCCGGGTCGCCGGCGGGCCGCCCGAGCGGACCGCGAACATGCTGCTCGGCAACCGGGACCGGGTGCTGGCCGAGCTGGCCGAGGTGGGCGTGTTCCTGGACGAGTTGGCCGGCGCGCTGCGCGCCGGTGACGCCGGCGCGCTGGCCGGCCGGCTGGCCGAGGCGCGTACGGCGCGGGAGGCGCTGCGGGGCCGCACGTTCACCGCGCACCGGCGGGAGTTCCCGGCCGGCGCCGACCCCGCGGTCGAGCTGGCCTACCTGCGCGAGGTGGGCGCGGCGGGGGGCCACCTGACCGGGTGCCGGGTGACCGACGGCGCGGTCGGATACACCGCGCACCTGCCGGGCGCTCCGCCGTTAGGCTGAGCGGCATGGCGGACGCACCGGTCGTGGCGGTACGCGGCGAGGCCTACCGGGAGGTCGCTCCCGAGCTGGCCCGCTTCACGGTGACCGCGACCGTCCGGGACCGGGATCGCGAGACCACGCTGACCCGGCTGGCCGAGCGGGCCGCCGCGGTGCGGGCGCTGCTCGACGCGGCCGAACCGGCGGTGGAGCGGCGGGAGACCGGCCAGGTCAACGTCTGGCCGGTGACGAAGCGGTCGGGTGACCGCGTGGTGGCCTGGCAGGGCAGCGTCGGCACCACGGTCACGGTCACCGACTTCACCTCGCTGGGTGAGCTGATGCTCCGCCTGGCCGACCAGGAGCAGGTCGAGGTGGCCGGTCCGGTGTGGTCGTTGCGGCCGGACAGCCCGGCCTACCGGGAGGCGCGGCACGCCGCGATCGCCGACGCCCTGGCCCGCGCCCGGGAGTACGCCGAGGCGCTCGGCGCCCGCGTCACCGCGCTGCGCGAGCTGGCCGACACCGGCCTGACCGCGGCCCCGCCGATGTTCGCCAAGGCGGCGTACGCCCGCTCCGGCGAGTCCGTGCCGGAGCTGGAGCTGGATCCGGCGCCGCAGCCGGTGCAGGCGGCGGTCGAGGCGCGGTTCACCATCAGCGAGCCGGTGCTCGGCTGATGCCGCCGGCCGAGGTGCTCGCGCTGGACGAGTTGGTCGCCCGGGCGCGGGCGCTCGCCGAGGACGGCCCGCGGCAACTGCTCGGCATCGCCGGCGCGCCCGGCGCGGGCAAGTCCACCCTGGCGGAGCGGGTCGTCGCCGGGGTCGGCCCGGTCGCCCGGCTGGTGCCGATGGACGGCTTCCACCTGGCCGGTTCGGCGCTGGCCCGGCTGGGTCGGGCGGCGCGCAAGGGCGCGCCGGACACGTTCGACGTGAACGGCTTCGTCGCCACCCTGCGCCGGTTGCGCCGGCTGGAGCCGACCTCGGTGTGGGCGCCGGAGTTCCGCCGTGACCTGGAGGAGCCGGTGGCCGGCGCGATCGAGGTGCCGCCCGAGGTGCGGCTGGTCGTCACCGAGGGCAACTACCTGCTGCTGCGGGACGACCCGTGGGAGGAGGTGCGTTCGCTGCTGCACCAGGCGTGGTTCCTCGACCTGGACGCCGAGCTGCGGCTGCGCCGCCTGACCGCCCGGCACGAGGCCTACGGGAAGTCGCCGGAGCAGGCTCGCGCCTGGGCGCGCGGCAGCGACGAGGAGAACGCCCGGCTGGTCACCGGCACCGCCGCGCACGCCGACCTGGTGGTCCGGCTGGCCGAGCCGCCACCGGGCTGACCGGCCGGCGAGCGCCGGGCCGATCGCGCCGGGCCGATCGCGCCGGGCCGATCGCGCCAGGCCGATCGCGCTGGGGCCGATCGCGCCGGCCGGGGCACGGTCCAGCCGGATCCCGGGCCGGGCGCGGTCAGCCGGTTCCGGGGCGCGGTGACGGCACGCTTCGGCGCAGCAGGCGGGCCACCACGGCCCGCTCGCGGGCGAACTCGACCGCCTCCGGATAGCCGCTGTGGCTGCGGATGGGCGGGTCGGCCACCTCCCCACCGGACGGGTGCAGCGCCTCCGGGTCGGTCACCGGCACGTCCCGCTGCCCGGCGCTGACCTGCCAGCCGAGCGGGTCGGTGTCCCGCCAGAAGTTGGTCCAGGCGACGTGCCCGTCGGGCCAGGTGACCGCCCGGGCCAGCGTGCGCAGCCGCTCCGGTCCGAAGTAGGACGGGAAGACCCGGCCGTAGAGGCGGGTGAGCTGGCAGCCGTAGGAGAAGAACCAGGTCCGCCGGCGCCAGCGGCGGGGCAGTTGCAGCAGCACCGCGGCGCAGATGACGGTGCCCTGGCTGTGCCCGGAGAGGATCACGCCGTCCATCCGGTCCGGGTGGTGCGGCGGCAGCGCCAGCAGGCCGGCCACCCGGGTCTGGAGTTCCGGCACGGCCCGCTCGGCGTAGCTGGGCGGGGCGAGCGGGTGCGCGGCCCGGGGCCAGAACGTGCACACGTCCCAGATCACGCCGACCGAGCGGCGTACCGAGTCGGTGCGGTAGACGAGCAACCCGAGCGCGCTGGTCACCACCGGCAGCCAGCCGAGCACCGCGTCACCGAGGTCGGCGGTCCAGTGGATCACGGTCTGCCAGCCGGCGGGGGAGAGCGGGTCGGGCCGGTGCCCGGAGAGCGCGGCGGCGCAGCAGAGCGTGATCAGGACCGCGGACACGGCCGCGTAGCAGCCGAGCAACCGGACGGCGTGCTCGCCCACCAGCCGGTGCAGCGCCCGGTAGGTGCTGACGTCGCGGCAGCGGCGCCTGTCGTGCGCGGAGAGGCCGCCACCGGCGGTCAGTCCGGCGTACTCGGCACGGCGCAGGCCGCGCAGCAGGACCGCGACCCGCAGCAGCAGCCCGAGCAGGGTGAGCAGGCCGATCACGCAGGCCAGCCCGGCCCAGAAGACGGCGAGCGGTGGCGCCACCCGGCCCGGGTCGCCGGGCTCGCCCGGACCGGCCAGTCGTTCGCTGACCCAGTAGAGCAGCCCGGCGCAGTAGGCGACGGCCATCATCCAGCCGAAGCCGGCGATGACCGCCGGCGCGCATCCGTGCCAGGCCAGACCGGTGTACGCGCCGAGTGGCTGGGTCGGCACGGCGGGTCGGAGCCGGGGCAGCAGCAGCCCGGCGACAGCCACCGCGATGGCCGGGCCGACGAGCATCCAGGTGTGCAGCCCGGCCGGCGCAGCGGGCAGGCCGGGCAGGCCGCGTTCGATCCAGACCACCGCGAGCGGCAGCAGCGCGCCGGCGATCACCGGCCCGACCAGCGCCCGCCGGCCGGAGCGGTTGGCGGCGCCGATGGCCACCAGCAGCAGCACCTGGTAGGTGACCAGCCAGGCCAGCGCGGTCTCGTAGCCGGGTAGCGGTCGCACGGTGTCGCAGCCGGCGAGGTCCGGAGCGGTGGCGCACCCGACGGGCAGTCGGTAGGTGGCCAGCGGCGCGCCGGCCGGCCCGTCGGGGAGCAGCAGGAGGACGAACGTGCCGAGCAGCCCGAGCCCGGTGCACGCCGCCACCGCGACGCTCCACCGGCCCAGCGGGGTGGCGCCCTGGCGTCGGCTGAGCCACGGGCGGCCCACCGCGATCACGGCGATGGTCACCACGGTGGCGAACAGCAGCACGGTGGGCCAGGCGACGGCGGCCCGCAGGCCGCGCGGCGGATCCATGATGAGCACCGCGGCGACCGGCACGGCGGCGGCGACCACCGCCCCGGTGCACAGGTGCAACACGGCGGCCCGGCGTAGCTGGCCCTCCCCGTTCCAGAACGTCGGGTCCTGCAGCGGGTTCTCCAGCCGCTCGGGCGGCTCGGCGGGCTCGTCCTCGTGGCCGGTGGGCCGGTGGCGCGGCTCGGCGGGCATCTCCGCCTCGTACTGGTAGGTGCGCCAGGCGAGCACGCCGATGGCGGCCAGCACGAGCAGCGGCAGCAGCAGCCCGAGGGCCAGCGTGCGGGCGCCCGCCCGCCACCACGGGTCGCCGAGGAACTCCCACGGTCCGGGGATCTGGCCGAGGCACTCCCGGCTCACGCACTGCCAGCCGACGAGGTCCACCCCGATCCCGGTCACGGTGATCACCAGGGTGCAGGTCAGGCTCAGGCAGAACAGGCGGATGAGCCAGGCGGTGATGCCGGACCGGCTGGCCCAGCGCTCCCGGTCCGGGTCCGCCGGGATGCCGGCGCGGGCGTGCAGCGCGACGTTGGCCAGGGCGAAGGGCAGCAGCAGCGTCCAGAGGGCGCGTTCGACGTCCCGCCGGGTCCGCGCGCCGGAGGTCAACTTCCCCCAGCTGTACGCCTCGACGCTGATCGGGTCGTCCCGCGCAGCGGTGGCCGAGCGGTAGAAACCGGTCACCTGCCCGCCGGCCACGAGGTCCGGTGGTGTGCCGCCGGCTCCCGCTCCGGGGTCGAGACCCAGCAGTTGATCCGGTGGGGTGTTCGAGACCCCGTGGACCCGTAGTTCCAGCACGCGCTCCATCGCGGCCTCCCCAGAGTGAGCATCTCACTACCCAGAGTGCACGCTGATTCCTGAATCCGCATCCCCCCGAAGGAGTTGTTTTCGCAGCTCAGGTGGTTATTCCAGGGATCTGACCGGGCGGGCGGGGCTACCCACCGCCACCACGTTGGCGGGCAGGTCGCGGGTCACCACCGCGCCGGCGCCGACCACCGTGTTGTCGCCGATGCTCACCCCGGCGAGGACGATCGCGCCGCCGCCGAGCCAGACGTTGTCGCCGATGGTGATCGGCTGGGCCGCCTCCCACTTGGCCCGCCGGGCCTCGGGCTCCACCGGGTGGGTGGCGGTGAGCAGTTGCACGTTCGGTCCGATCTGGACGTCCGCGCCGACGGTGATCCGGGCGACGTCGAGGAAGACCGCGTTGAAGTTGACGAAGCTGCGGGGCCCGATGTGGGTCTGGTAGCCGTAGTCGCAGTGGAAGGGCGGCCGGACCCAGGCGTCCTCGCCGAGCGTGCCGAGCAGTTCCCGCAGCGCGGCGACGCGCCCCTGCGGGTCGTCGGCGGAGCTGCGGTTGAAGCGTTCGGTGAGCCGGGCGGCGCGGTCCAGGTCGGCGGCGATCGCGGGGTCGTCGGCGAGGTACGGCTCGCCGGCCAGCATCCGGTCCTTCATGGAGGTCATCGGGGGATCATCCCGGGTTCGACCGGTGGGATGGAACCGATTGCGTCGGAATGGTGACTTCCCGTTGCATACCCGGTATGTAATTCTGATAACCCGCGTCGATGTGTCTCTCATCGATGATGACGCCGCACGGAGGAGAAAAGGTTGCCCCGGAACCGCAGAAAACTGGCCGCACTCGGCCTCACCCTGGGCCTGGCACTCGGCCTGCCGGTGCCCGCACACGCCGCCGCCCCGGCGGCCCCGACCGGCACGCCCGCCCGCACCGGGCCGGCCAGCCGTCCCACCACCGTCACCCTGATCACCGGCGACCAGGTCACCGTCGCCGACGGCAACCGCGCGGCGGTACGCCCCGGCGCCGGGCGCGCCGAACTCCAGTTCCTGGTCCGCCGCGAGAAGACCGGCCTGAGCGTGGTCCCCCAGGACGCGCTGCCACTGGTCCGCTCCGGCCGGCTCGACCCGCGCCTGTTCAACGTCACCGGGCTGATCGCGGCCGGCTACGACGACGCGCACCGCGACAGCACGCCGCTGCTGGTGTCGTACCGCCCGGGGGTGGCCCGGCGGGCGGCGGCCCCGCTCGCCGGCACCCGGGTGACCCGCGACCTGCCGGCGATCGGCGGCGCGGCGCTCACCGCGGCCAAGTCCGACGCGGGCGCGCTCTGGCGGGCCGTCGGCGCGGACCGCTCCGGAGCCCGGCTCGACGCGGCGGGGGGTGTCGACCGGATCTGGCTGGACGGCCGGCGGCAGCTCACACTGGACCACAGCGTGCCGCAGATCGGCGCGCCGGCCGCCTGGGCCGCCGGCTGGACCGGCAAGGGGGTGAAGGTCGCGGTGCTCGACACCGGCGTCGACCTCACCCACCCGGACCTGGCCGGCAAGGTCGCCGAGTCGCGCAACTTCAGCGAGGAGGCGAACCCGGACGACATCGTCGGGCACGGCACCCACGTCGCCTCCATCATCGCCGGCAGCGGCGCCGCCTCGGGCGGCAAGTACCGGGGTGTCGCCCCGGACGCCACGCTGCTGTCCGGGAAGGTCTGCGAGGAGTTCGGCTGCACCGACTCGGCGATCCTGGCCGGCATGCAGTGGGCCGCCGCCGAGCAGCACGCCACCGTGATCAACATGAGCCTGGGCGGATGGGACACCCCGGAGGTCGACCCGCTGGAGCAGGCGGTCGAGACGCTCACCGCGCAGACCGGAACGCTCTTCGTGATCTCCGCCGGCAACGACGGCGCAGACGGCTCGGTCGGCTCGCCGTCCACGGCCGACGCCGCGCTGTCGGTCGGCGCCGTCGACCGGAACGACGACCTGGCCGACTTCTCCAGCCGCGGGCCGCGCGTCGGCGACGGGGCCATCAAGCCGGACATCACCGCACCGGGCGTGGACATCGTGGCCGCCAGGGCCGCCCACGGCCAGATCGGCGACCCGGTGGGGGACAGGTACGTCGCCCTCTCCGGCACCTCGATGGCGGCCCCGCACGTGGCCGGCGCGGTGGCGTTGATCGCCCAGCAGCACCCCGGTTGGAACGCGGGCCGCTACAAGGCCACGCTGATGGCCTCGGCCCGGCCGCACCCCGACCAGACCGCGTTCCAGCAGGGCGCCGGCCGGGTCGACGTGGCTCACGCGATCACCGAGCAGGTGACCAGCGAACCGCCGTCGGTCTCCTTCGGCACCGCCCTCTGGCCGCACTCCGACGACAAGCCGATCAGCAAGACCGTCACCTACCGCAACAGCGGTGCCGCCGCGCTCACGCTCGACCTGGGCGCCGGGTTCACCGGCCCGGGCGGGCGGTCCGCGCCGGCCGGCATGATCACCCTCAGCGCGACCCGGCTCACCGTCCCGGCCGGCGGCACCGCCCAGGTGACCGTCGTGGTGGACACCCGGCTCGGCGTCGACGGCTACTGGACCGGCCGGCTGACCGCCCGGTCCGGCGACACCGTCGCGGTGACCCCGCTGGCGGTCAACCGCGAGGTGGAGAGCTACGACCTGACCATCACCCACCGCAACCGGTCCGGCGCGCTCACCGGTGACTTCTACACCACCCTGCTCGGGCTCGACGACGGCGCGACCCGAGACGTGATCGACGCCGACGGGACGGCCACCATCCGGGTGCCCAAGGGCCGGTACGGCGTGCAGAGCCTGCTCTTCGTGAGCGACGAGGAGCGCTGGACGGAGATCTCCGTGCTGACCCAGCCGGAGCTGGTGGTGAAGGGCCACCAGCGCCTCGACCTGGACGCCCGGCGGGCAAAGCCGGTCCGCAGCACCGTGCCGCAGCGCGGCGCGGCGCCGCTGCTGATCGACTTCGGGGCCACCTGGTTCAGCGACGAGTTCCAGGCCGGCTTCGGGCTCTGGACGGACAGCTTCGACGGCCTCTACTCGGCCCAGCTCGGACGCACCGTGTCCGACAAGCTCTTCGTCGGATCGCTGGCCAGCCAGTGGGCCGACGTGAAGGCGCCGGAACGCAGCCCCTACTTCTACGCGCTGAGCGAGGTGTTCCCCGGCCGGTTCCCGACCGGTTTCGTCCGGCACTACCAGCCGGCCGACCTGGCCCACGTGACGAGCCGGTTCGCCAACGGCTACCCGGGCCTGGAGAACGAGCGGATCGTCTACCCGGAACCCGACTACAACCTGGGCGCCTCGGCGATCATCCTGCCGGTCCAGGTGCCGGGGAAGCGCATCGAGCACGTCAGCACCGCCCGCACCCGCTGGAACGCCGAGCTGGACTTCGGCACGCGGGCGCCCGAGGGCTGGCTCGACTACCAGGCCATCCTGGAGGACGGGCCGATCCGCTACCGGGCCGGCCACCACTACACCGAGAACTGGAACAACGCGCCGTACGGCCCGTCGTTCCCGCAGCCACGCTGGCCGGAGCAGGGCATCACCCGCGCCGGGAACCGGGTGGTGGTCGCGCTGCCGGTCTTCAGCGACGCGGCCGGGCATTCGGGCGGTTCGCTCACCGACACCGCACGCACCGCGCTCTACCGCAACGGCAAGCTGGTCGCCGAGGTCGACGCACCGGGGTACGGCGAGTTCGAGGCGCCGCCGGGTGTCGCGAACTACCGGGTCGACACGCTGGCGACGCGCAGCTTCACCGACCTGAGCACCGAGGTCTCGGCGAGCTGGACGTTCCGCTCGAAGCGGGTGCCGGGTGACACGCCCGCCCGGCTGCCCGCGATGGCGGTCCGGTTCGCCCCGTCGCTCTCGGTGGACGGCACCGCGCCGGCCGGCCGGACGTTCACCGTCCCGGTGACGGTGCAACGCCAGCCCGGCGCGCCGTCCGGCACGGTCGCGGCGCTCACCGTCGACGTCTCCTACGACGGCGGGAAGACCTGGCGGAAGGCGACGCTGAAGAAGCAGGGCGCCGGCTGGACCGCCACCGTCCGGCACCCGGCCGGGCCCGGCTACGTGTCGCTGCGGGCCGCCGCCCGTGACGACGCCGGCAACACGGTGACCCAGCGGATCATCCAGGCGTACCGCCTGCGGTGAGTCCGACCGTCCGGGTCCGCGGCGATGTCAGGCCGCGGACCCGGACGGGTCGTCAGTGCCGTTCATGTTCGCGACTGCGCGGCTCGCAAGCCCGGCTCACTCCCCGCGGCGAACGTCAGTCGTTGGCGTGCAGGGCGGCGTTCAGCTCGATGCCCCGGCCGGTGCGGGGTCGGGCCTCCAGCGCGCCGGTCACCGAGTTGCGCCAGAACAGCAGCCCGTCCACGCCGGACAGCTCGCGGGCCTTGACCACCCGCCCGTCCGGCAGGGTGACCTTGGAACCGGCGGTGACGTAGCAGCCCGCCTCCACCACGCAGTCGTCACCGAGCGAGATGCCGATGCCGGCGTTCGCGCCGACCAGGCTGCGCTCGCCGATGCGCACCTTGTCGGTGCCACCGCCGGAGAGCGTGCCCATGATCGAGGCGCCCGCGCCGACGTCGGAGCCGTCGCCGACCACCACGCCCTGCACGATCCGCCCCTCGACCATCGAGGTGCCCAGCGTGCCGGCGTTGAAGTTGCAGAAGCCCTCGTGCATCACGGTGGTGCCGGCGGCCAGGTGCGCGCCGAGCCGGACCCGGTCCGCGTCGGCGATGCGCACCCCGGAGGGCACCGCGTAGTCGGTCATCCGGGGGAACTTGTCCACCCCGTAGACGGCCAGGTGGCGGCCGGCGGCCCGCTCGATGACGCGCAGCTCGTCCACCCGCTCCGGCGGGCACGGCCCGGCCGAGGTCCAGGCCACGTTGGCCAGCTTGCCGAAGACGCCGTCGAGGTTCAGCTCGTTGGGCCGCACCAGGCGGTGGGAGAGCAGGTGCAACCGCAGGTACGCGTCGGCGGCGTCCTTGATCGGGTCGTCCAGCGAGCCGATCACCGTGGTCACCTCGACGGTGCGCAGGCCGGGCAGCGCCCGCTCGCCGATCGCGCCCGGCGGCAGGTCCAGCACGTCGGCCTGGTCCTCCCCGGGCACCAGGGGCAACTCGCCGAGACCCAGCTTGCCGGTCGGGTACCAGGTGTCGAGCACCTGGTCGTCGGCGGTGACGGTGGCCAGCCCGATGCCCCAGGCGGATGGTGCGGACGTCACGGTGACACCTCTCTGCTCCGGCGGCGGCGTCCGCCGCTGCTCGCGGCCGCGGGCGCGCAACGTGTGCCTCGCACCCACCGAGGATGACGGTACCGTGCGAGACATGCAGAACCCGTTGACCCCCGAGGTCCTGGCCGATCCGGTGGCGCTGACCCGTGCCCTGGTCGACATCGAGTCGGTGTCCCTCAACGAGAAGGCGATCACCGACTGCGTCGAGGAGGTGTTGCGCGGCGTACCGCACCTGCGCACCTATCGGCACTCGAACACCGTGATGGCCCGCACCGAGCTGGGCCGGGCGCAGCGGGTGGTGCTCGCCGGCCACCTGGACACCGTCCCGCTCAACGGCAACTTCCCGTCCACCATGCGCGGCGACCTGATGTACGGCTGCGGCACCTCGGACATGAAGTCCGGCGTGGCGTTCGCCCTGCACCTGGCCGTGTCGCTGCCCGACCCGCGCTACGACGTCACCTACCTCTTCTACGAGGCCGAGGAGATCGAGTCGCGCTTCAACGGCCTCACCCTGGTGGGGGAGAGCCACCCGGAGTGGCTGGAGGCCGACTTCGCGGTGCTGCTGGAGCCCACCTACGGGATCGTCGAGGCGGGCTGCCAGGGCACCATGCGGGCGATCGTCAGCACGCACGGCGAGCGGGCCCACGCGGCCCGGTCCTGGCACGGGGTGAACGCCATCCACGGCGCCGGGGAGGTGCTGCGCCGCCTCGGCGCGTACGAGGCCCGTCGGGTGACCATCGAGGGCTGCGACTACCGCGAGGGCCTCAACGCGACGGGGATCCACGGCGGGGTGGCCGGCAACGTGATCCCCGACCTCTGCGAGATCGAGATCAACTACCGGTACGCCCCGGACCGTGACCCGGCCGGCGCGGAGGCCCACCTGCGTGAGGTGTTCGCCGGCTTCGACTTCCGGGTCACCGACGCGGCGGCCGGCGCGGCCCCGGGGCTGGACAACCCGGCCGCGCAGGAGTTCCTGGCCGCGGTGGGGGCGGCGCCGATCGGCAAGCTCGGCTGGACGGACGTGGCCCGGTTCGCGGCCATGGGGATCCCGGCGCTCAACTTCGGACCCGGTGACCCGAACCTGGCCCACCACAAGGACGAGCACGTCGAGCTGACCAAGATCCGGGACGGCGCGGCCACCCTGCACCGCTGGCTCGCCTCGGCCTGACGTACCGATGATCCGGGGCCCGCGCCGGCCCCGCGGGCCCCGGATCGCTCAGACGCTCGTGGTCAGCGGCGTGTCCGCCTCGTCGGTCCCGCCGGTCGGCTCGGCGCGGTGCGCCTCCGCCATCCGGGCACGGCGGCGCTCGGCCACCACATCGTGGATCCGCCGCTGCATCTGCCGGCGGATCCGGATCATCTCGCTGTTGCTGATCAAACGCTGGCTCCTCCCCCGAAGGCGCGTCCCCCGGGCATACCGGGTATGTGAATAGTAAGACGTACCAGCGAGCGAATTAGTTGCCTTGATCGCAAAGATTTTCTCCGGCTCGCCGGCCCGCGCGCCGTGTCGCTGCCGCTCCACTACGGTGGCCCCATGAGTGAGAGCAGCGGCAGGCCGGCTGACCAGGGGCCGCGGATGGAGCGGCACCGGGGAGCGGTCACGCTGCGCAACCGGGCGATCCCGACCAGCACCGCGGACCAGCGGCTGCTCGACTCCCGAGGACGCAGCGACTGGAAGACCAAGGACGCCTGGCGGGCCCTGCGGATCCTGTCCGAGTTCGTCGAGGGGTTCGACACGCTCGCCGACCTGCCGCCCGCGGTCAGCGTCTTCGGCTCGGCCCGCAGCAAGCCGGACAGCCCCGAGTGCCGGCTGGCCGAGGAGTTGGGCGGCGCGCTGGCCCGGGCCGGCTACGCGGTCATCACCGGTGGCGGGCCGGGCGTGATGGAGGCCGCCAACCGGGGCGCCGGCGAGGCCGGCGGCCTCTCCGTCGGGCTCGGCATCGAGCTGCCGTTCGAGCAGGGCCTCAACGACTGGGTCGACCTCGCCATCGACTTCCGCTACTTCTTCGCCCGCAAGACCATGTTCGTCAAGTACGCCCAGGCGTTCGTGGTGCTGCCCGGCGGCTTCGGCACCATGGACGAACTCTTCGAGGCGCTCACCCTGGTGCAGACCGGCAAGGTGACCCGGTTCCCGGTCGTGCTGATGGGCGTGGACTACTGGGGCGGCCTGCTCGACTGGCTGCGCGACACCATGGCCGCCGAGGGCAAGATCGGGCCGGGCGACCTCGACCTGATCTGCGTCACCGACGACGTCAACGAGGCGGTCCGGCACATCGTGGAGGCCGAGGCGGTGCTCTCCGCCGAGCAGGAGGCGGTCCGCGAGGAGGCGGTCGCCCGGGTCGCCGCCGACCAGCAGGCCGCCGCCGAGGCCGCGCCCGAGGGCCCGGCCGGGTCACGCTGACATGGCCAACGTCTGCGTGTTCTGCGCGTCCTCCCGTACCCTCGACGCCCGCTGGCTGGCGCTGGCCACCGAGACCGGCACCGAGTTGGTCCGGCGCGGGCACACGCTGGTCAGCGGCGGTGGCTGCGTCGGGATGATGGGCGCGCTGGCGGACGGCGCGCGTGCGGCCGGCGGTCGCACGCTGGGCGTCATCCCGCAGGCCCTGGTCGACCTGGAGGTCGCCGACCTGGCCGCCGACGAGCTGCTCGTCACCGACGGGATGGCCAGCCGCAAGACGCTGATGGTCGACAAGTCGGACGCGTTCGTCACGCTGCCCGGCGGCCTGGGCACGCTCGACGAGCTGTTCGAGGTGTGGACCACCGCCACGCTGACCCTGCACGCCAAGCCGATGGTGCTGGTCGACGCCGACGGGTTCTACCGGCCGCTGCTCGACTGGCTCACCACGCTGGCCGATCGCCACTTCCTCAAGCCGGCCGGGCTCGACCTGCTGATGGTCGCCGACAGCGTCCCCGCCGCGCTGGACCTCCTGGACGCCCGTCTCACCTGACGCTCCCCCCTCGCCCCGCGCGGCACTCCGCCCTCCGCGCCCCAGCCCTCTGCCCTGCGCTGCCCTCCACCCTCCACCCTCCGCCCTCCGCCCTCCCCGTCGCCTGGCACCCATGCCGTTCCACTCACCGCTTGCGGACCGGGTGGGGGAACGGCATGGGTGCCTCAGGCCCCGTTTGACACCCATGCCGTTCCACTGATGGCGCGCGGGGCGGACGGGTGGAACGGCATGGGTGTCTGCTGGGACTTCGGGTGCGGCCCGAGGTGCTGGCCCGCGCGCGTCCCGAGTCTGCTGGCGGTGGGCGTCCTGGATGACCGGCGCTCGGGGCACGGCGAGCGCGTCTGCCGGCCGGGCGGATCGCCGGGTGGCGGCCGTTCCTGCTGTCCGGTGAGCTGCGGCGCGCCGGACGGCGTCGGTTTCCGGGTGTCGTACCGGCGTGGTGGGATGTCCGTGATGCAGGCGTACCGG
Source organism: Micromonospora ferruginea (assembly GCF_013694245.2). Classification (NCBI taxonomy): domain Bacteria; kingdom Bacillati; phylum Actinomycetota; class Actinomycetes; order Micromonosporales; family Micromonosporaceae; genus Micromonospora; species Micromonospora robiginosa. The sequence goes on from NZ_CP059322.2 coordinate 6,432,695, forward strand.
TTGGTGCGCCGGCCCGGCGGTGCGGGGGCGGGGGTCACCCACGACGCCGGGGCGGGGCAGGGGTGGGCCGGTCCGATGGGCCGGCCGTGACGGAGCCGCGATCCGGGGGTCGGCGGGCGATGCCGCGCACCCAGGGCCAGCCGCCGCATCTCCACCGGGCGATGTCGTCCCGGCTCCCGCCGCGACCGGGCGGGCCACGGACGGGCGGGCCGCGACCGGGCGGGCCACGAACGGGCGGGCCACGGACGAGCGGGCCACGGGCGGGCGGCGTCGGGCCGACCCGGCGCAGGCCGAGGTCGTCGCGCACACCGGCGGGCCGATGCTGGTCGTGGGTGGGCCCGGCACCGGGAAGACCACCACCCTGGTCGAGGCGGTCGCCGCCCGGGTGGCCGAGGGCGTCGACCCGGAGCGGGTCCTGGTGCTCACCTTCGGCCGGCGGGGCGCCACCGAGCTGCGCCGGCGGATCGAGGCGCGGATCGCCGGCGACGGGCACCGCGTGGTCCGCGAGCCGCTGGTCCGCACCTTCCCGGCGTACGCCTTCGGGCTGCTCCGCCGCGCCGCCGCCGAGCGGGGCGAGCCCTCGCCGCGACTGCTCACCGGCCCCGAGCAGGATCTGATCATCCGCGAACTGCTCGACGTGGTCGGCGGGGAGCCCGGCGACGACCCGGTCGGCTGGCCGGAGGACCTGCTTCCCGCGCTGCGCACCCGGGCGTTCGCCCAGCAGCTCCGCGACCTGCTGATGCGGGCCGCCGAGCGGGGCGTCGGCCCGGTCGAGCTGGCCCGGCTGGGCGAGAAGCTGGGCCGCGACGACTGGCCGGCCGCCGCGCGCTTCCTCCGGGAGTACGTCGCCGTGCTCGCGCTGCGCGACGTGAGCAACCGGGGCTCGATCGCGTACGACCCGGCGGAGCTAGTGCGGGCCGCCACCGGCATGCTGCTCGACGACCCCGAGCTGCTCGCCGCCGAGCGCCGCCGCCTCACCCACATCTACGTCGACGAGCTGGCCGACACCGACCCGGCCCAGGTGGACCTGCTCGCCGTGGTGGCCGGCGGCGGCAAGTCCCTGGTCGCGTTCGCCGACCCGGACTCCTCCACGTACGCCTTCCGCGGCGCCGACCCGGCCGCGGTCGCCACGTTCGGCCACCGCTTCCGCACCGCCTCCGGCGCGCCGGCCGCCCAGGTCACGCTGACCACCTCCTACCGGGCCGGGCCGGAGTTGCTGGCGGCGACCGCCCGGCTGGCCCGCCGGCTCCGTGGCCCGGCGGCGCACCGGCGGTTGCGCCCGCTGCCGGACGCGCCGGCCGGCGCGGTCGAGGTCCGCACGTTCCGCTCGGCCACCAGCGAGTCCGCCTGGTTGGCCCACGCGCTGCGCGAGGCGCACCTGCTCGACGGGGTGCCCTGGTCCCGGATGGCGGTGCTGGTCCGGTCCACCGGGCGGCAGCTCCCGTCGCTGCGGCGCGCCCTGCACACCGCCGGCGTGCCCACCGTGGTGCACGGCGAGGACCTGCCGCTGCACCTCCAGCCGGCGGTGGCTCCGCTGCTGCTCCTGCTCCGCTGCGCGCTCGACACCGACCGGCTGGACGAGGAGGCGGCCGTCGCGCTGCTGCACTCCCCGCTGGGCGGTGCCGACCCGCTGGCCGAGCGGCGGCTGCGACAGGGGCTGCGGGCGCTCGCGCTGGCCGGCGGCGACCGCCGTCCCTCCGGCGAGCTGCTGGTGGAGGCGCTGCGCGACCCGGCCGAGCTGGCCACCATCGAGCGCCGCTGGGCCGCGCCCGCGCAGGCCGTGGCGCACCTGCTGTCGACCGCCCGGCAGGCCGCCGGCACCCCCGGCGCGACCGTGGAGGACGTGCTCTGGGCCCTCTGGCGGGAGAGCGGCCTGGCCGAGCGCTGGGCCGGGGCGATCACCCGGGGCCGGGCGGCCACCGGTGAGCACGAGACGGCCCAGCGCTGGCGGGCCGAGGCCGCCGACCGCGACCTGGACGCCGTGCTGGTGCTCTTCGACGCGGCGGCCCGGTTCGTCGACCGGTTGCCGGGCGCGCGCACCGAGGTCTTCCTGGATCACGTGCTCGGCCAGGAGCTGCCGGCCGACACGCTCGCCGCCGCGGCCGACCGGGGCGACGCGGTCCGCCTGCTGACCGCGCACGCGGCCAAGGGCCTGGAGTGGGACCTGGTCGCCGTCGCCGGGGTGCAGGAGGGCGTCTGGCCGGACCTGCGCCTGCGCGGCAGCCTGCTCGGCTCCGAGCGGCTGGTCGACGTGCTCGCCGGTCGGGCCGACGGGGCCGGGCTGCGGGCCAGCCTGGTCGGGCAGACGTCGGCGCTGCTGGACGAGGAACGACGGCTGTTCCACGTCGCGGTCAGCCGGGCCCGGCGCCGGCTGCTGGTCACCGCGGTCGCTTCGGCGGCGGTCGGCGGCGACGACCACGAGGAGCAGCCGAGCCGCTTCCTGCACGAGCTGGCCGCCGGCGACCCGCCCGCCACCGGCGCGCGCGGCACCGCCCCGCCACCCCCGGACGGCGCCGGTTCGAACGGCACCGCTCCGAACGGCACCGCTCCGAACGGCACCGCTCCGAACGGCACCGACCCGGACGGCGCCGGTTCGAACGGCACCGCTCCGAACGGGCGCGGCGTGGACGGCGCCGACCCGGACGGGCCCGGCGTGGACCCGGCCGGGACGGGTCGGGACCGGGTCGCGGCCGGCGGGGGACCGGCCGAAGGGGAACCGGCGGGGGACGGGCCGGTGCCGCACGGCGACGAGCACCCCAGGACGGGCCGCCCGGCGCGCTGCCGGTGACCCTGCCGCCGCGCGGGCTCACCCTGTCCGCGCTGGTGGCGGAGCTGCGTACCGCGATCACCGACCCGGCGGCGCCGATCACCAGGCGGCGCGCGGCGGCGGGTGAGCTGGCCCGGCTGGCCGCCGCCGGGGTGCCCGGCGCGCACCCGGACGACTGGTGGGGGTTGCGCGGCCTCTCCGACGACCGGCCGCTCGTCGACGACGGCGAGCCGGTGCGGGTCACCCCGTCGGCCATGGAGAGCGCGATGCGGTGCAGCCTGCGCTGGCTGCTGGAACGGCACGGCGGCAGCGGGCCGGCCAGCGCGGCGCAGGGCGTCGGCAACCTGGTGCACGCCGCCGCCATGCTGGCCGAGGACGCGAGCGTCGACCGGGAGGCGTTGCTGGAGTACGTGGCCGCCCGGTTCGACGCGATCGAGCTGGCCGCCCGCTGGATGGTGGGCCCGGAACGGCAGCGCGCCGAGGCGATGGTCGACAAGCTGCTGCGCTGGCTGGCCGGCAACCCGCGCCGGCTGCTCGCCATCGAGCACGAGTTCGCGGTCCGCCTGGACGACCCGACCCGGCCGATCGAGCTGACCGGCCGGGTCGACCGGCTGGAGGTCGACGCGGAGGGTCGGCTCGTGGTGATCGACCTGAAGACCGGCAAGTCCACCGCGGTCACCGAGCGGGAGGTCGCCGAGCATCCGCAGCTCGGCGCCTACCAGGCGGCGGTCGAGGCGGGCGGGTTCGCGGAGTTCGGCGAGGAGTCGGGTGGCGCGGCGCTGGTGCAGCTCGGCACCGGCGCCAAGGACGCCCGGGAGCAGGCCCAGGCCGCCGCCGGGGAGGGCCCGGAGGCCGGCTGGGCGACCGCGCTGGTCCGCCGGACCGCCGACACGATGGCCGCCTCCACGTTCGCCGCCGTGGCCAACGCGAAGTGCCGGGTCTGCCCGGTACGCACCAGTTGCCCGGTCTCCGGCCAGGGTCGCCAGGTGGTCGAGCCGCCCCCGGAGAGTCAGCCGTGAGCGCGCGGAGCCGAACGAGGACCGGACCATGACCATCCAACCGGCGCTGTTCGACGCCGCCGGCACGCCCGCGCCCCGGACCGCCGACGCCGGCCCCCGCTACACGCCTGTCGAGCTGGCCCGGCTGCTCCGGCTGCCGGCGCCCACCCGGGAACAGGCCGCGATCATCGCGGCGCCGGTGGAGCCGCTGCTGGTGGTCGCGGGCGCCGGGTCGGGCAAGACCGAGACGATGGCCGCCCGGGTGGTCTGGCTGGTCGCCAACGCGTACGTGCGCCCCGAGCACATCCTCGGGCTCACCTTCACCCGCAAGGCGGCCGGCGAGCTGGCGCACCGGGTGCGGACCCGCCTCGACCAGCTCGTCCGTCGACTGGGCCGGCCGCGCCGGGATCCGCGCGACGATCCGTTCGCGGGCGAGCCGACGGTGTCCACCTACCACTCGTACGCGGGGCGGATCGTCACCGAGCACGGGCTGCGCGCCGGCTACGAGCCGACCACCCGGCTGCTCACCGAGGCGTCCCGCTGGCAGTTGGTGGACCTGCTGGTGCGCAACTACGACGGGGACATGTCCGAGGTGGACCGGATGCCGTCCACCATCACCGACGCGGTGCTGGCCCTCGCCGGCGAGCTGGACGAGCACCTGGTCGACCCGGACGAGCTGGCCGGCTGGACCGGCCGGTTCTTCGCCGAGGTGCAGTCGCGCCCCGGCCGGGTCTACGCCGACGTGCGCAGGGCGCTCCAGCTCCAGCGGACCAGGCTGAAGCTGCTGCCGCTGGTCCGGGCGTACGGCCGGCGCAAGGACGATTTCGAGGCGATGGACTTCGCCGACCAGCTCGCCCGCGCGGCCCGGGTGACCCGCGACCACCCGGGCGTCGGGGTCATCGAGCGGGACCGCTACCGGGTGGTGCTGCTCGACGAGTACCAGGACACCAGCCACGCGCAGGTGGTGCTGCTCAACGCGCTGTTCGGCGGCGGGCACCCGGTCACCGCCGTGGGCGACCCGTGCCAGTCCATCTACGGCTGGCGCGGGGCCAGCGCCGGCACGCTGGACCGGTTCCCGGGCGAGTTCGCCCGCGCCGACGGCACCCCCGCCGACGTGCTGGGTCTCACCACGAGCTGGCGCAACCGGCCGGAGATCCTCGACGTCGCCAACGCGCTCTCGGTGCCGCTGCGGGCCGCCGGGGCGCGGGTGCCCGAGCTGCACGCCGCGCTCAGCGTCAGTGATCCGATCCCGCACCGCACGCCCGCCGGTCGGGCCGGCGGCACCGTGCACTGCGCGCTGCTGCCGACGTACGCCGACGAGGCCGACTGGATCGCGGACAGCGTGCTGGCGGCGTGGCGGGGCGCGGCCGGGATGCCGGGCGCGCTGCCCGAGCACATCCCGGCCGACCGCCGGCCCACCACCGCCGTGCTGGTGCGGCTGCGCAGCCAGATCCCGGCGATCGAGGCGGCGTTGCGGGCCCGGGGGCTGCCGGTGGACGTGGTCGGGCTCGGTGGCCTGCTGGACACCCCGGAGGTACGGGACGTGGTGTGCACCCTGCGGGTGCTGGCCGACCCGACCGACGGGGCGGCGCTGTTGCGGCTGTTGACCGGCGCGCGCTGGCGGATCGGCCCGCGTGACCTGGTCGCCCTGCACCGGCGGGCCCGGGCCATCGCCCGCGGTCGCCGGGAGCTGACCGGGGACGACGGCCCGGAGATCGTCGTGGACGTGCTGGACGAGGCGACGCTGGTCGAGGCGCTGGCCGACCTCGGGCCGGCCCAGGCGTACTCGGCGGAGGGCTTCGCCCGGCTCCGGTCGTACGGGATGGAGCTGGCGCTGCTGCGCTACCGGCTGGACCAGTCGCTGCCGGAGCTGATCGCGGACATCGAACGCACGATCGGGTTGGACGTGGAGGTGGCGGTCCGGGCCGGCCGGGACGGCGCCGGGGACGCCGGGCTGGCCCGTGCCCACCTGGACGCGCTCGGCGACGTGGCGGCCCGGTTCAGCGGCGAGACGCCGGGCGCCACGCTCGCCGGTTTCCTGGCCTACCTGTCCGCCGCCGAGGACGAGGAGCGTGGGCTGGCCCCGGGCGAGGTCGAGGTGGTGGCGGGCGCGGTGCAGGTGCTCACCGCGCACGCCGCGAAGGGCCTGGAGTGGGACGTGGTGTCGGTGGCCGGGCTGACCCGGGGCGTCTGGCCGGGGCCGGTACGGAACTCCGACCACTGGCTGGGCGGGCTCGGCGTGCTGCCGTTCCCGCTGCGCGGCGACGCGGACGGGCTGCCCGAGCTGGCCCTGCCGGAGGCCGCGGACCAGCGTGCGGTGGCCCGCGCGCTGGCCGAGTTCACCGACGCCTGGCGGGCGCACGACGAGCGGGAGGAGCGCCGGCTGGCGTACGTGGCGGTGACCCGGCCCCGGCGGCTGCTGCTCTGCTCCGGCTACTGGTGGGGGGAGGGGACGAAGCGGTTCCGGGGGCCGTCGGTGTTCCTGCGCGAGGTGCACGACGCCGGTCTCACCGGCGCGGACGGGCACGTGGTCGACGCGTGGGCGCCGGAGCCGGCCGGGGACGCGGTGAACCCGACCACCGAGACGGTGCTGCGCGCGGAGTGGCCGGCCGACCCGCTCGGCGGTCGCCGGCCGGCGTTGACGGAGGCGGCGGCGCTGGTCCGCCGTCACCTCGCCGACCCGGAGGCGGCCCGCCGCGAGGCGGCCCTGCTGGCCACCGTCGCCGACACCGCGATCCCGGCGACCGGCGCCGGTGCGATCGGGACCCGGGTGGGCGACGGCGCCGCGGCCGGAGCCGGCGGGGTGGCCGGGGCCGAGGAGCCGGCGCCGGCGGATCCGGAGGTGGCCCGGTGGCGGCGGGAGGCCGACCTGCTCCTCGCCGAGCGGGCGGAGCTGGCCCGCCGGGCCGAGGCGGTCGAGGTGGAACTGCCCGGCCAGCTCTCGGTGACCCAGTTGGTGGCGTTGCGGCGCGACCCCGAGGCGCTGGCCCGTACGCTGCGCCGGCCGATGCCGAGCGAACCCAGCCCGTACGCGCGGCGGGGCACCGCCTTCCACGCCTGGCTGGAGCAGCGCTTCGGCGCCGACCGGCTGCTGGACGTCGACGAGCTGCCCGGCGCCGCCGACGAGGGCGCCGCGCCGGACGACGCGCTGACCGAGTTGCAGGAGCGCTTCCTGGCCAGCGAGTGGGCCGACCGGGTGCCGGTGGAGGTCGAGGTGCCGTTCGCCACGGTGATCGCCGGCGTGGTGGTGCGGGGCCGGATGGACGCGGTCTTCGCCCGTCCGGGCGGGCGCTTCGACGTGGTCGACTGGAAGACCGGCCGGCAGCCCGCCGGCCGGGAGGCCGAGGCGGCGGCGGTGCAGTTGGCGGTCTACCGGCTGGCCTGGGCGGAGCTGGCGGGCGTGCCGGTGGACCGGGTGGGCGCGGCGTTCCACTACGTCCGGGACGCGGTGACGGTCCGCCCGGCCGACCTGCTCGACGTCGAGGGGCTGACCGGCCTGGTGACCGCCGTACCGGAATTTGCGGCGTGATCTCCCCACCGGGCGAGATCCGTGGTACGTTGTCCTCGTTGCAGTTTTGGTTTCCAGAGACTCTGTGTGCGCCTGGCGGATTGTGGCCCCAGGCGCTCTTTGTTGTGTCCGGAGTTCTCCGGGCGGGGCGACCAGCAGCGACAGGCACGCCACGCAGCAATGCGTGGGGTGCTCCTCTCCGGCCCGCAACACGTGCGGGCCGACCGTTCCGTCAAGGAGACGAAACACATGGCAATTGGCACCGTGAAGTGGTTCAACGCTGACAAGGGCTTCGGCTTCATCACCCCGGACGACGGCGGCGCTGACGTCTTCGCCCACTTCTCGGCGATCCAGACCTCCGGCTACCGGAGCCTGGACGAGAACCAGCGGGTCGAGTTCGAGGTGACCCAGGGCCAGAAGGGCCCGCAGGCGGAGAACATCCGCCCGCTCTGATCTTTTAGATCAACCGGCACCACCACCGCGCCCCGCCGGGCGTGGTGCACGGGCCGGCCCGCCGCGCCGCCCTCCCGTACCCCGGGACGTGGCGCGCCGAGGCGGGCCGGCCCGTACCTTTTCGGTTCGTGCTTGTGACCACCGGCCACGCCGGTGACGCGCCGCTGATCGGCGCCCTTCCTCGACACGTGCCGCCTCGAGGAAGGCTGTCCGCATGACCACGACCCTGCCCACGTTCGCTTCCACCGGCCTGGCCCCGGCGCTCGTCGCCGAACTGGCCACGCAGGGCATCACCGCGCCGTTCCCGATCCAGTCGGCCACCCTGCCCGACTCGCTGGCCGGCCGGGACGTGCTCGGCCGCGGCCGGACCGGCTCCGGCAAGACGCTCGCGTTCGGGTTGCCGCTGCTGCACCGTACGGCCGGTCGCCGGGCCCGCCCCGGCCGCCCGCTCGCGCTGGTGCTGGTGCCGACCCGGGAACTGGCCGCGCAGGTGACCGCCGCGCTCACCCCGTACGCCTCCGCGCTCGGGCTGCGCTGCGCCACCGTGGTCGGCGGGCTCTCGCTGACCCGGCAGGCGGACGCGTTGCGCGCCGGCGCCGAGGTGCTGGTGGCCACGCCGGGCCGGCTGCACGACCTGATCGACCGGGGTTCCGCCCGGCTGGACCAGGTGGACATCACCGTGCTCGACGAGGCGGACCAGATGGCCGACATGGGCTTCCTGCCGCAGGTGACGAAACTGCTGGAGCAGGTCGCGCCGGGCGGGCAGCGGATGCTCTTCTCGGCCACCCTGGACCGGGGCGTGGACCGGCTGGTCCGCCGCTTCCTGGCCGACCCGGTCACCCACTCGGTCGACCCGGGCACCGCCACGGTCACCGCGATGACCCACCACGTGCTGCACCTGGAGCCGGAGGACAAGCCGGGCGCGCTGGCCAGCATCGCCGCGCGGGAGGGCCGCACCATCGTCTTCATCGCCACCAAGCACCGCGCCGACCGGGTGGCCCGCCAGTTGCTGGCCAAGGGCGTCCGCGCGGCCGCCCTGCACGGCGGCAAGTCGCAGCCGCAGCGCACCCGGATCCTGGAGCAGTTCCGCACCGGCCAGGTCACCGCGCTGGTGGCCACCGACGTGGCGGCCCGGGGCATCCACGTCGACGGGCTGGACCTGGTGGTCAACGCCGACCCGCCGACCGAGGCCAAGGACTACCTGCACCGGGGCGGCCGGACCGCGCGGGCCGGGGAGTCGGGCACCGTGGTCACCCTGGTCCTGCCGGAGCAGCGCCGCGACGTCGCCCGGCTGATGAGCACCGCGGGGATCAACCCGAAGACCACCCGGGTACGCCCCGGCGACGCGGAGCTGGGCCGCCTGACCGGCGCGCGGGAGCCCTCCGGCACGCCGGTGACCATCACGCCGCCGGCCGCGGCGCACCCCGCTCCGGCGACCCGTCCCCGCCGCCGCCCGCGCCGCCGCTGACCGGCGGGTCCCGGCGGCCCTCCCTCGGCGGGCCCGTGCCCGCCTCGCCGACCGCTCGCTCGGCGCCACGGCGCTGAGTCGGGGATCAGCGAATCTTCAGTCGGGTGGCCGACTGTCCGCTGTCGTCGGGGCGACGAAGCTGGTCCCGGGCGGTCCGGGTGGACCGGCCGGAGGCGGGAGGGGACCATGGCGGGTGACGCCGGCCCGGGCGGGGCCCGGGAGGTGCTGCTGGTGCTCGCGGTGGCGGGTGCCGGCCTGGCGCTCGCCGTGGTGGTCGCGTTCGGCCCCTGGCATCCGACCGGGGGCGGTCCACCGGACCGGGGTGCGGCCCGCACGTTCAACCCCGGCTGATCATCTTCGCCGGTCGGATCGTCACGCGCGGTGACGTCGATCGGCGGCCGTTCGATAAAAAGGGATATACCTCAGAGGCATAAGAATGCCTCTCGGTCATATCGCGTCGGAGCGATGCCTTCTTCCGTGGCATCCACCGGCCGGGCCGGTCAGCGCCGTCGAGGACGTCGTGGCCATCGGCATCGGCGTGCCCGACGCGACCGCCCGGGGCGCGAGCAGCCGGGCGGGGCCCCGGCACCGGGCCCCGCCCGGCGTCCCCGGCACCGGCACGTCCGGGCGGGCGGCGCGGCAGGCCGGGTCACGGCGCCGGCGTGCGGTCCGCCAGCAGGTCCGCCAGGGTGGTGCGGTCCACCACCAGCGCGATCGCGCCGTCCACCGCCAGCCAGACGTCGCGCAGTCCGGTGGCGACCCCGTGGTAGCCGGCCCGGTCGGCGGGCAGGCCACGCACGCTGGTGAGCGCGCCGCCGACGGCGCGGAGCACGTCGCCGACGCTGATCTCGGCGGGCGGCCGGGTCAGCGCGTACCCGCCCTCGGTGCCACGGTGGCTGTGCAGCAGCTCGGCCCGGCGCAGGTCGAGCAGGATCCCCTGGAGGAAGCTGAGCGGGATGTCCTGGCTGTCGGCCAGGCTCGCCGCCTTGACCAGCTCGCCGCCGGAGAGCCCGTCGCCGGTGGCGCCGGCGTCGGCGACGGCGAGCATGGCACGGAGCGCGTAGTCGGCGCGCGCGGAGATGTACACGTCGTCAGTTGCCGGCCTGGTCCAGCACGCCCCAGCGGCGGCGGATCGCCTTGTCGGCGGCGCCGAACGCGGTGTCCACCAGCAGGCCGACCACCAGGATGACGATCATGATGGCCATCAGCCGGGGCGCCTCGCTCAGTTCCCGGGCGTAGGTGAGCTGCGCGCCGATCGACGTGCGGGTGGCGATGACCACCAGCAGCTCGCCGGCCATCAGGCTGCGCCAGGCGAACGCCCAGCCCTGCTTGAGCCCGGCCACGATGGCGGGCAGCGCGGCCGGCGCGATCACGTACCGGTAGAGGTTGAGCCCCCGGGCGCCGAGGTTGCGGCCGGCCCGGACCAGCAGCGGCGGCACGTAGTCGACGCCGTGGATGACGCCGTTGGCGACCGACGGCGCGGCGCCGAGCACCACCACGAAGAAGATGGCCTGCTCGCTGAGCTGGAACAGCAGGATGGCCAGCGGGAACCAGGCGATCGACGGCATGGTCTGCAACGCGGTGATCATCGAACCGAGCGCCGCGCGCAGCACCTTGACCCGGGCCACCCCGAGGCCGAGCAGCAGGCCGACCGCGACCGCGGCGGCGAAGCCGACGGCGGCCCGGCGGGCGGTGGTGGCCAGCCCCTCCCACAGCGCCGCGCTGACCAGGTAGTGACCGAGGTCGGCGAAGACCACCGCCGGGCCGGGCAGCGCCCACGGCTCCTTCCAGCCGCTCCACACCACCGCCTGCCAGAGGGCGACGGCCAGCGCCAGCGCGGCGAACTTGGGCCAGGTGGCGGACCAGAGCCGGCGTACCCGGGACGGGCCCTTCTCCTGCCCGGCGATCTCCAGTGCGTCGAGGCCGGAGATCTCGGCGTCGGTACGCGCCGACCCGGTGAGGGTGTCACTGGCCATGCCGGCCCACCTCCTTGCGCAGCCGGTCGGTGACCTCGGCGGCGATGGCCGACACCTCCGGCGAGTCGATCCGCCGGGGACGGGGCACGTCGACCGGGGTGGAGTAGATGATCCGGCCGGGCCGGCTGGAGAGCAGCACGATCCGGTCGGCGAGCCGCGCCGCCTCGCGGACGTTGTGCGTGACGAACAGGACGGTGAGCTTGCGCTCGCCCCAGATCCGCTCCAGCTCGTCGTGCAGGATGTCGCGCGTCATCGCGTCGAGCGCGCCGAACGGCTCGTCCATCAGCAGCACCGGCGTGTCCAACGCGAGCGTGCGGGCCAGCGCGACCCGCTGCCGCATGCCGCCGGAGAGCTGGTGCGGGCGCTTGCGGCCGAACTCGGAGAGGTGGACCGTGCGCAGCAGCTCGGCGACCCGCTCCCGGCGCTGGTCACGGGGGAGGCCACGCAGCTTCAGCGGCACCTCGACGTTGCCCTCGACGGTCGACCACGGGAACAGCGCCGGCTCCTGGAACATCAGGCCCGGGTTGACGCCCTCGCCCAGCTCGATCGTGCCGCCGCTGACCCGGTCCAGCCCGGCGACCAGGTTGAGCAGCGTGCTCTTGCCGCAGCCGGACGCGCCGACCAGGCAGACGAACTCGCCCGGCGCGACGTCCAGCGACAGCCCGTCCAGCGCCAGGACCGCCTGCTCGCCCTGGCCGTACACCTTGGTCACGCCGCGCAGCGCGACCGAGCCGGTCGCGCTGCGCGGGGTCGTCGTGGTCGACGTCACGGCTGGGTGACCTCGGGCTTGCCCGCGGCCTTCAGCACCTCGTTGAGGAACGTCAGGTCGTAGAGGCCCTTCAGGTCGACCGGCTGGGTCAGCCCGACCGCGACCGCGTGGTCCAGGCCGGTCTTCAGCGAGGACGAGATCGGGTCGTTGGTGAACTCCAGCGTCGGCCAGGCCTGCTTGATCAGCTTGATGTCCAGCGGCTTGCCGGTGATCTTGCCGATGTGCTCGGAGATGGCCTGCTGCGCCTCGTCCGGCTTGGCGTTGACGAACTCGTTCGCCGCCACCTGGCCCTCGACCAGCTTCTTCACCACGTCCGGGTGCGCCTTGAGGAACTTCGTGCTGACCAGCAGGTTGGTGATGACGAACTTCTTGTCCGGCCAGAGGTCGCGCTCGTCGACGAGCACCTTGCCGCCGGCGTTGACCAGTCGGGAGACGAACGGCTCCGGCACCCACGCGCCGTCGATGGCGCCGCTGCCGAAGGTCTCGACGGTCTGCGCGTTCTCCTGCGGGACGACCTTGACGTCGCCGCCGCCCTCCTTGGTCGTCTCCAGGCCCTTCTCCTTGAGCCAGTAGCGCAGCGCCACGTCCTGGGTGTTGCCGAGCTGCGGCGTGGCGATCTTCTTGCCGCGCAGTTGCTCGGCCGAGGTGATGCCGGGCTTGACCACCAGCGCGACGCCGCCGGACGCGGCGCCGGAGATCACCCGGACCGCCTCGCCCTTGGACTTCGAGAAGGCGTTCACGGTCGGGTTCGGACCGATGTACGTGGCGTCGAGCGCGCCGGAGAAGACCGCCTCGATGGCCGCCGGGCCGGCGTTGAACGTCTTCGTCTCCAGCGTGACGTCGCTGCCCAGCTTCTCCTTGAAGATCCCCTTCTCCACGCCGACCACGGCCGGCGCGTGGGTGATGTTGGGGAAGTAGCCCAGGCGCAGCGTCACCGGACCGGAGGCGCCGGCGGCGTCGCTGTCGTCGCCGCAGGCGGCGGTGGTGCCGAGCGTGGCCGCGCCGACCGCGGCCAGGGTGGCCAGCGTGACCAGGCGGCGCAGGGGGAGCCGTCTCATCGAATGTCCAATCCGCAGTATTCCTATTTAGTTGGTAGGAAGAGTGGGGCAGGACGGGGCCGCCGTCAAGCCCCGTCCCGCGTCTGTCCACCGTTCGGCCAGGGCACACCGCCGGTGCGGCCGGTACGGAGGCGCTAGTGTCGATCGCGTGCCGACCAGGAGAGCCAGGATTCCCGCCACGAAGTACCCGGTCGAGCGGTTCGCCCTCGACAACGGCCTGCGAGTGGTGCTCACTCCCGACCGCAGCGCCCCGGTGATCGGGGTGGCGGTGGTCTACGACGTCGGCATCCGCTCCGAGCCGGAGGGCCGCACCGGCTTCGCCCACCTCTTCGAGCACCTGATGTTCCAGGGCTCGGAGAACCTGGAGAAGCTGGCCCACTTCCGGCACGTGCAGGGCGCCGGCGGCACCTTCAACGGCTCAACCCACCTGGACTACACCGACTACTTCGAGACGCTGCCGAGCAACGCCCTGGAACGGGCGCTGTTCCTGGAGGCCGACCGGATGCGCGGCCCCCGGCTGACTGAGGAGAACCTGCGCAACCAGGTCGACGTGGTCAAGGAGGAGATCCGGGTCAACGTGCTCAACCGGCCGTACGGCGGGTTCCCCTGGCTGACGCTGCCCCCGGTGATGTTCGACACCTTCCCCAACGCGCACGACGGCTACGGCTCCTTCGACGACCTGGAGTCGGCGACCGTGGCCGACGCGGCCGACTTCTTCCGCCGCTACTACGCCAGCGGCAACGCGGTGCTCGCGGTCAGCGGCGACATCGACGTGGCCGAGGCGACCGCGCTGATCGAACGGCACTTCGGCGACGTGCCGGCCCGCCCCGCCCCGGAACGGCCCGACTTCACCGAGCCGGACCTGACCACCGAGCGGCGCAGCACGTACACCGACGCGCTGGCCCCGCTGCCGGCGGTGGCGGGCGCCTGGCGGGTGCCCGACCCGGTCACCGACTTCGCCGGCTACCTGCCCTACGTGGTGCTGGCCGAGGTGCTCACCGACGGCGACGCGTCCCGGCTGGTCGAGCGGCTGGTGCAGCGGGACCGCACGGTCACCGGCGTGGGCGGCTACCTCGGTTTCATGGGCGACCCGTTCGACGTGCGCGACCCCACCGCGCTGCTGCTCCAGGCGCACCTGCCGCCCGGCGGCGACGTGGACAAGGTGCTGCGCACCGTCGACGAGGAGCTGGACCGGCTGGCCACCGACGGGCTGGTCGAGGGGGAGCTGGCGCGTACCCAGGCCCGGATGGCCACCCACCTGCTGCGGGACACCGACGCGGTGCTCGGCCGGGCGTTGCGGATGGCGGTGCTGGAGCAGCAACGCGGCGAACCGGGGCTGCTCAACGACCTGCCCAGGCTGGTCGGCGCGGTCACCGAGGACCAGGTCCGCGCCGCCGCCGCCACGCTGCGCCCCGAGCGCCGCGCGTCCGTCGAGGTCGTCGCCGGAGGTGCTCAGTGACCGCCACCACCGTCCGGCCGCTGCCGGCCCTCGGGCCCAACCGGCGACTCACCGTGCCGAAGCAGGCCGAGCGCACGCTCGGCAACGGCCTCACCGTGATCGCGGTACGCCGCCCCGCCGTACCCCTGGTCGAGGTGCGGCTCTGGATGCCGTTCGGGCGGACCCACCTGGCCCGCGGCGCGATGCTGGCGCAGACCATGCTGGCCGGCACCGAGGCGCACAGCGCCACCGAGATCGCCGCCGAGCTGCAGAAGGTCGGCGGCGGGCTCTCCGCCGGTCTCGACCCGGACCGGCTGATGCTCTCCGGCGCGAGCCTGGTGACCGGGCTGGACCGGATGCTGGAGCTGCTCGCCGAGGTGCTCACCGGCGCGAGCTACCCGGGCGACTGGGTGGCGACCGAGCGGGACCGGCTGGTCGACCACATCCAGGTGGCCCAGAGCCAGCCGTCCCACCTGGCCCGGACCGCGCTGCTCAAGCGGATCTACGGCCGCCACCCGTACGCGGTGCAGACCCCCGAGCCCGATCAGGTGCGGGCGGTCCGGCCGGCCGCGCTGCGCAAGCTGCACGCCGAGCGGGTGCACCCGGCCGGTGCGGTGTTGGTGCTCGTCGGCGACGTGCGGCCGGAGCGGGCGCTGGACGCGGCCGAGGCGGCGCTCGCCGGCTGGCGGGGCGACGGTCACGTGGCCGAGCTGCCGCCCGCCCCGCCGCTGGAGCCGGGGCCGCTGCTGTTGATCGACCGGCCCGGCTCGGTGCAGTCGTCGCTGCGCCTGGCGCTGCCGGCGGTGCCCCGCACCCATCCCGACCACGCGGCGCTGCAACTGGCGAACCTGATCTTCGGCGGCTACTTCTCCTCCCGCTGGGTGGAGAACATCCGCGAGGACAAGGGCTACACGTACGGGCCGCACTCGCTGGTCGAGCACTCGGTGGCCGGTTCGGTGCTGGTTGCCGGCGCCGAGGTGGCGACCGAGGTGACCGCGCCGGCGCTGCTGGAGACCAGCTACGAGCTGGGCCGGCTGGCCACCGTGCCGCCGAAGCCGGACGAGTTGGAGCAGGCCCGCCAGTACGCGCTCGGCACACTCCAGCTCGGCATGTCCACCCAGGCCGGTCTCGCGTCGCTGACCAGCGCGTACGCCGGCAACGGGCTGCGCCTGGACTTCCTCACCGAGCACGCCGCCCGGCTGGCCGCCGCGACCGTGGACGACGTCGCCGAGGTGGCCGCCCGCTACCTCGCCCCGGCGCACGCGGTCACCGTGGTGCTCGGCGACGCGGCCCGGATCGCCGACTCGCTCGCCGCGCTCACCCCGGTGCACAGGGAAGACGCATGACGGGTGAGGCGGCGCCGCCGCTGGCCCGGTCCACCCTGGACCGGGCCGCCCACCGGCGTACCGACCCGGCCTGGCTGGCGGAGGCGTGGGAGGTCTCCCGGGTGCTGGTGCTGGACTCGGCCGACGAGGGCCGCGCCCTGGTGCGCGGCGAGGGCGCGCCGCCGGAACTTGTCCTGGTCGGCGCCGGCGAGCTGCCCGAGGTGCCCCGATCGGTGCCGATGTTCCTCGGCCTGGAGCCGGACGGGGTGCCGGTCTTCGCGGTGGACGGGCCGCTGCCGGCGCTGCCCGGCACCCGCCGCGCCCACCTGCGCGAGGTCGGCCACCTGATGACCGACCGGGACGCGGGCCTGTTCACCACCGCGTTGGCGCTGCTCAACTGGCATCTGCGGCACGGCTACTCGGCGTCGACCGGGCAGCCCACGCAGGTCGACGAGGCGGGCTGGTCGCGGGTCGACCCGGGCGGTCACCGCACCTGGCCGCGTACCGACCCGGCGATGATCGTGCTGGTGCACGACGGGGTGGACGGCCCGGAGGGGCGCTGCCTGCTGGGCAACAACGCCGCCTGGCCGAGCAGCCCCGGCGTGCGTCGCTACTCCTGCCTGGCCGGCTACGTCGAGCCCGGCGAGTCGGCCGAGGCCGCCGTGCTGCGCGAGGTCCGCGAGGAGGTCGGCGTCGCGGTCGAGGAGATCGGGTACGTGTCGAGCCAGGCCTGGCCGTTCCCCGGCTCGCTGATGCTCGGCTTCCTGGCCCGGGCAAACGCCGACGAGGAGATCCGGGTCGACCCGGCCGAGATCGCGCACGCGCGCTGGTTCAGCCGGCGGGAGATCGGGGCCGCGCTGGCCGGTGAGGCGGTGCCGGTGGACGGCGGGGACCGCCTGCTTCTGCCGCCGCCGTCGTCGATCGCGCTGTTCCTGGTGCACCGCTGGCTCGACGGCCACTGCTGACCCGGGGCGGACGCGGTCCCGGCCCGGACCGTCGTTGCCGCGGCGGTCTCGGGCCGGGAACACGGGCCGTCGTGGCCGGGTGAGGCGTGGAGCACGGCGGGGGAGCCGGTTCCGGCCACGACGGACGTCAGCGGCGGGTCATCCGCCGTCCCAGCGGTAGGGGTGGCCGGGGGCGGGCTCGTCGATGGGCAGCACCTTGACCCGGTGCCGGCCGGCGCGGACCGCCCCGACGGCGGACAACGCGCGGGCGAGCAGGAGGGCGGCGTCCCGGTCCTCGGCGTGGACGACCTGGCGGCGGGGCTCCGGGGCGCGGGTCTCGTCCCGCAGGCGACCCCCGTCGGCCCAGGCGGCGGCGATGTCGGCGTCGGCGGCGTTACGGATCTCGGTGCGGACGATCAGGAACCGCATGGTGTCCCCCGGAGACGGACGGATGCGCGGTGGAACTTCCACGTCACTCCATGCGTCATCGTACGCCCGCACCTCGTCCCAGCAAGTGAAACCGGCCGGCTCGACCGTTCGGGGGATCCCAGGTCAGCACGGTTGTCGGGGGTGGACATGCGAGGGGCCGCCGGCGTGACGCCGACGGCCCCCGGGCACTCGCCGGATCAGTTCAGGTCGAACTGGCCGTTCTTCGCTCCGGCGATGAAGCCGAGCCAGCCGGCCCGGTTGAACAGCAGCACCGGCCCGCTCGGGTCCTTGCTGTCCCGCAGCGCCATGGTCGCCGGCCCGGTGCCGAGCGGCGCGACCTCGACGCAGTTCGAGGTCTGGCTGCGGGTGCTCTTGCGCCAGGCGGCGCCGGCGAGGTGCCCCGAGCGGGCGGTCGTGCTGTGGCGGATCTCGTTCATGGTGTCCTGCTCCTGATGAGGTGCTCCGATGGGGAACGAGCGACGCCGTCGCCGGACGGTGTCCGGCGGGATCACCGTTCCGTCGTGAGACGCCCCGAGTCCCGGCGACGCTGGGTCGGCGCCGTTGCCGGCCCGTGCGCCACGGTGGACTCGACTGCCGTGCCGGTCAGCCGTCCCGTCGCCTCGATCAACCAGGAGAGGGTGTCCGATGCGGAGAGTGCCGACGAGCATAGCCACTCGAACACCACTTTATAGCGATTTAGGGTGTTTGCCTCGGTCGACATGACGTCGGTGAACCCACTTTCGATCGCCAACGTCTCCGGATCGAGGGGATCGGCGAACCGATAGACCGAGAAGGCGGTCGGCGGAAGGTACCAGTCGCCCACCCGGGTGTCCCGCAACAGCAGCCGCAGCTCCACGTTCGGCAGCAGGGCCAGCTCACAGAGGTGGACGAGCTGCTCGTGCAACACCTCCGGCGGTCCGGCCCGCCGGCCGAGCGCGGCCTCCTCCAGCACCGCGGTGTACTGGGGGACGTGGGACAACAGGGACTGGCGCGCCTGCCGGGCGGCCACCTCGGTCTCCGGGTCCTCCGGATCCGGGTCGCCGGCCTCCTCGGCCACCCGGGCCGCGGACAGGATCCGGTGCCGGGCGTACCCCGGGGTCTGCAGCAGCCCGGGCACCAGCACCGGGTTGTACTCGGAGATCTCCGCGCAGCCCACCTCCAGCTCGGCGAAGGCGCGCTGCTGCTGGGTCATCACCGGGAAGTTGCGCAGCCAACCCCGCATGTCGCCGGCCTCGTGGGTGATGCCGGTCAGATCCGCGCGCTGCTCGTCGTCGGCGCCGTAGAGCGTCAGCAGCGCGTCGACGTCGTCCGGGTCGGGGCGGCTGCGGCCGTTCTCCAACCGGGACAGCTTGGATGCGGAGGCCCAACCGATCCGCTCGATGACCTGGTCACCGGTGAGACCGGCCTGTTCACGGAGCCGGCGCAGCTCGGTGCCGAGGCGGCGACGACGCAGAAACGGGCCTGGTGCGGCAGGAGGCACGGCGTCCTCTTTCCCGTCGACCGTCGCGAGACGCGACGGTAACTGTATGGAATTCGCCCCCCACGGCCAGTATGGACGGCGCGACCGGTGTCGGCGGGTCCGGCGAGGGCGTGTCACGAGACAAAAAGAGGACTCTGGAGAGCGCCTACATGGGGCGCCCGCCCCCGACGCGCCCGCGGGCGCACCCCTGCCGGAGGGAACCGATGCGCACCGTCCTGCGCCGCCCCGACTTCCGCCTGCTCTTCGCCGCGATGGTGGCGAGCATGGCGGCGGAGTCGATCCTGCTGCTCGCCCTGGCGGTCTGGGTGAAGGACCTGACCGGCTCGGACAGCATGGCCGGGGCCACCGTCTTCGCCGTGATCGCGCCGATGGCGTTCGCCCCGCTGGTCGGCTGGGTGGTCGACCGCTACCGCCGCCGGCCCTTCTTCATCACCGCCAACCTGGTCGCCGCCGTGCTGCTCGGTCCGCTACTCACCGTCCGGGACCGTTCCGACGTGTGGGTCATCTACCTGGTGGCGGCGCTCTACGGCTTCTCCTCGATCACGGTGACCGCCGTGCTCAACGGGCTGATCCGGCACCTGGTGCCGGCCGACCTGCTGGCCGACGCGAACGGGGCGTTGCAGACCGTCCGGCAGGGGCTGCGGCTGGTCGGGCCGCTCGCCGGGGCCGGCATCTACGCCGCCGTCGGCGGCTGGCTGCTGGTGACCCTGGCGATGGGCGGGTTCCTCGCCGCCGCGGCGGTGGTCGGCCTGCTGCGGGCGGACGAGAGCGTGCCGCCGGACCCGGGGCGCCACTGGTCGGCCGGGGTGGGCGCCGGGCTGCGCCACCTGGCCCGCCAGCCGGCGCTGCGCCGGGCGCTCGTCGGCTACGGGCTCGGCTCGCTGGTGATGGGTTTCACCGAGTCGCTGATCTTCGCGTACGTCGATCTGGGCCTGCGCCGTGACGCCGCGTTCGTCGGCGTGCTGGTCATGGTGCAGGGCGTCGGTGGCCTGATCGGCGGCCTGTTCTCGGCCGCGGTGGTCCGCCGGCTCGGTGAGCTGGGCGCGCTCGCCGTCGGGGTGACGTTCTTCGGCCCGGCCGCGCTGGCGCTGGCGTACCCCCGGCTCTGGCTCGGGGTGGTGGCGCTGCTGCTGGCCGGCATCTCCCTGCCGCTGACCATGGTGGGGCTGCACACCCTGGTCCAGCGCCGGACGCCGCCGGCGCTGCTGGGCCGGGTCACCGCCGCGTCGAAGGCGCTGATCAGCGGGCCGCAGGCGGTCTCCATCGGCACCGGCGCGCTGCTCGTCGGGGTGTTCGACTACCGGCTGCTGTTCGCGCTGGTCGGGGCGATCACCACGGCGGCCGGCCTCTATCTCTGGCGGGGTCGGGGGCTCACCCCGCCGGGCGCCGGTCCGGCCCGCGTGCCGGGTCCCCGCCGGCCGCTCGACGACGAGATGCTCGCCACCACCGACCGGCGCCGCACGCGCTGAGCAGACGACCAGCGGCCGCACCCGACGGGGTGCGGCCGCTCGGCAGGTCCGCTCCGGTCAGCCGGGGAGCGCGGCGAGGTGCTGCTTCACCTGGTTGATCGAGGGGTTGGTCAGGGCGCTGCCGTCGGCGAAACGCAGCGTCGGCACGGTCTGGTTGCCGCCGTTGACACCCATCACGAACTCCGCGGCCGCGGTGTCCTGCTCGATGTCGACCACCTCGTACGCGATGCCCTCCCGGTCGAGCTGCGACTTCAGCCGGTGGCAGTAGCCGCACCACGGGGTGGAATACATCGTCAGCATGGTCTGGTCCTCCAAGGGTGGCTCACGCCCGGTCCGATCAGGCCAGGCTAACCGCTGCAACGTCGGACGGGGCTGGGATGATTCCCTGCTGTGGGGGTTCACTCAGCGGCGGAACGGGTGCTGACCGGGCTGGATCCGGAGCAGCGGTCCGCGGTCACCGCCCCGGCCGGCCCGGTCTGCATCCTGGCCGGCGCCGGCACGGGCAAGACCCGGGCGGTGACCTCGCGGATCGCCTACCGGGCGCTGACCGGCGACATCGCCGCCCGACACGTGCTGGCGGTCACGTTCACCGCCCGCGCCGCCGCCGAGATGCGCAGTCGTCTCACGGTGGCCGGGGTGGGCGGCGTGCAGGCGCGCACGTTCCACGCCGCCGCGCTGCGCCAGGTCCGCTACTTCGCCCCCCGGCTGCTGGCCGGACGGGCCATGCCGGAGCTGCTGGACAGCAAGGTGCGGGTGGTCACGCTGGCCGCCGCCAAGGTGGGGCTGCGCGCCGACCGGGCCGCCGCCCGCGACCTCGCCGCCGAGATCGAGTGGGCCAAGTCGTCCCTGGTCGAGCCGGACGAATACGCGGTGGCCGCGGCGAAGGCGCTGCGCGAGACGCCGTACGAGCCGGCCCGGGTGGCCGAGGTGTTCACCGCGTACGAGCGGCTCAAGCGCGGCAACGGGGTGATCGACTTCGAGGACATGCTGCGCGCCGCGGTGTGGGGGATCGAGGAGCACCCGGACGTGGCCGAGCAGGTGCGCAACCAGTACCGCCACTTCGTGGTCGACGAGTACCAGGACGTCAACCCGCTCCAGCAGCGGCTGCTGGACGTCTGGCTCGGCGGCCGGGACGACCTCACCGTGGTCGGCGACGCCAGCCAGACCATCTACTCGTTCACCGGCGCGACCTCGTCCTACCTGGTCGACTTCCCGCGCCACCATCGCGGCGCGACGGTGGTCCGGCTGGTCCGCGACTACCGCTCCACCCCGCAGGTGGTCGGCCTGGCCAACGCGGTGATCTCGGCGGCCCGGGGCGCCGAGGCGCGGCTGCGCCTGGAGCTGCACGGCCAGCGCCGGCCCGGCCCCGAGCCGGAGCTGCGGATCTTCACCGACGAGCCGGCCGAGGCGAACGCCGTCGCCGCCCGCTGCCGGGCGCTGGTGGCCGGCGGCACCCCGGCGCGGGAGATCGCGGTGCTGTTCCGCACCAACGCGCAGTCCGAGGCGTACGAGAAGGCGCTCTCCGAGGCCGAGGTGCCCTACGTGTTGCAGGGTGCGGAGCGGTTCTTCGATCGGCCCGAGGTGCGCCAGGCGATGATCGCGCTGCGCGCCGCCGTCCGGTCCGTCCCGGGGGAGACGCCGCTCAGGACGGCCGTGGTGGAAGGGCTCGCCGCGGTCGGCTGGGCCCCGGACGCGCCCCCGGCCGGCGGCGCGGCGCGCGAGCGCTGGGAGGCGCTCGCCGCGCTGGTCCAGCTCGCCGAGGAGTACGCCGCGACGCCCGAGGTGGTGCCGATCGGCGAGGCCGCCGCCGTGGAGCGGCCGGTGACGCTGGCCGCCTTCACCGAGGAGTTGGCGCGGCGCGCCGCCCAGCAGCACGTGCCCACCGTCGAGGGGGTGACGTTGGCGTCGCTGCACTCGGCCAAGGGCCTGGAGTGGGACGCGGTGTTCCTGGTCGGGCTGGCCGAGGGCACGCTGCCCACCACGTACGCGAAGACGCCGGAGCAGGTCGAGGAGGAGCGGCGGCTGCTCTACGTGGGGATCACCCGGGCCCGGGAGTGGCTCTGGCTGTCGTACGCGGCGGCGCGCTCGCCCGGCGGGCGGGCCCGGCGGCCGTCGCGTTTCCTGCCCCAGTTGGACCGTTCCGGCGGCGGCGAGCGGGCCGGCGGCACGGGTCCGGCCCGGAAGGCCGAGCGGCGGCGACCGCAGGTGGTCTCCTGCCGGATCTGCGGCGCCACGCTGCTCGCCGGCGCCGACCGGAAGCTCGGCCGCTGCCCGACCTGCCCGTCGGACCTGGACGAGGAGCTGTACGAGCGGCTGCGCGAGTGGCGGCAGCGGGTGGCCGGCGCGCAGAAGGTGCCGGCGTACGTGGTCTTCACCGACGCCACGCTCACCGCGTTGGCGGAGCGGAAGCCGGGACGCACCGAGGACCTGGTCGCGATCGCCGGGATCGGGCCCCGGAAAGTGGGGCTTTACGGCGATACGGTGCTGGCCCTGGTGGCCGGGGCGACGGTGGACCAGGTTCTGCCCGCAGAAAAGTTTCAAAATCTGGCCGTAAATCGTTTGCCCTCCCCCGAGGGCGAGGAATAGCCTCAGGACACACCTCGAAGCGGCGCTGTTCTGGCTGCTCACGGGGGATGAGTCCATGGTCGGCACGAGGAAGGTCAGGGAGGTGGCACCAATGGAGATCTACATCTACGAGCGTCCGGCGGCGATGCCAGCTGCCGGCGTTCCCCTGTCGTCCGTCCGGGTGGCCCTTGCCGCTCGACCGTGGGCTCCGCAGGCGCACCAGGTCCAGGTTCAGGCCGAGCTGAACCTGACCGTCGCGCCGATCAACGGGGTCGACGGGACCAGTGGCTTCACGGGCATGGGCATCGGCGCCAAGAAGCGCACTGATGTCCGCGGCGTTCCACCTCGAGGTAGACCGGTCTGATCCACAGACCACCGGCTCACCTCGAGGCCGCGGAACCCGCACACCGGGATCCGCGGCCTCAGTTTTTTGTACCGCCGCCGTACGTCGGAAATGCGATCCACGAGATCGAAGTGAGAGAGAGGTGACCGGAGGATGAGTCTGGCGTTGGCCCCACTCGACGTGAGCGTCGAGGTGGAGGCGAACCTGCCCTGCCGGAAGTTCGACCCCGACCTGTGGTTCTCCGACTCGCCCGCCGAGCTCGAGCTGGCCAAGTCGCTCTGCGGGGACTGCCCGCTGCGCGTCGAGTGCCTGGCCGGGGCGGTGGAGCGAGCCGAGCCCTGGGGCGTCTGGGGCGGCGAGATCTTCGAGCGTGGCGCGGTCGTCCCGCGTAAGCGGCCCCGTGGCCGTCCGCGTAAGGAGGACCTCGCCCGCGACGCGCAGCTCCGGGTCGAGGCGGAGGCGCGACTGGCGGCCAGCGGGCTGTCCGAGTCGCGTAGCGCCGTCCGGCTGGCAGCCTGACACACCTACGTTCCACGACCGACCGATGCCGGTGTCCCTCCACCGGCCGACCTGAGAAGAGAAACCGATGCTGCACCTGCCGAACGGAACCGAGATGCAACTACTCCACGAAGCGTTGTCGAGGGCTCGAATGCCCCGGCCTCAGGCCGGTCGCACCACCACGAGCACTGAGGCAACCCGTTCCGCCCGTACCGTAGCCATGCGGGGTCGGGGCCAGTCGGCCCGCGACCTGGGCGTTCTCTAGATCGACAAATGAGGAAGGGGCGGTGACCGGATGGTCACCGCCCCTTCGGCGTGCTCCGTGCTCAGGCCACCGGGGCGAACCCGGGCAGCCAGCGCTCCAGGATCGACCGGTAGGACGCCTTCGCCTCCAACTGGCAGAGCACCCCGATCGACCCCAGCGTCACCCGGTGGATCATCAGGTAGGACGGCGGCAGGTTGAGCTGCCGGCTGAGCTGGTAGGCGGCCGAGCGGGGGCTGGCCAGCCGGGCCGCCTCGGCCCGCAGCCAGGCCCGGGTGAACCGGAACTCGTCGGCCGCGATCGGCTCCAGCATCGGGCGGAGGAAGTCGAGCACCGCCGGGGCGTCGATCGACTCGTTGCGGCCGACGAAGCCTTCGTCGCGCAGCCCGTCCACCACGCCGTCGGCGTCGCCCCGCAGGGCGAGCGCGGCGATCCGGCCGATCGGCTCCGGCGTGCCCTCCGGCATGCGGGCCACCGCGCCGAAGTCGATCACGCCGAGCCGGCCGTCGGGCAGCAGCCGGAAGTTGCCCGGGTGCGGGTCGGCGTGCAGCAGCCCGGCCCGCTCCGGCGCGGAGAGGTGCAGCTCGGCCATCAGCCGCCCGGCCTCGTTCCGCTGCTCCTCGGTGCCCTCCCGGATGATCTCGGAGAGCGGGATGCCCTCGACCCACTCGGTGATCAGCACCCGGGGCGCGGCGTCGAGGACCTCCGGGATGAAGATGTCCGGGTCGTCGGCGTACGCGGCGTGGAACGTCCGCTGCGACTCGGCCTCCAGCTCGTAGTCCAGCTCCTCGGTGATCCGCTCGCGCAGCTCGGCCAGGAGCGGCTTGACGTCCAGCCCCGGCTGGATGGCGCGGAACATGCCGCCCAGGCGGGAGAGCTGCTTGAGGTCGGCGAGCAGGGCGTCACCGGCCCCCGGGTACTGGATCTTCACGGCGACGTCCCGGTGCCGCGGGCCGCCGTTCGGCCCGTAGCCCGGGTCGCGCCACACCGCCCGGTGCACCTGGCCGATGCTCGCCGCGGCGGCCGGGACGTCGTCGAAGGAGACGAACCGGTCCCGCCATTCCGGCCCGAGCTGCTCGGCGAGCACCTTGTGCACGGTCGCCACCGGCAGCGGCGGGGCGGCCTCCTGGAGCTTGGTGAGCGCCTGCCGGTAGGGCGCGGCGATCTCGTCGGGCAGCGCCGCCTCGAACACCGACAGGGCCTGACCGAACTTCATCGCCCCGCCCTTGAGCTGCCCGAGGACGCTGAACAACTGCTCGGCGGTGCGCTGCTGGATCTCGGCGGAGATGACGTCGGACGCGAGCCCGGTGACCCGCTTCCCCATGCCGAGGACGGTTCGACCGGCGAATCCGAGCGGCAGGGCGGCGAGTTTGGCGGTGCGGGACACGGCCCGCCGCGGGATGTCGGTCACCCGACCATTGTTACCGACGCGAGGGTCCCGCTGCTGCCGTGCGGCCGGGAGCGGGCGCGGCCGACCGGATCGGGCGACGCCCGCAGCAGCCGCACGAGGGGTGCGGGGACCACCGGCGTCGCCGGAGGTGGCCGGCGCCCCGAACCTCCACCGCCGAGCCGAGCGTCTCCGGGGTGCCGCCGTCCACCTGGACCAGCGCCTCGGCCGCCGCGAGGGCCGCCGCGGCGAGCCGGGTGGTGGCCGTGCAGGCCGGTTCACCGCCGTCGGCCGCGAGCTGGGCGGCGAGCGCCGGCCAGTCCGCGTCCCGGTCGCCCCGGTGCAGGTCGAGGCAGCGCAGGCAGGGGCCGGTGGGCGGGCGGACCAGCGGCCCGACCACCGGCACCCCGCCGCGCAGGTCGAGCAGCAGGTGGGGCTGTCGGCGGCGGGCGTAGCCGGCGGCGAGCAGCTCGGCCGGGCGGCCCACGCCGAGCTGCACCACCAGGTCGGGCCGGGCGGACCGGAGCGGACCGGTGGCCGTGCCCGGCGCGCACCGGTCCAGCGCCGCACGCACCGCCGGGGCCAGCGGCCGGCCCAGCTCCGCGCCGGACAGGCCGGTCCCGACCAGGTCGCCGGCTCGCACCGGGCCGGTCAGGTCGGGTACGACGTGCCCGATCCCGGCCTGGGCCAGCGCGACGGCGACCGCCGCGCCGAGCCGGCCCGAGCCGGTGACCAGCACCCGGGCGCTGCGGCGGCGGCGCAGCAGCCGGGCCGGCGTGCCGGGCAGGTGCCCGGTGGCCAGGGCCAGGGCGTCGGCCTCCGCAACCAGTCGGGCCCGGAGCGGTCCGGCGAGGTCGCGCGGGAGCAGCGTCTGCGCCGGTACGAGCAGACCGGCGCCCCGGAGCGCGTCGAGCAGGGCCCGCGCCTCGTCCGGCGGGACCCGGGCGGCGCGGGCCGCGGCCAGCACGGCTCGCTCGCTGCGGGTGCCGTCGAGCAGGTCGAGCAGGTGGGTGGTGCCCGGGGTGGAGACCTCCAGCAGCACCGCCGGCCCGGGTTCCACGCCGAGCTGGAGGGTGCGCCGGTCGCGCCACAGGCGGGTGAGGCCGGGCAGCAGGGTGGGACGGATGAGCGGCGTCGGCTTGGTCACACCACGAATGGTGACCGCTTCCGCGCGCTCCGTCGTTCGTTGTCCACAGGCGCGGCGCGCCATGGCCAGCGTTGTCCACAGCACATCGCCGGTTTTCCACAACCGGCGGGTAACCGTGTCGGATCCGCGACGGGGGAGGGGCGGCCGACAGCCACCCCTCCCCCGAACGAACCCGGACGGGTCAGACCTTGGCCTTGCCCAGGATGCGGTTCACTGTTGTGCCGCACACCGGGCACTTGCCCTTGGCCATGTTCATGCCGGTCTTCGAGACCTCCACGTGCCCCTCGAAGTCCCGCTTCTCCTTGCACTTGACGCAGTAACCGTTGTAGGTCTGGGCCTGGTCGGCCACGGTAGCCTCCTCGTCTCGTCCGCCGGAGGTGCCCGGCGGGTCTCCCTGCGGCGGGCCACGCGTGACGCCGGCGCCGGGGGTTCTCCGCGATCAGTCACCTGATCGTGGTTGGCGGACCCTACCCAGGTATGGGCGGTTCCATGTCAGCTGCACGCCGACTCTGTGAGCAAGTCGACGGCAAGAGTGTGCACGCCGAGTAACGTCTGATAAGTCAGTTTCGCGAGGACACGCCGGTTAAATGCGCTCAGCTCCCCTTCGCGCGACCCCCGAGCCGACGACTCGGCGTAGATCATTTAACGTGGGGAGCGACCGGTTGGTGATGGTCAACTACCGCCGCAAAGAAATTTTTCGGGACTCCTTACCATCAACTGTCATTTTCCGGGCGCGTGTCGTCGGGTTGACTCTTGCGGACTCCTGGTCAGTACGCATTACCTTTCCTTCGTGACAGTCAACCGAGGCTGCGCGGCGCGGTAATGGCCGTGGCGCGGAAGCCGGTCGTCG
The DNA here is from genome assembly GCF_013694245.2 of Micromonospora ferruginea. Taxonomy (NCBI): domain Bacteria; kingdom Bacillati; phylum Actinomycetota; class Actinomycetes; order Micromonosporales; family Micromonosporaceae; genus Micromonospora; species Micromonospora robiginosa. The sequence continues at coordinate 6,459,829 of NZ_CP059322.2, forward strand.
AGGTGCGGCGCAGTCAGCGTCGGCGACGCACGGTGTCCGCGTACCGGGACGGTGAGCGCGTGGTCGTGCTCATCCCGGACCAGTTCTCCCGCGCCGAGGAGAGCGAGTGGGTCGACCGGATGCTGGCCCGGTTGGCCGCCCGGGAGGGTCGCTTCGCCCGCTCGGACGCCGAGCTGCTCGCCCGGGCCTGCCGCCTGATCGCGCTCTACCTGCCGGAGCACGGGTCGGCCGCCGAGCCGGCGAGCGTGCGCTGGGTGACCAACCAGAACGGCCGCTGGGGCTCCTGCACCCCGGCCGACCGCACCATCCGCATCTCCCACCGGATCCAGGACATGCCCGACTGGGTGATCGACTACGTCCTCCTCCACGAGTTGGCGCACCTGATCGTTCCCAGTCACAACACCGCGTTCTGGTCCCTGGTCGCCCGCTACCCGAAGTCCGAGCGGGCCCGCGGCTACCTGGAGGGCGTAGCCGCCACCGCCAGCATCTGACCCGGTTCCCTCCCCTCCCCCGCCCCGCCTCGTCGATCATGAAGTTGGCCGCGCGTCTCGCCCCTTTTGTCGCCGCCAACCTCATGGTCAACCGCTGAGTGGGGCCCGCGTGGGGTGGTGGGGTTAGGGTCGGCGGATGGTCCGACGTGTGGTGGTGGCGTTGCTCGGTCCGGTGGTCTGGGCGCCGCCCGGGATCGACCCGGCGCGGTGGCGGACCGCCCTCGCCGAGGACGTGGTTGACCTGCTGGCCACGCTGAACGAGGTGGAGACCGCGGTGGCGGTCACGCCGGCCGACCGGTGGCTGGCCGACGCGGTGGTCTGGCCCGGCACCACCGTGTACGAGGTGCCGGAACCCACCCCGAACGCGGTCCTCGCCGCGCTCGCCGGTTACGACCAGGCGGCCGTGGTCGCCGCCGACGCGCCCGACGTGCCCGGGCTGACGCTCGGCAAGCTGCTCCGGCCGCTGTCCAGCCGCCCGGTGGCGGTCGCCCCGGTCGAGGGGGCCGGGCCGGGCCTGCTCGGGGTGGCCGCGCGGCTGCCCGTACCGCAGTGGCTGCCGGCGCTCGACCTCGACACGACCGCGCCGGCCGAGGTGCGGGCCGCGGCGCCCCGGCCCGGCGACGTGGCGGTCACCGCCGGTTGGCGGCGCCTGCGCGGCCCGGCCGACCTCGGCGCCCTCGACCCGGCCTTCGAGGGCTGGGACGCGACCCGGGCGCTGCTCTCCGGCCACCCCGGCTGACCAGCGCGTCCGGCGTCAGGACTTGCCGTCGTCCTCGCCCGGGGTCGGCTCCTCCGGTCCGCCGGGCGCGGAGAAGTCGAAGTTCGCCAGCTCGTCGTCCAGATCGGTGGAGGTCGCCGCGAACGCCTCGGGGGCGGCGAAGTCGTCGTCGGACGGGAGCAGGTCGGGGTGGCCCCACACCGCGTCCCGCCCGGCGATGCCGCGCTGCTCGGTCAGCGCCGCCCAGAGCACGGTCGCCTCGCGCAGCCGGCGCGGCCGCAGTTCGAGCCCGACCAGGGCGGCGAACGTCTGCTCGGCCGGGCCGCCGGCGGCCCGGCGGCGGCGGAACGCCTCGCCGAGGCTCACCACGTTGGGCAGGCGGTCGCCGGCGGCGCTGTCCACCACGTGGCAGACCCAGCCCTCGACCAGGGCGAGGACGGTCTCCAGCCGGGCCAGCGAGGCCTTCTGCGCCGGGGTGTCCTCGGGAGTGAAGATGCCCTCCAGGGCGATCGCCTGCATCGACTCCGGGTCGGTCGGGTCGACCCGGCCCATCGCCTCCTCGATCGCCTCCCGGTTGACCCGGATGCCGGCGGCGTAGTTCTCCACCGCGGTGAGCACGTGCCCGCGCAGCCACGGCACGTGCTGGAAGAGCCGCTGGTGGGCGGCCTCGCGCAGGGCCACGTAGAGGCGGACCTCGTCCTCCGGCAGCTCCAGGCCCTCGCCGTACGCCTTGATGTTGGCGGGGATGAGCGCGGCGGCGCCGGCGGGCCCCAGCGGCAGGCCGATGTCACCGGCGGAGAGCACCTCGGCGGCGAGCGAGCCGAGCGCCTGGCCGAGCTGACCGCCGAAGAGCGCGCCGCCCAACGTGGCGACCATCGACTGCATCGGGCCGAGCTGGGCACGTGCCTCCGGCGGCACCAGGTCGCCCATCGCGCCGACCATCCGGCTGGCCACCGGGTCGCACAGCTTGCGCCACACGTCGAGCGTCTTGAAGATCCACTCGTTGCGGTTCCAGGCGACCGAGGAGTGGATGCCGGAGGGCCACGAGGTCGCCGGTTCCAGCCAGAGGTCGGCGATCCGGAGCGCCTCCTCCACCGCGTTGCGTTCGAACGGCGAGACCGCCGGGTCGCCGGCGGCGGCGAGCTGGCTCGCCGCGACCTGCCGGGCGAGGTCCCAGTTGACCGGCCCGCTGCCCGGCGCGGACAGCAGGTGCTGCAACTGCGACATGAACTGCTGCATCTGCGCGGGATCGTTGGGGTCTGGTGGTTGACCACCCGGGAGCGCGAAGCCGAACGGAATATCAGGCACGACCTCTACGGTACGCGGGCCCCGCCGCAGGTCGTGCCGTCGGCGTTGCGCTGAGGGCGAAGTCCGTCGGTCACCGCGCCGGACGGCGGGGCTCGGATCGGTACGCTCTGGCGCATGAGACGTCGCGGCGTGACCGTCCTGCTCGGTGCCCTGCTCACCGCCCTGCTCAGCGTCGGCGTGCTGAGCGTGCCCCTGCCGTACGTGGTGCTCGGCCCCGGCCCGACCGTCAACACGCTCGGCAGTGAGAACGGCAAGGAGGTCATCCAGGTGACCGGCCGCGCGACGTCCACCTCCGCCGGGCAGCTCCGGCTCACCACGGTCGGCGTGCAGCCCACCGTCCGGCTCCGGTCGGCGCTGGCCGGCTGGTTCTCCTCGGACGAGGCGGTGGTGCCGCGGGAGCTGGTCTACCCGCCGGGCGAGTCGCAGGAGGAGGTCGAGAAGCGCAACGCGGAGGACTTCCAGAACTCGCAGACCAGCGCCGAGACGGCCGCCCTGCGGGAGCTGGGCTACCCGATCAGGGTGCTGGTCAAGACCGTCACCCCGGGCGGGCCGTCGGTGGACGCGCTGCGGGCCGACGATGTGCTCACCTCGGTCGACGGCACGCCGGTGACGAGCGCGGCCAAGCTCACCGAGCTGATCCGGGCCAAGCCGGCCGGCACCGCGCTGAGGATCGGCTACACCCGGGGCGACACCCCGGGCACCGCCACGGTGACCAGCCGCGAGCAGGACGGCCGCCCGCGCATCGGCGTCGAGATCGACCAGCAGCAGCCGCACCCGTTCACCCTCAAGATCGATCTCGGGGACATCGGCGGGCCGAGCGCCGGCCTGATGTTCACCCTGGGCATCATCGACAAGCTGGAGCCGGCGGACCTGACCGGCGGGAAGGTCGTCGCCGGCACCGGGACCATCGACGACGAGGGCCGGGTCGGCCCGATCGGCGGCATCGCGCAGAAGCTGGTCGGCGCGAAGGAGGCCGGCGCGAAGGTCTTCCTGGTGCCCGCGGACAACTGCGCCGAGGCGGTCCGTAACCCGCAGCCGGATCTGCCGTTGCTCCGGGTGGCGACGCTCGACGACGCGCTCAAGGCGCTGGAGACGCTGCGCGCCGGGGGGCAGCCGACGCGCTGCTGAGCAGGACCGGTCATCGGCCCCCGGGCGATCGTGACGTGACCTTGACCCGACGTGTTCAGGAACACCCCGTACTCTTGGGTGCCTGGTCGGAGCCGATCACCTCAAACGTGCGGAGCCAATAGTGGTCATGCGTAGCAGTCCCCTGCCGAGGATGAGTCGACGCGGGCGCGTCACCATCGGGGTCCTGGTCGGGGTGTTCGTGTTGTTCACCCTGCTCGGTTGGGGGGTCAACGCCTGGACCGACTGGCTCTGGTTCGACGAGGTCCGCTACACCCAGGTCTTCACCGGCGTGCTCGCCACCCGGCTGCTGCTGTTCCTGGTCGTCGGGGTGGGCCTGGCGCTGATCGTCGGCGGCAACCTCTGGCTGGCCCACCGGCTGCGACCCCGGATGCGTCCGCACTCGGCCGAACAGGCCACGCTGGAGCGCTACCGGATGCTGCTGACCCCGCGGCTCGGCACCTGGATCGTGCTGGTCTCCGCCGTCATCGGGCTCTTCGCCGGGCTCTCCGCGCAGACCCGGTGGGCGCAGTGGCTGCTGTTCCGCAACGGCGGCAACTTCGGCGTCAAGGACCCCGAGTTCGGCGTCGACGTCGGCTTCTACGTCTTCCAGCTCCCGTTCTGGCGCTACGTGCTGGGCGTCGGCTTCACCGCGGTGGTGCTGGCCCTGCTCGGCGCGCTGGCCGTGCACTACATCTTCGGCGGGGTGCGCCTGCAGGGTGTCGGCGACCGGATGACCAACTCCGCGCGCGCCCACCTGAGCACGCTGGTGGCCGTCTTCGTGCTGCTCAAGGCCGTCGCCTACGTGCTCGACCGGCGCGCCATGCTGCTGGAGTACAACGAGGGCGCCAAGCTCTACGGCGCCGGCTACGCCGACGTGAACGCGCTGCTGCCGGCGAAGGAGATTCTGGCCTGGATCTCCGTCCTGGTGGCGCTGGCGATCATCGTGTTCTCCAACGCGGTGATGCGGAACCTGGTCTGGCCGGGCATCTCGCTGGCCCTGCTGGGCGTCTCCGCGGTGGCGATCGGCGGGATCTACCCGTGGGCGGTGCAGACGTTCGAGGTGAAGCCGAGCGCCAGGGACAAGGAGGCGCCGTACATCGAACGCAGCATCAAGGCCACCAGGTCCGCGTTCGGTCTGGACAGCACGAAGACCACGGGGTACGCGGCGAGCAACCTCGTGCCACCGGCCAGTCTCGCCACCGACACCTCGGTGGTGTCGAACGTCCGGCTGCTCGACCCGCAGCTCGTCTCCGAGACCTACACCCAGTTGCAGCAGGTGCGCGGCTTCTACGACTTCGGCTCGAAGCTCGACATCGACAGGTACGCGGTCAAGGACAAGACCTCCGACTACGTGGTCGGCGTCCGTGAGATCAACTACGGCGAGCTGACCGACCAGCAGAGCAACTGGATCAACCGGCACACCGTCTACACCCACGGCTACGGCCTGGTCGCCGCCCCGGCCAACCAGGTGGTCTGCGGTGGTCAGCCGTACTTCGTCTCCGGCTTCCTCGGCGAGAAGGCGCAGGAGGCGTGCTCCTCGCCGACCGAGGAGATCCCGGCCCAGCAGCCGCGGATCTACTACGGCGAGCGGATGGAGCCCGACGACTACGCGATCGTGGGGCAGAAGGGCGACCGCAACGTCGAGTTCGACCGGCCCACCCAGACCGGTGGCGAGCAGTACTACACCTACAGCGGCGAGGGCGGCGTCAAGGTCGGCTCGTTCCCGCGCCGGCTGCTCTACGCCATCAAGGAGCAGGAGTCGAACTTCCTGCTCTCCGAGGCGGTCAACGAGAACTCCAAGCTGCTCTACGTGCGTAACCCGCGCGACCGGGTGGAGAAGGTCGCGCCGTTCCTCACGCTCGACGGCGACCCCTACCCGGCGGTGGTGAACGGCCGCGTCCTGTGGATCATCGACGGCTACACCACGGCGGCCACCTATCCGTACGCCGAGCGGGTCAACCTGCAGTCGGAGACCGCCGACGAGCTGACCGGCCGGGGCACGTTCCAGCTCGCCCGGGAGAACGTCAACTACATCCGCAACTCGGTGAAGGCGACCGTCGACGCGTACGACGGCACGGTCAAGCTCTACTCGTACGACGACAGCGACCCGGTGCTGAAGGCGTGGAACAAGGCGTTCGGCGGCGACCTGGTGCTGCCCAAGGGCGACATCCCGGCGGAGCTGGCCGAGCACTTCCGCTACCCGGCCGACCTGTTCAAGGTGCAGCGCAACCTGCTCACCAAGTTCCACGTCACCGACCCCGGCGACTTCTACTCCGGCCAGGACTTCTGGCAGGTGCCGAACGTGCCGGACGCGCCGGACAGCGGGCAGAAGCAGCCGCCCTACTACCTGTTCACCCAGTTCCCCGGGCAGGAGGGGCCACGGTTCCAGTTGACCTCCGCGGTCACCCCGAACGGGCGGCAGAACCTCGCCGCGCTGGTCTCCGGCTCGTACGTGGACGGGCAGCCGCGCCTGGAGGTGCTGGAGCTGCCGGACCAGACCCGGATCTCCGGGCCGACCCAGGTCCATCAACAGATGACCAACAACGGCGACATCCGGCAGCAGTTGAACCTGCTCTCCTCCAACCAGGCCCAGGTGCAGTACGGCAACCTGCTGTCCCTGCCGTTCGCCGACGGGATGCTCTACGTCGAGCCGGTCTACGTGAAGAGCAGCAGCCAGGACGCGTACCCGCTGTTGCAGAAGGTGCTGCTCTCCTACGGTGACGGCGGTTCGTACGTGGTGCTCGCCAACAACCTGAGCGACGGCATCAAGCAACTGGTCGAGCAGGGCAAGCGGGCCGGCTCGGGCACCCCGCCACCGAGCGACGACGGTGGCACGCCACCGCCGTCCGGGGGCAACAACACCCCGCCGCCGCTCACCGGCGAGCTGGCCGACGCGGCCGGCAAGGTGCAGAGCGCCATCGCCGAGGTCAAGGCCGCGCAGGCGTCCGGCGACTTCGAGCGGTACGGGCGGGCGCTGAAGGCGCTGGACGAGGCGATGACGACGTTCCAGCAGGCCCAGGCGGCGGCGAGGGGATCGGCGAACCCGGCGCCCTCGGGCAGCGCCTCCCCGTCGGCGGCGGCCTCGCCGTCGCCCACACCGAGCGGCTGACCCGGGCCGGACACCCCGTTTTGCGCCTCGCCGGGCCGGTGCGCTACGGTTAACGAGCCGACGCGGGGTGGAGCAGCTCGGTAGCTCGCTGGGCTCATAACCCAGAGGTCGCAGGTTCAAATCCTGTCCCCGCTACTCGTGACGAAGGCCTCGGAGTTCGCTCCGGGGCCTTCGCCGTTTCCGACCCGTCGGAATCGGGATCGGGGACCCGGCTGATCTCCAGGATCCGGATGCGATAGGCTGTACATACCGACGCGGGGTGGAGCAGCTCGGTAGCTCGCTGGGCTCATAACCCAGAGGTCGCAGGTTCAAATCCTGTCCCCGCTACGAGATCGTGAAGGGCCCCGGAGGAAACTCCGAGGCCCTTCGTCGTATCCGGATCTTTCCGTCCCGTCCGGCGTGCCCCGGTTGCGCGGCTCGGCGAGGATGGGGGCATGGCTGGATGGAACAGATGGTGGGGCCGCCTGAGCGCGGTCATCGGTACGGTCGCGCTCTCGGTCTTCGTACCGGTCGCGGCATGGGCGTCGACCGGCACCGGCGAGATCGTGGTGGAGGCCGCGCGGCGGCGCTCCCGGGGCGGCGGGTTCGGCGTCCTCGGCCTGCTCTGCTGCCTCGTGGTGGTCGGCGGGATCGTGCTGCTGGTGCTGATGTTGATGCGCAACCGGCGTAACCGTCCGCCGCGCTGACGCGCGGGTCGGTGGCGCGCCGCGCCGGCGTTGGGCGGGGCCCCTTCCTCTACCGAATGCGTTAAGAGGGGGCCCCTCCTTACCCTCCGGCGAGGGCGGCGTTCGCTCGGGCGATGAACCGTGAGGTCGCGGTGCGGGCGCCGGCCCGCTTGCCGCGGATGCTCTCGGCCGCCTCGATCAGCAGGGTCCGCACCGTGGCGTGCCCCTGCGGCGGCGGCGCGGGCGCCGGGCCGGCCAGCTCGTCCAGCTCCGCGCCGAGGGCCACCACCCGCTTCTCGGCCCGGTCGGTCACCCCGTCGGCCACGTACCTGCGGACCTGCGTGCTCGGGTTCAGCCCGCGCTCCACACCGAGGATCCGGCCGGCGGCCACGTTGGTGGTCAGGAAGTTGAGCACGTCCACCACCACACCCGGATGGCGGGTGCCGTGGAACCCGGCCCAGTACATCGACGCCCGCGGCCACTGGGCGGCCGGCGTACCCGGGAAGGCGACCGCGCCCAGGTCGTCGTCGGTCAGGCGTTGCAGCTCCGGGAGCTGGTGCGACCAGGCGAAGGACGCCGCGGTGTGCCCGGTGACCACGAGCTGGCGGGCCAGCTCGCCGGTGTCCGCCTGCTCCACCAGCGCGGCGCTCGGAGTGGCCCGGTCGAAGCGGGCGACCTCCCAGAACTCGAACCAGGCGAGCAGCTCGGCCGAGCTGAAGCCGAGCTGCCGGCCCTGGTACAGCTCGCTGCCCTGCCCGCGCAGCCAGAGCCAGAGCGCCCGGTAGTCACCGGAGGGGTCCATGGTGCCGGCCACCCGGTTGCCGGAGGCGCGGGTGACGCGGGCGGCCCAGCGGGCGTACTCCTTCCAGGACATGCCGGTGCGCGGCTCGGGCTGGTCCAGCCGGCGCAGCAGGTCCCGGTTGAAGACCAGCGCCGCGCTGGTCTCCGCGGCGGGCACCGCCACGGTCCGCTCGCCCACCCGGCCGTAGCGGGCCAACTGCTCCGGCAGGCCGCGCAGGTCGAGCCGGTCGTCGGTGGTGTGCCGGGTCAGGTCGAGCAGGATGCCGCGGCGGTCGTACTCGGTGAGCAGGGTGTCGTCGACCTGGAACAGGTCGGGCACGTTGCCGCCGGTGGCCTGGGTGGCGAGCCGGTCGTAGTAGCCGGCCAACCCCTGCCAGGTGATCCGGAAACTGACCCGGGGATTCTGCTGGGTGTAGAGACGCAGCGCCTGCTCGGTGGCCTCGGCGCGGCGGTTGCCGCCCCACCAGAACACGGACAGCTCGATCGGGCCGTCGTCGGTCGCGCCGTCGTCCTCCGCCTGGCTGCACCCGGCCAGCCCGCCGCCGAGCCCACCGGCCAGCAGCGGCAGGCCGGTGAGCGCGCCGAGGAACCGTCGCCGGTCGAGGCCGGGACGGGGGACGGGCCGCTGAGCGCGCACGGGTCTCTCCGATGATGGGCTGGACGGATCATTCCACCGGCCCCGGCCGGGGGTGTCAACGCCGGGTGGGACGGGCGGCGGGCGCGCCGGAGGGCGTACCCGGGCCATGGTGTACTTACCGCCGTGGAACTTCTGCACTCGGGCAAGGTCCGGGACGTCTACGCCGACGGCGCGGACCTGATCCTGGTCGCCTCCGACCGCGTCTCAATCTACGACGTGGTGCTGCCGACCCCGATCCCGGACAAGGGCCGCCTGCTCACCGCGCTCTCGCTGTGGTGGTTCGAGCAGTTGTCCGACCTGGTGCCGAACCACGTGGTGTCCGCCACCGACGTGCCGGCGGAGTTCGCCGGCCGGGCGATCCGGTGCCGGCGGCTGGACATGGTGCCGGTCGAGTGCGTGGCCCGGGGCTACCTGACCGGCGGCGGCCTCGCCGAGTATGAGCGCACCGGCTCGGTCTCCGGCGTGCCGCTGCCCCGGGGTCTGGTGGAGGCGTCGATCCTGCCCGAGCCGATCTTCACCCCGTCGACCAAGGCGCCGACCGGCGAGCACGACGAGCCGATCACCTACGACCAGGTGGTGGACAAGGTCGGGCCGGAGGTCGCGGAGCGGCTGCGGGAGATCACCATCGACGTCTACCGGCGGGGCGCGGAGATCGCCGCCGACCGGGGCATCCTGATCGCCGACACCAAGCTGGAGCTGGGCTGGGCGCCGGACGGCACGCTGGTCCTCGGCGACGAACTGCTCACCTCCGACTCGTCCCGGTTCTGGCCGGCCGAGTCCTACCAGCCCGGCCGGGCGCAGTTCTCCTTCGACAAGCAGTACGTGCGGGACTGGGCCACCGCCAGTGGCTGGGACAAGCGCCCGCCGGCGCCGGAGGTGCCGGCCGACGTGGTCGAGGCGACCCGCGCGCGGTACGTCGAGGCGTACGAGAAGCTCACCGGCAACCGCTGGGACTGACCGGACGTCTAGTCTCGTCCGCATGGCGACGAGGCTCGTGCAGATCAACATGAAGGCCCGGAACGATGCCGCGCTCGGCGGCTTCTGGGCGAAGGTGCTCGGCTGGGGCATCTCCAGCGAGGAGCCGGGCGTGACGAACCTCGAACCCGTGGGCCTCGTCTATCCCGACCCGGTCGCGGTCTGCATCGACCTCGTCATCTCCACCGAACCCAAGGTGGGCAAGAACCGGGTGCACGTCGACCTGGCCACCACGTCGGCGGAGCATCAGGCCGAGCTGGTCGCGCGGCTGACCGAGCTGGGCGCGACGCCGGTCGACATCGGTCAGGGCGACGTCCCGTGGACGGTGCTGGCCGACCCGGAGGGCAACGAGTTCTGCGTGCTGGAGCCGCGCCCGATCTACCGGGACACCGGGCCGATCGCCGCGGTGGTGGTCGACTGCGCGGACCCGCACGAGATGGCCCGGTTCTGGGGCCAGGCGACGGACTGGACCGTGCACGAGGTGACCGGCGAGCACGCCTCGCTGCGTTCCGCCGCGGGTGTCGGCCCCTACCTGGAGTTCGTCCGCAACCCCGACCCGAAGACGGGGTGGAACCGGGTGCACCTCGACGTCCGCCCCTACCCGGGTGACGACATGGCGGCCGAGGCGGACCGGCTCCGGGCACTCGGCGCCACCGACGCCGACCTCGGCGGCACCGATGTCCGGTGGAAGGTCCTGATCGACACCGAGGGCAACGAGTTCTGCCTCCTCACCCCAGCCTGACCCCCGCCCCGCCCCGCCCCGCCCCGCCCCGCCCCGCCCCGCCCCGCCCCGCCCCGCCCCGCCCCGCCCGCCCCGCCCCGCGATCTTGCACTTTCTGCCCCGACACAAGGGGCATTCAGGGCGAATCACGGGCCGAAAGTGCAAGATCGCGGGGCAGGCCGGGGCGCGGGGAGGGAGGGAGGGAGGGAGGGTCAGTCTTGCCAGTTCAGGGTGCGCTGGACGGCTTTGTGCCACTGGTGCAGTTCGCGGTCGCGGTGGGTCGGGTCCATCGCCGGCTGCCACTGGGCGTCGGAGCGCCACTTGTCCCGCAGGGTGGCCAGGTCGGGCCAGAAGCCGACGGCCAGGCCGGCCGCGTACGCCGCGCCGAGGCAGGTGGTCTCGGTGATCCGGGAGCGCACCACCGGCACGTCGAGCACGTCGGCCAGGAACTGCATCAGTAACGTGTTGCCGGTCATTCCGCCGTCCACCCGCAGTCGGCGCAGCGCCACGTCGGAGTCGGCGTTCATCGCGTCCACCACCTCGCGGGTCTGGAAGGCGGACGCCTCCAGCACCGCCCGGGCCAGGTGACCCTTGGTGATGTAGCCGGTCAGGCCGGCGATCACGCCCCGGGCGTCGCTGCGCCAGTGCGGGGCGAACAGGCCGGAGAAGGCCGGCACCACGTAGCAGCCGCCGTTGTCGTCGACCGTGCGGGCCAACTCCTCGACCTGGCCGGCGGTGGAGATCAGGCCCAGGTTGTCGCGCAGCCACTGCACCAGCGAGCCGGTGACCGCGATGGCGCCCTCCAGCGCGTACGTGGCCGGTTGCCCCTCGATCCGGTAGGCCACGGTGGTGAGCAGGCCGTGCTGCGACGGCACCGGGCTCGCGCCGGTGTTGAGCAGCAGGAAGCTGCCGGTGCCGTAGGTGCACTTGGCCTCGCCGGGCTGGAAGCAGGTCTGCCCGAACAGCGCGGCCTGCTGGTCGCCGAGCGCGCTCGCCACCGGCACCCCGGCGAGGACGCCCTCGGCGGTGCCGTAGACCTCGGCCGAGCAGCGGATCTCGGGGAGCATCGCGGCCGGGATGCGCAACGCGTCGAGCAGATCCGGTGCCCAGTCGAGGGTCTCCAGGTCCATCAGCATGGTGCGGCTGGCGTTCGTCACGTCGGTGACGTGCCGCCCGGTCAGCTTCCAGATGATCCAACTGTCCATGGTGCCGAACAGCACCTCGCCGCGTTCGGCACGTTCGCGCAGCCCGTCGACGTGGTCGAGCAGCCAGCGCAGTTTCGGCCCGGCGAAGTAGGTGGCCAGCGTCAGGCCGGTGCGGGCCCGCAGCCGGTCGGCGTCGTACGCCTCGGCCAGCTCGCCCAGCAGCGGGCCGGTGCGGGTGTCCTGCCAGACGATCGCGTTGGCCACCGGCCGGCCGGTCGCCCGGTCCCAGACCACTGTGGTCTCGCGCTGGTTGGTGATGCCCACCGCGGCGAGTCGCTCGGGGCCGATGTCGGCGCTCGCCAGCGCCTCCCGCACCACCTGCTCGACGCATGCCCAGATCTCCTCGGCGTCGTGCTCGACCCAGCCGGGTCGCGGGAAGATCTGCCGGTGTTCGCGTTGGGCCACCGCGACGATCTCACCGGCGGCGTCGAAGACGAGGCACCGCGAGGAGGTGGTGCCCTGGTCGATGGCGGCGACGAACTCTCCGGTCACGCAGGCACCGTACCCGCCGGGCGCGTCTCCCGTCTCCCACCGGCCGGCCCGTACGATCATCAGACGTGCGTGACATTGCCGTGTTCAGCGGGACCGCCCATCCGGAGCTCGCCGCCGAGATCTGCGCCCACCTCGCCGTTCCGCTGCACCCCGTGCGGGTGTCCCGGTTCGCCAACGACTGCCTGGAGGTGCAGTTGCAGGCGAACTGCCGGGAGCGGGACGTCTTCCTCATCCAGCCGCTGGTGCCGCCGGTGCAGGAGCACCTGGTCGAGCTGCTGCTCATGATCGACGCCGCCCGGGGCGCGTCGGCCGCCCGGATCACCGTGGTGCTGCCGCACTACGCGTACGCCCGGTCGGACAAGAAGGACGCGCCGCGGATCTCCATCGGTGGGCGGCTCGTCGCCGACCTGCTCACCTCGGCCGGCGCGCATCGGGTGCTGGCCATGACGCTGCACTCGCCGCAGGTGCACGGCTTCTTCAGTGTCCCGGTCGACCACCTGCACGCGCTGCGCGAGCTGGCCGCCCACTTCCGGGGCCACGACCTGAGCAACGCGGTGGTCGTCTCGCCGGACCTGGGCAACGCCAAGGAGGCGGCGGCGTTCGCCCGGATGCTCGGCACCCCGGTGGCGGCCGGCGCGAAGCAGCGGTTCAGCGACGACCGGGTGCAGATCAGCACCGTCATCGGCGACGTGGCGGACCGGGACGTGATCGTGCTGGACGACGAGATCGCCAAGGGCAGCACGGTGGTCGAGCTGATCTCGCACCTGCGTGAGCGGCGGGTCCGCTCGATCCGGCTGGCCTGCACGCACGGGTTGTTCTCCAGCGGCGCGTTGGAGCGGCTGAGCGCGCAGGACGGCGTGCTGGAGATCGTCTGCACCAACACGGTGCCGATCCCGGTCGAGAAGCGGGTGCCGAAGCTCGAGGTGCTGTCGGTGGCGCCGGCGCTGGCCGAGGCGATGCGGCGGATCCACAACGGTGAGTCGGTGAGCGCGCTCTTCGGCTGAGGCGAGCGGCGGCCCGGCGGCCGGTCAGCCGTCCAGCGGGCGGGCGGTCGGCCGGGTGGCCAGCGCCGCGGTGATCCGGACGACCGTGCCGGCGTCGCCGGTCTCGACCTCCATGGTGTCGCTCAGCTCGCGGGCCAGCCACAGGCCCCAGCCGCCGGCGGTCTCCGGGGCCGGCCGGTCGCGGTCGCGCAGCCGCCGTTCGCTGATCCCGTGCCCGTGGTCGGCGACCTCGCAGACCAGGTCACCGCCGCGCAGCCAGAGCCGCAGCCAGCCCTGCCCGCCGCCGTGGCGGACCGCGTTGGTGATCAGCTCGTTGATCGCCAGCACGAAGTCGTCGAGTCGCTGCCCGGCGAGCCCCGCCGCGTGCGCGCAGGAGGTGACCGAGTGCCGCAGCTCGGTCACCTGAGCCTGATCGAAGGCGTCGGCGATCAGAAGGGAAGGTTCGATGGGCACAACCGTACGCGGTGCGGGGAGTTCTGCGTTTGTCATGACCCCGTCCCGGCGATGGCTCCCGACGACTTTCGCGGCTTTTCCACCGTACGTCAGGGTTTCTCGGACCGCACCCGACGGCCCGGGCGTAACCGGCTGTGGCAGGGTGACGCCCATGCCGTCGTCCTCCGGGCTGGAAGGTCCCCTCTGGCGGTCCATCGCGGTGTTCCGGTTCGCGTCGCTGGCGTACGTCGGGGTGCTCGTGCTGCGCGACGGCGGCGAGTACGCGCACCCGGTGGCGGCCGGCGCCGTCTGGCTGGGCATGCTGGCCTGGAGCGGCGTGACGGCGGCCGGCTACCGCCGTCCGGCGGGGCGGCGGTGGCCGCTGCTCCTGGCCGACCTCGCCGTGGTGCTGGGGATCATCCTGGCCACGCCGTGGGTGGTCGGCCGGCCGGCGCTCGCCGCCGGCGTGCCGGTGCTGACCTCGGCCTGGCTGGCCGGCCCGGTGCTGGCCTGGGCGGTCTCCGGCGGCCGGCGGCGCGGCACGGTGGCCGCGCTGGTGCTCGGCGGCGCCGACCTGGCCACCCGGGACCCGGTCAACCCGTCGGCGTTCACCGGCGCGATCCTGCTGTTGCTCGCCGGCCTGGTGGTCGGGCACGTGGCCCGGCTGGCCGCCGAGGCGGAGGCCCGGTTGCAGCGGGCGGTGGAGCTGGAGGCCGCGACCCGGGAGCGGGAGCGGCTGGCCCGCGACATCCACGACTCGGTGCTCCAGGTGCTGGCGTTGGTCCGGCGGCGCGGCGCGGACCTGGACGGCGAGGCGGCCGAGCTGGCCCGGCTGGCCGGGGAGCAGGAGGCCGCCCTGCGCTCGCTGATCGGCCGGGCCGACGCCGGGCCGGAGCGGGCCGGCGCCGACCGGGACCTGCGCGACCTGCTGGACCGCTACGCCTCGGCGGAGGTCCAGGTGGCCGCGCCGGCCACCCCGGTGCCGCTGCCCGCGCGGGCCGCCGGTGAGCTGGCCGCGGCGGTCGGCGCGGCGTTGGACAACGTGACCCGGCACGCCGGCGGGCGGGCCTGGGTGTTGATCGAGGACGAGGAGGAGACGGTGACCGTCTCGGTACGCGACGAGGGGCCGGGTATCCCGGACGGGCGGCTGGCGGAGGCCGCGGCGCAGGGCCGGCTCGGGATGTCCCAGTCCATCCGGGGCCGGGTGGCGGACCTGGGCGGCGAGGTGCGGATCGTCTCCGGTCCGGGCACCGGGACCGAGATCGAGCTGACCGTGCCGAGGAGCCGACGGCGGTGAGCATCCGGGTGATGGTGGTCGACGACCACCCGATGTGGCGTGAGGGGGTGGCCCGCGATCTCGCCGAGGCCGGCCTCGACGTGGTGGCGACCAGCGGGGAGGGGCGGCAGGCGGTCCGGGTGGCCGCGGCGGCCCGTCCCGACCTGGTGGTGCTCGACCTGCAACTGCCGGACGTCTCCGGGGTGGAGGTGGTCCGGGGGCTGCGCGCCGCGCTGCCGGAGGTGCGGGTGCTGATGCTCTCGGCCAGCGGCGAGCCGCAGAGCGTGCTGGACGCGGTCAAGGCCGGCGCCACCGGCTACCTGGTCAAGTCGGCCGCCCCGGCCGAGTTCCTCGACGCGGTGCGCCGCACCGCGGCGGGCGAGCCGGTGTTCACGCCCGGGCTGGCCGGGCTGGTGCTGGGCGAGTATCGCCGGCTGGCCGCCGCGCCGCCGGCCCCGCACGACGACGCGCCCCGGCTCACCGAACGGGAGACCGAGGTGCTGCGGCTGGTCGCCAAGGGGCTGTCCTACAAGCAGATCGCCGAGCGGCTCCGGTTGTCCCACCGGACCGTGCAGAACCACGTGCAGAACACCCTGGGCAAGCTCCAGTTGCACAACCGGGTCGAGCTGACCCGGTACGCCATCGAGCGGGGCCTGGACGAGTGAGTCAGCGGGCCTCGGGCGGCAGCGTCTCGTGCACGGCCAGCTCCTCGGCGGTGGCGCCGCCGCCGGCCGCGCCGGCGTCGTAGGCGACGTTGTCGGTCTCCTGGTCGGTGTGCGCGCCCTCGTCCGGCTCGACCAGCCGGCCCACCTCGTGGTCGGCGACGGTCCCGAGCTGGCCGTGGTCGTAGATCGAGACCGGGGAGTGCGGGTCGGAGACCGGGCCCGGGTCGATCACGTCCGCGTCGAGCTGGGCCTGCGCGGCGGCCTCCTCGCTGTCCGCCTCGGCCGCGATGGCCGGGTCGACGGTGCCGGCGAGCGGGTCGTCGGCGGGACGCTCGTACTGCTCGCGGTCGAGCTTGTAGTCCAGCGACTCGCCGTCGAGCTGCTCCTCGGCCGTGGTGCCGAACCGGTCGACGGCGACCGGGGTGCGGTCACCGGGGATCTGGGCCGGCTCCGGGCCGTCCGCCTCGCGCCCGGTCAGCACGTCGTCGTTGGCGGTCGAGTCGTCGTCGGCGGTGTCCGGCAGACCTTCCGCCTCGGGGTCGGACACGGGGGTGGGGTACTCGTCGTCGCGCATGCGGGTGAACTACCCACTGCGCTCACCGTATTAACCGCGACCGGGCGGGTGAATCGGGAGCAACGGGTCGAAACGGCACCTCAGTTGCGGAAGGCCGTCTCGTCCTCGGCGTACAGCACGCACCAGACCACCTTGCCGTCCGGCAGCGGCGTGCTGCCCCAGCGCCGGGCCACCGTGTCGATGAGCAGCAACCCGCGCCCGCCGACCGAGTCCACCGGGGCCGGCCCGGCGTACGCCGGACGCCCGGCGGCGTGGTCCCGGACCGCCGCGTGCAGGGCGTCGCCGCGCGGCGCGAGCCGGAGCGTCATCGGGGTCACCGCGTGCGCGACCACGTTGTTGACCATCTCGGTGACCGCGATGCAGGCCGGCTCGACCAGCTCCGGCAGGCCCCACCGGGCGCACCCGTCGGCGATCAGCGACCGGGCCTCGCGCGCGGCCTCCGCCACCGGCGACAGCTCGACCTCCACCAGGTCGGGTGGGGCCGCCGCCGGTCGGGGCGCCGGCGAGCCGGCCGGGTCGAGCAGCACCTCGGCGGCCGGCCAGTCGGCCACCTCGCGGCGGACCCCGTCGAGCACGTCGTGCACGGCCGGATCGTGGATGAGCACCCCGGACAGGTCGACCCGGGTCGGGCCCGGCCGCTGCCAGAGCCGGGCGAGCAGCGCGCCGCGCACGGTCTCCGCCCCGGCCCGGTCGAGCACGCCGGTCAGCCGGACCGTCGCGGAGGATTCGTCGGTCTCGACCAGGCAACGTGCGTCCGTCGGCATGATCGTCCCATTGTGCACGTCGGCTCCGGCGCGCGCATCAGTCCGGTCGACGGGACTCATGATCGCGCCGTCCGGGAGCGTCGGTTGATCGCCGCGACGGTGCCGACCGCGGTGCCGGCGGCGGCCAGGCCGAACGCGGCGGTCATCCGCAGCAACTGGCCGCGCCGACCGGCCCAACCGTCGGTCCGCTCGGCCGTCGCGTCGGGCGTGAAGACGGTGCCGGCGGCGTCCAGGCGGACGCCCGGGCCGAACTGGGTCCGCGCGGCGTACCAGCCGAGCGCCCGCTCGGCCAGCGCCGGGGCGAGCCGCCACTGGAGCCCCATCAGCCGGGCCGCGCCGCCCGCGTACGCCTCGCGTCGCGGCCGGCGCAGCAGCCGCACCATCGTCTCGGCCACCATCTCCGGCGGGTAGACCGGGGGAGGCGGGGTCAGCTCCCGCCCGGTGTGGTTGGCCGCGTGCCGGAAGAACGGGGTGTCGATGCTGGCCGGCAGCACGGTGCAGAGCGAGATGTTTCCCCGGCCGGTAACCCGCAGCTCCTGCCGCACCGTGTCGGTCAGCCCGCGGATGGCGTGCTTGGTGGCGTTGTACGCGGACTGGTACGGCATGGCCACCTCGGCCAGCACGGACGCGTTGTTGATCAGGACACCGCCGCCCGCCGCGGCGAGCCACGGCAGCGCGGCCCGGGTCCCGTGCACGGTGCCGAGCAGGTTCACCTCGACCACCCGGCGGAACTCGGCGACCGGGATCTCGTCGAACAGCCCCACCGTGCCCACGGCCGCGTTGTTGATCCACGCGTCGATCCGGCCGAACTCCTCGGCGGCCCGGGCGGCCAGCAGCTCCACCGCGTACGGATCGGTCACGTCGGTCGGCACCACGAGGGCCCGCCCGCCCAGATCCCGGCAGTGCTCGGCGACGCGCCGCAACGCGGCCTCGCTCCGGGCGGCCAGCACCACCGCGACCCCACGGCCGGCAAGCGCGTACGCGGTGGCCGCACCGATGCCGCTGGAGGCGCCGGTGATGACGACGGTGGCGTCGGTGAGGCTGCGGGTGAGCGGCATTCCCCGCCGGTACCCCGGTGCCGGCCGGTCATGCCGCCGAGACCGCGCTGATCGGGTTCGGTCGGACCCGGTGTCCCGTCCACGCGACGGCGGACGCCATGCCGATCTGCCAGGTTTGGGGCCGCCGACCCCGGGTTAATGGGACGCTCTACCGGGAGACCCCGCTACCGAGAACGCATGGAGGTGCACCATGCGCGTCGGCCTTGTTTGCGCGCACGCCGGCTCGTCCACCGACGGTCCCATCGTCGGGACTCAGGAGCATATTGCGCGCGTGGCGGCTGAGCTCGCCGCCCGGGGCCACGAGGTCCGCGTGTACGAACGTCGCGACGCGGCCGCCCAACCGGCCCTGGTCGAGCTGAACGGCTACCGCGTGGAGCGGGTGCCGGTCGGCCCGGCCGATCCGCTGCCCACCGCCGAGCTGGTGCCGTACGTGGCCGACTTCGGCCGCTGGCTGGCCGGCGAGTGGGCCGGCGACTGGGCGCCCGAGGTGGTGCACGGCCACTACTGGGTGGGCGGGCTGGCCGCCGCGCACGCGGTACGCGCCACCGACATCCCGGTGGTGCAGACGTTCCACTCGCTCGGCGTCGAGCAACTGCGCCACCTCGGCCGCGCCTACACCGGGCCGGGCCAGCGGATCCCGCTGGAACGGGCGCTGACCCGGGCCGTGGACGTCGCGGTCGCCCAGTGCAACGACGAGGTCGACGAGCTGACCCGGATGGGCCTGCAACGGACCTCGGTGGCGATGGTGCCGACCGGTGTGGACACCGGCTACTTCCACCCCGACGGTGAGGCGGCCCCCCGCGACCAGCGGCCCCGGATCCTCTCCGTGGGCGGGCTCGCGCCCGGACACGGCCAGGATGACCTGATCCGGGCGATGCGGCTGGTCGGCGACGCGGAACTGGTGATCGCCGGCGGCCCGCCCGCCGAGCGGCTGGCCGGGCACGCCGAGGCGCGCCGGCTGCGCGAGCTGGCCGAGCGGGCCGGCGTCGCGGAGCGCATCCACCTCGTCGGCGCGGTCCCGCACGACCAGATGGCCACCTGGTACCGCTCCGCCGACGTGGTCGCCTGCACCCCGCACTACTCCTCCGCCGGCCGGGTGTCGCTGGAGGCGATGGCCTGCGGCGTGCCGGTGGTCGGCTACGCCATGGGCGGCATCGCCGACGCGGTGGTCGACGAGGTGACCGGCAAGCTGGTGCCGCCCGGCGACGTGCGGACCCTCGGGGTCACCCTGCGCCGGATGCTCACCGACAACGCCGGCCGGTTCGCGTACGGGCACGCGGCGGTGGACCGGGTGCGGTGCAGCTACACCTGGGAGCGGACCGCCGCCGCGCTGGAGCGGCTCTACGAGCGGGTGATCGGCCGTCGCCGGCCGGCCATCCCGGTGGAGCCGACGCCCCCGGTCGAGGTGGCCGTCTCCGAGCGGGGGCCGGTCGAGGCGGCCTGAGCCGGCACCATCGGCGCGCCGAGCATGGCCGGGCTCCGGTCGCGAGCGGTCGAGTGGTGGTGCTGCGGCTCGGCGTACCGGGTCAGGCCCACCACGGCCGCGAGCGTGACCAGGAAGCCGAGCCCGGCCAGCCACTCCCGGCCCGGCCAGATCTTGTCGTTGAGCAGCAG
This sequence comes from Micromonospora ferruginea, assembly GCF_013694245.2. Taxonomy (NCBI): domain Bacteria; kingdom Bacillati; phylum Actinomycetota; class Actinomycetes; order Micromonosporales; family Micromonosporaceae; genus Micromonospora; species Micromonospora robiginosa. The sequence continues at coordinate 6,479,466 of NZ_CP059322.2, forward strand.
CAGGCCGACGACCGCCGCGGGCACCGCGCCGGCCGCGTCCATCGCCGCCACCGCCGCCGTGGTCGAACCGCGCTGCATGGCCAGGCCGAGCAGCAACTGCCCGACCACCGAGTGGGCGATCAGCAGGTAGAGCAGCGGGTCCTGGACGAACGCCTCCGCCGAGCCGGCGGAGGCGAGCGGCCGGGCCGCCACCGCGGCGGCGGAGAACGCCATCCCGGCCAACGACCCGAGCACCACCGAGCCGAGCGCGCCCCGCAACCGGGCGGCGAAGAAACCCGACCCGGCGATCAGGCCGAGCGCCGCCACCAGACCGACCAGCCCGGCGGTGCCGAGCTGCCGGGACTGCGCCGGCTCGGCCGACAGCACCAGCGCGGTGATGCCGCCGAACAGCAGCACCAGCAGCACCACCTCGGCGGCCGGCAGCCGCCACTTCAGCACCACCACACCCAGCACGGCGGTCACCCCGAGCCCGGCCGCCACGGACGCCTGGACCAGGAACAGCGGCAGGTCCCGGCGGGCCAGGAAGGCGAACACGAACCCGACCACCTGGCAGCCCAGCCCGATCAGGTACGTCCGGTGACCGGCCAGCCGCAGCAGCAGCCCCGGGTCGAAGGTGTGGTGCACGGTGGTCCGCGCGGCGGCCACCGACTGGAGGAGATTGGCGAAGCCGTACGCGACGATCATCGCCGCGAGGAAGCACCAACCTGAGGAGACCACCTGGCGAGGATAGAGGCTCGCGCCCCCTCAGCGCTCGGCCGGCCGGCCCAGCCGGCCGAGGATGTCGTCGTGCAGCGGGCCGTTGCTGGCCACGGCGCTGATGTCGGCGGAGTCGGTGCCGGCCGGCGCCGGCCGCCCGGCCAGGTCGGTGAACCGGCCGCCGGCCTCGGTGACGATCGGCACCAGCGCGGCGACGTCCCACAGCGACAGCTCCGGTTCCACCATCACGTCCAGTGCCCCCTCGGCCAGCAGCATGTAGCCGTAGAAGTCGCCGTACGCCCGGCTGCGCCAGGTGTCCCGCATGAGCTGGAGCATCGCGTCCAGCCGGCCGGACTGTTCCCAACCGGTCAGCGAGGAGTAGCAGACGCTCGCGTCGGCCAGCGCCGTGACGCCGGAGACCCGGATCGGCGCGCCGTCCGCCGGGCCGGTGCCCGCGAACGCCCCCGCGCCGAGCGCGCCCCACCAGCGCCGGCCCAGCGCCGGCGCGGAGACCAGGCCGAGCACCGGCCGGTCGTGCTCCAGCAGTGCGATCAGCGTCGCCCACACCGGTACGCCCCGGACGAAGTTCTTCGTCCCGTCGATCGGGTCGACCACCCAGCGCCGCCCGTCCGGCCCGGCCGGAGGCTGCTCGCCGTACTCCTCGCCGAGCAGGCCGTCGTCGGGCCGGTGGGCGGCCAGCAACGCGCGGATCCCGCGCTCCACCGCGGTGTCCGCATCGGAGACCGGGGTCAGGTCCGGCTTCGACTCCACCCGCAGGTCGAGTGCGCGGAAACGGGCCGACGAGACCGCGTCCGCGGCGTCGGCGAGCAGGTGGGCGAGGGCGAGGTCGTCGGCGTACCCGGTCATGCTCGACACGCTAGCGGCGGCCCGGCGGCCGGCGGCGGCGGGTGCCCGCCGGCCCGCCGGTCAGGACCCGGCGAGCGGATCGCCGGGGTTGCGCTCCGGCTCGCGCGCGTCACCCTCGCCGGTGCGCGAGGCCAGCAACCGGCGGTACGAGGCGAGCCGGCGCGGATCCGCCCGGCCGGCCGCCACCCAGGCGTCCAGCGCGCAGGTCGCCTCGTCGGCGGTGTGCGGGCAGTTGGCCGGGCAGTCGACGGTCGCCTCGACCAGGTCTCCGAAGCCGTGCAGCAGGCTCTCCGCCGAGACGTGCGCCAACCCGAAGCTGCGGACCCCTGGGGTGTCGACGATCCAACCCGGGTCGCCGTCGGCCCCCGCGTCGGGCGTCGGGGGCAGGCGCAGCGCCACCGCGCTGGTCGACGTGTGCCGGCCGCGGCCGATCGCGCTGACCGTGCCGACCGCCCGCTCCGCCTCCGGGACCAGGCGGTTGACGAGCGTCGACTTGCCCACGCCGGAGTGGCCCACCATGACCGAGACGCGGCCGGCGAGCAGCGCGCGCAGCTCGGCCAGCTCGGAGCCCGGCCGGATCAGCACGTACGGCAGCTCCAGCTCGGTGTAGTAGCCGAGCACCGCCTCCGGGCCGGCCAGGTCGGCCTTGGTGAGGCAGAGCAGCGGCTCGATGTCGGCGTCGTACGCGGCCACCAGGCAGCGGTCGATGAACCCGGTGCGCGGCGGCGGGTCGGCCAGCGCGCTGACGATCACCAACTGGTCGGCGTTCGCCACCACCACGCGCTCCAGCCGGCCCTCGGCGGTGCTCTCGTCGTCGTCGGCGGTGCGCCGCAGCACCGAGGTGCGCTCGGCGATCCGCACGATGCGGGCCAGCGCGCCGGGCGCGCCGGAGACGTCACCGACCAGCCCCACCCGGTCGCCCACCACGACCGACTTGCGGCCCAGCTCGCGGGCGCGCATGGCGGTGACGACCGGGTCGTCCAGGCCGGCCCCGGGCCGGACGCAGGTGTAGCGCCCCCGGTCGACCGCGACCACGAAACCGTCGACCGCGTCGGCGTGGCGGGGCCGGGTGCGGGTGCGGGGCCGCGACGAGCGGCCGGGGCGCACCCGGACGTCGTCCTCGTCGTACTCCCGCCGCCTGGTCGCCAGGACGTCCCCCCGCTCTCAGTTCTTGCCGGTCACCATGCCCGACCATAGTGCCGGGAACTCCGGCATGGTCTTCGAGGTGCACGCCACGTCGTCGACCTCGATGCCGGGGACGGCCAGCCCGGCCACCGCCGCGGCGTGCGCCATCCGGTGGTCGGCGTACGTCCGGAAGGTCCCGCCGCGCAGCGGGCGGGGCCGGATCTCCAGGCCGTCGCGGGTCTCGGTGATGTCGGCGCCCAGCGCGGCGAACTCCTTGGCCAGCGCGGTCACCCGGTCGGTCTCGTGACCCCGGATGTGGCCGATCCCGGTCAGTCGGGACGGCGTGTCGGCCAGCAGGGTGAGCGCGGTCAGCACCGGGGTCAGCTCGCCGACGTCGGAGAGGTCGGCGTCGAGCCCGCGCACCGCGCCGGTGCCGCGCACCCGCAGGCCGTCGGTGCCCAGCGTCACCTCGCCGCCCATCCGGTGCAGCAGCTCGCGCAGCCGCTCCACCGGCTGGAGGCTGCTGCGCGGCCAACCGTGGAGGGTGACCTCGCCGCCGGTGACCAGGGCGGCGGCGAAGAACGGCGCGGCGCCGGAGAGATCCGGCTCGATCGCCCAGCCGCGCCCGGTGAGCGGGCCGGGCTCGACCACCCAGACGTCGGGGGTGGTGTCGTCCACCGCCGCCCCGGCGGCGCGCAGCATCTGCACGGTCATCCGCACGTGCGGCGCGGACGGCACCGGCGGACCCTGGTGCCGGACCACCACGCCGCGCTCGAACCGGGGCGCGGCCAGCAGCAGCCCGGAGACCAACTGGCTGGAGGCGGAGGCATCGATCACGACCTCGCCGCCGGTCACCCGGCCGGCGCCCTGGACGACCAGCGGCAGGCTGCCGGTCGGCGGGGCGTCGACGCGGACGCCGAGGGCGCGCAGCGCGTCGATCAGCGGGCCGAGCGGGCGGGTGCGGGCGTGCGGGTCGCCGTCGAACGTGACCCGCCCCGCGGCCAGCCCGGCCACCGGGGGCAGGAAGCGCATCACGGTGCCGGCCAGGCCCACGTCGACGTGCGCCGGGCCGACCAGCGGGTGCGGCCGGACCAGCCAGCGGTCGTCGTCGGAGACCGACATGTGCGAGCCCATCTCGCGCAGGCCGCCGGCCATCAGCTCGGTGTCCCGGGCGCGCAGTGGCCGGTCGAGCGTCGACGGCCCGCTGGCCAGCGCGGCGAGCACCAGGGCCCGGGCGGTCATCGACTTGGAGCCGGGCAGGCGCAGCGTCGCGGCGACCGGGTCGCTCGCGGTCGGCGCGGTCCACGGCTGCGGCGGACGCGTAGCGGTCAGATTCCCCACGCTCACATTCTGCCAACCCGGCCGGGCCGGTGGGAGCGGTCGTCGGGCCTGCTCCCGGTGGGCGGGACAGCCGGAACGGTCGGGTGGGGCTAGCGTGTGCGCCATGTGCGGGAGGTACGCGACGAGCCGGAGCGCGGGCGACCTGAGCGCGCTGTTCGAGTCGGTCGACTCGACCGGCGAGGTCGGGCCCGACTTCAACGTCGCGCCGACCGATCCCGCCCCGCTGGTCCGGCTCGCGCCCGAGGGTCACCGGCTGCTCTGCCTCGGCCGCTGGGGGTTGCTCCCGCCCTGGTCCCGCACCCCGGGCGGCGCCGCCCGGATGATCAACGCGCGGGCCGAGACGGTCGCCACCAGCCGGGCGTACGCGCCGTCGTTCGCCCGCCGCCGCTGCCTGGTTCCGGCCGACGGGTGGTACGAGTGGGTCCGCCAGCCCGACGGCTCGCGGCAGCCCTACTTCATGACCCCGCGCGACGGCTCGGTGCTGGCCCTCGCGGGCATCTGGTCGGTCTGGGAGTCGGCCGGGGCGACCCGCCTCACCTTCAGCGTGCTGACCACCGCTGCGGTCGGCGAGCTGGCCGAGGTGCACGACCGGATGCCGGTGCTGCTGCCCCCGGAACGCTGGGCGTCCTGGTTGGGCCCGACCGAGGAGCCGGCCGCGTTGCTCGTCCCGCCCGACGCCGGGCAGCTCGCCGGGCTGGAGATCCGGCCGGTCTCGACGGCGGTCGGCGACGTCCGCAACGACGGCCCGGAGCTGATCGCGCGGGTGGTTCCGGCGGGCGTGGAGGCCGACTCCGAGCCGACGCTGTTCTGATCACACTCAGCACATTGTCGGGTGCTGATTTGCCGGGGTTGCGCCTGAAACGTCGCCCGGCTGTTTAGTCATGTTTACCGAAGACACTTGTCCCCGCGTGCGCGAGTGCGATAGAACACAGCGCCGGTGGTGGGCGTCTGTTCGCACGGGGCGGATGACACTCATCGATCTCCATCAAGATCATTGCCGGTCCCACGGGGGAGGTGGGTGTATTGACACGGGCACGCATGCCGCGCCCGCACGAGGTGGCCGCCGCGCGGCGTGATCCGCGACTGTTGCGGGCCTTGCGCGAACGGCGCCAGGACGAGGCGTGGCGCACCAGGGGAACCTGTCAGAGCGTCGATCCGGAGACGTTCTTCCCGGCGCCCAACGAGCCGGCCGACGCGGCGGTGGCGCTCTGCCGCACCTGCGACGTCCAGGGTTCCTGCCTGGCCTGGGCGCTGGAGGTGGGCGACTGCCACGGCGTCTGGGGCGCGACCACGCCGCGGGAACGCCGGGCCATGCTGGTCGCCTGGCGCAGCGAGGTGCAGCCGGATCCGGATGCGCTCGACGAGCCCGGCCCGCCGGTGCGCGACCGCCTGCTCACGCTGGTGCCGTTGAGCTGACGCCGACGTCGCCCGTGGTCCGCCCGCCGGCCCACGAGCGACGGAGTTGCCGCACCGGGGTGCTCCGGCGGTGACGCGGTCGTCGGGTCTGCCGTCGCCGGGCGATGTGCCGTGCGCAGAATGGGCCGGTGCGGCACGACGACGAGATCGACACACCGAGGGGGCCGGCCCGCGTCCGGCTCGACCCGCCGTCGGCGGCCGGCGGCACCGTGCTGGTGCTGGGCCACGGCGCGGGCGGCGACGTCGACGCGCCGGATCTCGTGGCGGTACGCGACGCGGTGTGCGACGCCGGGGCGGGAGTGGCGCTGGTGACCCAGCCCTACCGGGTCGCCGGCCGGCGCGCGCCCGCGCCGGCCGGGCACCTGGACGAGGCGTGGACCGCGGTGCTGGCCGAACTGCGCCGGCGTCTGCCGGAGGCCGGCCGCTGGGTGGTGGGCGGCCGTTCCAGTGGCGCGCGGGTGGCCTGCCGGACCGCCGGCGCGGTCGGGGCGGTGGGCGTGGTGGCGCTGGCGTTCCCGCTGCACCCGCCCGGGCGGCCGGAGCGTTCCCGGGCCGACGAGCTGGGCACCGGCCTGCCCACGCTGGTGGTCAACGGCGACCGGGACCCGTTCGGCGTACCCGATGCGGGGCCCGGGATCGAGGTGGTCCTCCGGCCGGGGGAGCGGCACGACCTGCGGCGGGATCCGGCCGGCACGGCCGAGGTGGTGCGCGGGTGGCTCGCGGCCCGAGGTTGGCTGCCGTGACGTCGGCCCGAGGGCGAAGCGGTGCGGGCACCGGCACGCGTGACCGCCCCCGGTGGGCGGTCGTTGCACCGGTTGGTGCCGTCCGCCCGGTTCGGGCGGGGCCGGGACCACCTCCCAGGCCCTTCCTGGTCCCAGCGTCGGTCGCGGCCGAGGCTGGGGCCGGGACGGGTGGCCGCTCCACCGCCCCGTCTTCGAGATCTTGGTACGAAACGGCCCCCATAGGGGCCGTCGTTTACCAAGATCTCCTCGGTTCCTGATGGGTGGAACGGCATTCCTGCCCGGTGGGAAAACGTTCCGATCGCCTCCGACGCAGCGGCCGATCAGGCGAAAGTGCCTGCTCAACGCGGGGCTGCGTGGGTGGCTGCAGAGCAAGGGCGAATCGGCGACGGCCGGTACCCCGCTCGGGGTGACGACAGCGGGGAGCCGGAGGCTTCGGCGGGTGTGGCGGAATGCGGCGGCCCGTGGCCCGCGTTGACACCCCTGGACGACATTGTCAGCGCGAGGGGGGTGACCGGTGCCGATCGAGACACGGAGCCGGGAGCGGGACGAACGGGACGAACGGCAGCTTCGACGGCTGCTCGACGCGCCGGAGTGGCCCGCGGTGGCGTCGGCCGTGAGCACCGGCACACACTCGGGAAGTGAATCTGCCGGCAGGCGGGTACGCGTATCCTCGGCGGGAAAGCATCCGACGCGAGGGGATGTGCGGTTGACCACCGAGAAGACGGACGAGCGCAGGGCCCGCTTCGAGCGGGACGCGATGCCCTTCGTCGACCAGCTCTACGCCGCCGGGCTGCGGATGACCCGTAACCCGGCGGATGCCGAGGACCTGGTCCAGGAGACCTACCTGAAGGCGTACGCCGCCTTCCACCAGTTCGAGCAGGGCACCAACCTGAAGGCCTGGCTGTACCGGATCCTCACCAACACCTACATCAACTCCTACCGGAAGCGGCAGCGGCAGCCGATCCAGGCGCCGACCGACGAGATCACCGACTGGCAGCTCGCCGAGGCCGAGTCGCACACGTCCAGCGGCCTGCGCTCGGCCGAGACCGAGGCGCTCGACCGGCTGCCGGACAGCGACGTCAAGGAGGCCCTCCAGCAGTTGCCGGAGGAGTTCCGGCTGGCGGTCTACCTGACCGACGTCGAGGGCTTCTCCTACAAGGAGGTCGCCGACATCATGGGCACGCCGATCGGCACCGTGATGTCCCGCCTGCACCGCGGTCGGCGCAACCTGCGCAAGCTCCTGGAGCGTTACGCGGCGGAGCGCGGGTTCAGCGCCGCGCCGAAGGGTCCGACCGCCACCGCCGGCCGGGAGGTGTGACCGTGAGCTGTGGACAACCGCACGAGACGGACTGCCGCGAGGTGCTCGCCGAGGTCTACCTCTACCTCGACCTGGAGTGCGCCGAGGAGCGCCGGATGCTGATCCGGCACCACCTGGACGAGTGCGGGCCGTGCCTGCGCGAATACGGCGTCGAGCAGGAGGTCAAGGCGCTCGTGGCCCGGTGCTGCGGCAACGAGGCCGCGCCCGAGAAGCTGCGCGAGCGGCTGCGGCTGCGGCTGACCGAGCTGGTGGTGTTCGAGACCAGCGAGTCCCGCGAGCTGGCCGACTGAGGCCGGCGACCGATCACACACCGGTGGCCCGGGTCCGCACGGACCCGGGCCACCGGTGTGTCCGGCCCGAGGCCGGCGTCGCTGATCGGTGATCAGGAGTTGGGGCGCTTGCCGTGGTTGGCGCCGCTCTTCTTCCGGGCCTTCTTCTTCCGGGCCTTCTTCGCCATGCTCTGCCTCCTTGTGCTGGTCACGGTCCGGCCGCGGGCGAGCGCGGCGGAGGTCGCGTGCGGCCGGCGGATCGCCGGGCGCCGACCCGCACGATGCTAGTGCCGCCGGTTCCGCGCCGGGCGCGGTGGGGCGCGATCGGCCGGCCGGTGGTCAGCGGGCCGGCGTGACCGGCGTCATGGTTGGATACGTTCGCAGGACCGTCGGACTGAGGGAGGGCCGGGAAATGGCCGAGGAGATCCGCGCCGAGATGGTGGCGAACGTCTGGAAGGTCGTCGCGGCGGCCGGGGACACCGTCTCCGAGGGCGACACGCTGGTGATCCTGGAGTCGATGAAGATGGAGATCCCGGTGGTCGCCGAGTCCGACGGCGTGGTGCAGCAGTTGGCGGTGAACGAGGGTGACGTGGTGCAGGACGGCGACCTGATCGCGGTGATCGGTTGACCGGCCCGCTCGTCCGTCGCGCCGAGCCGGCGGACTTCCCGGCGGTGGCCCGCCTGACGGTGGCCGCGTACGAGGCGGACGGCCAGCTCAAGGCCGAGAACGGGTACGCGGCGGTGCTCGCCGACGTGGCCGGCCGGGCGGGGACCGGCGAGGTGCTGGTCGCGGTGGACGAGGCAGGCGGCGACGTGCTCGGTTCGGTGACGTTCGTGCTGTCCGGCACGCCGTACGCGGAACTCGCCGGGCCGGGCGAGGCGGAGTTCCGGATGCTGGCGGTCGACCCGGCCGCGCAGGGTCGGGGCGCGGGCGCGGCGCTGGCGCGGGCGTGTGTGGCGCGCGCCGCCGAGCTGGGGTGCGCGGCGGTGGTGATCTGCGTGCGGGCCGGTATGTCGGCGAGCGCGCGACGCCTCTACGGCCGGCTCGGGTTCGTGCGCGCGCCGGAGAAGGACTGGGCCCCGGCGCCCGGAGTCGATCTGCTCGGCCTGCGGCTGGACCTGACCGCCGCCCGCTGAGCGGGGCGGATCAGTCGCCCTCGCCGATCTTCGCGAGCAGCTCGTCGGCGACCTCCAGCGCGATCTTCTTGCGCTCCTCGTCGGTGACGCCCGGCGCGCGCACCGCGAACCAACTGCTGTGCACCGCGAACAGGGTGAGCGCGGCGCGCAGTTGCGCGGCGGGCGAGTCGTCGCCGCGGCTCAGCTCGCCGGCCAGCCGCATCATCCGGTCGCGCATCTGCTGGCCGACGACGAGGCTCTTGAGCACGGTCTGGTTCTGCTCGAAGAAGCGCATCACCTTGGGCAGCTCGCCGGCGAACATGCTGTCCGCGTAGCGGCCGATGAGGGTGCGTCGGGTGGCCAGCGTGGCCGGTTGCTCGGCGGCCCAGGCGATCAGCTCGTCCATCTGGCGAAGGCGGTCGTCGGCGAAGCTGGCGACGATCTCGTCCTTGCTCTTGAAGTGGTAGTAGAGCGCGGCCTTGGTGACGTTGAGTCGTTCGGCGATCTCCCGCAGCGAGGTCTTCTCGTAGCCCTGCTCGGTGAAGAGCTCCAGCGCGACGGCCTGGATCCGGTGCCGCGTGCCGCCTGTGCTCTCGCTCACCCGACCGACACCTTCCAATCCGCTTGACGTTGTCCTCGCCACCAGCTTACCGTGCGGCTGGTAAGGAAACTAGCCGGGCGGCAAGTAAGTCGATCACCGATCTGCGGGGGAGCCTACCCATGAGTCAACCAGCCCCGGTCACCGCGAGACCCAACGTCCGCGTCGTCCTGTTCGGCCTGATGATCGCGATGATGCTCGCGATGCTCGACAACATGATCGTCAGCACCGCGCTGCCGCGGATCGTCTTCGAGTTCGGCGGCGCCGACCACTTCACCTGGGTGGTCATCGCCTACGTGCTGGGCACCACGGTCTCCACCCCGATCTGGGGCAAGCTCGGCGACCTCTACGGCCGCAAGGCGGTCTTCCTCACCGCCGTGGTCATCTTCCTCGTCGGCTCCGCGCTCTGCGGCATGTCCGGCTCCGGCGTCTTCGGCGGCGCCGACAACGGCATGATCGAGCTGATCGCGTTCCGGGCGGTGCAGGGCCTCGGCGCGGGTGGCCTGATGGTCGGCGTCATGGCGATCATCGGTGACCTGGTCCCGCCCCGCGAGCGAGGTCGCTACCAGGGCATGATCGCCGGCATCATGGCCATCGCCATGGTGGCCGGTCCGCTGGCCGGCGGCTTCATCACCGACCACCTCTCCTGGCGCTGGGCGTTCTACGTCAACCTGCCGCTCGGCGGCGTGGCGCTGCTCGTCCTCGCCACCACCATGCACCTGCCGAAGTACCGCACCGAGCACAAGATCGACTGGCTGGGCGCGGGGCTGCTCTCCGTCGGCATCACCGCGATCGTGCTGGTCACCACGTGGGGCGGCAACGAGTACGCGTGGGCCTCGCCGCAGATCCTCGGCCTGGTCGCGCTGGCGGTGGTCACCCTGGCCGCGTTCGCGCTCGTGGAGCGGCGGGTGCCCGAGCCGATCCTGCCGCTGGGCCTGTTCGCCAACCGCAACTTCGCGCTCATCTCGGTGATCGGCTTCCTGCTCGGCTTCGCCATGTTCGGCGCGATGAACTTCCTGCCGCTCTACCAGCAGACCGTGCAGGGCGCCTCGGCCACCAACAGCGGCCTGCTGCTGCTCCCGCTGATGTTCGGCATGCTCGTGGTCTCGCTCGTGGTCGGCCGGGCGATCACCAAGACCGGTCGCTACCGCGCCTTCCCGATCATCGGTGGCGTGGTGATGGCGCTCGGCATGGGCCTGCTCAGCCTGCTCGACCTGAACACCAGCAAGGCGCAGTCCTCGCTCTACATGGTGGTGCTCGGCGTCGGCATGGGCTTCCTCATGCAGACCTCGATGCTGATCGCGCAGAACAGCGTCGAGCAGAAGGACCTGGGCGCGGCGAGCGGCGCGGCCACCTTCTTCCGGTCCATCGGCGGCTCGTTCGGCGTCTCGCTCTTCGGCGCCATCTTCGCCAACCGGCTCGCCGACTCGGCGGCCGGTCCGGCGCTCGCCGGCAAGGGCGGCGGCGAGGGCGGCGCGCTGGACCTGGAGGCGCTGCGGAAGCTCACCGGCCCGGCCCGGGAGCTGGTGCTCGGCGCGCTCTCCGACGCCATCTCGCACGTGTTCCTCTGGGCGGTCTTCTTCACCGTGGCGGTCCCGGTGCTCGCCTGGTTCATCAAGGAGGTGCCGCTGCGCGCGACGAACGACGTCCCGCCCGCCGGCGCCACGCCGGAGGACGAGGCCGAGATCGCCCTCGGCAAAGCCCCGGTCTGAAGGTAAGGAGGGGCCCCCGCTTAACGCCTGGCGTTGTAGAGGGGCCCCTTCCTAACACCCGCCCGCGCCGGGCAACCCGCGCGGCGAGCGCGCGCTCAGGTGCGGCGGCGGAACAGGCCGGTGAGGCGTCGCCACAGGCGGCGCAGCGGGCCGGCCCCGGCGTCGGCCACCACCGCTTCGGCCACCGCGCGGGCCGCCGGGTCGAGGGCCGGGGTGGCCCGGGCCAGGTGTGCCAGCGACACCGCCGCCGGGGTACGCCGCGCGGCGCCGGTCGCCACCCCGGCGAGCCGCCCGGCCACCACCGAGGCCACGTCGGCGCGTACGGCCGGGTCCACCCAGGCGGCGGTGACCAGGGCGAACAGGGCTGCCTCGGCGACCGGGCCGGGTTCACCGGCGGCGAGTTCGCGCAGCACCCGGCGGCGGGTCGACTCCGTCCACGGCTCGTCGGTGCGATGGTGCAGCAGGCCGAGGCAGGCCCAGACCTGCGCGCAGCGCGCCCAGAGCGCGGGGTCCTGGTCGCCGAGCACCCGGCCCAGCGCGGTCGACGGCGCGTCCGGCGGGTACGCCAGCAGGCCGCGCAGGTCGGCGAGGTCCAGCGTGGCCAGTCCGACCGCGGCGTCGTACGCGGCCGGCGGGTGCGGCCAGGCCGGATGGGCCAGTTGCTGGAGCCGCCGTACCGCGTTCGCGGACGGGCGGGCGACGTCGGCGGGCGGCGCGGGGACCGGGTCCGGGCCGGCCGGGGTCACCTGGCCGAGCCACGGGCGGCCACGGCAGCACTCGGCGAGGTCCCCGTGCTCGTGCGAGTCGTCCGGGTGGTCGCGGACGAAGTCGGCGAGCGCCACCAGGTGGTCCACGTCGCCGTCGCGCTGGAAGCGCAGCCGGTGCGCGGTGTGCACGGCGCAGTCGAAGGTGGCGTCCCGGGCCAGTGCCCGGTCGACCCACGCCAGTGCCTCGTCGAGCCGGCCGTGGTCGGCGAGCGTGCCGGCGATGTCCGCGTAGACCGCCAGGTCGTCCGGGTCGAGCGCGACCGCGCGTTCCAGCGCGTCGAGCGCGTCGGTGGTGCGGCCGGCGCTGCGGTACGCGTACCCGAGCCACACCTCGCCGAGTTTGGTGGGCTCCGCGCGTACCCCACGGGTGGCCCAGCCGACGGCGAGGGCGACCTCGCCGAGGCGCCGGGCCAGCGCGGACGCCGCCCCGAGCAGCAGTGGGTGGGCCGGGTGCACGGTGATCGCGTTGCGGGCCAGGGTGAGGTAGGGCAGCAGCGGCTCGTGCAACCGGCGTGGCACGGGGTCGGGCGTGGCCGCGCAGACCTGCATGAGGATCCGGGCGGTGCGTTCCGGGTCGAGCCGTTCGGGCAGGTCGGCGGCGGTCACCCAGGGCACGGCGGCCCACGGCGCGCCGGGTGCGTAGCCGGTGGCGGCGGCCAGCAGGTCGAGCCCCTCGGCGGGGCGGCCGGCGGCGGCGAGCAGGTGCGCCCGGGCCACCACGGCCCCGACGAAGGCGTGCTGGCCGAGCGGGAAGAGGTCCAGGTCGCCGCCGCTGGCCGCGGCGAGCCGGGCCAGCGTCTCGTGCGCCTCGGGCAACGTGGGGGAGCGCACCAGCGCGGCGGCGACGTGGTCGGCGGCGTGTCGGAGGTCGCCCTCGCCCAGCGCCAGCCGGGCCAGCGCGAGCTCCTCCTCCGCGGAGAGCGCGGCGTCGTCGTCGGGCACGTCGTCCTCTCGTCGCGGCGGGTGGGTCGGTTCAGCCGGGCCAGCGTAGGGGATCTTGCCAACCAATGGTGATCCACTGCGCATTAGTGTTCGTTGCTTTGCTTCGATCGGCTGAAACGTGCAAGACTGAGCATCGAACGCGCGGCAATCGCGCAGAAGGGGGTGCTGGGTGACGCGTCCAGGGGCCGGAATGGCCACCGACATCGACGAGCAGCCGGCCGGCTACGAGCGCCTGCTCTCCGCCGAGCACGCCACCGCGATCGCCCGGGTCGCGGCGGCCGTCGCGCAGCGGCGACCCCGCCACGTGGTCTTCACCGCCCGGGGCACCTCCGACCACGCCGCGCTCTACGCCGCCTACCTCACCGAGATCCGCCTCGGCCTCCCCGCCGGACTGGCCTCGCCCAGCGCGGTCACCCTCTTCGGCGCCCGCCCCGACCTCTCCGACGCGCTCGTCGTCGGCGTCAGCCAGAGCGGCGGCTCGCCCGACCTCGCCGAGGTGCTCCGGGTGGCGCGGGCCTCCGGCGCGCTCACCCTCGCGGTCACCAACAACCCCGACTCGCCGCTGGTGGAGACCGCCGAGCTGAGCGTGGACATCGCCGCCGGCCACGAGCGCGCGGTCGCCGCCACCAAGACCTACACCGCCGAGCTGCTCGCGCTGCTCATGCTCGTCGAGGGGGTACGCGCCGGCGACGGCACGCTGCCCGCCGAGGAACGGGCCGCGCTGGCCCGGCTGCCCGAGCTGGCCGCCCGTACGCTCGCCGACGACACCCCGGCCCGGCTCGCCCCGCGCTACCGGTTCGCCGGCCAGCTCGTCACCACCGGTCGGGGCTACGCGTACCCGACCGCCCAGGAGGCGGCGCTGAAGCTGATGGAGACGTCCTACCTGCCGGCGCTCGCCTTCTCCGGCGCCGACCTGCTGCACGGCCCGCTCGCCATGACCGACCCGGACGTGCCGGTGCTGGCCGTGGTCGGCTCCGGCCCCGGTGGCACGTCGATGCGCGAGGTGCTGCCCCGGCTCGGCGAGCGCCGCGCCGACGTGGTGGTGGTCGGCTCCGCCGACGTCGGCACCACCCGGATGGCGGTGCCGGACGTCGACGAGCGCTACGCGCCGCTGCTCGACATCCTTCCGCTGCAACGGCTCGCCCTGTCCCTGGCGCTGGCCCGGGGCGAGGACCCGGACGCACCACGCGGTTTGAAGAAGGTCACGGCGACGATGTGAGCCCGGCGTGGCACGCTGTGGGGCGTGTCCACCCTCCGTGACCTCGCCGAGGAGCACACCGCGCTCCGGCCGGCGGACATCGACCACCTGCACCGGATCGCCGGTGACTGGCAACTGCTGTCCGACCTCTCCTTCGCCGACCTGCTGCTCTGGGTGCCGGTGGACGGCGACGGCACCTTCCTCTGCGTGGCCCAGGTGCGCCCGACCACCGCCCCGACCGCCTACCTGGACGACCAGGTCGGCCGGATCGTCGGCGGCCCCGAGGTGGCGCACCTGGAGGTCGCCCACCGGCAGGGGCGGATCTGGCGGGAGGGCGACCCGGTCTGGTACGGCGACGTGCCGGCCCGGCACGAGGCCATCCCGGTAAGGCTGCGTACCGGCGACGGGGAGAACGGCGAGGTGATCGCCGTGGTCGGGCGGGACACCAACCTCTCCACCGCGCGCACGCCGAGCCAGCTCGAACTCAACTATCTGACCACCGCCGACGACCTGGCCCAGATGATCGCCGACGGCACGTTCCCGCCGCCCCGACACCCCGGCGAGACCACCTCCGCGCCCCGGGTCGGCGACGGCCTGGTGCGGCTGGACGCCAACGGCAAGGTCACCTACGCCAGCCCGAACGCGCAGTCCGCGTACCGCCGGCTGGGCTACGCCTCCCACCTGGTCGGGGAGGACCTGGCCAAGCTGCACCGCCGGCTGGCCGGCGACCCCCTCGACGGCACCGAGGCGGGCAACGCGGTGCTCGCCGCGCTGCGCGGCGAGGCCCCGCCCCGCCGCGAGATCGACGCCCGGGGGGCCACCATGCTGACCCGGGCGCTGCCGCTGATGCCCGCCGGAGTGCCGATCGGCGCGCTGGTGCTGGTCCGCGACATCACCGAGGTACGCCGCCGCGACCGCGCCCTGATCACCAAGGACGCCACCATCCGGGAGATCCACCACCGGGTGAAGAACAACCTGCAGACCGTCGCCGCGCTGCTGCGCCTCCAGGCCCGCCGGGTGGCCATGCCGGAGGCCCGGGTCGCGCTGGAGGAGTCGGTACGCCGGGTCGCCTCCATCGCGCTGGTGCACGAGACGCTCTCCATGTCCTCCGACGAGGCGGTCGAGTTCGACGGCATCGTGGACCGGGTGGCCAGCGCCGCGACCGAGGTGGCCGCCACCGAGGTGACCGTCGGCATGCGCCGCAGGGGCAGCTTCGGCGTGCTCCCCGCCGAGATCGCCACCTCGCTGGTGATGGTGCTCAACGAGTTGCTGCTCAACGCCGTGGAGCACGGCTTCCCACCGGCCGACGAGGAGGCCGCTCCGGCCGCGCCGGACGCGCCCCGACCGGAGGTGGTCGTCTCGGTGCACCGGCTGCGCAAGGAACTGCACGTCTCGGTCACCGACAACGGCCGGGGCCTGCCCGAGCAGTTCGACGCCGAGCGCGGCGGCAACCTCGGCCTCCAGATCGTCCGGGCGCTGGTCACCGGCGAGCTACGCGGCACCATCGCGTTGCGCGACGGCGCGGCGGGTGGCACCGAGGCGGTCCTCGTCGTTCCGCTGGCCCGGGGCACCACCGACCGCCTCACCGGGCGAGCAGGGCCACCGTGAGGCCCGGGCGGAGCCAGACCTGGCGGACCGTGAAGCGGTCGCGCAGCGCCTCGCCCTCGGCGCCGGGCACCGCCGCCAACGGGTTCGCGCGGCGACCGGTGACCACCAGCCAGACCCGGTCCACGCCGGCCAGGCAGCGGGCCGGGTCGGCGCACTCCACCGCCCAGAGGCTCGCGTCCGCCCGCTGGTCGCGGACCACCAGCACGTCGCGCGGCTGCCGCGACCCGAGGTGGTACGCCAGACCCAGGTCGGGGAAGAGCCACCCGTCCCGGGGCGAGTAGACGATCGCGTCCCCCGGCCGCTGGCCGGCGGCGACGATCCGGGCCGCGCCCGCGTAGTCGACCGGGGCGCTGCGGGGCCACTCGTGGGTCCGGCGCAACGCCGCCTGGTCGGGCAGGCCGAGCAGCCCGGCCAGGGCGACCACGGCCACCGCCGCCCCGAGCCGCCCGCCGGCCGGTGCCGTTCGGGCGGGTCCGGTTCCGGCGGGTCCGGTTCCGGCGGGCCGGGTTCCGGCGGGCCGGGTTCCGGCGGGTCCGGTTCCGGCCGGTCCGGTTCCGGTTCCGGGCGGTGCCGTTCGGGGCGGCCCTGCTCCGGCCAGGGCGGCCCCGGCGAGCACGCAGGCGAACGGCACGGTGAAGACCAGGTAGCGGGTCACCCAGAGCGGCACCACCGTGCCGGCGGCGAAGAGCAGCAGCACCGGCAGCAGCACGGCGGCCCCGGGCAGCAGCGCCCGCCGGCCCAGCCGGAGCGCACCGAGCGCGGCGAGCCCCAGCAGGAACCCGCCCACCACGCCGCTCTGCGCCAGCCCGCCGGGCAGTGCGGCCAGATCCGGCAGGCGCGCCGGGTCGACCCAGTCGAGCTGCCGGCCGCGCTGCCCCCGGGCGACCACCGCCAGCGGCGTGACCAGCACGACGGTCGGCACCAGTGCCAGCAGCCACCGCCCGAGCACCCGCCGGCCGGATGCCGGTGGCCCGCCCCGATCCCTGCCGGCCACGTCCCTCGGCTCCGTTCCAGGGCCGCCGGGCGGGTGCGCCTCGTGCTCGTCGGTCACGACCTGCCGTGACACCCGTGGCGTTCCACACGCCGCCGACGTCTCCGGTGACCGGAACGCCATGGGGGTCTCCCGGGCGCTGTGACACCCATGGCGTTCCACCCACGGTCGATGTCCTGCGGTCAGCAGCACCGCCACGGCGTGCGCGGCGAGCAGGGTGAGCGCGACCAGGTGGAGCGGGCCGAGCGCGGCGACCGCGATCGCGTACCCGGCCCAGCGTCGCCACGTGGGCCGGCGCAACGCGTCGACCAGCAACAGCGTGGCGAGCACGGCGAGCAGCGTGGCGAGCGCGTACGGGCGGGCCTCCTGCCCGTACCGCGAGGTGGCCGGCAGCACGGCGAACAGCAGCCCGGCCAGCAGCCCGGCCCGGTCACCGGCGAGGCGCGCGCCGAGCGCGGCGGTCAGCGCGGCGGCGCCGGCCATGGCGAGCGCGGAGGGCAGCCGCAGCGCGGTGGGCGAGGTGCCGGCCAGCGCGGTCCAGGCGTGCATCAGCAGGTAGTACGGCCCGGTGGCGGCGTCGATGGTGCGGGTCAGCCGGACCAGGTCCGGCAGCGGGCGGGTGGCCGCGCTCCAGGTGGCCAGCTCGTCCCGCCAGAGCTGCGCGTGCCCGATCCCGACCAGCGTGACCGCGAGCGTGAGCAGCCCCGGAACCGCCCACACCGGCCACCCGAGGCGGGCCCGGTCCGGCGCAGGCTCGGCGTGACCGCTCACACCCCGCAGCCTCACACGCCCA
Source organism: Micromonospora ferruginea (assembly GCF_013694245.2). Classification (NCBI taxonomy): domain Bacteria; kingdom Bacillati; phylum Actinomycetota; class Actinomycetes; order Micromonosporales; family Micromonosporaceae; genus Micromonospora; species Micromonospora robiginosa. The sequence continues at coordinate 6,496,966 of NZ_CP059322.2, forward strand.
CCCACCCCCACCACCCCGCTCCGCCGATTCCACCCCCACCGGTCCACCCTCCCCGGTCCACCCTCCCCGGTCGATCATGAAGTTGGCGGCATCCGCCGTCCGGTTCGTCACCGCCAACTTCATGATCGACGGGCGGAGGTGGGGGCGGGGGCGACGGGTGGGGGTGGGGGTGGGGTGATGCTGGTCACGGGGGTGGGGGTGGACGGGTTTCAATAGAGGGTGGAGCGCCCGTGATGTGGGATCAGGGGGTCGGGCGGTGGTCGGGCCTGCCGTGGTGTGGCAGCATGAGGCGCATGACCGCCGCTGTCGTCCGCCGCTTCGTGGCCCGTCGCCACGTCGACTACGGCCGCGTGCGCAGCGCGATCTGTCCGGCCCACTGACGACGCCCGACCCATCCGTCTCGGGCGCGTAACCGCGCCGGCCGTCACCGACACCGCCGTCCACGGCCCACCTCTGGGCCGGCCGTCGCGTCCGCGCTCCCAGGCACCGCAGCAGACAAACGGAGGACGCCGCGATGGCGGTCAGCAGCACCCCCACCCGCCCGGACCAGCCGGCTCCCGCCGCCCGGGCGCCCCGTCGACCGCGCGGCGAGGGCCAGTGGGCGCTCGGGCACCGCGAGCCCCTCAACCCCAACGAGCGGATCAAGAAGGACGACGACCCGCTGAACGTGCGGGACCGGATCGAGAACATCTACGCCCACCGGGGCTTCGCCTCGATCGACCCGCAGGACCTGCGTGGCCGGTTCCGCTGGTGGGGCCTCTACACCCAGCGCAAGGCCGGCATCGACGGCGGGCGCACCGCCGTGCTGGAGCCGCACGAGCTGGAGGACGAGTTCTTCATGCTCCGGGTCCGGGTGGACGGCGGCCAGCTCAGCCTGGCCCAGCTCCGGGTGGTTGCGGAGATCTCCCGGGAGTTCGCCCGGGACACCGCCGACATCACCGACCGGCAGAACATCCAGTACCACTGGATCCGGGTCGAGGACATGCCGGAGATCTGGCGCCGGCTGGAGGCGGTCGGCCTGCAGACCACCGAGGCGTGCGGCGACTGCCCCCGGATCGTGCTCGGCAGCCCGGTCGCCGGGGTGGCCCGCGACGAGCTGCTCGACCCGACGCCGGCGATCGACGAGATCGTCCGCCGGTACGTCGGCGACAAGCAGTTCTCCAACCTGCCCCGCAAGTTCAAGACCTCGATCTCCTGGCTGGTCGACACGCCGTACGAGGCGAACGACATCGCGTTGCTCGGCGTGGACCACCCGGAGCACGGGCCGGGGTTCGACGTCTGGGTGGGCGGCGGGCTCTCCACCAACCCGATGCTGGCCAAGCGGCTCGGCGTCTGGGTGCCGCTGCACGAGGTGCCGGACGTGTGGGCCGGCGTGGTCGGCATCTTCCGCGACTACGGCTACCGCCGCCTGCGCAACCGGGCCCGGCTGAAGTTCCTGGTCGCCGACTGGGGCGTGGAGCGCTTCCGCGAGGTGCTGGAGAAGGAATACCTGGGCCGCACGCTGCTGGACGGGCCGGCTGCGGAGCTGCCGGCGAAGCCGGTCGACCACATCGGCGTGCACCCGCAACGCGACGGCGCCAACTACGTGGGCGCGGCCCCGGTGGTGGGTCGGGTCTCCGGCACCCAGCTCGCCGCGCTGGCCGACGCGGTCGAGGCGCACGGCAGCGACCGGGTGCGGCTCACGCCGTACCAGAAGCTGCTGGTGCTGGACGTGGCGCCGGAGCGGACCGAGTCGCTGGTGACGGCGCTGCGCGGGATCGGCCTGGAGGCCCGGCCGTCGGCCTGGCGGCGCGGCACGATGGCCTGCACCGGCATCGAGTTCTGCAAGCTGGCCATCGTGGAGACCAAGCGGCGCGGCGAGGAGCTGGTGGCCCGGCTGGAGGAGCGGCTGCGGGACTTCGACGCGGACATCTCCATCCACCTCAACGGCTGCCCGAACGCCTGCGCCCGCACCCAGGTCGCGGACATCGGGCTCAAGGGCCAGCTCGTGGTCGGCCCGGACGGCCGGCAGGTGGAGGGCTTCCAGGTGCACCTGGGCGGCGGCCTCGGCATGGCCGCCGGGCAGACCGCCGGCTTCGGCCGCAAGCTGCGCGGCCTGAAGACCACCGCCGACGAGCTTCCGGAGTACGTGGAACGGCTGGCCCGCCGCTACCTGGCCGGCCGGATCGACGGCGAGAGCTTCGCCAACTGGGTTATCCGAGTCGACGAGGAGGAACTCCGGTGAGTGATGCCCGATCTGCGCCTCTCTACTGCCCGTACTGCGGCGAGGAGGACCTGCGCCCGCACGAGGCCGGGCACGGCGCCTGGGAGTGCCACGCCTGCGCGCGGGTCTTCTCGGTGCGGTTCACCGGCCTGCTGAGCCGGGCGGTGAACCGGTGACCGGCCTGCTCTCCGCCACCGGGCTGGGCCTGGTGGGCGCGACCGCACCGGCCGAGCCGGCCCGGCGGGACCCGGAGGAGCTGCGCGCGCTGGCCGAGGAGGCCGGGCGGGAGCTGGCCGACGCGCCCGCGTTGGAGATCACCCGCTGGGCGGCGCAGACGTTCGGCGACCGGTTCTGCGTGACCAGCTCGATGGCCGACGGTGTGGTGGCGCACCTGGCGTCCCGGGTCGCCCCCGGCGTCGACGTGGTGTTCCTGGACACCGGGCTGCACTTCCCGGAGACGCTGCGGGTCCGTGACGAGGTGGCCCGGCGGATGCCGGTACGGGTCCGCTCGATCCGCCCCCGGATGACGGTCGGCCAGCAGGACGGCCAGTACGGCCCCCGCCTGTTCAACCGGTCCCCGGACGAGTGCTGCCAGCTCCGCAAGGTGGAGCCGCTGGAGCGGGCCCTCGCCGGGTACGACGCCTGGGCGGCCGGGCTGCGCCGGGACGAGTCGCCGACCCGGGCCAACACGCCGGTGGTGGGCTTCGACGCGCGACGCGGCAAGATCAAGGTCAACCCGATCGCGGCCTGGACGCAGCGCGAGGTGGACGCGTACGTGGCCCGCCACGACATCCCGGTCAACGAGCTGTTCGCCCGTGGCTACGGCTCGATCGGCTGCTGGCCGTGCACTCGCCGGACGAAGGCGGGGGAGGACCCCCGGGCCGGCCGGTGGGCGATGTTCGAGAAGACCGAGTGCGGCCTGCACACCTGACCAGCGGGCCGCCGGTGGTGCTGGTGGCGCACGGCAGTCGTGATCCGCGTGCGGCGGAGGCGACCCGGGCGCTGGCCCGGGCGGTGGCGGTCACCTGTCCGGGCCGGCCGGTGCTGCCGAGCTGGCTCGACCACACCGATCCCGGGCCGGCCGACGTGTTGCGGCGGCTCGCGGACGCGGGGCACTCGCGGGCGGTCCTGGTGCCGTTGCTGCTGACCGCCGCGTACCACCGGAAGGTGGACATCCCGGCGGCGGTGGCGGCGGCCGGCGCGGGCCTGGACGTGCGGGTGACGGAGGTGCTGGGGCCGACCGGCGGCGTGGTCGACGGCCGCTTGCTGGGCGCGCTGCGACGCCGGTTGGCCGAGGCGGCCGGGGCGGACGCCGACGCGGTGGTGCTGGCCGCGGCCGGCACCCGCGATCCTGGGGCACGGGCCTCGGTGGGGCGGGTCGCCTCGGCGCTCGGCGCCGGCCTGGGCGTGCCCTGCCGCGTCTCGTACGCGTCGGCGGCGCCCCCGGAGGTCGGCGCGGCGGTGGCGCGGCTGCGCGCGGCGGGCGCCCGCCGGGTCGCGGTGGCGGCCTACTTCCTGGCCCCGGGCCGGTTCCACGACGGGGTACGCGCGGCGGCCCGCGCGGCCGGTGCGGTGGCGGTCGCCGACCCGCTCACCGACCTGCCGGAACTGGCCGACCTGGTGCGGCAGCGGGTGACGGCGGCGGGCTGACCGGCCCGGATCGCAGAACGCCCCGGCCGGAGGAACCGGCCGGGGCGTTCGCGTGTGATGTGGGTCAGGCGGAGTGAGCGCGCAGCACCCGGAGACCGCCGCGGCGCTTGACCGCGCGGCGCTCCTCCTCGCTCATCCCGCCCCAGACGCCGGCGTCCTGACCGGACTCCAGCGCCCACTGCAGGCACTGGTCGGTCACGGGGCAGCGCCGGCAGACGGCCTTCGCCTGCTCCACCTGCAGGAGGGCCGGACCGGACGTCCCGATCGGGAAGAACAGCTCCGGGTCCTCGTCGCGGCAGACCGAATCGTGGCGCCAGTCCATGGCGGCAACACTCCTCATTCTTAGTGGATGGCCAGATAACGCTTCGTTGCTATTCCTATATGCATCCGCATTGCCGATCGGTGACGGTCAGCATCCGTCAATTCGGCGCTGCGTGAGCAGGCTGCGGGCCCCTGGACCTGCTGGAACAGCTCAACCTGACGAGCATATCCAGGCAATGTCCCGGTAACACGAGTTCGCTTGTGAATACTTTCACGAACTACAGCGATGTCAAGGGTGACGCTCGGAAAAACTCCGAACAGTGAGCGGGCTCACCACCCATTTGTCCCGGTTTACGAAGGCTCTCGTTACCCGGCGTGCCACAGTCGAGGATCAATATAGTACGGTCTGCGTGACGTTGCTGACATTTCCGGCACCCTTCCTCGGCGTGGCGGCCACCTCACCCTTCGCGGTGGGGGGCCCGCGTCAACCGACGGGGATACCCGAGACCTAGCAGATTACTCTCAGTGCGGCCGGCACGGAGGTGAATCTGACTTTTTCCCGCTCGCCCAGATAGTCGCCGTCTAGCTGGAACGGCAGCGGACGCGTCGCGACCAGCGTGAACTCCGACAGGTCGTGCAGCCGGAGCACCTGCTTGCCGTGCGGATCGGGCTGTCGGGAGAAGAACTGGGTCACCGTCCGTGCGGTGCTCGCCACCTTGAGCTGCCGAATGGCGAGCACGTCGAGCCCGAGGTCGAACGACGCCTCCGGATTCGGGTTGATCTCCCGGTCGCCGAGATAGGTCCACGGCGCGGTGTTCTGGATGATGGCGGTCGCCAGCTCGGTCGCCGGGGCCTCGCCCGGGCGCTCCAAAGTGATCGGCGGGTGCCGGCGGTCCGAGCCGACGAAGTACTGGCTCGCCGTGGACCGGAAGTAGAGCGCCGGCGTGGAGACGCGCCCCCGCTTGCGGGCCTGCTCCACCCGCCGGATCACCGCCGCGTCCAGCCCGAAACCCGCGCAGAACGTGAAGTAGCGGTCGTCCGCCCGGCCCAGCCCGATGGTGCGGGACCGGCCCAGCCGCAGCCCCTCCAGGATCATGCTGGTGCCGTCCGGCCACTCCCGCGGCAGGCCGAGGGCGCGGGCGAAGACGTTCGTCGAGCCACCCGGCACGGTGGCCAGCGCCGGCAGCCGCTCGGCCGAGGTCCCCCCGGTGCGGAACGTCGGCGGCTCCGCCGCCATCAGCCCGTTGACCACCTCGTTGACCGTGCCGTCACCGCCCAGCGTGACCACCAGGTCGACGCCCTCCTGGGCGGCCTCCCGGGCCAGGTCCATGGCGTGGCCCCGTCGGCGGGTGTAGCGCACCGACAGGTCGACTTCACTGCGCAGAGCCCGGACCAGAACGTCCCGGCTGCGCTCGCTGGTGGTGGTGGCCTTCGGATTGACCACCAGGACGGCCCGCATGGGCGGCACATTACCGCGCCTACCCACCGGTATCGTGGCGGCCGTGACGATCGACTCCGACCCGGTCCCCGGCACGCTCCGCGCGGCGGTGCTCCTGCTGCGCGCCGAGGCGGTGGCGCTCGGGCTGGTCGCGGCGTGGCTGATCTGGTCCGACCTCACCGCCCGCACCACCGACCTGACCTCGGCGCTGCTGGTGACCGCCTTCGCCGTCGCCGGCGCGGTCGCGCTCTGGGCGCTCGGCGGCGCGCTGTCCCGGCGGCGGTCGGGCGCCCGCGCGCCGGCCATCGTGCTCGAACTCATGCTGCTGCCCGTCGGGTGGTACATGATCCAGGGCGGGATGGCCTGGCTCGGGCTGCCGCTGATGGCGCTCGGGCTCGGCGTCGTCGGGCTGCTGGTCAGCGGCCCGACCAACCGGGCGCTCGGCTTCGGCGAGCCGGCCGGCCGCTGACCGGCGCCTCTCCGGTCGACGCCCGTCGCCCGTCGGGGCGGGCCCGGTCAGAAGACGCTGGAGCGGCGGGTCAACAGCGAGATGGTGGCCCGGCCGTCGGCCGCCCGGGCGCCGGCCGAGGTGGTCAACGCGGTCAGCACCTTCCAGGCGAAGGACGACTCGGACGGCAGCGTGGCCCCGCGCACGGTCGGCACGGTCACCTCGACGGTGAGCGCGTCCTCGGTGACCGCGAAGCGGCACTCCAGCTCGGCGTCGCGGGTGGCGATGGCGAGCAGCATCGCGCACGCCTCGTCGACGGCGATCCGCAGGTCCTCGATCTCGTCGAGGGCGAACTGGAGCCGGGCCGCGAGCCCGGCCGTGGCGGTGCGGAGCACGCCGAGGTAACCACCGTCGGCGGGCACGGTGAGGTGCACGACGTCGTCGTCCGTCGTCGGCTGTCCGGTCAGTTGAGTCACGCCTCATCCCCCCGGTGCGGGACTCTACCCGGTCAGGCGGCCGGACGGGTGGGCGCGGGCGTCGCCTGCGCGGCGAGGTCGCGCAACGCGGCCCCGGCCAGCCGGTACGGCGTCCACTCGTCCATCGGCGTGGCGCCGATCGCGGCGTAGAAACGGGCCGCCGGATTCCAGTTGATCATCCACCAGTCGAGCCGCTGGTAGCCGCGCTCGACGCAGATCGCGGCCAGGGTGGCCAGCAGCCGCCGGCCGGCGCCGGTGCCCCGGGCGCCCGGCCGGACGTAGAGGTCCTCCAGGTAGATGCCGTGCACGCCGGCCCAGGTGGAGAAGTTGAGGAACCAGAGGGCGAAGCCCACCGGCTCGTCCGAGGCGTCCACCGCGACGTGCCCGAACAGCGCCGGGGCGTCGGCGAACAGGGCCGCGTGGAGCTGCCCGGCGGTGAGGTGGCACTGCTCCGGGGCGCGCTCGTAGTCGGCGAGTTCGTGCACCATGGCGACGACGGCCGGCACGTCCTCGGGACGTACCGGCCGGATCGTCGGTGCCGTGGCGGGCGACGTCACGCCTGCTTGGTCTCCCAGAAGATCTTGGAGATCTCGTCGATCTTCGAGAGCAGCTCGTCGGCCTTGGCCGGGTCGGTGCCGCCCTTGGCGCCGGCCGCGCCGGCCAGCTTGGTGGCCTCGTTGAAGAGCTGGTGCAGGTGCGGGTACTTCTCGAAGTGCTGCGGCTTGAAGTAGTCGGTCCACAGCACCCACAGGTGGTGCTTGACCAGGTCGGCCCGCTGCTCCTTGATCAGGATGGCGCGGGTGCGGAACTCCGGGTCGGTGTTCGCCTGGTACTTCTCGCAGATCATTTTGACCGACTCGGCCTCGATCCGGGCCTGGGCCGGGTCGTAGACGCCGCAGGGCAGGTCACAGTGGGCGCTGGCGATCGTACGGGGCATGAGGATGCGAGGAAGGCGCATCAGGGTCCTCCACGGGATGTTTGCGATGATCCAAGACGACACTACTCCTGGAGATGCTTTCCAGCGGGCAGGAGGTGAAACCGGTGCTGCCCGTGCTGATCCACGGTCCGTCCATGTCGCCGACGCTGCGCCACGGCGACGCGGTGCTGGTCCGCACCGGTGGCCGGGCGGTCCGCCCCGGCGACGTCGTGGTCGCGGTCTTCCGCAGTCGCCCGGACCTGCTGGTGGTGAAACGCGCGGTCGAGCCCCGCGACGGCGGCTGGTGGCTGCGCGGCGACAACGACCTGGTCACCGACGACTCCCGGGCCTACGGGGTGGCCGACGTTCGAGGCCGGGTGGTGGCCCGCTGGTGGCCGCGTCCGGGGCGGATCAAGGGTCGGCGGGGGTAGCCGACGAATATGACCCCGCTCACATCGTGGGAGTCGGGGCGTGACTATGCTCGAAAAGTGCCCGGGTGACCCCCGCACCGCCGCCCCGCCGGTCGCTGACCACCGCTGACCTCGCCCGCCGGTCCGTCTGCTCGACAGATCCTGGAGTCACCATGTCTGCGTCCACCCCGGACCCCGCTGATCCCGTCTTCCACCTTCATCTCGGCGGCAAGATGGCCGTCGCCTCCACCGTGCCGCTGACCAGCCGGGAGGACCTCTCCCTGGCGTACACCCCGGGGGTTGCCCGGGTCTGTGAGGCCATCGCCGCCGATCCCGCGCTCGCCGACACCTACACCTGGGTGTCGCACACCGTCGCCGTGGTCACCGACGGCTCCGCCGTGCTCGGCCTGGGCAACATCGGCCCGCGCGCCGCGCTGCCCGTGATGGAGGGCAAGGCGGTGCTGTTCAAGCAGTTCGCCGGCGTGGACGCGGTGCCGGTCTGCCTGGACACCCAGGACGTCGACGAGATCGTCGCGACGGTCAGGGCGCTCGCGCCCTCGTTCGGCGGGATCAACCTGGAGGACATCAGCGCCCCGCGCTGCTTCGAGGTGGAACGCCGGCTGGACGAGGCGCTGGACATCCCGGTCTTCCACGACGACCAGCACGGCACCGCGATCGTGGTGCTGGCCGCCCTGCGCAACGCGGCGGCGCTGCTCAACCGCAAGCTGGGCGACCTACGGGTCGCGGTCAGTGGCGCCGGCGCGGCCGGTGTGGCGGTCACCAAGATGCTGATCGCCGGCGGCGTCGACCCGGCCCGGGTGGTGGTGTGCGACTCGCGCGGCATCATCGGCCGGCACCGTGAGCTGACCGGCACCAAGGCCGAGCTGGCCGACCTCACCAACGCCGAGGGCCGCCAGGGCGACGTCACCGAGGCGCTGCGCGACGCGGACGTGCTGATCGGCGTCTCCGGCGGCCAGATCCCCGAGGCGGCGGTCGCCGGCATGGCCCCCGGCGGCATCGTCTTCGCGCTGGCCAACCCCACCCCCGAGGTGCACCCGGAGGTGGCCGCCCGGCACGTCGCGGTGGTCGCCACCGGCCGCAGCGACTACCCCAACCAGATCAACAACGTGCTCGCGTTCCCGGGCGTGTTCCGGGGCGCGCTGGACGCCGGGGCCACCCGGATCACCGACGCGATGAAGGTGGCCGCCGCCGACGCCATCGCGGGCGTGGTGGCCGAGTCGCTCACCGCGGACGCGATCGTGCCGTCCCCGCTCGACCCGCGGGTCGCCCCCGCCGTCGCCTCGGCGGTGGCCGACGCCGCCCGCCGCGACGGGGTCGCCCGCCGCTGAGGGGGTAAGGAGGGGCCCCTTCTTAACGCTTCCGGTAGAGGAAGGGCCCCTTCTTAACGGCCGCTCAGCTTGTTACCGTGCCGATCATGCGTGCTGCCTATGCCTCGGCCTTCGACGCCGACAACCCGCTCGCCGCGCTCGCCGTCGGCGACCGCCCCGAGCCGACCCACCCGCAGGACGACTGGGTCACCATGCGGGTGCGGGCCAGCTCGCTGAACCACCACGACCTCTGGTCGCTGCGTGGCGTGGGGCTGACCGCCGACCAGCTCCCGATGATCCTGGGCTGCGACGCGGTCGGCACCGACCCGGACGGCAACGAGATGGTCATCTACCCCGTGGTGCCCACCCCGGGCGACCCGCGCGGGGTGTCCATCCTCTCCGAGCACTACCAGGGCACGTTCGCCGAGCTGGTCGCCGTACCCCGGATGAACCTGCTGCCGCTGCCCGACGGCCTGTCGGCCACCGACGCGGCGTGCCTGCCCACGGCCTGGCTCACCGCGTGGCGGATGCTCACCACCAAGGGCCGGGTCGCCGACGGCGAGTCGGTGCTGGTCCAGGGCGCCGGGGGTGGCGTGGCCACCGCGGCGGTCGCGCTCGCCGTCGCGCTCGGCAAGCGGGTGTACGCGACCAGCCGCGACGCCGCCAAGCGGGAGCGGATCGCCGAGCTGGGTGCCACCGCGCTGGAGCCCGGCGCCCGGTTGCCCGAGCGGGTGGACGTGGTGATCGAGACGGTCGGCGCGGCCACGTTCGACCACTCGCTGAAGTCGGCCGCCCCGATGGCCCGGATCGTCGTCTCCGGCGCCACCGCCGGGCACGAGCCCAAGGTCAACCTGCGTCGTGTCTTCGCCATGCAGTTGGAGATCCTCGGCACCTCCATGGGCACCCCGGACGAGCTGGCCGAGCTGCTCGCGTTCTGCGCCGAGCACGGCGTCCGACCGGTGGTGGACCGGGTGGTGCCGTTCAGCGACATCTCCGACGCGTTCGCGCGGCTGCACTCCGGCGAGGTCTTCGGCAAGGTGGTCGTCGACCACACGGCGTGAGCCGAGGTGTTAGGCGGGGCCCCCGCCTCTACCGGAAGCGTTAAGAAGGGGCCCCTCCTTACAACCGGTCGTCGAGGGTGGCGAGGTTGCCGCGAGTCGCGTCGTTGGGGAGGCGGGTCTTCGCCGCCGGGTCGCCGTAGAGCGTCCAGCGCAGGAACTCGACCGTGGTGTCCGCCACCACCCGCAGCGCCTTCCCGTCACCGAGCAACGCCCGGCCGTGGTCACCCTTCGGCAGGCTGAGCATCGCCTTCGGCCACGGCACCGCGTCGAAGACCGCCTTCCCGGCGGCGTACGACACCACCTCGTCCGCCTCGCCGTGCACGAACAACTGCGGCGCGGCGGCACCGGCGAACGCGGTGCCCACGCCGAGCGCCGTGCCGGCGAACACGATCCCGGCGTCCAACCGCTCGTCCCGGCCGGTGGTGAACAACCCGATCGTGGTCACCCCGCCCGCGCTGTGCCCGGTCGCGGCCACCCGCCCCGGATCCAGCCGGCCGCGCAGCGGGTCGCCCGCCGTCTCGCCGAGCGCGAGCACCCTGGTCAACACGTACGACACGTCGGCCGGCTGGTTGAGCACGTCCAGCGGGTTGCCGTCGCCGCCCTGGCCGGTGTGCGGGAAGCGCGGCGCGGCGACCACGAACCCGGCCGCCGCCCAGCGCGTCAGCAACACCTGGTAGTCCTCCGGGCGGGCGCCCAGGCCGTGGCTGAACAGCACCACCGGGAACCGCCCGCCGGCCGCCGGGGCGGACCGCTCGGCCGGGCCGCCGGCCGCGCCCGTCGCCGGGTACCAGAGCGTCACCGGCAGCGGGCGGTCGCCGCCGCGGTTCAGCTTCACCTGGCGTACGCCGACCGCGAAGCTCTTCGAGGGCGCCTTGCCGGCGGCCACCCGCGGAGCGGGCGTGGTGGCCTGCGGTGAGTTGTCGGGAGCGGGCCGCCCGGCCGGCACGCTCGGCCGGGAACAGCCAACCACACCCACGCCGACAAGCGCGGCGGCAACCAGAGCGACAAAACGACGGCGCATGCCCCCGATTCTGCCTCGCGTTCCGAAGGCGGGGCCCCTTCTTAACGCCTGCGGTAGAGGCGGGGCCCCTTCTTAACACCCTGCGCGGGCGGCGGGCGGCGGGCGGCGGGCGGCGGGCGGCGGGTGGCGGGTGGCGGGTCAGCGGGGCGGGTGGTGGGCCGGTGACGCGCGGAGGCGGGCCAGGTCGGCGGCGTCCTTGGCGCGTCGGGGGCGCTCCGGCATCCAGACCGGGTACATCTCCTTGAACTCGATCTGCGCGGTGACACTGATCACCGGCGCCACGAGTGACCCGATCCGGCCGGGCGGGGCGGCCAGCATCCCCTCCGGCAGGGCGGTGCCCGCCCACGGCCCGGCGCCGACGACCACCCGGCCGCCAGCATCCCGGTCCAGGTAGGCGAAGCTCAGCTCCACGTCGCCCCGGAGCAGGTCGAGCTGGGTGGTGGCCGGCATCCGCGGGTCGGGACCCCAGCCCCGCCCGCCCAGCAGGTCGGCCAGCCGGTCGGCGTCGCGCCGCCAGCAGTACCAGTCGACGTCGACGTGCGGGCGGCCCACCGCGCCGAGGTGGAAGTCCATCGCCCAGCCACCGCGCAGCCAGACCTCGATCCCGGCCGCCCCGGACAGCTCGACCACCTCGCGGATCGCGTCCAGTTGCCGCCCCGCCAGCTCGTCCATCGCGGCAACGCTACCGCCCGCCGGGTGGAAGGCGGGGCCCCTTCTTAACGCCTGCGGTAGAGGCGGGGCCCCTTCTTAACACGCGGCGGACGGCCAGCGGCCAGCGGCCGATGGGGCGGCGGGGTGGTTCAGGCTGGGAAGGAGCGGGTGGTGAAGGTGGTGACGCCGGGCACGGTGGCGTCGGCGGGGAGGCGGCGCAGGGCCCCCCGGTCGCCGTAGAGCGTCCAGCGGAGGAAGTCGGTGGTGGTGGCGAGCACCTCCGGGAACCCCGGTCGGCCCGGACCCAGGTACTCACCGTGGCCCTGGCCGCGCAGGCTGAGGAAGGCGGCCGGTCCGAGACAGCGGGCGTACGCGGCCCGGCCGATCGACTGCGGGACGATCCGGTCGGCGGTGCCGTGCACGAACAGCACCGGCGCCATCGGCCGGACCGGGCCGACGACCGGCCGCCCACCGGCGATGACGATGGCCACCCGCAACGGGACCGGTGACGCGGACGCGAACATGCCGAGGGTGGTGTGACCGCCCGCCGAGTGCCCGGCGGCGGCGAGCCGGTCCATGGCCAGGTGCGCGCCGAGCGGATCACCGGAGCGGGCGCTCAGCCGGACGAGGTGGCGGACCAGCCGCCAGGCGTCGGCCGGTTGGTTGCGGACGTCGTCGCGGCTGAAGGTCCGCGCCCGTCGGTTGGTACGCGGGTAGGTCGGCGCGACCACCACCAGGCCGGCTGCCGCCCAGCGGCTGGTCAGCGGCGCGTGCAGCGCGGGCAGGCTGCGTAGCCCGTGGCTGTAGACGACCACCGGGAACCGTCCGGCGGCCACCGGCGCCCACGACCACACCCTCGGCCCGGTCTCGGTGCCGGGGCCCGGCGCGACGGCCCGCCGACCCGACCCGGCCCGATCGGCAGAGGGCGACGCGCCGGCGGCAACGTCGGCAGCCAGACCGGGGGAGGTGGGCATGGGCGTGGTGCCGGCGGGGACGTCGGTAGCCGGACCGGGGGAGTGCGGCGCGGGCGTGGTGCCGGCGGGGACGTCGGTAGCCGGACCGGGGAGTGCGGCGCGGGCGTGGTGCCGGCGGGGACGTCGGTAGCCGGACCGGGGAGTGCGGCGCGGGCGTGGTGCCGGCGGGGACGTCGGTAGCCGGACCGGGGGAGTGCGGCGCGGGCGTGGTGCCGGCGCGGACGTCGGCAGCCGGACCGGGGGAGTACGGCGCGGGCGTCGCGTCGGAGGGGACGTCGGTGATCGGGCCGGCGGGGGCCGGCGGGTCCACCGGATACCAGACGGTGACCGGTAGCGGCCGGGGGCCGTCCGGGTCGACGGTGAACTGCCGCATCCCCACCGCGTACGGGCGGTCGGGCGCGGGCCGGACGGCGGCCGGGACCGGGTCGGTGGTGGCGACGGCCGGCCCGCAGCCGGCCAGCAGCGCCGTCATCAGCGCGGCCACCAGCCGCTGCCCCCTCACCCCTGCACGGTAGGCAGCCGAGTGGGCCGCCCGCGCCCGCCATCCGGGCCGGCTGCCCACGCCGGCCGGCCGGGCGGAGCCTCCACCGACCGGGCGGGTTGGCCGGAGCGGGTGGCCCGGGTGCGTCCGCGCCGGCCTGGCGGGGCACTCGGCTCCGGCGGGTTTCGCTAGGGTCACGCGCATGACTGAGAACTACACCGACCCGAGCGGCAACACGGCGCAGTTTCGTGCCTTCGTCGACGCGCCCGAGTCGGCCACGGCGGCGGCGTCCACCCCGTCGCGACTGCCGCTGATCGTCGGTGCCGGCGTGGCCGCCGTGGTCGTCGTCGCCCTGGTCGCCTGGCTCGCGTTGGGCTGAGGCCTGCCGGGCAAGGTCGCGTTGGGCTGAGGCCTGCCGGGCAAGGTCGCGTTGGGCTGAGGCCCGCCGGACAAGGCCGCACCGGGCTGAGCCGGGCTCCGGGAAGCGCGGATCAGGCGAGCACGTCGCGGGTCTCGCGGGCGATCTCCCGCTCCTCGTCGGTGCCGATCACCAGCACCGTGACCTCCGCGCCGTCGGGGGAGACGACCCGGTCGCCCGTACCCTCGTTGCGGGCCGGGTCGACGGCGATGCCGAGCCGGTCCAGCCCGGCCAGCGACGCGGCCCGGACCGCCGCGGCGTGCTCGCCGACCCCGGCGGTGAACGCGACCGCGTCGACCCGCCCGAGCAGCGCGTAGTACGCCCCCACGTAGCCGGTGATCCGGCGGCAGTAGACGTCGAACGCCAGCGCCGCGGCCGGGTCGCCGGAGTCGCGCCGGGCCAGCACCTCCCGCATGTCGTTGACGCCGGTGAGCCCGAGCAGGCCGCTGCGGTGATTGAGCAGGTCGTCGATCTCGTCCACGCTCATCCCGCCCTCGCGGCGCAGGTGGAAGATGACGGTCGGGTCGAGGTCGCCGCTGCGGGTGCCCATGACCAGGCCTTCCAGCGGGGACATGCCCATCGAGGTGGCGACGCTGCGACCGCCCCGCACCGCGCACGCGCTGGCCCCGTTGCCCAGGTGCAGCGTGATGGTGTTCAGCTCCGCGTACGGCCGGTCGAGCAGCTCGGCGGCCCGCCGCGAGACGTACGCGTGTGAGGTGCCGTGGAAGCCGTACCGCCGCACGTCGTACCGTTCGGCGGTGGCCCGGTCGATGGCGTAGGTGGCCGCGGCCTCGGGCAGCGTGTGGTGGAACGCGGTGTCGAAGACCGCGACCTGCGGGGTGTCCGGCAGCGCCTCCCGGGCCACCCGGATGCCGGCCAGGTTTGCCGGGTTGTGCAGCGGGGCGAGCGGGACCAGCTCCTCGATCGCGGTGACCACCGCGTCGTCGATCAGCACCGGAGCGCTGAACCGCCGTCCCCCGTGCACCACCCGGTGCCCGACGCCGGCCAGCCCGGTGAGGTCGAGCCGGTCGATGATCTCCCGGACCGCGCTCTCGTGGTCGGCCGGTCCGCCGCCCGGCTCGCCGATCCGCTCCACGGTGCCCTTGTCGAGGACGTCGTCGCCGTCGTAGAGCCGGTACTTGACCGACGAGGATCCCGTGTTGAGGACCAGGATGCGGCTCATCTACGACGCCTCCGCGGCGGCCTGGATGGCGGTGATCGCCACCGTGTTGACGATGTCCGGCACGGTGGCGCCCCTCGACAGGTCGTTGACCGGCCGGCGCAGGCCCTGCATGACCGGGCCGACCGCGACCGCGCCGGCCGAGCGCTGCACCGCCTTGTACGTGTTGTTGCCGGTGTTCAGGTCCGGGAAGATGAACACGGTGGCCCGTCCCGCCACCGGGCTGTCCGGCAGCTTGGTGGCGGCGACCTGCGGGTCGATCGCCGCGTCGTACTGGATCGGACCCTCGACCAGCAGTTCCGGCCGGCGTTCCCGGACCAGCTTCGTGGCCGCCGCGACCTTCTCCACGTCCGCGCCGGCGCCGGAGCTGCCGGTGGAGTACGACAGCATGGCCACCCGGGGCTCGATGCCGAACCGGGCCGCGGTGTCGGCCGACGAGATGGCGATGTCGGCGAGCTGGGCGGCGTCCGGGTCCGGGTTGACCGCGCAGTCGCCGTAGACCAGCACCCGGTCGGCGAGCAGCATGAAGAAGACGCTCGACGCGACCGAGACGCCGGGCACGGTGCGGATGATCTCGAAGGCCGGGCGGATGGTGGCGGCCGTGGTGTGGGTGGCCCCGGAGACCATCCCGTCGGCGCGTCCGGCCTGCACCATCATGGTGCCGAAGTAGTTGGGTTGCGCCACGACGTCGTACGCCAGCTCCGGCGTCACGCCGCGGTGCGCGCGCAGCTTCGCGTACGCCTCGGCGAACTCGTCCCGCCACTCGCTGGTCGCCGGGTCGACCACCTGCGCGTCGCCCAGGTCGACGCCCAGTTCCCGGGTGCGCCGGGCGACCTCGTCGGGGCGGCCGAGCAGGGTCAGGTCGGCGACGCCGCGGCGCAGCAGCACCTCCGCCGCGCGCAGGATCCGCTCCTCGCCGCCCTCGGGCAGCACCAGCCGGCGACGCCGGGCCCGGGCCCGGTCGATCAGGTCGTTCTCGAACATCAGCGGCGTGACCCGCGCCGAGCGGGTGACCCGCAGCCGGCGGGCCAGGTCGTCGGTGTCCACGCACCGTTCGAACGCGCCGAGCGCGGCCTCCACCTTGCGCGGGTTGGCGGTGCTGGGGCGGCCCTCGATCCGGCTGGACGCCTCGACCGTGTCGTAGCTGTCGCTGGTCACCGAGAGCACGGCCAGCCCGGTGTTCATCCGCTCGACCAGCCGCATGGCGCGCGGGTCGGGCTGTTCGCCGAGCGTGAGCACCAGCCCGGCCAGCGAGACCTGCCCGGCCACGTGCGCGGCGCCGGCGGCCACCAGCAGGTCGGCCCGGTCGCCCGGGGTGATCACCAGTGCCCCGTCGGTGAGGTGGTCGAGCAGGGTCGGCACGTGCGCGGCGCCGACCACGTAGTCGAGCACGTCGCGGTCGAGCGCGGCCCGGTCGCCGGCGAGCCTGGTGGCGCCGAGCGCCGCCGCCACCTCGGCCACCGTCGGCGCCGACACGGTCGGCACCTCCGGGATGGCGTACGCGGGGACCGGCAGCTCGGGCAGCGCCGTCGGCTCGGGCACCCGGTTGGCGACCACCGCGACCACCGTCGCGCCCAGGTCGGCCAGATCGTGGTACGCGCCGCGCACGGCCGCCGCGACGGCCTCGGGCGACTGCCCGAACCCGTCCACCACGGGCACCACGACGCTGCCGAACTCGGTGGCGAGGCGGGCGTTGAAGGCCAGCTCCCGGGGGCCGGCGCCGTCGCCGTCGGCGAAGTCGCTGCCGACCACCACGACGGCGGGGCAGCGCCGTTCCACCTCCCGGTAGCGGGCCACGATCCGCGAGATCAGCTCCTCCCGCCGGCCGTTCGCGACCAGCTCGGTGGCCTCGGCGTAGGTCGCGCCGTGCAGCTCGTCGACCGGCAGCTCCACCCGGTAGCGCTCGGTGAGCAGGGCCAGGATCGGGTCACTGCCGTCGCCGGCGACCAGCGGCCGGAACGCGGCGATCCGCCCGACCTGTCGGGACAGCAGCTCGGCCAGCCCGAGCGCCAGGGTGGACTTTCCTCCGCCCGACCCCACGCTGGTCAGGTACACGCTGCGCGCCACGCCCCCACGCTACAAGATCGCCCCCACCCCCGCCCGGGTCCTTCGCCCCTGCCCTCCTGCGCTCTCCCGCGCTCGTTGTCCCCACCCCTTTCCCCGTCGATCTTGGAGTTGTGGCACCTGACAAGAGGTGTCAACGGGACATTCGAGGCACCACAACTCCAAGATCGACGTGGCGGGCGGGCGGGGCGGGCGGGGCGGGCGGGCAGGGGTTAGACGGGAGTGGGGGTGGGTGGGGTGGGGAGGGGAGGGGTCGGCGGCGCGGAGGAGGGCGTCGGACTTCGCCACCCAGGCGGCGCCGAACGCGAACACGGCGAGCGTCTCGCACCACAGCACCGGCTTGACGGTGTGCCGGACGTCCTCGGGCAGCAGCGTGCTGGCCAGGGCGAGCGAGATCGCCAGCACGATCAGCCCACCGCAGGTCCGGTAGAAGAGCACCGCCGAGCGGCGCGGCGGAACGCCGGCGGTGTCCGGGCGGGTGAACAGCACCAGGCAGAAGACCGCGAGCAGGGCGAAGAGGCCGGCGGCGGCGACCTGGTGCACCACGCCGACGGTACGGTCGAGCCCGTCGACGGTGGGGACCGGCGCGCCGGTGGTGGTGGGGAACAGGGCGACGGTGACCGCCAGGACGCCGGCCACGGTGCCGAGCACGTCCTCCGGCCGGCGGTAGCGGTAGCCGATCAGGAAGACGCCAACGGCGCACATCGAGCCGACGAAGGCGTCCCGCATCTCGGAGTGGTAGTAGCCGCTGAGCGAGTCCAGCAGGGTGAGTCGCCGGGTGGCGGCGATGTGGCCGACCACCAGCACGACGGGCAGCGCGAGGCCGACCGATCCGACACCGAGGCGCAGGTGGCGTACCGTCACCGCGTCCTGCGGCGGTTTGTGGCTCCCGGGGTTCATACCTCAACAGTGGACGTCACGCAGCGGCACTAGTCAAATGCGAAGGGTCACTCGTCGTCGGGGTCGTCGAGGCGGGCCAGCCAGGTGGCGAACCGCTCGATCGGGGTCTCGAACTCCGGGTTCAGGTCCACGAAGTCGCGCAGGCGCTCGCCCAGCCACTCCAGGCTGACCTGCTCGTCGCCCCGGCGCTCGACCAGCTCCTCGATGCCACGGTCGGTGAAGTACACGGTCGTCCTCTCGTTCTACGGCAGCGGCCCGCCCCGGTGGCCGGGACGGGCCGCTGCCGGCGGTGTGTCACGGGCGGGGGAGAGCCGCCTCGATCAGCGCGTTCTGCTCGACCTCGTGCATCTTCGCCGACCCGACCGCCGGGGCGGCGGCGGACGGGCGGGAGATGCGACGCAGCCGCACCTCGGGCAGGTGCTCCAGCAGGTTGAGCGCGACGAACGACCAGCCGCCCTGGTTGGCCGGCTCCTCCTGGACCCAGGCGAAGTCCTCGGCGTTCGGGTACTGCGCGAGCGCGGCCCGCACCTCCTCCACCGGGAGCGGGTAGAGCTGCTCCATCCGGACGATCACGGTGTCGGTGACGCCCCGCTCCTGCCGGGCCTGGAACAGGTCGTAGTAGACCTTGCCCGAGCAGAGCAGCACCCGCTTCACCTGCTCCGGCGCCGGGGCGCCGGTGTCGGCCAGCACCGGCTGGAACGTGCCGGTGGTGAAGTCCTCCACCGGCGACACGCACAGCTTGTGCCGCAGCAGCGACTTCGGCGTGAACACCACGAGCGGCTTGCGCTTGGGCGACAGCGCCTGGCGGCGCAGCAGGTGGAAGTAGTTCGCCGGGGTGGTCGGGATGGCCACCCGCATGTTGTCCTCGGCGCAGAGCTGGAGGAAGCGCTCCGGGCGGCCGGAGGTGTGGTCCGGCCCCTGGCCCTCGTGGCCGTGCGGCAGCAGCAGGGTGACCGCGGAGCGCTGGCCCCACTTCACCTCGCCGGAGGAGATGAACTCGTCGATCACCGACTGGGCGCCGTTGACGAAGTCGCCGAACTGGGCCTCCCAGGCCACCAGCGCGTTGACGTTCTCCACCGAGTAGCCGTACTCGAAGCCCATCGCGGCGTACTCGGAGAGCAGCGAGTCGTGGGCGAAGAAGCGGGACCGCTCGCCGTCGGCGGTGAACGTCTTCAGCGGCAGGTAGTCGTCGCCGGTGCGGGCGTCGACGATCGAGGCGTGCCGCTGGACGAACGTGCCGCGGCGCGAGTCCTGCCCGGCGAGCCGGACGGTGACGCCGTCGTGCAGCAGCGCGCCGAACGCGATGATCTCGCCGAAGCCCCAGTCGATGTTGCCCTCGACGGACATCTTCCGACGCCGCTCCAGCAACTGCTGGATGCGCTTGTGCGGGGTGAAGCCCTCGGGCAGGTTGACGTGCGCCTCGCCGATGGCCTTGACCACGGAGGCGTCGGTGGCGGTGTCGACCTGCGGCTCCGGCTCCTCCTCGCGCTTCGGGCGGCCGAGCTGGCGCGGCGTGGTGGCCGCGTCGCGGGTGGCCTTGAAGACGCGTTCGAGCTGGGCCTGGTAGTCGCGCAGCAGCTCCTCGGCGTCCTCCACGGTGATGTCACCGCGCCCGATCAGCTCCTCGGTGTAGAGCTTGCGGACCGACCGCTTCGAGTCGATGATCTTGTACATCTGGGGGTTGGACATCGACGGGTCGTCGCCCTCGTTGTGCCCGCGCCGGCGGTAGCAGACCAGGTCGATCACGACGTCCTTGTTGAACGCCTGGCGGTATTCGAACGCGAGCCGGGCCACCCGGACGACCGCCTCCGGGTCGTCGCCGTTGACGTGGAAGATCGGCGCCTGGATCATCCGGGCCACGTCGGTGCTGTAGAGGCTGGACCGGCTGTATTCCGGGGCGGTGGTGAAGCCGACCTGGTTGTTGACCACCACGTGCACGGTGCCGCCGGTGCGGTAGCCGCGGAGCTGGGACAGGTTGAGCGTCTCGGCGACCACGCCCTGCCCGGCGAAGGCGGCGTCACCGTGCACCGCCAGCGGCAGCACGGTGTAGCCCTCCAGCTTGAGGTCGATCCGGTCCTGCTTGGCCCGGACGATGCCCTCCAGCACCGGGTCGACCGCCTCCAGGTGCGACGGGTTCGCCACCACCGACACCTTGACCGCGTGCTCGCCGTCCGGGGTGGTGAACTTGCCGTTCTGGCCGAGGTGGTACTTCACGTCGCCGGAGCCCTGCGTGGACCGCGGGTCGAGGTGCCCCTCGAACTCGGAGAAGATCTTCTCGTACGGCTTGCCGACGATGTTGGCCAGCACGTTGAGCCGGCCCCGGTGGGCCATGCCGATGACGACCTCGTCCAGCCCGGCCTCGGCGGAGGACTCCAGCACCTCGCCGAGCAGCGGGATCAGCGACTCGCCGCCCTCCAGCGAGAAGCGCTTCTGGCCGACGTACTTCGTCTGCAGGAACGTCTCGAACGCCTCGGCGGCGTTGAGGCGGTTGAGCACGTGCTTCTGCTCGTCGGAGCCGGGCTTCTCGTACTTGCGCTCGACCCGCTCCTGGATCCAGCGCCGCTCCTCCGGGTCCTGGATGTGCATGTACTCGATGCCGACCCGGCGGCAGTAGGAGTCGCGCAGCACGCCGAGGATCGAGCGCAGCTTCATCCGCTGCTGGCCGGCGAAGCCGTTGACCGGGAAGACCCGGTCCAGGTCCCACAGGGTCAGCCCGTGCTGGAGCACGTCCAGGTCGGGGTGCTTGCGGATCTCGAACTCGAGCGGGTCGGTGTCGGCCATCAGGTGACCGCGCACCCGGTACGCGTGGATCAGCTCGTGCACCCGCGCGGTCTTGTTGATCTGGCCTTCGCTGTCGACGGCCACGTCGCGCATCCAGCGCACCGGCTCGTACGGGATGCGCAGCGAGGTGAAGATCTCGTCGTAGAAGCCGCGCTCGCCGAGCATCAGCTCGTGCATGACCTTGAGGAACTCGCCGGACTGCGCGCCCTGGATGATCCGGTGGTCGTACGTGCTGGTCAGCGTGATCACCTTGCTGACCGCGTTCTCGGCCAGGGTGGCCTCGCTCATGCCCTGGTAGGGCGCCGGGTATTCCATCGCGCCGACGCCGATGATGGCGCTCTGCCCCTGCATGAGGCGCGGGATCGAGTGCACCGTGCCGATGCCGCCCGGGTTGGTCAGCGAGATGGTGGTGCCGGAGTAGTCCTCCATGGTCAGCTCGTTGCGGCGGGCGCGCCGGACCACGTCCTCGTACGCCTGCCAGAACTGCCGGAAGTCCATCTGCTCGCAGGCCTTGATGGACGGCACGACCAGGTTGCGGGAGCCGTCCGGCTTGGCCAGGTCGATGGCGATGCCCAGGTTGACGTGCTCCGGGCGGAGCATCGCCGGCTTGCCGTCGACCTCGGCGAAGGAGTTGTTCATCTCCGGGTGCTCGATCAGCGCCCGCACCATCGCGTAGCCGATGAGGTGGGTGAAGCTGACCTTGCCGCCGCGACCCCGGGCCAGGTGGTTGTTGATCACGATGCGGTTGTCGACCAGCAGCTTCGCCGGGACCGCGCGCACGCTGGTGGCGGTCGGCACGGCGAGCGAGGCGTCCATGTTCTGGACGATCTTGGCGGCCACGCCGCGCAGCGGGGTGGTGCCGGCGGCGCTCGCGGCCGGCGCCTTGGCGGCCGGCTTGGCCGGGGCCGCCTTCTTCGCCGGGGCCGCCTCGGCGGTCTTCGCCGCCGGCTTGGCGGCGGGCTTCTCGGCCGGCTTGGCCGGCGCGGCCTTGGCGGCGGGCTTCTCGGTGACCGTGGCCACCGCCTCCTGCTGCTCGGCCGGCTCAGGCTTGGCAGCCGGCGCGGCCGGCTTCTCCGGACGTGGGGTGGCGGCGCCGGGCGCCGGCCGGTAGTCGGCGAAGAAGTCGTGCCAGGCCGAGTCGACGCTCGATGGGTCGGCGAGGTAGCGCTGGTACATCTCCTCGACGATCCACTCGTTCGGGCCGAAACCCGCCAGTGGGTTCTCCTGCGATGTCTGCTGGGTCGACACGGCCGCTAATCGCCTCTTTCACGCGGTTGTGAATAGTCACGCGGTGGCCCCCACGCCCGGTTCGCCGGAGCGCAGGAGACGGATCCCAGGCTACGCCGTGCGATTGCCGCAGGCATTCTCGCCTCCGGCTGGTGGCCCGTTTCACAGAAGATGCCAGAAGTTCGGCAAACGCTGCGTGGTCCGCCGACTCCTGCTAGACGACGACGGGCCCCGCCCGGTGACACAGGGTCACCGGACGGGGCCCGGGTCGCGCGTGGCTCAGGAGATGTCGCGCCGCCGGATGGTCAGCACGCCGATCACGCCGGTCACCACCGCGTAACCGATCAGCACCGCGGCGCCCGCCCAGCGCGGCGGGTTGCCGGGGATGTCGACGCCGCTGACCATCAGCGAGGAGGCCAGCGACGGCACCAGCAGTTGCAGCTCGTTGATCCAGTCGCCGAACCGCTGCGCGAGCAGCCCGATGGCGATGGCCGCGCCGATGGTGCCGCCCAGGTAGAGCAGGATGCCGGTCACGGTCGCGCCGATCTGGCTGCGGATCAGCACGCCGAGCCCGACGCCGAGCACCGACCAGAGCAGGTACGCCAGCCCGTTGAGGGCCACCGCGCGCCACACCGCCCCGCTGTCGAGGTGCGAGCCGACGTCCGTGGCGTTCAGGATCAACGGCGCGAAGATCAGGTTGAGCACCGTGGTGGCGATCCAGAACAGCAGCGCCAACACGCCGGCCGCGACCAGCTTGGCCAGCATCACCGCGGTGCGGTGCGGCGCGGTGAGGAACGTGGTGGTCACCGTCTGGTGGAAGAACTCGCTGGTCACCACCACGATGCCGAGCAGCATCACGATGAGCAGCCCGAAGAACTGGCCGTTCGTGTAGAGGTTGGCGGCGATGCTGTCGGCGCTCGACACCGCCTGGATCTGGTCGGCCTGGTCGGCCGGCACGTCGCCCACGTTGCCGCTGGCCAGCGCGTCGGTCTGCAACCAGTTGAAGCCGAGCGCGAGCGCCCACAGCGGCAGGCTGATCAGCCCGAAGACCCACCAGGTGCTGGTGGTGCGGATCTTGAGCAGTTCGGATCGGACCAGCGTCATCGGATCTCCGCCTTTCCGGCCGTCAGCTCCAGGAAGACCCCTTCGAGGTCGGGACGTTCGGTGGTCAGCTCGTGCAGCTCGACCTTTCCGGCCAGCGCGATGCGGCCCACGGTCGGCGCGTCCACGCCGCTGACCAGCAGCGCGCCGTGCGGGTCGGCATCCACCGTGGCGGACTGCTCGCGCAGCGCCGCGGCCAGCTCGTCCGCCTGCGGGGTGCGCACCCGCACCCGGGCGCCGTGCGTCATCGAGCCCATCACCTGCTCGACCGGCCCCTGCCGGACCAGCTTGCCGGCCGCGATGATCACCACGTCGTCGGCGAGCAACTGCATCTCGGAGAGCAGGTGGCTGGAGACCAGCACCGTCCGGCCCTCGGTGGCCAGCCCCTTGAGGAAGCCCCGCATCCAGCGGATGCCCTCCGGGTCGAGGCCGTTGGCCGGCTCGTCCAGGATCAGCACCTGCGGGTTGCCGAGCATCGCGGCGGCGATCCCGAGTCGCTGCTTCATGCCCAGCGAGTAGCCCTTGAACTTGCGCTTCGCCGCCGGGGAGAGCCCGACCAGGGCGAGCGCCTCGTCGGCCCGCTCCTTCGGCAGCCCGGCCGCCGCGCAGATCACCCGCAGGTGGTTGATCCCGGTGCGGCCCTTGTGCGCGCTGGACGCCTCCAGCACCGCGCCCACCGTGCGCAGCGGGTCGGTCAGGTCGGCGTACCGGTGGCCGCCGATGGTCGCCGTGCCGGCGGTCGGCGTGACCAGGTTGAGCAACATGCGCAGCGTGGTCGTCTTACCGGCGCCGTTCGGGCCGAGGAAGCCGGTGACCCGGCCCGGCTCGACGGTGAACGACAGATTGTCGACCGCGCGGACGTTCTTGTACTGCTTGGTCAAGCCGGACACGATGATCTGGCCGGTCGCGGCACTGGGGCGTGGCTGCCCGTCGGACATCATTCTCCTCTCCTGCCCCGGCGTGCTCGACGCACGCCGGTGGGGGCGCCGTTGCGGGGGCGCCCCGCACAGCCTTCCAACCCGGCGCAAGGGGGTCAATCAGGCGCGATGCGTACGCGCCGTCCTCCTCAGGGAGGAGATCACCCGGTCGGCAGCGCGACCCAGGTGGCGCGGGCCCGGCCCAGCAGCGTGCCGTCCGGCCCGTACAGGCTGGTGTGCACCTCGGCCCGGCGCCCCTCGCCGCCCACCGCGAGGCCGGTCACCACGCACGCGTCGCCGGGCCGGGGCAGCGCGGTGACCTGCGCGGCGATCCGTCCCAGCACGTACGGCCGGCCGGCGGAGAGCACCGCCCACCCGCCCGGGCAGTCCAGCGCCGCCCAGACCGTCGCGGGCACCACCTCGGCCGGCGCGTGGAACGGCGCGGCGGTCCGCCCGTCCGGCAGCCGGCCCGGAAAGATCCGCAGGCCGTCCGGGTGGTCCGGGCCGCAGACGTAGCAGCGGGGGAACGGGTGGTCCACCAGACCGGGGTACGCCCGCGCGGCCTCCTCGGCGGTGGCCGGGTCCACCGGCGGCACCACCGCTTCGACCGGCTCGACCCGGCGTACCTCGGCGACCAGCCGGCCCTGCGGGTCGCGCACCTCGCCGTCGGCGGCGGTCAGCGGGGTGTCCAGCGGCGGCGGCCGGCGCAACGTGACCTCCACCGGCCCCCGGTCGTCGAGCAGCGCGGCGAAGATCCCGGCGCTCCAGCCGCCGTTGCCGGAGCCGTCCGGTCCGTGGAAACGGGCCTCGACCAGCACGTGCACCTCCGGGCTCGGTTCCGCCGGCGCCGTCGCCGGTGGTCGCCCGGCAGCCTCGCACACCCGCCGGCCTGGTGCCGCACGCCGCCGCCGACCGGCGTTCACCGGATCGACATCCCTCACCCCGGGCGCGGCAACCCGCGGCCCTTACACAGGACCCATGGCCGTTCTGCACGCCGCTGGCGCACCCATCACGACCAGCGGTTACACCCTGCTGATCGCCGACGACCCGACAGTGGTCGCGGCCGCGCAACGCCTGCGTCACGAGGTGTTCGCCGGGGAACTCGGCGCCACCCTCCCGCCCGGCGCCGCCGGGCTCGACACCGACGAGTTCGACGCGCACTGCGACCACCTGGTGGTGCTCCGCGAGGACACCGGCGAGGTGGTCGGCACCTACCGGCTGCTGCCCCTGGGTCGCACCGACCGGCGCTACGCCGACGGTGAGTTCGACCTGCGCCCGCTGGCCCCGCTCCGCGACGACCTGGTCGAGGCCGGCCGCTCCTGCGTGCACCCGGACCACCGCACCGGCGCCGTCATCAACCTGATGTGGGCCGGCATCTGCCGCTACCTGCACCTGCGCGGCTCGCGCTGGCTCGGCGGCTGCGCCTCGGTGCCGGTCGCCGACCGCGGTGTCGCCGCCGCCGAGGTGTGGGCGCAGGTCGCCGACCGGCACCTCGCGCCGCCGCCGCTGCGGGTCACCCCGCGCCGGCCGTGGTTCGCCGAGGCCCCGCCCGTCGATGCGGCCCCGCTCACCCCGGCCGCACGCCGGGCGCTCGTCCCGCCGCTGCTCCGCGGCTACCTGCGGCTCGGCGCCTGGGTCGCCGGCGAGCCGGCGTACGACCCGGACTTCGGCTGCGCCGACTTCTACGTGCTGTTCTCGCTGGACCGGATGAACCCGCGCCACCTGCGGCACTTCCTCGGCGAGGTGGGACCGTGACGCTGCTCGTGGACGCCGTCCGCCCGAGCCTGGCCGGCGACGGCCTGTGGCGGCCCGCCTCCGGGTGCGGGCCGGAGTGCCTGCCGCCGCCGGCCGCCCCGGACGTGTCCGCGCCGCGCCGCGTCGGCCGGCTGCTCGGCGTACTCGTAATGCTGGTGGCCGGGGTCGGCCTGGCCGTGCTGCTGCCGGTGCTGCCGGCGGCCGACCGGCGGGCCGCGCTGCGCGGCTGGGCCCGCGGCACGCTCCGCGCGCTCGGCGTGCGGCTGGTGGTCCGGGGCCGGCCGCCGCGCCGCCGCGCGCTGCTGGTCGCCAACCACGTCTCCTGGCTGGACGTCCTCGCGGTGCTCGCGGTGTCGCCGGCCCGGATGCTGGCCAAGCGGGAGGTGCGGGGCTGGCCGCTGGTGGGCGCGCTGGCCGCGGCGGCGGGCACCGTCTTCGTGGACCGGTCCCGCCCCCGTGAGCTGCCGGCCACGGTCGCCCGGGTGGCCGACGCGCTGCGCGCCGGGCACCCGGTGGCGGTGTTCCCGGAGGGGACGACCTGGTGCGGCGCGGCGCTCGGCTGCCGCCCCGGCGGTGGCTTCCGACCGGCGATGTTCGAGGCCGCGGTGGTCGCGGGCGCGCCGGTGGTGCCGCTGACCGTCGCCTACCGGTACGCGGGCGACCCGAGCACGCTGCCCGCGTTCCTCGGCGCGGAGACGCTCTGGGCGTCGGTCCGTCGGGTGCTGGCCGCCCGGGACCTGACCGTGGTGGTGACCGTGGCCGCCGCACTGCACCCCGCCGCCGACGCCGACCGCCGCCTCCTGGCCCGCACCGCCGAGTCCGCCATCCACCCCCACCCTCGCCCCCGCCCCTCGCCCCGCCACTCCACCCCGTCGATCTAGGAGTTGTGGCGCCTGGAATGCCCGCTCGGTGGGTGTATCGGAGGTGCCACAAGTCCATGATCGGCGGGGTGGGAGACGGGAACGCGATACAGGCTTGATGAGTCGCGATGTATCGCGTTAGGCTTCTCTCGTGCTCGGCGTGTCGGGACGGCGCGTCGTTCGAGGGGAGGACCCATGGGGAGCTGGACGGTGGACGGGCCCAGGCGGATCACGCTGGACGAGCCGGTCACCCGGCTGGACGTCCGGCTGGTCAGCGGCCGGCTCAACGTGGTCGGCACGGACGGCCCGGCGCGGGTCGACGTCACCCGGATCAGCCGCCGGCCGCTCGTGGTCGAGCTGCGCGACGGGCACCTCAGCATCCGGCACGAGCCGTTCCCCCGCTGGCCGGGCGTGCTGTGGTGGCTGGGCCAGCTCCGCCGCCGGTTCCGCGCCGAGGTGTCGGTCGCCGTGCCGGCCCAGGCGCTGGCCGACCTGCACCTGGTCGACGGCGCGCTGGTCGCCTCCGGGCTGCGCCGTGACACCCGGGTCGACGTCACGTCCGGCCAGGTCACCCTGATGGGGCTGCGCGGGCGCACCAGCGCCAAGGTGGTCTCCGGCCCGGTGGAGGCGCTCGGCATCGGCGGCGACCTCGACCTGGAGACGGTCTCCGGCGAGCTGATCCTGGCCGACAGCGCGCCCGAGCGGGTCCGCGCCCACGCGATCTCCGGCTCGATCACCTGCGACCTGGACAACCCGCGCGGCAGCGAGATCCGGCTCAGCGCCATCTCCGGCAGCATCACCGTCCGGGTCCGGGAGGACAGCGACCTCAGCGTCCACCTGCACACCACCTCCGGCCGGATCACCAGCGGCTTCCCGCAGATCTGCGGCGGCCAGCACGGCTTCGGCGCGGTCAAGGACAGCCACGGGGTGCTCGGCGCGGGCGCGGGTAAGCTCTGGGCGTCCGCGACGTCCGGCAGCATCGCGCTGCTGGCCCGCCCGGTCACGGACGCCGACGACCTGGAGGACCTGCCGTGACCGCCGTGTTCAGCCACGGGCGGCTCCGGCTCTACCTCCTCAAGCTCCTCGACGACGGACCGAAGCACGGCTACGAGCTGATCCGCCTGCTGGAGGAGCGCTTCCTCGGGCTCTACGCGCCCAGCGCCGGCACCATCTACCCCCGGCTGCAACGGCTGGAGGTGGAGCGGCTGGTCACCCACACCGCGGCGGGCGGGCGCAAGGTCTACGAGATCACCGAGGCCGGGCGCGCCGAGCTGCGGCAGCGCGCCGACGAGTTGAGCACGCTGGAGGCCGACATCAGCGCCTCCGTGGAGGACCTCTCCGCGCTGGCCGGCGAGATCCGCACCGAGGTCCGCGGCTCCACCCGCGACCTGAAACGGGAACTGCGCGAGGTGACCCGGCAGACCCGGCAGAGCCGCTGGACGTCGCCACCGCCCCCGACCGTCCGGCCCGCCGGCAACGGGGGCGGCGGCCGGGCTGCCGAGTCGCCGCTGCTGGCCGAGTTCGACAAGCGGCTGGCCGCGTTCACCGTCGAGGTCGGCGCGCTGGTGCGGGCCGGGCGGCTCAGCGACAACCAGCTCCGGACCGCGATCCGGCTGCTCGACGGCGCGCTCGACGGGCTGCGCCGACTGCTCCGCTGATCTCACAGCTTGTTTCCAGCTTCCGCCCAGCGCGACCGCAGCCGGAGCACGGATGATGGGAGCCATGGCGGCTACCCAGACCGAGGCCCGACTGCTCGTCGTCGAGGACGACCCGAACATCCTCGAACTGCTCTCCGCGAGCCTGCGCTTCGCGGGGTTCGACGTGGCCACCGCGACCAGCGGCAGCGCGGCGCTGCACGCCGCCAAGGACCACCGGCCCGACCTGGTCGTGCTCGACGTGATGCTGCCCGACCTCGACGGCTTCGAGGTCATCCGGATGCTCCGCGAGGGCGGCACGCGTACCCCGGTGGTGTTCCTGACCGCGCGGGACGCCACCGACGACAAGATCCGCGGGCTGACCCTCGGCGGCGACGACTACGTCACCAAGCCGTTCAGCCTGGAGGAGCTGACCGCCCGGATCCGGGCCGTGCTGCGGCGCACCGCGACCGGCGAGCAGGCCCCGTCCCGGCTCACGTTCGCCGACCTGGAGCTGGACGAGGAGACCCACGAGGTGCACCGGGCCGGCCAGCGGGTGCAGCTCTCGCCGACCGAGTTCAAGCTGCTGCGCTACCTGATGCTCAACGCCAACCGGGTGCTCAGCAAGGCGCAGATCCTCGACCACGTGTGGAACTACGACTTCCGCGGTGACGACAACATCGTCGAGTCCTACATCTCCTACCTGCGGCGCAAGGTCGACAACACCCAGCCCCGACTCATCCACACCCTGCGTGGGGTCGGCTACGTGCTGCGCAAGCCGGCGGCGTGAACCTCGTCCACGACGCGAAGGGCTGGGTACGCGGCATCCCGCTGCGGCTCAAGCTGGTCACCGCCGTGCTGGCGCTGGTGGCCGGCGCGTTGCTGGTGATCAGCGTCTCGACCGCCTACTTCCTGCACAACTACCTCGTGGACCGCATCGACGGGGAGCTGGACGACCAGCTCGACCGGGGGGTGAGCATCAGCGGGGGGACCAACAGCAGGTTCCCGACCGACTACCTCGTGGCCCAGTGGAGTCGCAACGACCAGTCCGGCTTCTCCGCGGCCGACCAGCGGCTGAGCCCCCAGGACCTGCCGGCCGGGCTGAACGACCAGAGCTGGTACGACGAGCACGCCAACGGCGAGGCGTTCACCGAGAGCGGGGCGGACAAGCGGGTCCGCTGGCGGTTGATGGTCCGGCAGGACAGCCAGGACTCGTACCGGGTGATCGGGCAGAACCTCACCGAGGTCGACCTATCCGTGCGGCAACTGCTCTGGATCGACCTGCTCGCCGGCGGGGCGGTGCTGATCATCCTGGCGTCGGTGGGCGCGGGCATCGTGCGTACCAGCCTGAAGCCGCTGGTGGAGATCGAGCGGACCGCGGCGGCCATCGCCGGCGGCGACCTGACCCGGCGGGTGCCCGACCCGGAGGAGGGGCGGGCCTGCCCGACCTCCGAGCTGGGCCGGCTCTCCCGGGCGCTGAACGCGATGCTGGCGCAGATCGAGGCCGCGTTCACCGCGCGGGCCGCCTCCGAGGCGGCGGCCCGCAGCGCCGAGACGGGCGCCCGGGACGCCGCCGCGCTGGCGCAGGCGTCCGAGGCGCGGGCCCGCCGCTCCGAGGAGCGGATGCGGCAGTTCATCGCGGACGCCTCGCACGAGCTGCGGACGCCGCTGACCACGATCCGTGGCTTCGCCGAGCTGTACCGGCAGGGCGCGGCGCGGGCCCCCGAGCAGACCGCCGACCTGCTGCGCCGCATCGAGGACGAGGCGTCCCGGATGGGGCTGCTGGTCGAGGACCTGTTGTTGTTGGCGCGGATGGACCGGGAACGGCCGATCGCGTTGGCCCCGGTGGAGCTGCCGGTGCTGGCGTCCGACGCGGTGGAGGCGGCCCGGGTGGTCGACCCGGACCGGCGGATCGAGCTGGAGCGGGAACCGGGCGCGGGCCCGCTGGTGGTGCTCGGTGACGACGCCCGGCTGCGGCAGGTGATCGGCAACCTGATGACCAACGCGCTCACCCACACCCCGTCGGACGCCGCGGTCACGCTGCGGCTGCGGGCGGAGCCGGGGAACCTGGCCGTGGTGGAGGTGGCCGACACCGGTCCGGGTCTCACCCCGGAGCAGGCCGAGCGGGTCTTCGAGCGGTTCTACCGGGTGGACGCCGCCCGGACCCGCCGGGCCGGCGGGCCGACCAGCACCGGTCTCGGCCTGGCCATCGTCGCCGCGCTGGTGGCGGCGCACCACGGCGCGGTGGAGGCGGTCCAGACGCCGGGTGGCGGGGCGACGTTCCGGGTGAAGCTGCCGCTGCTGCCGGAGGCGGGCGAGCCCGGCGAGTGACTTACAGAAAACATTCAGGCGGATTCCAGGCTGGTGACAGTGCCACGGGGAAAGCTGTAGGCATGACCGACCACGAGACCGAGCCGCAGCGGTCGCCGGCACCCGCCGACGCCGAGCCGTCGCACCACACCGCCGAGCTGCCCCGCGTCCAGAGCGGGACATCGGACTCCACCCCGGCCGCCGGGCCGGTTCCGGCCGACTCCCCGGCCGCCGGAACCACCGCCCCCGCCGAGAACCCGACCCACCCGTACGCGCCCGCGTCCGGCGCGCCGGCCGGCCCGTACGGCCCGCCGGCCGCGACCCCGGCCAGCCCGTACGCCCCGCAGTACCCGACCGCCGGGCAGCAGCCGCACCCGTGGTACGGGCAGCAGCAGCACGGCGGCTGGGCCCAGCAGGGCGGCACCGGCTACCCGCAGCAGCCCGGCGGACCGGTGCCGACCTACCAGGCGCAGCCCGGGCACCAGCCCTACCAGCAGCACCAGCAGCACCAGGCCGGGCAGCCGGTCCCGCCGTGGGGCCAGCCCCAGCCGGCGCGGCCGAGCCGGGCCGGCAAGTTCGTCGGCGCGGGCGCGCTGGCGCTGGCCCTGATGCTCGGCTCCGGCGTGGCCGGTGGCGCGCTGGCGCTGGCCCTCGACGAGGGCGGCGGGGTCACCCGCACCTTCTCGGCCGCCCCGGTGATCAACAGCGCCGACCTGCCCAAGATCGCGGCTTCCGTCCAGGACAGCATCGTCACGATCATGACGGACAGCGGTGAGGGCTCCGGGGTGATCCTCAGCGCCGACGGGTTCGTGCTGACCAACAACCACGTGGTCGCCTCCGCCAGCGGCGACACGGTGAAGGTGGTCTTCGCCGACGGCAAGACCGCCTCCGCGAAGATCGTCGGGACCGACCCGAAGACCGACCTCGCGGTGGTCCGGGCCAGCGGCGTGAGCGACCTCAAGCCGGCGAAGTTCGGCGACAGCGACGGCATGCAGGTCGGCGACCAGGTGCTCGCGCTGGGCAGCCCGCTCGGCCTGCAGGGCTCGGTGACCGCCGGCATCCTCAGCGCCCGCGACCGCACCATCTCCGCCGGTGAGGGCGGTCAGCAGCAGCAGAGCCCGCAGGGCGCCAGCTCGATCTCCGGCCTGCTGCAGACCGACGCCCCGATCAACCCGGGCAACTCCGGCGGCGCGCTGGTCAACACCCGGGGCGAGGTGATCGGCATCAACACCGCGATCGCCACCGCCGGGCAGGGCAGCAACGGCAACATCGGGGTCGGCTTCGCCATCCCGAGCAACAAGGCCAAGGACGTGGCGGAGAAGCTCCAGCGCGGCGAGAAGATCAGCCACCCGTCGCTCGGGGTCAGCGTGAACGCGGCCGAGGACGGCGGCGCGCTGGTCGCCGCGGTCACCCCGGGTAGCGCCGCCGAGAAGGCCGGCATCCAGCGAGGCGACGTGATCACCAAGTTCGGCGACAAGGCGATCAACGACTCCAACGATCTGGTCGGCGCCGTGCAGGCCGGCAAGGTCGGCGACCGGGTCGAGATCCAGTTCAAGCGAAACGGATCCGACGAGAAGGCAACCGTGACGCTCTCCGAGACGTCATAGTCCTCAAGACCTGCCTCCCTCCCGGGCGGCGGGCGACGGAGCCAAGGGGGTTGGCTCCGCCGCCCGCCGCCCCTCTTCGTCCCTGACCGCACCGCCGTTTACCGCGGGCCGCCTCGGGAACCCGTCGCCGATCGGGTACGCCGGGGGACCAGCGGGGAGGGACTCGTGGCCGTGAACCAGCCGCCGCCGGAGCACGTGCGAGCCGGGCCCCTCCGGATCGCGATGGTGGTCCCGCCGTGGCTGTCCGTGCCGCCGCCCGGCTACGGCGGCCTGGAGACCCTGGTGGCCGGGCTGGTCGACGCGCTGATCGACCGCGGCCACGCGGTGACGCTGTTCGGCGCCGGCACCGAGCACGGCACCGCCGCCGAGTTCGTCTCCACCTGCGCCGAGCTGCAGTACGACCGGATGGGCGAGTCGCTGCCCGAACTGGCCCACCTGGCCCACGTGGACCGGCTGGTCGACCCGGCGGACTTCGACCTGGTGCACGACCACAGCACCATCGGCCCGCTGGTGGCCGGCCGGCGTCGGGTGCCCACCGTGGCCACGGTGCACGGCAACCCGGTCGGCGAGTACGGCACCGTGCTCAGCAACACCGACCGAGGGGTCGGCCTGATCGCGATCTCGCACGCCCAGCGCCGGGCCAACCCCGGGCTGCCGTGGGTCGGCACGGTGCACAACGCGATGCCGCTGCGGGACTTCCCGCGCAAGCGGGCACCGGGCACCGGCCCGGTGCTCTGGCTGGCCCGGTTCAGCCCGGACAAGGGCCCCGACGTGGCGATCCGGGCCTGCCGCGCGGCCGGGCTGCCGCTCACCCTGGCGGGCAAGTGCCACGAGCCGGCCGAGCGCCGTTATCTCGAACAGGTGGTGGAGCCGCTGCTGGGCGACGACGTCAACCTGGTGGTGAACGCGGACCGCGACACCGTGCTGCGGCTGCTGCTCGACGCCCGCTGCCTGGTCATGCCGATCCAGTGGGCGGAGCCGTTCGGCATGGTGATGGTGGAGGCCATGGCGACCGGCACACCGGTGGTGGCGCTGCGCCGCGGGGCGGTGCCCGAACTGGTCCGTCCCGGGATCACCGGACTGGTCTGCGACCACGCCGACGAGTTGCCGGCGGCGTTGCGCGCGGCGGCCGACCTGGACCCGGCGGACTGCGTCGCGCACGTGGCGGAGAACTTCTCGGTGGAGCGGATGGCCGCCGACCACGAGGCGGTCTACCGGGAGTTCCTGGCCGGCCGGGCGACGGCGGACGGTCCCCGGGCGGCCGTCCCGCTCGCCGGTTGACCGGCGTCAGGCGCGCCCGGCGACCAGCGCCGCCGCGGCGGCGTCGAGCTGTCGCGCGTACCCGGGGGTGATGCTGCCCTCGCGCCGACGCTCGACGATCTTGCCGCGGAGCCGGTCCACGGCGGCGGTCACCGCCCCCTCGTCGGGCGCGGCCACCGCGTTGCGCAGCAGGTTGCGCAGGTCCACCCCGACGTCCTCACGGATCGCGCCCTCCGCCAGCCCCGCCGCGATCAGGCCGTCCACCCGCTCGGCCGCGTCGGCGGGTTCGCCGGCCGACGCGGTCGGCGCGGCGGCGGTGGGTCCGCCGGTCGGCACGGCCGGCGCGGCGCCGGTCGGCTCCCCGGTCGGGGACGACGCCTCGGTGGGCGCCTCCACCGGCCCGGCGGTGGGCAGCACCCGCGGGTGGGTCGTCCGGTCCGGGGTCAGCGCCGGCACCAGCAGCGCGGCGGCGGCGACCAGCGCCACGCCGGCACCGGCCAGCACCAGTGCCCGTCGCCGCGCCGGCGTGGCCGTCGCCGGTCGGGCCGGCGCGGACGTCAGCGTGGGCAACGTCATCGTCGGCGCCAGCATGGTGGTCGCCTGCGGGTCGGCGGGCAGCAACTGGTCGCGCAGCACCGCCGCCACCCGGTGCGCGCTGGGCCGCTGTCGCGGGTCGCGGGCCAGGCAGCGCAGGCAGACGTCCGCGACCGGCCGGGGCAGCCCGGGTACGCCGTCCAGCGTGGGTGGCGGGCTCTCCGCCAGCGCGGCGCTGAGCTGCTCCCAGGTGTCCGCCGGGTACGGCGGCTGGCCGGTCAGCGTCTCGAAGAGCAGCACGCCCAGCGAGTAGACGTCGGTGGCCGGCTGGGCCGGCGCGCCGTCAAGCCGCTCCGGCGCCACGTACGCCGGGGTGCCGAACGTGCCGCCGTCCTCGTCCTCGTCCGGCGCGCCGACCCGGGTGGCGATGCCGAAGTCGAGCACCTTCGCCCCGATCGCCGTCATCATCACGTTGGAGGGGGTGACGTCCCGGTGCACGATGCCGAGCCGGTGCGCCGCGGCCAGCGCCTCGGCCACCTGGGCGCCCGTCTCCACCGCCGCCGGCCAGGGCAGCGGGCCCTCGGTCAGCCGGTGCTCCAGCTCCTCGCCGCTGAGCAGCTCCATCACCACGAACGAGGTGATCGAGCCGTCCGGGGCCACCGTCTCGCCGTAGTCGTGCACGGCGGTCACGTGCGGGTGGTCGAGCTGGGCGGCCGAGCGGGCCTCCTCGCGGACCATGTCGCGGAACCGGGCGTCGGCGGCGAGCGACGGGGCGAGGACCTTCACCGCCACCACCCGGTCGAGCACCTCGTCGCGGGCCCGCCAGATCACCGACATGCCGCCGGCGCCGATCCGGTCGATGAGCCGGTACCGCCGGGCCAGCAGGCGGCCGGCCTGGAGTGTCGCCATCACCTCGCACCTGCCCTGGGCTCGGGAGCGCTACCAGGTTGCGGGAATGTGTCCGGCCTGTCAACGGGCGTCGATCCGCGGTGTCGCTGCGCGCCGCCGCGATGGCACCGCGTGACCGGGTGCCCGGTCCGGTGGCTCGGACGGGCCCGACCGCGGGTCGCGTGCCAGGATGAACGGCATGGCAGGCGGTCCGGTGGCGTTCGTGCTCGGCGGCGGGGGAGTGCTGGGCGCGGTCGAGGTGGGCATGCTGCGGGCCCTGTTCCGCGCCCGGATCCGCCCCGACCTGGTGCTCGGCACGTCGATCGGCGCGGTCAACGGCGCCCTGGTCGCCGCCGACCCGACCGAGGCGGTCACCGACCGGCTGGTCCGGCTCTGGGCCTCCCCGGAGGCGAGCGAGGTGTACGGCGACTCGGTCGCCCGGCAACTGCGCCGGTTCGCCGCGCGTACCCACCTGCACTCGCCGCGCCCGCTGCGCCGGTTGCTGGAGAGCGAGCTGGGCGAGGCGACCACGTTCGCCGACCTGGCCGTGCCGTTCCGCTGCTGCGCGGCGAACATCGAACGCGCCGCCGAACACTGGTTCTCCGTCGGCCCGGTGGTGCCGGCGGTGCTCGCGTCCGCCTCGGTGCCCGGGCTGCTGCCGCCGGCCCAGATCGCCGGCCAGCACTACATCGACGGCGGGGTGGTCAACTCGATCCCGGTGGGTGAGGCGGTGACCGCCGGGGCGACGCGGATCTTCGTCCTCCAGGTGGGCCGGATCGAACGCGAGCTGAGCCCGCCGCGCCGGCCCTGGGAGATCGCCCAGGTCGCGTTCGAGATCGCCCGGCGGCACCGGTTCGCCCGGGAGATGGCGGCGCTGCCCGACGGCGTCGAGGTGCACGTGCTGCCGACCGGCGGGCTGGACCCGCGCGACGACAGCCCGTGGGCCTACCGGGACATGGCGGCGGTGGGGCGGCGGATCAGCCGGGCGTACACCGCCTCCCGCCGCTACCTGGACACCGCGCTGGACCGCTGATGCCGCTGCCACCCCGCTGGGTACGCCGGCTGCTGCTCGCGCCCGGCGTCGTCCTGCTCGCCGTGGTCGTGGTGACCACGCTGCCCGGCTGGGCGCTGCTGGCGCTGGCCGCGTCGCCGCTGGTGCCGGGGCGGCTGCGCCCGCTGCGGCTGCTCTGGATCGGCGCGGTCTACCTGGTCTGGGACGCCGCCGCCCTGCTCGCCCTCTTCGTGCTCTGGCTGGCCTCCGGGTTCGGCCGGCACAAGCGGTCACCGGCCTTCCAGCGGGCCCACTACGTGGTCGCCGGCCGCTTCCTGCGGGTGCTGTTCTGGCAGGCCCGGTGGACGCTGCGGCTGAGCATCGACGTGGTCGGCACCGACCCGGACACCGCGCTGCCCGGCCGGCCCGAGCTGGTGCTCTGCCGGCACGCCGGGCCGGGTGACTCGTTCATCCTGATCCACGCGCTGGTGAACTGGTTCCACCGGGAGCCCCGGATCGTGCTCAAGGAGAGCCTCCAGTGGGACCCGGCCATCGACGTGCTGCTCAACCGGCTGCCCAACCGGTTCATCGCGCCCGGACCGGACGGCCGGGACTCGGCGGTGCGGCAGATCGGGCACCTGGCCACCGGGCTCGACGACGACGACGCCTTCGTGATCTTCCCGGAGGGCGGCAACTTCACCCCGTCGCGCCGGCTGCGCGCGATCGCCAAGCTGCGCGGGCTCGGCCTGGAGCGGATGGCCTTGCGCGCCGAGCGGATGCAGCACGTGCTCGCGCCGCAGCCCGGCGGGCTGCTCGCCGCGCTCGACGCCGCCCCGGACGCCGGGGTGATCTTCGTGGCGCACACCGGGCTGGACCAGATGCTCACCGTCGCCGACGTGTGGCGGGAACTGCCGATGGACAAGCGGATCGTGATGCGGTTCTGGTCGGTGCCGCCGGAGGAGATCCCGACCGGCAAGCAGGAGCGCATCGACTGGCTGTTCGACTGGTGGGCCCGGATCGACAGGTGGGTCGCGGCGAACCGGGACGGCACGGCCGACGCCTGAGCGGCT
Organism: Micromonospora ferruginea; assembly: GCF_013694245.2. Lineage (NCBI taxonomy): Bacteria > Bacillati > Actinomycetota > Actinomycetes > Micromonosporales > Micromonosporaceae > Micromonospora > Micromonospora robiginosa. The sequence goes on from NZ_CP059322.2 coordinate 6,533,781, forward strand.
TTCGCGCCCGGTTCGGGCGTGGCGGCCCGGTCGCCGCGTAGGGTGCGCTGGTGGAGCAGATCTGCGTGGTGACGACGGTGGTGGACGCCCGCCGGGTGGCGGACGTGTTGGCGGCCACTGCCGTCGCCGGCCGCCTGGCGGCGTGTGCCCAGGTCGGCGGGCCGGTGGACAGCACCTACTGGTGGGAGTCGGCGATCCAGACCACCGCCGAGTGGTGGGTACGGTTCAAGACCACGCCGGACCGGGTGGACGCGCTCGTCGACCAGCTCCGCGCCGGCCACCCGTACGAGGTGCCGGAGATCCTGGTCAGCCGGGAGGACAGCGGCAACCCCGACTACACGGCCTGGGTGCGCGAACACACCCGACCCTAGGTACGCCTACTCTGTCCGCCCGCCGCGCCGTCGGTGAGGCTGGCGGGGTGGAGAACACCGGCTACCCCTGTCCCGGCTGCGGCGCACCGGCCGACCTCGTCGTCGGCTGCCGCACCTGCGGCCGCCCGCCGTACCCGCCCGCCGCCGAGGTGGTGCGGTTGGACCGGGAGATCACCGCGCTGACCCCGCGGGTGGACGCGGCTCGGCTCGCGTACCAGGAACTGGCCGGCCGGCTGTCCACGGTCCGGCAGCGGCGGGCGGCGCTGGCGGCGCGGATAAGGGCGGAGATCCCCGCCCCGCGCCCGGCGGCCGTTCCGATGCCGGTGCGGCCGGCGCCGCCGGTGACCGTGCCGGCGCGCCCGGGCGGCGCGGAGGCCTCCGCCCGCGCGGTGCAGGGCCTGCTCTTCGTCCTCGGTGGACTGCTGCTCGGCACCGCCGCGGTGGTCTTCACCGCGGTCGCCTGGGCCGCGTTCGGGGTGGCCGGCCGGGCGCTGATCCTGCTCGCCGTCACCGTCCTGGCGCTCGCCGCGCCGCTGGTGGCCCGGGCGCGCGGGCTGCGCGGCACCGCCGAGACGATCGCCGCGGTGGGCCTGCTCCTGGTGCTCCTGGACGGGTACGCGGCCTGGTCGGTGGACCTGTTCGGGGTGGCCGGCTGGCCGGGCAGCCGGTATGCCGCGCTGGTCGCGGCCGGGAGCGCGGCGGTGGCGGCCGGGTACGGGCGGCTGAGCCGGCTCACCGCGCCGTGGTTCGCGGCGTGGCTGGCCGCGCAGCCCGCGCTGCCGCTTGCCGTGGCGGCGGCGCGGCCGACAGCGGCCGGTTGGGCGCTGGTGCTGACCGCGCTGGCGCTGGGCGACCTCGTGGTGGTGGTCGTCCTGCGGCGCCGGGCCACCGGCGGCGCGTCGCGAGGGGGCGACGCGGCGCCGGTGGCGGCCCGGGCCGGGCTGGTGCTCGGCTGGCTCGGGTACGGCGTGGCGCTGGCCCTGGCGGCCGGGTGCGCGCTGGTGCCGCTGGCCGTGGGGCGCGCCGCCGGCACCACGCTGCTGGCCGGCGCTCCGCTGCTGGTGGTGGCGCTGGCCCTGGTGGCGAGCGCGTTCGCGGCCGGCGGCCGGGTGTGGCGCGCGGCGGCCACCGGGCTGCTGGTGCCGGTGCTCGCCGCCGCGCTGGTGCGACCGGTCGCCGCCGGGCGTCCCGGCCTGCTGCTGATCGCGGCCGGGCTGGTGGCGGCGGCGCTGGCCGGCGCGGTCCGCGTGCTGCCGGCCCGGGTGCGCACCGGTCCCCGGTGGGGCGCTTTCACCGTGGCGGCCGGCCTGGGGGCGGTCGCCACGGTGTTGACCGGCCTGGTCGCCGCCGCGACCGCGATCGCCGCGTTCCCGGCCTGGCAGGGCGGCCGGACGGTGCCGGCCCCGCCCGAGGGCTGGCAGTTGCCGTCGACGTTGCTGCTGGTCGCCGGTGCGCTGGCGCTGCTGGCACCCCGGGCCGCCCGGCCGCTGGTCGGGGTGCTCGCCGCCGGGCTGACCGTGCTCGCCGCGCCGGCCGCGGTGGACACGCCCTGGCCGGCGGTGCTGGTCGCCGACCTCGCGGTGGCCGCCGCGCTGCTGCTCGGCGCCGTGCTTCGGTCGCGCCGGCGTCCGGTCCCGGTGGCGGTCGCCGCGTCCACCGCCGCGCTGCTGACCGGGCACGCGCTGCTGGTCGGCTGTGCCGCGCCGGCCGGCGCCGGTGCCGTGCTGGCGGTGACCGCCGGGCTCGGCGTGACGACGGCCGCGCTGGGCCGGCGCGGCGCGGGGTCGCAGCCGGTCGTCGCCGGGGTCGCGCTGGCCGTGGCGCTGCTCGCCGTACCGGCGGGCGTGGTCGTCGCGCTGTTCGGCCTGGGCGCGCCGCCCTGGTGGCAACTGCGGGGCGGGACCGCCGCCGTCGTGCTGCCGGTGGTCGCCGTCGTCGCGGTCCGCCGCCGCTGGCCGGACCTGAGCGGGTACGCCTCGACGGGGCTCGCGGTGGCGCTCGCCGGGGTCGGTCTCGGGCCGCTCGTCGTGTCCGGGGAGCCGGTGGGGCTCTACGCCGTGACCGGAGCGCTGCTGGCGCTGGTCGCCGGCGCCGGTGCCCGCCCGCCGGTCGCGCCTCGGGTGGTCGGTGTCGCGTCGGCCGGTCTGGCGGTGCTGGCCGCCGCCCCGGCCGCGCTGGCGGTCCTGGGTGGCCTGCCGGTCCGGCCCTGGTCGGGGGTGCCCGACGCGGCGGTTCCGGTGGGGGCGGGCCGCGCCGGGTTGGTGCTGGCGCTCCTCGGTGTCGTGGTGGCGGGGTACGCCCGTGCGGGTTCCGGCTGGTGGTGGCCCGCGCTGCCCTTCGGAACGGTGGCGCTGCCGGTGCTGCTCGCGGCGGCCGGCGCGCCCTGGCCGGTGGTGCCGGCGGTGGCGTTCGGGACCGGGCTCGCCGCGCTGCTGACCGTCGCGCTGGCGGGCTGGGGTCCGCTCCGGCCGGCGGGTGTGAGCGTGTCCGCCCCGGTGGGGGCGGTCGGCGTGCCGGCGGTGGCGGCGGGGCGGGGCCCGGCGGCGGTGTCGGTAACGGCCGCTCGGGGGCCGGTGGCGGTGGCGGTGCTGCTGCCGCTCGGGGCGGTGCTCGGCGGGTTCGGGTTCGGAGGGCTGCTCGCCACCCGGGCCGGGACGCTCGTCGCGCTGGGCGCCCTGGTGCTGGCCGGCGTCGCGGTGGGGGCGGCGGGCCGCTCCGCCGCGGTCCGGCTCACCGGCTGGCTGGGCGCGGTCTCGGCGGCCACCGGCTTCGCGGTCACCGCACCACTGGCCGCCGGCCTGCCACTGCGTACCGCCGCGTTCGCGGTCCTGGCCGTCGCCACGGCCACCCTCCACACCGCCCCGGCCCTGCGGTCCACCCCTCGCCTCGTCGATCTTGGACTTGTGGTCGGTCGTAAAGGCGTGATCCCGACAACCTGGGCGCCACAACTCCAAGATCGGCGAGTTGGGGGCGGCGGCGGGGCCTTGGGAGTGCTGGAGGGGTGGCGCAGGCGGGGGCGGTTCTCGCGGTGCTGCTCGCGGGTGGGGCGCTGCGGTATGCGGCGGTGGTCTGCGTGCTGTGGGGTCTGGCGGTGGCGGTGCGGGTGCTGCGTCGAGGGGAGGCGCCGGGCGGGCGCACCGTTCTGGCGGTGGTGGCGGCGGGCAGCGAACTGCTCGGCGGGTGGCTGCTGCTGGCCGCCGGCCGGGTGGCGGTGCTGGAGGCGTACACCGTGCCGGCGGCGCTGCTCGCCCTCGGCGCCGGCCTGCTGGCGCTGCGCCGCCGACCGGAACTGACCAGTTGGCTGGCGCTCGGCCCAGGGCTGGGCGCGGCGCTGCTGCCCAGCCTGGTCTCGGTGCTGGCCGCGCCGGACCCGCAGCCGGTACGGCGGCTGGCGCTCGGCGTGGTGGCGCTCGGCGCGGTGGTCGGCGGGGCGGTCCGGCGGTGGCAGGCACCGGTCGTGCTGGGCGCGGCGACGCTGGTGCCGTTGGCGCTGCACGAGTTGGCCCGAGGGTGGGACCTGCTGCCCCGGTGGGTCTTCCTGGGGCTGGGTGGGCTGCTGCTGATCGGCCTGGCGGCCACCTACGAGCGGCGTCGACGCGACCTGGCCCGGCTCCGGGCGACGGTCGCCCGACTGGGCTGACCGTTTCTGATCGCTAGTGATTCCCTCACTGAAGGTAGTGAGGGAATCTCGCTGCGCCAAAAATTGATCGACAGCAACTGTTGTTCAACCACATCGAAGGTTGTTAGATTCTGCCCGGCACCCACGGGGGGCGCTGAACCGACTCATCCCAGAGCCCTGGTCGCGGTGTCTGGCGCGCAGTTGCGCGCGGATTCTCCATCTCGCGGCGTTACGAGCGGCACATCACGTGCCGGGATCCATCGCGCCCTTTTTCGTGCTCTCCGCGTGGAGGACTACGCATGCGCTCACGTCATACCCGCCGCCTGCTCGCGGCGGTGATCGCCGCCGTCCTGGTGGCCTCCGGCTCGCCGGCCCAGGCCCGGCCGCCGGGCGACGGCAAACCGGCGCCGCGCCCCGGCACGGTGCTCCGCCCGCCCGCGGCCAAGGGCCGCGACGTGCCGAAGACCCCGCCCGGCCCGGCCAAGGTGCTGCCGTCGGTGGCCCGCCCTGCGCCGGCCGAGGCGATGCCCGCGCCCCGCCGGGTCCGCGAGCTGGCCGACCGACGCACCGCGACCACGAAGGTCTTCCAACTCGCCGACGGGCGGACCCAGGCCGAGGTCAGCCGCGAGCCGGTGCACTACCGCGACGGGAAGGGCCGCTGGCAGGACATCCAGCCCGAGGTCACCGCCGCCACCACGGCCGGTTTCCCGTACGCGGCCACCCGGAACTCGTTCGTCAGCCGGTTCGGTGACCGCAGCGACCGGGTCCTGTCCTACTCGACCGGCGGTCACGGGCTGACCCTGGGGTTGGCCGGTGATCGGCGTGACCTGCGGCCGACCGTGAAGGGCACCCGGGTCACCTACCCGGACGCGGCCGGCGACGCCGACCTCGTCTACGAGGTGACACGCTCGGCGGTCAAGGAGCAGATCGTGCTCGCCGCGCCGCCGAGCGGACCGGCGACGTGGTCGTTCACGCTCGACGTCGACAAGGTCCGGCCGGTCCCGCAGCCCGACGGATCGGTCTCGTTCCACGCCACCGACCGCGAGGGCCCGGCGTTGTTCACCATGCCGCGGCCGTACATGTACGACAGCGCCGACGATCCGGACTCGGTGGTCGGCAAGAAGGTGAGCTACCGGGTCAGCCAGCGGGTCGGTCAGCAGGCCGGCCGCACGACGGTGACGGTGACCGCCGACGGTGACTGGCTGCGCAGCAAGGACCGGAAGTACCCGGTGGTCATCGACCCCACGATCAAGGTCCAGCCGACGCTGAGCCAGGCCCAGGACGTCATGCTCGCCTCCGGCGGACCGGACGAGAACTTCGACAGCACCTGGAAGCTCTCCGCCGGCGCGTCGACAGGTGGCACGTTCCGGTCGCTGACCAAGTTCGACCTGTCGAAGGTGCCGGCGAACACGGTGCTCGACTCGGCCCAGTTGGAGATGTACTTCGACCAGACCCACGGTGGTGCGGACGACGCGTCGATGAACTTCGAGGCACGTCGGGTCACCTCGGCGTGGACCGAGAATACCGCCACGTGGAACAGCATGGGCAGCAAGTTCGCCGAGGTGGGCGAGAATCGCGAGCAGGTCGACGAGGCGGACACCGCGAAGGTCACCGCCTCCGGCGAGTGGCCGGGCGCCACCGGCACGGATCGTGCCCAGGCGCTCAACGGCGCCTACCGCTACAACGCCGACGCCACCACCGGGCAGACTTTCACCTGGGTGCCCCGGCTGACCGAGACCGGCCAGTACGAGGTGTTCGTGCACTACGTGCCCGGCAGCAACCGGGCGACGAACGCGCCGTACACCGTCTACTACGACGGCGGGTCGGTGGTGAAGCCGGTCAACCAGACCACGGGCTCCGGCAACGGCTCCTGGGTGTCGATCGGCTCGTACGCCTTCAAGGCCGGCACCACCCACAAGGTGGTCCTGGGCGACGTGGCCAACAAGACGGTCGTCGCGGACGGGGTGCGTTTCGTCAAGCGCGCCGAGGTGAACAAGCCGCTGCACCAGACCAACGCCTGGCACAGCTACAGCGTCCGGTCGATCGTGCAGGGCTGGCTGGCCGACCAGAGCACCAACCACGGCTTCATGATCAAGGGCACGGACGAGACGAACAAGGGCGGCGGACCCCGCTACGAGTCGGGAGACTTCTCCTACGGCGGCGAGGACGACCACGGACCGAAGCTGGTGCTGACCTGGGGCCGCCCCGGGGTCGCGCTGAACCCGGTGAACACCGTCCGCGCGACCGGCGCCGACCTGTCCTGGTCGACCTACGCGGACCCGTCCTCGTCAACCGACGACGACCTGCTCGAGTACCAGGTGCACGCCAGCCGGACGCAGAACTTCATGCCGAGCGCGGCCACGCTCGTCGCGCCGGTCCGTCCGGGTCGCACCACCTATTCGGACACCCACGCCACGCCGACCCCGGCGAACTCGGCGAGCCAGTTCGGTGACGCCTACTTCTACATGGTCGCCGCGCGGCTGCGGGACGGCACGGTCCTCCCGGCGCAGACCCAGATGGTGCGGCTGCCCAAGGCCGGCCAGGTGATCAAGTTCTTCACCGGCGCCGACGACAACACGCTGACCAGCGCCAAGCCGACCAGCAACTGGGACAAGCTGGATGCCGGCGGGGAACTCCAGGTCGGCAACAAGGGTTCGATCTACGGCACCAGCCGGGTGGTGCTCAAGTTCCCCACGGTGACCGGGTTGCCGGCGAAGACCAAGGTGATCAACGCCCAGGTCGGGCTCTGGGGCTGGTACACCGAGGGCGCCGGGATCGGCCAGCAGCAGTTCCAGCTACGCGGACTGACCCGGGACTTCAGCGAGACCACCTCGACCTGGAACAGTGCCCAGTCCGGCGTCGCCTGGACCACGGCGGGCGGGGACGCCGAGTCGACGGTGCAGTCCACAGTGGGTTCCCTCAACGGCGACCCGGGCTGGACCAACTGGGAGGCCGGGCCGCTGGTGCAGCGCTGGATCGACACGCCCAGCACCAACAAGGGCGTGCTGATCCGGCAGGCCGACGAGGCCGGCGCGGAGCAGCGGATGCTGTTCCTCTCCGCCGAGGCGGCGGAGCCGTCGCTGCGCCCCCGGCTGCGGGTGATCTTCACCGCGCCGAACAGCGAGAGCACCTACTACGCGCCGAACACGCCGAGCCGGATGATCCCGGGCGACCAGTACCTGGTCCCGGTGACCGTCACGAACACGACCGCGTCGGTGTGGTCGCCGTCGGACTGGGTGCTGTCCTACCACTGGACGCGTCGGGACGGCACCGACGTCACCACCGCCGGCAACCAGATCGAGACGCCCCTGCCGTCCGCTCAGGCGCCCGGTGGCGTGGTCACCATCAACGGCACGGTCAAGGCGCCCACCTCCGGCAGCGACGGTGACCGCCGGGAGCCGTACGTGCTGAAGTGGGAACTGCGGAACAAGACCACCGGGCAGTGGCTGTCGCAGAGCGCCCAGATCGACCCGTTGGACCAGTCGGTCGCGGTCGAGGACCCGACCTCCGACCAGCTCGGCCTGGAGAAGTTCTACCAGTACACCGGCGGCAGCGCCGGCTCCGGCGCCTCGCTGATGGTCAACCAGTTCTCCGGCAACGCGGTCGTGGGCTACAACCCGCTGGCCAATCCGAGCCGCGGAGTGTCGACCTTCGTGCGGCTGACCTACAACAGCCAGGACACGTCCACCTCGTCGATGGGCCAGGGCTGGTCGCTGTCCACGTCGAGCACGGTTCGGCTCGGCTCGCCGCTGCAGTTCCGGGGCGGCGACGCGACCTGGCCGCAGCAGGTGGCGATGACCGACGGGGACGGCACCACCCACCTGTTCAACCTCGACAAGCACGGCAGCGGCAATCCGGCCGACTGGCGGTACGTGCAGCCCGCCGGGGTCCACCTCTATCTGCAACGCACCAACAGCGGCGACACCAGCCAGGCCTGGACGATGACCCGGCCGGATCGCAGCCAGTTCGTCTTCGACGAGCAGGGCTACCAGAGCGCCGTGCAGGACCGCAACGGCAACCAGTTGCTGTTCACGTACGAGCGGATGCGGGTCGACAACCGGGACACCTCGGTCCTGCGCTACCTGACCGACCCGGACAACCGGCGGACGCTGAGCCTGGACTACTACGCCGCCGGTGACAGCTACACCGCGTTCGTCAACGGCACGAAGCAGTCCCTGACGAACCTGCAGAACCCGCGCATCATCGACCAGGTCAAGTCGATCACCGACGTCAGCGGGCGGACACTGTCCTTCGTCTACAGCGACGGCGGCCTGCTGCGAGAGGTGACGGACGGCTCCGGCACGCCCGAGGCCAAGGTCTTCGGCTTCGCCTACGACGAGTCGCAGGGGCCGCAGAACGCCCGCCTGACCCGGGTGACGGACCCGCGCGCGGCGAACACGAAGATCGCCTACAACGATCCCGGCGACCCGTTCCAGCAGGGCAAGGTCAACGCGATCACCGACCGGCTCAACAAGGTCACCTACGTCGACTACCAGGATCCGGACGGCTCGGCGAGCAACGCGGTGATCACCACGGTGACCGACCCCAAGGGCCGGGCCACCGAGAGCATGATCGACGGCTTCGGCCGCGCCACCCGGATCACCAACGCCAAGAACCAGGCGACCATCCTCGGTTGGGACGCCGACAACAACGTCAGCCGGCTGGAGGAGGCGAACGGCGCGATCAGCACCTGGCGGTTCGACCAGGTGACCGGCTACCCGCTGGAGATCAAGGATCCGGAGGCCAACAAGAACAACACCTCCGGCCTGCGGATGGACTACCGGTACGGGCTGTCCGGGCACACCGCCGAGCTGACCGACAAGTACTCGCCCGAGGGGCGGCACTGGAACTTCGGCTACGACGCGGTCGGCAACCTGACCTCGGTGACCGACCCCAAGGGCACGGCGACGAGCACCGCCGGCGACTACACGTCGAGCTACACGTACGACGGGGTCGGTCGGATGCTGACCGGGACGGATGCGAACGACAACCTCACCCGCTACGCAGACTACGACCCGGTCGGGTACCCGAAGACGATCACCGACCCGCTCACCAAGGTCACGAAGTACACCTATTCGTCGATCGGCAGCGTGCTCACCGTCACCGACCCCAAGCAGCACACCAGCACCTTCGCCTACGACAGCCTCGGCCGCCCGCTCACCCGGAAGGTGCCGAAGGACGCCGCCAACGGCGTCTACATCACCACGCCCGCACCGGTCTACGACAAGAACGACAACATCACCCAGGAGACGTCGCCGACCGGCGCGGTGACCACCGCGGTCTACGACCCGCTCGACCGCCCGACGACGGTCACCTCGCCGAAGGACACCAGCACCTCCGACGCCCCGACCACCAAGTACGAGTACGACCAGGTGGGCAACGTCGTCAAGCTCACCGAACCCAAGGGTGTGCTGACCGCGGCCGACACCCTCGACTACACGACCGTCTACGTCTACGACGAGCTGAACCGGCCGGTCGAGGCCACCGACGCGCTCAACGGCCGGGTGAGCATCGAGTACGACCTCGCCGGCAACGTCGTGCAGCAGAACGACCAGCGTAAGAACGCGACGCCGCAGTCGACCGACTACACGGCGAAGTTCACCTACGACTTCAACCACCGGATCAAGACGTCCATCGACGCCAAGGGCAACACCACCGGCGTCGAGTACGACCGGGACGGCAACCCGACCGTCTCGATCGACCAGGACGGCAACCGCGCGCAGATGACCTACGACGAGCGGTCGGCGCTGACCGAGGAGAAGGTGCCGTACCAGTCGGTCAGCGGCACGACCACCTACCGCACCACCAAGTACGAGTACGACGAGGTCGGCAACCTCAGCCGGCAGATCAGCCCGCGCGGCGTGGAGAGCACCGACGACCCGGACGACTTCGCCACCGTCACGCTCTACGACGCCCTCAACCGGGTGCGCGAGGTCCAGCAGCCGTACGACCGGGACGACTCGGAGTTCACCACCGCGCCGGTCACCAGGTACAGCTACGACGACATCGGCAACCTGGAGCGCATCTCGGCGCCGCCGTCGAAGGGCCAGTCGACCCGCAACGACACCGTGCAGACGTTCTTCGACAACGGGTGGATCCGCACCTCGCAGGACGCCGGCTGGAACATCACCACCAGCTACGACTACGACGACAACGGCGCCCAGACGTCGCGTAAGGTCACCGGCTCCAGCGGCACGCCCCGCCAGATGAACTGGACCTACTTCCCGGACGGGAAGAAGAAGAGCCAGTCGGACAACGGCGCGGGCTCCGGCACGCCCAGCAAGAACTTCGCCTACGAGTACGACGTCAACGCCAACCTGGTCAAGATGCTGGACACCAGCACCGGGGCGGCCATCGACGCCTACGTCGTCTCCTACGACCCGCTCAACCGCGTCGCCAGCGTGGAGGAGAAGAACGGCTCGACGGTCAAGAACACCACGACCTTCGGGTACGAGCCGAACGACCTGCTCAAGAAGCGCACCCACGACACGCAGATCTCGGAGTACACGTACGAGGCCGAGCGGGACCTGGCTACCGAGATCAAGAACATGACCTCGCCGACCGATCCGAAGCCCAAGTACACCCGCTACAGCTACACCAAGCGCGGGCAGACGGCGACGGAGACCAAGGGCAACGGCAACGTCGTCACCACCGACTACTTCCTGAACGGCTCGACCCAGAGTCAGGTGGAGAAGAAGTCCGGCGGTGCGGTGGTCAACCAGCACACCTACGAGTACACGGCCAACGGGCAGAAGTCGAAGGACGTCTCGCACAAGCAGAACGCGGACAACCGCACCGCGTACGTCGACACCACGAGCACCTTCACGTACGACCCGCAGGACCGCGTCCGGTCGGTGACCAAGACCGGCAGCGGCGCCGGGACCGAGAGCTACGCGCACGACGCCAACAGCAACGTCGTTTCGCAGACCGTCGGCGGCCTACCCACCACCTTCACCTACGACAAGAACCGGCTGACCACGGCCACCACGAGCGGGGCGTCCGCGTCCTATGCGTACGACCCGTACGGTCGGCTGAAGACGGTCACCGCCGCCGGCACCACTGTGGAGAGCTACACGTACGACGGGTTCGACCACGTGGTCAGCAACACCAAGAACCCGGGTAGCAAGACCACGACCTACAAGTACGACCCGTTGGACCGGCAGGTCGAGCGGACGTACGGCGGCAAGACCACCACGTACGCCTATCTGGGACTGACCGGGGACATCTCCGCCGAGCTTGAGGGCACCAAGGTCGTCAAGTCCTACCAGCGCGGCCCCGGTGGTGACCTGCTGTCCCAGGTCAAGACCAACACCGACAACAGCCAGGAGGACTCGTACGCCGGGTACGACGGCTCCTCCGACATCGGGCAGATCACCGACGACAAGGGCGACGGGCGGGCGACGTACGGCTACACCGCGTACGGCAAGAACGACGCCGGTCAGTTCACCGGGGTGGACAAGCCGGACGCGGGCAACCCGGAGAACCCGGACAAGGTCCCGTACAACTCGTACCGGTTCCAGTCCAAGCGCTTCGACCAGTCCACCGGCGACTACGACATGGGCTTCCGCGACTACGACCCGGGGATCAACCAGTTCCTGTCCCGGGACTCGTACAACGGGGCGCTGGACGACCTGGGGCTGGCCGTCGACCCGTACACGGGCAACCGGTACGCGTTCGCCGGTGGTAATCCGATCAGCAACGTGGAGTTGGACGGCCACAACTGGCTCTCGGATGCCGCCGACGAGGTCGGTGACTTCGTCAAGGACGCCGCCTCGGCGATCGGCTCGGATGCCAAGGGGACTGCCGAGGCCATCGCGCAGGTCGGCTACGACACCGCGGTGGGTGGCAACCCGCTGGTCGACAAGGACACCAGTGAGGCGGCGAAGAGCCGGGGCAACGCCCGCGGCGACGCGCTGAAGAAGACGCTGAGCAACCCCGGCCAGGCCGTTCAGGACTGGGCGGACGGGCTGACCAACGACGTCAAGTCGGGGCATCCCGGCAAGGCGGCCGGTCACCTGCTGTTCGACGCGTTCAGCATCGCGGCCGGCGGTGGCGGTGGCGGCGCGGCGAAGGGCGCTGCCCGGGCCGGCGCGGGTGACGTCGCCAAGGGCGGCGTACGCACCGGCGCCGGCAAGGGCGCCTCACGTGCGGGCGGAGACTGCCTGTCTAACAGCTTCGTGCCGGGCACCCAGGTGTTGATGGCCGACGGCAGCACCAAGGCAATCGAGGACGTCGCCCTCGGCGACCTGGTGCTGGCCAGCTCCCCGGAGACGGGAGAGACCGCGGCCAAGCCGGTGACCAGGCTGATCGAGGGTGAGGGCCAGCGGGATCTGGTAACCGTCACGGTCGACGTGGACGGCGCCGCCGGCGACGAGACTGCCGACATCACCGCGACCGCGGGTCACCCGTTCTGGGTGGATGACGAGCAGCGGTACATCGAGGCCAGGCAACTGCTCGGCGGTGACCAGGTCATCACCGACGACGGCCGCGAACTGACTGTGGTGCGGACGCGTCAGCGGACCGCGAACGCCGCGGTCTACAACCTCACCGTCGAGGACATTCACACGTACTATGTGCTCGTTGGCGACAGTCCGGTGTTGGTCCACAACTGTGGGCCGAACCTGCAGGCCCGCAATGACATGGCAGCTAGCGGTATTCGGCCGGGTAGGAACGGTAAGGCGGAGACGAGTCAAGCTGGGCTGGAATACGACAAGCACCAACTCAATCCGGGTCAGGTTTCGCCGAAGCGGTTCCTCCCACGCGTCGGCAGTAAGAAAGCTGACCTCGATCAAGCCGGTCAGATGCTGTTGGATGACATTACTTTTCATCCGCGTGGCGTCGAGGAACCGGTAACTGGCGGTGGATTCAACGGTGGCACGCGAATTGTCCGGCCGGATGGGGTGGGGGCAGTCTTCGATCAAGGTGGCGCATTCCAGTACTTCGGCAACTTCAGATATCCAGGATGAGTATGCTGATCTTGAAAACATGTGCGGAGTTGTTGACGGAGATCAAGCAACGAATCATTGGAGCGAGCATCCTTCGAGTCGTCTATCGACAAACCGAACACGGCGGGTTGACTCTTCCGCCGCTCGGTTCAGCCCATGAGGTGGATTTGGAGGTCGCTCTAACGCTCTCGTCAGGTGCTTTCGTAGTGGCCTGGGGAAGAGAGGATCTAACAGAAGGACTTGATATCGGCTGGGAGGAGCTGGCAGATTCGGAGGGAGTGGCCGCTGTTCCCGTAAGCGACGGCGAGAGTTGGCCGAGACTCATCGGACGTACGATCACCGACGTGCACGCGAGTTGGCAGGTGAGTGAGGCCGGCTGTCCTGAGAGTATGTGGTCCATGCGAGTGTCCTTCGGCCCTGAGCTGCATGTGGTGATCGCTTTGGGTGAACTCGACGAACTGGGTCGGCCGACCTACCATCCGGACTCTCTGCTGCTGTTGTTCGATGAGAGCATGGCCCGGTCCTATCGGCCGTCGGGCTCTTCTTCGAGTGCTTGGGGCGGCGGATCGCTTCTCGGTGTGTGATTCTTTGCAGATGGTGGAGGCGTCCAAAGGTTTCGGGCGCCTCCACCGGTCACCTGATGAGCAACCGGTCGTCCCAGCGACAAGATGTATTTCCAACGGCGCGAGACGTCAATGAGTTCGCGGAGGACGCCGCCGCGTGGGAGGTCGAAGGCGTCGGGGGTGGGCGAAGGCGCCTTTGCCGGCACGCTGTAGGTGGCACTCGCCAGAGCCAAGGGGGCTCGCCCAGGCGACCTGCTTGATACCCAGTGGCAGTTGCTGGAGGTAGACCGGCTCGGGATGATGGGATCGGTCGACTTCTACCGATGGAACACCAGGGTCGGGGGATCGGGGCAGAGTTGGCTGAGTCGAAGATTGTTCGCGGTTCGCTGCCGTTCTCCATGCCCGGCGTGGTCAGGCCCTGGGCGATCTCGGTGGGTCACAGCAAACTCCTCGTGCGGGTGCTCGTGGGTGACCCGGAAGGGGACGAGCCGCTCAGGGTGGTCGATGTTCTCTTCCAGGATGTCTCGCGGATCTGCCTCTCTGATCAGAGCGCTGCTCTCGAACTGAGGTCGGCGCCGGAGCCCGTGAAGGCCGTTGAGATGGTGCGATTGGGCGCGAACTGGGATGAATCACCGATGTGGCTGATTTCCCCCGATAAGCACAGCGAGTACGTGGTGGCCGGACGGGTCTATTGGGCTGAAGTCGCGATACGTCCAGGCATGTCGAGTCCGCTTCTCGAAGAGTCCCCTGACATGCGCAGCTTTGTCGGCGACCGCTACTTCGCCTGAGGCGTACCTGTTCTGGGTCGCTTCAGGACGCCGCCGCCACCGGTCCGTCGGCCCGGGCTGCGGGGGTCGGGCGGCGGGTCAGCACCCGCGGTCCGGCCTCGGTGACCGCGACCGTGTGTTCGGAGTGGGCGGTGCGGGAGCCGTCGGCGGAGCGGATCGTCCAGCCGTCGTCGTCGACCCGGATCTCGTCGGTGGAGCGGCACAGCCAGGGCTCGATGGCGATGGTGAGGCCGGGGGTGAGCTTCATGCCCCGGCCGGGCCGGCCGCTGTTGGCGACGTGCGGGGCCTCGTGCATGGTGCGACCGATGCCGTGGCCGCCGAACTCGCCGTTGACGCGGTAGCCGTAGGAGTGGGCGACCTCGCCGATCGCGGCCGAGACGTCACCGAGCCGGCCGCCGGGCTGGGTGGCGGCGATGCCGGCTTCCAGCGCGACCTCGGTGGCCTCGATCAGTGTCAGGTCGGCCGGGTCGGGGGTCCCGACCACGAAGGAGAGCGCGGAGTCGGCGGCCCAGCCGTCGATCGTGACCGCCATGTCGATGCTGAGCAGGTCGCCGTCGCGCAGCACGTAGTCGTGCGGCAGGCCGTGCAGCACCGCGTCGTTGACCGACAGGCAGAGCACGTTGCGGAACGGGCCGCGGCCGAACGAGGGGGAGTAGTCCCAGTAGCAGGATTCGGCACCACGTTCGGCGATCCGGCGGCGGGCGTGGTGCTCGATGTCCATCAGGTTGACGCCGACGGCGGCGACGCCGCTCAGTTCGGCGAGCAGTTCCCCGACGAACTGGCCGGTCACCGCCATCCGGTCGATCTCGGTGGTGGACTTGAGCTCAATCACGGTATTTTTATACCACGCCGTGTCGGGCCGCCTCGAAGGGATATCCTGCTGCCATGGTTCGCCAGCCACTGACGCCCGAACAGATCGCCGCCGGCCGGCGTCTCGGCACCGCCCTGCGGTCCGCGCGGGCCGGCCGCAGCCTCGTCGAGGTGGCGCTGGCGGCCGGCATCTCCCCGGAGACGCTACGCAAGATCGAGGCGGGTCGGCTGCCCGCGCCGGCGTTCGGCACCGTGGTCGGCCTCAGCCGGGCCCTCGACGTCCCGCTCGCCGAGTTGGCCGACGTCTGGTCGGCCGACGTGCCCGCCCGCCAGGCGTCCTGACCGCCTTGGGCGGCCGGGGGTAGGGCCAGCACCACCCCGGACAAGGGGGCTGACGGGATTACCCAGCGCTACTCCTCTCGCCAAGATTGGTGACGGAGAGTCGCCTACCGGAGCGCGGCTCGCGGCACCGGGGGCGACATGAGTTCATCGACGTTGACAGCACCGAACGCCCGGCGCGGCAGCGACTACGCGCGCCTGTCCCGCCGGGTCGCCGAGGCGGGGCTGTTCGACCGGCGGCCCGGCCGGTACGCGATCCGCATCGCGCTCACCCTGGGCGCCTTCCTGGCCGGGTGGGCGCTGGTGGTGGCCGTCGGCGACTCCTGGTGGCAGCTCCCGATGGCGGTCGTGATGGCGGTGGCCACCACCCAGGTCGCGTTCCTCGGGCACGACGCCGGGCACCGGCAGATGTTCCGCCGGCGCGGGCCGAGCGAGGCGGCCGGGCTGGTCGCCGGCAACCTCGCCGTGGGGCTCAGCTACGGCTGGTGGGTGGACAAGCACAACCGGCACCACGCCAACCCGAACCACGCCGACGAGGACCCGGACGTCGGCGCGGGCGCGCTGGTCTGGACGTACGAGCAGGCGATGGCGACCCGTGGCCTGGGCCGCTGGATGGCCCGCCGGCAGGCGTGGCTGTTCTTCCCGATGCTGCTGCTGGAGGGGCTGGCGCTGCACGTGGCGAGCGTCCGGGCGCTGACCGGCCGCGAGCCGGACGGCCGGTGGCGCGTCCCGATGCGGCACCGGGGGGTGGAGGCGCTGCTGCTCGCGGCGCACGGCGCCGGCTACGTCGGCCTGCTCCTGGCGGTGATGTCACCGGGCAAGGCGCTGCTCTTCGCGGCCGTGCACCAGGGACTGTGGGGCCTCTACATGGGGTGCGCGTTCGCCCCCAACCACAAGGGCATGCCGATGCCCACCGCCGACGACGGGCTCGACTACCTGCGCAAGCAGGTGCTCACCGCCCGCAACGTGCGCGGCGGCCGGTTCGTCGACCTGGCGCTGGGCGGCCTCAACTACCAGATCGAGCACCACCTGTTCCCGAACCTGCCCCGCGCCAACCTGCGCCGGGCCCAGCCACTGGTCCGGGCGTACTGCGCCGAGCAGGGCGTCCCGTACGCGGAGACCGGGCTGGTCGAGTCGTACCGGCAGGCGCTGGCGCACCTGCACGACGTGGGGCGACCGCTGCGCGCGGGCTGAGCGCGGCGGGCCGGGCGGGGGCGTCGGGGGGACGTCCCCGCCCGGTGTGGGTGTGCGCCGGAGGCCGCCGGCGAGGGCGGCCGGTAGGGTCGTCGCATGGTGGACGGGCGCGACATGGTGCGGAGCGCGGCATGAGATTCGAGATCAGCAAGGTGCTGGACGCCATCGAGGGGCGGGTCTGCACCGACCCCTCGCTGGCGCGGGCGGTGGTCGACCTGGCCGAGGTGATCCGCTGGCAGAACCTGGACGGTGGCCGGCCGGCCAGCCTGTTGCGGCTCGGGATGGTCATCGACGCGCTGTCCCGGCAGATCGGTGAGGACAGCGTCCAGGTCTACGCGATCGTGCACCGGGCGCTACTCTCCGACGCCGACCTCACCTCCAACGAGCGGATGGTGGTCCGCCGCTGGGCCGACGACGGCCTGGTCGAGGTGCTAGACCAGCCCGGGGACCGGATGCTGGAGGTGGCCGACCTGCTCGGCCTGCCGGTGCTCACCCGGGCCCGGCTCGACGGGCTGGTCGGCCGGTACCCGTGGGTCGGCCAGGCCGGCCGGGTGCTCGCCCCGGTGCCCGGCGCCGGCGGGCCGGTCTTCATCGCGCACGTCGGCGGCGGCCAGGACCCGGTCAGCGGCAGCCGCTCGCCGGCCGGCGTCAAGTTGCTCTCCCGGCAGTGGCGCTGCCCGGAGCCGGGCTGCGCGCTCTTCGGTGGCGGCGGGGGCGGCGGCGCCTTCGCCGACCTGGCCGGGATCGACCGGGCACCGTCCGAGCAGCCGCCGCCCACGCTGCGCACCGGCGCGCCGACCTGCCCCCGGCACGGCTCGCGCCTCTCCGACGCCGGCCAGCGCCCGCGCAGCGAGGTGCTGGCGGTGCGCATCGGCGGGCTGGTGCGGCGGCGGTTCGTGCTCACCGAGGCCGACCCGGTGGCGGTCGGGCGGGCGCCGGACGGGCCCGGCGCGGTGCAGCTCGGCCAGTGGCTCAACGACGAGGCGCGGCGCTGGGTCAGCCGCAGCCACGTCCGCTTCGACCTGGGCCGCGCGGGCGAGGTGGTGGTCACCGACACCAGCACCAACGGCTCCGGCGTACGCCCGGGCGGGTCGATGGTCGAGACGGAGCGGATCCCGCTGCCGCCGCAGCAGTCCCGGACGCTCGGCGAGGGGGACCTGATCGAGCTCTACCCGGGCGTGCAGATCGGGCGGGCCGCCGAGACGACGAGCGACGCGACGTACACCCCGAACTCGGTGATGGCCGAGGCGCCGACCATGGCGATGCGGCTGCCGCGTCCCTGACCGCACACGCGAGAGGGCGCCGGGACCGTCGTGGTCCCGGCGCCCTTCTTCGGGTACGGGGTCAGCCGGCCAGCACGGCGGCGAGCTGCGCGACCGCGTGGTCGATCTCGTCCTCCGTGATCACCAGCGGCGGGGCGAGCCGGATGGTCGAGCCGTGGGTGTCCTTGGCCAGCACGCCGCGCTCCATCAGCCGCTCGCACGCCTGCCGGCCGCTCATCAGCGCCGGGTCGATGTCGACGCCGGCCCAGAGGCCGCGGACCCGGACGGCGACCAGGCCCTTGCCGAGCAGCGACTCCAGGCCGGCCCTCAGCCGCTCGCCCAGCTCGGCCGAGCGGCGCTGGAACTCGCCGGTGGCGAGCAGCCGGACCACCTCGGTGGCGACGGCGCAGGCGAGCGGGTTGCCGCCGAACGTCGAGCCGTGCTGGCCCGGCTGGAGCACGCCGAGCACGTCGGCGTTCGCGGCCACCGCGGAGACCGGCACGATGCCGCCGCCGAGCGCCTTGCCCAGCAGGTACATGTCCGGGACGACGCCCTCCAGGTCGCAGGCGAACGTCGCGCCGGTGCGGCCCAGGCCGGACTGGATCTCGTCGGCGACGAAGAGCACGTTGCGCTCGGTGCACAGCTCGCGCACGCCCGGCAGGTAGCCGGCCGGCGGCACCACGACGCCCTGCTCGCCCTGGATCGGCTCGAGCAGCACGGCCACCGTGTTCTCGTCGATCGCGGCGGCCAGCGCGTCCAGGTCGCCGTAGGGGACCACGGTGAAGCCCGGCGTGTACGGCCCGAAGTCGGCCCGCGCGTCCTCGTCGGTGGAGAAGCTGACGATGGTGGTGGTGCGGCCGTGGAAGTTCCCCTCCGCCACCACGATGTTGGCCTGGCCCGGGGTCACGCCCTTGACCTGGTAGCCCCACTTGCGGGCGACCTTGATGCCGGTCTCCACCGCCTCGGCGCCGGTGTTCATCGGCAGCACGAGCTCCTTGCCGCAGAGCGCGGCCAGCTCCCGGCAGAAGTCGGCGAACTGGTCGTGGATGAACGCGCGGCTGGTCAGCGTGAGCCGGTCGAGCTGCGCGTGCGCGGCCTCGATCAGCTTCGGGTGCCGGTGGCCGAAGTTCAGCGCCGAGTAGCCCGCCAGGCAGTCCAGGTAGCGGCGGCCGTCCACGTCGGTCAGCCAGGCGCCCTCGGCCGACGAGATCACCACGGGCAGCGGGTGGTAGTTGTGCGCCGTGTGGCGCTCCGCGTCCCGGACCGCGGAGGGCGTCCGCAGCATGTCGTCGATGATCACTTGAATGCCTTTCCCTGACGGAGTCGCAACGTGCAGCACTTCGGTCCGCCGCCGGCCTTGCGCAGCTCGGACAGGTCGATCCCGATGGTCTCGTAGCCCCGGTCGCGCAGCTTCGCGGCCAGGTCGGCGGCCTGCGCCGGCAGCACCACGTGCCGGCCGTCGCTCACCGCGTTCAGGCCCAGCACCTCGGCGTCGGCCATGGTGGCGTGGATCGCGTCCGGGAAGAGCCGGCGCAGCACCGCCCGGCTGCCCGGGGAGAACGCCTCCGGCAGGTAGGCCACGGTCCGCTCGTCGAGCACGGTGAGCGCGGTGTCCAGGTGGTAGAAGCGGGGGTCGACCAGTTGCATGGTCACCACCGGGTAGCCGAACACCTCCTGGAGCTGCGCGTGCGAGGCGTGCGCGGTGCGGAACCCGGTGCCGGCGAGCAGGTGGTCGCCGACCAGCAGGACGTCGCCCTCACCCTCGTTGACGTGCTTCGGGTCGTACATCTCGAAGCCGGCGGCCTCGAACCAGGCGCGGTAGGCGGGCGCCTCGTCGGCGCGCTGCGGGTCGCGGAACTGCACCGCCATCGCCTTGCCGTCGATCACCGTGCCGCCGTTGGCCGCGAAGACCATGTCGGGCAGGCCGGGGACCGGGTCGATCAGTTCGACCTCGTGGCCCAGGTCGACGTACGTCTGGTGGAGCTGCTCCCACTGCCGGATCGCCAGGTCGGGGTCGACCGGGGCGGTGGGGTCCATCCACGGGTTGATCGCGTAGTCGACGGCGAAGTACGTCGGCCGGCACATCAGGAGGCGCTGGCGGGTGGCGTCCATCGTCATGTGGTGCTCCCAGGGTCGGGCGCGCCCGGCCACGGTCGGCCCACGGGCTGGCGCCGTGCCTCAACCGTATGCGCCCCGGTGCGTCGACTTCCACCGCGAGAACTTGCGTGGAGCAGCAAATTGTTGCGTGTCGCCGGCTGCCGCCGGAGGATCGTTGCGTTTTGCCCCCGGACGTACTTCGGGGGGCGGCGAATCGCCGCCCCCCGAAAGAGGTGTGCCCGGCCGGTGAACCACCGGTGCCGCCCGGTGAACCACCGGAGCTTGTCGGGCTGGCCGGTCGCCGCCGGCGAGTCGAACAGTGCCCTCAGAATCGGTCGACAAACTGTGAATCAAGCCACTCACGGAACCGGCCCACCCACTCGCCGTCCGTGGTCGGCCAGTCGAACTGGCCGGTCATCGCCACCACGCCGAGCACCACGGCGGCCAGGCCGACCATGATGCCGATCAGCGCGTCGGTCTTCCCGGCCACGTGCCGGCGTCGGGTGGCGATCAGGCCCAGCACCGCCAGCACCGCGCCGAGCGCGCCGAGCCCGATGCCGTAGCCGGCCAGCGTGCCGGAGAGCACGAAGAGCGCGCCCGCCACGGACACGATCAGACCGAGCGTGGCGAGCAGGCTGGCCCGCGGCTTCTTCGTCAGCTCCGGGTCGAGTTCCCGGTCGGGGCGCCCGTCCCGGTCCAGGTCGACCGGGCGGTCCGGTCGGCCGTCCCCGTCCAGGTCGACCGGGCGGTCCGCGTGGCCGTCCCGGTCCAGGTCGACGGTGCGGTCGGCGCGGCCGTCGCGGTCCAGGTCGACGGGACGGTCCGGTCGGCCGTCCCCGTCCAGGTCGACGGCGCGGTCCCGGGCCGGCTCCGGGTCGACGGTCCGCACGTTCCGGCCCAACGGCCGGCTGGTCGCCGCCCGGGCCGAGGCGGCCCGCTGTGCCGCCCGCCGCTCCGCCTCACCGGTCCGCGGCACGGTCTCGACGTGCCCGTCATCGACCGGCCCGGCGGCCGGAACCCGGCCCGCCTCGGTGACCTGCGCAGCCTCACCGACCCGGCCGGTGTCGGCGGCACGCTCCGCCTCGGTGGCGGTCGCGTCGCTGCGGTACGTGGTCCGCGCCGCGTCGCGGTCGGTGACCACCGGTTGGCCGGCTGTTCCGTCCGCGACCGGGTTCTCGTCGCGGGCGTCCACGACTCCGTCGCCGTTCACATCGGTACTGCGCGCCGGAGACTTCCGGCGGGACAAAATGTTCACCTTGGCACCTCCTGATGCAGGCGCGGAGGCCGCGCATGACAGTCGGTGAGGTACCCAGACGGGCGGAATTCGACACCCGTCGTCGTGGTGCGGTGGTGGCGGGCCCGGTGCCCGCCACCACCGTCAGGACTGGGTACGCGACCACTGCTGGTTCGTGCCGCTGCCACAGGTGAACTGTTGGACGTCCGCGCCGTCGCCGGTACCGGCGTTGACCACGTCCAGGCACTTGCCGCTGTGCCGGGCCCGGAGCTGGTACCAACTGCCGGTCGCGGCCCACTGCCACTGCTGGTTGGCGCCGCTGCCGCAGGTGTACTGGATGATGTTGGCGCCGTCCGCGGTGGACGCGCCGGCGACGTCGAGACACTTGCCGCTGTTGGCGTTGACGAGCCGGAACCAGCCGCCGCCGGCGTCCTGGAACTCCCACCGCTGGTTCCCGCCGCCGTTCCACGACCACTGCTTGACCTCGGCGTTGTTCGCGGTGGAGCTGTCCATCACGTCCAGCACCCGCCCGCTGTGCCGGGCGGTCACCCGGTAGGAGGTGGGCGAGCTGCCGGTGACCGTCCCGGTGGCCGTGTCGACGGTGATCGACGGGTACCAGGTCAGGCTCATGCTGGTGGCGGTCGGGAACGTGATCGGCAGCCACACGTACTGCGAGTCGTTGACCGGGCCGCCCCAGGCGCCCGCCCAACGGTCGCCCAGGTAGAGGTAGCTGGTGGTGGACGTGCCCTGGATCGGCAGCACGAAGGCCGGTTGGGAGGTGAACGTGGTGCCGTTGCCCACGTCGGTCCAGCCGGTCCACGGCCCCGAGATGCTCGGCGCGGTGGCGTACCGGGCCTGGTTCGGGCTCCAGCCCGTCGCCGCCGAGGTCAGCAGGAAGTACGTGCCGCCCCGCTTGAACATCGCGGGCGCCTCACGGGTCGCGCCGGGCCAGAAGTTGCCCACCAGGCCGGCGACGTTCAGGTAGTCCGAGGTGAGCCGGTAGATGTTCAGGTCACGGTTCTCGTTGGCGGCCGAGATCATGTACGCGGTGCCGTTGTCGTTGTAGAGCGTGATGTCGCGCGACATGTGCTGCCCGAGCGGCCGGAAGCTGCCGTGCCAGGTGTAGGCGCCGTCCACGGTGGCCGACGAGGCGACCGCGGCCCGCGCCTCGGTGTAGTCGGACCCGTTCTCCTTGTGCATCCACATCACGAACCGGCCGGTGGCCGCGTTGTAGACGACCTTCGGCCGCTCGATGTTGGCCCGTTGCAACTCGGCGGCCGACGACTGGGTGAGCACGTTGTTGCGGAACTCCCAGGTGCGCAGGTCGGTGGAGCGGTAGACGGAGACCGCCCGGAACGTGTTGTCCGGGTTCCGGTTCTCGCCGAACCAGTAGTAGTAGTTGTCGACCTTGAGGACGCCGCCGCCGTGCGCGTGCACCACGGCGCCGCTCGTGTCGGTGAACTGCGTGCCGTTGGTGACGGTCACCGGCGCCGCCACCGCGCCAGAGCCCGGCCCGAGCACCGTCGCGACGGCCACGGTCAGCGCCGCCAGGCCCGCCGGCACACGTCCGCGTCCGCCCGTCCGATCCCCCGGGAAACGCATGCCGCTCACCGGCCGCAGATCGGCGTGATGCCGGCGGACGCGCTGCCGGCCGCCACGAGTACGCCGAACGTCGTCGAGGCGCCCGGCGCCAGCGTCCCGTTCCAGGAGGCGTTGCGGACCGTGACGTTCTCGCCGGCGCGCTCGGCCACCCCGCCCCAGATCGACTCGATGCGTTCGTCAGCGGTCCACCGCCAGGAGACGAGCCAGCCGTGGGTCGACTCCGTGCCGGTGTTGCGCACGGTGACCGTGGCGATGAAGCCGCCGTACCACCGGCTGTCGATCCGGACCGTCGCGGCGCACGTCGACGTGGGCAGCGTCCGCGCCGGCCCGCCGACGACGTACGGATCCCGATGGCCCTGGGTGTCGCTGAACCGGAACCAGTAGTCGGTGTCGGGGGCCAGCCCCGTGACGGTCACCGCCCCGTAGCGCTCCGGCCCGGAGACGGCCTCGGCCGCCGGGTTGCGCCACCCGGTGGCGTCCTCGCGGCTGGTGAAGAGCGTGACCACCATCGGTGGGTCGTAGCCGCAGGGCGGGCTGAGCAGGATCGAGTAACTGACGGTCAGGCTGGTGGCGGTGCTGCCGGTCACCTGGCCGCTGACCGGCAGCGCCGGCGGGCACGCCAGCGTGGGCGTCGGGGTGGGCGCCGGCGTCATGGCGGGGGTGACGGGCGACCGGGCGGCCCCGGCCGAGGTGGCGAGGCCGGTGAGGGCGAGGGCGGCGGTCAGAGCTACGCCGAGGGTACGGATCATCCTGCGCTCCTGAACTGAGCTGCGGGCCCCGCGGCGGCGGTGGGCGGCGTTCGGCCGCCCGGGCGGCGTCACGGCGGCACGGCGGACTGCCGGAGAGGACTGCCCGGCACCGGGCGCCGGAGCGCCCCGCGCGTCGCTCTCCTGCTGGGATCGAACGGCTCGCACCGGCTCCCGGGCGCGGCTGGACACAGTCTGTCAGTCGACAACCGTCGATTCAACGGCGTCCCGCGCTGCGGTCGGACCGGCTGGCTACCCTTGGTACCCGTGCCAGAGGGACACACCATCCACCGCCTCGCCGCCCGCCACGCCGAGCTGTTCGCCGGCGACAAGGTGCACGCGGACAGCCCGCAGGGCCGTTTCGCCGAGGGCGCCGCGCGGCTCACCGGCACCGTCCTGGACGGCACCGAGGCCTACGGCAAGCACCTGCTGCACCACTACGCCGGCGAGTTCACCCTGCACGTCCACCTCGGGTGTACGGGAAGTTCGCCGACGGGCCGGGGGAGCCGCCGGACCCGGTCGGCCAGGTGCGACTGCGGCTGCGCAGCGACCGCAACTGGTTGGAGCTGCGCGGCCCCACCGCCTGCGAGCTGCTCACCCCGCCCGAGGTGGCGGCGCTGCGCGGCCGGCTCGGCCCCGACCCGCTGCGCGCCGACGCCGACCCGGACCGGGCGTACGCGCGGATCCGACGCAGCCCCACCCCGCTCGCCGCGCTGCTGCTCGACCAGTCCGTGGTGGCCGGCACCGGGCTGATCTTCGTGACCGAGGCGCTGTTCCGGGCCGGGCTGCCGCCGCTGCTGCCCGGCCGGGAGCTGACTCCGGCCGGCTGGGCGGAACTCTGGGCGGACCTGGTGGCGCTGATGACCGTCGCGGTCGAGCGCGGCCGGATCGACACCGTCCGCGACGCGGACCTGCCGGAGGCGACCGGCCGCGCGCCGCGCGTCGACCGGCACGGCGGCGAGGTGTACGTCTACCGCCGCCCCGGCGCGCCGTGCCACGTCTGCGGCACCGAGGTGAGCCGGGGTGTGCTGGCCGGACGCAACCTCTACTGGTGCCCCACCTGCCAGGCCGGCTGACTCACCCCGCGTCGAGCAGCCAGCGGGCCGCCTCGACGTTGCCTTCGAAGACCTGGTCGCCGCCGACGCTCCAGGCCACCGTCTGCCCGACCGCCCAGCCGCGCACCCGGTCCCGGTCCAGGCCCAGCTCGGCGCTGAGCCGGTCCAGCCGGTGCCGTACCGCCGCGGGGGAGTGACCCAGCTCCGCGCCGCGTACCAGCGGGACGACCGCGAACTCGCGCTCGCCGACCAGCGGCTTCGGGTCGATCACCAGCCACGGCTCCCGGCCGGCCGCGAGCACGTTGCCGGCGTGCAGGTCCTGGTTGACCAGCACCTGCTCACCCTGGTCCGGTGCGAGGTCGGCGAGGAAGCCGAGCGCGGCGTCGAGCAGCCGCCGCTCGTACGGTCGGTTGGCCCGCCGCCAGTTGCCGGGCATCCGCTCGGCCCAGCCGGCCGCCTCCTCGGCGAGCGGCGTGAACGGCGCACCGGCCGGCACCCCGAGCCGGGGCAGCAGGTCCACCGCCACGTCGAGCGCGGCGTCGGCCGGCAGCGAGTGCAGCGGGGTGCCCGGGTCGCAGCGCTCGACCAGCAGCGCGCGGCGTTCGGGGTCGTGGGCGAGCAGCCGGATCGCGCCCCGGCCGGCCCAGTGCGCCAGCGCGGTCGCCTCGTGGCGGCTGTCGTCGTCCGGGTATTGGAGCTTCAGCACCGCCCGCCTCCCGTCCGGCAGGTGCGCCGGCAGGGCCAGCGAGGCGAACGCGTAGGCGAACGGCGGGCCGACGCCGGTCAGCTCCCACCGCGCGACGACCTCGGCCAGCCGCGTCGGCAGCTCCGCCAGCCAGGCCCGCCCGACCGGCGTCCGCTCGACCCACCGCAGCCCGTCCGGGATCTCCCACCGCATCCGCCCATCCTGCCCGACGGCTTCGGGTGCGGTTGTTGCTGCTCCGGCGCGGGCGCAGGTGTTAACAAGGGGCCCCGCCTATGCAGAAGGCGTTAAGCGGGGGCCCCTCCTTACCTCGACAGGGCGTCGACGGCCTTGCGGGCGGCGATGAGCACCGGGTCCCAGACGGGGGCGTAGGGGGGCGCGTAGCCCAGGTCGAGCGCGGTCATCTCGTCCACCGTCATGCCGTTCCACAGCGCCACGGCCAGCGCGTCGATCCGCTTGGCCGCCTCGGACCAGCCGACGATCTGCGCGCCCAGCAGCCGCCCGCTGGGCCGCTCGGCGATCAGCTTCACGGTCATCTGCCGGGCGCCCGGGTAGTAGCCGGCCCGGTTCGTGGACTCGGCGGTCACCGTGACGAACTCGAAGCCGGACTCGGTGGCGTCCCGCTCGCGCAGGCCGGTGCGCCCCACCTCCAGCTCGCAGACCTTGGTGACCGCGGTGCCGATGACGCCGGGGAAGGTGGCGTAGCCGCCGCCGATGTTGATCCCGGCGACCCGGCCCTGCTTGTTGGCGTGCGTGCCGAGCGGGACGTGCACCGGCATGCCGCTGACCCGGTGCAGGGACTCCACGCAGTCGCCGGCCGCCCACACCCCGGGCAGGCCGGTCACCCGCATCCGGCGGTCCACCCGGATCCCGCCGGACGGCCCGAGCGGCAGGCCGGCGGCCTCGGCGAGCGCGGTGTTGGGGCGTACGCCGAGACCCAGCACCACGACGTCGGCCGGGATCGGCCCCTCCTCGGTGACCACCGCGGCGATCCGGCCGTCGCGTTCGTCGAGGCCGGTGACCGTCACGCCGGTGCGGATGCTGATCCCGACCCGGCGCATCGCCTCGGCCACCAGCTCGCCCATGTCCGGGTCGACGGTGGCCATCGGCTGGTCGGCCTGCTCGACCAACTGGACCGAGAGCCCGCGCTGCACCAGCGCCTCGGCCATCTCGACGCCGACGTAGCCGCCGCCGACCACCACCGCGTGCCGGGGCCGGGGCTCGCGTTCGAGCCAGTCGAGCAGCGCGGCGCCGTCGTCGAGCGTCTGCACGCCGAACACCCCGGCCACCTCGTCGCGCGCCCACTCCGGCTGCACCGGGGTGGCGCCGGTGGCGTACACCAGCGTGTCGAAGCCGGCGCGGACCTCGCCGCCGCCGTCCAGGTCCCGGGCGACGACCTCGCGACGGTCCAGGTCGATCGCGGTGACCTCGTGGCGGGTGCGCACGTCGATGTCGTAGTCGTCGCGGAAGGCGTCCGGGGTGCGGGCGACGAGCTGGTCGCGTTCCGGCACCAGACCGCTGATCCAGTAGGGGATGCCGCAGGCCGAGTAGGAGGTGAAGTGCCCTCGCTCGAACGCGACGATGTCCAGCTCGGCCCGGCCCCGGCGACGCCGTGCCTGGGAGGCCGCCGACATGCCGGCGGCGTCCCCGCCGATGACGATCATCCGCTCCGCCACGCCGCTCATCCTGTCACGCCCTCCGCCCGCCGCGGGGCAGCTCAGCCACGGGTCTGCCGCGCCACGTCCGCGACCACGTCGACCAGCTTGCCGGTACGCGCGAACACCTCCCGCTGCCGCGCCGCACCGCTGCCGTGCCGGCGCAGCCCGCCCAGCAGCTCGGTCACCCGGTCGAGGTCGCCGTGCCGGTCCAGCTCCGGGCGGATCCGGTCGACCAACCCGTCCAGCAGCTCCCACGCCGGGCGCAGCTCACCGTCGGTCAGGTCGACGCCCTGGCCCTCCAGCCCGTCGTGGGCGGCCCGCCAGTGCGCGGCGACCAGCAGGTGGTGGTCGGTGTTGACGGCCGGCCGGCCGGCCTCGATGTCGGTCAGGGCGGTCGCGACCAGCCCGCGCACCAGCGCCGCCACCAGCACCGCGTCGTCCACCGACGGGCAGACGTCACCGATCCGCAGCTCCACCGTGGGGTACTTGGCGGAGAGCCGGGCGTACCAGTAGAGCATCCCCTCGTCGAGCATCACGCCGCTGGCGATGAGCTGCCGGATCAGCCGCTGGTAGTGCTCGTGCGACGCCAGGAACGGGGTGGGCGCGACGGACGGCCAGCGTTCCCACTCGATCGAGCGCCAGCTCGCGTAGCCGGTGTCCTCGCCGCGGGCGAACGGGGAGTTGACGGTGACCGCCTGCAGGATCGGCAGCCAGGGCCGGACGTGGTTGAGCACCTGCACGCCGGTGTCCGGGTCGGGCACCCCGACGTGCACGTGCATGCCGTTGTTGCCGGGACCGGGTACCAGCAGCCGGAACCGCTCGATCATCCGGTCGAAGCGGGGCTTGTCCACCACCGGCGGGACCGGCCCGTCGACCGGGCCGGTGCCGATCGCCAACAGCCGTACGCCGGCCCGCTCGGCCGCGTCGGACAGCTCGGCGCGGAGCATCCCCAGCGAGTGCCGGATCGAGGACAGGTCCAGCCCGGGCGGGCTGCCGATCTCGATCTGGCTGGTCTGGAACTCGCGTTCCACCTGACCCCGCAGCTCGGCCGGCACCTGGTCCATGACCAGCTCGACGGCGGGCACGGCGGTGCCGGTGTGCGGGTCGGCGAGCAGGAACTCCTCCTCGACGCCGACCGTCAGCAGGTCCGTCCCGCCCGGCGCGGCGTCCCGTTCCCGCTCCGCCACT
This sequence comes from Micromonospora ferruginea, assembly GCF_013694245.2. Classification (NCBI taxonomy): domain Bacteria; kingdom Bacillati; phylum Actinomycetota; class Actinomycetes; order Micromonosporales; family Micromonosporaceae; genus Micromonospora; species Micromonospora robiginosa. The sequence continues at coordinate 6,561,955 of NZ_CP059322.2, forward strand.
GGGCCGCTCATCGTCACCACCGTCTCCTCCCGACCGGCCACGGCACCGTGCCGCGTGGTCGACGCCCTGTTACCCACCGTGTCGACGCCCGGAAACGCCCCGGACGGCGTGTCGGCCCGATTCGCCCGCTCGCGTTCGACCGCCGGCTGGCCGCCGAGGGCCATCGCGCACCGGGAACGCGGGTCTACGATGAGCCGGCCCGGCGGGCCGCCGCCGGCGGCTGAGGAGGTCGCGGTGACGGGGAACGGCACGTCGCGGACGGTGACCGGGGTGCGTGCCCAGGTCCCGCGCGGGTTCGCGATCCTGCTCGCGGTGGTCGCCGCGGTGTGCGCGCTCGCGGCGTTGAGCAGCGCCGTGGCCGCCGACGTGCAGCCGGTCCGCACCGCGATCGACGCGCTGCTGGTGCCGGCGCCGGCCAACCTGGCGTACGCGGTGTTCCTCGGCGTCCTGGCCGCCGCGGCCCGGCGGCGCAAGCGGCTGGCCTGGTGGGTGCTGCTGGTCTACTTCAGCCTCACGCTGGTGGTCGGGCTGGCGGCCGGCGGGCTGCTGCTGATGGTGGGCGCCAACCGGCTCAACCACGCCGCCGGCCAGCGGCTCTTCGGCACCCTGGAGACGATCGGCGTCTGGGTCGGCATCGCGTTCGCCGCCGCCGCGGTGGCGCTGCTGGTCGCCGCCCGGCGGGAGTTCTACGCCCGGGTCCGGCCGGGCAGCACCTGGCAGGCGCTGGGCGTCCTCGCCGGCCTGGCCGCCGCCTTCGTCGGCCTGGGCTACCTGCTGGTCCTGGTCGAGCCGGGCAGCCTGCACACCTGGTCCGACCGGCTGGGCTACGCGGTGGAGAAGGTCTTCGGTGGCGCCGTCACGCTGGACGTGACCCGGCGCGGGCAGGCGCCCGGGTGGGTCAACCTGCTGCTCGGCGCGTTCGGCGCGACCGCGTTCCTGGCCGCCCTGTTCACCCTGGTCCGCTCGCAGCGGGCCAACGCGGTGCTGCACGCCGGCGAGGAGGAACGGATCCGGGAGCTGCTGGCCCGGCACGGCGAGCGGGACTCGCTCGGCTACTTCGCCACCCGGCGGGACAAGGCGGCCGTCTTCTCGGCCAGCGGCAAGGCCGCGCTGACCTACCGGGTGGTCAACGGCGTCAGCCTGGCCAGCGGCGACCCGGTCGGCGACCCGGAGGCGTGGGGCCCGGCCATCGAGGCGTGGCTGGAGCACTCCCGGGCCTACGCCTGGACGCCCGCGGTGCTGGGGGCCAGCGAGGCCGGCGCGCGGGCGTACCGCCGGCACGGGCTCAAGGTGCTCCAGCTCGGTGACGAGGCGATCCTGCTGACCCGGGAGTTCGACCTGGACGGGCGGGACATGCGGCCGGTGCGCCAGGCGGTGCACCGGGTGGAGCGGGCCGGCTACACCGCGCTGGTGCGCCGGCACGCCGAGATCCCGCCGGAGGAGATGGCCCAGGTGGCCGCGCTGGCCACGTCGTGGCGGGACACCGGGCACGAGCGCGGCTTCTCGATGGCGCTGGGCCGCCTCGGCGACCCGGCCGACGGCGACTGCGTGCTGGTCGAGGCGCGTGACCGCGACGGCCGGGTGCGCGGGCTGCTGTCGTTCAGCCCGTGGGGCACGCGCGGGGTGTCGCTGGACCTGATGCGCCGGGACCGGGCCGCCGACAACGGGGTCACCGAGTTCATGGTTGCCGCGTTGCTGGCCGCCGGCGGGCGCCTCGGCGTCGACCGGGTGTCGCTCAACTTCGCCGCGTTCCGCGCGGTGTTCGAGCAGGGCGCGCGGATCGGCGCCGGGCCGGTCATCCGGGCCTGGCGGCACACCCTGCTGTTCTTCTCCCGCTGGTGGCAACTGGAGTCGCTCTACCTCTCCAACGCGAAGTACCAGCCGCACTGGACCCCGCGTTACCTCTGCTTCGCCGAGCGCCGGGAGCTGGCCCGGGTTGGTCTCGCGGCGGCCGCCGCCGAGGGCTTCCTGGCCCTGCCCGGTGGCCGGCCCACCCCGCTGCACGGGGTGCCGCCGGCCGGCGGTGGGGTCGGCTACGTGCCGCCGGCCGCCGCGGCGGTCCGGGCCGTCCCGCCGGAGCCGCCCGCCGCGCGCCGGCCGGAGCAGATCCGGGTACGCCTGGCGAAGCTGGACCGGCTGCGCGCCGAGGGCGTCGAGGCGTACCCGGTGGGTTATCCGCGCACGGCGAGCTGCGCGGCGGTGCGGGCACGGCACGCCGGGCTGGCCCCGGACACCGGCGCCGGTGAGACGGTGGGGGTGGCCGGTCGGGTGCTGCTGGTCCGTGACCACGGGCGGCTGCTCTTCGTCACCGTGCGCGACGGCAGCGGCGACCTCCAGCTCCTGCTGGAGCACGACCTGGACCGGTGGCGCTCGACCGTCGACATAGGCGACCACGTGGGCGCGACCGGCGAGGTCTACGCGACCCGGCGCGGCGAGCTGTCGGTGCGGGTGGCGGGTTGGGAGCTGACCGCCAAGTGCCTGCGTCCGCTGCCGGACAAGCACCACGGGCTGGCCGACCCGGAGGCGCGGGTCCGGCAGCGCTACCTCGACCTGGCGCTGGACCCGGAGGCCCGGGCGATGGTGCGGGCGCGCGGCGCGACGCTGCACAGCCTGCGCGCCGGGCTGGCCGGGCGGGAGTTCCTGGAGGTCGAGACGCCGATCCTGCAACGGGTGCACGGCGGCGCCAACGCCCGCCCGTTCGTCACCCACATCAACGCCTACGACCTGCGGCTGAGTCTGCGCATCGCGCCGGAGCTGTATCTGAAGCGGCTCGCGGTCGGCGGCATCGAGCGCGTCTACGAGCTGGGCCGGGCGTTCCGCAACGAGGGCGTGGATGCCACCCACAATCCCGAGTTCACCGTGCTGGAGGCCTACCAGGCGTACGCCGACTACCACGACATGCGTGAGCTGGCCCGGGAGCTGATCGTGGCGGCGGCCACCGCGGTGCACGGTGCGCCGGTGGTCCGCCGGCCCGGCGGTGAGCTGGTCGACCTGGGTGGCGCGTGGCGGGCGGTCACGGTGCACGAGGCGATCTCGGCCGCGTTGGGCGAGGAGGTCACCGCCGACACCGAGCTGGCCACGTTGCGCAAGCACTGCGACGCGGCCGGGGTGCCGTACGACCCGCGGTGGGCGGCCGGCGCGGTGCTGCTGGAGCTGTACGAGCGGTTGGTGGAGGCGCGCACCGAGGCGCCCACGTTCTACCTGGACTTCCCGACCGAGGTCTCACCGCTGACCCGCCAGCACCGACGCGACCCGCGGCTGGCCGAGCGCTGGGACCTGGTGGCGTACGGGATGGAGTTGGGCACCGCCTACACCGAGCTGGTGGATCCGACCGAGCAGCGGCGGCGGCTGACCGCGCAGTCGTTGCAGGCGGCCGGCGGCGACGCGGAGGCGATGGAGCTGGACGAGGACTTCCTCACCGCGCTGGAATACGCGATGCCGCCGACCGGCGGCCTGGGGCTGGGCGTGGACCGGCTGGTGATGCTGCTGACCGGCCGGTCGATCCGGGAGACGCTGCCGTTCCCGCTGGTCCGCGAGTCGTCCTGACCGCCGGGCGTGACACGGGGTTCTAGGGTGGGCGTGTGGTGGGGATGCTGGGGCTGCTGACCGGGCCGTGGGCGTACGCCCTCGCCCTGGTCGCGGACCGGCCGGCCGGGTTGCTGGCCGGCGCCGCGGTGGCCGCCGCGCTGCTGCTGGCCACGGTGCTCGCGCTGCGGGTGCGGGCGCTGCCCACCCCGCCGGGCGCGCGGCACGCCGCCTCGGTGCGCGCCCGCGCCCGGAGCCGGCGGATGCCCCGCCAGGTCGACCCGGACGCGCCGGGCCGTCCGCGCCCGCGCGCACCCGGACTGCGCTCCTCGGCCGCCTGACCACTCCCGCCGGGCCGCACCCCGCTCGCGTCACGGACGCGCCCGGGGGCGACCGTCGCGGGTGGTTCGCGGTCGGTTCCGTCGTCATCCGTCCCGCCGTGCCGCGCCGTCGCGCGCCCGGGGCATCCGGAATCCTCCGAGGGGTCTGCCCATGTTCGCCTTCGCACCGTTGCACTCCGCGGCCTCGGCCGCCGCGTCCGTCGTCACCTGGCTCGCCGACGCGCTCGTCCCGCTCGCCGGCGGCGCCGCGACGGCCGCCGCCATCGTCCTGTTCACCGTCGGGGTCCGGCTGCTGATCTCGCCGCTCACGCTCGCCCAGGTCCGCGGGGAGCGGCGCCGCGCGGCGCTCGCCCCCGAGGTCCGGGAACTCCGGCGCCGGTACGCCGACGATCCGGCCACGCTCCAGAGCGAGCTGTTCGCGCTCTACCGGCGGGCCGGGGCCAGCCCGGTCGCGGGTTGCCTGCCGGCGCTGTTGCAGGCGCCGTTCTTCCTGGTCATGTACCGCGTCTTCGCGACCGGGGACGGCGCGCCGGAGCTGCTGGGGCAGCGGCTGGCCGGCGTACCGCTGGGGTGGCACCTCGGCGACGGGCTGGCCGGCGGCGTGCCGGTGGTGTTCGGGGTGCTGCTGGCCGCGCTGCTGGCGCTGGCGTGGTGGTCGTCGCGGCGGGCGCGCCGGCTGGCGGCGGCCAGCGGCACGGTCGGCGGCGCGCCGGCCGAGGGGCCGGGCGCGGCGGTGCTGGGCCGGCTGGTGCCGCTGCTGCCGTTCGGGACCGTGCTGGTGGCGCTGGTGGTGCCGCTCGCGGCGGTGCTCTATCTGGTCACCACCACCGCGTGGACGGCGCTGGAGCAGGGCCTGCTGCGCCGCCCGCAGCCGGTAGCCATCGACAAGCGTTGACAAATGCGGGGGCGGGCGCGTAGAAATCGCTCTCAGAGAGCGCTCTCCGCCCCGTCCCCGCAGAGAGGCACCCCAAATGGACCCGAACCCGGCGGCTGCGGCCGCCCCCACCACCACGTCCCGGTCCCGCCGCCGGCTCGGCCTGGCCGCGGCCCTGGTCGCCGCCACCACCGCGCTCGCCGGCGTCTCGATGACCGCGCAGGCCGCCGTCCCCGCGCCGCCCGCCGGGTGGAGTCTGGTGTGGAGCGACGACTTCACCGGCGCGTCCGGCTCGCTGCCCTCGTCGGCCAACTGGATCGTCGACACCGGCACCAGCTATCCCGGCGGCCCGGCCAACTGGGGCACCGGCGAGATCCAGACCTACACCTCCAGCACCGCCAACCTCGCCCAGGACGGCGCCGGCAACCTGCGCATCACCCCGCTCAAGGACGGCGCCGGCCGCTGGACCTCGGCCCGGATCGAGACGGTACGCAGCAACTTCAAGCCGCCGAGCGGCGGCGTGCTGGCGATCGAGGGCCGGATCCAGATGCCCAACGTCACCGGCGCGGCGGCGGCCGGCTACTGGCCGGCGTTCTGGGCGCTCGGCTCCCCCTACCGGGGCAACTACCAGAACTGGCCGGGCATCGGCGAGTTCGACGTGATGGAGAACGTCAACGGGATCAACTCGGTGTGGGGCGTGCTGCACTGCGGCGTCGCGCCGGGCGGCCCGTGCGACGAGTTCAACGGCCGCGGCGCGTCCCGGGCCTGCCCCGGCAGCACCTGCCAGTCGGCGTTCCACACCTACCGGTTCGAGTGGGACGCCTCGGCGAGCCCGCAGCAACTGCGCTGGTACGTCGACGGGCAGCTCTTCCACACCGTCACGCAGAGCCAGGTCGGCGAGCCGTACTGGACGCAGATGACCGGCCACGCCGGCTACTTCCTGCTGCTCAACGTGGCGATGGGCGGTGGCTTCCCGAACGGGGTGGCCGGCTCGACCACGCCCACCGCGTCGACCGTGTCCGGCCGGCCGATGCTCGTCGACTACGTCGCGGTCTACTCCCGGGGCGGCGGGGGCAACCCGTCGCCGACGCCCACCACCCCGCCGCCGGGCGGCGTGCGCAACGCGTACGCGACCATCGAGGCCGAGTCGTTCAACGGGCAGAACGGCGTGCAGGTGGAGACGTGCGCCGAGGGCGGGCAGGACATCGGCTTCCTGGCCAACGGCGACTGGGCCCGCTACGACAACGTGGACTTCGGCTCGACGCCGCCGCGTGACTTCGTGGCCCGGGTCGCCTCCGGCGCGGCGGCCGGGGTGAGCGGCCTGGTGGAGGTGCGGGTGGACAGCCCGACCGCGACCCCGATCGGCAGCTTCGCGGTCGGCAACACCGGTGGCTGGCAGAGCTGGCGTTCGGTGCCCGGCAACGTCGGCGCGGTGACCGGCCGGCACACCGTCTATCTCACGTTCAGCAGCGGCCAGCCGGCCGACTTCGTCAACGTCAACTGGTTCACGTTCCGCCGCTGAGATGTAAGGCGGGGGCCCCGCTTAACGCATTCGGATGTGGCGGGGGCCCCGCCTAACACCTGAACCCGCGCGGCGGTCAGCGCCCGGTGGTCACCGACTGCCGGGCGCGCCGCCGGCGTACCTTCTTCGCCACCCAGCTCACGATCATCACGGCGAAGACCGCGAAGATCGCGTAGTTGAACCACTGGCTGTAGCGGTCGACGTCCTCCCAGCGCGACCCGAGGAGGAAGCCGGCGCCCACGATCAGCGTGTTCCAGACCCCGCTACCAAGCGTGGTGAGCAGGATGAACTCGCCCAGCGGCATGCGGTTCGCGCCGGCCGGGATCGACACCAGGCTGCGCACCACCGGCACCACCCGGCCGATCAGCACCGCCCAGCGGCCGTGCCGCTCGAACCAGCGGTCCGCCTTCTCCAGATCCTCCAGGTCCACCAGCGGAATGTGGTCCAGCCAGCGCTTGAGCCGGTCCTCACCGAGCGCCGCGCCGAGCCAGTAGAGCACCAGCGCGCCGAGCAGCGAGCCGGCGGTCGCGGCCAGCACGATCACCACCACGTTGAACCGGCCCTCGGCGGAGAGGTAGCCGGCCATCGCCAGCACGATCTCACTCGGGATCGGCGGGATGATGCTCTCCAGCGCCACCAGCAGCGCCACGCCCACCGCGCCCAGCGAGTCGATCACGCTCGCCACCCACCCGGTCAGCCCGGTGAACTGGTTCGGGTCGACGTTCTGGGCCAGGGCCATGGGCGGTCCTTCCACACGGGGGCCGGGGATCCGGCACTAGTACCCGTGTGAGCGGTGCTCACACCCGCCGGTGACCTGGCTAACCCTCCGGGTGCAGCGCCGCGTCCGCCGGCCCGCGCCGCCAACCGGTGAAGCGGACCAGCAGGCCACCGTGGCTGGGCGAGCAGCAGTACGGCCCGGCCGTCGCCTCCGCCGCCGGGTCCAGCGGGGCGACCCGCACCAGCCGCCACGGCTCGTCGTCCACCCGGGCCCGGACGGTCAGCGCGTCGCCGGCCCGGCTCACCCGGACCGTCACCTCCCGCCCCGACCAGTCCGGCACCGGCGCCACCGACCAGTCGGAGAACTCGTCGGTGACCACGGCGCCGACCTGCGGCGCGCCGTCGCTCACCTCGACGCCGGCCTTGGTCCACCGCCGCTCGTTCACCCGCACCAGCACGCCGGCCTGGTCGAACTGGGCCGCGTAGTCGAGCCGGAAGGACACCTCCACGGCGGTGTCCACCGCGAACGGGGCGAGCAGCGCCGAGCCGTCGTCGTGCACGAAGCCGTAGCTGGTGCGCCGCCAGAAGTCGCTGCCGCCACGCGGCTCGACCAGGAGCCCGCCGTCGACGGCGTCCGCCCGCTCCGGCGGGTTCAGCCAGTCACCGAGGGACCAGTCGGTGCCGGACGCGTCCTCGCTCATGGGGGCACGGTACCGGGTTTGCCGATCGACGCGGCCGGAGAAGTAGTCGTCGCATGGGTGACAGGTGGTATCAGGAGGCGGTCGTCTACTGCCTCGACGTCGACACGTACGCGGACTCCGACGGCGACGGGGTGGGTGACTTCCAGGGGCTGATCGGCCGGCTCGACTACCTGGCCCGGCTGGGGGTGACCTGCATCTGGCTCAACCCGATCCATCCCTCGCCCAACAAGGACGACGGATACGACGCGACCGACTTCTACAACGTCGACCCGCGGCTCGGGACCCTCGGCGACTTCGCCGAGCTGCTGCACCAGGCGCAGAACCACGGCATCCGGGTGATCATCGACCTGGTGGTCAACCACACCTCGGACCAGCACCCGTGGTTCCAGTCCGCCCGCTCCTCGCCCGACTCGCCGTACCGCGACTGGTACGTCTGGTCCGACCACGAGCCGGACGACCGCCACCAGGGCATGGTCTTCCCCGGCGAGCAGCACGAGACCTGGTCCTACGACCGCACCGCCAAGGCCTGGTTCTACCACCGGTTCTACAAGTTCCAGCCGGACCTCAACATCGAGAACCCGAAGGTCCGCGCGGAGATCAAGAAGATCACCTCGTTCTGGCTCCAGCTCGGCGTCTCCGGCTTCCGGATGGACGCGGTGCCGTTCATCATCGAGAAGACCGAGCCGGGCAACCCGAACGCGCCCAAGGACTTCGACTACCTCACCGACCTGCGCCAGCACGTGCAGTGGCGGCGCGGCGACGCGGTCCTGCTGGCCGAGGCGAACGTCGAGCCGGACCAGTTGCCGGTCTACTTCGGCGACGGCAGCGGCTCCGGCAACCGGATCCACATGCTCTTCGACTTCATGCTCAACGGCCGGCTGATGCTGGCGTTCGCCCGGGAGGACCCGGAGGCGATCATCGACGCGCTGCGGGACACCCCGAAGCTGCCCACCGGCGGGCAGTGGGCCACGTTCCTGCGCAACCACGACGAGATCGACCTGTCCCGGCTCACCGCCGACCAGCGCAACGACGTGCTGGCGAAGTTCGGGCCGGACGAGAACATGCAGCTCTACGGCCGGGGCATCCGCCGCCGGCTCGCCCCGATGCTCGGCAACGACCGCCGGCACATCGAGCTGGCGTACGCGTTGCAGTTCTCGCTGCGGGGCACGCCGGTCCTGCGCTACGGCGAGGAGATCGGCATGGGGGAGGACCTGTCGCTGAAGGGCCGCGACGCGATCCGCACCCCGATGCAGTGGTCCTACAAGGACAACGCCGGCTTCTCCACCGCCGAGCCGGAGAAGCTGGTCCGCCCGGTCATCGACAAGGGCGAGTACGGCTACCAGCAGGTCAACGTCACCGCGCAACGCAAGGACCCGCGCTCGCTGCTGGGCTGGTTCGAGCGGATGATCCGGACCCTGCGGGAGGCGCCGGAGGTCGGCTCCGGCAGCACCACCCACATCGACGTGCCGGTGCCGGCCGGTGTGCTCGCGCACCGCGCCGACGGGCGGACCGGGACCATGGTCTTCCTGCACAACCTCGGCACCGAGGACGTGGAGGTGGACCTGAGCACGCTGGCGCCCGAGGCGGACCTGCCGATCGACGTGCTCAGCGACCGCAACTACGAGGACGTGGGCAAGCTCGACCGGCTCAAGCTCGCCGGCCACGGCTACCGGTGGATCCGGCTCTGCCGGGGCGGGGCCCTGTAGGCGGACGCGACGGCGGGTTAGGCTCCTTCGATCGAGCCCAAGTTACCGGGAGGTAATCATGTCGGAGGAGCCCCGCGTCGCCATCGTGACCGGAGCCGCGCGCGGCATCGGCGCGGCCACCGCCCGGCGGCTGGCGGCCGACGGCATGGCCGTCGCCGTGGTCGACATCGAGGAGTCCGCCACCAAGGAGACCGTTGACGCCATCGCCGCCGCCGGTGGCCGGGCGCTCGGCGTCGGCGCCGACGTGGCCGACCGGGCCCAGGTGGAGGCCGCCGTCGAGCGGGTCGCCGCCGAGCTGGGCGCGCCGACCGTGCTGGTCAACAACGCCGGCGTGCTCCGCGACAACCTGCTGTTCAAGATGGCCGACGCCGACTGGGACACGGTCATGGCCGTGCACCTGCGCGGCGCGTTCCTGTTCAGCCAGGCCGCGCAGAAGCACATGGTCGAGCGGAAGTGGGGCCGGATCGTCAACCTCTCCAGCACCTCGGCGCTGGGTAACCGGGGGCAGGCGAACTACGCCGCCGCCAAGGCCGGCCTCCAGGGTTTCACCAAGACGCTCGCCATCGAGCTGGGCCCGTACGGGGTGACCGTCAACGCGGTCGCGCCGGGCTTCATCGTCACCGACATGACGGCGGCCACCGCGGCCCGGATGAAGGTCGACTTCGCCGCGCTCCAGGAACACGCCGCCGCCGAGATCCCGGTACGCCGCGCCGGCCGCCCGGAGGACGTCGCGCACACCATCTCGTTCCTGGCGAGCGAGGGCGCGTCCTTCGTCTCCGGCCAGGTCATCTACGTCGCCGGCGGCCCCAAGGACTGACCGGTGCCGGGTGCGGCCCCGCCTCAGGCGGGGTCGCGCCGGGTGCGCCAGAGCCAGAGCAGGCCGAGCACCGGCAGCACCAGCGGGACGTAGCCGTAGCCACCGCCGAAGTCGGACCAGACCGTCTCGTCCGGGAACAGCTCCCTGTCGGCGATGCTCAGCACGCCCACCGCGAGCACCCCGACCAGCTCGACCGAGCAGCACGCCAGCGCGACCCGGCGGCCGGCGTGCCCGGCCCGGGCCAGCCCGACCGCCGCCACGATGTAGATCAGCGCGGCGAGCGCGGAGAGCAGGTACGCCACCGGCGCCTCGTCGAACTTCGTGGCGATCTGCAACCCGGCCCGCGAGGTCGCGGCGATGGCGAACAGGATGTAGACCGCGATCAGCAGCCGGCCCGGCCCGGCGTTGGTGGCGCGCTCCGGCGCCCGCGTCTCAGCCACCGACGACCTCCCAGGTCTGCTGCAACCGCACCACCACGACCGGGGTGACCAGGCAGATCGCGCAGACGATGGCCGAGCCCCACCGGGTCGGCTCCATCCGGGCCAGCACCCAGGCCAGCGGTGGCAGGCAGACGAGCGTCACCAGGTAGCCGAAGAACGCCCCCGGCTCACCGGGCCGGTCGCCGCCGCCGAGCGCGACCAGCGCCACCACGGTCAGCGCCAGCAGCGCCACCTCCACCACGGCCAGGCCGGCGAACTGGACCCGGTCCGGCGGGCGGTGGCGTACCGCTGCCACCAGCGCCCAGACCGCCACCGCCAGCGAGAGCACGATCGCGAGCGTGGCGAGCCACCCGTCCACCGGCGACCCGGCCGCCGCCGCGCTGGTCATCGACGCAGTGTCGTTCACCGGCCCAGCCTACTAATGCTCGTAGTAGTGGCTCTGCGCGCGGGTCGGGGCGCGCCGGCCGGACCGGGCGACTAGCGTGGATCACGGTCCCGGCGGACGCCGGCGGCCGACGACGACGGCAGGGGGTCGCGGTGCGGTTCGGGTTGTTCGGCACCGGTCACTGGGCGGCGGAGACGCACGCCGCCGCCATCGACGCCCACCCGCGGGCCCGGCTCGCAGGCGTCTGGGGGCGGAACCCGGCGAAGGCGCAGGCGCTGGCCGAACGGCACGGCGTGCCCGCCTTCACCGAGGTGGACGCGCTGCTCGACGCGTCCGACGCGGTCGCCGTGGCACTCCCGCCGGACGTGCAGGCCGACATCGCGGTGCGGGCCGCCACCGCCGGGCGGCACCTGCTGCTGGACAAGCCGCTGGCGCTGAACCTCGCCGACGCCGACCGGGTGGTCGACGCGGCCCAGGCGTCCGGCGTGGCCTCGGTGGTGTTCTTCACCCAGCGCTTCCACCCGAACGTCACCGGCTTTCTCGCCTCGACCGCGGCGGCCGGCGGCTGGCAGCACGCCCGAGCCACCATGTTCGCCTCGATCTACCAGCCCGGCAACCCGTACGGCGACTCGCAGTGGCGGCGCGACCGGGGCGCGCTGTGGGACATCGGCCCGCACGCGCTGTCGCTGATCCTGCCGGTGCTCGGCCGGGCCACCCGGGTCGCCGCCATGGACGGGCCGAGCGGCCTGGTGCACCTGCTGCTCACCCACGACGGCGGCGCGACCAGCTCGCTCTCGCTCACCCTCGACGCGCCGGCCGAGGCGGTCACCCGGGACTTCGTCTTCTTCGGCGAGAACGGCACCGAGACCGCGCCGCCCGGCGACGGCAGCGTGCTCCAGGCGTTCGGCGCCGCGCTCGACCAGCTTCTGGAGGAGGTCGACGCGGGCACCCGCGACCACCGCTGCGACGTCCGGTTCGGCCGCGAGGTGGTGGCGGTGCTCGACGCCGCCGAGACCGCCCGCACCCAGGGCCGCACGGTCGACCCCCGGTAATCCCGTCGCGGGCGCGGCGACCCGCCGCTAGCCTGGCCGGCATGTTCACGCATGCCCTGATCAACGCGGCCGTCGCGCCGGCCGCGTACGGGCACCTCCAGGTCGCCCGCCCGCGGTTCCGGCGCCCGGCCCTGGCCGGCCGGGACGCCCACCGCGCCTGACGCCCCGCGTCCCACCTTCCAGGGTCGTCCGAGTCCCGATCCGCTCGGACCGCCCGCCCGTCCGCACGACCACGTCGGCCCCCGGCCGGCGTGGCGGTGACACCTGCGCAGCGGTCCGTACCCGTCGCCACGCCGGCGACAGACAGGACGAACCCGTGGCGCCCCGCCGACCCACCGCACGCGACCGGTCCCGTCGCGTACTGTCCCAGAACTTCCTCGCCGACCCGGCCGCCGTCGCCCGGATGGTCGCCGCCGTCCGCACCGGCCCGGACGACCTGCTGCTGGAGGTGGGCGCCGGACGAGGCCGGCTGACCCGGCCGCTCGCCGCGCGCTGCCGCCGGCTGATCGCGTACGAGATCGACCCGGCCGTGCTGCCGGACCTGGCCGCCGCCTGCGCGCCCCTGCCGGCGGTCGAGGTGCGGGCCGCCGACTTCCTCGCCGCGTCCCCGCCCGGCGAGCCGTTCTCGGTGGCCGGCAACATCCCCTGGTCGCTGACCGCGGCGGTGGTCCGCTGGTGCCTGGCCGCGCCCTCGCTGCGCGCGGCGACGCTGCTCACCCAGCTCGACTACGCGCGCAAGCGCACCGGCGGCCACGGCCGGTGGAGCCGGCTCACGGTGCTCACCTGGCCGGAGCACCACTGGCGGCTGGCCGGGCGGGTGCCCCGGGAGGCGTTCCGGCCGGTGCCGGCCGTCGACGGCGGCATCCTGCGCCTGGAGCGCCGGACCGAGCCGCTGCTGGCGCCGGCCGTGCTGCCGGCGTACCGGAGGATGGTGGAGTCGGGCTTCGGCGGCGTCGGCGGCTCGCTCGCGGCCTCGCTGCGCGCCGCCCACCCGGGCCGGCGGGTCGACGGCGCGCTGCGCGCCGCGCGGATCGCGCCGGACACCCCGGTCGGGCTGGTCTGGCCCGAACAGTGGCTGGTGCTGTTCCGGCTGCTGCACGCCGGCGATCCCGGACGGGCCGGAAAATCGCGGCCATCCGGAGCGGCGCCGGCGCCGAATGCCTACCGTGCTGGCAGAGGGAGCGGGCGGAGGGCGGGACCGGATGACCCACGGCGACAGCGCCGGTGACGTGCCGGGGCGGTCGAGGCTGCACGCCGTGCCCTCGGCCGCCCCGGACCAGCGGGCGGAGACCGACGACCTGCTGCGGGCGGTGGCGCGCGGCGACGAGGCGGCGTTCGAGCGGCTCTACGGCCTCGTCTCGCCGCGCGTCTACGGACTGGCGCGGCGGGTGCTGCGCGACCCGGCCCAGGCCGAGGAGGTCGCCCAGGAGGTGCTGGTCGAGGTGTGGCGCACCGCCGCCCGGTTCGATCCGGCGTTGGGGTCGGCCACCTCGTGGATCTTCACCATCGCCCACCGCCGCGCGGTCGACCGGGTCCGGTCCGAGCAGGCCGGCGCCGAACGCACCCGCCGGGTCGCCGCCGGATCCTCGGAGACACCGTACGACGAGGTGGCCGAGGAGGCGGCGGCCCGGCTGGAACGGCAGCAGGTGCGCCACTGCCTGGACGCGCTCACCGAGGTGCAGCGCGAGGCGATCACGCTGGCCTACTACGGCGGGCACAGCTACCGCGAGGTGGCCGGCCTGCTGGACACCGCGCTGCCGACCGTCAAGACCCGCATGCGGGACGGGCTGATCCGTCTGCGCGACTGCCTGGGAGTGGAGCTGACCCGATGACCGACATCCACGCGCTCGCCGGGGCGTACGTGCTCGACGCGGTGGACGACGTCGAGCGGGCCGCGTTCGCCCGGCACCTGGACGGCTGCGAGAGCTGCGCGCTGGAGCTGGCCGAGTTCCGCGAGACGGCCGCCCGGCTGGCCGACTCGACCTGGTCGGTGCCCCCGCCCGCGGTGCGCGAGGCGGTGTTGGCCGAGATCCGGCGTACCCCGCAGGAACGGCCGCGCCCGGCGGGCCGGTCCGGTTCGGCCCGCGCCGGGACCTGGCGGCGCCGGCTGGCGGTCGCGGCCGCCGCCGTGCTGCTGGCCGGTGGCGCGGGCGCGGCCACCTGGGTGGCCCAGGAGCAGCGGGTACGCGACGCGCGCACCGAGGCCGGCGCGGCCCGAAACGAGGCGGGCGCGGCCCGAAACGAGGCGGGCCGGATCCGGGCGGTGCTGGCCGCGCCCGACGCGGTGGTCCGCACCGAGGCGGTGCCGGCCGGCGGCCGGGTCACCGTGGTGGCGTCGGCGAGCCGGGACGAGGGGGTGGCCCTGGTGGACGGGCTGGCCGCACCCGCACCGGGGCGGGCCTACCAGCTCTGGCTGATCGAGGGCACCACGGCCACCTCGGCCGGGGTGCTGCCGGCCGGTCAGGGCGGCGGCACGAAGCTGCTCTCCGGCGTCCGCGGCAAGGGCGTGTTCGGCGTGACCGAGGAGCCGTCGAGCGGATCGGCGCAGCCGACCATGACGCCGCTGGTGGCGTTCGCGCTCACCTGATCTCTTTCGGCGAGCGACCCATCCGGGCGGCGGTGAGCACCGAATCCCCTTCAGACCGACAGTTCACCACTTGAAGGGATTTCCCCGATGCGCCCCATGAAGCTCACCGCCGTCGCGCTCGCCGCCACCCTCGGCCTCGGCCTCGCCGCCTGCGGCGGGAACGGCGACGACATGGACGCCGCCGCGCCGGCCAGCAGCGCCCCGATGACGTCCGCGCCGGCCAGCAGCGCGCCCGCGATGGCCGACGGCCAGTTCGGTCCCGGCTGCGCCGCGGTGCCCACCGACGCGTCGAACCCCGGCAGCTTCGCCGCCATGGCCCAGGTGCCGGTGGCCACCGCCGCCTCCGGCAACCCGCTGCTCAGCACGCTCGTCACCGCCGTCAAGCAGGCCGGACTCGTCGACTCGCTGAACAGCGCCCAGGGCTTGACCGTCTTCGCGCCGACTAACGACGCGTTCGGCAAGCTGCCCAAGGCCGACCTGGACAAGGTCCTCGCCGACAAGAAGATGCTCACCGACGTGCTGACCTACCACGTGGTGGAGGGCAAGCTCGGCCCGGACCAGCTCGCCGGCGCGCACAAGACGCTCCAGGGCGGCGAGGTGACGGTCGCCGGCAGCGGCACCGAGTTCACCGTGAACGGCAACTCCATGGTCGTCTGCGGCAACGTGCAGACCGCCAACGCGACCGTCTACATCGTCGACTCGGTCCTGATGCCGAAGTCCTGACGTCGCCACCGCCGGTGAGGGGAGGAACCGATGACCCGCCGTACCCTGGCGGCCGCCGGAACGGGCCTGCTCGCGGCGGCCGCCGGGGTGGCGGTCGCGGAGCTGCTCGCCACCGCCGTCCGCCCGCAGGCGGCGCCACTTGTCGCGGTCGGCGGCACCGTCGTGGACGGCGCGCCCACCGCGGTCAAGGAATGGGCGGTCCGCACGTTCGGCACGTACGACAAGCCACTGCTGCTCGGCGGCATCGCGCTGGTGCTGGCGCTGCTGGCCGCGCTGACCGGGGCCGTCGCCCGCCGCCGCCCGGCGCTGGGCCTGCTCGGACCCGCGGTGCTCGGCGTGGCCGCCACCACCGCCGCGCTGACCCGCCCCGACGCCCGCCCGGTCGACGCCCTGCCGGCCCTGGCCGGCGCCGCCGTGGCCGCCGCCCTCCTGCGCTGGCTGCCCCTGCCCGGCCTGCCGGCCGCCGCACCCGATCTCCCGGACGCCGCCCCCGACCCGGTGGGGGTGGGCCGGGCGGCGTCCGGGGCCGGGTCGGCGGGTGGGGCGACGCGGCGGGCGGTGGTGCGCAACGCGGCACTGGTGGCGGCCGGCACCGCGCTGGCCGGCGTCGGCGCGTCGACACTGCGCCGGCTCGACGTGGCCGACGCGGCCCGGTCCCGGGAGGCCGTCCGGCTGCCCGCGCCGGCCTCGCCCGCCCGGCCCACGCCGGCCGGGGTGGCGCCCGGGTTCCGCACCCCGACCGCGGACTTCTATCGGGTCGACACCGCGCTCACCGTGCCCCGGCTGGACGTGGACGCCTGGCGGCTGCGGCTGCACGGCCTGGTCGAACGGCCGGTCGAGCTGAGCTTCGCCGACCTGCTCGACCGTGGGCTGATCGAGCGGGACGTCACGTTGAGCTGCGTGTCCAACGAGGTCGGTGGCCCGTACGTGGGGACCGCCCGGTGGCTCGGCGCGCCGCTCGCCCCGCTGCTGCGCGACGCCGGTGTCCGGGCCGGCGCCGACCAACTGGTGGCCCGCTCGCAGGAGGGGATGACCATCGGCACGCCGATCGCGACGCTCCTCGACGGCCGGGACGCCATGCTCGCGGTCGGCATGGACGGTGCGCCGCTGCCGTTCACGCACGGCTTCCCGGTCCGGATGCTCACGCCCGGCCTGTACGGGTACGCGGGCGCGTGCAAATGGGTCACCGAGCTGGAGGTGACCACGTTCGACGCCTTCGACGCGTACTGGGTGCGGCGGGGGTGGGCGCGGGAGGCGCCGGTGAAGACGGCGTCCCGGATCGACCGGCCCGCGCCGTTCGCCCGGCTTCCCGCCGGACGGGTCACCGTGGCCGGGGTGGCGTGGGCGCAGCACCGGGGCATCGCAGCGGTGGAGGTCTCGGTGGACGGTGGGCCGTGGCGGGCCGCCGAGCTGCTGCCCACCGCCTCGGTCGACACCTGGGTGCAGTGGCGGTACGCCTGGACCGCTCCGCCGGGCCCGCACAGCCTGCGGGTACGCGCCACCGACGGCACCGGCGCCGTGCAGCCCGAACAGCGGCGTCCCCCGTTCCCCGACGGCGCCACCGGCCACCACACCACCACGGTGACGGTGCAAGGAGGGGCCCCCGCTTAACGCCTTTGGTAGAGGCGGGGGCCCCGCTTAACCGGTGGTGTTAAGCGGGGGGCCCGGCTAACCGGTCACGGTGATCAGGGCCTCGCCCAGCTCGGCGGGAGTGTCGAACTCCTCGGCCGGCAACGTCCGGAGCGCCTGAAGCGCCTCCGTGCTGGCGCCGTTCTCCTGCCCCCAGCGGACCAGGTCCTCCCGGGAGACCGGGTAGTCGAGCCCGGCCAGGAACTCCTGCAACTGCGCGCCGGTGACGGTCATGCCGCGCGGCTACCCGCTGACCGGCCGGGCATGCCCGTACGGCCGCGGTTTGCCCCGGCGGGTCCCGGGTAGCCGCGGACATGCTCGTACAGCGGCTCGGCGCGCCGAGCGACTTCGACCCGCTGCTGGAACGCGTTCGGGACGCCCGGATCGTGATGATCGGCGAGGCGACGCACGGCAGCTACGACTACTACCGGCTGCGGGAGCAGTTGACCCGCCGGCTCATCGCCGAGCAGGGCTTCGACTTCGTCGCGGTGGAGGGGGACTGGCCGGACTGCGACCGGGTGCACCGCTCGGTGGTGGGCGCGCCCGGCGGGGCGGCGGACCCGCTGACCGCGCTGGAACGGTTCGAGCGCTGGCCCACCTGGATGTGGGCCAACGCCGAGGTGGCCCGCTTCTGTCGCTGGCTGCGGGCGTGGAACCTGGACCGCGCCGAGGGCGGGCGCGCCGGCTTCCACGGCCTCGACGTCTACTCGCTGTGGGAGTCCATGCAGGCCATCTTCGACTACCTGGGCGAGGAGGACCCGGCCTCGCTGGAGGCGGCCCAGGAGGCCTACCGCTGCTTCGAGCCGTACGGCAAGCAGGTCGAGGAGTACGGGATGGCCAGCCGGTTCGTCTCCGCCCGGTGCGAGGAGGAGGTGGTGCGGCTGTTGGCGCGTACCCGGGAACAGGCCGCCGCGGACGGCCCGGACCGCTTCGCGGCCTGGCAGAACGCGGAGGTGGTGGCCGGCGCGGAGCGGTACTACCGGGCGATGGTCGGCGGCGGGCCGGAGTCGTGGAACGTCCGCGACGTGCACATGGCCGACACGCTGGACCGCCTGCTAGACCGGTACGGGCCGGACGCGCGGGGTGTCGTGTGGGCGCACAACACGCACGTCGGCGACGCGCGGGCCACCGAGATGGCGGCGGACGGCATGGTCAACATCGGGCAACTCGCCCGGGAGCGGCACGGCCGGGACGCGGTGGCGCTGATCGGTCTCGGCAGTTGGCGGGGGACGGTGGTCGCGGCGCCGCGCTGGGGCTCTCCGGCGGAGACGATGGCGGTGCCGCCGGCCCGGGACGGGTCGCTGGAGCACCGGCTGCACGAGCTGATGCCGGACCGGGCGGTGCTGGTCTTCGGCGGCCCGGACGAGCCGGACTGGGTGACCGGCGAGGTGGACCATCGGGCCATCGGCGTGGTGTACGACCCGAGCTTCGAGTCGTGGGGCAACTATGTGCCGACGCGGCTGGGGGAGCGGTACGACGCGTTCCTCTGGTGCGACGAGACGACCGCCCTGCACCCGCTGCCCGCGCTGGTCACTCCGGGCGAGATGGAGACGTACCCGGCCGGGGTGTGAGCCGGGGTGTTAAGCGGGGCCCCCGCCTATGCAGAAGGCGTTAAGCGGGGGCCCCTCCTTTCACTTCACCTGGGCGGGCTCGCGCGCGGCCAGGTGGGCGCGCAGGCCCTCGCCCTCGACGTCCACGTTGGGCAGCAGCTTGTTCAGCCAGCGGGGCAGCCACCAGGCGGCGTTGTTCAGCAGCGACATCACCGCCGGCACGATGGTCATCCGGACCACGAACGCGTCGATGGCGACACCGATCGCGAGCGCGAAGCCCATCGACTTGATGATCGGGTCGTCCAGGAAGACGAAGCCGCCGAACACCGAGATCATGATGAGCGCCGCCGCGGTGACCACCCGGGCACCGTGCCCCATGCCGTTGATGGTGGCCTGGCGGGCGGTGTCCCCGTGCACGAAGTCCTCCCGCATCCGGGAGACCAGGAAGACCTCGTAGTCCATGGCGAGGCCGAACAGGATGCCGATGAGCAGGATCGGCAGGAAGCTGACCAGCGGCGCCGGCGTGTCCACGCCGAGCAGGCCGGCCAGGTGCCCCTGCTGGAACACCGCGACCGTGATGCCGAACGTGGCGGCCACGGTGAGCAGGAAGCCCAGCGCCGCCTTGACCGGCACCAGGATCGACCGGAACACCAGCATCAGCAGCAGCACGGACAGGCCGACCACCAGCAGCAGGTAGACCGGGAGCGCGTCGGAGAGCTTCTCCGACACGTCGATGCCGATCGCGGTGACGCCGGTGAGCAGGACCTCGGCGTTGCCGATGCCGCCGACCTGCCGGCGGATGTCGTGCACCAGGTCCTCGGTCTTCTCGTCGGTCGGCCCGGTCTTCGGGATCACGCCGAGCAACGCGGTGCGGCCGGACGGGTCGAGCTGCGGCGGGGCCACCGCCAGCACCCCGTCGGTCTTCTGGATCAGCGCGGCGACCTGCGGCACGGCGGCCTGGGTGGCCTGCGGCGAGTCGGCGGTGACGACGACCGCGAGCCGGCCGGTGAAGCCGGGGCCGAAGCCCTCCCGGATGAGGTCGTTGCTGACCCGGGCCGGGGTGCCCTCGGCGGCGGTGGAGGCGTCCGGCAGCGCCAGGCGCATGTCCTGCGACGGGATGGCGAGCAGGCCGAGGCCGAGCAGGCCGACCAGGATCACCGGGATGCGGAACCGGGTCACCCAGTGTGCCCAGCGGAAGCCGAAGCCGGAGCGATCCTCGGAGCCGGTGCCCGGGTCGGCGACCGCCTCCCGGTTGCGCAGCTTGCGCGGCAGCACCTTGCGGCCGGCGAAGCCGAGCAGCGCCGGGGCCAGCGTGATCGCCACCAGCACGGCCACGGTGACGGTGCCGGCGGCGGCCAGGCCCATCACGGTGAGGAACGGGATGCCCACCACGGCCAGGCCGGCCAGCGCCACCACCACGGTCGCGCCGGCGAAGACCACGGCGGAGCCGGCGGTGCCGACCGCGCGGCCGACCGCCTCCTCCGGGGAAAGCCCGTCGAGCAGGTTCTGCCGGTGCCGGGAGGTGATGAACAGCGAGTAGTCGATGCCGACCGCGAGGCCGAGCATCAGCGCCAGGATCGGCGCGGTGCTGGTCAGCTCGACCGCGCCGCTGAGCGCGAACAGGCCGGCCATGCCGACGCCGACGCCGATCAGCGCGTTCAGCATGGTCATCCCGGCCGCCACCAGGGACCCGAACGTGATGACCAGGACGATCGCCGCGACCAGCACGCCGAGCGCCTCGGTCGAGCCGACCTCCGGCTCGCCGTTGAGCACCTCGCCGCCGGGCGCGATCTGCCAGCCCTGCGTCTCGGCCTGCTGGCCGACCTTCTCGTACGCGTCGCGCTGCTCGGTGGTGACGTCGTCGGCGCGGCCGGCGAACTGCACCTGGATCAGCGCGTACCGGCCGTCCGGGGTGAGCGCCTGCGCCTGGTAGGGGTCGATCGCGCCGACCACCCCGGGCAGCGTGGCCGCCTCCTGGGTGACCTGCTTGACCACCGCCTGGCCGGCCGGCGTGGTGAGCGCGCCGTCCTGCGGCGCCTTGACCGCGATGGTGCCGGTGGCGCCGCTGGCCGCCGGGAACCGGTCGGCGAGGAGGTCGATCGCCTTCTGCGACTCGGTGCCGGGCATGGTGAAGTTGCTCGCCGTCGGGCCGCGCAGCGTGGCCGCGGCCAGACCGAGACCGACGAGTACGACGAGCCAGACGACGGCGACGAGTCGCCGCCGGCGCAGGGATGCCCGGCCGAGCCGGTACAGCAGGGTCGCCATGGACCTTCCTTCGTCCTCGGGATTGCGACAGTGGGATCAGGTGGTGGGTTCGAGTGCGCGGTGCGCCACGGCGAGCAGCGCGGGTCGCAGCTCCTCGTCGGGGATGTCCAGGAACTCGCCGCAGGTCTCGGCGATGCCGGCCAGGACGACGAGCGCCGCGATGCGGGCGGGCGGCCGGTCGGAGAAGCCGGCGAACGCGGCGATCAGCCGTTCGGAGATCTGTTGGATGTGCGCGAACGCCGGCTGCTGGAGCAGGTCCGGGAACTCGCCCCTCAGCAGCGCGATCTCCCGGCGGAACCGGACCGCCAGGTCGACGAAGCCCTCGGCGGCGACCCGCTGGGCCTCGGCGCCGGTGAGGTCGGCGAGTCGGGCGTCGAGCTGTTCCAGCACCGCGATGGCAGGTGCCATCAGCTCGCAGAGCAGGGTGTCCTTGGTGGCGAAGTGGTAGAGCACGGTGGCCTTGGAGCAGCCCACCTCGCGGGCGATGTCCTGCAGTGAGGTGCCCTTGTAACCGGTGACGGCGAACCGACGGGCCGCCGCGGTGAGCAGCTCGTCGTGGGTGGCCGGGGTAGCGCGCGCCATGCCCTCCAGCATGCCTGACCGATCGGTCAGCACCTGACCGATCGGTCAGACGGATTGCGTGGGCTTCGCCACAGGATGCTCCCGGTCGTACGCCGCCCGGGCCCCGCTGATCGCGTCGCGGTGCCGTTCCGCCCAGCGGGTGAGCGCGACCAGCGACTCGTACAGCTCCCGCGCCATCGGGGTGGCGGTGTACTCGACCTTCGGCGGCACGGTGGCGTGCACGTGCCGGACCAGCAGGCCGTCGCGCTCCAGGTTGCGCAGGGTCAGGGTGAGCATCCGCCGGCTGATCCCCTCCACCCGCCGCTCCAGCTCGGTGAAACGGACCGGACCGGTCGAGGCGGCGATCAGGATGCCGATGCTCCACTTGCCGCCGACCCGGTCCAGCGCCTCCCGCACCGTGCAGGCCCGCGCCCCGTCCGCCGGGCCGGACCCGCACCGGTCGTCCTGCGACGTCACCGCGCCCTCCTTCCGCTCGATGACCGACGGCGACCATCATCCGCCACCGGCGCCCGCCGCCGTGTCGGGGTTGCCGCGGCGCGCCCGGACCGGGAGGGTGGGCGGATGGGCGCCGCTGACGAGACCCGCGACGGGGTGTCGCTGACCAACCTGGACCAGCCGCTGTTCGACTCCGCCGGCGCGACCAAACGCGACCTGGTCGACTACCTCGACGCGGTGCACGGTCGGATCCTGCCGGAGCTGCGCGACCGGCCGCTGTCGGTGCTGCGGGTCCGGCCCGGCCAGGAGCCGTTCATGCAGAAGAACCTGCCGAAGTACACGCCGGACTGGGTGCGCCGCACCGAGGTCTGGGCGGAGGCGTCGCACCGGCGCATCTCGTACGCGCTCTGCGACGACCGGCGCACGCTGCTCTGGTTCGCCAACCAGCGGGCGGTGGAATACCACGCCCCGCTGGCCCGCGCCGGGCAGGCCGAGCACCCGACCCACCTGGTGCTCGACCTGGACCCGCCGGAGGGCGACTCGTTCGGCGCGGCGGTGCGGGTCGCGCTGCTGGTGCGGCAGGCGCTCACCGACGCCGGGCTGGCCGGTGCGGTGAAGACCAGCGGGGCGAAGGGGCTGCACGTGATCGTGCCGGTGGCGTCGTCGACCACGGCCGAGGAGGCCGCCGCCGCGACCCGGGCGCTCGCGGCCCGCGCCGAACGGCTCGACCCGGCGCTGGCCACCACCGCGTTCATCGTGGCCGACCGGGGCGGCCGGGTCTTCGTCGACTCCACCCGCGCCTACGGGGCGACCGTGGTGGCCGCGTACAGCCCCCGGATCCGGCCCGGCACGCCGGTGTCGTACCCGGTCGGCTGGGCCGACCTGGAGTCGGCGACCCCGGCCGACTTCACCGTGCGGACCGTGCCCGCGCTGCTGGGGGAGCGGGACCCGTGGGCGGAGGCGCTGCCCGATCCGCAGCCGCTGCCGGCCGAGCTGGTCGAGGAGGGGCGCGGCATCCCGGTGGCCCGGGTGCAGGCGATGCACGAGGGCAAGCGGCGGGCGAAGGCGCGCCGCGAGGCCGGCTGAGCCGACGCGAAAGCCCGGGCACGAGGCCCGGGCTTCGACGTCTGTCTGGTGCCCCCGGCAGGATTCGAACCTGCGCCCCCGCCTCCGGAGGGCGGTGCTCTATCCCCTGAGCTACGGGGGCTCAGCGACCCGAGAAGAGTAGCAAACCCCTTCCCGGATCACCGAATCGGTATCGCCGGGGAGTCGATCTTCACCGGTCAGGCGGCGGCGACGGTACGACCGCAGCTCGGCAGCGGGTGCAGCGCGATGCGGCGGGGCAGCCGGCGGGGCCACTCGTTGCGCGGCCAGGAGCCGTCCACGATCAGGTGCACGCTGCGTTCCTCGGCGCCGCTGAGCCGCAGCACGAAGTCCCGGGGCAGCGGCGGGTCCACCGAGGGCGTGGTGACCATGAACCGCACCCGCCCCCGGGAGGAGACCGCCGAGACCACGTCCGCGGCGGGCATCGTGCCGCGCAGCCGCACCCGGCCGATCCAGTAGACCTCCGCGGCGTGCTCCTGCGCCGCCCGCGTGATCGCCGGGTACTCACTGCGCACCCACCGCTCGACCGCGCCGACGCACAGGCCGCAGGCCCGCTCGCGCGGCTCGCGCGGCCCGAGCCCCCAGGCCCGGAGGTACGCCCCGACGACGCCGGCGTCCATGGCCAGCGCGAACCGGCGCTCGATGAGCGTGCTCAGGCTCTGCCGGGTCCAGAGTTCCTCGTCGATGCCGAACTCGTCCGGGTGCACGCCCCGCAGCACGTCGATGAGTTCGAGTTCCTGTTCGCGGCTGAGCGTTCCCGGCTCGCCCTGCCGCAGTCCGCGACGGACGGCTGCCACCGCTCCGTCACCGCCGATGGTGTGGCGTCGGCACCAGCTGGTCACCGACCGCCCTGCGTCTCTGAGTGCAACCCCCACGTCCTGCGCAACGAGCCCGAACCATAACCGGTCACGATATGTATGGAGAAAACTCCTGAAATGGACAACCGGGACGTCAGGGCGTGCCACCCAGGCGCTTCAGCGCCGCGTTCAGGTTGGCCAGGTCGTTCTGCTGGGTGTTCTTCATGACCTGGGCGACCGCCAGCACGTCGTCGTCGTGCCCTTCGGCCAGGATCCCGTCGATCATGTGCACCCCGCCGAGGTGGTGCCGGATCATCATCTGGAGGAACAGCACGTCGAACTCGCGACCGCTCGCCGCCTTGAGCTTCGCCATCTCCTCCGGGGTGGCCATGCCCGGCATCAGGCCGTCCTTCACCAGCCCGGCGCCGTCCGACATCCACGCCATCGGGGCCTGCTCGCCGGTCGGGTCCAGCTTCCAGGAGCGCAGCCAGGTCTGCATGGTGCCGATCTCACCCTGCTGCCCGGTGGCGATGTCCACGCCGACCTGCCGGACCTCCGGGTCCTGGCCCTGGCGGAACGCCAGCAGCCCCATGGCCACCGCCTGGTTGTGGTGGGCGGTCATGTCCCGGGCGAAACCGGCCTCGGCCGAGGTGTCACCCGGGCGGGTCAGCGTCGGGGTGAGCAGGCCGCCGGCGTACCCGAGGAGGAGCCCCACCACGACGGCGGCGGCCAGGGCCAGCAGGCCGTAGCGGCGCGCCGCCGGCCGGCCGCCCTGGTCGGCGGCCGGCGCGTCGTCGTCGAACTCGCTGTCGGTGGTCACCGGAGCGGTCATCGCGTCCTCACTGGGTGGGCTGCTCGGGCATGTTCTGCTGCACGTTGTCCCGCGGGGTGGTGCCGGTGGCGGTGATGCCCTGGTCGCAGAGCGCGTTCGGGCCCTCGATCGAGGCGTTCACCCGCAGCGTCTTGATGAAGTCGTCGATCCGGCCGTCGTCGGCGTTGTCGACCTTGAGCTGGAAGCCCCAGGCCTGCAGCGAGATCGGCTTGTCCAGCCCCTCGTACGGGCTGAGCATCAGCTTCTCCTTGCCCTGCACCTTGCTCTTGAGCTTCGCCACCTGGTCGGCGGGCAGGTCCGGGCGGTAGGTGATCCAGACCGTGCCGTGCTCCAGGCTGTGCACCGCGTGCTCGTTGGCGATCGGGGCGTCGTAGACGTCACCCATGCAGTTCTGCCAGGCCTGGTTGTGCGGGCCGCCGACCGGCGGGGACTGCTCGTACTTGAGCGTGCCCGGCTGGTGCTGGCCGCCCTTGAGCAGGTCCTTGTCCTTCTTGCGGAGGTCGACGATGCCGTTGATCGCGTCGGCCCGCTTCTGCCACGGCTGGGCGCCCTGGTAGACCGACCAGGCGCCGATGCCGATGATGGCGACGGCGAGCACGCCGACCGCGGCGAAGAGCGCGATCGGACCCCACGAGCGACCCTGGCTCACCTTCACCGGGGTCACCGGCTTGCGGCCCTTGCCCCCGGCGCCCGGCCGTGGCCCGCCCTTGCCGGCGCCCGGCTTGCCCGCACCGGCCTTGGCGGCGGGCTTGTCGCCGGCCGCGGGTCGGCCGGCGGCCGGCTTCTTGCCGGTGCTGACCACGGTGGGACGGCGTTCCGGGCCGCCCGGGGTGCTGATGCTCATCGTGCCTCGTCAGGTCGGTCGGTCAGGGGAGCGCGGGGCCGGTTCACATGCTGGGTCGCCGCCGCGGTGCCCGAGTCTACCCCCGATAACATGGATCGGTGACTCCCGCAGAACTCGCCGAGGTCGTCCTCGCCGCAGCCCACGCCGTCTTCGACGAGCGGGGTCTGGACCGCGCCGCGCTGCCCGCGCAGACCACCGTCGAGCGACCCCGTAACCCCGATCACGGTGACTACGCCTCCACGCTGGCGCTGCAGCTCAGCAAGAAGGTCGGGGTGCCCCCGCGGGAGCTGGCCACCGCGCTGGCCGAGCAGCTCGGCCGGGCGCCGGGGATCAAGTCGGTGGAGATCGCCGGCCCCGGCTTCCTGAACATCCGGCTGGACGCGGCCGCCGCCGGGCAGCTCGCCAGGGTCATCGTCGAGGCCGGCCCGGCGTACGGGCGCAGCGACACCCTGGCCGGGCAGCGGATCAACCTCGAGTTCGTCTCGGCGAACCCGACCGGCCCGGTGCACATCGGCGGCGTCCGCTGGGCGGCCGTCGGCGACGCGCTCAGCCGGCTGCTGCGCGCCACCGGGGCCGACGTGGGCACGGAATACTACTTCAACGACGCCGGGTCCCAGATCGACCGGTTCGCCCGCTCGCTGCTGGCCGCCGCGAAGGGCGAGGCCGCCCCGGAGGACGGCTACGGCGGCGCCTACATCGCGGAGATCGCCGCCGAGGTGATCAAGGCCCGGCCGGACGTGCTGGACCTGCCCGACGACGCCGCCCAGGAGGTGTTCCGGGTCGAGGGCGTCCAGCTCATGTTCGCCGAGATCAAGTCCTCGCTGCGCGACTTCGGCGTCGAGTTCGACACCTACTTCAACGAGAAGGACCTGCACGACCGGGGCGAGCTGGACCAGGCGCTGGAGCGGCTGCGCGAGCAGGGCCACCTCTACGAGTCCGACGGGGCGACCTGGCTGCGCACCACCGACTTCGGCGACGACAAGGACCGGGTGCTGCGCAAGTCCAACGGCGAGTGGACCTACTTCGCCGCCGACTGCGCCTACTACCTGGACAAGCGGGAGCGCGGCTTCGAGCGGGTCGTGATCATGCTGGGCGCCGACCACCACGGCTACATCGGCCGGATGAAGGCGATGTCCGCCTGCTTCGGCGACGACCCGGCCCGCAACCTGGAGATCCTCATCGGCCAGCTCGTCAACCTGGTCCGCGACGGCGCCCCGGTGCGGATGAGCAAGCGGGCCGGCACCGTGGTCACCCTGGAGGACCTGGTCGACGCGATCGGCGTGGACGCCTCCCGCTACGCGCTGGCCCGCTACTCCAGCGACTCGCCGATCGACATCGACGTGGAGCTGTGGACCCGGGCCACCCGCGACAACCCGGTCTACTACGTGCAATACGTCGCGGCCCGCACCGCCAGCGTCAACCGCAACGCCGCCGAGGTGGGGCTGACCCGGGGCGACGCCGCCGACTTCCACGCCGAGCTGCTCGACCACGAGAAGGAGAACGAGCTGCTCAAGGCGCTGGCCGCGTTCCCGTCCGTGGTGGCCGCCGCGGCCGAGCTGCGGGCCCCGCACCGGCTCTCCCACTATCTGGAGGACCTGGCGCAGGCCTACCACCGGTTCTACGACAACTGCCGGATCCTGCCGCGCGGCGACGAGAAGGTCACCGACCTGCACCGGGCCCGGCTCTGGCTCAACGACGCCACCCGGGTGGTCATCGCCAACGGCCTGCGCCTGCTCGGCGTCTCCGCGCCGGAGCGGATGTAAACATGCGCGCCCATGAGGCCGGTGCGCTGCACGGCGACATCGGCAACCGGGGGCCGGCCTGGCTGCGTACCCCGGTCGACGTCAACTCCCTGGTGCCGCAGCTATGGCCGCGGCACGTGGCGCGCGGCCCGGCCGGCGCGCTGACCGTGGCCGGCCTCGACGTCCGTGACCTGGCCGCCGAGTTCGGCACCCCGGCGTACCTGCTGGACGAGGACGACCTGCGCGAGCGCTGCCGCGAGTTCCGGGCCGCTTTCCCGGACGCGGACGTCTACTACGCCGGCAAGGCGTTCCTCTGCCGCGCCGTGGTCCGGATGATCGCCGAGGAGGGCATGTTCCTCGACGTCTGCACCGGCGGCGAGCTGGCCACCGCGCTGTCCGCCGGGATGCCCCCGGAGCGGATCGGCTTCCACGGCAACAACAAGTCGGTGGCCGAGCTGACCCGGGCGGTGGACGCCGGGGTCGGGCGGATCATCGTGGACTCGTCCACCGAGATCGACCGGCTCACCGCGCTGGCCCGGGAGCGGGGCGTCCGCCCCCGGGTGCTGCTGCGGGTCACCGTCGGCGTGGAGGCGCACACCCACGAGTTCATCGCCACCGCGCACGAGGACCAGAAGTTCGGCTTCTCGCTGGCCGGCGGCGCGGCGGCCGCGGCGGCGTTCCGGATCCTCGACGAGGACGCGCTGGAGCTGCGCGGGCTGCACTCGCACATCGGCTCGCAGATCTTCGACGCCAGCGGCTTCGAGGTCTCCGCCCGCCGGGTGCTCGCCCTGCAGGCGCAGATCCGCGACGCCCGCGGCGTGGAGCTGCCCGAGCTGGACCTGGGCGGCGGCTTCGGCATCGCGTACACCACCCAGGACGACCCGGCCTCGCCGCACGACCTGGCCAAGCGGCTCCGCAAGATCGTCGACGGGGAGTGCGCGGCGGAGAACCTGGCCGTGCCGCACCTGTCCGTCGAGCCCGGCCGGGCGATCGTCGGCCCGGCCGTGCTCACGCTCTACCAGGTCGGGACCGTGAAGGAGCTGGACGGCCTGCGGACGTACGTCAGCGTCGACGGCGGGATGAGCGACAACATCCGCACCGCCCTCTACGACGCGTCCTACTCGGCCACGGTGGCCAACCGGGCGTCGGACGCGGAGCCGATGCTGGCCCGCGTGGTGGGAAAGCACTGTGAGTCCGGGGACATCGTGGTGAAGGATGAATTCCTGCCCGCCGACGTGCAGCCCGGAGATCTTGTCGCGGTGCCCGGCACCGGCGCCTACTGCCGGAGCATGGCCAGCAACTACAACCATGTGCCGCGCCCACCGGTCGTCGCCGTACGTGACGGCTCGGCCCGGGTGATCGTTCGTCGGGAGACGGAAGACGACCTGCTCGCATTGGATGTGGGATGACCTCACCGGTTCGCTTGGCACTTCTCGGCTGCGGCACGGTCGGCGGCGACGTGGTGCGCCTGCTGCACGAGCAGTCGGCCGACCTCGCCGCCCGGATCGGCGCGCCGCTGGAGATCGCCGGCATCGCCGTACGCCGGCTCGGGCGTGACCGCGGCGACCTGCCGGTCGACCCGGCCCTGTTCACCACCGACCCGCTCGGGCTGATCAAGCGGGACGACGTGGACGTGGTGGTGGAGGTCGTCGGCGGCATCGAGCCGGCCCGTGGCTGGCTGGTCGAGGCGTTGCGTGCCGGCAAGAGCGTGGTCACCGCCAACAAGGCGCTGCTCGCCGAGGACGGCGCCACGCTGCACGACGCGGCCGCCGAGGGGGGCGCCGACCTCTACTACGAGGCGAGCGTCGCCGGGGCCATCCCGCTGCTGCGCCCGCTGCGGGAGTCGTTGCACGGCGACCGGATCACCCGGGTCACCGGCATCGTGAACGGCACCACCAACTTCATCCTCTCCGCCATGGACGCGACCGGCGCCGGCTTCGCCGAGGCGCTGGAGGAGGCCACCGAGCTGGGGTACGCGGAGGCCGACCCGACGGCCGACGTGGAGGGCTTCGACGCCGCCGCCAAGGCCGCGATCCTCGCCTCGCTGGCGTTCCACACCCGGGTCACCGCCGCCGACGTGCACCGCGAGGGCATCACCGAGGTGACCGCGGCGGACGTGGCCAGCGCCAAGGCGATGGGTTGCACGATCAAGCTGCTCTGCATCGCCGCCCGGGGCGTCGACGCCGCCGGCGGCGAGACCGTCAACGTCCGGGTGCACCCGGCGATGATCCCACTGACCCATCCGCTGGCCCGGGTGGGTGACGCGTTCAACGCGGTCTTCGTCGAGGCCGACGCGGCCGGGCAGCTCATGTTCTACGGCCGCGGCGCGGGCGGCGCGCCCACCGCCAGCGCGGTCCTCGGCGACGTGGTGGCGGTGGCCCGCAACCGCATCGCCGGGGT
The DNA here is from genome assembly GCF_013694245.2 of Micromonospora ferruginea. Taxonomy (NCBI): domain Bacteria; kingdom Bacillati; phylum Actinomycetota; class Actinomycetes; order Micromonosporales; family Micromonosporaceae; genus Micromonospora; species Micromonospora robiginosa. Next base: position 6,591,525 of record NZ_CP059322.2, read on the forward strand.
ACACGCGGCCAGCGAGTCGGCGTACGCGGGCCTCTCGGTGCGGCCGATGGGGGAGGCGCTCACCCGCTACCACATCAGCCTCGACGTGGCCGACCGGCCGGGTGTGCTGGCGGCGGTGGCCGGGGTGTTCGCCCGGCACGAGGTCTCCATCGCCACCGTGCGGCAGGGGCCGGCCGGCGGCGACGCCGAGCTGGTCATCGTCACCCACGTCGCACCGGACGCCGCGCTCGCGGCCACCGTGCGGGAACTGCGCGGGCTGGAGACCGTCCGCTCGGTCACCAGCGTGCTGCGGGTCGAGGGCGACGCGTAACCCCGCCGTCCCGCCTGATGGTTAAGGCAGGGTGTGGCGGTGACCGGCGGGGCAGGCTGGGCCACGCTGGTGGCGGGCCCGTGACCGGGGCGACGGAGGCGAGGAGCGCGACATGTGGCGAGGGTTGATCGAGGCGTACCGGGACCGGCTGCCGATCACCGAGGCCACTCCCGTCGTGACCCTGCACGAGGGGAACACGCCGCTGCTGCCGGCGCCGGTGCTCTCCGCCCGGGTCGGCGCCGACGTGTGGCTCAAGGTCGAGGGCGCGAACCCGACCGGATCCTTCAAGGACCGGGGCATGACCGTCGCGGTCTCCAAGGCCGTCGAGGCCGGCGACAAGGCGATCATCTGCGCCTCCACCGGCAACACCAGCGCGTCGGCCGCCGCGTACGCGGCCCGCGCCGGGATCACCTGCGCGGTGCTGGTGCCGCAGGGCAAGATCGCGCTGGGCAAGCTGGCCCAGGCGTTGGTGCACGGCGCGAAGCTGCTCCAGGTGCAGGGCAACTTCGACGACTGCCTGGCGCTGGCCGGCAAGCTCGCCCAGGACTTCCCGGTCGGGCTGGTCAACTCCGTCAACGTCTACCGGCTGCACGGGCAGAAGACCGCCGCCTTCGAGATCGTCGAGGCACTCGGCGACGCGCCCGACATCCACTGCCTGCCGGTCGGCAACGCCGGCAACATCTCCGCCTACTGGATGGGCTACTCGGAGGACCTGCACGCCGGCAACGCCACCCGGGCGCCCCGGATGTACGGCTTCCAGGCGGCCGGCGCGGCCCCGATCGTCACCGGCCGGATGGTGCCCGAGCCGTCGACCATCGCCACCGCCATCCGGATCGGCAACCCGGCGAGCTGGACCAAGGCCGTCGACGCGCGGGACGCCTCGGACGGGCTGATCTCCGCGGTCACCGACCGGGAGATCCTGTCGGCCTACCGGCTGCTGGCCCGCGAGGTGGGGGTCTTCGTCGAGTTGGGCAGCGCGGCCAGCGTGGCCGGTCTGCTCCAGCAGGCCGACGCCGGTCGGGTGCCGGCCGGGTCGCGGGTGGTCTGCACGGTCACCGGGCACGGCCTGAAGGACCCGGAGTGGGCCATCTCGACCGCTCCCGCGCCGCTGACCGTGGCGAACGACCCGATCGCCGCCGCCCGCGCCCTCGACCTGGCCTGAACCCGCCCGCCCCGACAGCGGGCGACGCGAGCGGGTGCGGCAGACTCAGGGCACCCCGCAGACCCCTCTTCAGGAGTGACCAACGCCCATGTCGTTGCTCGCCAGATTCAGTCTTGCCAACCGGGGCCTGATCGCCCTGATCGCGTTGGTGACCACGGTGTTCGGCGTGTTCGCCGTGCCGTCGCTCAAGCAGCAGCTCCTGCCGTCGCTGGAGTTTCCCGCCGCGTTCATCGTGGCGCCGTATCCGGGCGCCGCGCCCGAGATCGTCGAGTCGCAGGTCGCCGAGCCGATCGAGAACAGCCTCCAGGGCATCCCGGGGCTGGAGAAGGTCACCTCCACGTCCCGCGAGGGCGCGGCCACCGTCCAGGTGCAGTACGAGTTCGGCACCGACCTGGACGACGTGGTCAGCAAGATGGAGACCGCGATCAACCGGGCCCAGCTCCCCGAGGGCGTGGACCCGCAGGTGATCGCCGGCAGCACCGACGACCTGCCCGCCGTGGTGGTGGCCGCGACCGGCGACGGCGACGAGCGGGCGCTGGCCGAGAAGCTGCGCGCCACCGTGGTCCCGGAGCTGGAGGGGCTGGACGGGGTCCGCTCGGTGGACGTCACCGGCGCCCGGGACCAGGTGGTGACGATCACGCCGGACCCGGCGAAGCTGGCCGCCGCGCGGGTGGCGCCGACCGCGATCGCCCAGGCGCTGAAGACCAACGGGGTGGCCGTGCCGGCCGGCGCGCTGGCCGACGGCGACCGGTCGCTGCCGGTGCAGGTCGGCACGCCGATCCGCACCGTGGACGACCTGCGCGGCATCGTGCTCGGCACCGCGCCGGCCGCGCCGGTCCGCCTCGGTGACGTGGCCCGGGTGGAGCAGCAGCTCGCCCCGGCGACGTCGTTCACCCGCACCAACGGCAAGCCGAGCCTCGGCATCGCGGTCACCGCCAGCCCGGACGGCAACGCGGTCGGCATCTCGCACGACATCCGGGACCGGCTCGACGAGCTGAAGGCCGCCTCCGGCGCGGAGCTGACCGTGGTCTTCGACCAGGCCCCGTTCGTCGAGCGGTCCATCGAGAGCCTCACCACCGAGGGCCTGCTCGGCCTGCTGATGGCGGTGGTGGTGATCCTGGTCTTCCTGCTCTCGATCCGGTCCACGGTGGTCACCGCGGTCTCCATCCCGCTGTCCGTGCTGGTCGCGTTGATCGTGCTCTGGGCCGGCGACTACTCGCTGAACCTGCTCACGCTCGGCGCGTTGACCATCGCGGTCGGCCGGGTGGTGGACGACTCCATCGTGGTGCTGGAGAACATCAAACGGCACCTGGAGTACGGCGAGGAGAAGCGGGCGGCGATCCTGGCGGCGGTCCGCGAGGTGGCCGGCGCGGTGACCGCCTCCACCCTCACCACGGTCGCCGTGTTCGCGCCGATCGCCCTGGTGGGCGGCTTCGTCGGGCAGCTCTTCGCGCCGTTCGCGATCACCGTGACGGTGGCCCTGCTCGCCTCGCTGCTGGTGTCGCTGACCGTCATCCCGGTGCTGGCCTACTGGTTCCTGCGGCCGCGCGCCGGCGCGGACGACGAGGCCGCCCGCCGGGCCGCCGAGGAGAAGGAGCTGCGCAGCCCGTTGCAGCGGGCGTACCTGCCGGTGATCGGGTTCGCCACCCGGTCCCGCGGGAGCCGGTGGGCGACCGTGGCGCTCGGCCTGCTGGTGCTGCTGGGCACGTTCGGCCTGGCGCAGAAGCTGGAGACGAACTTCCTGGACGACTCCGGTCAGGACACGCTCGCCATCCGGCAGGAGATGCCGGCCGGCACCGGGCTCGCCGGCACCGACCGGGCCGCCGCCCGCGTCGAGGAGGTGCTGCGGCGCACGTCGGGCGTGGAGACCTACCAGGTCAGCGCCGGTGGCGGGGACAACCCGTTCGCCGGGGGTGGCGGCAGCGACCGCGCCTCCTGGTCGCTGGCGCTCGCCGACGACACCGACGCCAAGACGGTGCGGGAGGCGCTGCGCAAGGAGTTCGACGCGCTCGGCCCGGAGGTCGGCGAGCTGACCTTCGGCGGCGGGCAGAACGCCTCCGCCAACCAGGTCGAGGTGGTGGTGCAGGCCGCCGACCAGGAGACGCTGACCCGGGCGGCGGAGGAGGTCCGGGCCGCGATGGCCGGCACCTCGGGCGTCGAGGACGTGACCACCAGCCTGGCCACCCGGGTGCCCCGGGTGGAGGTGAGCGTGGACCGGGTCGCGGCGGCCCGTGCCGGTCTGACCGAGGCGGCCGTGGGGCAGCTCGTGGCGCAGACGTACCGGGGGGCGCCGCTGGGTCAGGTCACGCTGGACGGCGCCGCGCAGGACGTGGTGCTGAGCACCGGGGCCCGGCCGCCGGTGAGCGTGGCCGAGTTGCGGGCGTTGCGGGTGGGGCCGCTGACGCTGGACGCGATCGCCGACGTCAACCAGGTCGACGGCCCGCAGCAGGTGACCCGGATCGACGGGGAGCGCAGCGTCTCGGTGACCGGCACGGCGACCGGCTCGAACCTCGGCGCCACCACCCAGGAGCTGCAGAAGAAGCTGGACGCGCTGGACGTGCCGGGCGCCACGTCCGTGATCGGCGGGGTGAGCGCCGACCAGGCGGACGCGTTCGCGGATCTCGGGCTGGCCGTGCTGGCCGCCATCGCGATCGCCTTCCTGATCATGGTGGCCACGTTCCGCAGCCTGACCCAGGCGCTGATCCTGCTGATCTCGGTGCCGTTCGCGGCGACCGGGGCGATCGCGCTGCTGCTGGCCACCGGGACACCGCTGGGCGTGCCGGCGCTGATCGGCGTGCTCATGCTGGTCGGCATCGTGGTGACCAACGCGATCGTGCTGCTCGACCTGATCAACCAGTACCGGGCGCAGGGGATGGGCGTCACCGAGGCGGTGGTCGAGGGCGGCCGGCGGCGACTGCGGCCGATCCTGATGACCGCGGTGGCCACCGTGTTCGCGCTGCTGCCGATGGCGTTCGGCCTGACCGGTGAGGGCGGCTTCATCTCGAAGCCGCTGGCGATCGTGGTGATCGGCGGCCTGCTCAGCTCGACCCTGCTGACGCTGGTCCTGGTGCCGACGCTCTACACGATGGTGGAGCGCACCAAGGGTTCGCTGCGGGCCCGCCGGGACCGCCGCCGGGGCGTGCCGGCGCCGGTCGAGGCGACCGAGCCGGTCGAGCCGGCCGAGGCCCCGGTGCCGGTGACCGTGGGCGGTGGGGAGGGCCGGGCCGAGCCGCCGGCCCGCCCGTCCGGCGCGTTGGTCGACGGTACGGACCAGTTCGAGGTGCTCCGCCTCCCGAAGAGCCGCCGTTCCCCGCTCCCCCCGACCGAGTGAAAGGAGGGGCCCCCGCTTAACGCATTCTGCATAGGCGGGGGCCCCGCTTAACACCTCCACCTTGAGCGCATCGGGCGGTACGCTCGGTGAGCTGGTGCCTACTCGGGGTGCGGGGGCGCGATGGCGGACGGCGCGGGCCGGTGGGATCGGCGCACACTGCTGCGCCGGTCCGCGCTGGTGCTCGGCGGCGCCGCACTCGGGTCCGCGGCCACGCTGGAGAGCACCTGGGTGGCCGACCGCCGGCTCCCGCTGGCCGGCGGCCCGGCCAGCGCCACGCTCGGCAACCGCCGCCAGGACGTCGGCGGGGGCGGGGTGCAGGTGGTCTGGGGCGTCCGGGCCGACACGCCGCTGGTCGCGCTGACGTTCGACGACGGCCCTCGGCCACAGTGGACGCCGATGGTGCTGGACACGCTTGCCGAGCACCGGGTGCCGGCGACGTTCTTCCTGGTCGGTGAGCATGCCCGCCGGCACGCCGGGCTGGTGCGGGGCCGGATGGGCGAGCACGAGGTGGGCAACCACAGCTGGGCGCACCACGACCTGGCCCGGATGGACGCCGACACGGTGCACGACGACCTGAGCCGCAGCCACGACGCGATCGTCGCCGCCACCGGCGCGACGCCGCGCCTGCTCCGTCCGCCCTGGGGCCACCTGGGCGGGGCGGTGCTGCACGCCGCCGCCCGGCTGGACTACCGGGTGGTGCTCTGGACACTGCAGATGGTCGAGGGTGAATACCCGCACGACCCGGCCGGGCACGCCCGGCGCATCGTCGCCGACGTGCGGCCCGGCACCATCCTGCTCGGTCACGACGTCGGCGACGAGCGGCGGCTGGTCGCGTTGCGCGGCCTGCCCGACATGATCGCCGGGCTGCGGGCCCGGGGCTACACCTTCGTCACGGTCTCCGACCTGCTGCGTCGCGCTGCCGGCCCGGGAGCCGCCCGGTAGGGTGCCGGCGTGCCGCCCACCCTCTCGGTCCTCGTCCGCAACCGCGACTTCCGCAACCTGTTCCTCGCCGAGCTGGTGGTCTTCGGCGCCGACTGGTTCGTCATGGTGCCGTTGCTGGTGCTCCTGCCGGACCTGACCGGCAGCGGGGTCTGGGGCGCGCTGGTGCTGGCCGTGGACACCGGCACCACCGCGCTGCTGCTGCCGTACGCCGGCACCATCGCCGACCGGTTCGACCGCCGCAAGGTCATGATGGCGGCCAACGTGGCCGCGCTCGTCGGAGTCCTGCTGTTGCTCGGCGTCCGCTCCGGCGCGACGGCGTGGCTGGCGTTGGCGGCGATCGCGATCGTCGCGGTGGCGAAGGCGTTCTACTCGCCCGCCGCCCAGGCCGCCCTGCCCAACGTGGTCGACCCGGCGGACCTGGCCGCGGCGAACGCGGTCGCCGGCTCGGCCTGGGGCACGATGACCGTGGTCGGCGCCTCGCTCGGCGGCATCCTCAGCGCCGCGTCCGGGCCGTACGCCAGCTTCTGGGTGGCCGCCGCGGGCCTGGCCGGCGCGGCGGTGCTGGCCGCGCTGATCCGCCGGCCCCTGCAGGCGCCCCGGGACCCGGCGGCGACGGTGCCGCGCACGCTGGCGGCGATCCGCGAGGCGCTCGGCTACATCGCCCACCGGCCGCGCGTGCTGGCGTTGGTCACGGTCAAGTCGGCGGTCGGCCTGGGCAACGGGGTGCTGACCGTCTTCCCGCTGCTCGCCGGCGTCTACTCCGTCGGCGCGGTGGGCGCCGGGCTGCTCTTCGCCGCCCGGGGCGCCGGGGCGCTGGTCGGCCCGATCCTGATGCGCCGGGTGCTCAGCAACCGGCGCTGGCTGCTCACCGGGCTCGCGCTGTCCATGTCGACCTACGGCCTGGCCTATCTGGGCGCCTCGGCGGTGTCGTGGTTCCCGCTGGTGCTGGCCCTGGTGTTCCTGGCCCACCTGGGCGGCGGCAGCAACTGGGTGCTGTCCAACTACGCCCTGCAGGGCGAGGTGCCGGACCGGCTGCGGGGTCGGGTCTTCGCCACCGACATGATGCTGGCCACGCTGGCCATCGCGGTCAGCCAACTGGTGGTGGCGCTGGTGGTGGACCGGGTGGACGAGCGCACCGTGCTGGCCGGCTGCGGCCTGGTCACCGTGGTCTACGCGATCGGCTGGCGCTTCGCCACCCGGCGCCTGTCGCTGACCGACCCGGCCGGCGCCCCGGCTCCCGGGCGGGTCGGCTGACGGCGGGCTTCCCAGGCTCCGGACGGGTCCGGTGCGGCGTCGTACCGAGGCCCTAGCATGAGCCGGTGCCGACCACTCTCGCCTCCGGCCCGGTCCGGGTCCGGGTGCCCGCGACCAGCGCCAACCTCGGTCCCGGCTTCGACGCGCTCGGGCTGGCCCTCGGCCTGCACGACGACGTCACCGCCGAGGTGACCGGCGGCGGGGTCCGGGTGGAGGTCACCGGAGAGGGCGCCGGCGAGCTGCCGTCGGACGAGCGGCACCTGGTCGTGACCGCGATGCGGGCCGCCTTCGACGTGCTCGGCGCGCAGCCCGCCGGCCTGGCGTTGGAGTGCGCCAACCGGATCCCGCAGGCCCGGGGCCTGGGCTCGTCCTCGGCGGCGATCGTGGCCGGGGTGCTGGCGGCCCGCGCACTGGTGGTCGACGGCGGGCAACGGCTGGACGACGACGCGGTCCTGCGGCTGGCGGCCGAGCTGGAGGGGCATCCGGACAACGTGGCGCCCTGCCTGCTCGGCGGCTTCACGATCGCCTGGACCGAGCCGACCGGTGCCCGGGCGGTGTCGCTGCCGGTGGCGCCGGCGGTCCGGCCCACCGTCTTCGTGCCGGGCGAGCGTGGCCTGACCTCGGTGGCCCGGGCCGCGCTGCCGGCCGTGGTGCCGCACGCGGACGCGGCGTCCAACGCGGGCCGGGCCGCGCTGCTGGTGCACGCGCTGACCGCCGACCCGGCGCTGCTGCTGCCGGCGACGGTCGACCGGCTGCACCAGGACCAGCGGGCCCCGGGGATGCCGGGCACCGCGAAACTGGTCGCTGAGCTGCGTGAGGCTGGTGTGGCGGCCGTGGTCAGCGGGGCCGGTCCGACCGTGCTGGCGCTGTCCGGCGTGCCGGCGGGGTTCGAGGCGGGAACAGATTGGCGCCGTCGAGAGTTGCCGACAGATGTCAGCGGGGCCCGGGTTTTCCGGGGTAGACTTTGACACGCCGAGCGGGACCCTGTTGCCGCAGGTCGGAAGAGTTGATTACGCTCTAGACCGAGCACAGCCGCGAAGCATGCGATCTTCCTGCGGTTCGGCGCACCCCCGAAGCTCTCGGCGGTAAGCCCGTCACCCCTGCCCAAGGCCTACGCCGCACCGCAGTTTCCACAGGTCGCCGCAGACGGCGAGACCTGCTCACCGATGTTGGTGAGTCGGGAGACCGCCCGGCTGCTGTGTTCAAGACTCCCGCGACGCGTCCATGCGAGGCGGGTGCACCGAGGCCGCCCGGCCACCTGGCTCCACGACTCCGGGCAGTCCCGGCCTATCGAGGGAAGGAATCCATTGAGCGACACCACCGACGTGACGTCGGATGTTTCCAACGTCGCTGGCGATGCCACCACCGCCGCCCCCACGCGTCGTCGGCGCAGCGGCACCGGCCTGTCGGCGATGCTGCTGCCGGAGCTGCAGAGCCTGGCCGCGTCGCTCGGCATCTCCGGCACGGCTCGCATGCGCAAGGGCGAGCTGATCAGTGCGATCACCGAGCGGCAGGGCGGCGCCGCCGCCGGAACCCCTCGACCGCGGGCCGAGGTCGCTGCCGCGGCTGCTCCCGCCCGTGAGGAGGTGCACGCCGAGGTCTCCAAGGACCGGGCCGAGGGTGAGCGTCGCACCGCCGAGCAGGCGCCGGCCGCCGAGGTGACCGAGGGTCGTACCAGGGGTCGCCGCAGCCGGGCCACCGCCGCGAGCGCCGAGACGCGCCCGGCCGAGACGCGTGCCGAGGAGGCTCCCGCCGAGACCGGCGACCGGGCCGAGCGCGGCGCCGACCGGGCGGAGCGCGGCGGCGACCGGGCCGAGCGCACCGACGAGCGGGGCCGTGAGCGGGCCGAGCGCGGCGGCGACCGCAACGACCGGGGTGACCGTGCCGACCGCACCGACCGGGGCGACCGCAGCGAGCGTGCCGAGCGGGGTGACCGCACCGAGCGCGGTGACCGCAACGACCGGGGCGAGCGTGCCGAGCGGGGCGACCGCACCGAGCGGGGCGAGCGGAACGACCGGGGCGAGCGCGCCGAGCGCGGTGACCGCAACGACCGGGGCGACCGCAACGACCGGGGTGACCGGAACGACCGGGGTGACCGCAACGATCGCGGCGACCGCAACGACCGGGGCCCGCGTGCGGACCGGGACGACGACGACGACGAGGGCGGCGGCCGGCGGGGTCGGCGCAGCCGGTTCCGGGACCGTCGGCGTGGGCGCGGTGAGCGTGGCGAGGGCGGCGACGGCGGCGGTGGCGGCGGCCGCGAGCCGCAGGTCGGCGAGGACGACGTGCTCGTCCCGGTCGCCGGCATCATCGACGTGCTCGACAACTACGCCTTCGTCCGGACCACCGGCTACCTGGCCGGCCCGAACGACGTGTACGTCTCGATGTCCCAGATCAAGAAGTACGGCCTGCGCCGCGGTGACGCGATCACCGGCGCGGTCCGGGCGGCCCGGGACGGCGAGCAGCGGCGCGACAAGTACAACCCGCTGGTCCGGCTGGACACCATCAACGGCATGGAGCCGGAGGAGGCGCGCCGGCGGCCGGAGTTCTACAAGCTCACCCCGCTCTACCCGCAGGAGCGGCTGCGGCTGGAGACCGAGCCGCACATCCTGACCACCCGGGTCATCGACCTGGTGATGCCGATCGGCAAGGGTCAGCGTGCGCTCATCCAGTCGCCGCCCAAGGCGGGCAAGACGATGGTGTTGCAGGCGATCGCGAACGCGATCACCCGCAACAACCCGGAGTGCCACCTGATGGTGGTGCTGGTGGACGAGCGGCCCGAAGAGGTCACCGACATGCAGCGGTCGATCAAGGGCGAGGTCATCGCGGCCACGTTCGACCGTCCGCCGCAGGACCACACCACGGTGGCCGAGCTGGCGATCGAGCGGGCCAAGCGCCTGGTCGAGCTGGGGCACGACGTGGTCGTGCTGCTCGACTCGGTGACCCGGCTGGGCCGGTCGTACAACCTGGCGGCGCCGGCCTCCGGCCGGATCATGTCGGGTGGTATCGACTCCACCGCGCTCTACCCGCCGAAGCGATTCCTCGGCGCCGCCCGCAACATCGAGAACGGCGGCTCGCTGACCATCATCGCCACGGCGCTGGTGGAGACCGGGTCCATGGCGGACACGGTCATCTTCGAGGAGTTCAAGGGCACCGGCAACGCCGAGCTGAAGCTGGATCGGAAGATCGCCGACAAGCGCGTCTTCCCGGCCATCGACATCAACCCCACCGGCACGCGCAAGGAGGAGGTCCTGTTCGCGCCGGAGGAGTTGGCGATCATCCACAAGCTCCGCAAGGTGCTGCACTCGCTGGACTCGCAGGCGGCGCTCGACCTCCTGCTGGACCGGCTCAAGCAGTCCCGCACCAACATCGAGTTCCTGATGCAGATCGCGAAGTCCACTCCGGGCGAGTGACCTGAGGGTTCGACGACGGGGGGCACGGCCGGCGGCCGTGCCCCCCGTCGTTGGTTCCGGGTGCCGGCAGCGGTGAAGTTTTTCTACAGTTCAGTCGCTGGGTATTGAAACTTCTGTTCACCGTCGGGTTGACTGTCGTCCATGCGATCCGCCCGACTCGCCGGCGTCCTGCTGCTGACGCCGCTGCTCACCCTCACCGCTCCGGTGGCCCCCGCCGCCGCCGGGCCGGCCTCCGCGAGGCCGGTCCCGGCGACCCCGGCCGAGGACGCGCCGGCGGCGTCCTCCCGCCCCGACCCCTCGGTCGCGCTGGCCGGCGTCGAGCCCGCCGACGGCCTGGAGACCGCGAATACCACCCGTCCGGTCGCGCCCGGCCTGGACCTGACCTCCTTCGACAGGTACGACGCGGCCGGCTGGTTGCGCGCCGACGCGCTCACCGCCGACCTGTCCGGCGGGCTGGGCGTCGACTACGTCAACTCCGGCGCGGTCACCCGGGACGAGCCGCTGCGCGCCGCGGTGGACCGGTCCCGCGCGGTGGCGGCGGTCAACGGCGACTTCTTCGACATCAACAACTCCGGCGCGGCGCAGGGCGTCGGCATCCGCTCCGGCGAGCTGGTCCAGTCGCCGGTCGCCGGGCACCCCAACGCGGTCGGGATCAGCGCCCAGGGCATCGGCCGGGTGGTCCAGGTCGGCTTCGAGGGCACCGCGGCGCTGCCCGCCGGGCCGGTGCCGCTGACCCAGTTCAACAACATGGTGCAGCGCGACGGCGTCGGCGTCTTCACCCCGCTCTGGGGGACGTACACCCGGCAGCGGGCGGTGGACGGCGCCGCCCGGGTGGTCGAGGTGACCCTGACCGGTGGCCGGGTGGCCGCGGTGGCCACCAGCGCGGGGGAGGGGCCGATCCCGGCCGGCAGCACCGTGCTGCTCGGCCGCGAGGCCGGCGCGGACGCGCTCGCCGCGCTGCGTCCCGGCGACGCGGTGGACGTGTCCTGGCGTCCGCGCGCCTCCGACGGCGGCGACCTGCGCGCGGCGGTCGGCGGCGGCAACGTGCTGGTCCGCGACGGGGTGGTGCAGAGCATCGCCGACCAGTCGCTGGCCCCGCGTACCTCGGTGGGGTTCTCCGCCGACGGTCGCAAGATGATCATGCTGACGGTGGACGGCCGGCAGGTCGACAGCCGGGGCGTCACCCAGACCGAGATGGGTCGGATGATGGCCGAGCTGGGCGCGGCGAACGCGCTCAACCTCGACGGCGGCGGCTCGTCCACCCTGCTCGCCCGCGAGCCGGGCGCGGCGGCGGTCCAGGTGGAGAACAGCCCCTCCGACGGCAGCGAGCGGCCGGTGCCGAACGGGCTGGCAATCTTCGCGCCGAAGGGCAGCGGCCGGCTCACCGGCTACTGGCTGGAGACCGCCAGCGACCCGACCGCCGCGCCGGGTGTCGCCCCGGTGCGCGGCGGCCGGCCGGACCGGGTCTTCCCGGGCCTGACCCGCCGGCTCACCGCCGCCGGCTATGACGAGACGTACGGGCCGGCGGCGGGCGAGCCGCGCTGGCGGGCCACGCACGGCCGGGTGGACGCCGACGGCGTGTTCCGGGCCGGCAGCCCCGGCCCGAGCACCGTCACCGCCGCCCGGGGACGGGCCCGGGGCACGCTCGACCTGACCGTGCTCGGCCCGCTGGAGCGGGTCGACGCCACCGTCGACCGGGTCGGCCTCGACCGCGCCGGCGCCACCGGCCTGTTCGGCGTGGTCGGCTACGACGCCGAGGGGAACACCGCGCCGATCGAGCCGGCCGACCTGCGGCTAGAGTACGACCACGACCTGCTCTCGGTCACCCCCACCGCCGACGGCAACCTGGCCGTCAAGGCGCTCGGCGACACCGGGTCCGCGCTGGTCACCGCACGGGTCGGCACGCGTACCACGGTGCTGCCGGTGACCGTCGGGCTGACCGACGTGCCGGTGGCCGGCTTCGACGACGCCGCGTCCTGGAAGTTCAGCCAGGCCCGGGCCGCCGGCGCGGTCGCCCCGGCCGACGGGCACACCGGCACCGGCCTGCGGATGTCGTACGACTTCGACCAGTCCACCGGCACCCGGGCCGCGTACGCCGACCCGCCGGCCTGGATCGACGTGCCCGGCCAGCCGCAGGCGTTCGGCATGTGGATCAAGGCCAACGGCACCGGCGAGTGGCCGAGCCTGCACCTGCACGACGCGCAGGACACCCAGTTCGTGCTGCGCGGCCCCTACCTGGACTGGACCGGCTGGAAGTACGTCGAGTTCGCCGTCCCGCCGGGTGTGCAGTACCCGGTGCGGGTGCGCCGGTTCTACGTCGCCGAGACCGACCCGGCCAAGCAGTACCGCAGCGAGGTGATCATCGACGACCTGGTGGCCCGGGTGCCGCCGGACGTGCAGGCCCCGCCGGAGCCGAACCGCACCGACCGGGTGGTGCTGCGTGACGGCACCGTGGACGGCGCGCCCTGGCGCTTCGCGGTGCTCTCCGATGCCCAGTTCGTCGCCGCCGACCCGGACAGCGAGCTGGTCGCCCAGGCCCGCCGTACGCTGCGCGAGGTCCGCGCCGCCCGGCCGGACTTCCTGGTCATCGACGGCGACTTCGTGGACACCGCCTATCCGGCCGACTTCGCGCTGGCCAAGCGGATCCTGGACGAGGAGCTGGGCGGCCAGGTGCCGTACTACTACGTGCCGGGCAACCACGAGATCATGGGCGCGCCGATCGACAACTTCCGGAGCGTCTTCGGGGACACGTCCCGCGTGTTCGACCACCGGGGCACCCGCTTCGTCACCCTGTCCACGGCCACCGGTTCGCTGCGTGGGGGCGGGTTCGACCAGGTGGAGCTGCTGCGCCGGACGCTGGACGAGGCGGCCGCCGACCGGTCGGTGGGCTCGGTCACGGTGTTGTTCCACCACCCGCCGCGCGACCCGAGCCCGGCCAAGGCCAGCCAGCTCGGCGACCGGAAGGAGGCCGCCCTGGTCGAGCAGTGGCTGGCCGACTTCCAGCACCGCACCGGCAAGGGCGCGCTGATGGTCAACGGGCACGTGGGCACGTTCCACGCCGACCGGGTGGACGGCGTGCCGTACGTGGTCAACGGCAACGCGGGCAAGGACCCGTCCACGCCGGCCGGCCTCGGCGGGTTCACCGGTTGGACCGAGTTCGGGGTCGACCCCGTGACGCCGCAGGAGGCGGACCGGGCCCGCCGGGACCCGCTGGCGGAGGGGCCGGAGTGGATCAGCGCGGAGATCCACGCGCACGTCGACCGGCTGGCGTTGAGCGCGCCGTCGGAGGTGCGCCTCGGCGCCCCGGCGGACGTGACGGCCACGCTCACCCAGCCCGGCGGCCGGCAGGTGCCGGTGGCCGCGCCGGTCAGCGCCGACTGGGCCGGCTCCCCGAACCTGCACATCGGCGACTCGTCCGGGGTGCGGCCCTGGCACGTGGCCCGGTTCGATCCGGCGACCGGCCGCCTCACCGCGCTGCGCCCGGGCGGTCGGATCCTGCTCACGGTCACCGTCAACGGCGTGCGCGCCGAGGCGACGGTGACCACCACCGCGGCGGCGCAGGCGCGCCCCGCCGCGTGAGGTCCCGGCGGGGGCTCCTCGACCTGGGGGAGGAGCCCCCGCCCGGGCCTCGTCGATCATGAAGTTGGCGGCGACAAAACGGACAGGACTCGCGGTCAACTTCATGATCGACAGAGGTGGCGGGAGTGGTGGGGCGGAGGGTGGGAATGTCAGGGGGGGGGGGTGTTACGGCTGGCGGACCTGCTGTGCCGGCCGGCCGACGCCCATGGCACACTGGTCAATCGGCCACCGGTTCCGGTTCACGCCCGAGCCCGTCGCGATGACGGGACGCACCGAGGGCGACCCGGCGACCACCCACGAAAGGACCGAGGCGACATGAAGCCCAACATCCACCCGGAGTACACGACCACCGAGGTCCGTTGCTCCTGCGGCAACACGTTCACGACCCGCAGCACCGCCAAGGGCGGCGCCATCAGCGTCGAGACCTGCAGCGCCTGCCACCCGTTCTACACCGGTAAGCAGCGCGTGCTGGACACCGCCGGTCGGGTCGCGAAGTTCCAGCAGAAGTACGCCAAGGTTCAGGCCAAGAAGGCCAAGTAGCTCCCTCGACGACGCCCGTGTCCGGCTCCGTGCCGGACGCGGGCGTTCGTCCGTTTCCGCCGGTTTCATCCGAAGGAGCCCCCGCAGCATGAGCAGTGAGCGCCTGGCCGCCCTCCTCGACGAGTACGCCGAGCTGGAGAAGCGGCTGGCCGACCCGGCCATCCACGCCGACCAGGGCACCGCCCGGCGGGTCGGCCGGCGGTACGCCGAACTGGTCCCGCTGCACAAGGCGGCCGGCGAGTTGGAGCAGGCCCGCGCCGACCTGGTCGCCGCCCGCGAGCTGGCCGCCGAGGACGCCTCGTTCGCCGCCGAGGCGGACACTCTCGCGGCCACCCTGCCGGGGCTGGAGGAGCGGCTCGCCGAGCTGCTCATCCCGCGTGACCCGCACGACGCCAAGGACGTGATCGTCGAGATCAAGGCCGGCGAGGGCGGCGAGGAGTCGGCCCTGTTCGCCGGCGACCTGCTGCGCATGTACACCCGGTACGCCGAGCGGCGGGGCTGGACCACCGAGGTCATCGACGCCCAGGACTCCGACCTCGGCGGGGTGAAGGACGTCTCCCTGGCGATCAAGACCAAGGGCGTGCCCGACGGCGGCAACGGGGTCTGGTCCCGGCTCAAGTGGGAGGGCGGCGTGCACCGGGTGCAGCGCGTGCCGGTGACCGAGTCGCAGGGCCGGATCCACACCAGCGCGGCCGGCGTGCTGGTGCTGCCCGAGGCGGAGGACGTGGACGTCACCATCGACCCGAACGAGCTGCGGATCGACGTGTTCCGCTCGTCCGGGCCCGGCGGCCAGTCGGTCAACACCACCGACTCGGCGGTCCGGATCACCCACGTGCCGACCGGCATCGTGGTGTCCTGCCAGAACGAGAAGTCGCAGCTCCAGAACCGCGAGCAGGCGATGCGGATCCTGCGTGCCCGGCTGCTCGCCGCGGCCCAGGAGCAGGCCGACGCGGCCGCCTCGGACGCCCGCAAGGCGCAGGTCCGCACCGTGGACCGGTCGGAGCGGATCCGCACCTACAACTTCCCGCAGAACCGGATCACCGACCACCGGATCGGCTACACCGCGTACAACCTCGACCTGGCGCTCGCCGGCGAGCTGGACGGGGTGCTCGACGCGCTGGCCGAGGCGGACCGGGCAGCGCGGCTGGCCGGCGGGACCGAGCTGTTCCGCCGCTGACCGCTGGGGTGTTAAGCGGGGGCCCCGCCTCTACCAAAAGCGTTAAGCGGGGGCCCCGCCTTACACCTCAGCTCGCGCGGAGGCGGTCCTTCGCGCGCAGCATCTCCCGGTCGGCCAGCTCGAACGCGGCGCCGAGCGCCTCCCGGACGCTGATCGTGGTGCTGCCGTCGACCTCGGCGAAGCCGATGGTCACCCCGACCGGGGTGCCCGGCACCAGCGACTCCCAGTCCTCGGTGCGCACGGCCGCCTCGATCCGCCGGGCCACCTCGACCGCCTCCGACATGCCGGTGTCGGGCAGCACCACCACGAACTCGTCGCCGCCGTAGCGGGCCACGAAGTCGCCCCGCCGCATCACCCGGTTGATCACGCCGGCCACCCGTTGCAGCACCAGGTCGCCGGAGTGGTGCCCGTGGCGGGTGTTGACCGCCTTGAAGCCGTCCAGGTCGCAGACGCCGATCACCACCCGCTCGCCCCGCGACACCACCGCGCCGAGGTAGCGCTCCAGCCGGCGCCGGTTGGGCAGCCCGGTGAGCGGGTCGGTGAGCGCCTCGCCCTCGTACCGGGCGGCCTCGCGGCGCATCTCCTCGTGGTCGATCCGGGCGGCGATGCCGTCGATGTAGACGTCGCGCAGCCGGTCGCTGCGCCGCGCGGCGAGCCGGAACGCGTGCCGGTCCGCGCGGTGCGCGCCGGCATGGTCGCCGGCCCGGGCGAGTGCGATGCTGCGCAGCCGGGGCGCCTCGGCCGCGCCCAGCGTCTCGTCGGAGACCCGGATCGCGTCCAGCCGGGTGACCGCCTCGATCGGCCGTCCGGCGGCGACCGCCAGGCAGACCTGGCCGAGCTGGCGCAGGTCGCGGGCGCGGGCGCTGTCCCCGCCGTGGCCGAGCAGCCGGTTCGGGTCGGCGTCCCCGGCCGACTCCACCCGGTCGCCGAGCGCGGCCCGCCGGGCGGCAGCGTACCCATAGGCGGCCAGGCTGCTGGGCCGGATGTTGCCGGCCCGCCCGCCGCGCAGGAACCGGGCCAGGTCGCCGGCCACGTCCCGCAGCACCCGCAGGCAGCCGTCGCTGTCGCCGTTGTGGTCCAGCGCCACCGCGTTGCGCAGCCGGATGCCCGGCGCGGCGAACGTCTCCTCGGGGATGCCGGCGCTCAGCCCCACCTCGCGGGCCCGCTCGATCGCGCCGAGCGCGTGGCCGTGGAAGCTGAGGTAGGAGTAGGCCATCGCCAGGTCGTGCCAGCCCCAGGCGGTGTCCCGGTCCGGGGTGTCGTCGGCGCCCAGCGCGCGGGCGGCGCGGACCAGGTGCATGACGCACCTGTCGAGCGCGCCCTGGTGGTGGGCGGCGAGCGCGGCCAGCGCGTTGAGGTGCCCGTGCAGATAGGGCTCGGCCAGGTCGCGCACGGCGGCGGAGGCGTCCTCGACGGCCCGGGTGAACTCGGCGGTTCGACCGAGATTGATCAGCGCGGACAGGCGCTGCACCAGCGCGTCGGCCCGGGCGTAGGGGTCGGCGGTGGTGCGGATCACGCGCTCCAGCAGGACACACGCCTCCGCGGAGCGGCTGGCCTCCTGCAACGCGCGCGCGCTCCGAAGGGCGTCAACCTGGTCCTCGACCTGGTCGAGCCAGCCCACTCGCGACCTCCCTGCCGTGTGCGCCCGGACGCACCCGCTCGTGTGGCGACCCGCGACGCTTCATGATTATTGCGTGAGCACACTCCCGCAACACCCGTCCGAAGGGACAGAACGCGAACGTGCCTCGGTGGTGGTCGCCCGCACGGCCCGGGCGCTGGCCTCCGCCGGTGTCGAGTCGCCCCGGGCGGAGGCCGAGCAACTGGCGGCGTACGTGCTCCAGGTGCCGCGCGGCCGGCTGGCGCTGGCCGACGGGTTCACCCCGGCGCAGCGCGACCGCCTCGACGCGCTGGTCGGCCGGCGGGTGGCCCGGGAGCCGTTGCAGCACCTGACCGGCACGGCCGGCTTCCGGCACCTGGAACTGGCGGTCGGTCCCGGGGTGTTCGTGCCGAGGCCGGAGACCGAGCTGCTGGCCGGCTGGGGGATCGACGTGGCCCGCCGGCTCGCCGCGCCGCTCGTGGTCGACCTGTGCAGCGGCTCCGGCGCGATCGCGCTCGCGGTCGCCCAGGAGGTGCCGGCGGCCCGGGTGGTGGCGGTGGAACGGTCCCCGGCCGCACTGGCCTGGCTGCGCCGCAACGCCGCCGCGCGGGCCGACGCGGGGGACCGGCCGGTCGAGGTGGTCGTCGCCGACGTCACCGGCCCGGAGCTGCTGGCCGAGCTGGCCGGCCGGGTCGACGTGCTGCTCTGCAACCCGCCGTACGTGCCCCGGTCGGTGACCGTGCCGCCGGAGGTGGCCGGTCACGACCCCGACGAGGCGGTGTTCGGCGGCGCGGACGGGCTGGACGTGATCCGGCCGGTGGTGGCGCGGGCCGCGACGCTGCTGCGGCCGGGCGGGGTGATCGGCGTCGAGCACGACGACACGCACGCCGGCGCGGTGCCGGCGGTGTTCTCCGCCGACGGCCGCTACGAGCGGGTCGAGGAGCACCGGGACCTGACCGGGCGGCCCCGGTGGGCGAGCGCGTCCCGGCGGGCGGACGGCCGTTCCGCCGACCCCGCCCCGGCGTGGCAGACTGACTCCTCGTGATGCTCTACGACTGTCGGTCGCCCGCCGACCGGGACCGCGGCATCGCCGCTGCCATCGAGGCCGTCAAGAACGGCGAACTCGTCGTCCTGCCGACCGACACGGTCTACGGCATCGGGGCGGACGCCTTCACCCCGTACGCGGTGAAGGCCCTCGCCGACACCAAGGGTGGCGCCCGGCAGGCGCCCCCGGTGCTGATCGGCTCCCGGCACACGCTCGACGGCCTGGTCTTCTCGCTGCCGCAGGCGGCCCGCGACCTGGTCGAGGCGTTCTGGCCGGGCGCGCTGACCATCGTGGTGGAGCACTCGCCGAGCCTGGCCTGGGACCTGGGCGACACCAGCGGCACGGTGGCGGTGCGGATGCCGTTGCACCCGGTCGCGCTGGAGGTGCTGCGGGAGACCGGGCCGATGGCGGTGGCCTCGGCCAACAAGATCGGCCAGCCGGCCGCGCTGACCGCCGAGGAGGCCCGCGACCAGCTCGGCTACGGCGTCCGGGCCTACCTGGAGGCCGGGCCGGCGGTGGACCCGGTGCCGAGCACCATCGTCGACGTGACCGGTGAGGTGCCGCGGGTGCTGCGGCAGGGCGCGGTGACGTTGGCGAAGCTGCGCGAGGTGGCGCCGGGCATCCTCGACGAGCGGGGGTTCTGAGTGCCGCCGTTCACCGTCCTGCACGTCTGCATGGGAAACATCTGCCGGTCGCCGATGGCCGAGCGGCTGCTGCTGCTCGCCGTCCGGGAGCGGCTGGCCCGCCTCGACGTCGACCCGGCCGGCTCGGACGCGCTGGTGCACAGCCACAGCGCCGGCACCGGCGGGTGGCACGCCGGTGAGGAGATGAACCCGCCGGCGGCGCGGCAGGTCACCGCGCGCGGGGGCGAGGTGACCGGGTTCGCCGCGCGTCGGCTGCGCTCGGACCTGATCGACGCCGCCGACCTGGTGCTCACCGCCACCGCCGACCAGCAGGAGTACGTGGTGGCGTTGCGGCCGGACGCCGCCGGGCGCACGTTCGTGCTGGGGGAGTTCGGGCGGCTGCTCGGCGCGCTGGACCGGTCCGCGCTGCCGCCGGGGGAGCCGACGCCGGAGGCGGTGCACGCCCGCGGCGTCGCGCTGGTGGCGGCCGCCGAGGCGGCCCGGCAGGGCGCCTCCGCGCTGCCCACGGACGACCTGGACGACCCGTGGGGCCGGGGCGACCAGTGCTTCGGCCGGGTGGCCGACGAGATCGAGGAGACGGTCCAGCCGCTGGCCGCCGTGCTGCTGCCCTGACGTTCATCCTTTCTCGCGAACTTCCTGCGCATTTCCCCGAAGCTGTCGGCTAAAGGGGCGAATCCGGTCATTCTTGACGGGTCCGTACGGCCGGCTCCTGCGGGGAGAGCTGATGAACCGCGCCCATCTCGACAAGCTGTTCACCGTTCTGCTCGCCGGCGTGCTCGCCGGGCTGGCCCTGGCCGCCGCCGCGCTGCCGGCCGCGCTGGTCTTCGGGCTGGGCGTGAAGAACCTGATGCCGTACACCGAGCTGCCGGAGGCGCTGAAGGCGCCGCAGCCGGCGCAGCGCTCGAACCTGTACGCCAACGACGGCCGCACCCTGGTCACCTCGTTCTACGTCGAGGACCGGGTGGACGTGCCGGTCGGCGAGGTCGCGCCGGTGATGCGCGACGCGATCGTGGCCGCCGAGGACGCGCGCTTCTACGAGCACCACGGCGTCGACGTGCGCGGCGTGGTGCGGGCGCTGACCGCCAACCGCAAGGAGGGCACCCGGCAGGGCGCCTCCACGCTGACCATGCAGTACGTGCGCAACGCGCTGGCCGGCGACCCCCGGCTGACCGAGCAGCAACGGGCCGCCGCCACCGAGATCACCGCCGGCCGCAAGATCCGCGAGATGCGGTACGCGCTGACGCTGGAACGGCGGATCGGCAAGGACGAGATCCTCGGGCGCTACCTGAACATCGCCTACTTCGGCGCCGGCGCGTACGGCATCGCCGCCGCCAGCAAGCGCTACTTCTCCACCACCCCGGACCGGCTCACGCTCGGCCAGGCGGCCATGCTCGCCGGGCTGGTGCGGGCGCCGGACCACGACGACCCGATCAACGGCGACTCCGGCGCGGCGCTGGACCGTCGCGCGTACGTGCTGGACCGGATGGCGGAGACCGGCCGGGTGAGCGCGGCGGACGCGGCGGCGGCGAAGGCCACGCCGTTGAACCTGAAGCCCAGCGCCACCCCGAACGACTGCGCCGCGGTGCCCGCCGGCCACAACGACTGGGGCTTCTTCTGCGACTGGTTCACCCAGTGGTGGAACGCCCAGCCGGCGTTCGGCCAGACCGTCGACGAGCGGCAGCGCACGCTGCGCCGCGGCGGCTGGTCGATCGTCTCCTCACTGGACCCGGACGTGCAGGCCAAGGCGAGCGAGCAGGTGCGGACGATCTACCCGGAGACGATCCCGCGGGCCGCGCCGACCGCCGTGGTGCAGCCCGGCACCGGGCGGGTGCTCGCGATGGCCGTGAACCGCGCGTACGGGGTCGGCGGGAACCCGGCCGGGCAGCAGAACTACCCGAACACGGTGAACCAGCTCGTGGCCGGGGGCGGCGGCATCACCGGCTACCAGGCCGGCTCGACGTTCAAGCTGTTCGCCCTGCTGGCCGCGTTGGAGGCCGGGATGCCGCTGGACACCGAGTTCGACGCGCCCCGGGTCTACGTCACCAAGTACCCGATCGACGGCGGTCCGGCCAGTTGCGGCGGCCGGTGGTGCCCGGCGAACGCCAACACCTACTGGATGGACGGCGACCGGGACATGTGGGACGCGTTCGGCCGCTCGGTGAACACCTACTTCGCCTGGCTGACCGAGCGGGTCGGCGCGGACCGGGTGGTCGAGATGGCCGAGCGGCTGGGCATCGTGTTCCGCGCCCCGCAGGACGCGAAGATGGCCCACGACGGGGCGGCGAGCTGGGGGCCGTTCACCCTCGGGGTCTCCGCCACCACGCCGCTGGACCTGGCCAACGCGTACGCCACGGTGGCCGCCGAGGGCACCTGGTGCCGGCCCACCCCGGTCACCTCGATCACGGACGCGACCGGCCGGCGGGTGGCCGCCGGTGACACCGACTGCCGGCAGGTGCTCGACACCGAGGTGGCCCGCGCGGCGGCCGACGCCAGCCGCTGCCCGGTGGGCGACCAGACGATGTACCGGCGCTGCGCCGGCGGCACGGCCGAGGAACTGGCCCCCGGCCTGCGCCGGCCGCTGGGCGGCAAGACCGGCAGCTCGGAGCGGAACGCCACGGAGACGGTGGTGGCGTTCACCCCGCAGCTCGCCGTGGCGACCATCGCGGCGAACCCGGACGACCCCCGCGACGCGGTCGGCGGGGGCGTGCAGAAGCGGCAGATCCCGGCCGTCGGGCGGATCCTCGCCTGGGCGCTGCGCGATCAGCCGGTACGCGACTTCGTCCCGCCCGGCGAGGCGGTCGCCTTCCAGCACACCAGCCCGCGCACCGGCAACTGAGCTGATTGGCGGGGCCCCTTCCTATCGCCCAGGCGATAGGAAGGGGCCCCGCCTTACCCCGTCGGGTGTTCGGCGCCGCGGGCGATGTTGCGGGCCATGCCGCCGAAGACGACCGCGTGGAACGGGGCGACCGAGGCCCAGTAGAGGTGGCCGGGGAGCCCGTGCGGGAGGAAGACGGCGCGCTGCACGTAGCGGCTGTGGCCGGCCCCGGCCGGCTCGGCGCGCATCTCCAGCCAGGCCCGGCCGGGCACCCGCATCTCGGCGCGCAGCCGCAGCAGCTCGCCCGGCACGATCTCCTCGACCCGCCAGAAGTCCAGCGCCTCGCCGACCTGGAGCCGGTGCGGGTCGCGCCGGCCCCGGCGCAGCCCCACGCCGCCGACCAGCCGGTCCAGCCAGCCGCGCACCGACCAGGCCAGCGGGAACGAATACCAGCCGTGCTCGCCGCCGACGCCCTCGATGACCCGCCACAACGCGGCCGGCGGCGCACCGACGGCCTGCTCCCGCACGTCGGTGTAGGCGGTGCCGCCGGACCAGTCCGGGTCCGACGGCAGCGGCTCGGCCGGCGCGTCCGGCCCGCTGGCGTTCGACCAGCGCGTCTCGACCTGCGCGTCGCGCACCTTGGTCAGCGCCAGCCCGACCGCCTGGTCGAAGCCGGTCAGTCCCTCCGGCGGGTCGGGCACGTACCGGGCGATGTCGTGCTCGTGTGCCACCGCCTCGTGGATCAGGCTCTCCACCAGCGGCCGGGCGATCGCGTTCGGCACCGGGGTGATCAGGCCGACCCAGTGCGAGGAGAGCCCCGGGGTGAGCGGGCGCACCGGCAGGATGATCCGCGGCCGTAGCCCGGCCACCCGGGCGTAGCGCTGCATCATCTGCGCGAACGTCAGCACGTCCGGGCCGGCGATGTCGAAGCCGCGGTTCACCTCCGCGGGCAGGTGCGCGCAGCCGGCCAGGTAGCGCAGCACGTCGCGGACCGCGATCGGCTGGATCCGGTTGCGCACCCAGCGCGGGGTGACCATCGCCGGCAGCCGCTCGGTCAGGTAGCGCAGCATCTCGAACGAGGCCGAGCCGGACCCGATGATCACCGCCGCCCGCAGCACCGCGGTCGGCACGCCGCTGTCGAGCAGGATCCGGGCCACCTCCGCGCGCGAGCGCAGGTGCGCCGAGGGCAGGCCGTTCCGTTCCGCCGGCTCCGGCCCACCCAGGTAGACGATCCGGCGTACGCCCGCGGCGCGGGCCGCCTCGGCGAAGTTCGTCGCGGCCTCCCGGTCGGCCGCCTCGAAGCCGCGCTGGCCCAGCGAGTGGACCAGGTAGTAGGCGACGTCCACGCCCTCGAACGCGGCCGGCAACGTCTCCGGCCGGCGCAGGTCGCCCTCGACGATCTCGGCCTCGGCGGCCCAGGGCACGTCGCGCAGCCGCCCGGCCTTGCGGGCCAGGCAGCGCACCGTGTGCCCCTCGGTCAGGAGCCGGGGCGCGAGGCGCCCGCCGATGTAGCCGGTGGCACCGGTGACGAGGCATCTCACGGGCTCCAGTGTGCGGCTCCGTAGACTCCTTCGCTGTGGAGAACGCGAGGGACACCTTCTGGGGGCCGGACTTCGAGCAGCTCAGCACCGTCGACCCGGAGATCGCCGGGGTGGTGCTGGGGGAGCTGGAACGGCTGCGCGGCGGCCTGCAACTGATCGCCAGCGAGAACCTCACCTCGCCGGCGGTGCTGGCCGCGTTGGGTTCCACGCTCACCAACAAGTACGCCGAGGGCTATCCGGGCCGTCGCTACTACGGCGGCTGCGCCGAGGTGGACCGGGCCGAGGAGCTGGGCGTCGCCCGGGCGAAGGAGTTGTTCGGCGCCGAGCACGCCAACCTCCAGCCGCACTCCGGGGCGAGCGCCAACCTGGCCGCGTACGCGGCGCTGGTGCAGCCCGGCGACACGGTGCTGGCGATGGACCTGCCGCACGGCGGGCACCTGACCCACGGCAGCCGGGTGAACTTCTCCGGCAGGTGGTTCCACCCGGTCGGCTACACCGTGCGGCCGGACACCGAGACGATCGACTACGACGAGGTCCGTGACCTGGCCCGGGCGCACCGGCCGAAGCTGATCATCTGCGGCGCGACCGCGTACCCCCGGTTGATCGACTTCGCCCGGTTCCGGGAGATCGCCGACGAGGTCGGCGCGTACCTGATGGTGGACGCCGCGCACTTCGTCGGGCTGGTGGCCGGCGGCGCGATCCCGTCCCCGGTGCCGCACGCCGACGTGGTCACCGCGACCACGCACAAGGTGCTGCGCGGGCCGCGCGGCGGCATGATCCTGTGCCGGGAGTCGCTGGCCGCCCGGATCGACAAGGCGGTCTTCCCGTTCACCCAGGGCGGCCCGCTGATGCACGCGGTCGCCGCCAAGGCGGTCGCGCTGCGCGAGGCCGCGCAGCCCGAGTTCCGCACGTACGCGGCCCAGGTGGTCGCCAACGCCCGGGCGCTCGCCGACGGGCTGACCGCCGAGGGCCTGCGGCCGGTCTCCGGCGGCACCGACACCCACCTGGCCCTGCTCGACCTGCGGGAGACCGGCGTGACCGGCGCGCAGGCCGAGGCCCGCTGCGACGCCGCCGGGATCACGCTGAACAAGAACGCGATTCCGTACGACCCGCAGCCGCCGATGGTCGCCTCCGGCATCCGGGTGGGCACGCCGAGCGTCACCACCCAGGGCATGCGCGAGGGCGAGATGCGGCGGATCGCGGCGTTGATCTGCCGGGCGGTACGCACCGATCCGGAGTCGCCCGGCGGCGCCGACGACCTGGCCCGGGTGGCCGCCGACGTGACCGAGCTGGTCAGCACGTTCCCGGCGTACCCCCGTGGCTGAGTCGGGGGCGCGCGCGGCGGAGGCGGTCGCGGACCGCGGCTGGCGACTGCGTCACCTGCCGGTGCTGCTGGCCGCGGTGGCGGTGCTGGCCGCGCTGGCGGCGGTGGCCGGCGGGGTGTGGCGTGGCGCGGACGGCGCGCTCGGCGCGGCGGCCGGGGTGGCCGTCACGGCGGCCAGCTACACGCTGACCACGGTGGTGCTGGCCTGGGCCGACGCCCGGGATCCGCAGCTCGTGCTGCCGTTCGGGCTGGGCCTCTACGTCGCCAAGATGACCGCGCTCGGCGGGGTGATGGTGCTGGTCGCCTCGACCGGGTGGCCGGGGCTGATCCCGTTCTGCCTGGGTGTCGCGGCGGGCGTCGTGGTCTGGACCGGCGTGCACATCTGGTGGCTGGCGACCGTCCACGCGCGACGGGTGCGCGGCTGACGCGTCCCACCCTTCGGGCGACGCGCCGGAGTGTCCGCGATCGGTCATTCTCTCAGTGGCGGGGGAGGAGTACGGTGCCTCCAGACGACTTCGCCCGCCCGTGTCCCACACAACCAGGTTGTGCGGGGGGTGAGGCACAACCTCTTCTGCTCGACTGATATCGTTCGCCCCGTCATGGCCGGTGACCAGAAACCCCCCAACACTGGCGGCCCGGGCGACGTTCCGTCCGGTGCCGGTCAGGGTTGGACCGCGCTCTCATACCTCATCGGGGGCATGCTCGTCTGGGGTTTCATCGGCTGGTTGGTCGACCGTTGGCTCGATACCGGCGGCGTCGCCACCGGCATCGGGGTCGTGCTCGGCATGGCCGGGGGGATCATCCTGGTCGTCCGCCGGCTGGGCACGCCTACTTAGGAAGGGACGCGGTGTTCGGACAGGCGAACGTCCTGGCTCAGGGCCAGGCGGAATTCCCACCGAGCGTGGGGGACTTCTACCTGCCCAGCATCCTGCCCTGGGGTGCGGAGAACTCGTACTGGTTCACCAAGATCACGGCGATGGTGTGGGTCGCCGTCGGTATCTTGATCATTTTCTTCCTGGTCAGCTACCGCAAGCCGCAGCTGGTCCCCACCAAGAAGCAGTGGTTCGCCGAGTCCATCTACGGCTTCGTGCGGAACAACATCGCGGTGGACATGATCGGGCACGCGGGGGTGCGGTTCGCTCCCTACTTCACCACGCTCTTCTGCTTCATCCTGCTGACGAACTTCTTCGCGATCCTGCCGTTCTTCCAGATCTCGCCGAACTCGCACATCGCGTTCCCGGCCTTCCTCGCCGTGATCAGCTACGTGATGTTCAACTACGTCGGCATCCGGCACCACGGCTTCGTGAAGTACTTCAAGAACTCTCTGGTTCCGCCGGCGCCCTGGTACATCCTGCCGCTGCTGATCCCGATCGAGCTCTTCTCGACCTTCATCGTCCGGCCGTTCTCGCTGGCCGTCCGTCTCTTCGCGAACATGTTCGCCGGCCACATGCTCCTGCTGGTCTTCACGCTCGGCGGGTTCGCCATGCTCAGCGCCAACGTCTGGCTGGCGCCGGTGTCGGTGCTGTCCTGGGTGATGACCATCGCGCTGACCTTCCTCGAGTTCCTGGTGATCTGTCTGCAGGCGTACGTCTTCACGGTGCTGACCGCCAGCTACGTGCAGGGCGCACTCGCCGACGAGCACTGATCCGATCTTCCGCACCAACCGTTGTCGTCCCGCGTGAGAGTCACGCGTGATAACCAGGAGGAACCAACCAATGGACATCTACGCCGCGGTAGAGGGCAGCACCGCCGCCATCGGCTACGGTCTCGCGGCCATCGGCCCGGGCATCGGCGTTGGCCTGGTCTTCTCGGCCTACATCCAGTCGACCGCCCGCCAGCCGGAGTCGTCCCGGATGACCCTGCCCTACGTCTGGATCGGCTTCGCCGTCATCGAGGCCCTGGCGCTGCTGGGCATCGCGTTCGGCTTCATCTGGGCCGGCAACGTCTGATCCAGCCCCTCTGACCGGGAGGTTTTCCCATGTTCTTCCTCGCCGCTGAGGGTGGTGAGACGACCCACAACCCGATCATCCCTGTCTGGCAGGAGATCGTGGTCGGTGGGATCGCCTTCATCGTGCTCTGCTTCGTGCTGATGAAGTTCGTCTTCCCGCGCATGGAGCAGACGTTCCAGGCCCGGGTCGACGCGATCGAGGGTGGCATCAAGCGCGCCGAGGCCGCGCAGGCCGAGGCGAACCAGCTGCTCGAGCAGTACCGCGCGCAGCTCGCCGAGGCGCGCACCGACGCCGCCAAGATCCGCGACGACGCGCGGGCCGACGCCGAGGGCATCCGCCAGGACATCCTCGCCAAGGCGCGCGAGGAGTCCGACCGGGTCATCGCCGCCGGCAAGGAGCAGCTCCAGGCCGAGCGGGCCACCATCGTGCGCGAGCTGCGCACCGAGATGGGCACCATCGCGGTGGACCTGGCCAGCAAGATCGTCGGTGAGTCGCTCGCCGACGAGGCGCGTCGCAAGGGCACCGTGGACCGGTTCCTGAACGGTCTCGAGAGCACGGGGGCCCGCTGATGCAGGCCGCCAGCCGGGAGTCGTACGCCGCCGGGGTCGAGCGCCTCGACGCGTACGTCCGCGGCGCGGAGCCGTCGGCGGTGGCCACCACCGCCGACGACATCCTCTCCGTCGCCGCCCTGCTGCGGCGCGAGCCGCGGCTGCGCCGGGCGCTCTCCGACCCGGCCCGCTCCGGCGAGGACCGGGGCGCGCTGCTCACCGGGATCCTGAGCGGCAAGGTCGGCGCGGACGCGCTCGACCTGCTCGCCGCGCTGGTCTCGGGCCGCTGGTCGACCCCGTCGGAACTGCTCGACGGCGTCGAGCGGCTCGGCGTGGAGGCGCTCCTGGCGAGCGCCGACTCGGCCGGCGAGCTGGGCGAGGTCGAGGACGAGCTGTTCCGCTTCGGGCAGGTCGTCTCCGGCTCCACCGAGCTGTCCAACGCGCTCTCCGACCCGATGGCCCCGGCCGAGCGGCGGGCCGGCCTCACCGGCCAGCTCCTCGACGGCAAGGCCCGGCCGGTCACCGTCCGACTCGTCGAGGCCGCGCTCGCCGGCTTCGGGGGACGCTCCTTCGTCGGAGCGCTCACCCGGCTGGTCGAGCTGGCCGCGGACCGGCGGGACCGTCAGGTCGCGTACGTGACCGTGGCGGCTCCGCTGACCGACGAGGAGGAGCGACGCCTCGGTGCCCGCCTCACCGAGATGTACGGTCGGGAGGTGTCCGTCAAGCAGACGGTCGACCCCGACGTGCTCGGCGGAGTGCGCGTGCGGGTCGGCTCCGACCTGTACGACGGCACCGTCCTGCGCCGCCTCAACGAGACCCGCAACGCGCTCGCGAAGCGCTGACCAGCGTCTTTAGCAGCCCTGATTCGACGCCATCGGACCGGTCGGTACTAGGTATCCCGGGCCCCTGAACTTTAAGGAAGCAGAGGATGGCCGAGCTGACCATCTCGACGGAGGAGATCCGCGGCGCCCTGGAGCGCTACGTCTCCTCCTACACGGCCGACGTCTCCCGTGAGGAGGTCGGCACCGTCGCCGACGCCGGCGACGGCATCGCCCACGTCGAGGGTCTCCCCTCGACCATGACCAACGAGCTCCTGGAGTTCGAGGACGGCACGCTCGGCGTGGCGCTGAACCTCGACGTCCGCGAGATCGGTGTCGTCGTCCTCGGTGACTTCGGCGGGATCGAAGAGGGTCAGCGCGTCAAGCGCACCGGCCGGGTGCTCTCGGTGCCGGTCGGTGACGCGTTCCTCGGCCGCGTGGTCAACGCGCTCGGCGAGCCGATCGACGCCATCGGCGACATCGCCAACGAGGGCTTCCGCGAGCTGGAGCTGCAGGCCCCGAACGTGATGGCCCGGCAGTCGGTGTTCGAGCCGCTGCAGACCGGCATCAAGGCCATCGACGCGATGACCCCGGTCGGCCGCGGTCAGCGTCAGCTGATCATTGGCGACCGGAAGACCGGCAAGACCACGGTCGCGCTGGACGCCATCCTCAACCAGCGGGACAACTGGCGCTCCGGCGACCCGACCAAGCAGGTCCGCTGCATCTACGTCGCGATCGGCCAGAAGGCCTCCACCATCGCCTCCATCAAGGGGACGCTGGAGGAGGCCGGCGCGATGGAGTACACCACCATCGTCGCCTCCCCGGCCTCCGACCCGGCCGGCTTCAAGTACCTCGCGCCCTACACCGGCTCGTCCATCGGGCAGCACTGGATGTACGGCGGCAAGCACGTCCTGATCGTCTTCGACGACCTGAGCAAGCAGGCCGAGGCGTACCGGGCCGTGTCGCTGCTGCTGCGCCGCCCGCCGGGCCGTGAGGCCTACCCGGGTGACGTCTTCTACCTGCACTCCCGTCTGCTGGAGCGCTGCGCCAAGCTCTCCGACGAGCTGGGTGGCGGCTCGATGACCGGTCTGCCGATCATCGAGACCAAGGCGAACGACATCTCGGCGTTCATCCCGACCAACGTCATCTCGATCACCGACGGCCAGATCTTCCTCGAGACGGACCTGTTCAACCAGGGCGTCCGTCCGGCCATCAACGTCGGCACCTCGGTCTCCCGGGTCGGTGGCGCCGCGCAGGTGAAGCCGATGAAGAAGGTCGCCGGCTCGCTGCGGCTCAACCTGGCCCAGTTCCGTGAGCTGGAGGCGTTCGCCGCCTTCGCCTCCGACCTGGACCGCGCCTCGCAGAACCAGCTCGCCCGTGGTTCCCGCCTGGTCGAGCTGCTCAAGCAGCCGAACTACTCGCCGTACCCGGTCAACGAGCAGGTCGTCTCCGTCTGGGCCGGCACCGAGGGCAAGCTGGACGACGTCCCGGTCGGCGAGGTCCGCCGCTTCGAGTCGGAGTTCCTGCAGTACCTCCGGCACAAGCACGAGGGCGTGCTGGCCTCGATCGCGGACAACAAGTGGGGCGATGACATCATCTCCTCGCTGGACTCCGCGATCACCGAGTTCAAGCAGGTCTTCCTGGGCAAGGAGGACGAGGTCCGGGTCAACGAGGCGCCGGCCGAGCCGCTGGAGGGCGAGCAGACCCGCGAGACGGTGACCCGCTTCCGCGACGGCACCACCGACCGCCCGGCCGAGAGCTGATCCGATGGCCGCCCAGGTACGCGTTCTCCGACAGCGGATCCGTTCCGCCAAGGGGATGAAGAAGATCACCAAGGCGATGGAGCTCGTCGCGACGAGCCGCATCGCCAAGGCCCAGGCCAAGGTGGCGGCGTCGCTGCCGTACGCCGAGGCGATCACCGGCGTGCTGACGGCGCTGGCCTCGAACGCGCGGATCGACCACCCGCTGCTCACCCCGCGCGAGCGGGTGCGGCGGGCGGGCGTCCTGCTGGTCACGGCCGACCGTGGCCTGGCCGGCGGGTACAGCTCGAACGCGATCCGGACCGCCGAGTCGCTGATCGCCCGGCTGCGCGCCGACGGCAAGGAGCCGGTGCTCTACGTCATCGGCCGCAAGGGCGTGGCGTTCTACCGGTTCCGCAACCGGGAGATCGCCGGGAGCTGGACGGGCTTCTCCGAGCAGCCGTCGTTCGACGACGCCCGCGAGGTCGGTGACACGCTGATCAAGGCGTTCACCGCCGGCGCGGACGACACCGACGGCCACGCCGGCGCGGACGGGATCCTCGGCGTGGACGAGCTGCACATCGTCTACACCGAGTTCAAGTCCCTGATGACGCAGAACCCGGTGACCCGGATCGTCGGTCCGATGCAGGTCGAGGACCGGCCCCGGTCCGAGGGGCTGCTGCCGGCGTACGAGTTCGAGCCGGAGCCGGAGTCGCTGCTCGACGCGCTCCTGCCGAAGTACATCAACACGCGGATCTACGCGGCGTTGCTGGAGTCGGCGGCGAGCGAGTCGGCCGCCCGTCGGCGGGCGATGAAGAGCGCCACCGACAACGCCGAAGAGATGATCGAGAAGTACACGCGTGAGATGAACTCGGCCCGTCAGGCCGGGATCACCCAGGAGATCAGTGAGATCGTCGGCGGCGCGAACGCGCTGGCCGCGTCGGGAAGTGAAGTGTGATGACTGTATCCGCAGTGGAGACCAAGACGGCCACGGGTCGCGTGGTCCGGGTCATCGGCCCGGTCGTCGACGCCGAGTTCCCGCGCGACGCCATGCCGGAGCTGTTCAACGCCCTGCACGTCGACGTGACGCTCTCCGGTGGCGAGAAGACGCTGACCCTGGAGGTCGCCCAGCACCTGGGTGACAACCTGGTCCGCGCCATCTCGATGCAGCCGACCGACGGCCTGGTCCGGGGCGCCGACGTCCGCGACACCGGCGCGCCGATCAGCGTGCCGGTGGGCGACGCGGTCAAGGGCCACGTGTTCAACGCGATCGGCGAGTGCCTCAACCTCACCGAGGGCGAGACCATCCAGGCCGACGACCGGTGGGGCATCCACCGCAAGGCTCCGGCCTTCGCGGACCTGGAGCCGAAGACCGAGATGCTGGAGACCGGCATCAAGGTCATCGACCTGCTCGCCCCGTACGTCAAGGGCGGCAAGATCGGCCTGTTCGGCGGCGCGGGCGTGGGCAAGACGGTGCTCATCCAGGAGATGATCACCCGAGTGGCCCGGAACTTCGGTGGCACCTCGGTCTTCGCCGGCGTGGGTGAGCGCACCCGTGAGGGCAACGACCTCATCGCCGAGATGACCGAGTCGGGCGTCATCGACAAGACCGCGCTGGTCTACGGCCAGATGGACGAGCCGCCGGGCACCCGCCTGCGGGTCGCGCTGTCGGCCCTGACCATGGCGGAGTACTTCCGCGACGTGAAGAAGCAGGAGGTGCTGCTCTTCATCGACAACATCTTCCGCTTCACCCAGGCCGGTTCCGAGGTCTCCACGCTGCTCGGCCGGATGCCGAGCGCCGTGGGTTACCAGCCCACCCTGGCCGACGAGATGGGCGAGCTCCAGGAGCGGATCACCTCCGTCCGGGGCCAGGCCATCACCTCGATGCAGGCGATCTACGTGCCCGCCGACGACTACACCGACCCGGCGCCGGCCACCACGTTCGCCCACCTCGACGCGACCACCAACCTGGAGCGGTCGATCTCCGACAAGGGCATCTACCCGGCCGTGGACCCGCTGGCGTCCTCGTCCCGGATCCTCGCCCCGGAGTTCGTCGGCGAGGACCACTTCGCCGTCGCCACCGAGGTGAAGCGGATCCTGCAGCGCTACAAGGACCTGCAGGACATCATCGCCATCCTCGGCATCGAGGAGCTCTCTGAGGAGGACAAGCTCACCGTCGGCCGCGCCCGCCGGATCGAGCGGTTCCTCTCGCAGAACACCTACGCCGCCGAGCAGTTCACTGGCGTCCCGGGCTCGACGGTTCCGATCGCGGAGACCATCGACGCCTTCCGCCGGATCAGCGAGGGGGAGTTCGACCACTTCCCGGAGCAGGCGTTCTTCATGTGCGGTGGCCTGGAGGACCTCAAGGCCAAGGCCGAGGAGCTGATGGCCGAGGAGGGCTGAGAGCCCGCTCACACCACGAAGGCCGTCCCGACGAGATGTCGGGGCGGCCTTCGCCCGTTCCGGGCCGCTCAGGTGCCGGATGCCCGTTTCGCCGGCAGGCGGTTCACCGAACGGCGCGGTACCGTTCGTGACACGAATTCGCGTCACCAGCGTTGATCTCTGCAACGAAACGGACCCCCGCGCCCGTCTCCTCTCATGGGTGCGACGATTGGAGATGCTCGTGGGTAAGGGCGACGGCGCGGGCCGCGGCAAGCGGTCCATGTGGCGTGGCGTGCCCCGGTGGGCCCGGGTCTGCACCATCCTCGGCATCGCCATGGTGGTGCTCAGCGGCTCGGTGCTGGTGGGCTACCACACGCTCGTCGCACGCTACGAGGGCGCGGTCGGCAAGGGCGACCTCTTCGGCGACCAGGCCGCCGGCGCCACGGAGAAGAAGAGCGACATCAAGGGCCCGCTCAACATCCTGCTGGTCGGCATCGACCCCCGCAACCCGAGGACCCGGCCGCTCTCCGACTCGATCATGATCCTGCACGTGCCGGCCGGCATGGACCGGGGCTACCTCTTCTCCCTCCCGCGGGACCTGCGGGTGGACGTCCCGGCCTTCCCGAAGGCCGACTACGCCGGCGGCACCGACCGCATCAACGCCGCCATGTCACACGGCAGCAACGTGCCGGGCAAGGACCCGAGCGCCGCGCAGGGCTTCGAGCTGCTCGCCAAGACGGTCCAGGGGGTCACCGGCATCAAGCGCTTCGACGCCGGCGCGATCATCAACTTCAGCGGGTTCAAGAAGATCGTCGACGCCATGGGCGGCGTCGACATGTACATCGAGCGCGACGTGAAGTCCGAGCACCTCAAGCCGGACGGCTCGCCGCGCCAGCTCAAGCCCGGCGGCGGAGGCTACCTCGGCCCGCAGGCGCGCTATCAGAAGGGCGACGCCCACCTCAACGGCTGGCAGGCGCTGGACTACGTCCGGCAGCGCTACCCGAAGAACGGCGTGCCGGACGCGGACTACGGCCGGCAGCGGCACCAGCAGCAGTTCGTCAAGGCGATGGTGAGCCAGGCGTTCAGCGCCGACGTGGTGGCCAACCCGGTCAAGCTGGACCGGGTGCTGCGCGCGGCCGGGCAGTCGCTGATCTTCAACGGCCGGGGCAACAGCGTCGTCGACTTCGGGCTCGCGCTGAAGGACATCCGCCCGGACGCGATCGAGACGATCAAGCTGCCGGGCGGCCCGATCGGCAGCGGCAGTGCCTACCGGGGCGAGGAACTGCTCGCACCGTCCGACGACTTCTTCGCCGCGCTGCGCACCGACCAGTTGGACGCGTTCCTGCTGGAGCACCCCGACTTCAAGCAGAAGACCAAGTAGCCTGAGCGGGTGCGGAGCGTCGTGTCCCGGCTCTCACCACCCGCCTTGGGTCGGCGACGGGCGCGCGACTAGACTTTCGACAATCCGCCGCCGCAGCAAGGAGACAGCGTGGCACAGCAGCTTCACGTCGAGCTCGTAGCCGTCGAGGAGAAGGTCTGGACCGGTGAGGCCGAGATGGTCGTCGCCCGGACGACCGAGGGTGAGCTCGGCGTGCTGCCGGGGCACGCGCCGTTGCTCGGCCAGCTCGCGGAGCCCAGCCAGGTCCGCATCAAGCAGGCCGGCGGCCAGCAGGTCGCGTACGACGTCGCCGGCGGCTTCCTGTCGGTGACCGGCGAGGGCGTTACCGTCCTGGCCGAGAGCGCCACCCCGGCCACCCCGGCCCGCTGAGCCGACCCGCCGATGGAGATCGTGGAAGGGATCGGAATCGGCGTCGCGGTCGTCGTCGTCGCGCTCCTGATCCTCTTCATCCGGCGGGCCCTGTTCACCCGTAGCGGTGGCATCATCCGGCTGAGCGTCCGGGTGACCACCGTGCTCGACGGCCGCGGCTGGTCACCAGGCTTCGGCCGGTTCGCGGGAGACCAGCTTCGCTGGTACCGCATGTTCAGCTTCGCGTTGCGCCCGAAGCGGGTCCTCTCCCGTAAAGGGCTGGCGGTGGAGCGGCGTCGGCTGCCCGAGGGGCAGGAGCGCTTCTCCATGCCGGCCGACTGGGTGATCCTGCGCTGTACCAGCAACCATGCTCCGGTCGAGATCGCCATGGCGCGGTCCACGGTGACCGGCTTCCTCTCCTGGCTCGAGGCCGCCCCTCCGGGGGCGGTCTCGCCGCGTATGGCATCCCAGGACTGGCCCGCCGCCTAACCCCCGCCCCGCCCCGCCCGCGCCCCTGCCTCGCGCCCCTGCCTCCCGTCGATCTTGCAGTTTCGGCCCTGTCATACCCGGACAAGTCCGGCCTTTCGTGGGCCGCAAGTGCAAGATCGACGAGTGGGGGCTGGGGGTCTGCCTCGGTGCGAGGGCTGAGACGCTCATGTCGCTCCAGTGGGGCTCGGCTGGTGGGTGGAACGTCATGGCTGTCTGTGGGGGCCTGAGACAGCCGTAGCGTTCCAGTCGTGCCTCGCCTGACCGGTGACTGGAACGCTACGGCTGTTCGGCGAGAACCCGAGACACCCACGGCGTTCCAGTGACGCTCCGAGGGGCCGGTGAGTGGAACGCCACGGGTGTACAACGGGAGTTTGGGACACCCATGGTGTTCCAATGATGCTCTGGTGGGCCTGGTGGATGGAGCGTCATGGGGTTCTGGCGGCGTCGGAGTGCACCCGGTGTTCCAGTCCTGGGGCGGGCTGACCGGATGGGCGTGGGACACGCCGGTGAGATCCGACCGGGTGTGTCGGGTGGGTGGGGTGTCCGGTTCGGTGGTGGTGGGTGGCACTCTGGCGGTGGAATCGGGGCGGGGTGCGGGGCGTTGTAACCCGGTGAACGACCGAGGAAGGCGAGCGCACCACGCGCTGCCGACCCGCAGCCCCCGCCTCAAGATGGTGACGGTCCCCGGGAATGGTGGTGGCCGGCCGGTCGTTACACACACTCCCGGCCCCCGCGACGAGCCCCCTGCGCTCCGCGAGCACGCCGGATTCCCCTGATCTTTCTGAGCGCCTGACGGTGCCCGCACCCGCGTCCCCCGCGAGGGTGTGTTGACCCCCGAATGGAGCCCCCCATGAACACGATCCTGCGTAAGAGCATCCTGGGTATCGCTGGTCTGGCCTTCACCGGTGGTGTGTTCGCCGGTCCGATCGCCGCGCACGCCGACACCCCCGCGCATGCCGCCGTCAAGCCGGTGACGGCCACGGTGCAGGGTGAGCAGTCGACCATTGCGCTGAACGGTGAGCAGACGGCCAACGTGAAGGCGATCATCGCCGCGACGAAGAAGGCCGGCCTGCCCGAGCGGGCCGCGGTCATCTCGATCGCCACCGCCCTGCAGGAGTCGAAGCTGGAGAACCTGGGTCACCTCGGCGACAAGAATGACCATGATTCGCTGGGTCTGTTCCAGCAGCGCCCCTCGTCGGGTTGGGGTACGCCGGAGGAGATCACCGACCCCGAGCACTCCACCCTGGCCTTCCTGAAGGGCCTGAAGCAGGTCGACGGCTGGCAGGAGATGCCGCTGACCGACGCCGCCCA
The DNA here is from genome assembly GCF_013694245.2 of Micromonospora ferruginea. Taxonomy (NCBI): domain Bacteria; kingdom Bacillati; phylum Actinomycetota; class Actinomycetes; order Micromonosporales; family Micromonosporaceae; genus Micromonospora; species Micromonospora robiginosa. The sequence continues at coordinate 6,627,182 of NZ_CP059322.2, forward strand.
GACCGTGCAGGTCTCCGCCTACCCGGACGCGTACGCGCAGTGGGAGAATCAGGCCACCGACCTGGTCGCCCAGCACTGGACCAAGTAAGACCCGCGAAGGCCGGCACCCGGGAACGGGTGCCGGCCTTCAGCGGCTCACCGGCCGGCGACAGTGGTAGACCAGGGCCGGCGGCAGGTTGGCCCACACCGTCCCGGCTGCACCTCGGGGTGACCACCGTGAAGACGCACGTCTCGGCCGCGATGGAGAAGCTGGAGCTGCGTAACCGGGTGCAGGCCGCGGTGGTGGCCCACCGGCTCGGTCTGGTCGACGACGGGTTCAACCCGGTGCCGGATCCGGGGGGACCCTAGGGCGGCGGGCGGCCACTCGGAGGACCCGCCCGGGCCACGGGCAGGACGTCATCGGCCGGCCCGGGCGCGACGCTGGGGTCATGAGCTTCCTGGACTCCCTGGTGGACCGGCTCGACGCGCTGCCGCCGAGCCTCGTGCTGCTGGTCGCGGCGGCGGTGCTCGCCGGCGAGGTGGGGCTGCTGGTCGGGCTGGTGCTGCCGGCCGCGACCACCATGCTGACGGTCGGGCTGCTGGCCCGCGCCGGCCGTGTCGACCTGGGGGCCGCGCTGGCGGTGACGACCACCGCCGCGTTCGTCGGCGACCAGCTCGGCTACCTGGAGGGGTGCCTGCTGGGTCCCCGGCTGCGTCGGGGGGCGCTGGGCCGGTGGGTGGGGGAGCGGCGTTGGCAGCGGGCCGAGGAACTGGTGGCGGCCCGGGGTGGAACCGCGGTGCTGCTCGGCCGCTGGACCGCGTTCGCCCGCACGCTGGTGCCCCGGGTGGCCGGCGCGGCCGGGCTGCCGTACCGCCGGTTCGTGCTGGTCGACGGCCTGGCGGTGGCGGTCTGGGTGCCCGGCACGGTGCTGGTCGGCTGGGCGGCCGGCGGCCTGCCGCCCGGTCTGCCGGCCGCCGCCGGGGTGGCGGTGGTGGTGGCGGTCGCCCTCGCGGTCGGGTTCCGGCGCCTTCGGGTACGCCGGCAGCGCACCAACCGCCGTGCCTGCTCCGGAGCGGTCCCGGCCCGGCGGGGATCGGCCCGGCCCCGGTCGGGTTCCCGCCGCCCCGGCGAGGGCCGGACCGCCCCCGTCCGGCGAGGCGCGGTCGATCGCTGCTGACCGGCCGGCCCGGTTCGGCGGCCGACCGGTGCTGCCCGGGAGATGCGGTCGACCGGTGCCGGCCGCGTGCGGGTGGCGGTCCGGTGCTCGACCGGCGCGTCCGGACGCCGCTCAGTCGGCCTCGGCGACCAGTTCGACCTCGTACCCCTGGTTGTCGGTGAGGTAGGCGGCGTAGCTGTCGGGCCCGCCGGCGTGCGGGTGCCGGTCGGGGAACAGCAGCGCCCAGCCGTGCCCGGGGGCGACGGCGGTCAGGCGGTCGACGGCGGCCGGCGGCCCGGCGTGGAAGGCCAGGTGGTTGAGGCCGGGCGCGCGCCGGTCGTGGGTCCGGCCGGTGAGCGCCGGGGACTCCTCCAGCACCAGGTAGGTGGGCCCGTGCCGCCAGGAGACGCCGGCCGGCCAGTCCTGGTACGGCGTCCAGCCCAGCTCGCCGAGAAGCCAGCCCCAACTACGTCTGGCCGCCGCCAGGTCGGGTACCCACACCTCCACGTGGTGCAGGCCGCCGACGGTCAGCGCTTACCGCCCGGCACCCATAGCACATCGCCGCCCGGATTGGCCGTTCTTGACAGGATGAAGAGCAGGTCGGAGAGACGGTTGAGATACTTCGCCGGGAGGGTGCTGGTCCGATCGGGGTCGTGGGTGACCAGCGCCCATGCCGCACGCTCGGCGCGCCGGGCGGTCGTCCGTGCCACGTGCAGCAGTGCCGCGCCCGCGGTGCCGCCGGGGAGGATGAAGGAGTCGAGCTTGCTCAGGCGCGCGTTGTACTCGTCGCACCAGCCCTCGAGGCGCTCGACGTACTCCTCGGTGACCCGCAGCGGTGGATACTTCGGGTCCGGCTCCACCGGCGTCGCCAGGTCCGCACCGACGTCGAACATGTCGTTCTGCACGGATTCCAGCACGGTCCGCAGCTCGTCGGGGAGCTGCCCGAGGGCGAGCGCCACGCCGATCGAGGCGTTGCACTCGTCCACGTCCGCGTACGCGGCGATCCGCGGATCGGTCTTCGGCACCTGCTCGTTGTTGCTCAGCCTGGTCATGCCGGCGTCGCCGGCCTTGGTGTAGATGCGCGTGAGGTGGACGGCCATGACGCACAGCCTACGGATACCGGACCTGACCATCCCGGTGCGGCCGGACCGGCCGACCGCGGTGGGGCCGGGTGACGCCGGCGACCCGGCGCTCAGCGACGTCGACGTCATCCGGGTGAGCGGGAACGCCCGGCTGGCCGGCACGGTGCACGTGGTGGGCGCGAAGAACTCAGCGTTGAAGCTGATGGCCGCTGCGCTGCTCGCGCCCGGCCGCAGCGTGATCACCAACGTGCCCCGGATCACCGACATCGCGATCATGGGCGAGGTGCTGCGGCGGCTCGGGTGCGGCGTACGCTTCGGCCCGGACGACCCGGTCGATCCGATGGTCGCCGGCGGCGGCCGGGAGCGGTCCCGCTCGGTCGTCATCGACGTGCCGGAGCGGCCAGGCGCGGAGGCCGACTACGACCTGGTCCGCCGGCTGCGCGCGTCGATCTGCGTGCTCGGCCCGCTGCTGGCCCGCCGGGGTCACGTCCGGGTGGCCCACCCCGGCGGCGACGCCATCGGCTCGCGCGGTCTGGACATGCACATCGCCGGCCTGGCCCGGATGGGCGCGGAGATCTCCGGCGAGCACGGCTTCGTCATCGCCGAGGCCCCGGACGGGCTGCACGGCGCTGACATCGTGCTGGACTTCCCGAGCGTCGGCGCCACCGAGAACCTGGTGATGGCGGCCGTGCTGGCCCGGGGCGACACGACGATCGACAACGCGGCCCGGGAGCCGGAGATCGTCGACATCTGCACCATGCTGAGCCGGATGGGCGCGCGGATCACCGGCGCCGGCACCTCGACGTTGCACATCGCCGGCGTGCCCGAGCTGCACCCGGTGCGGCACGCCACGGTGGGGGACCGGATCGTCGCCGGCACCTGGGCGTTCGCCGCGGCGATGACCCGCGGGGACGTCACCGTGACCGGCCTCGACCCGGCCTTCCTGGAGGTCGCGCTGGACAAGCTGGTCTCGGCCGGCGGCCTGGTGGAGACCCGCGGCGACGCCTTCCGGGTACGGATGGACAACCGGCCGGCGGCCGTCGACGTGGTCACGCTGCCCTACCCGGGGTTCGCCACCGACCTGCTGCCGATGGCGATCGGGCTGGCCGCGGTCAGCGAGGGCGGCTCACTGATCACGGAGAACATCTTCGACGGCCGGTTCATGTTCGCCAATGAGATGATGCGCCTCGGGGCGGAGATCCGTACCGACGGCCACCACGCGCTGGTGTGCGGGCGGGAGCGGCTCTCCGGCGCCCCGGTGCGTGCCACCGACATCCGGGCCGGCGCCGGCCTGATCATCGCCGGGCTCTGCGCCGACGGGGTCACCGAGGTCTCGCACGTGCACCACGTCGACCGGGGCTACCCGGACTTCGTGGCGGACCTGCGGGCGCTCGGCGTCGGGGTGGAGCGGGGCACCGCGCCGGAGGAACCCGACCTGGCCATCTGACGGCCCTTATCCGTCGTTAAGTAGGGTTCTCCCAGACGTTGTAGGACACGGGCGAGGGAGAAGCAGATGGCGGGTCGACTCGCGGTCGTCGGTGCCGGGCTGATGGGCTCGGGCATCGCCCAGGTGGCGGCGCAGGCGGGCTGGCAGGTGACGCTGCGCGACGTCGACGACGCGGCCACGAAGCGGGGCGTCGACGGCATCCGGAAGTCGCTGGCGAAGTTCGCCGAGAAGGGCAAGATCGAGGCGTCCGACGTCGAGGCGACGCTGGGCCGGATCACCCCGACCACCGAGCTGGAGGCGGCGGCGGACGCGGACATCGTGGTCGAGGCGGTCTTCGAGAAGATCGAGATCAAGCACGAGGTGTTCCGCGCGCTGGACAAGATCTGCAAGGCGGACGCGGTGCTGGCCACCAACACCTCGGCCATCCCGGTCACCCAGATCGCCACCGCCACCGAGCGCCCGGAGTCGGTGGTCGGCACCCACTTCTTCTCGCCGGTGCCGATGATGAAGCTCTGCGAGCTGGTGCGGGGCTACAAGACCAGCGACGCGACGATGGACACCGTCCGGGCGTTCGCCGAGGAGATCGGCAAGACCGTCGTGGTGGTCAACCGGGACATCGCCGGTTTCGTCACCACCCGGCTGATCTGCGCGCTGGCCATGGAGGCGGTCAAGCTGGTCGAGTCCGGCGTGATCTCCGCCGAGGATCTGGACACCGCCTGTAAGCTGGGCTTCGGGCACGCCATGGGCCCGCTGGCCACGGTCGACCTGACCGGCGTGGACGTGCTGCTCAACGCCACCCGCAACATCTACACCGACACCGCCGACGAGAAGTTCTTCCCGCCGGAGCTGCTCCAGCGCATGGCCACCGCCGGCGACCTGGGCCGCAAGACCGGGCAGGGCTTCTACCCGTACTGAGCACGGCGACCGCCCCGCCCTGGACGACTCACGTCCGGGGCGGGGTGAGCGCGGCGCCGAGCAGCGCGAACGCGTCCGGGATGACGGTGCCCCAGTAGCCGAAGTTGTGCCGCCCGTCGGCCCAGGCCGCCCGCACCGGGCGTTCGGGCAGCACCCGGGCCAGCGCGCGGACGTCGGGCAGGAAGTTGTCCTGCCGGCCGCACCACAGCCCGACCGGCGTGCCGCGCAGCCTGTCCACCCCGGTGAAGACCGCGTCCCCCGGGCGCACCGCGGGGGAGAAGGCCGCTGCCATCCGCAACCATCCCGGGTACGTCTCGGCCAGCAGCAGCGCCCCGAAGCCCCCCATCGACCAGCCCCAGACGGCCAGCCGGCTGCTGTCGAAGCCCCGCCGGGCGCACCAGGTGGGCACCTCCTCGCGCACCATCCGCTGCGGGTCGTCGTCGCCGGAGCGTCGCCAGGAGAGCCGGCCACCGGTCGCGCCGGCGAGCGCGAACGGTGGGGCGCCACGGCGTACCGCCTCGGTGAGGAAGCGGGCCAGCCCGAACCGGCCGTAGTCGCGTGGGGTGGCCGAGGCGCCGTGCAGGACCAGGCAGACGGGCAGGCCCCGGCCATCGCCGTAGCCCTCGGGCACGGCGGTCCAGAAGTCCACCTCCCGGCCCCGCGCGGCGGAGGCGATGCGGATCAGCCGCTCGTCGCCGGCCGGCGCGTCCGGCAGGGTGGGGCCCGCCCCGGGCCGGGGCCCGGACAGTTGCCGGGCGGCCAGCCCGCCGATCAGCCCGACGCCGGCGATCCCGCCTCCGGCGGTGAGCAGTGCCCGCCGGCTCAACGTGCGTCCCATGCCGGCGAGTGTGCCACCTCGTGTTAAGCGGGGCCCCTTCCTATACGCCAGGCGTTAAGCGGGGGCCCCTCCTTAACACCTCAGCCGTCGCGGCGGGTGGTCCACCGGAAGGTGGTCAGGCAGAGCACCAGCCCGATCACGCACCACAGCCCGAGCACCAGCGCCACCTTGCCCAGCTCGAACGAGCCGCCCGGCTCCTGGGCGCCGAAGCTGTCCGGCAGGAAGACCGACCGCAGCCCCTGGCACATCCACTTGAGCGGGAAGAGCGCGGCGACCTGCTGCATCCAGGTGGGCAGGCTGGTGAAGACGAAGAACACGCCGGAGATGAACTGGAGCACCAGCGCGACCGGGGTGACCACGGCCGAGCCGCTGCGCGCGGTGCGGGCCAGCGACGAGATGGCGATGCCGCAGAGCGTGCAGGCGGTGACCCCGAGGACGGCGACCCAGCCGAACGTCAGCCACTTGGCGGCGGTCTGCGGCAGGTCCAGGTCGAACAGCGCCACCGAGACGGCGAGCAGGAGCGCGGTCTCGGCGATGCCGATGACCACCACCATGAGCACCTTGCCGGCGAACCAGACCCACTTCGGCATCGGCGTGCCCCGGTAGCGCTTGAGCACGCCCCGGTCCCGCTCGATCGGGATCCAGATGCCGAGGTTCTGGAAGCTCACCGTCATCAGGCCGGTCGCGATCATGCCGGTGATGAAGTATTGCGTGTAGCTGACGCCGGGGGCGATCTCGTCGCTGAAGATCGCCGCGAAGATCAGGATCATGATGATCGGGAAGCCCATCGTGAACACGACGGACTCCCGGCTGCGCAGGAACTGGGTGATCTCCAGCCGGCCCTGGCGCAGCGCCAGGGCGCCCGCGCCGAGTCGCCGGGCCGGCGCGGCGGCGACCGGGGCCGCCGCCTTCGTCGTGGTGGTCATGAGTGTCCGATCATCCGCAGGTAGACGTCTTCCAGGGTCGGCCGGCTCACCGCGAGGCCGGGGACCTCGCCGCCGAAGCGCGCGGCCAGCTCGGCCACCAGCGCCGTCGGCGTCGCGGTCTCCGCCGACCCCGGCGTCCCGTCGGGGGTACGCCAGGAGACGGTCGCCAGCGCCTCCTGGCGGTTGCCGAGCCGGTTCGGCGGCGCCACCTCCACCACCCGGCCGGCCGCGATCACGCCGACCCGGTCGGCGAGCGCCTCGGCCTCGTCCAGGTAGTGGGTGGTGAGCACGATCGTGGTGCCGGCGGCGGAGAGGTCGCGGATCAGCTCCCAGAACTCGCGCCGGGCCTCCGGGTCGAAGCCGGTGGTCGGCTCGTCGAGGAAGAGCAGCTCGGGGCGGCCGACGATGCCCAGCGCCACGTCCAGGCGGCGCTTCTGCCCGCCGGAGAGCGTGTGCGTACGGGCCTTGGCCTTGGCGCCGAGCCCGACCCGCTCGACCACCTTGGCCGGGTCGTCCGCGTCCGGATAGAAGCCGGAGAAGTGCCGGACCACCTCGCCGACGGTCAGCTCGTCGAACTCGCCGGTGCCCTGGAGCACGATGCCCACCTTCGCGCGCCAGTCGGCGTCCGGCTTGGCCGGGTCGACGCCGAGCACCCGGACCTCGCCGGCGTCGCGGTGCCGGTAGCCCTCCAGGATCTCCACCGTGGTGGTCTTGCCCGCGCCGTTCGGGCCGAGCAGGGCGAACACCTCGCCCCGGTGGACGTCCAGGTCCACCCCGGCCACCGCGACGTTGTCGCCGTACGTCTTGCGCAGTCCCCGTACGGAGATCGCGAGCTCGTGTTCCATGACGTCAAGTGTGCGATGGTCACGCGTCCGGCGGCGGCCGGGGGTGTGGTGGTGTCGCACATCGGGCACCGTTCGTGCCCGTCGGTCCGCTCCATGGGCCTGTGTGGTTTTCCACAGCTCTTTTTACTGAACGGTAACTTAGACTCCCGCCATGGACGACGCGATGCCGGGACGCCTGCCGGAGCGGGACCGCCCGTGGGTGATGCGCACGTACGCCGGGCACTCCTCCGCCGCGGCCTCCAACGCGCTCTACCGCCGCAACCTGGCCAAGGGGCAGACCGGCCTGTCGGTCGCGTTCGACCTGCCCACCCAGACCGGGTACGACCCCGACCACGAGCTGGCCGCCGGTGAGGTGGGCCGGGTCGGCGTGCCGGTGGCGCACCTCGGCGACATGCGCGCGCTCGTCGACGGCATCCCGCTCGCCGAGATGAACACCTCGATGACCATCAACGCGCCGGCGATGTGGATGCTGGCGCTCTACGGCACCGCCGCCGCCGAGCAGGGCGCCGAACTGCGCCGCTGCGCCGGCACCACGCAGAACGACATCATCAAGGAGTACCTGTCCCGCGGGACCTACATCTTCCCGCCGGCCGCGTCGCTGCGGCTGACCGCCGACGTCGTCGCGTACACGCTGCGGGAGATGCCGCGGTGGAACCCGGTCAACATCTGCTCGTACCACCTCCAGGAGGCCGGCGCGACGCCGGTGCAGGAGGTCGGCTTCGCGCTCGCCACCGCCGTCGCCGTGCTGGACACCGTGCGCGACTCCGGCCAGGTGCCGGCCGAGCGGATGGGCGACGTGGTCCAGCGGATCTCCTTCTTCGTCAACGCCGGCGTGCGCTTCGTCGAGGAGATCGCCAAGATGCGCGCGTTCGGCGCGCTCTGGGACGAGATCACCCGCGACCGCTACGGCGTGACCGAGGCCAAGCAACGCCGGTTCCGCTACGGCGTGCAGGTCAACTCGCTGGGCCTGACCGAGGCGCAGCCGGAGAACAACATCCAGCGGATCGTGCTGGAGATGCTCGGCGTGACGCTGTCCCGGGATGCCCGCGCCCGGGCCGTGCAGCTCCCCGCCTGGAACGAGGCGCTCGGCCTGCCCCGGCCCTGGGACCAGCAGTGGTCGCTGCGCATGCAGCAGGTCCTGGCGTACGAGTCGGACCTGCTCGAATATCCCGACCTGTTCGAGGGCTCGCACGTGATGACCGCGCTGGTCGACGACATCGTGACCGGCGCCCGGGTCGAGCTGGACAAGGTGCTGGAGATGGGCGGCGTGGTGGCCGCCGTGGAGTCCGGCTACCTGAAGAGCGCGCTCGTCGCCTCGCTGGCCGACCGGCGCCGGCGGATGGAGTCCGGCGCCGACGTGGTGATCGGCGTCAACCGGTTCACCGAGACCGAGCCGTCCCCGCTGACCGCGGCCGGCGCCGAGGCGATCGAGCAGGTGGACCCGGCTGTCGAGGCGGCCGCCGCGGCCGGCGTACGACAGTGGCGGGCCGACCGGGACGCGGCGGCCGTGGACGCCGCGCTGGACCGGCTGCGTGCGGACGCCGCGACCACGACGAACCTGATGCCGGCGACGCTGGCGTGCGTGGCCGCCGGGGCGACCACCGGGGAGTGGGCGGGCGCGCTGCGCCGGGTCTTCGGCGAGTACCGGGCGCCGACCGGGCTGTCCGGCGCGGCCGGGGCCGGTGGCGACGCGGGCCTCGCGGCGGTCCGTGAGCGGGTCGCCGCCACCGCCCGCGAGCTGGGCAGCGGGCGGCTGCGCCTGCTGGTCGGCAAGCCGGGGCTGGACGGGCACTCCAACGGCGCCGAGCAGATCGCGGTCCGCGCCCGCGACGCCGGCTTCGAGGTGATCTACCAGGGCATTCGGCTCACCGCCGGGCAGATCGTGGCCGCCGCGGTGGAGGAGGACGTCGACCTGGTCGGGCTCTCCGTGCTCTCCGGCTCGCACCTGGCCGCCGTGCCGGCGGTGCTGGACGGGCTGCGCGCCGCCGGGCGGGGCGATCTGCCGGTGGTGGTGGGCGGCATCATCCCGCCGCGCGACGCCGAGGAGCTGCGGGCCGCCGGGGTGGCGCGGGTGTTCACGCCGAAGGACTTCGCGCTTACCGGCATCATCGACGAGTTGGTCACCGTCATCCGCGAGCGGATGTAAGGCGGGGGCCCCGCTTAACGCATTCGGTAGTGGCGGGGGCCCTGCTTAACACCGGATCCGGCCCGGTGAGGCGGTGGAAAGCCTAAAGTCGGGGCAAGACACCACGAAAGGGCGGAAAAATGACCGCGTCGTTGGAGATGCCCCGGGTCCAGGAGTGCGCCGTCCGGTCCTGCGCCTACAACCACACGAACGACTGCCACGCGTTCGCCATCACGATCGGCAGCAGCGACCACGCGCACTGCCACACCTACGTGGACATGCCGGTGCGCGGCGGCATCGAGCAGTCGATCGCCCAGGTCGGCGCGTGTTCCCGGTCCGACTGCCGGCACAACTCCGACCTGGAGTGCCACGCCCCGGCCATCACCGTCGGCCCGGACATGGACATGGCCGACTGCATGACCTACCAGAGCGCCTGAGCGGGCGGCCCCCGCTCAGACGCGGAAGCCGGCCGCGCGGGCGGCGGCGCGTTCCCGGCGCCGGTCCTTGCGCCGGCGGAACAACCAGACCACGAACGCCACCAGGCCGACCGCGAACACCAGCACCAGCACCGGCAGCAGGATCGCCGCGACCGACATGAGCACGCTCGTCGCGTCCTCGGCGGTGCTCGCCACCGGCGCGCCGAAGCCGGCCGTGGTCGCGTTCACCAACGGGCGGGCGGCGGCCTTGAGCAGGTGCACGCCGAGCGCGATCAGCACGCCGACCACCACCGGCACCCACTGGTGGGTGGAGAAGAACGTGTCCGGGTCGCTGACCGTCACCGTCTCCGACCCGGAGCCGGCGCCGAACGCCAGACCACCCGCGGTCGGCCGGACCACGGTCTGCACCATGTCGTTGACGTGGTCGACCACCGGCACCTTGTCGGCCACCACCTCGACCGCCAGCAGGACGGCGAGGATCAGCAGGACCCAGCCGTTGCCGAGCCACTGCCAACTGCTCGGCAGCTCGATCAGGTTGGTGTAGCGGGCCAGCAGGCCCATCAGCATCAGCGGGATGTAGGCGTTGAGGCCCGCCGAGGCGGCGAGACCGGATCCGGTGAGGACTTCGAGCACGATCTCAATATGGCACCGCCGTGCCAGTGGCGCTCGTCGGCGCCGGTCGGGGCCTCGGCTACCCTCGTCGGGTGCGGTTGGTCATTGCGAAGTGCTCGGTGGACTATGTCGGACGGCTCTCGGCTCACCTGCCGCCGGCCACCCGGCTGCTCATGGTCAAGGCGGACGGCTCGGTGTCGATCCACGCGGACGACCGGGCCTACAAGCCGTTGAACTGGATGAGCCCGCCGTGCCGGCTGGAGGAGGCGCCCGGCGTGTGGCGGGTGGTCAACAAGGCCGGCGAGGAGCTGCGCATCACCCTGGAGGAGATCTTCCAGGACACCTCCTACGAGCTGGGGATCGACCCCGGCCTGCGCAAGGACGGTGTCGAGGCGCACCTGCAGGAGCTGCTCGCCGCCAACCCGGGGACGCTGGGGGAGGGCTTCACCCTGGTCCGCCGGGAGTACATGACCGCGATCGGCCCGGTCGACCTGCTCTGCCGTGACGCCAACGCCGGCGCGGTCGCGGTCGAGGTGAAGCGGCGCGGCGAGATCGACGGGGTGGAGCAGCTCACCCGCTACCTGGAGCTGATGAACCGCGACCCGCTGCTCGCGCCGGTCACCGGCGTCTTCGCCGCGCAGGAGATCAAGCCGCAGGCGCGGGTGCTCGCCACCGACCGCGGCATCCGCTGCGTGGTGGTCGACTACGACAAGCTGCGCGGCATCGAGCGCGACGAGCTGACGCTCTTCTAGCGCTTCCGGCCGTACATCAGCTTCGCGACCTTGACCAGGCGGGCGACGTCGGCCGGGGTGCGCTCGAACGTCATCGCCGGCAGCAGCGAACGGGCCCGCCGGCGGGTCACCGCCTTGGGGCGGCCGAACTCGCGTAGCCCGTCCTCGCCGTGGATCCGCCCGAAGCCGGACTCGCCGGTGCCGCCGAACGGCAGCGTGGACATGCCGGCGAAGGTCAGTGCCGAGTTGACCGAGGCCATCCCGGAGCGCAGCCGCCGCGCCACCGCCACCGCCCGCGCCCGGCCGAAGACCGAACCCCCGAGGCCGTACGGCAGCGCGTTGGCGCGCTCGACGGCCTCGTCGACGTCGCGGACCCGGCTGACGGTCAGCGTCGGGCCGAACGTCTCCTCGCGCACGGCGGCCGAGTCCTCCGGCACGTCCACCAGCACGGTCGGGTGCACGTACGGCGGCTGGACCGCGTCCGGCCCGCCGAGCACCGCCCGGCCGCCCCGGGCCACCGCGTCGTCGATGTGCCGGCGGATGACGTCGATCTGCGACGGCATGGTGATCGGGCCGAGGTCGGCCCCGTCGGCGCCCACGGTCAGCCGGCCGGCCTTCGCCACCACCTTGTCGACGAACGCGTCGAAGACCTGGTCGACGGCGTAGACCCGCTCGATGCCGATGCAGGTCTGGCCGGCGTTGGTCAGGCCGCCCCAGACGGCCGCCTCGGCGGCGGCGTCCAGGTCGGCGTCCGAGTCGACGATCATCGCGTCCTTGCCGCCGGCCTCCAGCAGCACCGGGGTGAGCGTCTCGGCGCAGGCCGCCATCACCTTCTTGGCGGTGGCGGTCGAGCCCGTGAAGGCCACCTTCGCCACCCCGGAGCGGCACAACGCCGCGCCGACGTCGCCCAGCCCGTGCACCGCCTGGAACACCGGCTGCTCCGGCACCACCTCGGCGAACCGGTCGACCAGCCACTGGCCCACGGCCGGGGTGTACTCACTCGGCTTGAACACCACCGCGTTGCCGGCGGCCAGCGCGTAGGCGGCGGAGCCGATCGGGGTGAAGACCGGGTAGTTCCACGGGCCGATCACGCCGACCACGCCGTACGGCTGGTATTCCAGGTGGCCGGTGAACTCGGCGAGGATGAGCCGGGAGCGGACCCGCCGGGGGCCGAGCACCCGCCGGGCGTTGCGCGCGGCCCAGTCGACGTGCTCCAGCGCGGTGAGGACCTCGACCACGGCGTCGCCGACCGGCTTGCCGCCCTCGGTGTGCATCAGGTCGGCCAGCTCCTCGATGCGCCGGGCGAGCACGCCGCGCCAGCGCTGGAGCCGGTCGCGCCGGACGTCGAAGCCGAGCCCGGCCCACCAGTCGGCGGCGGCGCGGGCCCGCTCGACGGCGGCGCGCACGTCGGCCTCGGTCGCGACCGGGAGTCGGCCGGCCTCCTCGCCGGTCGCCGGGCTGGTCGACACCAGGCGGCCGTCGGAGATGAGCGGGTTCCCGGGGACATGCACGGCGGTCATGGCCGCAGTCTAGACCCGAATATTACTCACCGGTAGGTGTCGCGGGGGCCGCACGCTGGCCGTACCGACGGACGTCATATCGACACCAGTTAATGGCCGATCGCGCCCTTCCCGGCCGTCCGAACGGCGAACGCAAGATGACCACCCGGGGTCGCGGGGGTGACCGCGCGGCGGTGGGAGCCACTACGGTGAGGTGGCAGGCTGACGCCGCGGGGCGATGTGGGGTGGAGGTCGACTGTCCATGGAGGAGCATCCTGAGCTGATGCCGTTGCTGACGGTGTCGGGCGGGGCGATGCGCGGGCTCAGTTTCCGGGTCGGGCGGGGCGTGCAGGTGATCGGCCGGGCGCCGAGCGCCGACATCGTGCTCGCCGACCCGCACCTGAGCCGCCGGCACGCCAGCGTCCAGGCCACCACCGAGGGGGTGCTGCTCACCGATCTCGGCTCCACCAACGGCACCTGGCTCAACGACCGGCGGATCACCGGCAGCGTGCCGATCGCCGACGGGGACGTGGTCCGTCTCGGCCGCACCGACCTGCGCCTCTACGACCCGGGCGTGGCCCGCACCGACCCGGTCGGGATGAGCTTCGGCCAGCCGCGCCGCGACCAGCGGCCCACCCTCCCGCTGCCCGTGCCGGCCCCGCGGCAGTCGATCGAGGCGCGCGAGGCGCAGCCGGTCGACGCCGGCTGACCGGAGGCTCGGCCACAGGTACGGACCGCGTGGCATGGCTGCCGGCCACATGGTGACCGGCCGGTTGGTGTGCCAGCATGCCCGGATGCGGAGCGCACGGCAGACGGTCCAGGCCAACGGCATCACCCAGGCGGTCCGGGTGGCCGGCCCGGTCGACGGCGTGCCGGTGCTGTTGGTGCACGGCAACGTCTCGTCGTCGGCGTTCTGGGAGCCGCTGCTGCCCCGGCTGCCGGAGACGCTCCAGGTAATCGCCCCCGACCTGCGCGGATACGGCGAGACCGACACCGTCCCGGTCGACGCCACCCGAGGGCTCGGTGACTTCGCCGACGACGTGGCCGCCCTGCTCGACGCCCCCGGGCTGTTCGCGCCCGGCGCCCGGCCGGTGGTGGTCGGGCACTCGCTCGGCGGCGGGGTGGCCATGCGCCTGCTCGTCGACCACCCGGAGCGGGTGGCCGGGCTGCTGCTGGCGGCGCCGGTCTCGCCGTACGGCTTCGGCGGCACCCGGGACCTCGACGGCGCCCCCACCACGCCCGACTTCGCCGGCACCGGGGCGGGCGGCGCGAACCCCGACTTCGTGGCCCGGCTCGCCGCCGGCGACCGGGGCGCCGACGGCCCGACCAGCCCGCGCAACGTGCTGCGCGCCGCCTACGTGGCCGACCCGGCGTCGCTCGGCGAGCACGAGGACCTGCTGCTGGAGAGCATGCTGACCACCGCCACCGGGGACGACAACTACCCCGGCACCGCGGTCGGCTCGGCCCACTGGCCGGGCACCGCCGCCGGGCGGCGCGGCGTGCTCAACGCGCTGGCCCCGGCCCACTTCCGGCTCGCCGACGAGTTGGTCGCCGTGCCGGTCAAGCCGGCGGTGACCTGGGTACGCGGCGACGCCGACGTGATCGTGTCGGACACCTCGCTGTTCGACCTGGCGTACCTCGGTCAGCTCGGGATCGTGCCGGGCTGGCCCGGCGCCGACGCGTGCCCGCCGCAGCCGATGGTCGGCCAGACCCGCGCGGTGCTGGACCGGTACGCGGCGGCCGGCGGCGCCTACCGGGAGGTGGCGCTGCCGGGCTGCGGGCACAGCCCGCACCTGGAGCGGCCGGCCGAGTTCGTCGCCGAACTGCTGGCGCTCGCCGGGGTGGTCGCGTCCGCCTGACGGCGGGGTGCGTGAAATATCCCACGGCGTCTCGACAACACAGCGTCACGTGGCAGACTCCGGCGCATAACCTTAGCGGCCGTTCATGTCGGCAACGGCGGAGTCAACCGAGGGAGGCCGGTCGTGGCGCGCGAGTTCACCAGGGTTGGTGTGGTGGGTCTGGGCACCATGGGTGCCGGCATCGTCGAGGTGTTCGCCCGCAACGGCGTCGACGTGACCGCGGTGGAGATCTCCGACGCCGCGCTGGAGCGCGGCCGGGTCACGCTGACCGGCTCGACCGACCGCGCGGTGGCCAAGGGCAAGCTCGCCGAGGCCGACCGGGACGCCCTGATGTCACGGGTCGACTTCCGGGTCGGGCTGGACGCCCTGCACGACGTGGACCTGGTGATCGAGGCGGTCCCCGAGCACCTGGACCTCAAGCAGCGGATCTTCGCCGAGCTGGACCGGGTCTGCAAGCCCGAGGCCATCCTGGCCACCAACACCTCGTCGCTGAGCGTCACCGAGATCTCCGTCGCCACCACCCGGCCCAACCAGGTCATCGGCATCCACTTCTTCAACCCCGCCCCGGTGATGAAGCTCGTCGAGGTGGTCCGCACGGTGGTCACCTCGGCCGAGGTGGTGGCCGACGTGGAGGCGCTCTGCGAGCGGCTCGGCAAGGTCGACGTGACCATCAGCGACCGGGCCGGCTTCATCGCCAACGCGCTGCTCTTCGGCTACCTGAACCACGCGGTCGGCATGTTCGAGGCCCGCTACGCCACCCGCGAGGACATCGACGCCGCCATGAAGCTCGGCTGCGGCCTGCCGATGGGCCCGCTGGCGCTGATGGACCTGATCGGCCTGGACACCGCGTACGAGATCCTCGACACGATGTACCGGCGCGGCGGCCGGGACCGCCGGCACGCCCCGGCCCCGCTGCTCAAGCAGATGGTCACCGCCGGGCTACTCGGCCGGAAGTCCGGGCGCGGCTTCTACACCTACGAGCGGCCGGGCTCGCCGAAGGTCGTACCCGACGCGCAGACGCCGGTGAACGCGGACGCCGCGCTCGCCGACGGCGCCCGGGTGGTCGCCAAGGTGGGCGTGGTCGGCTCCGGGACCATGGCCACCGGCATCATCGAGGTCTTCGCCAAGGCCGGCTACGAGGTCATCTCGGTGACGCGGGGCGCGGAGAAGTCCGCCAAGGTCTGCGAGGCGGTCAAGACCTCGCTCAACAAGGGCGTGGTCCGGGGCAAGCTCGCCGAGGCCGACCGGGACGCCGCGATGGGGCGGATCACCTGGTCCGCCACGCTGGAGCACCTCGCCGACGTCGACCTGGTGGTCGAGGCCGTGGTCGAGGAGCTGAGCGTCAAGAAGGCGCTGTTCGCCAGCCTGGACGAGATCTGCAAGCCGGGCGTGGTGCTCGCCACCACCACCTCGTCGCTGCCGGTGATCGACGTGGCGATGGCCACCCAGCGGCCCGCCGACGTGATCGGCCTGCACTTCTTCAACCCGGCGCCGATCATGCCGCTGGTGGAGGTGGTCCAGACCATCCGCACCTCCGTCGAGACGTCGGCCACCGCCCGCGCGGTCTGCGCCGCGGTGGGCAAGACCGGCGTGGTCTGCGGCGACCGGTCCGGCTTCATCGTCAACGCGCTGCTCTTCCCGTACCTGAACGACGCGGTGCGGATGCTGGAGGCCAGCTACTCCACCGCCGACGACATCGACTACGCGATGAAGCTCGGCTGCGGCTACCCGATGGGCCCGTTCGAGCTGCTCGACGTGGTCGGCCTGGACGTCTCGCTGGCCATCCAGCGGGAGCTGTACCTGGAGCTGCGCGAGCCCGGCTTCGCCCCGGCGCCGCTGCTGGAGCACCTGGTCACCGCCGGCTACCTGGGCCGCAAGAGCGGCCGGGGCTTCCGCGACCACACCAACCGCTGAGCGGGTCAACAACCCGCGCCGGTGACGGCGTCGTGAGGGTGTGACCTTCGAGGAGTACGTCGGCAGCCGGGGCCCGGCCCTGTTGCGCCTGGCCCGGCTGCTGACCGGCGACGCGCACCGCGCCGAGGACCTGACCCAGGACGTGCTGGCCCGGGCGTACGTGCACTGGCGGCGGATCGCCCGCGCGGACCGGCCCGACGTCTACGTGCGCCGGATGCTGGTCAACGCCAACAACTCCTGGTGGCGGCGGCGCTCCAGCCGCGAGCTGGCGGTGGACACGTTCGCCGAGCGGCCCCACCGGGGCGACCTGGACGGCGAGGCGGCCGACCGGGACGAGATGTGGCGGCTGATCCGCGCCCTGCCCGACCGCCAGCGCGCCGTGCTCGTGCTGCGCTACTACGAGGATCTGGACGACCACACGATCGCCCAGATCCTCGACTGCTCCCCGGTCACCGTCCGCACCCACGCGATGCGGGCGCTCGCCCACCTCCGGGAGCGCTGCGGCGTCCCGACGACCAAGGGGAGCCGGCCGTGACCGACCTCGATGAGCGGATCGCCTCGGTGCTGCGGGAACGCGCCGACGGGGAGATCGACATGCGCCGGCTGACCACCCGGGCGGTCGTCGGCGGGCGGCGTCTTCGGCGTCGACGGCAGGCGCTGGTGGCGGTGGGCGTCGCCGTGATCGCACTGCTGGGCGGCGCCGCGGCCGTCGGTCCCGGGCTGGGCCGACCGTTCCTCCCGACGGGGTCGGGCGGGGTGGCTCCACCCCTGCTGCCGTCGGTGCCGGGGGCCGCCGAGGCGCCGGCGGCGGTCGGCACCGACGGCGGGGTGCTGCACTTCGGCATCGACGCGCGCAAGGCGCGCTACCTGAGGTGGCAGGTGGCGGGTGCCATCGAGAGCGTCAGCCTGGATGTGGGGGAGGGACGACCGGTCGTCGTCGAGCTGACCAACTCTCCGGACGCGCTGCGGCTGTCGAGCGCCGAGGGGGTGCCGTTCGACGTGAGCAGCCTGGCCGTGGCGGGGGCGTTCGACGGCAGTACCACCCGGCTGACCGTCGCGGGCATGCCGCTCTGGGTCCGGCAGTGGCAGCCCGCACCTGGTCTGTACGCGCGGGCCAGCATCTCGGCCGGCGCTGATGCGGGACTCGCCACCGCGGCGGAGGCGCTGCGGCTGACCGAGGCCCGTCGGTGCACCGCTCCGGTCCGACTCTCGGCGTTTCCGGACGGCGCGCGGCTCTCCAGTTGCTCAGTCGACGTCGACACCTTTCCGAAGCTGCTCAACGTCCGGTTGAGCGTCGGCGGCCCGGGCGACGAGGTGATGACCGTCTCGTACCTCTACACGGACGAAGCCGCGCCGACCTACTCACCCGGCAACACGAGCATCGGCGGGCGGCCCGCCTATCTCTATCCGAAAGGGGACCGGTTGGAGCTGCTCGGTTTCCCGAAGTCGCGCCTGCTGGCCGACTTCGGCTGGCCGCAGTCCGGCTTCGACCGGCAGGACGCCGCACTGGTCCTCGGCGGGGCGGACGTCGCGTCGAACCCCACCGATCCGGCGACCTGGAACTGAGGCCGGTACCCGCCCGGCCCGGGCCGGGCGGGTACCCGAACCGTACGCTTGGCGACTGTGAGTCCCCGTCGCAATCGGCCCCGCCGGGAAGAAGGCCCCGGCCTGGACGCCGAACGAGCCCGGCACGGCGTGCCGACCGTGCAGCAGTGGCGCGACGGCGACTGGCAGGTACGCGCGATCAGCGGCGGCGCGTCCGCCAAGACGTACCGGTGTCCCGGCTGTGACCAGGAGATCCGACCGGGCGTGCCGCACCTGGTGGCCTGGCCGGCCGACGACCGGGGTGACCTGACCGACCGCCGGCACTGGCACAGCGGTTGCTGGCGGGCCCGGGAACGCCGCGCCCCCAACCTCCAGCGTGGGCGCGGCGCCCCCCGCCACGGCTGAGCGATCTGGATCACCCGGTTCCCGCCCCGGCGGGCGGCCGGGCCGGCGACGCGGGAGACTGGCGGGGTGAGCACTCCGATCCGCGCGTCGTCGATCCTGCCCGGCCGCCGGGAGGACATCGAGCTGCACACCGCCGACGGCCTGACGCTCGTCGGCGAGCTGGCCCGGCCGCTGGACCGCGAGCCGGTCGGCACGCTGATCTGCCTGCACCCGCTGCCCACCCACGGCGGGATGATGGACAGCCACGTGTTCCGCAAGGCGGCCTGGCGGCTGCCCGCGCTGGCCGACCTGGCCGTGCTCCGGTTCAACACCCGGGGCACCAGCAGCGTCCGGGGCACCAGCGAGGGGGCGTTCGACAACGCCGTTGGCGAGCGGTTCGACGTGGCCGCCGCGATCGAGTACGCCGAGTTCCACGAGCTGCCCAACATCTGGCTGGTGGGCTGGTCGTTCGGCACCGACCTGGCGTTGAAGCACGGCTGCGACCCGGCGGTGGCCGGCGCGATCCTGCTCTCCCCGCCGCTGCGCTTCTCCGCCCCGGAGGACCTGACGGTCTGGGCCGAGTCGGGCCGGCCGCTCACCGCCCTGGTGCCGGAGTTCGACGACTACCTGCGCCCGGAGGAGGCCCGCCGGCGGTTCGCCGCGATTCCGCAGGCCGAGGTGGTCGGTGTGGACGGCGCCAAGCACCTCTGGGTGGGCGACGCGGAGCGGGTGCTCGACGAGATCGTCCGGCGGGTCGCCCCGGACGCGCCGCTGCCACTGCCGACCACCTGGGACGGCCCGATGGAGACCGGCGACGTCAGCTCGTACGCCGACCGCACGGTGGCCGCGTTCGCCGACACCCCGGTCCCCGGCCCGGCCCAGCGCAGCGCCGACTGACGGCTCAGCGCGAGTCCTGCCGGGGCAGCACCACCTCGCGCAGGATCAACTGCAACGCGGCCACCGTGGGGATGGCGATCAACGCGCCCACCACGCCCAGCAGCGACACCCCGAGGAGCGCGGCGAGCAGCGCGGCCACCTCGTTGACCGACACCGCCCGGCGCATGATCTTCGGGTAGATCAGGTAGTTCTCCACCTGCTGGTAGACCACGAAGAACACCAGGCAGGCGATGCCCACCGGCAGGTCGGTGGCGAGGCCGACCAGGGTCACCACCACCGCGCCCAGGGTCGCGCCGATCTGCGGGATCAGGTCGGTCACCGCCACCACCACGGCCAGCGCGAACGGGTACGGCAGACCGACCACGACCGCGAACACGAACGTGCTCGCCCCGGCCAGCACCGCGATGGCCAGCGCGCCGACCATGTACGCGCCGACCCGGGTGAGGATCTCGTCGCCGATCAGCCGCACCCGCTCCCGGCGTGAGCGCGGCACCAGCGCGTACCCGAGGTCGCGCAGCCTGTCGAAGTAGGCCAGGAAGTAGATCGTCAGCACCAGCACGGTCAGCACCCGGAAGATCGTGCCGAAGATCAGTTGCGCGCCGCCGAGCACGCCGCCGAGCGCCCGGCCGACGGTGTCCGCGTTCGCCGCCGACCGGACCCGCTCCATCACGTCGTAGCGGACCACGAGGTCGTTGACGGTGGGATTGCGGCGCAGGTCCTCCACGTACCCGGGCAGTTGCTGGACGAACTGCCCGGACTGGGTCACCACCGGCGGCACCAGCGCCAGCAGCCCGCCGACGATCAGCAGCACCACGGTCAGCGTCACCACCGCCACGGCCAGCCCGTGCGGCAGCCCCCAGCGCTGCAACCGGACCACCGCCGGGTGCAGGCCGACCGCCAGGAAGAGCGCGATCACCACCAGGACCAGGATGCCGGCCGCGTTGCGGACGCCCAGGAACACCGCGTACGCCAGCAGCACGCCGAGCGCGCCGGTGAACCCGACCAGGAAGCTGTTGCGCCGCAGCGGTCGTCCCGGCACGCCGAAGCGTCCGGAGGGCTCGAACTCACCCGGCTCGACCTCGTTGACGTCGCTTCCGGTCGGGGTTGTCGGGCCGGGCGCGGTGCGGGCGGCGCCGGTCCTTCCGGTCGGGGTCACCGGGCCGGGTCCGGTGCGGGCGGCGCCGGTCCTTCCGGTCGGGGTCACCGGGCCGGGTCCGGTGCGGGCGGCGCCGGTGCTTCCGACCGGCGTCACCGGGCCGGTTCCGGTGCGGGCGTGGGCGGCTGCGCCGGAACCCGGAGGCCGGGCGGGAGCGGTGTCCGCCGGGGCGGCCTCGTCCGGCGGTGTCGGCGCGCGGTCCGGGTCGTTCTGCGCCGGCCCCGGCTCCTCGCGCAACGCCTCGAACGGGTCGTCGTCCTCCGGCGCGGCGGATCCCTCCTGCGACACCGTGCCTCCCCGCTCCCCGTCACCCCGCCCGGCTCGGCGGAGCGCTCCTGAGCCGCCCGCGCGCTGCCGACGCCGCGGCCCTCGCCCCGCAGGGTAGTGGCCGACACCCGCGCCGACCATCCCGTCACCACTCCGCGCCCGCTCAGCCCGGTTGATCATGAAGTTGACGGCGCGGGAAGCGCTTCCCGAGGCGGTCAACTTCATGATCAACGGAGCCTGGCGGGCCTGCCGGGGTGGGTGGGGGCGGGTGATCAAGGAGTTTGCGTCCTTGGGGGAGATCGACTTCGACATGCACTCCTTGATCAATTCGGAGGTGGCCGGGTCAGTCCTTGTCGACGGTGACGGCGCTGGGCTTGGCGCTGCGCTCGTCCGTGGTGGGCTTGGTCGGGCGCTTGCCGTTCTCGCCGGTGCTGGTGATCTTCGTGGGGGTGGCGTCCCGGCCGCCCTCACCCGGCACGGCGGCCACGGTCGGCTCACCGTCGACACCCGCGCCGACGGCCGAGTCCATCGTCGTCACCGGCTCGGCGATCGGCTTCGCCTGCCCGGCCTCCGCCGGCTCGCCGGTCGTCCGGTCCCCGCCCTTGTCCGGCCCGGCGCCGTTGGCCGCCACCGCGGCCGTGCCCTTCGCCGTGCCGCTGCCGGCCAGGGCCCCGCTGCCCACGGGCACGCCGTCGCCCGTCGGCCGGCCGCCGTTGGCGGCGGTGGCGAGGTCACCGGGGTCGACCGGGGTGGCCGCGATGCCGGCCGAGTCGGCGTCCCGGCGCAACGCGGTGAGCCGGTTCTCCAGGTCGTCGGACTCCTGCCGGGACTTCCATGTCTCGGTGCGCAGGTCGGCCAGCTCCTGCTGCGCCTTGGCGATCTCCAGCATCACCCCGGCGAGCTGCTGCCGGCCGGCGGCCACCTCCTGCTGGGTGGCGGCGAGGTGCTGCTGGGTGGTGGCCAGGTGCTGCTGGGTGGTGGCCGCGTACTCCTCGAACTGACGACGCGAGGCCGCGACGTGCTCGTCTGCCTTGCGGCGCTGCTCGGTGGCGCTCGCCTCGGCCCGGCGCAGCAGCTCGGCGGCCTCCAGCTCGGCCTGCTGCCGCATGGTCAGCGCGTCTTCCTCGGCGGCCTGGCGGATGCTCGCCGCGTTCCGCTCGATCTCGTCGCGCCGGGTCGCGTACGCCTGCTCCAGCTCCGCGTGCCGGCTGGTGTGCTGCTTGTCGAGGTCGTCGCGGCGCTTGGCGAACTCCTGCTCGGCGGCGGCGCGGCGCTGGGCCAGCTCCTTCTCCGCCTTCTCCCGCTGCCCGGCCACCTCCTTCTCCACCCCGGCCCGCCAGGCGCCCAGCTCCTGCTGGGTCTGGGCGCGGGACTGCTGCACGTACGCCTCGGTCTCGGTGCGCATCCGCTGCACGTACGCCTCGACCTCGGCGCGGTTGCGCTTGCCGGCCTCGGCGGCCTCGGTGGTGAGCCGGTTGGCCTCGGTGCGGGCCCGGCCGCGGGTGGCCTTGGCGGCCTCCTCCGCGTCGTCCACGACCTTCTTCGCCTCGGCCAGCGCCTTGGCGTGGGTGGCGCGGCCGGCCTCGGCGGCGGCGTCGGTGAGCCGCTTGGCCTCCTGCTGGCCCTTGGCGTGCACCTCCTTGGCCGCCTCGCGGAGCTGGTTGGCCTCCTGCTGCGCCTTGGCCAGCGCCTCCTTGGCCGACTCGCGCAACCGGGCGGCCTCCTGCTGGGCGCGGGAGTGGATCTCCTTGGCGGTGTCCCGGAGCTGGGTGGCCTCCTGCTGGGCCTTGGCCAGCGCGTCCTGCGCGGTCCGGCGCAGCTTCTCGGCCTCGTCCTGGGCGGCCGTACGCAGCTTCGCGGACTCGTCCTTGGCGGCCTTCAGCGTGGCGTCGGCCTCGGCCCGGCGGGCGGCGGTGTGCCGCTCCTCCTCCGCGCGGCGGGCGGCGAGCGCGATCTCGAAGTCCTTGAGGGCCTGCGCGGCCTGCTCCCGGGCCTCCTCGACGATGTGCTCGGCGGCGGCCCGGCGGGCCTCGATCTCCTCGTTCGCGGCGGCGAGGATGTCGTCGGCCTGCTCCTCGGCCATGGTGAGGATCTGCTCGACCCGGGGACCGAGGTGGCGGAACGAGGCGCGGTCGACCACGCCCACCTGCTTGCGCACCTGGGCGAGGTCGCGTTGCAGCACCTCGACCTGGCCGGCCAGCTTGTGGATCTGGGTGTACGCCTGCTCCCGCTCGGTGGTCAGCGCCGAGATCTCGTGCTCCGCGCGGGCGACGTAGCGGTCGACCTGTCGTTTCTCATATCCCCGCAGCGCGGACTCGAAGCTGGGTTCCGTGGTCACGTCCCCGCCGAGCGCGAACAGTTCCTCGCCGTGCGACATGCCCCCATCCTCACACGCATCCGGCTCTGTGGGGGCGATACGGACGCCCCTTCTGGGACCTACTTCACCCTCGTGGCGAAACGGGCCGGAGAAAGCATGACGGCGCGGGGTGGCACCGGTGACCCGGTGTCACCCCGCGCCGCGGCTCATGCCCCGTCAGCGGGTGGTGGCTCAGCCGGCCGACTCGGCCGTGACCTTCTGCCCGGCGGCGTCGGCCTTCGGCGCCTCGGCCTTGTTGCCGCCCGCCGGCACGCCCGGCACGATGCCGGCCAGGCCGGAGAGCATCTGCCCGAGCTGCGAGGTCACCGCGTCCTTCTGGCGGGTGAGGTCCTCGACCTCACGGCGGGCCGCCTGGGTGGTCAGCTCGGCCTCGGTGCGGGCCTCGTTGAGCACCCGCTGCGACTCGGCCCGGGCCTCGCTCAGCGTCTTGTCGGCCAGCGCCTTGGCCTTGTCGACGGTGTCGTTGGCGGTGCGCTCGGACTCGACCCGGCGGGCCTCGGCGCGCTGCTCGATCTCCTTCGCCCGCTCCTGGGCGGCCCGGGCCCGCTGCTCGGCCTCGTTGACCATCTTCTGGGTCTGGCTGACCTGGGCGGCGTGCCGCGCCGACTCCTCGCGCTCGGCCTTCTCGCGCCGCTCGGCGAGCTGCAGCTCCAGGGCCTGCAGGTCCTTGTCGCGCTTGTCACGGGCGTCGGTGAGCAGCTTGGTCGCCTCGGCCCGCTTCTCCTCGGCCTCCCGGGCCGCCTTGGCCCGCTGCTGGGTGATCTCCCGCTCGGCGGTGGCGCGCAGGGTGGCGACCTCCCGCTCGACGGTCGACTTCAGCTCGGCCACCTCGTGCGCGGTGACCGTACGAAGCTGCTTGGTCTCGCGGTCGGCGTCGGCGCGCAGCGTGTCCGCCTCCCGGCGGGCCTGCACGCGCACCTCGGCGGCCTCGCGCTCGGCGGCGGTGCGGACGCTGCCGGCCTCGCGCTCGGCGGTGGCCTTCATCGCGGCCGCCTCGGCGCGTGCCTTGTCGGTGATCTCCCGGGCCTCGAGGCGGGCGGCGGAGAGGATGCCCTCCGACTCGCGCTTGGCCTCGTTGCGGTGGTCGTTGGCCTGCTCCTCGGCCAGCCGGAGGATCTGCTCGACGCGGGTGCCCAGGCCGGAGAGGGTCGGCCGGCTGTTCTCCTCGAGCTGCTTGTTGGTCTCGGTCAGCTTCTGCTCGAGTGCGCCCTGGCGCTGCTCGGCCTGCCGGAGCCGGCGCTGGGCGTCGTTCATCCGCTGCTCGGCCTCGGCGCGGGCCTGCTCGGACTGGCTCAGGGCGGCGGTCAGCCGGCCGATGAAGTCGTCGACCTGGTTGGTGTTGTATCCGCGCAGGCCAACAGTGAAATCGGGCTGTGAGTTCGCGTTATCGAAGAACGCAAGAGGGGAGGACTGCTGCTGGGGCATTGGGACATACTCGCAGACGCCCCAGGGTGGTTCGCAAGAGTGGTCGGCAGCTTTCGCGTCCTCTTTACATGGTCAACTCGCACGACCGGTGGGACCGGACCAACCGGCGATCTTGGCAGGTCCCGGGCGCGGCGGGTGCGCGGCGGCGGTGACCGGAAAGGGCCGCGGGTCGGCACCCGCGGCCCTTTGTCCGCATGACTGTCTTCACGCCAGTCGAATGGCGTCACGGTCGGCCGGAAAGGCAATCCGGCCCCGCCGTACGGTCAGTGCCCGCGGAACCTGTTGATCGCGCTTTCGTGGCGGGCGCGCAGCTCGGAGTCCCGAACCCCGAGGCCGTCGGTGGGCGCCAGGCAGCGCACGCCGACCTTGCCCTGGTGCGCGTTGCGGTGCACCTCGTACGCGGCCTGGCCGGTCTGCTCCAGCGGGTACGTCTTCGACACGGTCGGGTGCACCTTGCCGAGCGCGACCAGCCGGTTGGCCTGCCACGCCTCGTGGTAGTTGGCGAAGTGGCTGCCGACGATGCGCTTGAGGTGCATCCACAGGTAGCGGTTGTCGTACTGGTGCAGGAAGCCGCTGGTGGACGCGCAGGTGACGATCGTGCCGCCCTTCTTGGCGACGTAGACGCTGGCGCCGAACGTCTCCCGGCCCGGGTGCTCGAACACGATGTCCGGGTCCTCGCCGCCGGTCAGCTCGCGGATCCGCTCGCCGAACCGCCGCCACTCGTCCTGGTCCTGCGTGTTCTCGTCGGACCAGAACCGGAAGCCCTCGGCGGTGCGGTCGATGACCAGCTCGGCGCCCATCTTCCGGCACAGCTCGGCCTTCTCCGGCGAGGAGACCACGCAGACCGGGATCGCGCCGCCGTTGAGCGCCATCTGGGTGGCGTACCCGCCCAGGCCGCCGGAGGCGCCCCAGATCAGCACCACGTCGCCCTGCTTCATGTTGGCGCCGTGGTGCGAGACGAGCTGCCGGTACGCGGTGGAGTTGACCAGCCCGGGGCTGGCCGCCTCCTCCCAGCTCAGGTGGCGCGGCTTCGGCATGAGCTGGTTGGCCTTGACCACGCACAGCTCGGCCAGGCCGCCGAAGTTGGTCTCGAAGCCCCAGATCCGCTGCTGCGGGTCGAGCATCGTGTCGTCGTGGCCGGCGGCGTCCTCCAGCTCGACCGACAGGCAGTGCGCGACCACCTCGTCGCCGGCCTTCCACCGGGTCACGCCGGGTCCGGTCCGCAGCACCACGCCGGCCGCGTCCGAGCCGACCACGTGGTACGGCAGGTCGTGCCGGCGGGTCAGCTCGGAGAGCCGGCCGTAGCGCTGGAGGAACTTGAACGTGGGCAGCGGCTCGAAGATGCTCGTCCACACCGTGTTGTAGTTGATCGCGCTGGCCATCACCGCGACCAGGGCCTCGCCCGGGCCCAGCTCGGGGGTGGGCACCTCCTGGACGTGCAGTGCCTTGCGCGGGTCCTTGTCCCGGGTGGCCATGCCGTCGAACATGCGGGTGTCCTCGGCCCGGACCACCACGCCGCGGTAGCTCTCCGGCACCGGAAGCCCGGCCAGGCCGGCGAGTTCCCGCTCCGGCCGCGCCGAGCCCTCCGCCGCCATGATCGCTTCAAGGATGTCCTGCACGGTGACCTCCCGTTCGTCAGCACCCGCACCGGGGGCAGGGGTGCTGCCATCGTCGGCGCCGGTGCGACGGGACCGCCATGTCGGCAATCGACACATCCGGCACCGGTCGCGCTCCTGTGGGGCGGGACGTTACTGAACGGTAGCTTGGGCGGGAAGCCCTCTGTGAAAAACTGCATCGGCCGATGCGTGGAGATGTCCGTGGGAACGTGAAACCGCGCATGGCCGCGCGGCTTCCCACTTGTTAGGAGGGGGCCCTTGTTAACAGACGGGTGTTAACAAGGGCCCCCTCCTTACACCTCAGGCGGGCTGGACCAGCTCGATCAGCACGCCGCCGGCGTCCTTCGGGTGCACGAAGTTGACCCGGGAGTCCGACGTCCCGCGCCGGGGGGCCTCGTAGAGCAGCCGGACGCCACGCTCGCGCAGCGCCGCGCAGGCCACGTCGATGTCCGCCACGGTGTAGGCGACCTGCTGGATGCCCGGGCCGCGCTTGTCCAGGAACTTGCCGATCGTGGTGTCCGGCGAGAGCGGGGCGAGCAACTGCACCATGCCGCCCGAGGCGTCCGGTCCGACCGCCAGCATCGCCTCGCGTACGCCCTGCTCGTCGTTCGTCTCGGTGTGCACGCAGCGCATGCCGAAGGTGCGCTGGTAGAAGTCGATCGCGGCGTCCAGGTCCGCGACCGCGATCCCGACGTGGTCGATGCGGCGCAGACCGATGTCTGTGACAAACTCGGCAGCGGGCTCGACGGAGGAGTTCTCAGCCATGGCGCTAGTCTGACCGAACAATCGTTAAGGCGTACAGGTCGGCACCCCCCTCGGAGGCAGGCATGGCTTCGGTGATCGTCAGCGGCGCGCGGACCCCGATGGGGCGCCTGCTGGGCAACCTCAAGGACCTCCCGGCGACCAGGCTCGGTGGCATCGCGATCAAGGCGGCGCTGGAGCGCGCCGGCGTGGCACCCGACCAGGTGCAGTACGTGATCATGGGGCAGGTGCTCCAGGCCGGCGCCGGCCAGATCCCGGCGCGGCAGGCGGCCGTGGAGGCCGGCATCCCGATGTCCACCCCGGCGCTGACCATCAACAAGGTCTGCCTCTCCGGGCTGGACGCGATCGCGCTGGCCGACCAGCTCATCCGGGCCGGCGAGTTCGACGTCGTGGTCGCCGGCGGCATGGAGTCGATGACCAACGCCCCGCACCTGCTGCTCGGCCAGCGCTCCGGCTACAAGTACGGCGACGTGACGGTCAAGGACCACATGGCCCTCGACGGCCTCACCGACGCCTGGGACTGCTGCTCGATGGGCGAGTCCACCGAGCGCCACGGCGCGCGGCACGGCATCACCCGCGAGGAGCAGGACACCTTCGCGGCCACCAGCCACCAGCGTGCCGCCGCCGCGCAGAAGAACGGCCACTTCGCCGAGGAGATCACCCCGGTGATCATCCCGCAGCGCAAGGGCGACCCGGTGGTGATCAGCGAGGACGAGGGCATCCGGCCGGACACCACCGCCGAGTCGCTGGGCCGGCTGCGGCCCGCCTTCGCCAAGGACGGGACCATCACCGCCGGCAGCTCCTCGCCGATCTCCGACGGCGCCGCCGCCGTGGTCGTGATGAGCAAGGCCAAGGCGACCGAGCTGGGGCTCACCTGGCTGGCCGAGATCGGCGCGCACGGCAACGTGGCCGGGCCGGACAACTCCCTGCACTCGCAGCCGTCCAACGCCATCAACCACGCCCTGAAGAAGGGCGGCCTGGGCCTCGACGACCTCGACCTCATCGAGATCAACGAGGCGTTCGCGGCGGTCGGCATCCAGTCCAGCCGTGACCTCGGCATCAGCGCGGACAAGGTCAACGTCAACGGCGGCGCGATCGCGCTCGGCCACCCGATCGGCATGTCCGGCGCCCGGCTGGTGCTCACCCTCGCGCTGGAGCTGAAGCGTCGGGGCGGCGGCACCGGGGCGGCCGCGCTCTGCGGCGGCGGCGGTCAGGGCGACGCGCTGATCATCCACGTGCCGACGGGCGGCGAGTCGCACGCGTGAGTGACGTGACCATCCCGGCCACCGGTCCGGTGCGCCGCAGCCGGGACGTACCCCTGCTGGTCGAGCGGGCCCGCGCGGGCGACCCCCGCGCGGTCGCCCGGCTGATCACCCTGGTCGAGTCCGGCGACGAGGTGCTGCCGCAGGTCGCGGCCGCGCTGGCGCCCTACGCCGGGCACGCCCAGGTGGTCGGCCTGACCGGTTCGCCGGGCGTGGGCAAGTCGACCACCACGAACGAGCTGGTACGCGCGCTGCGGGCGCGCGGTCACCGGGTCGGCGTGCTGGCCATCGACCCGTCCAGCCCGTTCACCGGCGGGGCGATCCTCGGCGACCGGGTCCGGATGCAGGACCACGCCACCGACCCCGGTGTCTACATCCGCTCCATGTCCAGCCGGGGCCACCTCGGCGGGCTCTCCGCCGCGACGCCCCAGGCGGTCCGCGTGCTGGAGGGTGCCGGCTGCGACGTGGTGCTGGTCGAGACGGTCGGGGTCGGGCAGGCCGAGGTGGAGGTGGCCTCGCTGGCCGACACCACGCTGGTGCTGCTCGCCCCGGGCATGGGCGACGCGATCCAGGCGGTCAAGGCCGGCATCCTGGAGATCGCCGACGTCTTCGTGGTCAACAAGGCCGACCGGGACGGCGTCGACGCCACCGTGCGCGACATCCAGGGCATGATCGCGCTCGGCGAGCGCGCGCCGGGGGAGTGGCGTCCGCAGGTGGTGCGCGCGATCGCCGCCCGCGCCGAGGGCATCGACGACATCGCGGCCGCGATCGACAAGCACCGCGACTGGCTGGAGCGCCACGACGAGCTGCGCCGCCGCCGGGAGGCGCGGGCCGCCGCCGAGATCGAGGCCATCGCGCTGGGCACGCTGCGGAACCGCATCGGCTCGCTGCGCGACGGTACGCAGCTCGCCACGCTCGCCGCCCAGGTGGCCAAGGGCGCCACCGACCCGTACGCGGCGGCCGACGAACTGGTGGCCCAGCTCGGCTCCTGACCCACCACGCTCCCGGGGCTTGTACGCTCCCGGGGTCGGTTCGGGCGAGGGGATGGGGATCAGGCGTGGAGCACGAGGCTACGCAGGAGCTGTCGAGGACGCCGGACGCCACGGCGGGCGGGACGACGCACGTCGCCGACGAGGTGGTGGAGAAGATCGCGGTGGCCGCCGCGAAGTCCGTGCCCGGCGTGGCCGAGCTGGGCGGCGACGTGGCCCGGTTCTTCAACGCCGTGTTCGACCGGGTCGGGCTGGACCAGCTCGGCGACGCCCGGCGCGGCTGCTCGGCGCACGTCACCGACGGCGCGGCCGTGGTCAACCTGGTCATCGTGATCGACGGCGGTCACCCGGTCCCGCAGGTCACCGACGGGGTGCGGGCCGCGGTCACGTCCGCGGTCGAGGCCTACGGCCTGCGCGTCGACGAGATCAACATCCGGGTGGACGACGTCGCGATCGGCGATCCCGGCGAATCCGTGCGCTGACCGGCGGTCCCGCCGCCAGGCGTGAATCTTGGTACGGGGGCGCCCCTGGAGGGGCCATCTCATACCAAGATCTCCGCAGGGGTGAGCGCGGGCGATGCCTGCGATCTTCGGATGGTCTGCCGAAGAGCGCTGCTCCGGGTTACCGGCCGGTACGCACATCCTTAGCGATCGTTCAGGCTGGCGTTCTACACTCGGTCTTCACGAGGACCCGAGGAGGAGCTCCGCGCATGGACGCTGACGAGATCGCCGCTGGCCGGGCCCGCTGGCAGGCCCGCTACGACGCCGCCCGCAAGCGCGACGCGGACTTCACCACGCTCTCCGGCCTGTCGGTCGACCCGGTGTACGGCCCGCCGGAGGGGACCGCGTACCCCGGTTTCGAGCGGATCGGCTGGCCGGGCGAGTTCCCGTACACCCGGGGGTTGCACCCGACCGGCTACCGCGGACGGGCCTGGACCATCCGGCAGTTCGCCGGCTTCGGCAACGCCCGGCAGACGAACGAGCGCTACAAGATGATCCTCGGCGCCGGTGGCGGCGGGCTCTCCGTCGCCTTCGACATGCCGACGCTGATGGGCCGCGACTCGGACGACCCGCAGTCGCTCGGCGAGGTCGGCCACTGCGGCGTGGCCATCGACTCGGCCGCCGACATGGAGGTGCTCTTCGACGGCATCGACCTGGCCGGGGTGACCACCTCGATGACCATCTCCGGCCCGGCCGTGCCGGTGTTCTGCATGTACCTGGTCGCCGCCGAGCGCCAGGGCGCCGACCTGTCCACGCTGGACGGCACGCTCCAGACGGACATCTTCAAGGAGTACATCGCGCAGAAGGAGTGGCTGTTCGACCCCGAGCCGCACCTGCGCCTGATCGGCGACCTGATGGAATACTGCGCCGCCGAGATCCCGCGCTACAAGCCGCTCTCGGTCTCCGGCTACCACATCCGCGAGGCCGGCTCGACCGCCGCGCAGGAGCTGGCGTACACGCTGGCCGACGGCTTCGGCTACGTCGAGCTGGGCCTGTCGCGCGGGCTGGACGTCAACGTCTTCGCCCCCGGGCTGAGCTTCTTCTTCGACTCCCACCTCGACTTCTTCGAGGAGATCGCCAAGTTCCGCGCCGCCCGCCGGATCTGGGCCCGCTGGCTGCGCGACGTCTACGGCGCCACCAGCGAGAAGGCGCAGTGGCTGCGGTTCCACACCCAGACCGCCGGGGTGTCGCTGACCGCGCAGCAGCCGGTCAACAACGTGGTACGCACCGCGGTGGAGGCCCTCGCGGCGGTGCTCGGCGGCACCAACTCGCTGCACACCAACGCGCTGGACGAGACGCTCGCGCTGCCCACCGACGAGTCCGCCGAGATCGCCCTGCGTACCCAGCAGGTGCTGATGGAGGAGACCGGGGTGACGAACGTGGCCGACCCGCTCGGCGGCGCCTGGTACGTCGAGGCGCTCACCGACCGGATCGAGGCCGAGGCGGAGGCGATCTTCGCCCGGATCAAGCAGCTCGGCGGCGACGGCCCGCACAAGATCGGCCCGATGACCTCGGGCATCCTGCGCGGCATCGAGGACGGCTGGTTCACCGGGCACATCGCCGAGTCGGCGTTCGCCTACCAGCAGGCGCTGGAGAAGGGCGACAAGAAGATCGTCGGCGTCAACTGCCACACCGGCACGGTCGCCAAGGAGCTGGAGATCCTGCGCATCTCGCACGAGGTGGAGCTGGAGCAGCGCCGGGTGCTGGCCGAGCGCAAGTCGGCCCGCGACGACGCCGCGGTCGGCGCCGCCGTACGCCGGATGGTGGAGGTCGGCCGGACCGGGGAGAACATGATCCCGGCGATGCTGGACGCGGTCCGCGCCGAGGCCACCCTGGGCGAGATCTGCGACGCGCTGCGCGCCGAGTGGGGCGTCTACCGCGAGCCCGCCCGCTTCTAGGTGCAAGGAGGGGCCCCCGCTTAACACACGTGTGTTAAGCGGGGGCCCCTCCTTGCACCTCTGAGCAGGGGGTGAGAGTCGCAACGTCGCCGTTGCGGCTGAGCGGAGTTCGGTGCGACACGTGCGAGACTAGACAACCATGAGCGACCCACGGATCACCTCGTCGATCTTCACCCGCGGCGCGGTCGACCTCAGCGCGCTGCGCACCCCCGCACCGGCCGACACCTCTCCCGCCACACCGTCCCAGGGCGGCCCGCCCACCGGGCTGCCGGGCAGCCCCGCCGGCTCGGCCGCCGTGATCGACGTGACCGAGGCGAACATCCAGTCCGAGGTGCTCGAACGCTCGCTCAGCACACCGGTCGTGGTCTTCTTCGGCGCCGCCGGCTACCCGGAGAGCGACCAGTTCGCCCCGGTGCTGGAGCGGCTGGCCGCCGAGGGCGCCGGAGCCTGGCTCCTGGCCCGGGTCGACGTGCAGCAGCAGCCCCGGCTCGCGCAGATGTTCCAGCTCCAGGCGCTGCCCACCACGTACGCCATCGTCGGCGGCCGTCCGGTCGACGCCTTCGGCGGCCCGCTGCCCGAGTCGGAGCTGCGCAAGTGGCTCCAGGCCGTGCTCAAGTCCGCCGGGGTCACCGTGGCCGAGCCGGAGGACCCGCGGCTCGACGCGGCCGACGACGCGCTGATGAGCGGCGACCTGGACGCCGCCGAGGCGGAATACCGCAAGATCCTGGCCGAGTCCCCGGCCGACGCGGCGGCGGAGGCCGGGCTGGCGCAGGTCGGGTTGGCCCGCCGGGTGTCCGGCGCCGACCCGCAGGGTGCGCTCGACGCCGCGGCCGCCGCCCCGGACGACGTGGACGCCCAGTTGCTGGCCGCCGACATCGAGGTGCTCAGCGGCCTGGCCGAGCAGGCCTACCAGCGGCTGGTCGGCGTGGTCCGCCGGACCGCCGGCGAGGAGCGGGACCGGGCACGCCAGCACCTGATCAGCCTGTTCACCATCGCCGGCCCGGACGACCCCGCGGTGGCCGCCGCCCGACGCGCACTGGCCAGCGCGTTGTTCTGAACCAGACGTACGCCCGCGCGGGCCGGCGCGCCGCCGGCCCGCCCGACCACCGAGGACGGGAGCCCATGATGCGCCGGATCGCCGTCCTCGACGCGCCGACGAACCTCGGGCTGCGCCCGCCCACGGCCAGCTCCGTTCCCGGCTGCGCCAAGGCGCCCGGCGCGCTGCGCGACCACGGCCTGCTGGCCCGGCTGCGCGCCCGCGACGCCGGCTGTCTCACCCCGCCCCGGTACGACCCCGGCGACTGGCGACCCGGCGACGGCGTCTGCCACGCGCCGGAGATCTCCACGTACTCGGCGGCGCTGGCCGACCGGATCGGCGCGATCATCGACCGTGGCGAGTTCCCGCTGGTGCTCGGCGGGGACTGCTCGGTGCTGCTCGGTTCGGCGCTGGCCATGCACCGGCTCGGCGAGGCGGTGGGCGGGCGGATCGGGCTGGTCTTCGTGGACGGCCACTCCGACTTTCGGCACCCCGGCAACGCCTCCTACGTCGGCGCGGCGGCGGGGGAGGACCTGGCGCTGGTCACCGGCCGGGGGCAGCCCGACCTGGCCGCGATCGAGGGGCGACGTCCCTACTTCCGCGACGTCGACGTGGTGGTGCTGGGCATCCGCGCGCAGGACGAGTACCGGCTCGACCTCCAGGCGGCCGGCATCACCACCCGCCCGGTGCCGGCGCTGCGCGCCGAGGGCGCGGCCCGGACCGCGCAGTGGGCGCACGAGCAGCTCGTGGACTGCGCCGGCTACTGGGTGCACATCGACGTCGACGTGCTCGACCCGGCGGTGATGCCCGCCGTCGACGCGCCCGACCCGGGCGGGATCGCCTTCGCCGAGCTGGAGATCCTGCTCGCCGGGCTGGTAGACACCCCGCACTGCCTCGGCGTCGAGCTGACCGTCTTCGACCCCGACTACGACCCGGACGGCGCGTACGCGGCGGAGATCGTCAACACCGTGGTGGCGGGCCTCGCCCCGGTCGTCGCCCCGGGCGCCCTGCCGCCCCGGCTGCTGCCGTCCGGCCCGGTCGCCCCGGGGCCCCGCGCGGGCAACGGCCGCCCGGAGCGCGGCGCGGTGCCCGTACCCGCCGTCGCGGTCGACCCGATCGGCCCGCCGGCGGCCGTCGACGGTTCCCGTCCGGGGGAGCCGGCCCTGCCGTGGCAGCCGGCGCCCGACGCGGAGGCACCCGGCGCGGCCGTCGGCCCCGGGTTGCTCCGCCGTGTCGCGGTGCCCGACGCGGACACCCCGCCGGCCGGGGACGGGCCGCCGGCCGCCGACGACCCGGCCTGAGCGGGGCCCGGCCTGAGCGGCGCCTGGTCTGAACGGCGCCTGGCCTGAGCGGCGCCTGGCCTGAGCGGCGGGGACGACGGCCCGGGGCGGGTGGTCAGGCGAACAGGACGAGTGGCCGGTCGGCGTCCCGGACGCCGACGAAGCAGGCGGCGGTCACCCGGGAGCCCTGCGCGACCCGGCGCACGCCGTGCACCCGTGCCGCGTCGAACATCAGCAGGTCGCCCTGGCCGGGCTCGCAGGACCAGTGCGGCTCGCCGAGCTGCTCCCGGTCGAGGCCGTAGTCGGTCCGACGCCGCGCGTCGTACGTGCCCTCGTCCGACCACAGCGACCAGAAATCGACCTGGCCGCCGTTGCCGCGCGGCGGCACCTCGAGGTAGACGTTGGTGCCGATCCGGCGGCGCAGCCCGTGTGCGGCCAGCAGCGGGATGGCCCGCTGGTCGATGTGCGGGTTGGCGTGCCCGCCGGCCGGCCAGCGGCGGATGACGCCGGGGAGCATCAGCCGCCCGTCGTGCCGGGCCACCGTGGCGCCGGCCGGCCACATCTCGTCCAGCCGCAGCCGTAGCTCGTCGAGGGGCGACAGGCGACCGGCGAAGAT
Source organism: Micromonospora ferruginea (assembly GCF_013694245.2). NCBI lineage: Bacteria > Bacillati > Actinomycetota > Actinomycetes > Micromonosporales > Micromonosporaceae > Micromonospora > Micromonospora robiginosa. The sequence continues at coordinate 6,661,558 of NZ_CP059322.2, forward strand.
CTCCTCCCGCACCAGGGCGAGCGTGTCGGCGGCCGTCTCCAGGTAACGCCGCTCGTGCGCGGGGGACTCGGCCGCCTCGCCGATCGAGGTGCCGATGCTCTGGAAGTCGCCGGTCAGGGTGTAGCGCGCCCGCTCGCACGCCTCGACCACCCGGGGCAGCACCGCGCGGCAGGCCGGCGGCGGGTGGAAGCCGCGGACCCAGATGGCGTCCAGCGTCCCCTCGGCGAGCTGGGCGAGGGTGACCGCGTTCAGCTCCTCGGCGTGCTTCACGGTCAGACCAGGATCTCGCCGTGCCAGACGGTGACCGCCCGGCCGCCGAGGCGTATCCGGTCGCCGCGCCGGGACAGCCGCAGGGTGCCGCCGCGCGGGGAGAGCTGCTCGGCGATCAGGTCGTCGCGGCCCAGGCGCTCGGCCCACCAACTGCCGATGGTGCAGTGGGCGGAGCCGGTGACCGGGTCCTCCGGGACGCCGACCGCGGGATAGAAGCACCGGCTGACGATCCGGTCTCGGGACGTGTCGTGAGCGGTGAGGATGACCCCGCGGACCGGGATCGTGGCGAGCGCGGCCAGGTCGGGTCGGGCGGAGCGTACGTCGTCCGGCCCGCCGACCTCGACGAGCAGGTCGGACACCCCGCGAGTGACCGTGACGACGGTCGTGTGGTCGCCGAGGGCCCGGCGGAGCGCGTCCGGCGGGTCGACCGGGGCGGGCCGGTCCGCCGGGAAGTCCATCTCGATCCACCCGTCCGGGGAGACCGAGCAGGTCAGGTCGCCGCTGCGGGTGCGGAACCGGCTGTGGCCGCCGAGCACGTGCGCGGTGGCGAGGGTCGCGTGCCCGCACAGGTCGACCTCGACCGTCGGGGTGAACCAGCGCAGGTGCCACCAACCGTTCTCGGCGGGCAACGCGAACGCGGTTTCCGAATGCCGCATCTCGCTCGCCACGGACTGCATCCACGCGTCGTCGCGTTTCTCGTCGAGAATGACGACGCCGGCGGGATTACCGCGGAACGCTTGGTCGGTGAACGCGTCGACGACGAAGAGTCGGCTGCCGTCGGCGCTCATGCCCGCTCGGCCGACGTGTGCGCGCTCACCACCGCCGGGGTCCGGCCGCTGAAGTAGAGCTGCGGGTTGACCTCCAGCGCCACCTCGTACGCCTTGGCCATGTCGCGGGCGATCTGCCGGAGCGCCTCGGCGGGCCCCTGGTGGGCGCCGGTCGGTTCCGGCACGGCCTGGTCGTCGACGGACATTGGCGCCCCCCTGCGTCGAACGTTGTCCCTAGAGATTGATACGCCGCGGTCGCGAGGACAACCGCCATTCGGAGGATTCCATGAGTTCGATGCCCGACATTGTGTCGGCGCTGACGGAAATCCGTCTAACCGAAGATGTGTCACGTCTTTCTACTCGACGCCGCCGGCCTGTCGGGGCGCCACGTACGGGGCCAGTCGCGCGAGCGTCTCGCGGGTGACGACCGTGTCCGGGTGGCGTGCGCCGATCACCCGTTCGCGGTCCGCCAGCAGTCCGGTGAGCACCGCGCGGGCGGCGTTGACGTTTCCCTCGATCAGCACCTGCGCGAGCGTCCACCGCAGCAGCAGCACCTCCGGCTGGACCAACTCGTCGGGTCGCAGGCCGTCCAGGGCCGCGCGGAGCTGCATCTCCGCCTCGTCGAACCGGGAGAGGGCGAACAGGCAGCGGGCGAGGCTGTGCCGGACCAGCAGCGTCTCCGGTTCCGTCGGCGCCCAGTGCCGGAGCCGGATCGCGAGGATCTCCCGCAGCATCTCCTCGGCCTCCGCGGTCCGGCCCTGCAGGAGGACGGACCGGGCGAGCGAGTGTCGGATGATCATCGTGTCGGAGTGTTCCGGCCCGCGGACCTCGTCCTCGGCCGCGACGATCGCCCGGAGCTCCTTCTCCGCCTCGCTCCACCGGTTCTGCGCCATGATGGAGCGTGCCAGCTTGTGCCGACTGGCGAGCGTGTCGGGGTGCCGGACGCCCAGCAGCGCCTCCCGGGTGACGATGATGTCCCGCAGCATCTCCTCGGCCTCGGCGTGCCGCTGCTGTTCCAGCGCGGCCCGGGCCATCTCGTGGCGCAGCGCGAGGATCTCCCGGTCGGCCGGGCTCATCCCGTACGCCGAACAGTTCTCCACGACCGGGACGAGCATCTCCTCGGCCGAGCGCGCCAGGCCGGTGAGGAGCAGGTAGCGGGCGGTGAGCCGGACCAGTTCGAGCATGGCCAGCACGGTCAGCCGCTCGTACCGGATGCCGCTGCCCCGCAGGTAGTCCCGGGCCAGGCCGATGGTGTGCGGCGCCAGCAGGTACCAGCCGTCCCAGTCGGCGGTGGCGTCCGGGTTCAGGTCGCGGACCGCGGCGGTGAGCAGTTGCACGCAGAGGGCGTGGTAGTCGGTGGCCTGTCGACGCAACTCGCGGTCGTCCCGCATGATGCCGTGCACCAGGGGGTGCAGGGACAGCACGTGTCGGAAGTCCTCGATCCGCACGTCCGGCAGCTCGTCGGGGGCGAGCAGGGACAGGTCGGCCAGCCCCTCCAGGACGGTGAGCTGCTGCTGCGCGGTGAACTCGGAGAACAGTGGGGACCGTTTCAGCACGTCCTGGTCCAGCAGCCGGTGGTAGGGCACCGGGCCGACGCTCAGGCAGGCGAGGACGCGCAGCAGGTTGCCGGCCTGGGTGAGGCCGCGCCGGGCGAGCAGTTCCAGCGAGATGTCGAAGACCTGCGCGGTGACCCCGAGGCCGGTCATCTCGTCGAGCTTGGGCGCGCCGGGCGGCAGTTCGAGCCTCTGCTGGAGGTTGAGCCGGTAGCTCTCGAAGTCGCGCAGCACCTGCCGGCCCTGGTAGATCTGCGTGGTGTGGACGGACTTGAGATAGTCGCCCACCCCGCGCAGCGACAGCGGCAGCCCGCCGAGCGCCGCCGACAGCGCCCGCGCCTGTTCCACGGTGCCGGCCGCGCTGCCGGCGCGGGCCAGCAGCACCAACGCGCCCTCGTCGTCGGTGAGCGGTCGCACCGCGTGCCGCCGGGACCAGGCCGGCCAGGTGTTCCGGTCGCCGTCCCGGCTGGTGACGACGACGAGGTTCGCCGGGTCCTGCGGTGGGCGCAACCAGCCGCGGCCGTCGGTGAGGTCGTCGTCGACCGGGTCCAGCTCACGGGGGTCGTCGGCGTTGTCGATGATCAGCACCCACCGGCGCTCGGCGTTGTCGAGGAAGCGCCAGACCAGGTCGGTGGCGCTCGCGTCGCCCGACCAGGCCCGGTCGACGAGGCCGCTCGGCGCGCCGAGCCGGGTGGCCACCTCACGCATGTTGGAGCTGAGGCGCTGCGCCGAGACCCACCAGACCTGCCGGCCGGCGAGCCGGCAGCGGCGGGCCACCTCAAGCGCCAGGTAGCTCTTCCCGGAGCCGGGCAGCCCGTGCAGGACGTGCACCGACGAGGTCGTCCCGGCCGGCGCCCGCCCGCCCGAGATGATCTCCTCGATCAGTTCGTCCCGCCCGTAGAGCGGGGAGTCCAGGCGGCCGAGCGGCGGTTCGACCGAGATGCGCCCGGCCCGGTCCGGCCGGCTGCCGGCGGTCGCGGCGGTGGCGCCGGAGCCGGTGGGGACGGTGTTCGTGGCGGGGGCGGCGTCCGGCGGGACCTCGGCCACGGGCCGCTCGCCGGTTTCGGCGGCGGCGCGGATCTCCTTGCGTAGTGCCAGGTAGCGGGAATCGTCGCGGGTGGTCGGGCGGATCACCGTGAAATGGTCACCCTCCACCACCCCGCTCTCGGTGAATGATCCTTTCGCGATGAAGGGCGGAACGATGTTGTCGGACATGCCGGCATACGTGGAGATCGGCAACGGCCACTCGTGCGGGCCGGCATGGCGGGCCTGCAGCACGCCGCGTTGGAGCGCGGTGTAGGTCTCGGTGATCTCCTTGGTGAGTGGGCGCAATTCCCGTTCCTGGGGATTGCGCAGACGGCATGCCATTCGCCGCAACGAGCCGAGGAACTGCGACCCGTTGTTCGGGCAGGCGTACATCGCCACCCGCCGGATCCTCGCCAACTCGTGCCCGCCGCCGCGGGCCAGCGTCCGCACCAGGTAGCGCTGGATCACCAGCCCGCCCTGGCTGTGGGAGACCAGGACGATCCGGCTCGCGGAGCCGACCTCGTGGGCGAGGTAGGTGCCGAGCCGGTCCGCGATGTCGTCCAGGCGCGGGATCCGCCGGTCCGGTCGGAGCCGGACGATCCGGGAGTCGTACTCGAAGAAGTGGGTGCGCACCGAGGGCAACTCGGCGTCGTCGGTCAGCAGCCGATCCATCTGCTCCCACGCGCGGCGGGAGGAGAAGAGGCCGTGCACGAAGACCACGTCGACCGGGTTCATCGCGGTTCGTCCCGAGGGTCCGTCGGCGGTGTGGCGTCCCGCCCCACCGGCTCCGGTCCGGTCGCGGACACCACGTCCACCACGACGCGCGTGAACAGGGTGGCCAGCGCCAGCAGCACACAGACGGTCAGCACCGCCCGTGGCACCGGGCCGTCCGGCACCGCCTCGGCCAGCACCAGCACGGCCAGCCCGGTGCCGGCCATGATGGTGGCCACGATGAAAAGGGAATACGCGCGGACGCGCGGCCTGGTCCAGAAGAGAACGCCAGCCGGGTCGTCCCGCCGCAGCCGTCGGTTCTGCTCACGCAGGCGGTCCAGAAAACGGGACTCCCAGATCAGCGCGAGCAGGAGAACCGGAAGCACCTGTGCGGCCGTCGCGTAAAGGTCGGGGAACACGATTGCCCCTTTCCGCTGGTGTCCTGAAGCCGTATCGTGCAGCGATTCGACATTGGCAAGGATCGCACGAATGGGCAAACCTGTTCGGGCGTGCGGGTCGCGCGGAACGCGGATTAGTGGACCTGCCGGTAACACGTACCGTGGCGGCTTGCCGGCGCAATTACCGGCCATTTCTGCGGAGAGTCACCGGCGATCCGGGCGCGTGGGGCAGTCCCGCCGGTGGGACCGGGTGGCCGACCGTCGACGGATCCGCGGCGGTGACGCTCGGTGAGCGCTACATGCGGCGCGAGAACACTCCTCGTGACGGTGGTCGGGCGTCAGCCGGCCAGGCCGCGCAGGAACCGCTCGGCGATCGGCACCGCGCTGGCCGTGCTGGACCCGCCCTGCTCGACGAAGACGGCGAAGGCCACGTCGCCCTGCCAGCCCACGAACCAGGCGTGGGTGTGCGCCGGGTTGTCGTCGTATTCGGCGGTGCCGGTCTTGCCGTGCACCGGGTCGCCGGGCACGTCCGCCAGCGTGGCCCCGGTCCCGCCGGTGACCACGCCGCGCATCAGGGTCTTCAGCGCCGCCACGGACTCCGGCTTGAGCGCCGGGCCGGCCGGGGCGGGCTTGGCCGGCGCCGGGTCGAGCAACAGCCTGGGCTGCTCGAACCGACCCCGGGCGACAGCCGCGGTGGCGCCGGCCATGGCCAGCGGACTGACCACCGTGGTGCCCTGGCCGATCGCGGCGGCGGCCTGCTCGGTGAGCCCGCCGTTCGCGGAGACCTTGCCGGTGAACGCGTCCACGCCCAGGTCCCATCCGGCCTCCAACCCGAGCGCCCGGCCGGCCTGGGCGAGGCCGTCCGCGCCGAGCTTCGGCGCCAGCGAGGTGAAGGCGGTGTTGCAGGACTTGGCGAAGTCGGTGGCGAACGGCACCGCGCCCAACTCGAAGTCGTCCGAGTTCTTGAAGATCCGGCCGTCGACCTGGGCGGTCTTCGGGCAGGCCACCGTGGTCTGCGGCGTCACCGCGCCCTGGTCCAGCAGGCGCAGCGCGCTGACCATCTTGAACGTCGAACCCGGCGGCACCTGGGCGGTGAAGGCGAGGTTCTCGCCGGCCGCGCCGGGGCCGTTCGCGGCCGCCAGCACCGCGCCGTCGCCGATCCGCACGGCGACCAGGGCGGAACGCCGCTTCTCACCCCGCAACGCGGCGTCGGCGGCGTTCTGGGTGGCCACGTCCAGCGTGGTCTTCACCGGCTGCCCCGCCTTCGGGTCGCTGCGGAACAACTCGGCGCCGGTCGGCTCGGTGGTGCCCTCGGCGGCGGGGCGCTCGGTGACCACGGTGACGCCGGGCGTGCCGCGCAGCCGTTCGTCGTACCGGCCCTGGAGGCCGCCGTGCCCGACCAGGTCGCCGCGGGCGTAGCGGTCCGGGTGGGCCTGGAGGTCGTCGGCCTGGGCCGGGTCGACCGAGCCGAGCAGCGCCCGGGCGAACTCCCGGGTCGGGGCGAGCAGGAGCTTGTCGGAGGTGAACCGGGTGCCCGGCAGGTCGTAGATGCGGGGCTTGATCTGCCGGTAGGCCTCGTCGCGCAGCGTCACCACCTCGACGACCGCGTTCCGGTCCGCCGCCTTCAGGCGCTTCGGCAGGTCGCCGAGGTCGACCGGCGGGTCGAGCGCGGGCCGGATCGCCTTGAACGCGGCGTCGAGCCGGCGCACCAGACCCGGCGCGTCGGTGACCTCGGCCGGCGCCACCTGCACCCGGACCACCGGGCGCGGCGCGACGATCGGGTTGCCGGCGGCGTCCAGCACGGCGGCCCGGGGCGCCACCTCCCGGCGCAGCGCGAGGTGGTCGTCGGCCTCCAGCTTCTCGTGCACCAGGCTCGGCTCCCAGATCACCTGCCACTCGTGGCCGCCGCCCTTGAGGCGGAGCGGGTTGTCGTAGGTCCAGCGGGCGCCGCCGGGCAGCGGCCAGGTCACCCGGAAACGGGCGGTGGCGATGTCGCCCTCGGTCTTGATCTCGCCGGTGCGCTCCAGCGTCGGCGGGCTGGCGGCCAGCTCGCCGGAGAGCGCCCGCAGCCGCTTCGTCACCTCGTCGGCCGGCACCCGCCCGCCGGTCGGCTCGACGAAGCCGACCGCCCGCAGGTCGCCCGAGCGCCACCCGCCCAGGAAGGCGTCGACGGTGCGTTCCGGCCCGTCCTCGCCCGAGCACCCGGTCACCGCGCCGGCGGAGAGCAGCGCGACGGCCAGCGCCGCGATCAGCCGGCGGCGGGATTGGCGGCGGGGGTGAACGGGGTACGACACGGGCATGAAGCGGTCCCTCCGGTGCGTGGCTGACCTGCACGCTAGTACGGCACGCGGCTCCGCACGGCCCCGCCACCGCCTCCGGCGGCGTGAGAAGAGGCGTGTGGCAGTGTGATGAACATCGCCAGCCGGGGTACTCCGCGACCGGCCGACCACGCACCCGCAACAGGTGAAAGGGCACAGTCCCGATCCGGACGTCCGGCCAGTGGTCCGCCGACCGAGGGGCACAACGGCAGGGCCTAGGCTGGGCGGCAGAGTGACCCACAACGCGGTGGGTCGAGGGGAGTGGCACCGATGGACCGGCGTCCGGCGATCAAACCGGGACCCGACCTCCGGCAGGCTGACACCAGCCGGGACGATGACAGCTTCGATTCGGCGACCGACGGGGACGGTTTCGGCCGTCTCGACACAGGAGTGACCGGGATGACCGGTTCCAGCATCGACACCCTCTACGACCTCGGTCTGCCCGCGCAGGCGCTGGCCGACGAGTCCGAGGACGCCGAGCTGGACGAGCCCGTACCCAACGCGGAGCGGCTGGTCGCGCAGGCGGTCGCGCTCGCCGGCGACGACCACGACGCGGCCACGCTGGTGGACCGGTTCTGGCGGTTCGCGCCGGACGAGGAGCTGATCGGCTTCACCGCCGAGGAGATGCTGGAGGCGGCCCGGGCACACCGGGACCTGGCCCAGCAGCGGGTGCCGGGGGAGCTGAAGCTCCGCATCCACGAGCCGGACGCCGAGCAGCACCACACCGTCGTCGAGATCGTCACCGACGACATGCCGTTCCTGGTCGACTCGGTCACCGCCCTGCTGAACTCCCGACACCTCGACGTGCACCTGCTGGTGCACCCGCTGGTGGTGGTCCGGCGCGAGCCGCTGGGCCGGCTCACCGAGGTCTCCGCCGACGTGGAGCCGGACGACGCGATCGCCGGCGACCTGGTCGAGAGCTGGATGCGGATCGAGATCGACCCGGTCCGCGACCCGGCCGAGCGGGAGACGGTGCGCCGCGAGTTGCAGCGGGTGCTGACCGACGTGCGCGAGGCCGTGGAGGACTGGCCCAAGATGCGGCAGCGGGCGCTGGCGCTCGCCGACGAACTGGCCGCCGCACGCACCTCGGACAACCGCCCGCCGGTGCCGGAGAAGGACATCACCGACTCGGTGGAGCTGCTGCGCTGGCTCGCGCACGACCACTTCACGTTCCTCGGCTACCGCGAGTACCGCCTGGTCGACACGGACGGGGCGGACGGCGGGCAGGCGCTGGAGGCGGTCCTCGGCACCGGGCTGGGCATCCTGCGGTCCGACTCGCCGGAGGCCCGGTCGCTGAACTCGATGACCCCCGAGGCGCACGAGCGGGTGCTGGAGAAGCGCCTGCTCATCATCACCAAGGCCAACTCCCGGGCCACCGTGCACCGCTCGGCCTACCTCGACTACATCGGCTTCAAGATCTTCAACGAGGCCGGCGAGGTGGTCGGGGAGCGTCGCTTCCTGGGCCTGTTCTCCACCGCCGCCTACCGGACCAGCGTGCAGGAGCTGCCGGTGGTGCGTCGCAAGGTGGCCGAGGTGCTGGACCGCTCCGGCCTGAGCCTGCGCAGCCACTCCGGCAAGGACCTGCTGCAGATCCTGGAGACCTACCCGCGCGACGAGCTGTTCCAGATCAAGACCGACGACCTCTACCACGCGGTGATCGGCGTGCTGCGCATGGCCGGCCGCCGGCAGCTACGGGTCTTCCTGCGCCGGGACGCGTACGGGCGGTTCATCTCCTGCCTGATCTACCTGCCCCGGGACCGGTTCACCACGCAGAACCGGCTGCGCATGCAGGACATCCTGCTGCGCGAGCTGAACGGCGTCGGGGTCGACTACACCACCCGGGTCACCGAGTCGATGCTGGCCCGGGTGCACTTCATCGTCCGCACCGACCCGAACAACCCGCCCGGCGAGATCGACGCCGACCTGCTCGCCGAGGAGTTGGCCGACGCCACCCGGCTCTGGGACGACGACTACCGGCTGGTGCTGGAGCGCAAGCTCGGCGACGAGCAGGCCAAGCACCTGTTCGGCCGCTACGCCGACGCGTTCCCGGAGGGCTACAAGGACGGGCACACGCCGTACGAGGCGATGAAGGACCTGGCCAAGCTGGAACTGCTGGAGGAGCCGGGCCAGCTCGAGATGCATCTGTTCCGCAAGCAGTTGGCCCCGCGCGCCTACTCGGGCCGGGCGAACGACGCCGACGAGTCGATGGACGTGCGGTTCAAGGTCTACCGGTACGGCGAGCCGATGATGCTCTCCGCCGTGCTGCCGGTGCTGCACTCGCTCGGCGTGAAGGTGGTCGACGAGCACCCGTACGAGGTGGAGCGCGTCGACGGCCGGATCTGGCTCTACGACTTCGGCCTGGAGCTGCCCGAGCGGCACCAGGACCTGGCCGAGGTGCGCCCGCACGTGGAGAACGCGTTCGCGGCCGCCTGGCGGGGCGAGGCCGAGGTGGACGGCTTCAACGAGCTGGTGCTGCGCACCGGGCTCACCTGGCGGCAGGTGGTGGTGCTGCGGGCGTACGCGAAATATCTGCGGCAGGCCGGCACCGTGTTCTCCCAGGAGTACATGGAGCAGACCTTCATCGCGTACCCGCGGATCGCCGGGCTGCTGGTGCAGCTCTTCGAGACGCGGTTCGCGCCCGGCGCGACCACGTTGGACGAGCGCCGGCAGCGCAGCGGCGAGCTGGTCGACGCGATCGGCGAGGCGCTGGACGAGGTCGCCAGCCTCGACCAGGACCGGATCCTGCGCGCCTACCTGACGCTGATCCAGGCCACCCTGCGCACCAGCTTCTACCAGAAGCCGGTGGGTGGGCGGCCCAAGCCGTACGTGGCGTTCAAGCTGGACCCGCAGGCGATCCCGGACCTGCCGGCCCCGCGGCCCAAGTTCGAGATCTTCGTCTACTCGCCCCGCTTCGAGGGCGTGCACCTGCGGTTCGGGCCGGTGGCCCGGGGCGGCCTGCGCTGGTCCGACCGGCGCGAGGACTTCCGCACCGAGGTGCTGGGCCTGGTCAAGGCGCAGATGGTGAAGAACGCGGTGATCGTGCCGGTCGGCGCCAAGGGCGGCTTCGTGCTGAAGCAGAAGCCGGGCGACCGGGACGAGGCGGTGGTCTGCTACAAGGAGTTCATCTCCGCGTTGCTCGACGTCACCGACAACATCGTCAGCGGTGAGATCGTGCCGCCCGACGACGTGGTCCGGCACGACGCCGACGACCCCTACCTGGTGGTGGCGGCGGACAAGGGCACCGCGACGTTCTCCGACATCGCCAACGAGATCTCCACCGCGCACCGGTTCTGGCTGGGCGACGCGTTCGCCTCCGGCGGCTCGGCCGGCTACGACCACAAGAAGATGGGCATCACCGCGCGCGGCGCCTGGGAGTCGGTGAAGCGGCACTTCCGGGAGCTGGGGCACGACACCCAGACCCAGGACTTCACCGTGGTCGGCGTCGGCGACATGTCCGGTGACGTGTTCGGCAACGGCATGCTGCTGTCGGAGCACATCCGGCTGCTGGCCGCCTTCGACCACCGGCACATCTTCCTGGACCCGGACCCGGACGCGGCCCGCTCCTTCCAGGAGCGCAAGCGGCTGTTCGACCTGCCCCGGTCGTCGTGGGAGGACTACGACCCGGAGCTGATCTCGGCCGGCGGCGGCATCTTCCCGCGTACCGCGAAGTCGGTGCCGATCACGCCGCAGGTGCGCGCGGTGCTCGACCTCGACGACGACGTCACGCAGCTCAGCCCGCAGGAGCTGATGAAGGCGATCGTCACCGCGCCGGTGGACCTGTTCTGGAACGGCGGCATCGGCACCTACGTCAAGGCGTCGACGCAGACCAACGCCGAGGTCGGGGACAAGTCCAACGACGCCATCCGGGTGGACGGCAAGGGCCTGCGGTGCCGGGTGGTCGGCGAGGGCGGCAACCTGGGCTTCACCCAGCAGGGCCGGATCGAGTACGCCGCGACCGGCGGCCGCATCTACACCGACTTCATCGACAACGCGGCCGGGGTGGACTGCTCCGACCACGAGGTGAACATCAAGATCCTGCTCAACACGGCGGTCGCCGACGGGGAGCTGGACCGGCCCGAGCGCGACGAGCTGCTGGCCCAGATGACCGACGAGGTCGCCGAGCTGGTGCTGCGGGACAACTACGACCAGGCCCGGGCGCTCAACAACGCCCAGGCGCAGGCCGCCTCGCTGCTGCCGGTGCACCGCCGGATGATCAACGAGCTGGAGCGGTCCGGCGCGCTGGACCGGGCGCTGGAGGCGCTGCCGTCGGACGAGGAACTGGCGGTCCGCACCGAGAGCGGGCTGACCGCGCCGGAGTTCGCGGTGCTGCTCGCGTACGTGAAGATCGTGCTGGAGCGGGAGATCGTCAGCGAGGGGCTGGCGGACGAGGAGTGGACGACCGACGTCCTGGTCAACTACTTCCCGACGCCGCTGCGGCAGCGCTTCGCCGAGCGGATGGGGCGGCACCGGCTGCGCCGGGACATCGTCACCACGGTGCTGGTCAACGAGGCGATCAACCGGGGCGGCATCTCGTTCGTGTTCCGGGTGGTCGAGGAGACGGCCGCCTCGGCGGCGGACGTGCTGCGGGCGTACGTGGTGGTCCGCGAGGTGTTCGAGCTGGGCGACCTGTGGAACGCGGTCGAGGCGCTGGACAACAAGGTCTCGCCCGAGCTGCAGACCGCCGTCTACCTGGACACCCGGCGGCTGCTCGACCGCGCGGTGCGCTGGCTGGTCACCAACCGGCGCTCGCCGATCGACGTGCCGGCGGAGATCGCCCGCCTGCGCGACGGGGTGGCCCGGCTCATGCCGGACCTGGAGCACCTGTTCTGGGGCACCGAGCGGGAGGCGATCGCGGCGCACATCGAGTCGCTGGTCGGCAAGGGGCTGCCGCGTGAGCTGGCCGTGCAGGCGACCCGCCTGATGTACAGCTTCGGCCTGCTCGACATCGTCGAGACGGCGCAGACGACCGGGCGGGAGGTGAGCGAGGTGGCCTCGGTCTACTTCGTGCTCTCCGACCGGTTCCGGGTGGACGCGCTGCTGTCGAAGATCTCGCTGCTGCCGCGGGAGGACCGCTGGCAGACGCTGGCCCGGATGGCGCTGCGCTACGACCTGTACGCCGCGCTGGCCGCGCTCACCGCGGAGGTGCTGGGCTCCACCTCGCCGGATCTCCCGCCGGTGGAGCGGGTGCAGGAGTGGGAGCAGGCGAACGCCACCTCGATCCACCGGGCGCACCGGGCGATGGGGGAGTTCGACGAGTCCCGCGCCGACCTGTCCGCGCTGTCGGTCCTGCTGCGCCAGATCCGCACCCTGGTCCGGACCTCGGCCGCGGCCTGACGAGAAGGCGGGGCCCCCGCTTAACGCCTCCGGTAGAGGAGGGGGCCCCGCTTAACACCCGACGCGTCGCGCCGGTCACGCGGTCATGTGTGCGTAGACCACGATGTTGTTCAGGTAGCTGCCGGCGGTTCGGTCGAACACCCCGCCGCAGGTGACCACGCGCAGGCCGGGCACGCCGGACGGGCCGTAGACCTGCTCCGCCGGGAACGCGGTCTTCGGGTACGACCGGACCTCGTCCACGGTGAAGGTGGCGGTCGAGCCGTCCTGCCGGGTCACGGCGATCGTGTCGCCCCGCACCAGCGCCCCGAGGCTGAAGAAGACCGCCGGGCCGAGCTTGGCGGAGTCGACGTGCCCGACCACCACGGCGTTGCCGACCTCGCCGGGGCTGGCGCCGGGGGAGTACCAGCCCGCCTTCATGGCCTGGTCCAGCGGGGGCACCTGCACCGTGCCGTCCGGGTTGGTGCCGAGCGTCATGATCTCGGCGCGTACCCCGATCCGGGGGATCGTGATGGTGGTGGGCGCCGATCGGGGCAGCGCGGCCGGCACGCCGCGCGCGCCCACCGGTCCGGTCGACGCGGCTCCGGGCGTGGTCGGGGCGGTCCCGGCCGGCGCCGACGGTACGGCGCCGGGCACCGTCCCCGGCGCGGTCCCGGGGGTCGGGGTTGCGGTGGCGCCGGCCGGCGGGTTCCACGTGCCGTCCGGTGGCGCCGCCGACGGGCCGGCGGCGGTGGGCGACGGGAGGTCCCACGGCGTGGCGGATCCGGCGCCCGCGTCCGGGTCGGTGGTGTCCGCCGTGTTCTCCGGGGCGGCCTGCGCGATCGGCTGCGGCGGGGTGGGCGGCGGGACGGTACGCACGGACGCGCCGACCAGGCCGGAGCCCACCATGGCGAGCAGGACGACGAGCGCCGCGCCGGCGGCACGCCACGGTCTCCCGCGACGGCCGCCGGCCCGGTTCGTCGTCCGGTCAGGCCAGGTCACCGGCCCGCCGCCGGCGCAGCAGCACCAGCCCGCCCAGCGCGGCGGCGCCGATCATGCCGGCACCCCCGGTGGCGAGACCGCGGTCCAGACCGGTGGTGGTCATGCCGCCGTCACCACCGTCGACCCCGCCGTGGGGGAGGACCACCAGCTCGCCCTCGCCGCAGGAGCCCCGCAGCTCGTACCGGCCGGGGTGGGTGTCCTCGGAGACCCGGGCCTCGCCGTAGTAGACGAAGTCCTTGCCCTGCTCCCAGCCGGCCTCGTCGCCGCCGGAGCCGTACTCGTCCCCGCCCTGCCACTCGTTGCCGCCCGACCACTCGGCCCCGTGCTCGTCCTTGCCGTCCTTGCCGTACTCGTCGTCCTTGGCCTCGGGCCGGGCACCGTGGTCCTCGCCCTTGTCGCCGGGCCGGGCCCCCTGCTCCCCGCCCTTGTCCTCGGGCCGGGCGCCGTGCTGGTCGCCCTTGTCCTCCGGCCGGGCGCCGTGCTGGTCGCCCGTGTCCTCGGGCCGGGCGCCGTGCTCGTCCTTGCCGTCCTTGCCGTGCCGGTCCTTGCCGTCGGCGCCGTGCTCGTCGTCGGCCCAGTCGGAGGCTTCCCAGCCCGGCTCGGCGGCCTGGGCGTACTCCTCGGGGGCCTGCTGGCCCGCGCCCTGCGCGGCCGGGTCGACGGCCGCGCCGGCGCCCGTGCCGCCCTGCTGCGGCCCGTCGGCCGGCGGCCGAGGCATCCCCGCCTCGCCCGGTCCGTGCCCGTCCTTGCCCTGGTCGTCCTTGCCCTCGGGACCCTTGTTCTCGGGGCCCTTGCCCTCCGGGCCCTTGTTCTCGGGACCCTTGCCGTGGTCGTCGGCGTGCGCGTCCTTGCCGTCGGGGCCCTGGTCCGCGTCCTCCCAGTCGCCGCCGCGGTCGGCCCGGTCACCGTGCTCGCCGTCGCGGGCCGGGTGCAGGTCGACCTTGCCGGTGACCTTCGACCAGACGTAGGCGTGCTCCTGCGGCTCGGAGCAGATCTGGAGCAGTTCGACGGTGTCGCCCGCCTTGACCACGTGCGGCTTGGCGATGACCTTGCCCTCGTCGTCGTGCCCGCCCGCGTAGGCCATCCCTGGGGTGAACACGAGAAGGCCCGCACCGCCGAGGGCGGCACCCGCGACGACCTTCCCGAGCATCTTCTTAGCCATGAGCAGCGTCACTCCATCCCTGTTCGTCCTGAGCCCGACGTCAGTCGAGCTACCGCCGACGTTAGACCTATTCGCGAGCTATTCGGGGAAAGATTCGTTTTTAGGAGTTTGCCGATGATGTGGCTTTCGCGCGTGCGGAGCGCCGCCGCGCCCCGTCTGTGCCCCCGGCGATCGCGGTGCGTCGGGTGGGGCCACGATGCGAGGTAGGGTCGGCGTGAGGCACATCGAGCCATTGCCATGGAAGCGCTCCCATGCAAGAATCGCTGCACGCGGTTCGGGGAGCCACACCGCGAGCTCAGGCGTCGAGGGCAACCGGTACCCACCGGACGACGTCCGCTCCAACGGCCGGTCCTGCGGACCGGTCGGCACCACCACCCCCTGCACGCCCGTCCGGGTCGGGCGTCCCCCGAAGCAACCCGTGGCGCGCACGGTCGATCCCGCAGGGCGACCGCCGCCGCCATTCCGCCGGGCCGTACGCGGATCCGGTCTCGCCCAAGGAGATCAGTGGCATGAATCTGTGGAGAAGGCTGTCCGGCCGGAGCCGGACGCTCGCGCTCACCGGCGCCGGCGTCCTCGTGGCCGGCGGGCTGGTGACCCTTCCGGTCACCGCGGCGCAGGCCGCGACGCAGTGCAGCGTGGACTACACCACCAACGACTGGGCCGGCGGCTTCACCGCCAACGTGGTCATCAAGAACCTCGGTGACCCGGTCAGCTCGTGGAACCTCGGCTTCACCTTCGGGAACAGCAGCCAGCGCGTGCAGCAGGGCTGGTCGGCGAAGTGGACCCAGAGCGGCCAGAACGTCACCGCGCAGAACGAGTCCTACAACGGCTCGCTGGGCACCGGCGCCAGCACCAGCATCGGGTTCAACGGCGCCTGGAGCGGCAGCAACCCGAAGCCGACCCAGTTCACCCTCAACGGCACGGTCTGCAACGGCGGCACGCCGCCCACCAGCACCCCGCCGACCAGCACGCCGCCGACGAGCACCCCGCCGACGAGCACGCCCCCCACCAGCACCCCGCCCACCAGCACGCCGCCGACCAGCACCCCGCCGGGGCAGAAGGTCGACAACCCGTACGCCGGGGTCAAGGGCTACGTGAACCCGGAGTGGAAGGCCAAGGCCGAGTCAGTGGCCGGCGGCAACCGGGTGTCGAACAACCCGACCGCGGTCTGGCTGGACCGGATCGCCGCCATCAACGGCACCACGGGCAGCAGTTCCAACGGCTCGATGGGCGTCCGTGACCACCTGGACGCCGCGCTCGCCCAGGGCGCCGGCTACATCCAGTTCGTGATCTACAACCTGCCCGGCCGGGACTGTGCCGCGCTCGCCTCCAACGGTGAGCTGGGCCCGGACGAGCTGCCGCGCTACAAGTCCGAGTACATCGACCCGATCGCCGCGATCCAGGCCGACGCGAAGTACAAGAACCTGCGGATCGTCAACATCATCGAGATCGACTCGCTGCCCAACCTGACCACCAACACCTCGGGCCAGCCGGGCGGCACCGCGATGTGCGACACGGTCAAGGCCAACGGGGCGTACGTCAACGGCGTGGGCTACGCCCTCGCCAAGCTCGGCGCGATCGGCAACGTCTACAACTACATCGACGCCGCGCACCACGGCTGGATCGGCTGGGACAGCAACTTCGGCCCGGTCGCCGACCAGCTCAAGGCCGCCGCCGTCGCCTCCGGCAGCACCGTGCGCAACGTGCACGGCTTCATCGTCAACACGGCGAACTACTCCGCGCTCAAGGAGCCGTACATCAAGATCACCGACTCGGTGAACGGCCAGACCGTGCGGCAGGCCAAGTGGATCGACTGGAACCAGTACGTCGACGAGCTGTCCTTCGCCCAGGCGTTCCGGCAGAAGCTGGTCTCGATCGGCTTCGACAGCAACATCGGCATGCTGATCGACACCTCCCGCAACGGTTGGGGCGGCTCGGCGCGTCCGACCGGTCCCGGCCCGCTGACCTCGGTCGACGCCTACGTCAACGGTGGTCGGGTGGACCGTCGGATCCACGCCGGCAACTGGTGCAACCAGGCCGGCGCGGGCCTCGGCGAGCGGCCGAAGGCCAACCCGGAGCCGGGCATCGACGCCTACGTCTGGGTGAAGCCCCCGGGTGAGTCGGACGGCTCCAGCAAGGAGATCCCGAACAACGAGGGCAAGGGCTTCGACCGGATGTGCGACCCGACGTACACCGGCAACGCCCGCAACGGGAACAGCCTGTCCGGCGCCCTGCCGGACGCGCCGATCTCCGGCGCGTGGTTCGCGGCCCAGTTCGCGCAGCTGATGCAGAACGCCTACCCGGCGCTCTGAGTCGCGGTCAGACCACCCGCCGCGGCGGGAGTGAGGCACCGCCGCGCGGGTTTCCCCGGGCCCCTGGTCGACGCCCACGTCGACCAGGGGCCCCCGCCCGTCCCCGGGTCAGGGCACCGTCTTCTCGATCGCCGCGCGGCCCAGCTCGGCCAGGTCCCGACGGGCCCGCTCCAGGTTCGCCGGGGTCACGTCCTGACCCCGGGCCCGTACCAGGTCCTCCGGCTCCCAGGGCTGCTCCGCGCCGGTACGGATGTTGTCCCCGCCCGCGCCGGTGCCGGTGCCGGTCGCGCCGGTCCCGGCCGCGTACGGGTCGCCGAGGAGGTCCGGCGACCCGGTGTCGGCCACCGCGCCGTCCGGCTCGGCGAACGTGGGGTTGTCCGGGTCGGCGCCGCCGGCACGTAGCTGCGACACCGTGCTGTCGTCGTCCACCGCCGCGGCCACCTCGGGGGTCTCCTCCAGCGGTCGTCCGGGGTCACGATCGGTCATGCTGCTGCCTCCTGTCCCCATGCCTGATCCCCCCGGCGTACCCCCTGCCGGGCCGGCCATGCCGGGTCAGGACTCGTCGGACCGCGCCACCGGCGCCTCCGTCGGCCGCAGCCGCTGCCAGAGCAGCATGAGCAGCCCGAAGACCAGCATCACCGCGCCCGCCCACAGGTTGATCCGGACGCCCTGCGCCTTGTCGATCTCGGCGGACGAGTCGAAGAGCCCCATCAGCCCGACGATCAGCCCGTACGCGACGAACAGCCCGCCGATCACCCGCCGGATGTCGAACAGCCGGGCCGCGGCCGAACTCGCCTCCCGGGCGTCCTCGGTCTCGTCCACCAGCGGGTCGTGGGCCTCGCCGTCCTGGTACCGGTCCGCGTTGTCTGCCATGACCTGGGTCCCTTCCTCAGAAGACCGGGATGTAGAAGAGGGCGGCGAGCACCACCGCGACCACGCCGAGCAGCACCGGCGAGCGGTACCAGGCGGCGTCGCCGGCCAGCGAGTCGTCCTTCAGGGTGGTGTCGCTGAGGCCGTACACCAGGCCGGTCAGCTCGCTGTCGGTCTTCGGCCGGGTCAGCGGCGTGATGACCGCGGCCACCACCGCGACGGTGACGAAGGCCAGGCCGGCGCCCCAGAAGCTCTCCTCCAGGTCGGAGTTGAAGCTGATCACGCCGGTCTTGTAGAGCAGGTAGGTGGCGATCGCCACCACGGTGCCGGAGAGCAGCGACCAGAAGCCGGCCAGCGCGCTCATCCGCCGCCAGAACATGCCGATGATGAACGTGCCGAACAGCGGCGCGTTGAAGACCGAGAAGAGCGCCTGGATGTAGTTCATGATGTTGCTGAAGCCGGCCGCGATGAACGCGGTGCCGATGCCCACCACCACGGCGACCACGGTGGCGATCCGGCCGATCTTCACGTAGTACTCGTCCGGCCGGTCCCGCCGGAAGTACGCCTGCCAGATGTCGTACGTGAAGACGGTGTTGAAGCCGCTGACGTTCGCCGCCATGCCGGCCATGAAGGACGCCACCAGGCCGGTGACCGCGATGCCGAGCACGCCGTTGGGCAGCAGGTCGCGCATCAGCAGCGGGATGGCGTTGTTGTAGACCATGTCGCCCTTCTCGGCGCCCAACCCCTTGACCGTGATCAGGGCGATCAGGCCGGGGATCACGGTCACCACCGGGATGAGCAGCTTCGGGTACGCCCCGATGATCGGCGTACGCCGGGCGGCGCTCATGTTCCGCGCGGACAGTGCGCGCTGCACCTCGGCGAAGTTGGTGGTCCAGTAGCCGAAGGAGAGCACGAACCCGAGCCCGAAGACGATGCCCAGCCAGTGCGCGCCCAGCGGGTTGTCGGTGCTGCCGGTGCCCTGCCAGGCGTGCAGGCCGGCCTCGCCGAGCTTGGACTCCCGCACCGCGTCCATCAGCCCGCTCACGCCGCCGACCTTGACCAGGCCGATCACCGTGATCGGCACCAGGCCGGCGATGATCACGAAGAACTGGAGCACCTCGTTGTAGATCGCGCCGGACAGGCCGCCGACGGTGATGTACGCCAGCACGATCGCCGCGCCGACCACGATCGCCACCCAGAGCGGCCAGCCCAGCAGCGCCTGCATGATCAGCGCCAGCGCGTAGAGGTTCACGCCGGCGATCAGCACCTGGGCGATCGCGAAGCTGAGCGCG
Organism: Micromonospora ferruginea; assembly: GCF_013694245.2. NCBI lineage: Bacteria > Bacillati > Actinomycetota > Actinomycetes > Micromonosporales > Micromonosporaceae > Micromonospora > Micromonospora robiginosa. Next base: position 6,680,549 of record NZ_CP059322.2, read on the forward strand.
TTGAGCAGGTGGGTGGGGCGGTTGAAGCGCAGCCGAAGGTATTCCGGCACGCTGCGGACCTTCGAGCCGTAGTAGAACGGCATCATCACGATGCCGAGGAAGACCATCGCCGGCACCGCGCCGATCCAGTAGTAGTGCACCGTCATGATGCCGTACTGGGCGCCGTTGGCGGCCATGCCGATGATCTCCAGCGCGCCCAGGTTCGCCGAGACGAACGCCAGGCCGGTGACCCAGGCGGGCAGCGACCGCCCGGAGAGGAAGAAGTCGACGCTGGTCTTGATGGCGCGGCGGGCGGCGAAACCGACCCCGAGCACCGTGACGAAGTAGAGCGCCAGGATCAGGTAGTCCAGGGCGTTCATGTTCAACCGTAGGCCGCTGCCCATGCCTGTGCTCCCCTCGGGTGGGTGCGTGCTGCGCCGGCAGTTACCCCGATCGCGAAGTTTCATGCCTGCTGTTCTTTCCGCCCCGAGACGTAGGGAGGGGCCCCTCTCGACGCCTGGCGTCAAGAAGGGGCCCCTCCTCACATGGCTTGCCGCTCAGCGGCCCAGCACGCGGTCCAGGAAGTCGCGGTAACCGCGCACGGCGACCCGGAGCTGCTCGGTGTCGGACGAGCCGGACTCCTGCCAGGTGCCGAGCTTGGTGCGCTGCTCCCGCAGCGCCGTGGACAGCGCCTCGATCGCCTCCTCGACCAGCGACTCGGCCTCGCCGACCGCGGCCTTCGGGTCGTCCACGAAACGGAGCTGGACGTCGCGCCACCGGTCCCGGAAGCCCTGCGCGGCGTCCGGGGCGAACAGCGTCGCCGCGTCGTCCGGCACCGCCCCGGGGGTGGGCCGGTCCGCGCCGGCGAGCGCCGCCCCGGCCGCGCCGCCGGCCACCGTGCCGGCCGCCGCGGTGGCGGTCTCCGGGTCGACGGTGTCGTGGTGCCGGCCGGTGGCGTCCGCGGTGACGGGCTCGGCGTCGGGGTCGACCAGGCCCGGCTCGGGGCTGCCGTAGCCGACCGCGCCGGCGGCCACCGCGTCGTCCCGGTCCCGGTCCGGCACGCCGTCGCGGTCCGTGTCGGCGGCCAGGGTGCCGTCGCGGTCCTCGACGTCCCCGAGGGTGTCGTCGCGGTCCGCGTGCGCGCCGGCCACCGAACCGTCCCGGTCCCCGTCGCCGTCGAGGTCGCCGTCGCGGTGCTCGGCCGCCCAGCGGTCCCGGTCGTGCAGCCGGTCACCGGCGGTCGGGTCGGCCCGCTCGTCGTCCAGCGCGTCGGTCCGGCCCGGCGCGCCGTCACCCGGGACGGCGGTGTCCTCGCCGCGCGCGTCCCGCTCGTCCTCCGGACGGCCGCCGGCCATCGCCGAGGCGGCCACCGCGTCGCCCACCGTGGCCGCGCCGAACGCCGTCGGCAGCGGGGCCGGCTCGTGGAACGCCTGACGCCCGTCCCCGTCCCGCTCCTCGTCGGCGTCCGACCGGTCGGCCTCGTCCCGCAGCTCACCGGCGTCGTACGCGCGGGTCTCGTCCAGCTCCGCGGCCCGGTCGTCGCCCACCGCCGGGTCGTCGAACGTGCCCCGGTCGTCCAGCGCGTCCTCGGGCACCTCGGCCCGGTCGGTGCGGTCGTGACCGTCCGGCGGCGGGACCGGCACCGGCGCGGATCGTACGGCCTCGGGGTGGTCCTGCGTGACCTGCTGGTCTTCCTGGCGCATGGCGGCGGCTCCTCAGCGGCTCGTGGCGTCGTGCTCGGAATCGGGGTGGCGCTGTTCCGGCGCCCGCTGGGCGACCGGGTCCTCGCCGAGCAGGTCGGCGAAGAGGGCCCGGTAGTGCACCAGCGCCTGCCGGAGGTCCTCGGTGCCGGCCTCACCGCGCTCGTTGCGCTGCCGGATCTCGTGGGCGTCGCGGTAGTGGGTCAGGGTGCGGGCGTGCTCGACGGAGAGGTGGGCGATCTGGTCGGAGAAGTCCCCGGTGGGGTAGCCGCGTTCGGCGATCAACCGGCCGACCAGCTCGTCGGCGTCGCCGACGGTCTCCGCCGGCGAGTCGACGAAGCGCACCTGGAGGTCTTCCCAGGCGGCGGCGTAGCGGGCCCGGGACTCCGGGCTGAGCGGGGTCAGCTCCAGCTCGGCGTGCCGGCGTTCGCGTTCCCGCAGCTCCCGCTCGGCGGCGCCCCGGCTGTCCTGCTCCTCGACGGCCCGGTCGTACTCCGGGCCGAAACGCTGCCGCAGGGCCCGCCGGCGGTTCGCGACCACGGCGAACGCGACCAGAGCGGCGACGACTGCGACGACGATGACTATGACGACTACCTGGGTGGGCGACATGGCTCCTCCTTCGGGAGCTGGTATTCCCTGGTCGGGGTGATCGTCAATCCCGTTCCGGAGCACTTTCCCGACCGGAACGCGAAAGCTGAGCCGTTCCAGAAAAGCGCCCGTACGGCGACGTGTCGCACGCCAACGGCGTCCCGCTTGGTCATCTCGGACGGTAGTGAGCGTCGAGACGGCCGGTAGTGCATCCGCCGGGGATTACGTATCCTGCCCAAGGCGTCCGGGTCGGGCCCGGCGTCGTGGCCGGTGACCTGACGGCCGCTGCCGGCGCCACCCAGCGAACCTTCCCGGGCGAGGTCTGATTGAACACCCGCGACTGGCCGATCCGCGCCAAGCTGACCGCGCTGGTCATCGGTCCGGTGACCGGGCTGCTGGCACTGTGGATCTTCGCCACCACGCTGACCTTCGGGCCGGCGCTGGACCTGCTCGCCGCCCGTACCCTCCTCTACGACCTGGGCCGCCCGGGCGAGAACGTGGTCGCCGAGCTGCAGCGGGAACGGCGGCTCTCGGTGGTCCAGCTCGCCGGCGACGGCGTCCTGCCGGAGCTGGCCGAGCAGCGCGACCGCACCGACCGGGCGGTTGACGAGCTGCGCCGGCGGATCGACGGCGAGGAGTTGCGCGACGCGGCCGACGACCAGCTCGACGCGCGGCTCGACCAACTGGGCGCGGCGCTGGAGGCACTGCCCGCCGGGCGGGTCTTCATCGACGACCGGAAGGTGGACCGGGCCGGCGCGGTCGGGCTCTACAGCGGGATGATCGGCTCCGCGTTCCAGGCGTTCTCCGCGATGGCCACGCTGCCCGACGTCCACCTCAACCGGGAGGCCTCGGCGCTCACCGCGCTGGGCCGTTCCCGCGAGCTGCTCGGCCAGGCCGACGCGCTGCTGGCCGGCGCCGTCACCGCCGGCCGGTACGCCGAGGGCGAGCACGAGCAGTTGGTACGGACCGTGGAGAACCAGCGGTTCCTGGCCGAGAACGCGGTCGCCGACCTGCCGGCCGACGAGCGGTCCGGCTACCAGCGACTCACCGAGGGCGCCGGCTTCCTGCGGCTGCGCGCCCTGCAGGACACGCTGATCCGCGCCGACGAGCTGCCCACCGGGTTCGACGTCCGGGCCTGGGAGAGCAGCCACGCCGAGGTGTGGCAGGGCCTGCGGGACTTCGAGCTGCGCGGCGCGGACAGTCTCGCCGAACGGTCGGTGCCGATGGCGGTGCGCATCCTGGTCCAGCTCGCCGCCGCCGGTGTGCTCGGCCTGGTCGCGATCGTGGTCTGCGTGCTGGTGGCGCTGCGGGTGGGCCGGTCGCTCGCGCACCGGCTGACCGGCGTGCGGTCGGCCGCGACCGAGATGGCCGCGGAGCGGCTGCCCGACGTGGTCGCCCGGCTGCGCCGGGGCGAGGACGTCGACGTCGCCCGCGAGGCGCCCGAGATGGACCACGGCGGGGACGAGATCGGCCAGGTGGCGAGCGCCTTCAACGAGGTACGGCGCACCGCCGTGCAGGCCGCCGTCGACGAGGTCACCCTGCGCCGCGGCTTCAACGAGGTCATCCTCAACCTGGCCCGGCGCAGCCAGGGGCTGGTCCACCGCCAACTGGCGCTGCTGGACCGGCTGGAGCGCCGCACCGAGGACCCGGACGAGCTGGCCGGGCTGTTCCAGGTCGACCACCTCGCCACCCGGCTCCGCCGGCACGCCGAAGACCTGGTCATCCTGGCCGGCGCCGCGCCCGGGCGCGGCTGGCGCCGGCCGGTCGCGGCGGTGGACGTGATGCGCGGGGCGATCTCCGAGGTCGAGGCGTACCACCGGGTCGACGTGGGCGAGGTGCAGCCGGCCGGGGTGCTCGGCCGGGCCGTCGGCGACGTGATCCACCTGCTCGCCGAGCTGATCGAGAACGCCACCGCCTTCTCCCCGCCGGGCACCCGGGTGGACGTCACCGGCCGGACCGTGCCGGGCGGCTACACCGTGGAGATCACCGACCGGGGGCTGGGCATGTCGCCGCCGAACCTGGCGGCGGCCAACCGCAAGCTGGCCGCCCCACCCGAGTTCGACCCGGCCGACAGCGCCCGGCTGGGCCTGTTCGTGGTGGCCCGGCTGGCCGCGCGGCACGGCGTCCGGGTGGAGCTGCGGCCGGGCCGGCCGACCGGGACGACCGCCACCGTGTTCGTCCCGTCCGACCTGATCACCGGCGAGCCGCCGGTCGGCTCGGACCCCGCCTCGGCCGGGCCGGAACGGCGGCGGATGGCCAAGGTGAGCCGGCTGACCACGGTGCCCCGCGGCCGGTCGAGCCGGCCGGGCCGGGAGCGCCCCGAGTCCACCGTGATCCCGCTGCCGACCACCCGGGCCTCGACCGTGGAACCGCCCGCCGACTCCGACGGCCTGCCCCGCCGGGTCCGCCGGCGCGGTCCGGCGGCGCGGCCCCGCGCGGTCGTCGCCGACCCGCCGGCCCTCCGCTCGCCGGAGGAGGCACGCCGGGCCATGTCCGCGTTGCAGGCCGGCACCGCGCGGGGGCGCCGCGACGGTGCCCGCACGGGCGGCCCGGCGGTCACCCGGATCCGGGACGCCGGCCCGGACACGCCCGCCGACGTGCCGGCCGACGCCGGTACGCCGCCCACCACGCCGGAGCCGGCCACGGAGCCCTCCCCGCCGGCGCCGGACCAACGAACCGCGACTGAGAGGGACGCCTAGTGGTGCACACGACGCGGCAGAACGCCGATCTCGACTGGCTGCTCGACGACCTGGTGGAGCGGGTGCCGGCCGCCCGCCGGGCGGTGGTCCTCTCGGCGGACGGGCTCCTGCTCGGCGCCTCCGCCGACCAGGACCGCACCGACGCGGAGCACCTCTGCGCGCTGGCGTCCGGCTTCTCCGGCCTGGCCAAGGGGGCCACCCGGCACCTGGACGGCGGCGCGGTCCGCCAGACGGTGGTGGAGATGGAGTCGGCGTACCTCTTCGTCACCGCCGCCGGGCAGGGCGCCTGCCTGGCCGTGGCGAGCGACGCCGACGCCGACATCGGCCTGGTGGCGTACGAGATGGCGATGCTCGTCATCCGCGTCGGTGAGAACCTGGCCGCGCCGGCCCGCACGGTGGGAGCGCCGACCGATGCGGGCTGAGTCGCCGGGGCCCCAGCACGAGTGGCTGGACGCCGACGCCGGCCCGGTGGTCCGCCCGTACACGCTCACCGGTGGGCGGGTGCGCCCGCCGGTCGACGGGTTCGACCTGCTGGCCTTCGTGCTCGCCACGTCGGCGGCCGAGTCGGCCGGCGTGCCCGGCCTCCAGCCGGAGCACCGCCGCCTCGTCGAGCTGGCCCGGCGGCCGAAGGCCGTCGCCGACCTCGCCGCCGACCTGGACCTCGCCGTCGGCGTGGTCCGGGTGCTGCTCGGCGACCTCCTCGCCCATGGGTTCGTCGCGGTGCACCGGCCCCCGGCCACCGCGTACCTGCCCGACGACAACATCCTCAAGGCGGTGGTCAGTGGACTCCGTGCGCTTTGACCGGGAGCCGGCCGCGTCGCGGGTGCCGCTGGCGCTGAAGATCCTCATCGCGGGCGGCTTCGGCGCCGGCAAGACGACGCTGGTCAGCGCGTTGAGCGAGGTCCGCCCGTTGCAGACCGAGGAGGTGCTGACCGGGGCCGGTCTCGGCACCGACGACGTCTCCGGGGTGGAGCAGAAGTCGACCACCACGGTGGCGATGGACTTCGGCCGGATCACCATCAACGACGACCTGCAGGTCTACCTGTTCGGCACCCCGGGCCAGGACCGGTTCTGGTTCCTCTGGGACGAGCTGGCGTTCGGCGCGCTCGGCGCGGTGGTGCTCGCGGACACCCGCCGGCTGGCCGACTGCTTCCCCTCGATCGACTACTTCGAGCAGCGGGGCGTTCCGTTCGTGGTCGGGGTGAACTGTTTCGAGGGTTCCCGGCGGTTCGGCCTGGAGGCGGTCCGCGACGCGCTGGACCTCGACCCGGACGTCCCGCTGGTGCTCTGCGACGCCCGGGACCGGCAGTCCGGCAAGCTGGTGCTGATCTCGCTGGTCGAGCACGTGGCCCGGCAGCGCGGCGAGCCGGTGCCGGTGGGCTGAGCGGTCCGCGCCCGATTCCGCCCGGCTCGGACGACTGACCGGGCGGTCCGCCGGGAAGGCTGGTTGGATCGCAGCATGATCGGCGGAAGGTGGGAGCGGTGACCGGGCAGCACGAGGTCGTCCACATCGGCGGCTACACGGCGGAGTCGGACGGGCGGGCGGACGGGATCGTCGCGGCCCGGCGGGACCCGGAGACCGGGGCGTTGACCCCGCTCGGAACCGTGGCGGCGACCCCGTCGCCGTCGTTCCTCGCCCGGCATCCGGCGTCGCCGGTGCTGTACGCGGTCAACGAGCTGCCCGATGGGCTGCTCAGCGCGTTCCGGGTGGGGGCGGACGGCGACCTCACGCCGCTGGGCGTCCACCCGACCGGCGGGGCGGAGCCGTGCCACCTGGCGGTCGCGCCGGACGGGCGGCACCTGTTCGTGGCGAACTACGGCGGCGGCAGCCTGGCGGTGTTCCCGCTGGATGCCGACGGCGTGCCGGGGGAGCGCACCGACCTGGTGCGGCACGAGGGGCACGGCGCCGACCCCGACCGGCAGGAGCGGGCGCACTGCCACATGGTCTCGCCCGACCCCGGGGGCGGCCCGTTGCTCGCCGTCGACCTGGGCACCGACTCGGTCTACCGCTACGACCTGGACGCCGCCTCGGGGCGGCTGGTGCCCCGCGCACCCCGGCTGCGGACGCCGGCCGGCACCGGTCCCCGGCACCTGGCCCGGCACCCGGACGGGCGGCGCTGCTGGCTGGTCGGTGAGCTGGACGGGTCGGTCACCGGGTACGACCTGACCCCGGACGGGCTGCACCAGCGCGTCCGGGTGGACGCGAGCGGCCGGACCGGGCACGTGCAGCCCTCCGAGGTGGCGGTCGGCCCGGACGGGCGCTTCCTCTACGTGGGCAACCGCGGCGTGGGCACGGTGGCCGTCTTCGCGCTGGACGGCGCGGCGCCGGAGCTGGTGGCCGAGGTGGACACCGGCGGTGGGTGGCCGCGGCACTTCGCGCTGACCGGGGCGCACCTCTACGTCGCCGACGAACGGGCCGACCTGATCCGGGTCTTCCGGGTGGACCCGGGCAGCGGGGTGCCGGAGCCGGTCGGGGAGCCGGTGGTGGTGCCCAGTCCGACCTGCGTGCTGGTGTGACGGGGCGGTGACCGAACGCGCTGTCCGTCGTGGATCGTGATCACCTCCGTCACTGACACATGACTCAGCGTATCGATTAAGTGATCAACTGTTTCTCCTGCGTAACTTTCGTCCGAACGGTTGTGGCAGTAACCCCACGAGATACGCAAGATGGTCACCGTGTCTGGCCGCCATCGCATGCGTTCCAACCTCCGTGGGGCAGGTGCCGCCGCGGCGGCGACCGCTCTCGTCGCCGTCGTAGCCGGTTCCTGGTTCGGCTACCAGCAGCTGGCCGGCCCGAACTGCTCGGGCCGGATCGAGCTGTCGGTGTCGGCCGCCCCGGAGATCGCCCCCGCGGTCCGGGGCGCCGCCGACGACTGGGTCGCCAACGGCGCGGCGGTCGGCGGCACCTGCATCGCGGTGAACGTCGTCTCCGCCGAGTCGGTCGACGTGGCCGCCGCCGTGGCGAGCAAGCACGGCGCCACGCTCGCCGGGGTGGGGCAGGCCAGCGGCACCGCGGTCACCCCCGACGTCTGGGTGCCCGACTCGTCCACCTGGCTGGTGCGGCTCAAGGCCGGCGGCGCCAGCGCCTTCGCGCCGGCCAACGGCGCGTCGATCGCCCGCAGCCCGGTGGTGGTCGCGCTGCCCGAGCCGGTGGCCACCCGGATCGGCTGGCCGGACAAGGAGCTGCGCTGGTCCGACATGCTCCAGCAGGTGACCGCCAGCAAGCCGCTGCGGGCCGGCATCGTCGAGCCGACCCAGGACGCGGCCGGCCTGTCCGGCCTGCTCTCGCTGACCGCGGCGGCCAGCTCCACCGGCGAGGCCGGCTCCCCGAAGGCCCAGGAGGCGATGGTCGGGGCGCTGCGCGCGCTCGCCACCAACCGGTCCTCGCTGCGGCAGGACCTGCTCGCGCGGTTCCCGCGTTCGACCGACCCGACGGCCATCGCCAACGGGCTCGGTGCGGCGGCGCTGTCCGAGGAGGACGTGATCGCCTACAACAACACGAAGCCGCCGATCAAGCTGGCCGCGCTCTACCTGGATCCGGCGCCCATCCCGCTCGACTTCCCGTTCGCGGTGCTGCCCGGCATCGAGCCGAGCAAGGCCTCGGCCGCGCGGGTGCTGTTCGAGGCGCTGCGCTCGGACGACTTCAAGGACCGGCTCGCCGCGCAGTCGCTGCGCGCCCCGGACGGCAACTGGGGTCGCGGTTTCCAGGCGCCGACCGGCGCGCCGAGCCCGGCCAACGGCGGGGAGAAGCAGGTCCCGCCGTCGGGTCAGGGCGGCGCGGCCGACCTCGACCCGGTCGCCATCTCGACCGCGACCACCACCTGGTCGGTGGCCACCCAGTCCGGCCGCATGCTCTGCGTGATCGACGTGTCGGGCTCGATGAAGAAGCCGGTCGCCACCGCCAACGGGGCGAATCGCGAGCAGGTCACCGTGGCGGCCGCCAGCCAGGGCCTGGGGCTCTTCGACGACTCCTGGTCGATCGGCCTGTGGACCTTCTCCACCAACCTGCAGGGCTCACAGGACTGGAAGGAGCTGGTCGGGATCCGGCCGCTGTCCGGCAACCGGGGCGAGCTGCAGCGCGGTCTGGCCTCCATCCGGCCCTCCAGCGGCGACACCGGCCTCTACGACACCGTGCTCGCGGCGTACAAGAAGGTCCAGCAGGACTGGGAGCCCGGCAAGGTCAACTCGATCGTGCTGTTCACCGACGGCAAGAACGAGGACGACAACGGCATCTCGCAGAAGGAGCTGCTGGCGCAGATCAAGAAGCTCCGGGACGACGAGCAGCCGGTGCAGGTGATCATCATCGGTATCGGCACCGAGGTGAACCGGGCCGAGCTCAAGTCCATCACGGACGCCGCCGGTGGTGGCGCGTTCGTGACCACCGACCCGAGCAAGATCGGTGAGATCTTCCTTCAGGCGATCGCGCTGCGGCCACCCGCACCGCGCTGACCTGCGAGTCAGCGACAGTCTTCCGCCGTACCGGGGAATCCGGTACGGCGGAAGGCTTCCAGCGTCAAGGTACGGAATGTGAACTGACGGTAATGCGTCCGAATCAATCGGTAACCATAATTGTCCTGGCATGATGTCCGAGTGCCTCGACCGTGGGTCCCGGGGCGGGACCCGGCGTGACCGGGGCGGTCGGTGAATTGAGTGGGGGAGGGCCGGTGACCTCGGCGACGCTGTTGACTCCTGCCAGGACGTCGCGACCGGGCGGCGAGCGACCCGGTGCCACGACGCGAGCCGCGGAGCGGGCCTACATCCGGGTCCTGGTGGTGCTGGACACCGCCGTGCTGGCGGTGGCCATCCTGATCGGCTACCTGGCCCGGTTCGGTGACGAACAGCCCACCGGGTCCGAGATCCCCTACGTGGCGGTCGCCCCGGTGCTCCTGCTGGTCTGGCTGGTGTCGCTCAAGGCCATGCGCTGCTACGACGACCAGGTGCTCGGCTACGGCGCGGACGAGTACCGCCGGGTCAGCGCGGCCAGCCTGCGGCTGGCCGGCGGCATCGCGATCGCCGGCTACATCGCCGACGTCGGGGTCTCCCGGGGCTTCCTGGCCATCTCCTTCGCGGTCGGCACGATCGGGCTGGAGGTGGCGCGCTTCGCCGCCCGCAAGCGCCTGCACCGGGCCCGTGACCGGGGCGCCGGCTGGTCCCGCAAGGTGCTGGTGGTCGGCGACACCGCGCACGTGCTGGAGCTGGTGCACACCCTGCGCCGGGAGCCGTACGCCGGTTACCAGGTGGTCGGCGCCTGCATCCCGGACGCGCTGCTCGCCCCGGTGCCGCAGCGCCTCGGCGACGTACCGGTGGTCGGGTCGTTCCGGGGCATCCCGGAGGCGGCCACCGCGATCGGCGCGGACACCGTGGCGGTCACCGCCTCCGGTGAGCTGACCGCGACCCGGCTGCGCCGCCTCGGCTGGCAGTTGGAGGGCACCGGCGTCGACCTGGTGGTGGCCCCGGCGCTGACCGACGTGGCCGGCCCGCGCATCCACACCCGCCCGGTCGCCGGCCTGCCGCTGATCCACGTCGAGGCCCCCGAGTTCCGCGGCGCCCGCAAGCTGGTCAAGGGCTTCGTCGACCGGTCGCTGTCGTTGATCGCCCTGCTCCTGCTGTCGCCGCTGCTGCTGGTGCTCGCGCTCGCCATCAAGCTGGACAGCCGCGGTCCGGTGCTGTTCCGGCAGACCCGGGTCGGCCAGGGCGGCGAGGAGTTCGGCGTCTTCAAGTTCCGCACCATGGTGGTCAACGCCGACGCCCTGCTGGCCGAGCTGGCCGCGCGCAACGAGACCGACGGCCTGATGTTCAAGATGCGCGACGACCCCCGGGTGACCCGGACCGGCCGGCTGCTGCGCCGGTGGTCGCTGGACGAGCTGCCCCAGCTCGCCAACGTGCTGCTCGGCCAGATGAGCCTGGTCGGCCCGCGCCCGCCGCTGCCCTCCGAGGTGGCCCGCTACGACGGCGACGTGGCCCGCCGGTTGCTGGTCAAGCCCGGCATGACCGGCCTCTGGCAGGTCAGCGGCCGGTCCGACCTGAGCTGGGAGGACGGCATCCGGCTCGACCTCTACTACGTGGAGAACTGGTCGCTCGCGGCCGACCTGACCATCCTCTGGAAGACGTTCGGCGCGGTGCTGGGCAGCCGCGGCGCCTACTGAGCCGGGCCGGCGTCCGGCTGCGGGCCCAGCCAGTCCAGGCAGACCACCACCGCGTCGTCCACCAGGTCCCCGGCGACGAAGGCCCGCAGGTCGCCGATCAGCGACCGGACCGCGTCCAGCGGCTCCAGCGGGCCGGTGCGGCGCAGGAACCGGTCCAGCGCCGACTCGCCGTAGCGGATCCGGTCGGCGGTGGCGTCGATCACCCCGTCGCTGACCACGAAGAGCCGGTCCCCGCGGTCGAGCTGGAACCGCTGCTCCCGGTAGTCGGTGCCGTCGAACATGCCGAGCGGGAACTGCTTGTCCAGCGTCTGCTGGGCCACCTCGCCGCCGCGCAGCCGGATCAGGTGCGGCGAGCCGGCGTCCACCGCCGTCAGCGTCCCGGTGGCCAGGTCCAGCTCCATCAGCAGCACGGACAGGTGCTGCCCGCCCCGGTGCTGGGCGTAGATCGCCTGGTCGGCCAGCGCGGCCTGGTCGGCCAGCGGGAGCCCGGCCCGGCGCGCGTTGCGCAGCGCGTACGTGGCCAGTGAGGTGAGCAGCGCCGCGGCCACCCCCTCGCCGAAGCCGTTGAGCACCGCGAGCCAGAGCCGGTGGCCGTCGTCGGACCAGTCGAAGCTGTCCCCGCGCACCGCGTACGCCGGCTCCAACTGGCCGGCCAGGCTGAACGAGGGCCGGATCCGGCTGCGGCCGGGCAGCATCTCCCACTGCATCTCGGCGGCCAGGGTGAGCCGCCGGCTGCGCCGGGTGGTCAGGTAGATGTCGGTGGTCGAGGTGACGGCGGCCAGCTCGTGCCCGAGCACCGTGGCGATGGTGTCCAGCTCGCGACGGGCGTCCCGGTCGTCCGGCATCGGTGCGACCCGGAGCACACCACGTCGCTCGCCCCGCATCCCCACCGGGAACCAGCCGGTGCCGTCGGCGACGATCGGCTCCTGGTGGTCGAAGGCGTGCCAGGCCGGGTGGCCGGGGCCGGCGATCGCCTCGTCCCCGCCCAGCGGCAGCAGCTCGGCGAGCCGGTAGTCGACCTGGTAGAGCTCGGTGTCGGTGATCCCGTACGTGCGCCGCAGCTCGGCGGCGAGCCGGTCCACGATGAGATCGGTGGGCGCGTCCGTCACAATTCGGCGCGCACGAGCCTCCGCTTCACTCATCTTTGCTCCTTTGCACAGGTCGCCGGCTTGGTCCGGGGAGTAGTCTCGGGCCCACCATGACCGAAGAGCCCGGTCCCATGGGACCTGAAGCGAGTATGTCCGCCGCCCTGGACGAGGCGGCGGGCACCCTCCTCGCCGTCTGGGAGGCGGCCCGGGAGCGGACCACCAGTCGACTCTCCGGGGCGCAGTTACGCGCGGTCATGGTCGTCGAGCAGTATGACGGGATCAACCTCCGCCGGCTCGCCACCCTGACCGACATGCTGCTCTCCTCCGCCAGCCGGCTCTGCGACCGCCTGGTGGCCGCCGGCATGCTCGAGCGCGAGCCGGGGCGGCACGACCGTCGCGAGATCTCGCTGCACCTCACCCCCGAGGCCCACCGGCTCCTCGCCGAGCTGCGCGCCGACCGGCGTCGCCGGTTGGCGCGGATCCTGCACGCGATGAGCCCGGAGGGGCGGGCGGCTCTGGTGCGCGGGATGCGCGAGTTCGACAAGGTCGGCCGCCGTGGCGAGGCGACCGTGGCCGAGGGCTGGCCGGTGTTGCAGCCGTCCGGGGAGCGGATCGGGGATCCGCTGGCCGAGCTGGCCGCGTCGTCGGGCACCGCCCGGCCGGCGCTCACCCGCCGCGGCGGCGAGCCGGTCCCGCCGGACGAACCCCCGGTGGTCCGCACCGCCTGACGCCCACCGCGACCGATCCCCGCCGGCCCGTCCGGCCCTCCAGCGCTGCCGGCCCGTCCGGCGCTGCCGGCCCGTCCGGTTCCGGCGCCGCCGGCCGGTCCGGGGTCGACCGGTCGTCGGCGTGCTCGCGGGGTTCAGCCCGTCGCCACCGCGGCCCGGGCGTTACGCACCCGCGCGGCCACCTTCGGATGCTCGGCCAGGGCCCGTTCCAGGGTGGCGAGCACCTCGTCCAGCAGGCGCCGGCCGCCCCGGGCGGTGAGCGCCGCCTCCTGCCACTCGACGAAGTCCAGCAGCAGCCGGTCGTCGTCCACCCGCGCGGCGGCGATCAGCGCGTCCACCAGGTGCGCGATCCCGGAGGCGACGTCCTCGGCGGTCTCCTCCGGCGGATCCACCACCCCGAGCGCGAGCCGCACCAGATCGCGCCGGCGGTGCAGCACCGCCACGTACGCGTCGTCCGGTGGCGGCGGTGGGCCGGTGTGCGCGCCGGCGGACAGCGGCCCGGACAGCAGCCGTACCGCGTCCCGGGCGCTGGCTCCCCACGCCGCCGCGCCGATCGCGGTCGCCCACCGGCCGTCGGGGCCGAAGCCGGGGCCGCCGGCCAGCACCGGCACCCCGGCGGCCCGGCAGGCCTCCACCATCCGCGCCGCCCGGACCAGCCGGTTGGGTTGCACGCAGCTCAGCAGCACCGCGTCCGGGCCGGCCTGGTGCAGGTAGGAGATCAGGTGCCGGGCCGGCACGCTGGCGCCGAGGAACGTCACCCGCCAGCCGGCCGCCCGGACCACCTCGCTGACGATCCGCGCCGCCAGCGCGTGCCACTCGCCCTCGACGCAGGCCACCACCACGTGGCCGCGGCGCGGCGCGCCGACGGCCGCGCCCAGCGCGTCCACCACCAGCTCGCTGACGTGGGTGGCGGCGTGCTCCTGGGCGATGCTCCAGGAACCGGTGAGCCAGCGCCGGCCGATCTCCCGCTGGGCCACCGCGACCAGGTCGACGAGCACGTCCGCGACCGAACAGCCGTCCGCCAGCAGACCCCGCGCCAGCGCCACCGCGCCGGCCCGGTCGGCCCGCTCCAGGTGGTCGAGGTACGCGGCGAGGACGTCCGGCCCGATCCGGCCGTCCGGGCTCACGAGGCCGCCACGGCCAACATGGCGATGTCGTCGTGCGGTTGCCCGTCGAGCCACTCGTCGACGAGTTGGAGCACCCGGTCGACCAGCGCGGCCGGTGGCAGCCCGGCCCCCGAGGCGATCGCCTGCCGCAGCCGGTCGTCGCCGAACATGGCCAGCTCGGTGGGGCCGCCGCGGGCCTCGGTCACCCCGTCGGTGTACGCCAGCAGCAGGTCGCCCGGGGCGAGCCGCACCTCGGCCTCGGCGAACCTCGCCGCGGTCAGCGCGCCCACCGGCATGCCGCCCACCCGGACCACGTCGATCCCGCCGCCGGCGCGGACGACCAGGGGCGCGGGATGCCCGCCGCCGGCCATCCGGACCAGCAGCGCGCCGTCGGGTTCCCGGTGCAGCGTGCCGAGCAGGAGCGTGGTGAACTGGGCCCGCGCGGCGGCCCCCGGCGCGTCCAGCAGTGCCCGGTTGAGCAGTTCCATCAGCTCCCGGGGGCGCTGCTCGACCAGGCGGAGGGTCTGCAACGACTGGCGGACCCGGCCGGTCAGCACCGCCGCGCCGACACCCTTGCCGCAGACGTCACCGAGGGCGAAGAGGCCCCCGTCCGGGGTGGGGAACAGGTCGTAGAAGTCGCCGCCGATGCGCAGGCTGTCCCCGGCGGCCCGGTAGCCGCCGGCCAGCGTCATCCCGGGCAGGTGCGGCAACGTCGGCGGGAGCAGGCTGTTCTGCAGGACCCGGGCCAGGTGGGTCTGCTCGCCGTACAGCTCGGCGGCGGCCAGCGCGGCGCCGGCGCGGCCGGCGAACTCCCGGGCCAGCGCGATCTCCCGCTGGTCGAAGCCGGCCCGCTCGGGGCGGCGGGCCAGGACCAGCGCCCCGGCCGGCCCGCCGGCGCTGGTCATCGGGCTGATCAGCACCGTGCCCGGCCGGCCGAAGCCGACGGGAAGCATCTCGGCCAGGTCGGCCAGCTCGGCGTCGAGCCAGGGGCTCGGCTCGGTGAGGTCGCCTTCGAGCGCCTCGACCAGGCCGGGAACGGATTCCGCCGCCCGCCAGCCGGCCACGCCGGTGACCGGGGACGGGTCGCCGGCGGCCCACCGGATCCAGTGCGGCTCGTCCTCGGCCGGTGGCGGCGGCCGGTGCACCACCACGGCGACGTCGGCCAGGTAGGGCACCGGCAGGGTCACCGCGGTGCGCAGCGTCTGCTCCCGGTGCAGGGAGAGCCCGAGCCGGCTGCCGGCCTGGGCCAGGAACGCGGTGCGGGACCGCTCGGCGAGCAACGCGTCGGTGCGGGCCCGCTCCTCGGTGACGTCCCGCACGTACCAGGCGCAGCGGCCCCCGGCCAGCTCGCGCCGGACGCCGCGCAACCGCCGGCCGAGATGCTCGGTCTCGAACGTGCCGGCGCCGTCGCGGGCCGCCTCGGCGAGCGCGGGCACCCGGGAGGCGGCCAGGGCCACGCCCGGCGCCAGCTCGGGGAGGAGTTCCGCTGCCATGGCGTTGACCAGGGTCACCACGCCCGCCGGGTCGATCGTCACGACGGCCTCGGCCAGCCCGTCCAGCAGTTCGCGGGCGAGGCGGTCGTCGGCCGGCAGCGCGGCCCCGGCCACCCGCCGGGGTCGTTTCCGGGGGGCGGGTCCACCGCCGCTGACCGGCCCGGCGACACCGCCCCGGCGTGCGGCGGTCACCGCCGCTGGCCGGGCGCTTCGGTCGGTCGACCCGTGTGCATGCTGTCGGTGCGCTCCTCGGTCGGCGACCGGATGGTCGTTCGGCGGACAGGTTGCCTCGCGGCAAGCGTACCGAGGGGGAGCGACGAATGCCCGTCCAGGACGGCTCCGATCAGGGCGTGCGGGCGAGCCAGCCGACCGGGTGGTCGACGATCCGGCGGACCACCGAGGTGGCGCCGCCGACCGCGGCGGACTGGGCCCCGAGCGCGGCCGGGCGCACCGTGACCGGGGACCAGGCCGCGGTGAGCACCCGCCGGGAGATCTCCGCCACCACCGGTGGGCACAACCAGGGCGCGAGCGGCGCGTATCCGCCCCCGAGCACCACGGTGTCCAGATCCAGCAGGTTCACCACCCCCGCCACCGCCACCCCGAGCGCGGTGCCGGCGTCGGCCAGCGCGGCCAGCGTGGTCGGGTCGCCGGCCCCGGCCAGGTCGGCGAGGCGGGTGGCGGCGGTGTCGGCGGGCAGCTCCGCGCCGGGGAGCCCGGCGGCGGCCAGGATCGCCTCCTGGCCGGCGTACTGCTCCAGGCAGCCCTGCCCGCCGCAGCGGCACGGCCGCCCCTGCGGCTGGACCGGGAAGTGACCGATCTCTCCGCTCCAGCCGCGGGCGCCCCGGTAGAGCGCCCCGTCCAGCACGATCCCGGCGCCGATGCCGATCTCGCCGGACACGTGCAGGAAGCTGCGCGAACCGGGCGGTCCGGCGTGCAGCTCACCGAGCGCGGCGAGGTTGGCCTCGTTGTCGACCACCAGCGGTGGGACGCCGTCGACCGGCTCGGCGAGCGGGTGCCCGGCCAGCAGCGCCGGCACGTCCACGTCCCGCCAGCCGAGGTTGGGCGCGAGCCGGACCAGGCCGCCGTCGCCGACCAGGCCCGGCACGGCGAGCGCCGCGCCGGCCAGGGTCAGTCCGTCGCGTACGGCGGCGGCGCGCGCCTCGGCGGCGAGCGCGGCCAGCCGGGCGAGCGCGTCGGCGGGGGAGACCGGGCGCAGGTCGGCGCGGCGGACCAGATGGTGCCGGACCGTGCCGGTCAGGTCGACGACGCAGGCCGCCAGGTAGTCGACGTTCACCTCCAGGCCCAGCCCGGCCGGGCCGTCGGCGGCGAGCACCAGGCCGCGGGCCGGCCGGCCGGCGCCGGTGCGCGGGGGCGGCTCCGCCTCGGCGACCAGCCGCCCGGCGATCAGGTCGTCGACGACCGCGGAGACGGTGGCCCGGGTCAGCCCGGTCCCGGCGGCGAGCCCGGCCCGCGACGGCGGGTGGTCGGCGGCGGCGATCCGCCGGAGCACGACCGCGAGGTTCAACTCGCGCAGGCTGCCCTGACGGACCGCTCCGGCGATGCTGGCGCTGGTCACCACTTGACACTGCCACATCCCCGCCATTTAATTCAACCGCTGAACAAATCGCGGACCACGCCACCCGGAGGTTCCCATGGCACCCCGTCCCACCCCCGCGGACAAGTTCTCCTTCGGCCTCTGGACCGTGGGCTGGCCGGCCCGCGACCCGTTCGGCGACGCCACCCGGCCCGAGCTGGACGCCGTCGAGGCGGTGCACCGGCTCGCCGAACTCGGCGCGTACGGGATCACCTTCCACGACGACGACCTGGTCCCGTTCGGCGCGGACGCCGCCACCCGCGACGCCCGGCTGAGCCGTTTCCGCAAGGCCCTCGACGAGACCGGCCTGGTCGTGCCGATGGTCACCACCAACCTCTTCACCCACCCGGTGTTCAAGGACGGCGGCTTCACCAGCAACGACCGCGACGTGCGCCGGTACGCGCTGCGCAAGGTGCTGCGCAACGTCGACCTCGCCGCCGAGATGGGCGCGAAGACGTTCGTCATGTGGGGCGGCCGGGAGGGCGCCGAGTACGACCTGTCCAAGAACGTCGCCGCCGCGCTGGACCGCTACCGCGAGGCCGTCGACCTGCTCTGCCAGTACGTGGTGGACCAGGGCTACGACCTGCGCTTCGCCATCGAGCCGAAGCCGAACGAGCCGCGCGGCGACATCCTGCTTCCCACCGTCGGCCACGCGCTCGCGTTCATCTCCGGCCTCGCCCGGCCCGAGATGGTCGGCCTCAACCCGGAGGTCGGCCACGAGCAGATGGCCGGGCTCAACTTCGCCCACGGCATCGCCCAGGCGCTCTGGCACGGCAAGCTGTTCCACATCGACCTCAACGGCCAGCGCGGCATCAAGTACGACCAGGACCTGGTCTTCGGCCACGGCGACCTGCTCAACGCGTTCGCCCTGGTCGACCTGCTGGAGCACGGCGGCCCGGACGGCGGCCAGGCCTACGACGGCCCGCGCCACTTCGACTACAAGCCCTCGCGCACCGAGGACATGGACGGCGTGTGGGCCTCGGCGGCCGCGAACATGAGCACCTACCTGCTGCTCAAGGAGCGGGCCGCGGCGTTCCGCGCCGACCCCGAGGTGGCCGAGGCGCTCGCCGCCAGCCGGGTGGCCGAGCTGTCCACCCCGACGCTCGGCGCCGGCGAGGGCCACGCCGAGCTGCTCGCCGACCGGACCGCGTTCGAGGACTTCGACCCGGAGGCCGCCGGGGCGAAGGGCTTCGGCTTCGTCCGGCTCAACCAGCTCGCCGTCGAGCACCTGCTCGGCGCGCGCTGAGGCGGGCCGCCATGCCGCTCGTCGCCGGGGTCGACTCGTCGACCCAGTCCTGCAAGGTGGTCGTCCGGGACGCGGAGACCGGCGCGCTGGTCCGGCAGGGCCGCGCGCCGCACCCGCCCGGCACCGAGGTCGACCCGTACGCCTGGTGGGACGCCCTGCGGGCGGCGGTGGCGGAGGCCGGCGGGCTGGCCGACGTGGCCGCCGTCTCGGTCGGCGGCCAGCAGCACGGCATGGTCTGCCTGGACGAGGCGGGCGAGGTGGTCCGCCCGGCGCTGCTGTGGAACGACACCCGTTCCGCCGACGCGGCCCGGGACCTGGTCGAGGAGGCCGGCGGCGAGGAGACCGGCCGCCGGTTCTGGGCCGACGCGACCGGCGCGGTGCCGGTGGCCAGCTTCACCGCCACCAAGCTGCGCTGGCTGGCCCGGCACGAGCCGGCCAACGCCGACCGGGTGGCCGCCGTCTGCCTGCCCCACGACTGGCTGACCTGGAAGCTGGCCGGCGCGCCCGGCCTGGCCGCGCTGCGCACCGACCGGGGCGACGCCAGCGGCACCGGCTACTGGTCGCCGCGCACCGGCGAATACCGAATCGACCTGCTGGAGCGGGCCTTCGGCCGGCGGATCCGGGTACCGGCCGTGCTGGGTCCGGCCGAGGTGGCCGGGCGGCTCGACCCGACGGCGCTCGTCCACGCCTCGTCCAGCGGCTCGGGATCCAGCGCGGCCGGGCCGTCCGGCGCGGGATCCGGTGCGCCCGGTCCGTCCGGCGCGGGATCCGGTGCGGCGGGCCTGTCCGGTGCGGCCGGCGGCGGCGGAACCGGTGCGGTCCTGCTCGGGCCGGGGACCGGGGACAACGCCGCGGCGGCGCTTGGCGTCGGCGCCGGCCCGGGCGACGTGGTCGTCTCCATCGGCACCTCCGGCACCGTCTTCGCGGTCGCCGACACTCCGGCCGCGGACGCCTCCGGCGCGGTGGCCGGTTTCGCCGACGCCAGCGGCCGGTTCCTGCCGCTGGTCGCCACGCTGAACGCGGCCCGGGTGCTCGACGCCGCCGCGACCCTGCTCGGCGTCGACCTCGACACGCTCGGCGAGCTGGCCCTGTCCGCCCCGCCGGGCGCGGACGGGCTGGTGCTGGTGCCCTACCTGGAGGGCGAGCGGACGCCGAACCGGCCGGACGCCACCGGCACGCTGCACGGCCTCACGCTGGCCACGTCGACGCCGGCGCACCTGGCCCGGGCCGCCGTCGAGGGGCTGCTCTGCGGGCTGGCCGACGGCCTCGACGCGCTGCTCGCGCAGGGCGCCCGCGCGGACCGGATCATCCTGGTCGGCGGCGGCGCCCGGTCCGCCGCGGTCCGCCGGATCGCGCCGCAGGTCTTCGGCCGCCCGGTGGTGGTTCCGCCGCCCGGGGAGTACGTCGCGGACGGCGCGGCCCGGCAGGCCGCCTGGGTGGCGCTGGGCGGCGACGCCCCGCCCACCTGGTCGATCGGCGACACCGAGGAGTACACCGGTCAGACCATCTCGGGCATTCGCCTGCTTTACGCTGAGGCGAAAAATGCTGTGGTTTACCCGCGTGTCCGTAGGTCCTTGAGCCTGTAGGCGCTGTAGACTTCCCTACCTGCTGCCTCCAGTTGGCTAACGAAAGTGCCACGACCCGCGGCGTTTTCGGGCCGGCTAGTCGGGGCGGCGGGGGTGAGGGCTTATGCCGGGCCCCGCCGTTTGTGCAGGGGAGGGCAAATGAGTGCCGCAGGATTGGATACGCAGCCGAGCGCGAAAACCTATGACCTCGAAGATTTGATCAGCGAGGCATGGAGTGGCGGAATCCGCGTTCCCCATTTTCAGAGAGATTTCCGATGGGGTCAGCAGGATGTAATCCGGCTATTTGACAGTATTGTCAAAGGATATCCGGTCGGAAGCTTGCTCCTATGGGTTCGGCGTTCGCCTGCTCAGAAGATAATTCTAGGCGCTCTCGAAATTGATGCACCTTCGACAGACGCGGCCCTTTGGGTCGTCGATGGCCAGCAGCGGATTACTAGCCTCGCTAACGCTTTGCATGTCGAAGGCAATGGTTATGCGCCGTTCAACATTTTTTACGACCTGTTGGAGAAAGAGTTCGTCCCCCCGCCTTCAGTGTCGGATCCTCGTTACATTCCTGTTCC